>NZ_FOYE01000010.1:0-312380 GCF_900115915.1 Pseudomonas sp. NFIX49 | reverse complement strand
TCTGCTGCGTGGTACCAAGCGTGACGACGTTGAGCGTGGTCAGGTTCTGGTTAAGCCGGGTTCGGTTAAGCCGCACACCAAGTTCACCGCAGAAGTTTACGTTCTGAGCAAGGAAGAAGGCGGCCGTCACACTCCGTTCTTCAAAGGCTACCGTCCACAGTTCTACTTCCGTACTACTGACGTGACTGGTAACTGCGAGCTGCCAGAAGGCGTTGAAATGGTAATGCCAGGTGACAACATTCAAATGACTGTTACCCTGATCAAAACCATCGCGATGGAAGACGGTCTGCGTTTCGCAATCCGTGAAGGCGGCCGTACCGTTGGTGCTGGCGTCGTAGCTAAAATCATCGAGTGATCTCTTTATTGAGTCAGCTCTGATGAGTTGAAAAAGCCCCCGCTTAGCGGGGGCTTTTTTATTGGGTTGACACCTATCTGGGGCGTCTATAGAATTGCGCCTCCTTTTAACGGGCGTATTGCGCCCGGTGGGAATAGCAGCCGGAGTCTGAAATCCAATGCAAAATCAGCAAATCCGTATCAGGTTGAAGGCTTTTGACCATCGCCTGATCGACCAATCAACCCAGGAAATCGTGGAAACCGCGAAACGTACTGGTGCTCAAGTGCGTGGTCCAATTCCACTGCCTACCCGTAAAGAGCGGTTCACCGTTCTGGTTTCCCCGCACGTCAACAAAGACGCGCGTGACCAGTACGAAATCCGCACTCATAAGCGCGTTCTGGACATCGTTCAGCCAACGGATAAAACCGTTGATGCACTTATGAAGCTTGATCTTGCGGCCGGTGTGGAAGTGCAGATCAGCCTCGGCTAAGACTCGGTCTTGGTCGTGTAACGCTCTGAAATGGGCGGCCATAGCGGGTGAAAGCCCCGTACACTCATGAGGTTTACAACATGACTATTGGTGTAGTCGGTCGTAAAGCGGGTATGACCCGTATTTTCACCGAAGAAGGTGTCTCCATTCCGGTCACGGTCATTGAGATCGAGCCGAATCGCGTCACCCAGTTCAAAACTGAAGAAACCGATGGCTATCGTGCAGTGCAAGTCACTGTCGGCGAGCGTCGTGCTTCCCGTGTTACAGCTGCTCAAGCTGGCCACTTCGCCAAGGCGAACGTTGCCGCTGGTCGTACCGTAATGGAATTCCGTCTTGAAGAAGGCGAGTACCAGGCCGGCGATCTGATCAACGCTGAAATCTTCGCTGCTGGTCAACTGGTTGATGTAACCGGTCAGTCCAAAGGTAAAGGCTTCCAGGGTACGATCAAGCGTTGGAACTTCCGCGGGCAAGATAACACCCACGGTAACTCCGTATCCCACCGCGTCCCAGGCTCTATCGGCCAGTGCCAGACTCCTGGTCGTGTATTCAAGGGCAAAAAAATGTCCGGTCATATGGGCGCTGAGCGCGTGACCGTGCAGTCCCTGGAAGTAGTGCGCGTGGACGCTGAACGCAATCTGTTGTTGGTCAAGGGCGCTGTACCTGGCGCTACTGGCGGCAACCTGGTTGTACGTCCGGCAGCCAAGGCTCGCGGTTAAGGGGAAGCTGACATGCAATTAAATGTAAATGACGCTCAAGCGATCGAAGTTTCCGAACTGACATTTGGCGGCGAGTTCAACGAGACGCTGGTTCACCAAGCAGTCGTGGCCTACATGGCTGGCGGCCGTCAGGGTAGCAAGCAGCAGAAGACCCGTTCCGACGTTCGTGGTGGCGGCAAGCGCCCATGGCGTCAGAAAGGTACTGGCCGTGCTCGTGCCGGTACTATTCGCAGCCCAATCTGGCGCGGCGGCGGCACCACCTTTGCAGCTCGTCCACAGGATCACTCCCAGAAGCTGAACAAGAAGATGTATCGCGCAGCAATGCGTTCCATCCTTGCTGAGCTGGTGCGTACTGATCGTCTGGTCGTGGTTCAGGACTTCGCAGTTGAAACTCCGAAAACCAAAGACCTGCTGGGCAAACTGAACAACATGAGCCTGACCGATGTTCTGATCGTGTCGGACGCTGTTGATCAGAACCTGTACCTGGCTGCTCGCAACCTGCCACACGTTGATGTACGTGACGTGCAAGGTTCCGATCCAGTTAGTCTGATCGCATACGACAAGGTGTTGATCACCGTGTCGGCCGTGAAGAAATTCGAGGAGCTGCTGGGATGAACCAGGAACGCGTATTTAAAGTTCTGCTTGGCCCGCACGTTTCCGAGAAGGCTACGGTTCTGGCAGACAAGAAAGGCCAGTTCGTTTTCAAGGTTGCTACTGATGCAACCAAGCTGGAAATCAAGAAGGCCGTCGAAAGCCTGTTCAGCGTGAAAGTTGAGCGTGTTACTACCCTGAATGTTCTGGGTAAGAGCAAGCGCACCGCTCGCGGTCTGGGCAAGCGTAATGACTGGAAGAAGGCAGTTATCTCCCTTCAGCCAGGCCAAGATCTCGATTTCAGCAGCAGTGCTGAGTAAGGAAGGGGTGCATCATGGCAATCGTTAAATGCAAACCGACTTCCCCTGGCCGCCGTTTTGTGGTCAAGGTGGTCAACCAGGAGCTGCATAAAGGCGCTCCTCACGCACCGCTGCTCGAGAAAAAATCGAAGTCTGGTGGTCGTAACAACAATGGCCGTATTACCACTCGTCACATCGGTGGTGGTCATAAGCAGCATTATCGTCTGGTCGACTTCCGTCGCAACGACAAGGATGGCATCGCTGCCACTGTCGAGCGTATCGAATACGATCCAAACCGTACTGCTCACATCGCTCTGCTGCTGTACGCAGATGGCGAGCGTCGCTACATCATCGCCCCTAAAGGCGTGAGCGCTGGCGACCAGCTGATCGCAGGTGCTCTGGCACCGATCAAGCCGGGCAACGCTCTGCAACTGCGCAACATTCCAGTTGGTAGCACCGTACACGGCATCGAACTGAAGCCAGGTAAAGGCGCGCAAATCGCTCGTTCCGCTGGCGCTTCGGCTCAGCTGATCGCTCGTGAAGGCGTTTACGTGACCCTGCGTCTGCGTTCGGGTGAAATGCGTAAAGTACTGGCTGAGTGCCGTGCGACCCTGGGCGAAGTCTCGAACTCCGAGCACAGCCTGCGTTCGCTGGGTAAAGCTGGTGCCAAGCGCTGGCGTGGCGTTCGCCCAACCGTTCGTGGTGTTGCCATGAACCCGGTTGACCACCCACATGGTGGTGGTGAAGGTCGTACCTCTGGTGGTCGTCATCCGGTATCGCCATGGGGCTTCCCGACTAAGGGCGCGAAGACTCGTGGTAATAAGCGTACCGACAAAATGATCGTCCGTCGTCGCAAGTAAATAGAGGGATACGACAGTGCCACGTTCTCTGAAAAAAGGTCCTTTTATTGATCTTCACCTACTGAAGAAGATCGAAGTGGCGGCGGAAAAGAACGATCGCAAACCAATTAAGACTTGGTCGCGTCGTTCGATGATCCTGCCACAAATGGTCGGTCTGACCATCGCAGTACACAACGGTCGTCAGCACGTCCCAGTTCTCGTTAACGAAGACATGGTCGGCCACAAACTGGGCGAGTTCGCCGGTACCCGCAACTATCGCGGGCACGTGGCAGACAAGAAAGCCAAGCGTTAAGGGGTAAGGAAATGGAAGTAGCCGCTAAGTTGTCGGGCGCTCGAATCTCCGCCCAGAAAGCCCGCTTGGTCGCCGACCAGATCCGCGGGAAGAAGGTGGGCGAAGCGCTCAACCTGTTGGCTTTCAGCAGTAAGAAAGCCGCCGAGATCATGAAAAAAGTGCTGGAGTCGGCCGTAGCCAACGCCGAGCATAACGAAGGCGCAGACGTTGATGACCTGAAGGTCAGCACCGTTTTCGTCAACGAAGGGCGTTCGCTGAAGCGCATCATGCCACGTGCCAAAGGCCGTGCTGATCGCATCGTCAAGCGGTCTTGCCATATCACTGTCAAGGTTGCTGACAAGTAACGGAGTCGAAGAGATGGGTCAGAAAGTACATCCCATTGGCATTCGCCTGGGAATCGTCAAGGAGCACACCTCCGTCTGGTACGCAGACGGTCGGACTTATGCGGACTACTTGTTCGCTGATCTGAAGGTGCGTGAATACCTCCAAGACAAACTAAAAAGCGCGTCCGTAAGCCGTATCGATATCCATCGTCCGGCTCAAACTGCACGCATCACCATCCACACCGCTCGTCCAGGTATTGTTATCGGGAAGAAAGGTGAAGATGTTGAGAAACTGCGTCAGGACCTGACCAAGCAAATGGGTGTGCCTGTGCACATCAATATCGAAGAGATCCGCAAGCCGGAGCTCGACGGTATGCTGGTTGCGCAGAGCGTAGCTCAGCAGCTGGAGCGTCGTGTAATGTTCCGTCGCGCCATGAAGCGCGCTGTACAGAACGCCATGCGCATTGGTGCCAAAGGCATCAAAATCCAAGTGAGCGGTCGTCTCGGCGGTGCTGAAATCGCACGTACTGAATGGTATCGCGAAGGTCGTGTGCCACTGCACACCCTGCGTGCCGACATCGACTATGCCAACTACGAAGCTCACACCACTTACGGTGTGATCGGTGTAAAGGTTTGGATCTTCAAAGGCGAAGTAATTGGTGGTCGCCAAGAAGAGCTGAAGCCACAAGCACCAGCGCCTCGTAAAAAAGCTGCTAAGTAAGGGGTACGCCAAATGTTGCAACCTAAGCGTACGAAGTTCCGTAAGCAGATGACCGGCCACAACCGTGGTCTGGCACTGCGCGGTAGCAAAGTCAGCTTCGGCGAGTTCGCGCTGAAGTCTGTAGCTCGTGGTCGTCTCACCGCTCGTCAGATCGAGTCAGCGCGTCGTGCACTGACCCGTCACGTAAAACGTGGCGGCAAGATCTGGATCCGTGTATTCCCGGACAAGCCGATCTCCAAGAAGCCTCTCGAGGTTCGTATGGGTAAAGGTAAGGGTAACGTGGAGTACTGGGTTGCCCAGATTCAGCCAGGCAAAGTCCTGTATGAAATCGAGGGTGTTTCTGAAGAGCTGGCGCGTGAGGCTTTCGCCCTGGCTGCTGCAAAGCTGCCGCTCGCCACCTCCTTTGTTAAACGGACGGTGATGTGATGAAAGCGAATGAACTTCGTGAAAAATCCGCACAGCAGCTGAACGAGCAACTGCTCGGCTTGCTGCGCGACCAGTTCAATCTGCGTATGCAGAAAGCAACTGGCCAGTTGGGGCAGTCTCATCTGCTCTCGCAAGTTAAGCGTGACATCGCTCGCGTGAAGACTGTGCTCAACCAGCAGGCAGGTAAGTGATCATGGCTGAAGCCGAAAAAACTGTCCGTACGCTGACTGGCCGTGTTGTCAGCGACAAGATGGACAAAACCATCACCGTTCTGATCGAGCGTCGCGTTAAGCACCCGATCTACGGTAAATACGTTAAGCGTTCGACTAAGCTGCACGCGCACGACGAAACCAATCAGTGCCACATCGGCGACAAAGTCACTATTCGTGAAACTCGTCCGATGGCCAAGACCAAGTCTTGGGCGCTGGTTGATGTTCTCGAACGCGCTGTGGAAGTCTAAGGGCTAGGGGTCGGAGAAATTATATGATTCAGACTCAATCCATGCTCGATGTGGCCGATAACAGCGGCGCTCGCCGTGTTATGTGCATCAAGGTGCTGGGTGGCTCCCATCGTCGTTACGCTGGTATCGGTGACATCATCAAAGTTACCGTGAAGGAAGCAATTCCTCGCGGTAAGGTGAAAAAAGGCCAAGTGATGACTGCTGTTGTAGTCCGCACTCGTCACGGCGTACGTCGTGCTGATGGCTCCATTATCCGCTTTGATGGCAACGCTGCTGTTCTTCTGAACAACAAGCAAGAGCCGATCGGCACCCGTATCTTTGGGCCAGTGACCCGTGAACTTCGTACTGAGAAGTTCATGAAGATCGTCTCGCTCGCCCCAGAAGTGCTGTAAGGAGATCCGACATGCAAAAGATTCGTCGTGACGACGAGATCATCGTGATCGCCGGCAAAGACAAAGGTAAGCGCGGTAAGGTGCTGAAGGTTCTTGCTGACAACCGTCTGGTTGTTGGTGGTCTGAACCTGGTCAAGCGTCATACCAAGCCTAACCCGATGTCGGGCGTACAGGGCGGTATCGTCGAGAAAGAAGCGCCACTGCACGCTTCCAACGTCGCCATCTTCAACGGCGAAACCAACAAGGCTGACCGCGTTGGTTTCAAAGTAGAAGACGGTAAGAAAATTCGTGTCTTCAAGTCGACCCAAAAAGCGGTTGATGCTTGAACACTGCTAGGTAGAAGACCATGGCACGACTAAAAGAGATTTACCGGAAGGAAATCGCTCCGAAACTTAAGGAAGAACTTAAGCTTTCGAACGTGATGGAAGTTCCGCGCGTTACCAAGATCACCCTGAACATGGGTCTGGGCGAAGCGATCGGCGACAAAAAAGTCATCGAGCACGCTGTTGCTGACCTGGAAAAGATCACCGGCCAGAAAGTCGTTGTGACCTACGCTCGCAAATCCATCGCTGGCTTTAAAGTCCGTGAAGGTTGGCCGATCGGCGTCAAAGTGACCCTGCGCCGTGAGCGTATGTACGAGTTCCTGGATCGTCTGCTGTCGATCTCCCTGCCTCGGGTTCGCGACTTCCGCGGCCTGAATGCCAAGTCCTTTGATGGTCGTGGCAACTACAGCATGGGCGTGAAAGAGCAGATCATTTTCCCGGAAATCGACTACGACAAGATCGATGCTCTCCGCGGTCTGGACATTACCCTGACCACCACTGCTAAGAACGATGACGAAGGCCGCGCTCTGCTGCGTGCTTTCAAATTCCCGTTCCGCAACTGATTGGAGTAGGAAAATGGCCAAGAAGAGCATGAAAAACCGTGAGCTGAAGCGTCAGCTCACCGTTGCTAAATACGCCGTCAAGCGTGCAGCGCTGAAAGCTATCATCGTCGATCTGAACGCAAGTCCAGAAGCGCGTTGGGAAGCTACCGTAGCTCTGCAGAAGCAACCGCGTGACGCAAGCGCCTCGCGCATGCGTAACCGTTGCCGTCTGACCGGTCGTCCGCACGGCGTTTACCGCAAGTTCGGCCTCGGCCGTAACAAACTGCGTGAAGCGGCAATGCGTGGTGACGTACCAGGCCTGGTTAAAGCCAGCTGGTAATTGCTGTCAAAGCCTTGATGGTCGGGGTCGCAAGAACCTGACCATCGGTGGCCTTGAACTTGAATCAAGCCCCTTTTGGGGCTTGATTCATTTCTGGGGTGTGTCTAGAATGACCGGCTCGCCTGAGCCCGTGTTTTTTACGCCCGGAATTCCTCGGCGACAAGTAGTAGCCGCAAGGCTAATTTTTCTGTATTAGGAGCGTCTAGCCCATGAGTATGCAGGACCCGTTAGCGGACATGCTAACTCGAATCCGTAATGCCCAGATGGCTGAAAAGTCCGTCGTAAGCATGCCGTCTTCCACGTTGAAGGTGGCTGTAGCAAAAGTCCTGAAGGACGAAGGTTACATCGCGGGTTATCAGATCAGCAGCGAAACCAAGCCGCTGCTGTCCATCGAGCTGAAATACTTCGAAGGCCGTCCGGTCATCGAAGAAGTGAAGCGCGTTAGCCGTCCAGGCCTGCGTCAGTACAAGTCCGTCGAAGATCTGCCAAAGGTACGTGGTGGTCTCGGTGTGTCTATCGTCTCCACCAACAAAGGTGTGATGACTGATCGTGCTGCGCGCGCTGCCGGTGTCGGCGGCGAAGTTCTTTGCACTGTGTTCTAAGGGGGGATAAGCATGTCTCGCGTCGCTAAGAACCCCGTTAAGCTGCCAGCCGGTGTCGAAGTAAAATTCGCAGGCCAACAGCTTTCGGTGAAGGGTGCCAAGGGTACTCTTGAACTGAACGTCCATTCGTCCGTTGAAGTCGTTGAAGAAGCTGGTGAGCTGCGTTTTGCTGCTCGCAATGGCGATCAACAGACTCGCGCAATGGCCGGTACCACTCGTGCGTTGGTAAACAACATGGTCCAGGGCGTAAGCCAAGGCTTCGAGCGCAAGCTCCAGCTGGTCGGTGTTGGTTACAAAGCGCAAGCAAAAGGTCAGGTGCTGAACCTGGCTCTTGGCTTCTCGCACCCAGTGGATTACGAACTGCCGGAAGGCATCACCGCTGAGACTCCTAGCCAGACCGATATCCTGATCAAGGGCATCGACAAGCAGCTGGTAGGTCAAGTGGCCGCCGAGATCCGCGACTTCCGTCCACCAGAGCCGTACAAAGGCAAAGGTGTGCGCTACGCGGACGAAGTCGTCCGTCGTAAAGAAGCCAAGAAGAAGTAGGGCATAGCAAATGACCGACAAAAAAGTTACTCGACTGCGTCGCGCTCGCAAAGCACGCCTGAAAATGCACGAACTCGAAGTCGTGCGTCTCTGCGTGTTCCGCTCTTCGCAGCACATCTACGCCCAGGTCATTTCGGCCGACGGCAACAAAGTCCTGGCAAGCGCCTCGACTTTGGATAAAGAACTGCGTGATGGCGCCACTGGCAACATCGACGCGGCCACTAAGGTTGGCCAGCTGGTCGCTACGCGTGCTAAGGCCGCTGGCGTCTCGCAGGTGGCTTTCGACCGCTCTGGCTTCAAGTACCATGGCCGCGTGAAAGCGCTGGCTGATGCTGCTCGTGAAGCTGGGCTGGAGTTCTAAGTTATGTCAAATAACGACCAAAAGCGCGACGAAGGCTACATCGAGAAGCTGGTTCAAGTTAACCGCGTAGCCAAAACCGTTAAAGGCGGCCGTATCTTCACTTTCACCGCGTTGACCGTGGTTGGTGATGGTAAAGGGCGTGTTGGCTTCGGCCGTGGCAAGTCGCGTGAAGTGCCTGCTGCGATCCAGAAGGCAATGGAAGCTGCTCGCCGCAACATGATCCAGGTTGATCTGAACGGCACCACTCTGCAGTACGCAATGAAGTCCGCCCATGGCGCTTCGAAGGTGTACATGCAGCCTGCTTCTGAAGGTACCGGTATCATCGCTGGCGGCGCTATGCGTGCTGTCCTCGAAGTTGCTGGCGTTCAGAACGTTCTGGCCAAGTGCTACGGCTCGACTAACCCTGTAAACGTGGTTCACGCCACTTTCAAGGGTCTGAAGGCTATGCAATCTCCTGAGTCCATCGCTGCCAAGCGTGGCCTGTCTGTATCGGAGATCAAGTAATCATGGCTACCGTTAAAGTTACGCTGATCAAAAGCATGACCGGCCGCATCCCTAACCACAAACTGTGCGTTAAGGGTCTGGGTCTGCGTCGCATCGGTCACACTGTAGAAGTCCAGGATACTCCCGAGAATCGCGGGATGATCAACAAGGCTTACTACATGCTGCGTGTCGAGGGTTAATCGATGAAACTCAATGATCTGAGTCCAGCGCCGGGTTCCCGTCGCGAAAAGCATCGTCCGGGCCGTGGTATCGGTAGTGGTTTGGGTAAGACTGGTGGCCGTGGTCACAAAGGTCAGACTTCCCGCTCCGGTGGCACCATTGCTCCAGGCTTTGAAGGCGGTCAACAGCCGCTGCATCGTCGCCTGCCGAAGTTCGGTTTCGTTTCCCTGAAAGCCATGGACCGCGCAGAAGTGCGTCTGTCCGAGCTGGCTAAAGTGGAAGGCGATATCGTCACCGTGCAGTCCCTGAAAGATGCCAACGTGATCAACGTCAACGTACAGCGTGTGAAAATCATGCTGTCCGGTGAAGTGACTCGCGCTGTCACTATCGGCAAGGGAATCGGCGCCACCAAAGGTGCGCGTGCGGCTATCGAAGCAGCTGGCGGCAAGTTCGAGGAATAAATGGCTAAGCAAGGTGCTCTCTCTGCGCTCGGCAAAGGCGGTATGTCTGAACTTTGGGCTCGTCTGCGTTTTCTGTTCCTGGCGATTATCGTCTACCGAATAGGCGCACACATCCCGGTTCCAGGTATCAACCCGGACCGACTCGCAGACCTGTTTCGACAGAATGAGGGGACCATTCTTAGCTTGTTCAACATGTTTTCCGGCGGCGCGCTGGAGCGGATGAGCATCTTTGCACTGGGGATCATGCCGTATATTTCGGCATCGATCATCATGCAACTGATGACCGCCGTCAGCCCGCAGCTGGAGCAGTTGAAGAAGGAAGGTGAAGCTGGCCGTCGCAAGATCAGCCAGTACACCCGCTACGGCACCGTCGTCCTCGCTCTCGTTCAGGCCATTGGCATGTCCATTGGTCTGGCAGGGCAGGGCGTTGCGTTCACTGGTGACTTTGGCTTCCATTTCGTCGCGGTCTCCACGTTTGTGGCTGGCGCGATGTTCATGATGTGGCTGGGTGAGCAGATTACTGAGCGTGGTGTAGGCAACGGTATCTCGATGTTGATTTTTTCGGGTATCGTCGCCGGTCTTCCGAGAGCAATCGGGCAGTCTTTTGAGTCTGCGCGTCAGGGCGATATCAACATCTTCGCCTTGGTTGCCATCGGTTTGCTGGCAGTAGCGATTATCGGTTTCGTGGTGTTCATTGAGCGTGGTCAGCGTCGTATCGCTGTTCACTACGCCAAGCGTCAGCAGGGCCGCAAGGTTTTTGCTGCGCAGACAAGCCACTTGCCGCTGAAGGTGAACATGGCCGGTGTTATTCCGGCTATTTTCGCGAGCAGCATTTTGCTGTTCCCGGCTTCGTTGGGTGCCTGGTTTGGTCAGTCTGAAGGTATGGGCTGGTTGCAGGACATCTCGCAGTCGATCGCTCCTGGTCAGCCGTTGAATATTCTGCTGTTTAGTGCAGGGATTATTTTCTTCTGCTTCTTCTATACGGCGTTGATGTTCAATCCGAAAGACGTAGCGGAAAACCTGAAGAAGTCCGGTGCCTTTATTCCGGGCATCCGTCCAGGTGAGCAGTCCGCACGCTATATTGATGGCGTTCTGACTCGCTTGACCATGTTCGGTGCTCTTTACATGACGGCCGTGTGCTTGTTGCCCCAGTTCCTGGTGGTTGCAGCAAACGTTCCGTTCTACCTTGGCGGGACCTCGTTGCTGATCGTGGTCGTGGTTGTGATGGACTTCATGTCCCAAGTACAATCGCACCTCGTTTCGCACCAGTACGAATCCCTGATGAAGAAAGCCAACCTGAAGGGTTACGGCAGCGGCATGTTGCGCTGAGTACCCATAAGGTTCGAGGAGTTGGTGATGAAAGTTCGTGCATCGGTGAAAAAGCTGTGCCGTAACTGCAAGATTATTCGCCGCGAAGGTGTTGTTCGAGTAATTTGCAGCGCGGAACCGCGTCACAAACAGCGCCAAGGCTGAGTGTGATTGTGCTTCAAGCCCGGTAGCTAGTGCGCTACCGGGTTGATTATTTGTTATTACAGCGATATTATCTCGCGCCCTATTTCTTGGCTTCCGGGGCGTAGGTAGCTGTCAATTGGAGTCCCACTGAATGGCCCGTATTGCAGGCGTTAACATTCCAGATAACAAGCATACTGTTATCTCGCTGACCTACATCTATGGTGTTGGTCGCACTACTGCACAGAAGATCTGTGCAGAGACTGGGGTAAACCCAGCCGCAAAGATCAAGGATCTGAGCGACGAGCAGATTGAACAGCTGCGTGGCGAAGTGGCGAAGTTCACCACTGAAGGTGACCTGCGTCGCGAAATCAACATGAAAATCAAGCGCTTGATGGACCTCGGTTGCTATCGCGGTCTGCGTCATCGTCGTGGTCTGCCAGTACGCGGTCAGCGTACCAAGACCAACGCGCGTACCCGTAAAGGTCCGCGTAAGCCGATCCGCAAGTAATCGCCCCAGCGAATCGACAGGAATTTAATCATGGCAAAACCTGCTGCTCGTCCTCGTAAAAAAGTTAAAAAGACAGTGGTTGATGGCATCGCCCACATCCATGCCTCTTTTAACAACACCATCGTGACCATCACCGACCGTCAAGGTAACGCTCTTTCCTGGGCTACCTCCGGTGGTTCGGGTTTCCGCGGTTCCCGCAAGTCCACCCCGTTCGCTGCTCAAGTAGCTGCTGAGCGTGCTGGTCAAGCTGCGCTGGAATACGGCCTGAAAAACCTCGACGTGAATGTCAAGGGCCCAGGTCCAGGTCGTGAATCCGCAGTCCGCGCTTTGAACGGCTGTGGCTACAAGATCGCCAGCATCACCGACGTGACGCCAATCCCGCACAACGGGTGCCGTCCGCCGAAGAAGCGCCGCGTGTAATCCAGGAGATTGTAAAGAATGGCTCGTTACATTGGTCCAAAATGCAAACTCGCTCGTCGCGAAGGCACCGATCTCTTCCTGAAGAGCGGCGTGCGCGCGATCGAATCGAAGTGCAACATTGAAGCAGCACCTGGTATCCACGGCCAACGCCGCGGTCGCCAGTCCGATTACGGCACCCAACTGCGCGAAAAGCAGAAGGTCCGTCGTATTTACGGCGTTCTCGAGCGTCAGTTCAGCGGCTACTACAAAGCTGCTGCCAGCAAGAAAGGTGCAACTGGTGAAAACCTGCTGCAACTGCTCGAATGCCGTCTGGACAACGTTGTATACCGTATGGGCTTCGGTTCGACTCGTGCCGAATCCCGTCAGCTGGTATCGCACAAGTCGATCAGCGTTAACGGCCAGACCGTAAACGTTCCGTCCTACCAGGTTCGTGCTGGTGACGTGGTTGCTGTTCGCGAGAAGGCAAAGAACCAACTTCGCATTGTCCAAGCTCTCGAGCTGTGCGCCCAACGTGGTCGCGTAGAATGGGTAGAGGTAGATGCTGAGAAGAAGTCGGGCGTTTTCAAGAACGTTCCTGCTCGCAGTGATCTGTCCGCCGACATCAACGAAAGCCTGATTGTCGAGCTCTACTCCAAGTAAGTAAGGGCTAGAAAATAGGTGCATCCATGCAGATTTCGGTAAATGAGTTCCTGACACCCCGCCACATTGATGTGCAGGTTGTCAGTCCAACCCGCGCCAAGATCACTCTCGAGCCTCTCGAGCGTGGTTTTGGCCACACCCTGGGCAACGCGCTGCGCCGCATCCTGTTGTCCTCAATGCCCGGCTGCGCAGTAGTCGAGGCCGAGATTGACGGTGTGCTCCACGAGTACAGCGCCATCGAAGGTGTACAGGAAGACGTAATTGAAATCCTGTTGAACCTTAAAGGTCTGGCCATCAAGCTGCACGGTCGTGACGAAGTTACGCTGACCTTGTCGAAGAAGGGTTCGGGGGTGGTTACCGCTGCCGATATTCAGCTGGATCATGATGTCGAGATCGTTAATCCCGATCACGTAATCGCTAACCTGGCGTCTAACGGCGCCCTGAACATGAAGCTCACTGTAGCTCGTGGTCGTGGTTATGAACCAGCCGACTCGCGTCAGAGCGATGAAGACGAAAGCCGCAGCATCGGTCGCTTGCAGCTTGACTCTTCGTTCAGCCCGGTTCGCCGTATCGCATACGTGGTGGAAAACGCCCGTGTCGAGCAGCGTACCAACCTGGACAAGCTGGTTATTGATCTGGAAACCAACGGTACCCTGGATCCTGAAGAGGCTATCCGCCGCGCTGCAACCATCCTGCAACAGCAGTTGGCTGCGTTCGTCGACCTCAAAGGTGACAGTGAGCCAGTGGTTGTCGAGCAGGAAGACGAGATCGATCCGATCCTGCTTCGCCCGGTTGACGATCTGGAACTGACTGTACGTTCGGCTAACTGCCTTAAGGCGGAAAACATCTACTACATCGGCGACCTGATTCAGCGTACCGAAGTAGAGCTGTTGAAGACTCCGAACCTGGGCAAGAAATCCTTGACTGAAATCAAGGACGTTCTGGCCTCCCGCGGTCTGTCCCTCGGCATGCGCCTCGACAACTGGCCGCCTGCAAGTCTTAAGAAGGACGACAAGGCGACTGCCTGATCGTCGTAATCACCGAACGTAGTGTTTGGTAAGGAATGAACCATGCGTCATCGTAAAAGTGGGCGTCACCTGAGCCGCACCAGCTCGCACCGCAAGGCCATGTTCCAAAACATGGCGGTGTCGCTGTTCGAGCACGAGCTGATCAAAACTACTCTGCCAAAAGCCAAAGAACTGCGCCGCGTTGCCGAGCCGCTGATCACTCTGGCCAAGACAGACAGCGTTGCTAACCGTCGTCTGGCTTTCGACCGTACTCGTTCGAAAGCTATCGTTGGTAAGCTCTTCAACGACCTGGGCAAGCGTTACGCTACCCGTGAGGGTGGCTACCTGCGCATCCTCAAGTGCGGTTTCCGCGCTGGCGACAACGCGCCTATGGCGTACGTCGAACTGGTTGATCGTGCTGTCGGCGGTGAAGCTGTATCCGCTGAGTAAGACGTCAGTCTTAAACAAGGAACCGGGCCTAGTGCCCGGTTTTTTGTGCCTGTAAGAAATGCGCTGTTCGTACAAGCTTCTACCCTGTTTGGGTCTGCACTATGTGCGGGGATTCGGTGTTAGTTTTTCTCTATTGATGACCATAAGTTAATGAATTTGTGGCTGTCATACTGATGATCGATACTCCCCAACAAGCCGATTAGCCGGCAGTTCAAGACCGATAGAGGATGAAGATCGCATGAGCCAGAACAAGACGCTTACGACCGCCAGTGGCGCACCTGTCGCCGATAACCAGAACTCTCGCTCCGCTGGCCCTCGTGGCCCGTTGCTGCTCGATGACTTCCACTTGATCGAGAAGCTTGCCCACTTCAACCGGGAAAACATTCCTGAGCGTCGTGTACACGCCAAGGGGTCGGGTGCCTACGGCACTTTCACCGTTACCCGTGACATTACTCAGTACACCAGCGCCAAACTGTTTTCTGCCGTCGGCAAGCAAACCCCGACATTCCTGCGCTTCTCCACCGTCGGTGGTGAGCGTGGCTCGGCTGACACCGAGCGCGATCCGCGTGGTTTCGCCCTCAAGTTCTATACCGAAGAAGGCAACTGGGACATCGTTGGCAACAACACCCCGGTGTTCTTCATCCGTGATCCACTGAAATTCCCTGACTTTATCCACACCCAGAAGCGACTGCCGCAAAGCAACCTGAAAAGCGCGCAGATGATGTGGGACTTCTGGTCGCATTCGCCTGAAGCGCTGCACCAGGTCACGATTCTGTTCTCTGATCGCGGTATTCCGGACGGATATCGCCATATGCACGGTTTCGGCAGCCACACCTACAGCCTGATCAGTGCTCAGGGCGAGCGTCACTGGGTGAAGTGGCACTACAAGACCAAGCAAGGGATCAAGAACCTTGCGCCGGCAGACGCTGCACGCCTGGCGGGCACTGATCCGGATTACGCACAGCGTGACCTGTTCGAAGCCATCGAGCGTGGTGACTTCCCGAAATGGAGCGTATGCATCCAGATCATGACCGAAGCCCAGGCCGCTGCGCACTATGAGAATCCGTTCGACGTGACCAAGACCTGGTCGCAAAAGGAGTTTCCACTGATCGAAGTGGGTGAACTGGAACTGAACCGTAACCCGCTCAACTACTTTGCCGAAGTCGAGCAAGCCGCGTTCGGCCCGAGCAACATGGTGCCTGGCGTAGGTCTGTCGCCAGATCGCATGCTGCAAGGTCGGGTATTCGCGTACGCCGATGCCCACCGCTACCGCGTAGGTACCAATCACCAGCAACTGCCAGTGAACGCCCCACGCAGCCCGGTGAATACTTACCAGCGCGACGGTTCGATGGCATTTGGCAGTAACGGTGGCGCAGCGCCGAACTATGAGCCGAACAGCTACGTAGAGTCGCCGAAACAAGCGCCGCACTATGCCGAGCCTGCACTGGCCCTGAACGGCGCGGCTGATCGCTACGATCACCGCGAAGACACCGACTACTACAGCCACGCTGGCGCGCTGTTCCGCTTGATGAGCGACGAACAGAAAGCGTTGCTGGTCAGCAACATCGCCGGGGCGATGGCGGGGGTGTCGAGTGACGTCGTCGATCGTCAGCTGCAGCATTTCTACAAGGCCGATCCGGCGTACGGAGAAGCAATCGCAAAGCTGCTCAACGTACAGCTTAACGAAGTCTAAACGAGAAGCAGAACCGCCCTCATTTGGGCGGTTTTTGCGTTATTTAGGCTGCTTTTCTCAGAATATCTTCGCTTTTATTGCGCGAAGTGAGTGACCTTCCAGTCAGGTTGGTTCAAACTACAGACTTTCAAGCAGGGAGATGTAGGGCGATGCAAGGCCACCCAGACGTTATCGATTACCTCAACACGTTGCTGACCGGCGAACTGGCCGCGCGTGACCAATATTTCGTTCACTCGCGGATGTATGAGGACTGGGGATTCACCAAGCTCTACGAACGAATCAACCACGAGATGGAAGAAGAGGCCGGTCACGCCGATGCGCTGATGCGCCGGATTCTGATGCTCGAAGGCACTCCGCGCATGCGCCCGGATGACCTGGATGTCGGTACCACGGTAGAGACCATGCTCGAAGCGGATCTGCGCCTTGAGTACAAGGTTCGTGCTGCACTGTGCAAAGGCATCGAGCTGTGTGAAAAGAATGGCGACTATGTAAGCCGCGATATCCTCAAGCTTCAGTTGCATGACACCGAAGAAGATCACACCTACTGGCTTGAGAAGCAGTTGGGCCTGATCAAACTGATCGGTATCCAGAACTACCTGCAGTCCCACGCGTCCTGATTGCAGCCGGTACAAAAAAGCCCCTGTCACTGATGAAGTGACAGGGGCTTTTTCATGCCCGGCGATCAGGCCCGATCGCGGATCAACAGCGGCTTGAGGTAATGCCCGGTGTGAGACTGCTTCATCTCGGCCACTTCCTCCGGCGTACCGGTGGCGATGATCTGGCCACCTTTCGAACCGCCCTCGGGGCCGAGATCCACCAGCCAGTCGGCGGTCTTGATCACGTCGAGGTTGTGCTCGATCACCACCACGGTGTTGCCGTGGTCGCGCAGGCGATGCAGTACGTCGAGCAGTTGCTGGATATCCGCGAAGTGCAGACCGGTGGTCGGCTCATCGAGGATGTACAGGGTTTTGCCGGTATCGCGCTTGGACAGTTCGCGGGACAACTTGACCCGCTGGGCCTCACCACCCGACAGCGTCGTGGCCGACTGCCCGAGCTTGATGTACGACAGGCCCACATCCATCAGCGTTTGCAGCTTGCGCGCCAGCGCCGGCACCGCGTCGAAGAACTCCCGCGCTTCCTCGATAGTCATCTCGAGGGTTTCGTGGATGCTCTTGCCCTTGTATTTGATCTCCAGGGTTTCGCGGTTGTAGCGCTTGCTCTTGCACACGTCACACGGAACGTAGATGTCCGGCAGGAAATGCATTTCCACCTTGATCAAACCGTCGCCCTGGCAGGCCTCGCAACGCCCGCCCTTGACGTTGAACGAGAAACGCCCCGGCCCGTAACCACGGGAGCGGGACTCGGGCACGCCGGCGAACAGTTCGCGAATCGGCGTGAACAGGCCGGTGTAGGTCGCCGGGTTGGAGCGCGGCGTGCGGCCGATCGGGCTCTGGTCGATGTCGACGACCTTGTCCAGATGTTCCAGGCCCTTGATGCTGTCGTGGGCTGCCGCTTCCAGGGTGGTCGCGCCATTGAGTGCCGTGGCGCTCAGCGGGAACAGCGTGTTGTTGATCAGCGTCGATTTGCCGGAGCCGGAGACGCCGGTCACGCAGGTCAGCAGGCCGATCGGGATTTCCAGGTCGACGTTGCGCAGGTTGTTACCCCGCGCGCCCTTGAGCGACAGCACCTGCTTCTTGTTGCGTGGCGTGCGCTTGGCCGGCACTTCGATCTTGACCCGGCCCGACAGGTATTTACCGGTCAACGAATCCGGGTGCGCCATGACTTCGGCCGGCGTGCCTTCGGCGACGATCTGTCCGCCATGAACACCGGCGCCCGGGCCGATATCCACTACGTAGTCGGCCAGTCGAATCGCATCTTCGTCGTGCTCGACCACAATCACCGTGTTGCCGATGTCGCGCAGGTGCTTGAGGGTGCCGAGCAGCCGATCGTTGTCGCGCTGGTGCAGACCAATCGACGGCTCATCGAGGATGTACAGAACACCCACCAGGCCCGCGCCGATCTGACTGGCCAGACGAATCCGCTGCGCCTCGCCGCCAGACAACGTATCGGCACTGCGATCCAGGGACAGATAGTCCAGGCCGACGTTGACCAGAAACTGCAGGCGCTCGCGGATTTCCTTGAGAATCTTGTCGGCGATTTCGCCACGGCGGCCGGTCATCTTCAGCGCGCCGAAGTAATCGCAGGCGTCGCCGATCGGCAGGTTGGTTACCGCCGGCAGGGTTTTCTCGCCGACCCACACGTGTCGCGCTTCGCGACGCAGGCGGGTACCACGGCAATCCGGGCACGACTGGGTGCTGAGGAACTTCGCCAGCTCTTCACGCACACTGGCCGATTCGGTTTCGCGGTAGCGGCGCTCAAGGTTCGGCACGATGCCTTCGAACGGGTGCGAGCGTTTGACGATGTCGCCCCGGTCGTTGAGGTATTTGAAATCGACGTTCTGCGAACCGCTGCCGTGCAGGATGAACTTCTGCTGATCGGCCGGCAGCTCGTTGAACGGCTGCTCCAGGCTGAAGCCGTAATGCGCGGCCAGTGATCCGAGCATCTGGAAGTAATAGACGTTACGCCTGTCCCAGCCACGGATCGCGCCTTCGGCCAGGGTCAAATCACCGTTGACCAGTCGCTTGATGTCGAAAAACTGCTTCACCCCCAGACCGTCGCAGGTCGGGCAGGCGCCGGCCGGGTTGTTGAAGGAAAACAGCTTGGGTTCCAGCTCGCTGATTGCGTGGCCGCAGATCGGGCAGGCGAAGCGCGCGGAGAAGATCATCTCTTCGCCCGGCTCGTCGTCCATCGGCGCCACCAGGGCGATGCCGTCGGCCAGCTTCAGTGCGGTTTCGAAGGATTCCGCCAGACGCTGCTGCAGGTCGGCGCGTACCTTGAAACGGTCGACAACGACTTCAATCGTATGCTTCTTCTGTTTATCCAGTTTCGGCAGTTCGTCCAGCTCACAGAGCCGGCCGTTGACCCGGGCCCGGACGAAGCCCTGGGCACGCAGTTCTTCGAACACCGACAGGTGCTCGCCCTTGCGCTCGCGGATCACCGGCGCCAGCAGCATCAGCTTGCTGCCTTCCGGCTGGGCGAGTACCAGGTCGACCATCTGGCTTACAGTCTGCGCTTCCAGCGGAATGTCGTGATCCGGGCAGCGTGGCGTACCGACGCGGGCATAGAGCAGACGCAGGTAGTCGTAGATTTCGGTGATCGTGCCGACCGTGGAACGCGGGTTGTGCGAGGTCGACTTCTGTTCGATGGAGATCGCCGGCGACAGGCCTTCGATGGTGTCGACGTCGGGTTTTTCCATCATCGACAGGAACTGCCGGGCATAGGCCGACAGGGATTCGACATAGCGGCGCTGACCTTCGGCGTACAGCGTGTCGAAAGCCAGGGAAGACTTGCCGGATCCGGACAGGCCGGTGATGACGATCAGTTTGTCCCGTGGCAGGGTCAGGTCGATGTTCTTCAGGTTGTGGGTGCGGGCCCCACGAATCAGGATCTTGTCCAAAATGGCCTCGCTCGGCGGGCGTCGAAAACACAGGAGTATACGGCCAAATACTGGATGGATGCACACTATCAAGTGAAGGGTTTTTTGCCTTACATGAAGAGAGTTTCATCTGTACGCGTCAAAGCGTCGCGATATACCCCGTCTCTCGATGGGACTGGTAGAATCGCCGCCGGTTCACACGAGGTTTTTCCATGCACGATCCCCACAGCGAACGCATGAGTGGCAGCGAGACCCGCGCGGCGAGCGGTCTGGCCCTGGTGTTCGCCTTCCGTATGCTTGGCATGTTCATGGTGTTGCCGGTACTGGCGACCTACGGCATGGATCTGGCGGGAGCGACCCCGGCCCTGATCGGGCTGGCGATCGGCGCTTACGGCCTGACCCAGGCGATTTTCCAGATTCCGTTCGGGATCATTTCCGACCGCATCGGCCGGCGTCCGGTGATTTACCTGGGGCTGATCGTCTTCGCCCTCGGCAGTGTGCTGGCGGCTCAGGCCGATTCGATCTGGGGTGTGATCGCCGGGCGGATTCTGCAGGGCGCCGGGGCGATTTCTGCGGCGGTCATGGCCCTGCTCTCCGACCTGACCCGCGAACAGCACCGCACCAAAGCCATGGCCATGATCGGCATGACCATCGGCCTGTCGTTCGCCGTGGCCATGGTGGTCGGCCCGCTGCTGACCCGTGCGTTCGGCCTGTCCGGCCTGTTTCTCGCCACCGGCGGCATGGCCCTGGTCGGGATCGTGATCGTGATGTTCATGGTGCCGAAGTCCACCGGGCCGCTGAGTCATCGCGAGTCCGGCGTTGCACGCCAGGCGTTGATGCCGACGCTCAAGCACCCGGACCTGCTGCGGCTGGACCTGGGCATTTTTGTGTTACATGCGATGTTGATGTCGAGCTTCGTCGCACTGCCCCTGGCGCTGGTCGAAAAGGCCGGTCTGCCCAAGGAGCAGCACTGGTGGGTGTACCTCACCGCACTGCTGATTTCCTTCTTCGCCATGATTCCGTTCATCATCTACGGCGAGAAGAGACGCAAAATGAAACGAGTTCTGCTCGGCGCCGTGATGACGCTGATGCTGACTGAGCTATTCTTCTGGCAGTTCGGCGACAGCCTGCGGGCTCTGGTGATCGGGACGGTGGTGTTCTTCACCGCGTTCAATCTGCTGGAGGCATCGCTGCCGTCGCTGATCAGCAAGGTTTCACCGGCAGGTGGCAAGGGCACGGCCATGGGCGTGTACTCCACCAGTCAGTTCCTCGGTTCGGCACTCGGCGGTATTCTCGGCGGCTGGATGTTCCAGCATGGCGGTCTGTCGGTTGTGTTCCTCGGATGTGCCGGGCTGGCTGCACTTTGGCTGGCCTTTGCTGTTACCATGCGCGAACCTCCCTACGTGACGAGCCTGCGCCTGCCGTTGTCGCCCGAAGCGATCCGCGAAGCGGGTCTGGTCGAGCGTCTCAAGGCCCTCGTAGGGGTAACTGATGCAGTGATAGTCGCTGATGAAGCGGCGATCTACATCAAACTGGACACCGAATTAATGGATCGCACCACTCTCGAACGCCTGGTGAACAACCCGGCGCAGACTGCGTGCGAAGCCTAGGAGAACGTTATGGCCCGTGGGGTTAACAAAGTCATTCTGGTCGGTACTTGCGGCCAGGATCCCGAAGTACGCTACCTGCCCAACGGTAACGCCGTGACCAACCTGAGTCTGGCGACCAGCGAGCAGTGGACCGACAAGCAGACCGGTCAGAAGGTCGAGAAGACCGAGTGGCACCGCGTATCGATGTTCGGCAAGGTTGCCGAAATCGCCGGCGAATACCTGCGCAAAGGTTCGCAGGTCTACATCGAAGGCAAGCTGCAGACCCGTGAGTGGGAAAAAGACGGTATCAAGCGTTACACCACCGAGATCGTGGTCGACATGCAAGGCACCATGCAACTGCTCGGCGGCCGTCCACAACAAGGCGACCAACAAGGCGGTGGCAACAACTATCAGCAGCAGGCGCCACGCCAACAGGCTCCGCGTCCGCAGCAGTCGGCACCTCAGCAGCGTTCGGCCCCGGCTCCACAGCAGGCCGCACCGCAACCGGCTCCGGATTTCGACAGCTTCGATGACGACATTCCGTTCTGATTCGCTGCTGTATCTGCGCTAAATAAAAAAGGCCCGTCGCTGAACACGACGGGCCTTTTTCATGCGCGCAGGTTTTTTAATCAAGAATCAGATGTGGCAAAAACCGGCTCGAATCCTTGGTGATAAGACTGTTGTCTTCGCGCACGCCAATCCCCGCCGCCTGATCGCCGATCACCCAGGAGCCGATCAGCGTGTAGCTGTCGTCGAACTTCGGCAAAGGGGCAAATTCCTGCAGGATGAAGGGCGCATCGGTGTAGGGCCCATCCTCTTTGACGATCAAGCCTTCAGCGGTCTGCAACTCGATATTGGCGCCTTCCCGGGAGAAGTACGGTTTGCGCACCCAGCCCTTGGGCACCGCACTGCCCGGGTTCGGATCGAGGTGAGCAGCCAGCAGATTCGGGTGGCCTTTATGAAACTCCCATAGCAGGGGCAGGGCGCCCTTGTTGGATAGGATCGACTTCCACGCCGGTTCGAAAAACTGGGTGTCGCACTCGGCAATCGCCGCGCCGAACGGTTCGTGGAAGATGAACTCCCAGGCGTGCAGCTTGAACAGGTGCGGAATCCAGCGATCTTCGAGATCCACGAAACGACCGTCAGCGCTCAGGCCGATGTCTTCGATGTCGATGTGCCGCGATTCGATGCCGACCTTTTCTGCGATCAGCCGCAGGTAATCCGTGGTGCCCTTGTCTTCGACCGAGTCTTTCATCGAGGCGAAGTAAAACGGCCGCGTGAGTTTCAGATGGGCAAAGGCTTCGTGCAGCCGGGTGTCGATGCTGTTGAACTGGTCGGCATGGCGCGGCAGCAGCCCGCGCTCGATGCACTGCTCCAGCCAGCCCCACTGGAACGCCGCCGCTTCGTAAAGACTGGTGGGCGTGTCGTAGTTGAGTTCGAGCAGCTTCGCCGGGCCGTTGCCGCTGTAGGAGAAGTCCATGCGCCCGTACAGATGCGGATGACCTTCCAGCCAGGACGTTCGGATCATGTCGTAGTACGGCGCCGGAATGCTCAGGCGATCCAGCAGTTCTTCGCTGTGTACGACGCGGTCGACCAGGTCCATGCACATCTCGTGCAGTTCAGTGGTCGGATCCTCCAGATCGTTTTCGATCTGCGCGAGCGTGAACTGATAGTAGGCGCGCTCGTCCCAGTACGGCTCGTCGTCGATGGTGTGAAACAGAAAGCCGAGGCTTTCGGCGGTCTGCTTCCAGTCGTGGCGCTCGGCGCAGTGGATCTTCTTCATGGTCAGCTGCTCGAACGGCCCCAGCCGCCCCAACCGCTGCGGGCGCTGGACTGGCTGCCGAAGCCGCCACGGGAGGTGGACGCAGCGACGTTGACCGGTTTGCGGTAATCGCTGTCGTAGTCCCGCTGGCTGCGGCTCGGCGCCGATTCGATGCGACGGTTCAGCGTCGAGGTGTCGTAGGTCTGGCGGGTATTGCGCTCACGATAAACCGGCCGCGAGTCGATCGCGCGGTTGTTGCTCATGGCATTGCCGATCAGCCATCCGGTGAGCCAGCCATTGCCTGCACCGCTGGACGAGTGCGAAGTGCTGGTCTGATTGCTCTGCACGGCGGCCGCGTCGCCGGCGGGCATCTGGGCATTGGCGATCGCATCGAGGTTTTGCGCCGGCTCACCGTCCTGCGGCACCTTGAAGCCGCCGAGTTTTGGCACAAAACGGCCGGCGGAATTTTTCTGACACCAGTCGGCGGCAAAGTCCGCGTCGCAGGCAGCCTTGTCGTCGTAGGCCGGGGAGATCCGCCGGTGTTCGGCCAGGGCGGCGACGTAGGCATTCGAGCAGACATCCGGCGCCACTTCGGCATCGACGCATTGTTCGACGCTCTGGAAGTTGCGTTGCTGTTCCTGGGCGGCCACTTCACCAGAAATCGCCAGAGCCACCGAAGCGGCCAGCGACAGTTGAACGTACTTGCTTCGTTTCATCTCAGGCTTCCTGCCGATCAGTAGGACGGGGTCATGCACGCGGCGTTGAGCATGCCGACGCTGATCGCCACCGCCGCCACATAGATGCCCGCGGCGATTTCACCGTTGGCGATGCGTTGGGACGTGCCCTTGAGCACCAACCCGGTCGCCAGGAACGCCAGCAATTGCACCGCGGCCGCGATCACCGCCCAGAGGACGAAGTCGAGGACGTTGATCGAATGAGCGATCACGTTGCTGGCCGGAATCGCGAAACCGATGATCGCGCCGGACAGGGCAATGGCGGCGGCGACGTTGCCGGAACGGATCAGCTCGAATTCCTTGTGCGGCGTGACGCGGGTGTAGACGAACTGAAACAGCATGAACAGCAGCACGGCGCCGATCAGGTAGGCAACGAAACCGACCAGCGCGGCTTTGTTCAGGGAAATGGACAACGCTTCCAGCATGGAAAACTTCCTTTTAAATGGTGCTCAAATCGGTGGTGTACAGCGAGATGCCCAGCGAAGTGCTCAGGCTGACGGTGCCTTCTTCGTCCTGTTCGACGGAGAACAGCAAGAGTTCGCGGCGATCGGTCAGGCCGGTCTCCCGGGCGTAGAGCATCGAGTGATGGTTGATGGTGTAGGACTCGTCCGGGTTGATCACCTGTTCGGTCAGCGGCACCAGTTCGGTCTGACCGCATTCGGTGCCCCACTCACGGGTGTATTCGACGCCTTCGTGGCGATAGGTCGGTAGGCCGATCAGGCTGTTCGGGCCGGCCAGACGCTGCAATTCGGCGTCACTGTTGACCGTCACGTAGCTAACGTAGTTGAACAGCGTCACCGACTCGATCTGGTCATCACCGGTGACATGGATCTGTACCCAGAATTCTTCATCGTTCAGATAGTAGCGATGCAGTTTGTTCGACTGACCGAGGTCGATCCAGCCGGCGCTCCAGATGGCCTGGGCGTCGGGAACCCGCACTGAAGTGCTGCCGTCGAGCAACAGGCCGAGGGTCGTGTCGAAGCGAATCGCCTTGCCCTGCGCCAGTCCGAGCGGGCCGCCGGCAGACTCGGACGCTGGCGCGGCCGACTGCCAGTTGCTGGTGCCGAGCAAATCTTTGAACCATCCCATGGGTACATTCCTTGAAGCGGGTGGAGGTATTCGTTGGCAAAACGCCGCTAGTGTACCGGCCTCGTGACAAACGAGCAGGCAAAAAAGAAGGGCACCCGGTGCCCTTCTGTTTTCTCGCCGCCGTTACTGGGCGGACTTCTGCTTCAGACGCTCGAGGATGGCGTTGGCGCTGCCTTCGTTCGGCGTGATGCCGGCTTCGCGCAGCTTGCGATCCAGGTCGTTGCCGGTCGACGCATCGGCCAGTTCGTCGGCAGCGCTCAGCTCGGCAGCGCGTTGCTGCTGTTTGGCTTGCAGGCGGTTCAGGGTACCGACGGCGGTTTCCAGCTTGCCGTTGGCGCCGCCGCTGGCGATCGAGGCGCTGACCTGCGCTTTCTGCACGCTCTCACGGGCCTTGGCCATGTCCACTTGCTGGCGCAGGCTCTTGATCCGCGCTTCGGCCTTGTTGATGTCCTTGCGCATGTTGTCGGCGTAGGTGCCGAATTCGTCGGTCTGCTTTTTCTCGACGCCCAGGTCGTTGGTCAGGGTCGAGATCGCTTCGGCCACTTCCAGCGCCAGGTCTTCACGGCCGGCGTTCAGGGCGGAAACGGCCTTGGCTTCCAGGTCCCTGATCTTGGCTTCGTACTCGCTCACGCGGTCGGCGGAGAGTTTGTGCTTGGCCATGATGGTGACCAGTTCGCGACGGGCATTGGACAGCGCGCTGTCGGCGTCACGGATTTCCTGATCGAGGATGCGCAGGGCCTGTTGGTCGGCGATCGCTTCGCCGACTTCGTTGGCGCCGCCGCGCAGCGCGGTGAACAACTTGCTCCAGATGGACTGAGTCATTGGATATTCCCTGTTGATTACTTGAAGAAGTGTTCGAAGGCTTCGCTGGCGCGCTGCACGTTGTCGACCAGGGTTTTCACCTCGGTGACCACGTTGGTCAGGCTCGAGTCGGCACTCAGTGCACCGAACATGTTGTAGACGGTCTGGCCGTTGGGCATGGTCTCGATGCCGATCGACGACAGCGGGAACATTTCCCGGCTGCGCAGTACCGCGTCGTTGAAGGCGCGCACATCGGTGATCGAATCGATGTCCACCAGCACGGTGTCGACGATGATCTGCTGACCGGCGAGGGCGATGTGAATCGGCAGACCGCCGAATTCGTTCATTTCCAGCTTGAGGCTGGGTTCGGAGCTCTGGATCAGAGACAGCGTGATCTCTTGCGAAGCCACCTCGTCCAGCGCCTTGAAAGCGTTGTAGAGGCTATCGATGTTCCAGTTGTTGCCTGCGCTCATGTAATTCTCCGACATGAAAGAGCCAGCCAGAATCGGTTGGCGTAGCTGTTGCTCCATTTGCTTGAGCAAGCTTCGGTTTTCCGGAAGCACCCAAGTTTCGTGTTTCACATAACCGGCGGCAGCCAGGCCCGCGCGCATCTGCTTCATGTAGAAGCTCGACGGTTTTTTCGCGGACGGTGTCGAGCGCACTCCCTTTGGGCTCTCTGACTTGGTGGCAGGGGAGCGGCTTTTCATGGCGATGACTCCGTTATGAACATCTCACGCGTGAGCCACACTACAACCAAATCAAAATGCCATCAATGGCTCACGCGTGAGATTTTCTTGAGCCACAAAAAAACGCCCGCAGCGAGGCGGGCGCAGGTATTTCCAGTTGTATCAGAGCAGAGCTCAGCGGCTGGCGGCGAGGAACTCGTCGGTGGACACCACGCTGGCGTAGGCAAACCCCAGCGCCGACATGAACGCCGCATGCACGTGGGCGGCGGGCACGGTCAGACCGTTGAATTCCAGGTCACGGCTGGCGCAAGCATCGTGGATCACCGTAACGGTGTAACCCAGATCGGCCGCCGCACGGGTGATGCCGTCGACGCACATGTGGCTCATGCTGCCGACCACCACCAACTCGTTGATGCCTTGTTCGTCGAGGATCGATTGCAGCTCGGTTTCGCGGAACGAGTTGACGAAGTGCTTGAGCACCACCGGCTCGTCGGTGCGGTTGAGCACTTTCGGATGCAGTTTCGCGCCTTCGGAGCCCGGGGTGAAAAACGGTGCCTCGGGCGAGGTGAATTCGTGGCGGATGTGCACCACCGAATCACCGGCTTCACGGAAGGCCGCGATCAGCCGGGCGGCGTTGTCGGCGGCGGCGTCGGCACCGACCAGCGGCCACTTGCCTTGGGGGAAGTAGTCGTTCTGGATATCGACTACGATGAGCGCTTGCTTGGCCATGGGTGTGTCCTCGAAGTGTGGGTTGGCGTGGGTTCAGTATTGGCGCTGGCCACGGTTTCGAGGATTGGCCGCACCGACAATACACAGGGGAAAACTGACAATGGGTGCAGAAAGGACCGTCGCGGAACTGGGCGTGCTGATGTATCCCGGGGCGCAGATGGCGGCGGTGCATGGCCTGACCGACCTGTTCGGGGTCGCCAACCGGATCGCCGCCGAACACCAGGCCACGCAATTGCCGCTGCTGCGGATCAGCCACTGGCAGGTCGATGACGACCGCCCGCCCGTGCGGGTTTACGACAGTCATCCCGGAGCCGACTACGGTTTGCTGGCGGTGTTGATCCCGCCGTCGATTGCCGGTTTTTCCGCGGCACAGATGCCGGCCGGGCTGCTGCCCTGGCTGCGTGAACAACATGCTCGTGGCGCGACGCTTGGCGGGGTTTGTGTCGGCTCGTGGCTGCTGGCGGAGAGCGGGTTGCTCGATGGTCGCAGCGCTACCACGCACTGGACTTCGGCCAAGGCCTTCGCCGAGTGTTACCCGAAGATCAGGCTCAAGGCCGACACGCCGATTGTCGACGACGGTGACCTGATAACGACGGCGGGGCTGATGGCCTGGTCAGAGCTTGGTTTGCGTCTGGTGGACCGATTGCTCGGGCCGAGCATCGCCAGCAGCACCGCGCGGTTTCTGGTGGTGGAGCACAGCGACAGCGCCAGTGCGTGCGGCAGCAATTTTGCGCCGATCCTCAATCATGGCGACGGGCCGATTCTTCAGGTTCAGCATTGGCTGCAGGGCACCGGCGCGACCGATGTCTCGCTGACGGCAATGGCCGAACGTGCGGGTCTGGAGGAGCGAACATTTCTGCGCCGGTTCCGCGCGGCGACCGGCCTGAAACCCACCGAATACTGCCAGCACCTGCGGGTCGGCAAGGCCCGGGAAATGCTCGAGTTCACCAACGGCACCATCGATCACATCGCGTGGACGGTGGGCTATCAGGATCCGGGCGCCTTTCGCGCGACGTTCAAGAAAATCACCGGGCTGGCGCCGAGTGAATACCGCACGCGATTTGGCGTGAGTCCGCCACCGGCCGTGGCGAAGTAATACGCACCCGTCGTGCAAAATGCCGGAGCCCAGAGCGCAGTCGTGCAGATTGAAACAGGCGCGGTGCCAGCACGGGTTTTTCAAGTCGCTGATTTTCAGGGCGTTTCAGGCGAGCCCCGGTTGGCCTGATCTCTGCACCCTCTGACCTACATTCAACCCGCCGTTGGAAGGGGGACGCATGACCCCGACATCCCGTAGGAAAGTGGTCGTCGCCCACTCGGTTCGACCCGGCGCGCCACAGCATGAAGTGCAGACCAACAAGGCCCTCGCGCGATGGCTGGCGCAGATCCTCGGCCTCAAGTTCGGCGGCAGTTACGACGCCGAAAAACATCGCGGCCGGGATATTTATCTGCTGCCGACCCAGACCCTCGTCGGCGCGGCGGCCCGCGAACTGGGTGTGAGTGGCCCGGACGATCTGTGGGGCGGTTTCGTCGAGCACGATTTCATCTGCACCAAAGCCATCAGCCACGGTTTGCGCAGCCATCAGGCCCATGCGCCGCAAGGCTGGTCGCCGCTGTTTTCCGAGCGGGTGCGCACCGTGGTGCTGGACGGGCTCAGCGTCTTTGCGCTGGAGGATGCGCGGCCCGCCGCCGAACATCTGTTGTACAGCGGACCGATCCGGATCAAGCCGATTCACGCCTGTGCCGGGCGTGGGCAGGAAGTGATCAAGAGCCTGGATGCGTTCGACGAAATTCTCGCCCGACCCGAGGCCGGAGAACTGTTCAGCGATGGCGTGGTGCTGGAGCAGGACTTGAGTCAGGTGGTTACCCATAGCGTCGGTCAGTCGTTCATCGGCGGCAGGGTGCTGAGTTACTGCGGTGATCAATACTTGACCAAGGACGCCCACGGCGAAGAGGTGTACGGCGGCTCGAACCTGCTGGTGGTGCAGGGCGGTTACGAGGATCTGCTGACGCTGGATCTGCCCGACGACGTGCGTCTGGCGATCCAGCAGGCGCAGGTGTTCGACCGGGCGGCGGACGAAGCCTATCCGCATTTCTATGCCTCGCGGCGCAATTACGACATCGCCCAGGGCCTGGACAGCGAAGGCCGGCCGCGCAGTGGCGTGCTCGAGCAGTCCTGGCGCATGGGCGGCGCCAGCAGCGCGGAAGTGGCGGCGCTGCAAAGTTTCGTCAACGATCCCTCGATGCGCGCGATCCGCGTGTCGTCGGTGGAAACCTATACCGATCAGGACCTGCCGGCGGATGCCATCGAGGTGTATCGCGGGCCGGCAGAGAACAGCGACTTTCTCCTCAAATACGTAACGGTCAAATCCTATGACGGCTAGAAGCGAAAGCATTCAAATCGACATTGATGATGAACAGATGAGCGGGACGTTTCTCAGTCCCAAATCGAAAGTCCCCGGCGTGTTGTTCGTGCACGGCTGGGGCGGCAGTCAGGAGCGGGATCTGGAACGGGCCAAAGGCATCGCCGGCCTGGGTTGTGTGTGCCTGACGTTCGACCTGCGCGGGCACACCGGCGGCACCGGCATTCCGCTGAGCCGGGTCACCCGCGAAGACAACCTGCGTGACTTGCTGGCGGCCTACGACCGGCTGCTCGCCCACCCGGCGCTGGATACTTCGGCCATCGCGGTGGTGGGCACCAGCTATGGCGGTTACCTCGCCTCGATTCTCACCTCGCTGCGCCCGGTGCGCTGGCTGGCGCTGCGGGTGCCGGCGCTGTACCGCGACGAGCAATGGCACACGCCCAAGCGCGATCTGGACAAGGCCGATCTGCGCGATTATCGCAGCACGCTGATCCGCGCCGACAGTAACCGCGCCTTGCACGCCTGCTCGCAATTTACTGGCGACGTGCTGCTGGTGCAGTCGGAAACCGATGAGTACGTGCCCCACGCGACCATCATGAGTTACCGCGCCGCGTGCCAGCAGACCCATTCGCTGACCCACCGCATCATCGACGGCGCCGACCATGCCCTGAGCGATCCGACCTCTCAGCAGGCCTACACCTCAATCCTGGTCGACTGGATCACCGAGATGGTGGTGGGTGAGCGGTTGAGCATCATTCAGTCCACATGAGTTCGCGTCGGCCGGTCAGGCGCTAAGGATCACTTGGGTTTCTTCTCGATCCGCAACGCCTTGGCCTTGGCTTCTACCACCAGATACATGACCACGGTGATCAGCAGCGGCAGCAGGAAATAAATCGCCCGATACGCCAGCAGCCCCGCCACCAGACTGCCGCGTGAGGCCTCGTGTTGCAGCAGCGCCACGAACACTGCCTCCAGCACGCCCAGCCCGGCGGGAATGTGGGTGATGACCCCGGCAATCGCACTGATCAGCAGCACCCCGAGCACCAGCGGATAGTCGAGCTTGCTCGGCAGCAAGGTGAAAATCACCGCCGCCATCAACGACCAGTTGAGCGCCCCGAGCAGCAATTGCAGAACCGCCATGCGCAGCGATGGCAGGTTGATTTCCACCCCACGAATCGACCACTCGCGACGCCGGGAAAACTGGCAGGCAACCAGATAACCGACACTGACCAACAGCAGCAACACGCCAATGCCCTGCAACGCGCCGCTGCTGACCTTCCAGCCCGGTGGCATGCGCACCAGTCCACTGGCAAACACCACGCCGGCGATGGTCATGTAGCCGAACCAGTTGGTCGCCAGGCTCAGGCCGAGGATCTTGGCGATGTTGCTTTTGCTCACCCCGAGCCGCGAGTACAACCGATAACGCATGGCGATCCCGCCGACCCATGCACTGAGGTTGAGGTTGAATGCATAGCTGATGACGCCCACCGGCAGGATCTGTTTCCACGTCAGGTCCTGACGAATGTAAGTGCGGCCGATCAGGTCGAAACTGGCGTACACCAGAAAGCTCAGCAAGGTCAGGCTGGAGGCGATGATCAGCGTGCGCACCTTGAAGTCGGCGAGGGTTTGCAGCACTTCGGCCCATTCGATGCGACTGGCGAACATCGTCAGCAAAACGATCAGCGCCAGAAAGAACAACAGGGTCAGCGGACGTTTCCAGCGACTCCAGCGGGACTTGCTCGCCGGTGCCGGATGCACGGCTGCGTGGGCTTCGGAATGGCTCATGAAGGATCGCTCCCGGCGGCATGGGAAAAGGGTTTGAGCCGTGGCTTGTGCGCCGGCAGCCAGCCGGCCATCGCCGGGAAATGCCGCAGGAAGTGAAACACCAGAAAGCCCACGGTCATGTGCCAGATCCGCCCGCGCGGCGACTTCGCGGCGTCCATCGCCTTGCAGTGGTTGTGGCTGAGGTCTTCGAGGCGTTCGAACAGGTGGCGATTGAAGGCGCGGTCGCGGATCAGCACGTTGGCTTCCAGGTTCAGCGACAGGCTCAGCGGATCAAGATTGCTTGAGCCGACGGTGCTCCATTCCTCGTCCACCAGCGCCACTTTACCGTGCAACGGCCGCTCGCAATATTCGTGAATCTGCACCCCGGCCTTGAGCAGGTAGTCGTAGGTCATGCGCGCGGCGAGTTTGGCCACCAGCATGTCCGGCTGCCCCTGCAGAATCAGCCGCACCTCGACCCCGCGCCGGGCAGCGTTACGGATTTCGCGCAGCAGGCGATAGCCGGGAAAGAAGTAGGCGTTGGCAATCACCACCCGCCGTTGGGCGCGGCGCAGTACCTGCAAATAGACATCTTCGATATCGGTGGGGTGGCGATCGTTGTCGCGGAACACCAGACGTACCTGACCGTCGTGATCGTCAAACGCCATCTCGGCGCGACGCTGCCGGCGCCGTTGCCACCAGAACCTTGCGCGTCCCGGACGGCCGCTTTGCAGCAGGGCGAAATGATGGATGTCGGTCACCGCCGGGCCCTGAATCTCCACCGAGTAATCCTGCTTCGCTTCAGGACCGAAATCGGCCAGATGATCGCCGGAAAAATTGATCCCGCCGATGAACGCAACCAGCCCGTCGACCACCACAATCTTGCGGTGCAAACGGCGGAACCAGTTGGTGCGAATACCCAGATGCTTGGGGGCCGGATCGAAGATCTGCAGGTGGACGCCGGCTTCGCTCAGCGCGGCCAGATAACCGGTGCTCAATTCGCCGCAACCGAAGCCGTCGAGGCTGACGGTGGTGCGCACGCCACGGCGGGCGGCATCGATCAGAATTTCCTGCAACTCTTTCCCGACCTTGTCTTCGAAGACGATGAAGGTCTCCAGCAGGATTTCGCTTTTTGCTGCGCGCATCGCTTCGAACACCCGGGGGAAATACTCTTCGCCGTTTTCCAGCAACTCGACGCGGTTGTTACCCTGCCAGCGATACTCGACATCGACGGTGCCGGGCTGGCGCACGGGTGGGTTGATGCTGACCGGCTCTACGGCGGATTTCTCCAACGGTGCACTGCTCATAGTTCAATCTCCACCGATAGCGGTGCGTGGTCGGAAAGGTGTGACCAGGGACGGTTCGCCAGCACTTTGGGCTGGCTGGCTTTGAGGTTGCGCACGTAGATCCGGTCCAGGCGCAGCAACGGCATGCGGGCCGGAAAACTGCGCGCCGGTTTGCCGTGATGCGCCGCAAACACTTCACGCAGGCCACAGGGTTCAAGCAAGGCATCGGCGCGCTGGCGCCAGTCGTTGAAATCGCCGGCGACGATCACCGGCGCATCCTCAGGCAGTTCGGCCAGGCGCTTTTTCAGCAGAGCCAACTGATCGTTGCGATGGCTTTCGCGCAGGCCCAGATGGACGCAGATCGCGTGCACCTCACGGTCGTCTCCCGGCAGGCGCAGCACGCAATGCAGCAGCCCGCGGTTTTCGTGGCCGCTGATCGACACGTCGAGGTTGTCATGGCGCACGATCTGGAATTTCGACAGCACCGCATTGCCATGATCGCCCTCCGGGTACACGGCGTTGCGGCCGTACGCGAACTGTGGCCAGAGACTGTCGGCGAGAAATTCGTACTGCGGCATCGTCGGCCAATTGTTGTAGCGCTTGGGATGATGTTCGTGGGTGCCGTGAACTTCCTGAAGAAACACCACGTCGGCGGACACGCTGCGCACCGCTTCGCGCAATTCCGGCAGGATGAAGCGCCGGTTCAGGGCGGTGAAACCCTTGTGGGTGTTTACCGTCAGCACAGTGAAACGGCGCTCGGTGGTGATGACCGTGGACTGCTCGTCGGTGAAGCCGAGCGGCTCGGGAATGCTCATGCGAGTACCCCTTCGGCGGCTGGCTCACCGGGCACGGTTTCAAGGTTTTTATCCAGATCGAAACGCTGCAACAGGCTGCGGGCATCGAAAGGCGCGCGAACCTTGATGTCGTTGTCGAAGTAGCAGAAAACCTCGCGGGATTTACGGGCCCGAGGCTTCAGGCGCGGCGCGATCAAATGGGCGTCGCGCGGTTGCCTGCCGTGGTGCCAGGCGTCGATCCGTTCGGCCCAGCGTTGCAGCGCGGCGCGGGTGTAACCGCTGGCATAGAGCTCTTCGGCACCGTGCAGGCGCAGGTAGACGAAATCGCTGGTCAGGTCTTCGCGGTACGGCCATTTCCCGGCGGTGTCGGCGATCACCAGCGCAGTGTTGTAGCGCTTGAGCAGGCGCACGAAGTCGGGATCGATGAAACTGTCGTTGCGGATTTCCACGGCATGGCGCAGCGTTTTTTTGCCGTAGGCCTTCAGGCTCGCGTGGCCGTGCAGGTGTGAGTCGTGCTGACGGGCGAGGGCGGCAGCGGCCTGGGTGTCGTGGGGCAACTGGTCGAGAAAGGCTTCGAAACGCTCGGGGTCGAAAGTGAAGTTGGGCGGGAATTGCCAAAGGACCGGCCCGAGTTTTTCCTTCAGTTCCAGCACCCCGGAGGCGAAGAAATTGGCCAGGGGTTTTTCGATATCGCGCAGACGGCGGATGTGGGTGATGAAACGGGGTGCCTTGATGCTGAACACGAAATCGTCCGGCGTTTCGGCGTACCACTGGGCGTAGCGTTCCGGCCGTTGCAGGGCATAGAACGATCCGTTGATTTCGATGCTGTTGACCGCCCGTGAGGCGAACTGCAATTCGCGTTTCTGCGCCAGCCCCTTCGGGTAAAAGTCCCCGCGCCACGGGGCGTAACGCCAGCCTGAAATGCCGATATGAATCGTAGCCATGCCGCCTCCCGTCGAAAGTCCCCATACGGCCTCTGTCTGTGGATGACTGCGGGCGGTCGCGGAAAGTTTCGACGGGATTACGGACGGTCGGGCTGGCTTGATCAGTGCCCGGTGACGATCCGGGCCGAGCCTTTGGCGGGTTCGGCGTACACCGGGCCCAGGCGATCGAGGCGACCGCTCCATGCCGTCAGGGCCAACGCGACCAGCACCACCAGGCCGCCGATCCACGCGGTGTGAATCAGGCCGATGTGCTCGACGATCAGACCACCACCCCACGCGCCACCGGCAATTCCGAGGTTGAACGCGGCAATGTTCAGCCCCGAGGCCACGTCCACGGCGTGCGGAGTGTGATGTTCAGCCTGACGCACCACGTACACCTGCAAGCCCGGCACGTTGCCGAAGGCGACCGCGCCCCAGACCAGCACGGTGGCCAGTGCCAGCCACGGGTTGGCGGCGGTGAAGGTGAGCACGAACAGCACGGCGGCGAGCAGGGCGAAGATGATTTTCAGCGCGCTGATCGGCCCGCGTTTGTCGGCCAGTTTGCCGCCCCAGAGGTTGCCGACCGCCACCGACACGCCGTACACCAGCAACACCAGGCTGACGGTGCCGGCGCTGAAACCGGAGATGTCCTGGAGGATCGGCGCCAGGAACGTGAAGGCGATGAACGAGCCGCCGTAGCCAATGGCGGTCATGGCGTACACCAGCAACAGGCGTGGTTGCCTGAGCACCTGCAATTGCTGCAACAGCGACGCCGGTTTGCTGTGGGCAATGTTGTTCGGCACATACAGCAGGCTGCCGATAAACGCGATCACGCCCAGTGCTGACACGGCGAGGAAGGTTTCACGCCAGCCGAAATGCTGACCGATGAACGTGCCCAGCGGCACGCCGGTGACCAGCGCCACGGTCAGGCCGGTGAACATGATCGCAATCGCACTGGCGGCTTTCTCCTTGGGCACCAGGCTGGTGGCGATGGTCGAGCCGATCGAAAAGAACACGCCATGGGCCAGACCCGTGACGATCCGCGCCAATACCAGCGATTCATAACTCGGCGCCAGCCAGGCCAGCAGGTTGCCGAGGGTGAACAGCACCATCAGCGACAGCAGCAACAGTTTGCGCGGGACCTTGCCGGTGAGGGCGGTCAGCACCGGCGCACCGATGGCTACGCCGAGGGCATACAGACTGACCAGCAGACCGGCGGACGGCAGGCTGACGCCGAGATCGGCGCCGATGGTGGGAAGCAGGCCAACGATGACGAACTCGGTCGTCCCGATGGCGAAAGCGCTGAGGGTCAGCGCGAGCAGGGCAATGGGCATGACGGCACTCCGGTTGAGGATTGAATGGAGCGCAGTGTCAGGGTTTGGTGGGGGTGGAAAAATACAGGGGTGGGCATTTGATATTTGCGTGCGACGCAAATATCAGCCCCTAAGGTGATCGCAAGGTGATCGTTCCCACGCTCTGCGTGGGAATGCCTCCGTGGACGCTCTGCGTCCGCTCTTCGAGACGCGGAGCGTCTCTGGCTGCATTCCCACGCGGAGCGTGGGAACGATCAACGAGGGGAGTGGAGCTTGGGAACGATCAACCGCAAAAACCGAACTTGCCGGGCCAAAACCGATCAGTTCCTTACAGGTTCAACCAAGGGAGCTCTGCGTTTTGACCAGGTTCAGGATCGCGATTCTATTGGGGGCATTGCTGTTGTTCGGCGGCCATGCAGTGCAAGCCGCCAGCCTGCCGGGCGTTGCGGCGGCCAGTGAAGAGCCGGCCAAACCGGAGCCCATCGTGCAGGGCGGACTGCTCGGCGCCATCAGTTCCAGCATCGACGACGTGCAGGACAAGCTCGACCTCAACGAACATCTGGTCGACGCCTGGCGCCTGCGCGCCGATCGGGCGGCGGATGAAGTCGACAGGCTGGTCAATCAACCTTCGAACCGCTCGGGCTGGAGCGTGGCGGGGGATTTCATGATGCTGTCCGGCGTGTGGCTGGGCACGTTTGCCGTGTTGACGGTACTCGGCAGTGTGCTGGGCAAGCGACTGCGGGAAGGGCGCTGGCTGCGCACTCGCCAGCGCAGCCAGGATTTGCTCGGTTACCTGTTGCCCTACACGCTGCCCGCGCTGATCTGCCTGCCGCTGACCCTGTACGTCAGCCATTTTCTGTCGGCCTCGGTGGGGCGAGCGCTGGCGCTGTGTTTTGCCTACGCCACCAGCAGCGGGATATTTTCCACGTCGATGCTGTTGTGCGTGGTGGTGATGTTCAATGTCGGCCACAAGCGCCGCGCCGTGCAGATCATCCGCGACTACTGCCCGAAACCGCTGTTCCTGATCGGCTTTCTCGCCGCGTTGAGTGACGCCCTGACCAGCCCGCAGATCGCCCGGCAACTGGGCGGCAACATCACCAGCAGCATCGCGGTGTTCACCGGTCTGCTGGCGTCGATCATCTTCGGTCTGCTGGTGATTCGCCTGCGTCGGCCGGTGGCGCACCTGATCCGCAATCGCCCGCTGGCCCAGCGCCTGAAGCAACCGTCGCTGCAGGAGTCCCTGAGGATTTTTTCCGGGCTCTGGTACTGGCCGATCGTGCTGATGGTGCTGGTCTCGGCGGTCAATCTGATCGGCATTGGCGAGGACAATCAAAAGGCCCTGCGCTGCGCGTTGTTCACCACGGTGCTGTTGATCGGTACGGTGTTTCTCAGCACAGTGCTGCAACACCTGTTCAAGTCGCGCAGGGCCGAGGCGATCCAGCGCAGCAGTGCCTACAAGGAACGCTTTCTCAGCCTGTTGCACGCCTTGCTGCGGATCGTCATTGCGATTGTGTTCATCGATATTCTCGGGCGGATCTGGGGTGTGTCGCTGCTCGATTTTGCGCAAAGCAGCACGGTCGGTCGGGCGATCAGCAATGCCCTGAGCAGCATCGGTCTGATCTTCCTCGTGACGTGGCTGTTGTGGGTGGTGCTCGACACGGCGATTCAGGAAGCGTTGAAGCCACCGGTCAGCAAACGCTCGGCGCGTCAGCCCAGCACCCGGGTGAAAACCATCCTGCCGCTGCTGCGCAATGCGATCAAAATCATCCTGGTGGTGATCTGCGCGATCACCACCATGGCCAATCTCGGGATCAACGTCGCGCCGCTGCTGGCCGGTGCCGGGGTAGTCGGCCTGGCCATCGGTTTCGGCTCGCAGCAACTGGTGCAGGACGTGATCACCGGGCTGTTCATCATCATCGAAGACACCCTGTCGATCGGCGACTGGGTGGTGCTCGATTCCGGGCATGCCGGCACGGTCGAAGGCCTGACCATTCGCACCCTGCGCCTGCGCGATGGCAAGGGCTTCGTGCATTCGGTGCCGTTTGGCCAGATCAAGGCCGTGACCAACCAATCGCGGCAGTTTGCGTTCGCCTTTTTCTCGGTGCAGTTCACCTATGACACTGATGTCGACAAGGCCATTGAGCTGATCCGCGAGGCGGGGGATTCGATTCGCGAAGACCCGTTCCTCAAGTACAACCTGCAAGGGCCGCTGGATGTGTTCGGGGTGGACAGGATGGACCTGAACGGCGTGGTGCTGACCGCGCAATTCCGCACGGTGTCGGGCGGGCAGTATGCGGTGAGCCGCGCGTTCAATCAGCGTCTGAAAAAGCTTGTGGATAACAGCCCGTGGGTGCATTTCGCCCAGACTTATCCACAGCAGGTTTTGCTGCCCAAGCGCCAGGAAGAAGAGGTGGCGCCGGCGCATTCGTCGGTGGTGTTGCCGGAGCAGGCGCGCACTCAGTGACGGGTGAGCCTGTTGCGGATTTCGCTCATGGCGGCGGAGTCCAGTTCCACCCAGAATTGCGGCTTGCCCGCGACCTCGGCAGCGACCGGCAATCCGTCGCGATACACCAACCGATTGCTCGCCAGTGCCGGCACTTTCGCCCCCGGCAACAAGGTGCCGGCGAGGTTCAGCGGATCGACGCCGCACACCGCGATCAGGCTGCCGTCATGGGGGCGACGGCGGACTTCGCGCAGCAACGGAATCGCCTCGGGCAGGGCGAATTGCTCGCCGGCCAGACCGCTGACAAAGCGCCCGCCACGAATCTCGCCCCGCGCTTCCAGTCGATGGAACGTGCGCAGGAGTTCGCGCCAGCTCGGCAGCCAATCGGCCTCGCGTTCCAGCAGGCGCCAGAACACCACGCCATAGCGGCGTAACAGGGTCATGGCGATGTGTTCGAGGGTTTCGGGCGACGCCGTTTGACGGTTTTCCACCACCGGCCCGCGACGCAAAAGCGCCCAGCGCCCGGCATCGTCCATGCCACCGACAAACGCCCCGCGCCCGCGTCGACTGCTGCGCTGCTGGCGCTTGCTCGCCGGGGTGATCAGCGCCCGCAATCCGGCAAAGCTGTCGGCATTCACCAGCCCGGCGCCGACTAGTTCCTGCAAGGCGATTTCCAGCTCGGTGCGCAGCAGGTGTGCTTCATGAATCAGCTCATCGAAAAACAACGCGCCGTGCTGGCTCAGTGCGTCGAACACCTTGCGGGTTTTGGGCGACAGTTCACTGATTAGCGTCTGCTCGGCCAGCGCACTCCACAAGCCGACCTGACTGCGCGGCAGCAACACGATGGGGGTGCTGCGCAATGCCGTGCCACTGCTGTTTTGCCGGGCGCTGAGGCGCGTCCATACCACCTTGCCGCTGCGGCACAGATCATCCAGCCAGCTCGGTGAATAATCCTTGAGCCGCGCCGGAAGAATGTCGCTGTCCCAGGCCGAAGCGGCGGCCGGGTAGCCTTCGAACTGGCCGACAATCACCGGCAATACGGCGTTGCCCTGACCACGGGTGGACGGGGACACATGCTGCCAGTCGAACAGAAACCGCATGAAATCCTGCAACGCCACCGGCTCGATTTCCCGGCGCAGACGCTTGACGGTGTAGCGGTGAATTCGCGCCAGCAGATGCCGTTCGCACCATTCTTCAACGGTCGATCCCGGCGTGAAGCGGCCGCGCAGTAAATAACCTTCACGCTCCAGATGAGCGAGGGCTTGATGAACAGCGGCCGGCATCAGGGCCAGCGGCTCGGCAATCGCCACCAGCGGTAGCGGGCCGAATGCGCCGAGCCGCGCGCGGATCACTTCGATCAGTGCCTCATCGGCGGTCCATGCTTCGTCGAAACCGGGCAACGCGGCCAGTTCAGAATGCGCCTTTGGATAAAGCGCTTGCAGACAGGTCAGGCGTTCTCTCGCCAGCCACAGTGAGTGCTCGGGATCGATCTGCAATCGGCAGGCTCGTCCGGTTTCTGCCAGGGTATTCAGCCAATCGCGCCACTGCGGATTTGCCTCGACTTCGCGGTCGCTGATGCAGGCCAGGCTCATCAATGCTTCGTGCATTTCATCGGCGCTGTTCGGCGTCGGCCAGGCCTCTTCGCGCACGGCGTTGATCGCGTCGGCGTCCAGCGCGCCGAGGTCATCGGTGGATTGGGGATCGCTCCAGCGGCGGTTGAGCACGGCCTGGGTGCGACGTTCCTCCAACGGCGCATCGTCGAGAAAGGTGTAGGGCCGGGCGCTGAGGATTTCCGCCGCCAGCGGCGAGGGCGCCGGCAGGTCGCGGGCGATCAGCCGCACTTCGCCGCGCTCCATGCGCCGCAGGAGTTCGAGCCAGCCTTCGCTGTCCATCGCCTCGTGCAGGCAGTCGTCGAGGGTCTGTTCCACCAGCGGATGCTGGGGAATTTCCCGTTCACCGGCGAGGTTTTCCAGGCAGGCGATCTGATCGGGAAACACGCTGGCGATCAGGTCTTCGCTTTTCATCCGCTGCAATTGCGGCGCGACCTTGCGCCCGCCGGTGTAGCGCGGCAAGGCCAGCGCCACGCCGGCATTCCAGCGCCAGCGCACACCGAACAGAGGCGCATCCAGCACCGCTTGAATCAGGATGTGCTCGGCGCTGTTGCTGTTCAGGTAACGCCAGACTTCATCGAGTTCGAAACTGTGGCTGGTGGACAGCGACAGCACGATCGCGTCTTCGCTGGCGGCGGCCTGCAATTCGAAGTTGAAGGTGCGGCAGAAACGCTTGCGCAGGGCCAGGCCCCAGGCGCGGTTGATACGACTGCCGAACGGCGAGTGAATGATCAGCTGGGTGCCGCCGGACTCGTCGAAAAACCGCTCCATCAGCAGCGTGTCGCGCGACGGCAAGGCGCCGAGGGCGAGGCGGGCGCGGGCCAGGTAATCCACCAGTTGTTCGGCGCTGGCCAGGTTCAGGCCGAGGGTGTCGGTCAGCCAATCGAGCGCCGGTTGCAGGTTGCCGGGGCTGGCGCTGAACAGTTGATCGAGTTGCGCGTGCAGGCGCGCCACGGCCGCCGACAGTTCATCGCTGCGTCCCGGCGCCTCACCGAGCCAGAACGGAATGGTCGGCGGCAGGCCCTGGGCGTCTTCGACCCGCACCTTGCCGGAGTCCACCCGCAGGATCCGATAAGAGGCGTTGCCGAGCTGGAACACGTCGCCGGCAATGCTTTCCACGGCGAAGTCTTCGTTGACGCTGCCGATGTTCAGCCCTTGGGGTTCGAGCAAGACGCTGTAGTCGGCATTGTCGGGGATGGTGCCGCCGCTGGTGACTGCGGTCAGCCGTGCGCCGCGTCGTCCGCGCAGGGTTCGGCTCACGGCGTCGCGGTGCAGGTAGGCGCTGCGGATGCCCTGACGGCCGTTGTAGCCTTCGGCGAGCATGCCCAGCAGCGCCTGATAATGTTTTTCGTCGAGGCGGGCGTAGGGCTCGGCCCGGCGGAACAGCGCGAGCAAATCGTCTTCGGCCCATTCCTGGCAACTGACCTCGGCGATGATCTGCTGCGCCAGCACATCCAGCGGCGCCTTGGGGATGTGCAGCGTATCGAGTTCGCCCCGGCGCACGCAGTCGAGCAGGGCGGCGCACTCGATCAAATCGTCGCGGGTGGTGGCGAACAGGCGGCCCTTGGGCGTGCCGCCGACCTGGTGCCCGGAGCGGCCGACTCTTTGCAGAAAACCGGCAATCGAGCGCGGTGAAGCGATCTGACAGACGAGGTCGACTTCGCCGATATCGATGCCCAGCTCCAGCGAGGCGGTGGCGATCAGCACTTGCAGCTCGCCACGCTTGAGCCGTTGTTCGGCGTCGAGGCGAAACTCCTTGGCCAGACTGCCGTGGTGCGCGGCCACGGCGTCTTTTCCGAGGCGTTCGCTGAGGTGTCGACTCAGGCGCTCGGCCAGACGTCGGGTGTTGACGAAAATCAGCGTGGTGCGGTGTTCACGGGCCAGTGCCGCGAGGCGGTCGTAGACCAGTTCCCAGACGTCATTGGCCATCACCGCCGACAACGGCACCGGCGGTACTTCAATGCCCAGATCCCGTGGGCGCGCGTGGCCGATGTCGATGATTTCGCACGGGCGCCCATGGCCGACCAGAAACCGCGCGACGGCATCGATCGGTTTTTGCGTGGCCGACAGACCGATGCGGGTCAGTGGTTCGGCGCACAGCGCCTGCAAGCGTTCGAGACTCAAGGCCAGGTGACTGCCGCGTTTGCCGGCGGCGATGGCGTGGATTTCATCGACGATCACCGTGCGCGTGGTGCCGAGCATTTTGCGCCCGGACTCGGAGCCGAGCAGCACGTAGAGCGATTCCGGGGTGGTCACCAGAATGTGCGGCGCGCTCTTGCGCATGGCGGCGCGGTCTTTCTGCGGGGTGTCGCCGGTGCGCACGGCGGTGGTGATTTCCAGCGCCGGCAGGTCCATCTGGCGTAACTGCTCGGTAATCCCGGCCAGCGGGTTCTGCAGATTGATGCGGATGTCGTTGGACAGTGCCTTGAGCGGCGAAACGTAGACCACCAGGGTTTCGTCCGGCAGGCCGTCAGGCGTTTCCAGGCCGCGGTGGACCAGTTCGTCGAGCACGGCAAGGAACGCGGTGAGGGTCTTGCCGGAACCGGTGGGCGCGGCGATCAGCGTCGAACGGCGCTGGCGGATCAACGGCCATGCGCGGGCCTGGGCGGCGGTTACCGTCGGGAAGGTGCTGCTGAACCAGGCGCTGACGGCGGGGTGAAAGCCTGCCAGCGCCGCGTCCGTGGGAAGGGGCAGATTCATGGCTCCAGTTATGCGGGTGGGTGGGCGAAGTTGCAAGTACCGCTCGGGATCTACACTTTACGGGTGACGGTTGCGCACTAAACCCGCAAAATGCAACGATTCCGGCAATTATCGACGACGGTGTCACAAGCATCGTCGCCAAAGCCATCGTTCCAATCAGACTGGGCCTGCTGACTCTATGCGAATGCGCCTTATGTTACTGGGCGGCGGAAATGCCCTTGGGCAGGCGCTGATTCGCCTCGGTGCGGAGGAAGACATCGGTTTCCTCGCCCCCCGCCCGCCCGAAGACGGCTGGGATGCCGCGAGCCTGACCCAATTGCTCGACGACACCCGTCCCGATGCATTGATCAACCTTGCCTACTATTTCGACTGGTTCCAGGCCGAGGTCGTCAGTGAAAGCCGTCTGGCCGGGCAGGAACGCGCCATCGAACGCCTGGCCGAACTGTGCCAGCACCACAACATCGTGCTGGTGCAGCCGTCCAGTTATCGGGTGTTCGACGGTTCCCGCGCCACTGCCTACAGCGAAAAGGACGAACCGGTGCCATTGGGCCTGCGCGGTCAGGCGTTGTGGCGGATCGAACAGAGCGTTCGCGCCACTTGCCCGCAACATGTGCTGCTGCGCTTTGGCTGGTTGCTCGACGACAGCCCGGAGGGGATCCTCGGGCGCTTCCTGGCCCGTGCCGAACAGCCGGAAGAACTGCTGCTGGCCGATGACCGGCGTGGCAATCCGACGCCGGTCGACGATGCGGCACGGGTGATCATTTCGGTGCTCAAACAACTCGATTGCGCCGCGCCGCTGTGGGGCACGTACCACTACGCCGGCCACGAGGCGACCACGCCGCTGGCGCTGGGCCAGGCGATTCTCTCCGAAGCGCGCAGCCTGCACCCGCTGGCCATCGAAGCGCCGACCGCCCAGGCCCACGCCGCGCGGCCGGATGCGGCTGAAGAACCGCAACACGCGGTACTCGCCTGCAAGAAAATTCTGCACACTTTCGGGATCAAGCCGCGCGCCTGGCGTGCCGCACTCCCGGGCTTACTGGATAGGTTTTATCGTCATGGCTGAAGGCCCTGTTCTCATCACCGGCGGTGCCGGTTTCATCGGCTCGCACCTGACTGACGCGCTGCTTGCCAAGGGCCATTCGGTGCGGATCCTCGATGACCTGTCGACCGGCAAGCGCAGCAATCTGCCGCTGGATAATCCCAGGGTCGAACTGATCGTCGGCGATGTGGCCGATGCCGCATTGGTCGCACAGGCAATGCAGGGTTGCAGCGCGGTCGCACACCTCGCCGCCGTCGCTTCGGTGCAGGCATCGGTGGACGATCCGGTGAAAACCCACCAGAGCAATTTCATCGGCACGCTGAACGTCTGCGAAGCCATGCGCGAGGCCGGCGTCAAACGCGTGCTGTATGCTTCCAGCGCGGCCGTCTACGGCAACAATGGCGAAGGCGAGTCGATTGACGAAGACACGCCCAAGGCACCGTTGACGCCTTACGCGTCGGACAAACTGGCCGGCGAGCAGTACTTCGATTTCTACCGCCGCCAGCACGGTCTGGAACCGGCGATCTTCCGTTTCTTCAACATCTTCGGCCCGCGCCAGGATCCGTCCTCGCCGTACTCCGGGGTGATCAGCATCTTCAGCGAACGCGCGCAGAAAGGCCTGCCGATCACCGTGTTCGGCGATGGCGAGCAGACCCGGGATTTCATGTACGTCGAAGACCTGGTCGATGTGCTGGTGCAGGCGATCGAGACGCCGCAAGTGGACGTCGGTGCGGTGAACGTCGGCTGGAATCAGGCGACCAACCTCAAGCAGATGCTGGCCGCGCTCGAAGCGGTGGTCGGCGAGTTGCCGCCCGTCAGCTATGGCCCGGCGCGCTCCGGTGACATCCGCCACTCGCGGGCGAACAACAGCCGGTTGCTGGAGCGATTCAAGTGCCCGACGCCAACGCCGATGAGCGTCGGCCTGGCCCGTCTGCTCGGCCGCTGAGCTTCTTGCAGACATGAAAAAGGCGCCTTTTGACAGGCGCCTTTTTCACGGCCGGAATTCGGCTTTCAAACCGGTTTCCTGTAGCGAGGGAGCTTGCTCCCCGGTCGATGGCGTAACATCGCCGTCAGTTCTGAGCTGCCCGCCACCAAGCCTCATTCACCACCACGTGAACGTTCTTTAGAACTTGTAGCCTAGACCAACCATGTAGATGAAGGGATCAACGTCCACATTCACCCGTGCACGGGTGCCCGGGGCCACGGCGTTGTTCTCGACGGTGGCGCGGGTATCGATGTCGATGTAGCGCACCTGGGCGTTGAGCATGATGTTGTCGGTCAGCATGTAGTCGGCGCCGACCTGCCAGGCCAGGCCCCAGGAGTTTTTCGCCTTGAAGTTGCTGAAACCGTTGGACTGGGCTTCGCTGCCGACGTGCTCGTCGTAGATCCAGGTGTAGTTGATGCCGCCGCCGATGTACGGCTGGAACGGCGACTTCGCGTCCAGGGGGTAGTAGACGACGCTCAGGGTCGGCGGCAGGTGTTTGAGGGTGCCGAGCTTGCCGTTGGCGGCTGGCAGGGCAGTGCCCTTGAGCTTCACGTCATGTTCGAAGGGCGAGGCGGCCAACAGCTCGATACCGATGTTGTTGGTCAGCATGTAGGCGAAGTTCAGGCCCAGTTGGGTGTCGCTGCTCATGGTCGCCTTGCCGCCCAGGTTGGTGCCGCTCAGCGGACCCTGATCGACCTTGACGCTGGAGCTGTCGGCCTTCGGGTTGACGGTGATCGCACCGGCACGAACGATGATGTCGCCGGCTTCGTGGGCGTGGGCGAGCGGGGCTGCGAGCGCGAGGGCAAACAGCGAGGCGCTGAGCAAGGACTTGTTCATGGAAGCTCCCAAAGGACGTTAAAAATGTTTGATGTCCTATGGTACGAATCCGTCTGATACGGTCTTTTGACTCAGCTCAATGAAACAGTGATGCCCCGGATTTTTGTGGAACTTTCATGGCCTCATCGCTGACAAGCAATAAAGAACCAGCAGATTTACTCCGGCAGTTCGTACACATAAATCTTGTCAGCTTCCATCTGATACCCGGCATCGGCCAGTTCGCTGGTGGACTGCTTGACCTGCAACGGCCCTTCCACCCAGTACGGCTGATACAGTTCGTCGAGCTTCACGCCGAGTTCGCTTTTCACGTGCACGATCTGGTTCGATGGCGGTGGCGGCACGTGGATGCAGGCGCCGAAATACGGCACCAGCAGGAAGTCCGTGGTGCGGCCCTCTTCGCTCACTTCCAGCGGCACGATGTAGCCCGGCAGGCGGATGTTCTGGCCGTCGAGGCTTTGCACCACGGGGGCGTTGGGCATGTCCTGTTTGGCGGCCGGCGCGGACTCGGCGGAAAGCGCATCGCCCATCTTCGACAGGTCATGCAGCGGCGTCATGTTCGGCACTTCGGGCGCGGCGTCCGGCGGGATCATTTCCGACCAGGTCAGGTCTTTCGGCGCCGCCGCCCACACGGGCAGGGCGACCAGCAACAACAGCGCAAGCACGGCGCGGGGCATGGTGAACATCCTCATAAACGTATCGACAGGCCGTCGGCCAGAGATTGGCGATACGCGCGCCAGGCCGGCACGCTGCCCATCAGCAGCGCGGCCGCCAGAATGCCACCGAGCAGCGTCCATTCATACTCGCTTGGCCAGGCCAGCGGCAGATACAGCCCGTAATTGGCCTGCACATAACCCTGAGCAGCGGCGATGCCGAGGTACAGCAATGCCAGCCCGGCGATCACCCCGGTCAGCGCCAGAGCGAACGCTTCCAGCACCAGCAGGCTTGCGATGTGCCACGGTCGCGCGCCCACCGAACGCAGGATCGCCATTTCGCGGCGACGCTCGTTGAGGCTGGTGAGAATTGCCGTGAGCATGCCGATCAACCCGGTCAGCACCACAAACAGCGAGACCACGAACAGCGCTTTTTCAGCGGTGCTCATCAGGCTCCACAACTCCTGCAAGGCCACGCCCGGCAGGATCGCCAGCATCGGCTCGCCACGGAATTCGTTGATTTCCCGTTGCAGGGCGAAGGTCGAAATCTTGCTGTTGAGGCCGAGCATGAACGCGGTGATCGCTTGCGGCGTCAGGTCCATGTTGCGCGCCTGATCGGCGCTGATCCGTCCGTTGCCACGGGCCGGCACGCCGTTGTGCCAGTCGATGTGGATCGCCTCCATGCCGCCGAGGCTGATGTGCAGCGTGCGGTCCACCGGGGTGCCGGTGCGCTTGAGAATCCCGACCACGGTGAACGGTTTGTCGTCGTGCTTGACCAGACTGATCGCCGCCACGCCGTGGGCCAGCACCAGTTTGTCGCCGAGCTTGTAATGCAGCGCCTCGGCCACTTCGGCACCGAGCACCACTTCGAACGGATCGGTGGCGAAGGCGCGGCCGTCGGCCAGTTCCAGATGCTGCTGGCGACCGTACTGGTAATGCTCGAAATAGGCTTCGGTGGTGCCCATCACCCGGTAGCCGCGATGGGAGTCACCGAGGGACATCGGAATCGCCCACTTCACCTTCGGGTTGCTGGCGAAGTGTTCGAAGCTGTCCCAGCGAATGTTGTTGGTGGCGTTGCCGATGCGGAACACCGAATACAGCAACAGGTTCACCGAGCCCGAGCGGGCGCCGACGATCAGGTCGGTGCCGCTGATAGTGCTGGCAAAACTGGCTTTGGCTTCAGTTCGCACCCGCTCGACTGCCAGCAGCAGGCAGACAGAAAGGGCAATGGCGAAAGCAGTGAGCAGGGCGGTGAAACGCCGGTTGGCGAGGCTGGCCATGGCCAGACGGAACAGATACATCTCAGACCTCGGCAGACGTGGCGGCGCGATTGAGTTCGGCCAGGGACAGGTGACGGTCGAACAGGGGCGCGAGGCTCTGGTCGTGGCTGACGAACAACAGGCTCGACCCGGCTTCGCGGCATTCGGCGAACAGCAGACGAATGAAGTTTTCCCGGGCGTCGTAATCCAGTGCCGAGGTCGGTTCGTCGGCGATCACCAGTTCCGGTTGCCCGATCAAGGCGCGGGCAGCGGCGACCCGTTGCTGCTGACCGATCGACAGCGAATCGGCGCGGCGACTCAGGAGGCTTTCGTCCTTCAAACCCAGGTGGGCGAGCAGGGTGGCGGCGGCCTGATCAACGCTGCCGTGACGCTGTTTCGCTCGCTCGGCCCGCAGCTTCGAAAAGTGGCACGGCAGCTCGACGTTCTCGCGCACCGAGAGAAAGGGCAACAGGTTGAACTGCTGGAAAATGTAGCCGGTGTGGTCGACCCGAAAGCGATCCCGGGCGCCGGCACCCAGTTCGGTCAGTTCCTGGCCGAGCAGGCGAATGCTGCCGCGACCGGGTTTCTGCACCCCGCCAAGCAGTCCGAGCAGGGTGGTCTTGCCGCTGCCGCTGGGGCCCTTGAGGAACAGGGTTTCGCCGGCTTCCAGGCGAAACGCCGGGATGTCCAGCAGCGGCGGGTGACCGGGCCAGTTGAAGCCCAGGTCGGACAGTTCGATGAGTGCTTGGGTCATGGCGCCGTTTCGTGTCAGAACTTCAGGGCGGCGGCCTTGGCCGTCACTTCCGTGCCTTGCTGGCCGCTCGGGCCGATCAGTTGTACCTGAATTTTCTGGGTGGCCGGGAAGGTAGTGAACAGGTTCGCCAGATCCAGGGTTTTCAACGCGCCCGGCGCCGCGCAGCTGAACTGGTAGTGGGCGTGGATTTCGCTGTGGTCGTGATGATGCTCGTGACCGTCCTTGCCGGCCTCCTCTTCGTCGTGGTCGTCGGCATCCGGCTTGTCGCCGAACAGCGGGCTTTCCAGCTCCTGGCTGGTGACTTTGCAACCGGCGGCGGCCGGCAGACTGAACAGAGCCTGCGGTTTTTCCAGTTGCGCGCGGGCGGCGGCGACCTTGGCCTTGTCGGCATCGCTGGTGGCGACGTGTTCAAAACCCACAAGGTTCATCGCCGGGCTTTCCAGCTCCAGCTCCAGGGTCTGGCCGTCGAGCGCGGCGTTCAGGCGTCCAACGCCATGTTCGTGGGCAGCGAGGCTGCCGTGCTCATGGTCGTGATCATGCTCATCGGCAGCCTGGGCGATGGCCAGCGGCAACAGGGCAAACGGCAAAGCGAGCAGCAGACGACGCATGATGGTCTCCGGGAAGTAAAGTGAAGAGTTTGTTATGTAATCTTATAACGAAAGTGCGCAGAGTTTGCCCGCCCGCTTGGCGTTACACAAGTCCCATGGGAGCATGCAGGTCAGAAATGTGCGGGAGCGAAGCTTATGTTGCGGATACGCGGAACCGTCGGCGAGTTGCCGGTGGATTTGACCCTGGAACTGGATGAAAGCGACTGGGCGCGGCTCGGTGCGCAGTTTGGCGTGCAGGTGCAGACGGCCCAGCCGCAGGCAGCAGCGGCGGCGCCGATGGCGAAACCGGTGAGTCAGGACGATGCGTTGTGGCAGGTCGCGAGGGATCTTTTGCGCAAGGCCGGGCAGCTCAGCGGCCCGGATCTGCTGGATCAGCTCGAAGGGCTGACCGGCAGCGCAGCGGCGGGCAAGCGCTTGCTGGTGCGCCTGCGTCATTCATCCGACGTGAAAGTGGCGAGCGGCGGGGATACGCCGCTCTACAGCTGGATCGAGTAAGGGGGTTAGTACAGCGCGGCAAACACCTTGCGCCGGTAAGCGGTCACCAGCGGGTGATCGTTGCCCAGCAGTTCGAACACTTGCAGCAAGGTCTTGTGCGGCAGACCTTCGCCGTAGCTGCGGTTGCGGATGAACAGCTTGAGCAGTGCGTCCAGCGCCGCTTCGTATTGCTGGCGGGCCAGTTGCTGGATCGCCAGTTGATACACCGCTTCATCGTCCTGCGGGTTTTGCGCCAGACGGCTCTTCAGGTCGGCGGGGTCCGGCAGGTCACGGGCCAGGCCGAGGAACTTGATCTGCGCCTTGGCACCGGCGAGTGCAGCCTTGTGTTCGTCGCTCTTGACCGCGTCGAGCACGGTTTGCGCTTCGCCCAGCTCACCGCGTTCGGTCAGGCAACGAGCGTAAAGAATCAGCGCCTTGGCGTTGGTATTGTCCTCGCCCAACAGCACGACCAGCTTTGCTTCCGCGTCGGCGTAACGGCCCTCGTCAAACAGTGCCTGAGCCTGTTCGAACGGATCGGCGGCGGACGGCGCCGGCATCTGCACATGGGGTTCGAGCAGGGCGCGCACGGCGGATTCCGGTTGCGCTCCGGCAAAGCCGTCTACCGGTTGACCGTCCTTGAACAGCACCACAGTCGGCAGGCTGCGGATGCCGAAACGGGCGACGATGTCCTGCTCGATATCGCAATTGACTTTGGCCAGCAGTAACTCGCCCTGATAGCTCTCGGCGATCCCTTGCAGCATCGGCATCAGCGCCTTGCACGGCGCGCACCATTCGGCCCAGAAATCCACCAGCACCGGTTTTTGAAAGGAAGCCTCGATCACCGACTGGTCGAAGTCGGCCGTCGTGGCGTCGAAGATGTACGGCGTTTGCTGACTCATGGGGTATCTCGTAAAAGCGTGAATGGGGCAACTATACGGTCAGGCGCGGGCCGCGTGGTAGAGGCTGACATGGCGAAACTCTTCCGGTTCGGCCAGATCCGGCAGGGTCATGGCTTCCAGCATTTCGATGCGCCGGTACAACGGATGACGGAAATCCCGAACCCGCGAATCCGCCACCAGCGCTTCGCGGCCACGGCTCAGGAAGGCGTCGAGCAGCGGCAGGTTTTCCCGGTCGTAGAGAACGTCGGCCACCAGGATCAGATCGTAGCGATCGGCCTCGGCGAAGAAATCCGTGGAATAGCTCATCTGCACATCATTGAGTTCGGCATTCGCCCGACAGGCGGCAATCGCCAGCGGGTCGAGGTCGCAGGCCACCACTTCCAGCGCCCCGGCTTTCACCGCTGCGATGCCGGCGATTCCGGAACCGGCGCCGAAATCCAGCACCCGTTTGCCCCGGACCCACTCGGGGAATTGCGCGAGATAGCGCGCCACCGCCAGACCGCTGGCCCAGCAGAAACTCCAGTAGGGCGGTTCATGCAGGATGCGTTGGGTTTCTTCCTGGCTGAATTCGCGGGCCATGTTGTCGCCATCGATCAGCCACAGCTGCAAATCGGTGTCCGGCAACGTACAGGCTTTCAGTCGAGCGTCGCCGAGCAACTCGCCCAGCGACTGTTGCAGGTCTGACGGGGCATTCATGGGGCTTTGACAAATTGCAGCTGGCCCAACGCCTGGGTGGTTGGCTGAGTGATGGTCTGCGACGGCAGGTGCAGGATCAACTGGCCGGACTGGCTGGCGCGGCCGCGCAATTCAACCCGCGCGCCAACCGGGAAGGATTCGGGGTTGAAGCGCAAGTGAAACGGCAGAATCTGGTTGTTGCCGATCAGGCTGGAACTGGCGAGCAATTGTTGCGGGCGATCCTTTTCGTCGATCACCAGCAGCGCCAGTTCGACTTCGGCGCCGGCCGGCACGCCTTGCAGGGTGCCGCTCAGTTCGCGCTGATAGGCCGGCAGCGGGCCGAGGTCGGCGGCTTCCCGGGCTTTTTTCTGCGCCTGTTGCGGCGCCGGGCCCGGCGTAGGCGGCTGAGGCTTGGGCGCGTCGCTGCCACAGGCCACCAGCAGGCTGAAAACACTGAGCAAAACGAGCGGTCGTAGGGACATTGGTGGCTCCAGCAAAATGAAATCCATGGATCAATCGATCATGGCAGTCTGTATACCGCAAAGCCTATGGCTTGTCTTGCCACCGGGATGCGCTACCATGGCCCTCCCTTTTTTTGTTGCCAGCCACCATGCACTGTCCCTTCTGCGGTGCCAACGACACCAAGGTCATCGACTCGCGTCTGGTCGCCGAGGGCGAACAGGTGCGCCGCCGGCGTGAATGCCTGGCCTGCGGCGAACGTTTCACGACGTTCGAGACGGCCGAACTGGTGTTACCGCGCCTGATCAAAACCGACGGCAGCCGCCAACCGTTCGACGAAGAAAAACTCCGCGCCGGCATGCAACGCGCCCTGGAGAAACGTCCGGTGAGCGTCGAGCGCCTTGAATCCTCGCTGGTCCATATCAAGCACAAGCTGCGCGCCACCGGCGAGCGCGAGGTCAAATCCCTCGTGGTCGGCGAACTGGTGATGGCCGAGCTGCAAAAGCTCGATGAAGTCGCCTACATCCGTTTCGCTTCCGTGTACCGCCGCTTCCAGGACCTCAACGAGTTCCGCGAAGAGATCGACCGCCTCGCCCGTGAGCCGGTGAAAGAATGACCACCGCCGCCGAGCAGGCCATTCTCGACGCTCACTTCATGGCCCGGGCCCTGGAGCTGGCGCGCAAGGGGCATTACACGACTCACCCCAATCCACGGGTCGGCTGCGTGATCGTGCGCGACGGGCAGATTGTCGGCGAAGGCTGGCATGAGCGCGCCGGCGAATCCCACGCCGAAGTCCACGCCCTGCGCGCCGCCGGTGAACTGGCCCGGGGCGCCACGGCTTACGTCACCCTCGAACCTTGCAGCCACCACGGCCGTACGCCGCCGTGCGCCGATGCGCTGGTGAATGCCGGTATTGGCCGGGTGGTTGCGGCGATGCGTGATCCGAATCCTCAAGTCGCCGGACGCGGCCTGCAGCGCTTGACCGATGCCGGCATCGCCACCGAAAGCGGTGTGCTGGAAGCTGAGGCGCGCAAGCTCAATCAAGGTTTTCTGAAGCGCATGGAACACGGCTTGCCGTTCGTGCGGGTCAAGTTGGCCATGAGCCTCGATGGCCGTACAGCGATGGAAAGCGGTGAGAGCCAATGGATCACCGGCCCTGCCGCGCGTTCGGCGGTGCAGCGTCTGCGCGCCCAAGCCAGCGTGGTGCTGACCGGCGCCGACACGGTGCTGGCCGATGGTGCACGCCTGACCGTTCGCGGCGATGAGCTGGGGCTGGATGCCGAACAAACCGCGCTGGCCCTGAGCCGTCCGCCGCTGCGGGTGTTGATCGATGGTCGTCTGCGGGTGCCGCTGGATGCGCCGTTCTTCAAGGCCGGCCCGGCGCTGGTCGCCACCTGCGTGGCCATCGAAGAACAGTACGCCCACGGTCCGGAATGCCTGATCGTGCCGGGCGATGACGGTCAGGTCGATCTGCATCAACTGCTGATCGAACTGGCCAACCGTGGCGTCAACGAAGTGCTGGTCGAGGCCGGTCCGCGACTGGCCGGCGCATTTGCCCAGCTTGGTCTGGTCGACGAGTTCGTGATCTTCATTGCCGGCAAGTTCCTCGGCTCCACGGCGCGTCCGCTTCTGGACTGGCCGCTGGCCTGTATGAAGGATGCGCCGGAGCTGAAAATCACTGAAATTCGCGCGGTTGGCGATGACTGGCGAGTCACTGCCATCCCTGTCCCATCGGCGAGCGTATAATTCCCGGCCATCGCGTTAGCGCTGGCTTCGTTCTCAAGGAGAACCCCATGTTTACCGGCATCATCGAATCCATCGGCAGTATCCGCGCACTGACCCCAAAGGGCGGTGATGTGCGGGTGCATGTCGAAACCGGCAAGCTCGACCTGAGCGACGTCAAACTCGGCGACAGCATCGCGGTCAACGGCGTGTGCCTGACCGCGGTTGAACTGCCGGGCAACGGCTTCGCCGCCGACGTCAGTCGCGAAACCCTCGACTGCACCGCCATGAATGACCTGAAAAGCGGCAGCCCGGTCAACCTGGAAAAAGCCCTGACCCCGACCACCCGTCTCGGCGGTCATCTGGTCAGCGGTCACGTCGACGGTGTCGGCGAAGTGGTTTCGCGCAGCGACAATGCCCGCGCCGTTGAATTTCGCATCCGCGCGCCGAAAGAGCTGGCCAAGTACATCGCCCATAAAGGCTCTATCACCGTCGACGGCACCAGCCTGACCGTGAACGCGGTCGATGGCGCCGAATTCCTGCTGACGATCATTCCGCACACCCTGAGCGAAACCATCATGGCGTCCTACAAGCCAGGTCGCCGGGTGAACCTGGAAGTCGACCTGCTGGCGCGTTATCTGGAGCGTCTGCTGTTGGGCGACAAGGCTTCAGAGCCAACGTCCGGCGGCATCACTGAAAGCTTTCTGGCCGCCAACGGCTACCTCAAATCCTGACTGAAGGGGGTGCCTTGTGGCGCTCAATAGCATCGAAGAACTGGTTGAAGACATCCGCCAAGGCAAGATGGTCATTCTCATGGATGACGAAGACCGCGAGAACGAAGGCGACCTGATCATGGCCGCCGAATGCTGCAAGGCCGAGCACATCAACTTCATGGCCAAATACGCCCGTGGCCTGATCTGCATGCCGATGAGCCGCGAGCGCTGCGAAACCCTGAAGCTGCCGCTGATGGCTCCGCGCAACGGTTCCGGTTTCGGCACCAAGTTCACCGTCTCGATCGAAGCGGCCGAAGGCGTGACCACCGGCATTTCCGCCGCTGACCGTGCGCGCACCGTGCAAGCGGCCGCCGCGAAAGACGCCAAGGCCGAAGACATCGTCAGCCCGGGCCACATTTTTCCGCTGATGGCCCAGGCCGGTGGCACCCTGGCGCGCGCTGGCCACACCGAAGCCGCCTGCGACCTGGCGCGCATGGCCGGTTTCGAGCCGAGCGGCGTGATCTGCGAAGTGATGAACGATGACGGCACCATGTCCCGTCGCGCCGAGCTGGAAGCCTTCGCCGCTGAACACAACATCAAGATCGGTACCATCGCCGACCTGATTCACTACCGGATGATCCACGAACGTACCGTTCAGCGGATTGCCGAGCAGCCGCTGGACAGCGAACTGGGCCAATTCAACCTGGTGACCTATCGTGACTCCGTGGAAGGCGACGTGCACATGGCACTCACCCTGGGCACCGTTTGCGCCGAAGAACCGACCCTGGTTCGCGTGCACAACATGGACCCGCTGCGCGACCTGCTGATGGTCAAGCAACCGGGCCGCTGGAGCCTGCGCGCCGCCATGGCCGCGGTTGCCGAGGCCGGCAGCGGTGTGGTGCTGTTGCTCGGTCACCCACTGGATGGCGATGTGTTGCTGGCGCACATCCGCGAAACCGGCGATCAGGCCGCACCGAAAAAACCGACCACCTACAGCATTGTCGGTGCCGGTTCGCAGATCCTGCGTGACCTCGGTGTGCGCAAAATGCGCTTGATGTCGGCACCGATGAAGTTCAATGCGATATCCGGTTTCGATCTGGAAGTTGTAGAATACGTGCCCTCCGAATAATGACCGGTTGTTTCCGGCCCTGTATTCGCGGCAAATAAATCACTGAGGGACGCGAAACAGACGCGTCCCGGCTCTTTAAGAGATCTGACGAATGACCCTGAAGACCATCGAAGGTACCTTCATCGCCCCTAAAGGCCGCTACGCTTTGGTAGTGGGCCGCTTCAACAGCTTCGTGGTTGAAAGCCTGGTCAGCGGTGCAGTTGATGCCCTGGTTCGCCACGGCGTGAGCGAAAGCGACATCACCATCATCCGCGCACCTGGCGCCTTCGAAATCCCGCTGGTTGCGCAGAAAGTCGCCCAGAAAGGCGAGTTCGCAGCAATCATCGCCCTGGGCGCGGTCATTCGTGGCGGTACTCCGCACTTCGAATACGTGGCGGGCGAGTGCACCAAGGGCCTGGCCCAGGTGTCCATGGAATTCGGCGTACCGGTCGCTTTCGGCGTCCTGACCGTTGATTCCATCGAGCAAGCCATCGAACGTTCCGGCACCAAGGCCGGCAACAAAGGTGCTGAAGCTGCCCTGTCCGCTCTGGAAATGGTCAGCCTGCTGGCGCAGTTGGAGGCCAAGTGATTAGCGACGAAAGCGATCGTTTCAACCCGCGCGATCCGAAACCTGCGGATGCCGGCAAGCCATCGAAAAGCGCCAAGCGCCGCGAAGCCCGTCAGCTCGCGACCCAGGCCCTGTATCAGTGGCACATGGCTCGGCAGTCGTTGAACGAGATCGAAGCGCAGTTCCGGGTCGATAACGATTTCACCGATGTCGACGGGGCTTACTTCCGCGAAATCCTCCACGGGGTTCCGCAGTTCAAGACTGAAATCGACACCGCGCTCACGCCTTGCCTGGACCTGGCGATCGAAGAGCTGGACCCGGTTGAACTGGCGGTTCTGCGCCTGTCCACCTGGGAACTGCTCAAGCGCGTCGACGTGCCGTACCGCGTTGTGATCAACGAAGGTATCGAGCTGGCCAAGGTGTTCGGTTCGACCGACGGCCACAAGTTCGTCAACGGCGTGCTCGACAAGCTGGCTCCGCGCCTGCGTGAAGCTGAAGTGAAGGCGTTCAAGCGCTGATCGGCGCTTGAATACTTTTTCTCAGCCATGGGCGAGTTTGAGCTGATCCGCAATTTCTTCGCCGCCGCGCCTTGTGCGCAGGGCGGCGAAGGCGTTGCACTGGGGATCGGTGACGACTGCGCCTTGCTGGCGGTCCCTTCCGGGGAACAGCTGGCGGTTTCCACCGATACGCTGGTGGCCGGTGTGCATTTCGCCGACCCCTGCGATCCGTTTCTGCTCGGTCAGCGCTCGCTGGCCGTGGCGGTCAGCGACCTCGCTGCCATGGGCGCCACGCCCGTCGCCTTTACCCTTGCCCTGACTCTGCCGACGGTGACTGCCGATTGGCTGCAAGCCTATGCCCGCGGTTTGAACCGCATGGCGCAGGGCTGCGGCGTGGCACTGGTGGGCGGCGACACGACGCGCGGGCCGTTGAGCCTGACCGTCACCGTGTTCGGCCGTGTCCCGGCTGGCAAAGCGCTGACCCGCAGCGGCGCGCAGCCGGGCGATCTGCTGTGTGTCGGCGGTGAGCTGGGCAATGCCGCCGGGGCCTTGCCGCTGGTGCTGGGTCAGCGAGACGCCGAACCTCACATCGCCCAGCCGCTGCTTGATCATTACTGGTCGCCGCAACCGCAACTCGCTCTCGGTCAGGCCCTGCGTGGCAAGGCCACTTCGGCGCTGGACATCTCCGATGGGCTGCTCGCCGATTGCGGTCACATCGCATTGGCCTCGAAGGTCCGCCTCGAAGTCGAGCGCGAGCGCGTTCCGTTGTCGGAGGCGCTGGTGGCGTTTCTCGGTCAGCGCGGCGCCGAACGTGCGGCGTTGAGCGGTGGCGATGACTACGTGCTGGCCTTCACCCTGCCGGCCGTCGAGTTGCCGGCGCTGCTCGCCGATGGCTGGTCGATCCATGTGATCGGTCGTGTGACGCAGGGCCAGGGCGTGGTGCTGCTGGATCGCGACGGGCACGACATCACCCCGCAAATCAGGGGTTATCAACATTTTCAGGAGTCACCGTGACAGATCACCCGAAACAGGTTCCGGCCGAATTCGTTCCGCCGTCGGTCTGGCGCAATCCCTGGCATTTCCTCGCGTTCGGTTTCGGCTCGGGCACCTTGCCCAAGGCGCCGGGCACTTGGGGCTCGTTAGTTGCGCTACCCTTTATTCCGTTGTGGCAAATGCTGCCGGACTGGGGTTACTGGCTGATGCTCGGGATCACCATGCTGTTCGGCTTCTGGCTGTGCGGCAAAGTGGCGGACGATCTGCGGGTGCACGACCACGAAGGCATCGTCTGGGACGAAATGGTCGGGATGTGGATCACCCTGTGGCTGGTGCCGGAAGGCTGGTACTGGTTGCTCGCCGGGTTCCTGGTGTTCCGCTTCTTCGACATTCTCAAGCCGTGGCCGATCCGCTGGATCGACCGGCATGTTCACGGCGGCGTCGGCATCATGCTCGACGACGTGCTGGCCGGCGTGTTTGCCTGGCTGGCGATGCAGGGACTGGTGTGGATTTTCGCCTGATTTCCAGGCGTGGATGAGGGGCACAGGGATGACTCGACGCTGGTTGGCGATAGTGGTTTTGACCTTGCTTGGCGCCGTGGCCCAGGCACAGGACGCACCGCCGTCGGTCATTCACCTGGCCAGTGAAGATTGGGAAGACTACACCGCCGCCGACGGCCATGGCCTGGCCTGGGATGTGTTGCGCAAAGTCTTCGAGCCGGCCGGTGTGACCCTGGATATTCGCACCGTGCCCTACACGCGCTCGGTCGGGCTGGTGCAGTTGAAGGAAGCCGACGCACTGGTCGGTTCCTATCGCGGCGAAGCCGAGCAGGTGCTGTACCCGAAATGGAATTTCGATTCCGACCACATCTACGCGCTCGGCCTGGCCAGCAATCCGCCGCCAACCCAGGCAACGCTGGGCAAGTACCGACTGGCCTGGGTGCGCGGCTATCGCTACGAAACCTATCTGCCGAACGTCAAACGCTTCAACCAGATCGAGCGCCGCACCGGGATCCTGTCGATGCTCAAGCAGGGGCGGGCGGATTACTACATCGATGCGCTGACGGAAATCGAAGCGGTGCTGCGAAACGCCGCCGATCCTTCGCCATACCGTTATTCGCATCTGGCCGAGTTGCCGCTGTACCTCGGCTTCGCCGACACCCCGCAAGGCCGGGCGCTGATGTCGATCTACGACCAGCGCATGGAGCAACTGGTGAAAAGCGGCGAGTTGAAGCCGATCTTCGAGCGCTGGAAGCAGCCGTATCCGTTCGAGTAAAGGCGATAGCGACGAGCCTGTCATCAAACTTTTTGATAGTTATCCCCGATAATTCAGCCTAAGCGCCTCTGGGAACCTGCTGTTACAATGCCGCCCAGCGAATCTCGGACTTTTCAGATCAGGAGCACACCGGTGCCTGTCGTTTTTGTCGCCGCTTCCAAGCTGCCAACGCCTTTTGCGCAATTCACCATGCACGGTTTTCTCGACGAAGCCACCGGCCGCGAGCACGTCGTGCTGAGCCTGGGCGAGATTGCCGACGGTGCCCCGGTACTCGGCCGTCTGCACTCCGAATGCCTGACCGGCGATGCCTTGTTCAGCCAGCGTTGCGACTGCGGTTCGCAACTCGAAGGCGCCCTCAAGGCCATCGCTCGCGAAGGCCGTGGCGTGTTGCTGTACCTGCGTCAGGAAGGGCGCGGCATCGGTCTTTTGAACAAGATCCGTGCCTACGAATTGCAGGACGGCGGCGCCGACACCGTTGAAGCCAACGAGCGTCTGGGCTTTGCCGCCGACCAGCGTGACTACGCCATGTGCCTGCCGATGCTTGAGCATCTGGGCGTCAAATCCCTGCGTCTGATGACCAACAACCCGCGCAAGGTCAAAGCCTTGACCGACATGGGCATCGTCGTCGCCGAGCGCGTGCCGCTGCACACCGGCCACAATCCGCACAACAAACTCTATCTGGCGACCAAGGCCAGCAAGCTCGACCACATGATGGGCAACGAGCATCAGGGCGAGGTAGACCGGGCGTGACCCGCGGGCAAGTGCGGCGCCGTCTGTCGATCGCCTGGTGGAAATACCTGGCACTGGCGCTGTTGCCGCTGTTCGTGATCAACGGAGTGTTCGGCCAGGGCGAGGCGATTCTGCCGGTCTTGGCGATGCCTTTGTTTATCGCTGGCGTGGCGTCGATGTTTGTCAGCCTGAAGTTTTTCGGGCGCTACAAACATGCGCTGATCGCCACGCAAAAAGCCCTCGATACCCCTGAAGAACCCGCTGCCTGGATCGCCCTGGCGGCCTGCCTTCGCAGTGCATTCGTGGTCGCGGCGCTGCCGGCATGGATCGGCGCGCTGGCGGTGTTCGTCGGCCTTGAAGCGGTGCCGCTGATGTTGCTGGCGCTGTCCACGGCGGTGCTGTTCTACCTCTACCGTATCCCGCGTCAACTCGCTTGATGCGGCGTCTCTGGCTGGCGGTTCTGCTGTTGGCCGTCAGCGGTGAAACGCTGGCCGCCCTGCGGGTGGTCAGCCTCGCGCCATCCCTGTCTGAAATCGTGGTTGAACTGGATTCGGCCGATCTGCTGGTCGGCGTGCTGGATGCCGGTGAGCGTCCTTCCGCGATCAAGGACGTGCCTTCGGTGGGCCGTTACGGCCAGCTCGACATGGAACGGCTGCTCAGCCTCAAACCTGACTTGTTGCTGCTATGGCCCGGCAGTGTTGGCCCGGCCCAGCGGGATCAGCTCAAGCGTCTGAACATCCCGACGTTCGTTGCCGAGCCTCACAGTCTCGAACAGCTGACTGCGCAGATTGAGGGCATCGCGATACAGCTCGGTCGTCCTGAGCGTGGGATCGCGCGGGCCAGCGAGTTGCGGCAAAAACTCGATAAGCTGCGCCAGCGCTACCGCCGCGAAGTACCGCTGCGGGTGTTCTACCAGGTCTGGGACAAGCCGCTGTACACCGTCGGTGGCGGGCAGATCATCAGCGATGCGCTTGAAGTGTGTGGCGCACGCAATGTGTTCGCCGACCTGAGCCTGCCAGCGCCACAGGTGAGCATCGAAGCGGTTTTACAGCGTGATCCCGAAGTGATTCTGGCTGGCGATCAGCCGCAACTGGATGCGTGGAACGCCTGGCCACAGGTGACAGCGGTCAAGCACGGGCAGTTGCTGCTGGTCACCGACAAAGGCCTTGAGCGTCCGAGCGGGCAGATGATCGAGGCGACTGCCAAGCTCTGCCAGCTGATTGCGCCAGATCGTTAGAGCTGCGGCGTCCAGGTCACGCCGAACAAGAACGCGCGACCTTCCTCGCGATATCCATACTGACTGCCGTCATGGCTGTACAGCGCCCGGCTGTAACCCTTGTCCAGCAGGTTATCGACCTTGAAATCCAGTTTGATCTCACGGTTCAGCGCCCAACTGCTGCGCAGTCCGAGCAGTGCATAACCGCCCAATGGCTGCTGATTGTTCAGATCGTCATAACTGCTGCTGACGGCCTGCCAACTGGCGCCGAGGCCGAGGCGATCGAACTGTCGATCCAGATCCCAGCTCAATGTCCGCCGTGCTCGACGTGCCAACGTGTGGCCGGTGTCGCGGTCGCGGGGATCGATGATCGCCACGCCGAGGTTGCTCTGCCAGCCGAACAGCTCCTGTTTCAGCGCTGCTTCGAAGCCGTTGATTCGCGCCGAGGCGACGTTTTCCGGGCGTGAGTTGCTGCCGAAGATGATCGCGTCTTCCAGATCGGTCCGGTACAGCGAGGCTTCGAGGCGAGTGCTGTCGCTCAACTGGCTGCGCCATTGCAGCTCGTAGCTTTTCGAGGTTTCCGGTTTCAGGTCGGGGTTGCTGAAGTCCGGGTAATACAGATCGTTGAAGGTCGGCGCGCGGAAGCCTTCGCTGTAGCTGAGCAGCAGATCGTTGTCCGGGTTGACCGGCAATGTCAGCGTGCCGCTCCAGCTGTTCTGGCCGCCGAACTGCTGGTTGTCATCACGACGCAGGCCCAGTTCGGTGGAGAAACTGTCGGCCTGGAAGCGATGCTGGATGAACGCGGCGCGGTTCCAGCGGCTGTCTTCGTCGAACGCGGTGCTGCTGTTGACCCGGTCTTCGTACCAGTCGCCGCCAAGGATCAGGCTGTTGCGCGCATCGAGGGTCAGGTCGTTCTGCCAGGTCACCGAGTCGCGGTAGGTGTTAAACACCGAGCGTTCGTCGCTGAGCTTGTCGAAGGACTTCTCGCGGTTTTCGCTGTGGCCGAGTTCCAGGCGCGACTTCCAGCGCTCGTTGAGCCGAGCGTCGATGTAGCTGCTGAAACTGCTGACGGTGAAATCGCTGTAGGGCTGCTGCTGGAGGGAGTCGAAAGTCACCGGGTCGAAGCGGCCGAACGGGTTGTCGAACTCGCTTTTGCCACGGTTATCCAGCAGGTTGGCGCCGACTTCGATGTCATCGGTCAGCGCATGGCTGAGGCTCAGGCTGATGGATTTGTTGCGGTAGGCATCGTGATCGCTGTCGCTGGGATAGGACTCGTGGGTGCGGTCGATCCCGGCGGTTTCATCGAGACTGGCGCCGAGGTTGAAGCGGGTTTTCTCATCGCCGCCGGAGAGGCCGACACTGCGCTCCCAGGTCTGGTGGCTGCCGAAGCCCACATGCATCCGCGGCTGCAAGCCCTGTTCGCCGCCGCGCCGGGTGAAGATCTGAATTACCCCGCCAATCGCATCGCTGCCGTAAATCACCGAGCGTGAACCGCGCAGCACTTCCACGCGCTCGATCTGCTCGATGTTCAGGTGTTGCAGGTTGCTGTCGCCGGAGGTGGAGTTGCCGATGCGCTGGCCGTCGACCAGCACCAGGCTTTGCGCCGATTGCGTGCCACGAATGTAGATCCCCGGCAGACTGCCGCGCCCGCCGGTTTGCGCCACTTGCACGCCCGGCACCCGCTGCAGCAGGTCGGTGACGCTGCGCGGTTGCAGGCGTTCGATGTCTTCGCGGGTGAACACGGTGTTGGCGGCGCTGCTGTCGTTGCGCGCTTCGACCTGGCGGTTGGCGCTGATCAGCACGTCCGGCAGCTTCAGGGCCTGGTCGCGTTCGAAGGTGTCGGCGAGGGTGTTGGCGGATGGCAGCAGCAGGAGGGGCAGGGCGAGACGCGAGAGGTTCATCGGAGTCCGTTGGTACTTGAGGTGTTCACAAATCAAATGTGGGAGCGAGCCTGCTCGCGATTGCGGTGTGTCAATCGGCATTTAAGTGACTGACAGTGCGCTATCGCGAGCAGGCTCGCTCCCACATGGGCATTGCGTTTTACTTGTTAAGCAGTTCCAGGCGCTCACGCACCGCCGCTTCGATCCCGGCCTCATCCAGCCCGCACTCGGCCAGCATCTGCGCCGGCTTGGCGTGCTCGACGTAAACGTCCGGCAAGCCCAGGTGCAGCACCGACTTGAGGATGTTCTCGCGGGCGAGGAATTCGCTGACCGCGCCACCAGCGCCGCCCATGATCGCGTTTTCTTCGATGGTTACCAGCAGATCGTGGCTGTTGGCAATCTCGCGCACCAGCGCTTCGTCCATCGGCTTGACGAAACGCATGTCGACCACGGTCGCGTCCAGCGTCTCGGCGACTTTCAGGGCTTCGGCCATTTGCACGCCGAACACCAGCAGGGCGACCTTGCTGCCCTGACGACGCACCACACCCTTACCGATCTCGATCGGTTCGAGGTCTTTTTCGATGGTCGCGTTCGGGCCGGTGCCGCGTGGGTAACGCACCGCCGCCGGGCCGTTGTACAGGTGGCCGGTGGTGAGCATTTTGCGCAGTTCGTTTTCATCGCTCGGGGTCATGATGACCATGCCCGGGATGCAGCGCAGGAACGACAGATCGAAACTGCCGGCGTGGGTCGGGCCGTCTTCGCCCACCAGACCGGCGCGGTCGATGGCGAACAGCACGTCGAGGTTCTGCACCGCGACGTCATGCACCAACTGGTCGTAACCGCGTTGCAGGAACGTCGAGTAGATCGCCACCACCGGTTTCGCGCCTTCGCAGGCCATGCCGGCAGCGAGGGTCACGGCGTGTTGCTCGGCAATCGCCACGTCGAAGTAGCGCAGCGGGAAACGCTCGCTGAACGCCACCAGATCCGAGCCTTCCTTCATCGCCGGGGTGATGCCCACCAGACGCGGGTCGGCAGCGGCCATGTCGCACAGCCATTCACCGAACACGCCGGAATACTTCGGCCCGCCGGCCTTTTTCGGCGCAGCGGCCGGGGCGTCCAGCGGTTCGAGTTTGGTGATGGCGTGGTAACCGATCGGGTCGACTTCCGCCGGGGCGAAGCCTTTGCCTTTCTTGGTGACGATGTGCAGGAACTGCGGGCCTTTCAGATCGCGCATGTTGCGCAGGGTGGCGATCAGGGTCGGCAGGTCGTGGCCATCGATCGGGCCGATGTAGTTCCAGCCCAGTTCTTCGAACAGGGTGCCGGGGACCAGCATGCCTTTTGCGTATTCTTCGGTACGACGGGCGATTTCCCAGGCGCCGGGCAGGCGCGACAGCACTTTCTTGCTGCCTTCACGCATGCTCGCGTAAGTGCGGCTGGAAAGGATTTTCGCCAGATAGTTAGACAGCCCGCCGACGTTGCGCGAGATCGACATGTCGTTGTCGTTGAGGATCACGAGCATGTTGGCGTCGACTTCCGGCGCATGGTTCAGCGCCTCGAACGCCATGCCGGCGGTCAGTGCACCGTCGCCGATCACCGCAATCGCCTTGCGATCACTGTTCTGCAGGCGGGCGGCGATGGCCATGCCCAGCGCGGCACTGATCGAGGTGCTGGAGTGGCCGACGCCGAAGGTGTCGTACTCGCTCTCGGAGCGGCGCGGGAAGGCAGCGATGCCGTCCTTCTGGCGCAAAGACTCCATGCGCTCGCGACGACCGGTGAGGATCTTGTGCGGATAAGCCTGATGACCGACGTCCCACACCAGCCGGTCGTCCGGGGTGTCGAAGACGTAATGCAACGCGATGGTCAGCTCGATGACGCCCAGGCCGGCACCGAAATGCCCACCGGTCTGGCCGACCGTGTAGAGCAATTCCAGGCGCAACTCATCAGCCAGGGTTTCCAGCTCGGCTTCGCCTAACCGGCGCAGGCCGTCCGGCGTGTTAGCGCGGTCGAGCAGGGGCGTGGTCGGGCGCTTGCGGGGAATCTCATGAAACGTCGTGGGCATCAGGCGAATCGTTATAGGTATAAAAGATGCGGCAGTTTACCTGATGCATCGCCCCCTGCCCACGCGTTGGTCTTTTTTGGCTGATTAGCCTTCAGTTACGCCGATCGACGATATACCGGGCCAGATCGCGCAACGGCTCGGCGGCCGCGTCAAACGGTCGCAGCGCGTGCAGGGCCTGATCGCGCAGCTCCAGCGCATAGGTCTTGGCGGCGTCGAGGCCGAGCAGGGCCGGGTAGGTCGGCTTGTCGCGGGCGATATCGGCACCCTGGCGCTTGCCGAGGGTTTCGGTATCGCTTTCGACGTCGAGGATGTCGTCCTGGACCTGGAATGCCAGGCCGATGGCCTGTGCATAAGTCTGCAGGGACTTGAGTTCATCCTTCTCGGCATGGCCGCTGGCCAGGGCTCCAAGCTTGACGCTGACTTCGATCAGCGCGCCGGTCTTGTGCCGGTGCATCTGTTCCAGCGCTTTCTGGTCGAGCTTGAGGCCGACCGAACCGAGGTCGATGGCCTGACCGCCGACCATGCCCGCCGGGCCCGCCGCGTGCGCCAGCGCCGTAACCTGTTGCAGGCGGATGTCCGCGCTCAGGTCGCTCAGACGCGGGTCGAGCAGGGCGCTGAACGCCAGGCTCTGCAAGCCGTCGCCGGCCAGAATCGCGCAAGCTTCGTCGAATTTCTTGTGGGTGGTCGGCTGGCCGCGACGCAGATCGTCGTCGTCCATCGCTGGCAAATCGTCGTGCACCAGCGAATACGCGTGAATCAGCTCAACCGCACACGCCGCGCCGTTGGCCTGTTCAGCCTTGCCGCCAAGGGCTTCACACGCCGCGTAAGCCAGAAGCGGACGCACGCGTTTGCCACCGTTCATCACGCTGTAGCGCATGGCTTCATAGAGACGCGCCAGTTCTGGCAGCGGGGCGTTGAACAGGGTTTCCAGTGCCGCATTGACCCGTGCCTGGCTGGTGGCCGAATACGCTGCAATCATTCTGGCTGATCCGCGTCGAAGGGTTCCTCGGCGAGTTCGCCATCGCGCTCCAGCAACACCTGGACCTTCTGCTCGGCCTGGGCCAGCGCCGCCTGGCAGTCACGGGTCAGGCCGATGCCCTGCTCGAAAGCGGTCAGCGAGTCTTCCAGCGACAATTCACCGTTCTCCAGACGCTCCACCAGCGTTTGCAGGTCGGCGAGGGACTGTTCGAAATCCAGTGCAGCTTTTTTGCGGGCCATGGCGGCTAATTCCGGTTGACGTTAAACCGGCGCGACACTAGCAGATAGGGGGGGTATGGGCAAATGAGCGGGCCGACGGACAAGGGTGTCAGTCGGTCAATTCGCCAGGATATTGAATCTGATACCGAGTGCTGCGTCCGCCGCCCGGAAGACGTTGCAGGCAGCCCTTTTCCAGCAGTTCCGCCAGATGTCGGGTGGCCGTGGCTTTGGAGACCTTGGCCACACTCTGGTATTGCGCTGCGCTGATACTGTGCTCGAAACCGCGCTCACCACCGTCGAGCAAACGATTGAGCACTTTGATCTGCTCCGCCGACAGCCCGGATTCCCGGTGCGCCTGCCAGAAGCGTGATTTTCCCAACACACTTTCAATCCGCGCGATGGCCTGTTGCAGACTGCGCAGCAGGGTTTGCAGGAACCATGCGAGCCAGTCGGTGATGTCCAGCGTGGCTTTCTGGCTGGATTCGAGAATCCGGTAATAGCCCGCACGATCATCGAGAATGCTGGCGGACATCGCATAAAAACGAATGGCCTGCGCTTCGCCCTGAGCCAATGCCAGATCGGTGAGGGTGCGAGTCAGGCGCCCGTTGCCGTCATCGAACGGGTGCAAGGTGACGAACCAGAAATGCGCGATGCCTGCTCGCAGCAAAGGATCGAGGCCTGCCTGATGCTGACTGGCGTCGAACCATTTGAGAAAACTGTCGAGTTGTCGCTCGAGGCCTTGTCGCGGTGGCGCCTCGAAATGCACGGTCGGGCGGTCGATTCGCCCTGAAACCACCTGCATCGACTCATCGCCGCGTAAAGCGCCGACATTGATCGCGCGCGCGAAGAATCCGTTTTCCTGTTCTGGAAACAGCCACGAATGCCATTCCAGCAGACGCTCCAGCGTCAGCGGTTCGGCGAAGCGCCGGGTCGCATCAAGCATGAGCTGCGCCAGCCCCTCGCTGCGTTGACTGACTTTGTCGCCATCGGGTAATTCCAGCCCCAGGCGCAGTGCCAGCGAAGATCGCACGGATCCGACATTCAACTGCTCACCCTCGATGGCCGAGGAGGTCACGATGTTTTGCAGCAAAGCGTCCAGCTCTGTCTGCGCGCTCAGTGAATGGCTCACCGATCCCGCCATGCCCATCAATTGACCTTGTGCCTGAACACACTCGCGCAACAACGGTGCCAGGCATTCCGCCTGCCAGTTGAAGTCGGGCCAATCAGGCTGCTGCCAGATCCATTGAGTCGCCATTAATTGCTGATCCTGAGTGCGTGAGCCGATTGGAAACGCTATTCGGCTCATTTCGTGAGCCGAATATGACGCCTAATCGGCTCATCGTCCACTGGTCGCCGTGATTCCTACCGCAAATCCAGATGTATCCGATTGTTAAAAAACTGCCGAATCGCTAACCTTCGCGCCTTCTACGACCCGACAGTCACGGGTCTTTAAGACGAAACGCAGTTTTCACCGCTGTGAAGTACCGAGGATCGGGTGCAAGGTTTCGTTCAGGCATGGCAGGAGGCATCACATGCGTTCACTTCTTTTGCTGCTGATCGGGTTGGCCTGCGCGCCCGCGCTGCTGGCAGCGCCGAGTGCGGAGCTGTCGGAGCCGGTGGGCGGCTGGCGCTATCACGGGCTGCTCGATCGCACGGAAAACCCGCAGGTCGCCTATCCCACGCCGCCCATCGATCGCGGCATCCAGCGCAATCGCACAATGATCCAGGGTCAGCTCAAGGCGATCGGGCATCTGCGCCCGCCCCACAGCCTGGCGGTGAATGGCAATCCACTTAATCTGTACACCGACGACCAGGGCCGTTTCGCCCGGCCGTATGCGTTCGGCGCCGGCTCCAACAGCGTCGAAGTGATCAGCGCCGACGGCCAGTCGCTCAAGCGCGTTCAATTCTACGAAGCCAATAACCTGCGCACGCCGGCGCGGATCCGCGTGGTGCTCGGTTGGGACGACCCTAAAGCCGAACTTGACCTGCACGTCATTACGCCTGACGGCCAGCACGCCTTCTGGGCGCGCCCGGCGATGAGCAATGGCGGCGGCCTCGATCCGGACGGTGTCGACGGCCCCGGCCCGGAAATGTTCACCATGACCGCGCCGCTGCACGGCACCTATCTGGTTTACGTCAACTATTGGGGCAACTTCGGTAACGGCGGCTATAACTTCGAGGAGACCAGCAACCAGAACGAGGTCATCACCTCGCAGATCACGCTGGTGCTCAACGAAAACACCGTCGACGAAAAACGCGAAACGTTCATCGTGCCCCTGCGGGCCATCGGTGATCTGCTGCTGGTCAAGACTTTCAACTATTAAGCATCCCGCCACGGATGAACTCGGGTTCTGGAAAGATGAGCGATAACACTGCTGCACCGGCCGCCGTAACACCTGTCGGCAAACCTTCCCGGCGCTGGCCGTTACTGGCGGTCGGGCTGTGCCTTGTCGCCGGCGTGGCGGGCGGGCTCGGCTGGCTGATGCACAAACCGAAGGCGCCGCCGGCGGAACTGGCCAGCGACAAGCTCGGCCTGAGCCGCCCGGACGCGCTGCTGGAAACCCGCTCCCTGAGCCAGTTGCCCAAGGATCTGCTGACGGTGCCGTTCCTCAAGGCCACGCTCACCGAGGACTTCGTCTTCTATTACGAAACCCACGCCGATCGTCTCGGGCTGATCGGCAGTCTGCGGCGGATCATCTACGAGCATGACCTGAAGCTGCAGGACAGCCTGATCGAGCAACTCTTCGATCAACCGGCGGATGTAGCGCTGTGGCGTGGCGCCGATGGTCGCCTGAAGGATTTCCTGCTGGTGATGGATCGCGGCGGACTGGCCAAATTGCTGGAGCCGCTGGCGAAAGTCGCGCTGGATGATTCGCAACTGAGCGTGTTCAGCACCCTGAAAATCGGTGGCGATGAAGTGCCGCTGTATCAACTGACCTACAACGCCGGCAAATCCCTGCTGTTCGCCTCCCGTGGCGACAAACTGGTGGTGCTGTCCAACCCGACCAAATTCTACGACCCGGAAGGTGGTGCTTCCGAAGAGTCCGGCCACGTCTCGCCGCAAGCTCTGGCTGCGCTGCTCAACGGCGAAAAACTGTTCCCCGAAGCGTTCGGGCTCGCGGCCAAAACGCCTGAAACCAAACAGCGCCTGTCGGTCAATTCCAGTGTCCTGGCCATGGGTTATCAGCGTTTCATTCCGAACTTCGCCGGCCTGCGTTTCGACATGGATGACAAGGGCTGGCACAGCTATCTCGCCATGGACGAACTGGAGAACCAGCCGGACTTCGATTTCAAACCGGTCTGGCAAGCCATGCCGCTGGGCGCCAGCGCCTGCGTGACCTTGCCGGTGGCCGCCGAACCGCAAAAACCGTTGCTGGTGAAACTCGGCGCCGAAGAAGCCGTGGCGCAAAAGCTCACCGAACACGTGGCCGGCGCGGCGGGTCTGTGCTGGTACGCCGATTCGCGGCTGTACACGCCGTTGCTGGTGGCCAGTCTGAACGACGAAGACAACGGCAAACTCGACGCAGATATCGGCACGCTGTTCGATTCGATGGTCGGCGCCTACGAAGGCAAGGTCGACGAACACGCGTTCCCGGTGGTCGAGAAGCAGGAAGGCCAGAGCCACCTCTGGCAGCGTCAGGTCAGTTCCAACTTCGGCCCTTACGCGGCCAAGGATGCCGAGAATCCGGACGCGATCACCGGCCGTGCGTTCATGAAAGTCAGCCTGGCGCGCCACGGTTCGACGCTGCTGTTTTCCCTCGACGACAAACTGGTCGACAAGGCCCTCGGCACCCTCGACAAACGCTTCCCGCCGATGGCCGACGTACTGCCGAAAGACGTGCTGATGCCGATCTACTTCGGCCCGGATTCGATGGCGCAACTGATCCAGCAGGAAACCCTCGACAGCCTGCCGCAGGACATGGAGCCGGTGTTCTACAACGCCGCGCAAACCTACCTGATCCCGAAACTGCGCACCCTCGGCGGCATGGGCAAATACGCCCTGACTTTGCCGGAAGGCAGCGAGCCTGACGGGCACTGGCAATGGCTGCCGCTGGAGTGGAAAGCGCTGTGACCGGACTGATTCGCAGCCTCGGCTTGCTGGCGCTTTTGCTCAGCGCCGGTGCCCGAGCCGTTGAGACTCCGGCCCTCGATCCGCAGCAGTCCCAGGTCTTTCGCGCCTGGTTCGTGCGCATCGCCCAGGAACAATTGAGCAAAGGTCCGAGCCCGCGCTGGTATCAGCAGGACTGCGCGGGGCTGGTGCGTTTCGCCGCCAACGAAGCGCTGAAAGTCCATGACGACAAGTGGCTGCGCAGCAATGGCGTGTCCAATCGCTACCTGCCGCCGGAGCTGGACCTGAGCGCCGATCAGCGCAAGCTCGCCCAGCAATGGCAGCAGGGCGGCGGCAAGGTCGGGCCCTACGTCAACGCGATCAAACTGATTCAGTTCAACAGCCATCTGATTGGCCGCGACGTGTCCCAGGCACGGCCCGGCGATCTGATGTTTTTCGATCAGGGCGACGACCAGCACCTGATGATCTGGATGGGCCGCTACATCGCCTATCACACCGGCACGACCACCCCAACCGACAACGGCATGCGTTCGGCAAGCCTGCAGCAACTCATGACATGGAAGGACACCCGATGGATACCCGACGCAGCCAACCCCAACTTCATCGGCGTCTATCGACTGAATTTTCTCTCCCAATGACCGGTGCCCGCATGCTGCGTTTACTGCCTTTTCTGTTGCTGTTGACCCTGCCGTTTTCGGCCGTGAATGCCGAAGACACCGTGGAGCCAAGCGGCTACACGCCGGTGTCCGGTGAAAGCTTTTTCCTGCTGGCCGACAGCAGTTTCGCCGCCGACGAACAGGCGGTGGTGCGCCTCGAAGCGCCGGGCCGTGACTATCGTCGCTTCCGTATGGAGCCGTACGGCGGCGCCGATATCCGGGTGTACAAGATCGACAAGCCGCTGGACTTCCTCAAGCGCCAGAAGAACCTGCACCGCGTGGTCAGCGACGGCCAGTTCAAGGGCGAAGGCCTGTCGAACACCCTGGCGTACCTGTGGGACAACTGGTACCGCAAATCCCGTCGGGTGATGCAGCGTGCGTTCTCCTACGAGTCGCGCCAGCAAGTCACCGAAGAGGTGCCGGAGCTGAAAATGGGCAACGCCATCGCTGCGCCGACGCCGTACGACGCGCAACCGCAGTTCGCCCTGATTCCGGGTCTGCCGGTGGTCAGCCAGTTCCGTTATCCGCTGTGGCAAGCGAAGCCGATCCAGCCGCCGACCGGCGTCAATCTGGCCGGGTCTTCCAGCGAGTTCGTCAGCGTCGCGCCGGGTAACGTCTACATCCCGTTGGGCAATCTGAAACCGGGCCTGTATCTGGTCGAAGCGCTGATTGGCAAGTACCGCGCGACCACCATGGTTTTCGTTTCCAACACCGTGGCGGTGAGCAAGATTGCCGGTGATGAATTGCTGGTGTGGGCCGCGCGCAAACACGAAGGCAGCTCGGTGCCGAAGGTCAACGTGCTGTGGACCGACGGCCTCGGCGTGATGAGCAGCGGCGCCACCGATACCGATGGTCTGCTGCGCCTGAAACACGTCAGCCCGGAGCGTTCGTTCGTGATTGGCGAGGACGAAGAGGGCGGTGTATTCGTCTCGGAAAACTTCTATTACGACAGCGAAATCTACGACACCAAACTCTACGCCTTCACCGATCGGCCGCTGTATCGTCCGGGTGATTGGGTGTCGCTGAAAATCGTCGGCCGTGAATTCAAGAACGCGCGGGATTCGGTATTGCCGGGCGCGGCGGACGTCAATGTCAGCGTGCTCGATGCCACCGGCACCGAGTTGCAGCGCCTCGATCTGAAACTTGATTCCAAGGCCGGCACCCAGGGCCGTTTCCAGTTGCCGGACAACGCCGTGGCCGGTGGTTACGAGCTGCGTTTCAACTACAAGGATCAGGCCTACAGCAGCGCGTTCCGTGTGGCCGAGTACATCAAGCCGCACTTTGAAATCTCGCTGAATCTGGCCAAGCAGGATTACCGCACGGGCGAGCCGGTGAAGGGCAGCCTGGTGCTGCTGTATCCGGACGGCAAACCGGTGGCCAACGCCAAGCTGACCCTGAGCCTGCGTGCCCAGCAACTGTCGATGGTCGACAATGAGCTGCAATACCTCGGGCAATTCCCGGTGGAGCTGACCAGCACCGAACTGACCACCGACAGCAAGGGTAACGCGACCCTCGACCTGCCGGCCGCCGACAAACCGAGCCGCTACATGCTCACCGTGTTTGCCAGCGACGGCGCGGCGTATCGGGTCAAGACCACCAAGGAAATCCTCATCGACCGCGGCGCCGCCAGCTTCCGCCTGAGCGCGCCGCAGCGTTTCAGCGCGGTCGGTGACAAAGTTGCGTTCAGCTACGCCAACGAGGGTGGCAGCGAACAGGCGCAGGCCGTTGTGCCGAGCAGCTACAGCTGGGTGCGCCTCGAAGACCAGACCACCGGCGAAGGCAAACTGGCGGCGAAAGACAAAGGCTTCAGCGTCGCTTTCGATCGCCCGGGCACCTACAACCTGTCGCTGAAAGATCAGCACGGCCGGGTGCTGGGTGCGACCGGTCATTCGGTCACCGGCGATGGCGTCAAGGCTGTGCCGGGCACCGTGGAAATCGTCCTCGACAAACCCGAGTACAAGGCCGGCGACGAAGCGCTGGCGCTGATCACTTTCCCGGAACCGGTCAGCGATGCACTGCTGTCGCTGGAGCGCGACAAAGTCGAAGCCACCGCGCTGCTGGCCAAGGGCGGCGACTGGCTGAAACTGGAAAAACTCAGCGACACCCAATTCCGCGCACGCATCCCGGTGAAGGACAACTTCGCGCCGAACCTGACGTTCTCGGTGCTCTACACCAAGGGCGGTCAGTACAGCTTCCAGAACGCCGGGATCAAGGTTGTTGCGCCGCAGATCGACGTGGCGATCAAGACCGACAAAGACACCTATCAGCCGGGCGATACCGTGACGGTCGATCTGACCACGCAGTTCGCCGGCAAGGCAGTGCCGGCCCACCTGACGGTCAGCGTGGTTGATGAAATGGTTTATGCGTTGCAACCGGAAGTCGCGCCGACCATCGACCAGTTCTTCTACCACCCGCGCCGCAACAACGTGCGCACCAGCGCCAGCCTGTCGTTCATCAGCTACGACGTGGCGTTGCCGGGCAGCACCGGCGCACCTGGCAAGGCCAACCGCAGCGAGCGTGGGGTGAAAGTGCTGGAGCGGCCGCGTCGCGAAGACGTCGACACCGCTGCATGGCAACCGGAGCTGCTGACCGACGCCGACGGCAAGACCCGCTTCACCTTCAAGATGCCGGACTCGCTGACCCGCTGGCGCATCACCGCGCGGGCGATCGCTGACGACGGTCAGGTCGGGCAGAAGAAGCAGTTCGTGCGTTCGGAAAAACCGCTGTACCTGAAGTGGAGCGGCCCGAGCAAATTCCGCAAGGGCGATCAGCCGCAACTCGGCGTGTTCGCCTTCAGCCAGGCCGAGAAACCGGTCAAGGCTGAGCTGGTGACGCATTACGCCGGTACCGAACAGCGCCTGCCGGTGACCCTCAACAACGGCATCAACTACCTGCCGCTGCCGGCCTTCGCATTGGCCTCCGGCAAATGGACCGCCGAACTGGTGCAGGACGGCAAGACCGCCGACGCCCTCGCGGTGCGCCTGACCGCCACCGGCGAAGGCTGGCAAGTAACGCAGACCCAGAGCCTCGATGTGGCCAGCGGCGACACGCCGTTGAGCCTGCCGGCAGACGCCACCGATATTCGCCTGCGTCTGGATGACAGTCCGCAAGCGCTGTTCCGTTCTGCCCTCGATGACCTGCTCAGCTATCCGTACGGCGGCGTCGAACAGACCGCCAGCCGCTTGCTGCCGCTGAGCATCGCCTATCCGTCGCTGGCGTCGAGCCCGCAGATCCGCGACCGCTTGCGCCTGATCATGCAGAACAGCCGTCTGCGTCTGGTGCAAATGGCCGGGCCGTCGGCGAGCTTCACCTGGTGGGGCTTCGATGGCGAGCCGGATGCGTTCCTCACCGCTTACGCCTATTACGCCGACTGGAACGCCAGCCAGGTGCTGGATCTGACCTTGCCGCCGGAGCACTGGCAGCGGGTGCTGGAGGTCTACGCCAAGCAGGCGCCGAACACGCCATTGCTGCAACGGGCGCTGATCCTGTCGTTCGCCAAGCAGATGCATCTGCCGGTCAACACGCTGCTCAGCGGCTTGATGGACGATCTGGCCAAGGCCGGGGAAGGCAATGCCGAGACCCTGATGGACGATGGTGAAGACAGTCTAGTGATGGGCGATCCGGATTCGGCGCTCGGTCTCGCGGCGGCGCGGGTCTTGGCCGCATCGTTGGCCACCCAGTCGAAAGTCGCTTTGCCGGACGCGTTCAATCGTCAGCTGGGCGCTGCGCAACAGCGCTTGTCCGTCAGTTCGCAGCCGTTTGCCGAAGCGCTGAACCTGTCGCTGCAACCGTTCGATCAGGCTCGTGCGACAGCGTTGTTGCAACGCCTGTTGCCGCAGCAATCGACCCTCGAACGTGCGCTGGCGCTGACCTGGCTGCAACGCAGCATCGCCCAGGCATCACCGACCATCGCGCTGGCACCGGGCGAAGGCTGGAAGAAAAACTATGGCGCGACCGGCGAGATGTACTGGACGTGGCAGGGTGCTACGCCGGTGCCGAGCGTGTTGTCGGTATCGGGCACTCAGGAGCGTCCGTTGCGCGCCGCGCTGAGCTTCCAGACCCAGCAACCGGCGGTCGATCCGATGGCCGTCACTATCACTCGTCGCCTGTCGCGTCTGGTGCCGGGTGACGAAGCCTTCACCTTCAAACTGGAGCCGGTCGGCACTAAACCGCTGTCCAGCGACAGCCTGTATCTGGACGAGGTGATCCTCACCAGCAAAGCACCAAAACCGCTGCGCTACGGCATGCTCGAAGTACCGCTGCCGCCGGGCGCGGATGTCGAGCGCACCACGTGGGGCATCAAGTTGCAGGGCAAGGAAGGCACCGAGCCCACTGCGCTGGAAAAAGCACGGTTCGAACCGGGTCAACTGGCCTACGCGGTGCCGGTGGATGCGCTGAGCGGTGAATTGCGCCTGCGGCATCTGGTGCGGTTCTCGCAGAAAGGCCAGTTCAACCTGCCGCCGGTGCGTTTCACTCAGGTCTACGCGCCGCAGCATCAAGCCCGCGAAGCGAAAGCGGCCCTCGGTCAGGTCACGGTCAACTGACATGACCCGGCTGCTGGTCTGGCTGCTGATGTGTGTGATTCCTGCGCTGGCGACGGCGCAGGATGAGCCGTTGCGCGTGGCCTACAAGGGTGAGTTGCTGTCGCTGAACACCACACAACTGACTGCTCGCGAGCCGTTGCCTTCTTCGCTGGAGACACCGCTGGGCAGTCTGTGGAAGGTGTTCGTTTATGCGTGGCTGGTGGATACCGGTGCGCGGGAACCGGCTTATGAATGTCGTGGGCAGTCGAAGGAAGAGGTTTATTGCTGCACGGCGGGCGGGAAGATCGAGCGTGATCAGGCGCTGGTGAAATCCTGCGGGTTGTATTTCGAGCCGGCGCGGTTAGGCATGACCGCTGGCGAATGGAAAACCTATTGGCAGGCGCGACAGGCGCCGTCGTGGTTGCTGGATTTGCCATCGGTGCAACCGGCTACTCGGGTTTCCGTGGCTGACTTGCTGAAGGTTCTGGCTTTGCTGCCGGCTCAGGAGCAGATGCGTCGGGTGCTGCTCGATGTGGTGCTGAACGCGGCGGACGGCAATGTCGTCGGTGAACTTGGCGGACGCTTGCGGGTGAAAACCTGGAGCTGGCTTGGCGATCAGGACCCGCAATCACGTCAGGGCGGGTTCGCTGGATGGACGGCGGATGGCTCACCGATCTGGGCCGGTGGCCGGGGCACCAGTCAGATGGTTCTGCGGCATTACGGTGCTGCGTTGGCTACGGTGTTGCCCGCATCATGGCCGGCGGAAGCGGGGCGTTGTGTTGAGGTCGGACTGTTCTCGCGATATCCGGTTTCGCGGGTTCTGGCCGGTAATCAAGCGGTGACCTCCGGCCCGTTGCAGGGCGATTACCGCGTTGAATTCGCCAACGGCAATGCGCTGGATATCCACAGCGACGGCGAACTGTTTCTGCTCAACGACAAACTGGTCGCCCGGCTGGATCGCGAGGAGTACGTCGCCCGTGTGCTGGAGCGTGAAGCCAAACCTGAACCGGCCGAAGCCGCGAAAGCGTTAGCCGTGGCGATCCGCACGTATCTGCTGCAAAACGCCACGCGCAATGGCGAATGTTTGAGCATCGACGACAGCAGCACTCGCCAGCGTGTTGCACCGCGTCCTGCTTCCGCCGAATCCCGCAACATCGCCGCATGGACGGCGGATCTGGTGTTGGCCGGCAGCACCGTCACCTATCACTCCGATCAACCCGGCCCCGACAAACTCGCCTGGCAGCAAGCCGTCGAACAAGCCAATGCCGGCCAGCGCTACGACGCGATTCTGCTGCACGCCTACCCGCGCGCCAGCCTCAGCCGCTGGGACAACCCGGTGGCGTCCTGCGAAGCACTGCCCGCCGCGCAGGACTGGCTGCAAAAACAGCGGCGCGGCTGGCGTCCCAGGCTGGAAAGCGAAACCGGCTACAACGAAGTCAGCACCTTCGCCGTTTGCAAACTCGCCTTCGGCCGCCCCTTCGTCGACCGCGAACGCCAGCGCATCTACGTGCGCGGCGTGCTGTCCTTGCAGGATCGCCTGGACCTGACTCACGAATACCTGCACCTGGCCTTTGAAGCTCACCCCAACGGCCAGGATGAAACCTATATCGAAGGGCTCGCCCGTCACCTTTTGCTGGAATAGACCATGACACTCCGTTATCCACAGGTCTTGCTGTTGCTCTGCGCGCTTAATGCATTGCCAATGGCGATGGCTGCCGACAGCGTCAAACTCGACACCCCGGTCGGCGGCTGGCGCAGTGGCGCGCCCGAAGGCGAGGGCGAGAGCTTCCGCCAGACCGTCAACTACCCGGCCTCCTCGGTGAACACACCGATCGGCCAGGCCAACACCGCCCGTATCAGCGGCGAAATCAAAGCCACACCAAAAAACAAAGAGCCCGGCCGCCTGATCGTCAACGGCGTCAGCATGCCGCTGAAAATCGACGACAGCGGCCGCTTCGACCGCCCGTTCTCCTTTCCCAACGGCAGCAACAGCGTCGAAGTCCGCAGCCCGGACGGCCAGCAACGGCACCGCACGCAATTTCTCAACACCAGCGGCGGCGCTACTCCGGCGAAACTGCGGGTGTTGTTGGCGTGGGACAGTGACGGCACGGACCTCGATTTGCACCTGATCACACCCGACGGCGCGCACATCTGGTACGGCGACCGCGTCGCCCCCAATGGCGCTGCTTTGGACGTCGACGTGACCACCGGCTACGGCCCGGAAATCTTCGCCATGCCGGCGCCGATCAAGGGGCAGTATCTGGTGTATGTGAATTATTTTGGTGGTGGGTATCGCGGGGATGATGAGGGTGGGGAAGAGGCGGTGCAGCCGCTGACGACCGCGCAGGTGACGGTGATTACCGAGGAAGGAACGCCTAGCGAGAAGATGGAGACGTTCCTGGTGCCGATGCGGGCGGTGGGGGAATTGACGTTGGTGAAGTCGTTTAGTTATCCCTGAGCAGAAGCCTGCTCAGGGATGCATTAGAAGCCGGGCGGAATATAGCCGGGCACGAACGGGACGTTGATGCACTTCCCGTGAATGATCTTCCCGTCTTCAATCCTGAACAGCACGATCTTCTTGGCCTTATTGACGGTGGCCTCCAGTTTGCAATCCGAACTGTGACCGACCGTCTCGTAGTACTCGGTGTAAACCATGCCGTTGCCGGTATGGTTCATTGAAGTCCCGGCCGCTTCTGTAGTGGTCCAGCTGGAGGATTTGAACCAGGTGAGAACCGCCAGATTCTCACCGTTGGCACCGGTCTGTTTTTTCATCGAGTCAGGTTTGCCGAACAGGTCGAGTGCTTCCTGGACATCGCGTCCTTCCCAGCGAGACTGAGCAATCAGGTGGCAGCCATGCAGCAGCAATAGTGTGGGTGTCAGCAGCACCGCCAGTAACGTTTTAGTCCATTGATTCATCATGCGTTCCGCCGCTTACTTGTTACCGAGGATCGAATCCAGGTTGTCCATCATCTGCCCCTTCTCCTGAATCGGTGCCAGCTTGAAGAACATCTGTTGCATGCCCTGAATCATCTGCAAGGGCTCCATCTTGCCCAGCGCGATCATGTCCTTTTTAGCGGGGGAGCAAACAAACTCGGCGGCGCGCTGTACCCAGAACTCCTTCGGTTGTTGCCATTGGTCGTTAACTTTCAGGTGCCGCATCATGTAGGCAATGCGATCTATGGATTGCCCATTAAGAAAGCGGACCTTGTTCGTGGAGCACTGCACTTCGAGGTTGTAGGCATCGATCATCTGTTTGCCGGGTTCTTCATACACCAGCGTCACGGCCACCAATTTCGCACCCTTGGTATGGTTCGACGGCACGACTGAAGTGCTGTCGGCTACATACATGATGTTCTTGTTGGGAATGCCGTTGCCGTAAATGATCCACCAGTCACCGACGGGGTTCGGTTCTTCTGCCTGCGCGCAAGTAGTGGCGGTCAGAAGTGCGGTTGCTAGAACAAGGGATTGATTGAGTTTGAAAAACGACGACATGGTGTTGCTCCATTCCTTGGTGCTTTTGCAATGCACAAAAACAGAATGGAAATTTAGTGGCGAGGTTGGGTGAGCGGCAATTAGGGCGGATGTGCTAATGGCTTATTGCGATGGTTCAATAATCGCCTGAGCCGTCTACTCATTGCACGTGCCAAGCGGACAGGCAAACTCGCATTTATTGTCTGCGTCAGGCCGCTATTTTCGGGCTGAAACTGCTGGAGATCAGGCGATTAATCGCAATTTCAAGAGCTTGATCATCGAATAGTTTATTTTTGCGCACCGCAGCTCCACCCCCGCCGTCCCAGTTTCTCAGTGCTTCACGTACCGCAGAAACGGTCGGAACAACCCCTTCCTTAATCAGCAACCAATCGACGGTCGCGAGTAATTCCATTCCGAAGGGGGATTCAAAGCCATCGATTAATTCAGCTGTGCGCTCTAAAGCTTGGGAATATTCCCTGGCTTCAGTCTTTAGGTAGGTCTGCAAAAAAGCCTTGCGATCTTGATCAAACCAAATCACATCGGTGATTTCCGCATCACTGATACGCTTGTCGCAATGTAGATAGCTACCATCCAGATTGTTGAGCAGATGCTCCAGTCGATTGGCGTATGGCCCGAATTTATGAGCGATAAATTTCAGGTTTAGCGGGTTCTCTGTACTTGGAAGTTTTTCAATTGCCCGCTCAAGAAACCAAGCCAGTTTTTGAATCTCGAGCAGACTGCATTCCATGCCCAACACCCAATAGCGTCGAACCAGTTCAGCGATAAGGGCACGGGCCGGCGTGAGCGTCTCTACACCGTTGCGCTTGGCGACATTCAGATATTGATTGGTCGGCTCGAACACCAGCACGTCGACATCCAGATCCCCCAAAACCTCAACGATCTGTTCGCGGACTTCAGGCCAACTCAATCCACCGTTACCAGCACCCAGTGGCGGGATAGCGACGGATTTCACGTCATTCTCAATTAGAAAACGACGCAGGTCGTGCAGACCTTCTGTTATCCAGGCCATTTGCGAAGGTGAACGCCAGTGACGTTTGGTCGGGAAATTGACGATCCAGCGAGGTCCTTCAAGTTCGTTGGTGGCGGTCACGTGCATCTTGCCGGTTTCAACTTCCTTGGCCTTGCACGCCGCTGCGTACAGGCGATAGTTCTGTGCAAAGCGTTCTTTGAACATCAGCGCGATGCCTTTTCCCATCACGCCCACGGTGTTCACCGTGTTGACGAGGGCTTCGGTCTTGGCTTCCAGCAGGTTGCCTTGGGTAAATCTGATCATTGGAAATACCATTTGGGACGCGCATGGACAGACAACGTCAGGCCTCGAGCGGCGACGTCTTGTTCTATGCGTTCTTTCATTGCATCGGTGTGGCACATGATGCCCAGTAGTCCCGTAATCGGTAAGTGATGGTGGATCAGCGCTTCCGCTTGATAACGCTCTATTTTACGAGGGTCATCAGGATCGCGCTTGAAGTCGCGCCGTTGAAGGATAGTCCAATCGATCTGGTCGAGATTCGCCAGATCGCTGTAATAGTCTGTCCAACTCGGATAGGCATGTGCGTTTGTAAAGACAAACGGTAGGCCGAGCTCTTCAACGCGATGGAGGCTTGAGACCAGAATGACGATCTCGTCATTGCTGCGTTGCTGCACGCTCCACCCGGAGTGGATGTTCTGCATCATCACCGAGAAGGGCGTGAAATAGAAGGGCACGTAGTCGGCCAGGACGCCTTCGGGTGCGATAGGCACCTGACGGGAACGGCGCTTGTCGATCAAGTCGACGTTGCCGATGTTCACGTAATGAGGTGCCTGTACTTCCGAGTTTGCGCAATGCAGGCCGTTGTCCAGAATCCAGGGCAGGTTATCGCGATGGACGATACGCCAAATCAGAGCTTTCTCTGGATTCAGGCTGGTGTAGTTCATTGATAAAACATTCTCTGATTCACGCTGGTCTGCACATTAACATCCGCTGCCTGCAATTTAGCTACGCAAAGTGCATCGACTTCTTCGCTGGGGGTAAAGATTTTGAAGAAGGCCTCAGGTTTAACAACCCCCGGTGCGAGGCACTCGGCCATGCAGATGCTTTTGCAATGAGGGTCCAGGTAATCGCGACTGCTCATGACATCCCACTCGATGGCTTCGAAACCCTGTTCGTAATCAAGTAGCTGTATTGAGTCGCCTGCTAACGGGTGGCGTGGAATGATTTTCCAGCCGTATTGCCTGGCCGTTGATCTGTAGACCGAGATCAGTACAAATTGGGCCTCTGGCCTGTTGCGCTGGACGCTTCCGTCAAATGGATTCTTCGCAAACCAGTGGAAGGACACGTAATTGTCGAGCTGCAGAGCCTGCCGCTTTTTCAGGATTTCAGCATCTGCGACGTCTTTGAAACCCGAGAGGCCAGCGCGAGGTTTCAAACCATCCTTGAAAATTCCATCCAGGTTTTCAACTGAAGTGAGATGGTAGAGAAGCTTCTGATCCTTGATGCTTTTAACGTCCGCCATAGTGGTCTCCTTGACCTGCACATCAACCTAAACTGGATTCAGTTCCGGCCTCGCCCCGTGCTGATGTAACCCTCGATCCGTAGGGGTTGGTAGAACAATCGCTGTGATTCTAGTGTGCCATCACTTTTGGCCACAAGCCCACTAAGGAAATTGGTTAGCAGGGTCAAGCAGCAACACGCCCGAACTCACTCTTCATCAAAATAATCGCGATCCAGCGTCGGCAACCGCAACAAACGCGATGTCACGCCCACCTCATGATCCATCATCAGATGCACCAGTCGCGTCCCGTCTACCAGCACAATACCGTCCACCGATTTGGCGAAGTCGACGGCGCGCGCCGTAAAACCAGAGGTGGTAATGAACACACCGCGCTTGGCCTTTTGTCCTGCGAGCGCGCCATAGAACGCCTGTAACTCAGGTCGGCCAACCGTGTTCTGCCAACGCTTGGCCTGTACGTAAACCTTCTCCAACCCCAATTTATCGAGCGAGATAATGCCGTCGATGCCGGCATCACCGGAACCTCCGACACGTTGCAAGTCGTTGCGACTGGCGCCGTAACCCAAGCGATGAAGAACATCCAGCACGATTACTTCAAAACGGTTAGGGCTTACTTGCAGCAAGTTGTCCAAAAGGTCGGCCGCCGTGGCATCGCGTAATTCCTTAAGCGCTCGCTCCAGTCGGTCGTCGGGGCTCTCGGTGGCGGAGGCTAGATCGGGCTCCACATTTGGTTGGTCATCCAGTGGCTCGGCGTCAGGCGCGACTTTCAGCTTCACATTCATGTAGCCGATTGCTATGTGCTCCACATCCGTGGTCGACAGTGGAAATGCATGCTCCTTGGCGTACTGCACGCCTGCGTCGGTCAACTTCCAATAACCGCGTTTGGCACTGCTGGAAAGACCTGCGCGCTTGAGTCGATCGTGCGCCCAGCCTGATCGGTTCTTGTAGGTAGCCTGACCACTGGCGATCAGTTCTTCGCGCTGAGCTTCACTCAGTTGCAGCATTTTTGCTGCTGATTCATGAGCGTCCCGAGCGATTGCACCCTCGGGTTTTGTGGCGAGAAAGCGAAGGATCGGCTCAATGAACTGATCGTAGGTTGGAACGGACATGGGCGCATCCCTGTGCTGAAATTGTTTTCGTGCCGATCGGATGGCGATTGTAAATCAACGGTGGATATGGAGGGCTTCGCGACTAAAGCGTCTGCAGGTGAAAGCGTAAGTCGCTATGTCAGTTTCACCATCAATCCGCAAAAACACCGCAAAGCGCATTGCCTTGGTAACCATGAACGATCGGTCCCAACATCATGAATGGGCCGCAAGCGTAGAAAGGGGATGGGACTTTTTGCTGCGAGTCGAGCAGAACGGCTTCGTTTCCGAACTCGTCGTTGCCGAAGGACTGCTCGAAATACGATGTGCACACCGGTAGTTTCAATGGCACCGGAATGATCAGTGCCCAAACGGTGATCCCGCACCATTCCCGTGTAGGCGTCGACGTGACCGTTCTGCTGATTTGCGGTGTGATTGATCGATAGCTTTGCGCTTTGTAAGCGTCTGTCTTGACGGTTGTTTTTTCCGGGAGCGATACGATTGCTCCAACACATCCTGAAAGACAAAGGCACGAGGCAGCTGTCAGGCCAACTGATTTCATGTTTGAAGTGATGGTTTTGGGCATCAATGTTGAACGTCCTTGTGGGGTGACTTGAGCAATCTAAGTTGCCGTCGCTTCCAGCAGGTGGGGCTCTGTTATGCGATGAGTTGTGCAAGCACCATTACACAGCGCTCTGCCCGTAAACCGACCCCCGGCCGGTTTTTCAGCAGGCATTAAAAAGCCGGCTTGTGGCCGGCTTCTCGGGGACTGGCTTGGTTTATTTTTGGTAAACCGCGCCAGCCTTCAAAACGTACATCCGGATCTTGCGTCCGGCTGCGGGACTTGGTCAGACAGTGGTCTGCCGCGTCAGGCGTCATCTGGGCCGCTTGGCGGGTCGATGCGCGAATGTGGGGCGCAGGATACTGAGTTTTGTTGGGGATTCCCAGTGCGAAGTGCGGGATAGAGCGTTCTATCCAGGAAAAATCCCGTATTTGTACCGACTATCCGGGCCGGTTGCCCCTCACGACAGAAGCTGGCTCAGAGAAACGGCACCACCGGCCGCCGCTTGCCCAGCGTCGACCACCAGAACACCCACCCCAATACATGAATCCGCTGTTCCTCAATTTGCGCCGCGCGGAAGATCTCGTCCGGGTATTCGGCGCTGTTGTGGCTGCGCAGGCGCAGGGCGTTGCCGGGCATGCGGTGCAGGTATTTGATGCGCAGCATGCCGTCATGTTCGATGGCGTAGATTTCGCCGTCCACCACCTGGGTGAGGCCGCGGTCGATGGCGAGGGTGGAGCCGTCTTCGATTTTTTCGGCCATGCTGTTGCCGATCATTTGGGTACAGATGGCATCGGTGGGGCGGATTTCCAGGGCTTCGAGGTGGCTGCGGGGCAGGCGAATGGTTTGGTCCGGGTCCTTGATGACGTGGGTCTTGTCGGAGCCAGGAGCAGTCGGGGCTTCCTTGTAGAGAGGCAGTTCGATGTCGTTGGTTTCGAGCACCGTGTAGACGCCGCGAATGGCATGGGCATCGAGGATGTCGCCCGAGTCCGTATGCAGGTGCGGGGCCTCTTTCGGGCCTTCGCCGGTCTTCAGCCATTGGCTGTTGACGGACAGCAGGCGTGCGACCTCTTCCAGGCGGTACGCGGGTACGCCCCGGGTGTACCAGTTATGAACGTTTTGGGCTTCCGTGCCCCAGAACTTTGCGAATCCCGTGGTGGTGATGTTCGCAGCTTCCAGGAGTGCCTTGAATCTTGGACCGCTAGTGTTCTTTCTCATAAACACGAGTCTACGGCCGGCCTAGAGCGGTTTGAATAAACCTTGCGTTCAAAATCAGGGCAAATTTTGCGACGGGATGTAAGACGTCCTTGTGGGAAATTACACACACTAAAACTTTTCTGTAGGCCGACATAAACAAGCTGTTTAAGCGCCTTTCGGGCAGGCACAAAAAACCCCGGATCAACCGGGGTCTTCTTCAAGCGTGTCGCAGGTCGTGAGGCTTAGCCTTTGTAGGCAGCAACCGACTTGGTGATCGCTTCGCGGGCGGCGTCTGCGCCCGCCCAGCCTTCGATTTTCACCCACTTGCCTTTTTCGAGATCCTTGTAGTTCGCGAAGAAGTGCTCGATCTGCTGGATCAGCAGGGCTGGCAGGTCGGTGTATTCCTTCACATCCACGTACAGCTGGGACAGCTTGTCGTGTGGGACTGCGATGACTTTGGCATCGCCGCCGCCGTCGTCGGTCATGTTCAGGATGCCGACCGGACGCGCGCGGATCACCGAACCTGGAGCAACCGGGTAAGGGGTCACGACCAGCACGTCCAGGGGATCACCGTCGTCAGCCAGGGTGTTCGGGATGTAACCGTAGTTGGCCGGGTAGAACATCGGGGTGGCCATGAAACGGTCAACGAACAGGCAATCGCTGTCTTTGTCGATTTCGTATTTGATCGGCGCGTGGTTGGCCGGGATCTCGATCGCGACGTAGATGTCGTTCGGCAGGTCTTTGCCAGCCGGAATCTTGCTGTAGCTCATTGGGCGTTGCCCCCGTTAGTTGACCAAAAACACTTGGCCGGATTGACCAAAAAGTGGCGGCGATTATAGGCATATTCTGTCGTGGACGCCATGTACCGGAAGTCGTGCAGACCTTTACTCGTGAGCCTGATAGACCGGGTCGCTGGCCTGAAGTTGCTTCAGGCGGGTCAACGGATCCTGGCGGTAGAAAAGCTGCAGCTGCGCATACACCTGTGGATAAGCGTCGTGCAGCAGATCCGGGGCGCTGAAGAAGTACTCGCTGGTGACGGCGAAGAACTCGGCCGGGTTCTCGGCGGCATACGGGTCGATGGCGGTTTCGGCGTCAGGATGGCGGTCGAGCTGGCGATTGAGGTCGTCGTACGCTGCCTGCATCACTTCGGCCCAGTCGCTGACCCGCATGTCGGCGTGCAGCGGCGGCAGGCCGTTGGCGTCACCGTTGAGCATGTCCAGCTTGTGCGCCAGTTCATGGATCACCAGGTTGTAGCCTTCCCAGCCACCACTGGCCATCACGCCGGGCCAGGCGAGGATGATCGGCCCTTGTTGCCACGCTTCGCCGCTGTGTTCGCCGTCCCACTCATGCTCGACGCCGCTGGCATCGCGATGGCGCTGGGGGCTGAGGAAATCGTCGGGGTAGAGGACGATTTCGTGGAAACCCTGATACCAGTTCAGATCGCCAAGATGCAAAAGCGGCAATTGCGCCTGGGCGGCGAGCAGCAGGCGTTGTTCCTGGTGCAGCTCGACGCCGGGCAGGGCGGTCAGGTGTTTGTCTTCGAGGAACAGCACGCTGGCTTCACGCAGCCACTGGTCTTCAGCGGGCGTGATGCCATCGAGAAAACTCAGGTGATGGCGCACCCGCTGCCACAGTTCGTCGGCAATCGGGTGCCTGGCCAGAATGCGCCGGCGGCGCCAGGCGCTCAGCGACCACATCGGCTTAGTGCGATTGGGCTTTGGTGCCGCCGAAGCGGCTGCGGACTACACCGATAATCATCGGGACCAGCGACAGCAGGATGATGCCGACCACCAGCAGCGACAGGTTCTTCTTGATGAACGGCACGTTGCCGAAGAAATAACCCAGCGTCACCAGACCGCCAACCCACAGAACGGTGCCGAACACGCTGAAGCCGAAGAACCGCGGGTAAGGCATCTTCGCGACACCGGCGACGAACGGTGCGAAGGTGCGGATGATTGGCAGGAAGCGCGCCAGGGTCACGGTTTTGCCGCCGTGCTTGTCGTAGAAATCGTGGGTCTGTTGCAGATAGTCGCGGCGGAAGATTTTTGAGTTCGGGTTGCTGAACAGCTTTTCACCCGCCGTTCGTCCGATCACGTAGTTGGTACTGTCGCCGAGAATCGCCGCGAGCATCAGCAAGCCCGCCAGCAATACCGGGTCCATGCCGCCGCCCGCAGCGACCGCGCCGGCGATGAACAGCAGCGAATCACCCGGCAGGAATGGCATCACCACCAGGCCGGTCTCGCAGAAGATCACCAGAAACAGGATGGCGTAGATCCATGGCCCGTAATTATTCACCAGCAGGTCGAGGTAAACGTCGAGATGCAGGACAAGATCGAGCGGGTTGAAATCCATGGAGGCACCTGTGGTGACGGCCTGACTCGGCAGACCTGTGCGGATGACTTCGTGTAAGCCTACAAGCGGGTGTAGTTTTTCTTACAAGCCGGAAAGATCGGGATTATACGGGCAGAGGGGTGAAAAGCGCGTTGGTTTTGTAGCGGGGGATGTCGGTGTGAAGAAATGTCGGGTTGGCATTCATTTTGAGGAGGGAGTCTGCTCCCTCCCCGCAGGGCACCCCGCGATCAGAGTTCTTCGCTGATCGGCAGCACGTAGTTCTTGAACTCGGTGTCTTCCTTGAACCCGATGGATTCGTAGGTTTTCTGCGCCACTTCGTTGTCGGCGCTGGTGGAGACGCGCATGCGCACGGCCTGGGTTTCCTTGGCCATTTTCTTCGCGGTGCGGATCAGGTTGTCGGCTACCAACTGGCGGCGGGCGTCCTCGGCGACATAGATGTCGTTGAGAATCCACACGCGCTTGAGCGACAGCGAGGAAAAGCTCGGGTAGAGCTGGCAGAAGCCCATGAGCTTCTTGTCGTCGTCATCGGCCAGGGCCAGATAGATCACCGATTCCTTGCGTCGCAGGCGCTTTTCGAGAAAGGCCCGGGACGAGTCCGGATAGGGCAGGGAGCCGTAAAACTCGCGGTACTTAACGAACAACGGGGTCAGCAAATCCAGGTGTTCGAGGGTCGCTTGGATAATCCGCATGGTAGGTCTCGTCCTTCAAGTGGCTGTCTTCACGTGCTCTGACGGCGATGGGAAACCCGGGCGGCCGTGCATCGATCCTGCCTGAAACCGGCGCAGAAAGGCAATGCGGAAACGGTTCAGGCTGGGGGCGGATCGAGTAGGAAATTACTCTTCATGTCTGCACCGGCTTCCGATTCCAGCGTCTGAACCTGCGCCTCGTCCTTCAGATTGACGCCCGACAGCTGGCGCCGACAGGCTTCGCGCATCAGATACAGCAAGCGATGCGCCGCCATGCCATAGCTGAGCCCTTCCAGCCGCACATTGGAAATGCAGTTGCGGTAAGCATCCGTGAGGCCGACCTTTGGATTGTAGGTGAAATATAAACCCAGGCTGTCCGGCGAACTGAGGCCCGGACGCTCTCCGATCAGCATCACGACCATTTTCGCGCCCAGCAACTGGCCGATTTCATCGCCAATCGCCACTCGGCCCTGTTCCACCAGCACTACTGGCGCTGTCGACCATTCGTCGGCGCTCATCTGCTCTTCCAGACGGGTGAGAAACGGCAGGGTATGCCGATGCACCGCCAGCGCCGATAGACCGTCCGCCACCACAATCACCAGATCCGCACCGCCCGGATGCGCCTGGGCGTATTCGCGCAGGGTTTGCGCCGATTCATCGCTGAGCTTGCGCCCCAGATCCGGACGTTGCAGGTAGCTGTTGCGATCCACCGCCGCGCTGTGCAGCACAAGACTTTCACGTTGGCGTTCAGTCAGCTGGGCGCTGAGCCCGGCGTGATCGAACGGCAAATGCACCGCGTCCCGTGCCTGTGCGTGGGCGTACTGGAAATCCAGCTGTGCGCGGGTCGGCAGGCTGGTGCCGGTGCGGCCGAGGGCAATGCGCGCCGGGGTCAGGCGACGCAGCTCCAGCCACGGGTTTTGCGGATCGACGGGCGGTTTTTCCATCTGACTCATCCCAGTTGCGCCAAGGCCTGGCGAAAGGCCGGCGGCAGGTTGTTGCCGAAGCGGACCTTGCCGTCCGCCTGGGTGAAGATGCCCATGTTCGCCAGCCACTGCTCGAACTCCGGCGCCGGTTTCAGGCCCAGGGTCTGGCGCGCGTAGAGCGCGTCGTGAAACGAGGTGGTCTGGTAGTTGAGCATGATGTCGTCGGAACCGGGGATGCCCATGATGAAGTTGATCCCGGCCACGCCGAGCAGGGTCAGCAGGGTGTCCATGTCATCCTGGTCGGCTTCGGCGTGGTTGGTGTAGCAGATGTCGCAGCCCATCGGCACGCCGAGCAACTTGCCGCAGAAGTGGTCTTCGAGGCCGGCGCGGATGATCTGTTTGCCGTTGTAGAGGTATTCCGGGCCGATGAATCCTACGACGGTGTTCACCAGAAACGGCTTGAAATGGCGCGCCACGGCGTAGGCCCGGGTCTCGCAGGTCTGTTGATCGACGCCGTGGTGGGCGTTGGCTGACAGCGCACTGCCCTGACCGGTTTCGAAATACATCAGGTTCTGCCCGAGCGTGCCGCGATTGAGGCTCAGGCCCGCTTCATAACCTTCCTGCAAAATGTTCAGGTTGATGCCGAAACTGGCGTTGGCCGCTTCGGTGCCGGCAATCGACTGGAACACCAGATCCAGCGGCACGCCACGGTTGATCGCTTCTATAGAGGTGGTGACGTGGGTCAGCACGCAGGCCTGGGTCGGAATGTCGTAGCGCTGGATGATCGCGTCGAGCATTTCCAGCATCGCGCAGATCGAGGCGATGCTGTCGGTGGCCGGGTTGATGCCGATCATCGCGTCGCCGTTGCCGTACAACAGACCGTCGAGAATGCTCGCGGCGATGCCGGACGGCTCGTCGGTCGGATGATTGGGTTGCAGCCTTGTGGATAACCGTCCCCGCAGGCCCAAAGTGCCGCGAAATTTGGTGACGACGCGGATCTTCTGCGCCACCAGCACCAGATCCTGCACGCGCATGATCTTCGACACGGCAGCGACCATTTCCGGTGTCAGGCCGGGGGCGAGGGCGCGCAGGCTGGATTCGTCGGCCGCTTCGCTCAACAGCCAGTCGCGAAAGCCGCCAACCGTGAGATGGCTGACGACTGCGAAGGCCTGTTTGTCATGGCTGTCGATGATCAGTCGGGTGACTTCATCGGCTTCGTAGGGAATCAGCGCTTCCTGCAGGAAATGCGTGAGCGGGATGTCGGCCAGTGCCATTTGCGCGGCTACCCGCTCGCCATCGTTGAGCGCGGCGACGCCGGCCAGGAAATCCCCGGAGCGCGCGGGGCTGGCCTTGGCCATCACGTCCTTGAGGCTGTCGAAGCGATAGGTCTGGGCGCCGACGGTATGGGCAAATGCGGCCATTGGGCGCGTTCCTCCTGAATGAATGCTTTTAGTGCAGGCACCGAGCCCAAGGCCCGGTGCCGGTGCAACTCAGATAGTTTTTTAGATACCTTCGAGCATAGCGTCTGCCGGTGCTTCGGAGCGTTGCTTGGCGGTCAGCTGGAAGTACAGGTAGCCAGCGGCCATGAAACCGAGGAACACACAACCGATCAGCGTGTTGAACCAGGCCATCGCCACCAGGCACACCAGCGCCAGAAACAGCGCGATGGCCGGCACCACCGGATAGCCCGGCGCGCGGAAGGTGCGCTCCAGGTTCGGCTCGGTTTTGCGCAGTTTGAACAGGCTGAGCATGCTGATGATGTACATCACGATGGCGCCGAACACCGACATGGTGATCATCGCCGCCGTCAGGGTCATGCCTTGCAGATTGACCAGACCGTCGCTGTAGATTGCCGCGATGCCGACCACGCCGCCCGCCAGGATCGCCCGGTGCGGGGTCTGGAAACGCGAGAGTTTGGCCAGACCTTTGGGCAGGTAACCGGCGCGGGCCAGGGCGAAGAACTGCCGCGAGTAGCCGAGGATGATCCCGTGGAAACTCGCCACCAGCCCGAACAGGCCGATCCACACCAGCATGTGCATCCAGGTCGAATTGTTGCCGACTACCGCTTTCATTGCCTGCGGCAGCGGATCGTTGATGTTCGACAGTTGACGCCAGTCGCCGACGCCGCCAGCCATCACCATCACGCCAATGGCCAGGAACACCAGGGTCAGGATGCCGCTGACGTAGGCCCGTGGAATCGTGCGTTTCGGGTCCTTGGCTTCCTCGGCCGCCATGGCCGCGCCTTCGATGGCGAGGAAAAACCAGATCGCGAAGGGAATCGCGGCGAAAATGCCAGGAATCGCGCCCATCGTGAACTCATTGGCGCCTGACCAGCCGTTCAGCACAAAGTTGCTGAAGCTGAAGCCCGGTGCGACCACGCCCATGAACACCAGCAATTCGGCGACGGCGAGCACGGTCACCACCAGCTCGAAGGTCGCGGCGATGCTGACGCCAAGGATGTTCAGGGTCATGAACACGAAATACGCGCCGACCGCCGCAAGTTTGGGATCGAGCCCCGGATATTGCACATTCAGATAGGCGCCGATGGCCATGGCGATGGCCGGCGGGGCGAACACGAATTCGATCAGAGTGGCGATGCCGGCGATCAATCCGCCTTTTTCGCCGAACGCCCGACGGCTGTAGGCAAACGGCCCGCCCGCGTGAGGAATCGCGGTGGTCAGTTCGGTGAAACTGAAGATGAAGCAGGTGTACATGGTCGCGACCATCAGGGCCGTGACCAGGAAACCCAGGGTTCCCGCCGTGCCCCAGCCGTAACTCCAGCCGAAGTATTCGCCGGAAATCACCAGGCCGACGGCAATGCCCCAGAGGTGCAGGGTGCCGAGTGTGGGTTTGAGCTGTGTGGTGGAAGTCATAAGTCCTCTCTGTCTTTTTTATTGTTCGATCTGTTGGACTTTCGGGTGCAGCGGTTGATTGGGTGGATGCTGTTCACGCAGCGGCAGTGTTCACGCAAATCCTGAATGACGGGTACGCAAGGCCCGTGCCAGAGCGGCCAGGCTACGTATGTAGTCATCAAGGACGCCAATCGCGAGCAGGCTCGCTCCCACAGGGGGAACGCGGTGTAAGTGTGGGAGCGAGCCTGCTCGCGATAGCGGTAGAAAGGCTAGGCAAAAACACCTGCCTAGCCGGTGTTTTAGAAGAAGCCCAGCGGATTGATGTCGTAGCTCACCAGCAGGTTTTTGGTCTGCTGGTAGTGGTCGAGCATCATCTTATGGGTTTCACGGCCGACACCGGATTTCTTGTACCCGCCGAACGCGGCGTGCGCCGGGTACAGGTGGTAGCAGTTGGTCCACACGCGACCCGCCTTGATGGCGCGACCCATGCGATAGGCGCGGTTGATGTCGCGGGTCCAGAGGCCGGCGCCGAGGCCGAACTCGGTGTCGTTGGCAATCGCCAGGGCTTCGGCTTCGTCCTTGAAGGTGGTGATGCTCACCACCGGGCCGAAGATTTCTTCCTGGAACACACGCATCTTGTTGGTACCCTTGAGCAGGGTCGGCTGGATGTAATACCCGGTCGCCAGGCTGCCCTCGAGTTTTTCCACCTTGCCTCCGGTCAGCAGTTCGGCACCTTCGCCCTTGGCGATTTCCAGGTACGACAGGATCTTGTCGAATTGCTGCTCGGACGCCTGGGCGCCGACCATGGTGTCGGTGTCGAGCGGGTCGCCACGTTTGATCTGGCTGACTTTCTTCATCACCGCTTCCATGAACTGCGGATAGATCGACTCCTGAACCAGTGCGCGGGAAGGGCAGGTGCAGACTTCGCCCTGGTTGAAGAACGCCAGCACCAGGCCTTCGGCGGCTTTTTCAATGAAGCTTGGCTCGGCCTGCATGATGTCTTCGAAGAAGATGTTCGGCGACTTGCCGCCCAGTTCCACGGTGGATGGAATGATGTTTTCGGCGGCGCACTTCATGATGTGCGAGCCGACCGGGGTCGAGCCGGTGAAGGCGATCTTGGCGATGCGCTTGCTGGTGGCCAGGGCTTCGCCGGCTTCTTTGCCGAACCCTTGCACCACGTTGAGCACGCCCGGCGGCAGCAGATCGCCGATCAGTTCCAGCAGCACGCTGATGCCCAGCGGAGTCTGCTCGGCAGGCTTGAGCACCACGCAGTTGCCGGCGGCCAGGGCCGGGGCGAGTTTCCACGCGGCCATCAGGATCGGGAAGTTCCACGGGATGATCTGGCCGACCACGCCCAGCGGTTCATGGATGTGATAGGCCACAGTGTTGCCATCGATCTCGGCGGCGCTGCCTTCCTGGGCGCGCAGGCACCCGGCGAAATAGCGGAAGTGATCGGCTGCCAGTGGGATGTCGGCGTTGAGGGTTTCGCGGATGGCTTTGCCGTTGTCCCAGGTTTCGGTGATCGCCAGGGTTTCGAGGTTCTGTTCGATGCGGTCGGCGATTTTCAGCAGGATCAGCGAGCGGGCCTGGGCGGAAGTGGAACCCCAGGCATCGGCAGCGGCGTGGGCGGCGTCCAGGGCCTTGTCGATGTCTTCGGCGGTGGAACGCGGGAATTCGGCAATTGGCTGGCCATTCACTGGCGAGGTATTGGTGAAGTACTGACCTTTGACAGGCGCGACGAACTCGCCGCCGATGTAGTTACCGTACTTGCTCTTGAACGAGACTTTGGCGCCTTCAGTACCGGGGTGAGCGTAACGCATGATGATGTTCTCCTTGGCTTTGTACTTATTAGAGAAACGCGCATGAGCGCTTGCTATAAGCGTAGAGCAAAGGTCGGGCCACTGCCGTGCAGGTCAGGCAAATCAAGGCCTTGCGTAATTTGTGTCAGACAAGTGGCAAGCGCCTGTGACGCTATCGGTACAGCTCGGGTGACAGTTTGTACCGCTTGTGGCACAACCCGTGACCGGGCGGTCTTGCCAGCATTGCAAAGACCGGTTGGCTGGAGGATGCTGGGCACCACTTCACGCATGGGCCGATGAGCCTCGGGGAGAATAATAAGAAATGCACGACAACCATTTGAGTCGCCATGCCCGACAGGTTCTCACCGTCACCCAGGGCAAGCCGCACCTGCATGGCCCCGGTGCCGACCCGTCGATTGCCCGTTCGTGGCTGCGTTGTCTTGAGGACTATCACCTCGACCCGGCCCTGAGCATGGCGCCGACCGTGCTCGAACACGGTCGAATCCTCGAAAGCCGCGAACGGCTGCAACAGGTGTTGCAGATTGCCGGCAATGAAATGAGCAGCCTGCATCAACAACTCTCCGGCGCCGGCCACGCGGTGCTGCTGACTGACGCGCGCGGGGTGATCCTCAACTGCGTCACCGCCCCCACCGAACGCAAGATCTTCGAACGCGCCGGCCTGTGGCTGGGTTCCGACTGGAGCGAGGCGTGCGAGGGCACCAACGGTATCGGTACCTGCCTTGTCGAGCGTCAGGCCCTGACGATTCATCAGGATGAACACTTTCGCGGCCGTCACACCGGCCTGACCTGCTCGGCGAGCCCGGTGTTCGACCCGCACGGCGAACTGCTGGCGGTGCTCGACGTTTCCTCGGCGCGGCATGACGTCTCGCGCCAGAGCCAGTTCCACACCATGACGCTGGTCAATCTGTCGGCGAAGATGATCGAGAGCTGCTATTTCCTGCGCTGTTTCGATAACCAATGGCTGTTGCGATTCCATCTTCAGGCGGAGTCCGTCGGGCTGTTCAGCGAAGGGTTGCTGGCGTTTGACGGGGAAGGGCGGATCAGTGCGGTCAATCAGAGTGCCTTGAACCTGCTCGGCCATATTCGCGGTGGTTTGCTGGGCAAACCGGTGGAGGCGTTTTTCGATTGTTCCCTGGATGAGTTGCTCGGGCGTGCCAGTGCCAATGCCAGCGCGAGCTGGCCGCTGCGTACTCGCGACGGGCGGCATCTGTTTGCGGTGCTGCGTGGCGAAACTCGCCGGCCGCTGCCGGTAGCGCCGGTTCCCGCGCCGGTCGAAGCGCCGCGTCTTGCAGGCATTTGTCTCGGTGATGCGGCGTTGCAGGCGGATTTTCGCAAGTCGCTGCGGGTGTTCGAGCGCGACGTGCCGCTGCTGATCAACGGCGAAACGGGCTCCGGCAAGGAAGCATTCGCCAAGGCTGTGCATAACGCCAGTCAACGCGCCGGCGAAGCCTTCGTGGCCCTCAACTGCGCGGCGATTCCCGAAAGCCTGATCGAGAGCGAGCTGTTCGGCTATCGCGGTGGCAGTTTCACCGGCGCGCGCAAGGACGGCATGCGCGGCAAGTTGCAGCAGGCCGATGGCGGCACGCTGTTCCTCGATGAAATCGGCGACATGCCGCTGGCCTTGCAGACCCGTCTGCTGCGGGTGCTGGAGGACCGGCAAGTGGTGCCCATTGGCGGCGAGCCGGAAGCGGTCAACGTGCGGATCATCAGCGCCACTCACCGCAATCTGCTGGAGCGGGTCGGCGATGGCAGTTTCCGTGAAGACCTGTATTACCGGCTCAACGGACTGGAAGTCGCGTTGCCGCCGTTGCGCGAGCGCAGTGACAAATCGCAGCTGCTGGATTTTCTGCTGGCTGAAGAGGCGGGCGGGGAAAAGATCCTGATCGAAGAACCGGCGCGCCAGGCGTTGCTGGGTTTCAACTGGCCGGGCAATGTGCGGCAGATGCGGAATGTGCTGCGCACGCTGGCGGCGTTGTGCGATGAAGGGCGGATCGGATTGGAGGATTTGCCGGCGATGTTTCGGCAGGTGCAGCCGCTGTTGGTCAAAGTCGATGAATCGTCGTCCGAACATCCATTGGAAGATGCCGAGCGGCTGGCGTTGCTCAATGCGCTGGAACACACGCGCTGGCATATGACCCACACGGCGCAGCAGCTCGGCGTGAGCCGCAATACGCTTTATAGAAAGCTGCGCAAGCACGGGATCGCCCGAACCGCCTGAATACTCCTGCCGATCGTTCCCACGCTCTGCGTGGGAACGCCTCCCCGGACGCTCCGCGTCCGCTTTTGGACGCAGAGCGTCCTGCGCTGCATTCCCACGTGGAGCGTGGGAACGATCAGGGGCGGGTGATCAGCTAAAGAGTGCGGTTTTCACCTCCCTGCGCTAACCTGCGGCCATGTTTTACGAGGTCGACTATGCACATTCATATTCTGGGTATCTGCGGGACTTTCATGGGCTCGATGGCGGTTCTGGCCAAAGAGCTGGGCCATCACGTGACCGGCTCCGATGCCAACGTCTATCCGCCGATGAGCACCCAGCTCGAAGCCCAGGGCATTCAGCTGACCCAGGGTTACGACCCGGCGCAGCTTGATCCGGCACCGGATCTGGTGGTGATCGGCAACGCCATGTCCCGCGGCAATCCGGCAGTGGAATATGTGCTGAACAAAGGCCTGCCATACGTTTCCGGCCCGCAGTGGCTGGCCGACCATGTGCTGCAAGGTCGCTGGGTGCTGGCGGTCGCCGGTACGCACGGCAAGACCACCACCAGCAGCATGCTCGCCTGGGTGCTGGAGCATGCCGGCATGAGCCCGGGTTTCCTGATCGGCGGCGTGCCGCAGAATTTCTCGGTGTCGGCGCGTCTGGGCGGCACGCCGTTCTTCGTGATCGAAGCCGACGAGTACGACAGCGCGTTCTTCGACAAGCGTTCGAAGTTCGTCCACTACCGTCCGCGTACCGCGATTCTCAACAACCTTGAGTTCGACCACGCTGACATCTTCCCCGATCTGCCGGCTATCGAACGGCAATTCCACCACTTGGTGCGGACCATCCCGAGCGAAGGCCTGGTGATACACCCGACCACTGAGCCCGCCTTGCAGCGCGTGATCGAGATGGGCTGCTGGACCCCGGTGCAAACCACCGGTGCCGGCGGTCAGTGGCAGGTCAAGTTGCTGAAAGACGACGGCTCGGCGTTCGAAGTGATGTTCGAAGGCGTGTCTCAAGGCGTGGTCGAGTGGGAATTGACCGGTCAGCACAACGTTGCCAACGCCCTGGCGACGTTGGCAGCCGCGCGCCACGTCGGTGTTGTTCCGTCGATGGGCATTGCCGGGTTGAGCGCGTTCAAGAGCGTCAAGCGCCGTATGGAGAAAGTCGCGGAAGTGCGCGGCATCACTATCTACGATGACTTCGCCCACCACCCGACCGCGATTGCCACCACCCTTGATGGCCTGCGCAAACGCATCGGTGATGCGCCGTTGATCGCGATCATCGAGCCGCGCTCCAATTCGATGAAGCTTGGCGCGCACCGTGATGGTCTGCCGGACAGCGTGGTCGATGCCGATCAGGTGATCTGGTACGCCCCGGCCAACCTCGGCTGGGATCTGGCAGGCACCGCCGCGTTGTGCACCGTGCCGTCGATCGTCAGCGATTCGCTGGAAGGCATCATCGAACGCGTGAAGAGTCAGGCCCAGCCCGGCACCCACGTAGTGATCATGAGCAACGGCGGCTTCGGCGGCCTGCACGGCAAACTCGCCGAGGCGCTGAAATGAACACTCGTTTCGAGAGCAATGGCCCGGAACGCATCACGCTGGCGATGACCGGCGCGTCCGGCGCCCAGTACGGCTTGCGCCTGCTGGATTGCCTGGTGCGCGAGGATCGTGAGGTGCATTTCCTGATCTCCAAGGCCGCGCAACTGGTAATGGCCACCGAGACGGACGTGTCGCTGCCGGCCAAGCCGCAAATGATGCAGGCGTTCCTCACCGAATACACCGGCGCGGCCGCCGGGCAGATCCGCGTGTACGGCAAGGAAGACTGGATGTCGCCGGTGGCCTCGGGCTCCGGCGCTCCGGCCGCGATGGTGGTGGTGCCGTGTTCGACGGGGACTTTGTCGGCCATCGCCACCGGCGCCTGCAACAACCTGATCGAACGGGCGGCGGACGTGACGTTGAAGGAACGTCGCCAGTTGATTCTGGTACCGCGCGAAGCGCCGTATTCGAGCATTCACCTGGAACACATGCTCAAGCTGTCGAACATGGGCGTGACCATCCTGCCGGCCTCGCCGGGTTTCTATCACCAGCCGCAGACCATCGATGACCTGATCGATTTCGTGGTGGCACGGATTCTCAATCTGCTGGGCATCCCCCAGGACATGCTGCCGCGTTGGGGCGAGCACCACCTGAGCAGCGATGAATAAGCTGCTGGCGATCCTGCTGGTGTTGCAACTTACTGGCTGCGCCACGGCGCGCACGCTGGATGCCGCCAAGCCCGGCGCGCCGGTGGTGTATTCCGGCACCCGGCTGGATCTGTATGCGATGAATGGCGGATGTTGCGCGATGGATCGATTCGGCGCCGAGGCGCCGAGTTACCCCGGTGTGGATCTGCCGGCCAGCGCACTGCTCGACACGCTGCTGTTGCCGTTGTCGTTGCTGACGGTGATCGGCGTGGGGTTCCAGGCGACTGGCGGACTCTAAAAAGATCGCAGCCAATGGCTGCGATCTTTTGTTTTTACTTGCCGAGTTTTCTCAACTCGTCCGATTCGACGATCCGCACACCATCCTGCTCCTCCAGCGCCAGCCGCCACATGGCCCGGGCCAGTTGGCAGGCTTCGATGCCGCGGTATTTGCCGGGAATCAGTTTCGAGAACGGTGCGGCAAGCTGCTCGCCCAGGCGCGGCTCGCTGCGTTCGCCGAGCAACAGCGATGGCCGGCAAATGGTCAGCTGCGGCCAGTCCTGCGCACGCAATGCGTACTCCATCTCGCCTTTGACACGGTTGTAGAACACCGAGGACCGGCGGTCGGCCCCCAGGGCACTGATCACGATCAGGTGCCGTGCGCCCATTTCCCGTGCGCGCTTGGCGAAAGCTACGACCATGTCCAGATCCACGGCGCGGAACGCTTCTTCGGAGCCGGCCTGCTTGATGGTGGTGCCGAGGCAGCAATAGGCGATGTCGACGCGACCCGCCAACTGCGGCAGGAAGGTCTGTGGGTCGCCGACCGGGTTTTCCAGATGCGGATGTTCGGCCAGCGGCCGGCGTGAGGGGGCAAGGACACGGCTGATAGTTGGCTCGTTGAGCAGGCGGTCGAGCAGATGTTCACCGGTCAGACCGGTGGCTCCGGCAAGCAAGACATGCTGAGGCGTCAAGTACATAGTGTCTCTCCCTTGATACTGTTCAGCTTAGTTGCTGTTTGTCGCTCCGTCGTTCAATGCAGCACTTTGCAATGCTTTTCTCGCTTGCTGTTTACGCAGCAGTTGCCAGTGCGCCAGTACGGTTTTCGGCGCCCAGATCTGCGGTTCAGAGGCTTCGAAGCTGTCCGCCAGTTCCCGTTCGGCGACGGTGGCCTTGGCCAGTTTGAAGGCTTGTTCCAGGTCGTCGGTCTGGTTCAGCGCCTGGGCAAACAGGGCGTCGCCGAAGTAGGTGAAGTTGGCCTCCTCGGAGCAACCGAACGAAACGCGATCGGCGCGCGAGGCGGTCATGATCAGCGTGCGTTCATCCTTCAACGCCGGAATGAAGCCACCGGAATAGCACGAGGAGATGACAATGATCTTGTCGCGGTTCTTCAGCGGCGCCAGCACGGCGGCGAGTTCGTCGGCGGGCAGGTCGGCCAGTTCCATGCGCGGCTGGTCGAGTACCAGTTCGTGCTCGGCGGTGCCGTGGCTGGTCAGGTAAATGAAGACCAGATCTTCCGGGCCGCTGCGTTCGGCCAGGGTTTGAGCGGCGCGCCGCAGATTTTCGCGGGTGGCCATCGGCCGGTCGCCGAGGTGGTCGCGGTGGTTGACCAGGCGAATCTGGCCAAAGGCACCGAAACGGCTGGTGAGCATGTTCGCGACGTAATCGGATTCGCGCAGGAACACGCTCTGTTTGCCGTCGCCGCCGAGGGTCAGGGTGTACAGCTCCACTGCCGGGGTCGAGGCCGGCACATTGGCCAGTGCTTCATCGAGCAGGCGACCCTGGGCCAGCAGGCCGAGTTCGAGGGTGTCCGGCAGCAATTTGCCGTCGGCATCGCGCACTCGCTGGCCGTTGATCCAGGTGCCGCTGAGCACGCTGCCATCGGTGAGCACCAGGGTGCCGCGCCCGGAATAGCTGTCGCTGTCGAACCCGCCGACGTAGAAACTGCCATCGGACAGGTTCAGGCGACCCTGACCGCTGAAGCGCCAATCATTGAAGTAACCGATGTAGTGGCTGCCGTCGGCGCCAATCAGTTCGCCCTTGCCGGTCAGCGCGCCTTCCTTGAACTGCCCGAGCCAGACATCGCCGTCGGCGTTTTCATAGCGGCCCTTGCCGTGCAGTTGATTGTTCTTGAAACCGCCGACGTAGATGTCGCCGTCGGCACTGTTGAACGTGCCGTTGCCTTCGAGCTGGCCGTTGACGAAGTGGCCGGTGAACTGATTGCCGCTGGCATCGCCGCGCTGGCCTTCGCCGTTGGGTTTGCCGTGGGCGAACTGGCCCTGATAGGAACTGCCGTCATCCAGCTCGAGGCGACCGAGCCCGGAATACTGGTCGGCCTTGAATTCGCCGCGATAGGTCATCGCGTTTTCTTTAAGGGTGCCTTCGCCGTCACGTCGGCCCAGCTTGAAGCCGCCGGTGTAGCTGCCGGCCGTGGTGGTCAGCGTGCCCTGGCCGTCGAACAGCCCTTGCTGGAAGTTGCCGCGATAGACCTCGCCATTGCTGCCGTGCCATTCGCCCTGGCCATGCCATTGCCCCTTGTCGAACGCCCCGGCGTACCAGCTGCCGTTGGGGTAGTCGACCCGGCCCTGGCCTTGCAGCAAGCCATCGACCAGTTCACCACGATAGCGGCCGCCGTCGGGCAGGCGCGCATCCGGCGGCAACAGCGATTCGCCGTCGCCACACGCGGCCAGCAAAAGGGTCAAGGCAAGGGGAGCAAGAGGGGCGAATGAGCGCATAGCGGGATCCGGGCAATTAGGCGACCGAGTATGCCGCAGCTATGTGACCTTATACAGCCGGCAGGGAGGAGCGGATGCGAAACAGCGTGAGCCGCTTCGCATCCAGGCGCTTAAACGAAGCAGAGCGACAGCGGTTCGGCGATGTAGGCCGGTTTGTCCGAGCCTTCGATCTCCAGGGTGGCGGTGGCCTTGAGCAGCCACTGGCCAGGTTTTTTCTCGGTCACTTCACCGAGGTCGACCTTGAGCCGGACCTTGGAATTGACCTTGACCGGCTGGATGAAACGCACGCTGTCCAGGCCGTAGTTGACCACCATCTTCACGCCTTGCGGCAGGATCAGGATGTCTTCCATCAGTTTGGGGATCAGCGACAACGACAGGAAACCGTGTGCGATGGTGCTGCCAAATGGCGTTTGCGCGGCTTTGACCGGATCGACGTGGATGAACTGATAATCCCCGGTGGCTTCGGCGAACAGGTTGATGCGCTCCTGATCGATGGTGAGCCATTCGGAACGTCCGAGTTCCTTGCCGACATAATCTTTGAGCTCTGCAACTGGAACATAGGGCATTGAGACTCTCCTTGGGTTCATCGGTTTTATAGTTTTTCAGGTGGGGGATTTGACCGCCCTGCGAACCACTGTAGATCATCATGGCGATTTGCTCAGGTCAACCGACCATGCTTTTGGCGAATGCCGGTTCATAGCGCAGGCGTGCTTATAATGCGGGCGACCTGCGGGGTGAAAAGTAAGATGGAGATGTCGGATGTTGCTACGTGGCCTGACCATGCTGGTGCTGTTTCAATTGCTCGGCACGGCCCTCAATCATTTGCTGTTGCCGGTGCTGCCGGGGCCGATCATCGGCCTTTTGCTGTTGCTGGCATTCCTGATCGTGCGCGGTGAAGTCGGCGAGCCGCTGAATCTCGCCGCCGGCAGCCTGTTGCGTTATTTGCCGTTGTTGCTGGTGCCGCCGGCGGTGGGTGTGATGGTCTACGCCACGGCGATTGCCGCCGATTTCTGGGCCATCGTCGGGGCGTTGGTGGTGTCGCTGATTCTGTCGATGGCCTTCGCCGGCGTGCTGATGCAACGGCTGGTCAAGCGTCACGCGCCGCATTCGGAGGAATCCTGATGCTGTTCGACTGGCAAGGTGCCTGGGCTTCGGTGATTCACCATCCCCTGTTTGGCATCGGCATCACCCTCGGTGCCTATCAACTGGTGCTGGCGGCATTCGAGAAAACCCGCTGGATCTTTCTGCAACCGGTACTCGTCTCGATGTTGCTGGTGATCGGCGTGCTGGTCGGCTGCGGCCTGACCTACGCCGAGTACCGCAAAAGTACGGAAATCCTCAGCATTCTGCTGGGGCCGGCAACCGTGGCGCTGGCCGTGCCGCTGTATTTGAATCTGCGGCGCATCCGCCAATTGTTCTGGCCGATTTTTACTACGCTGGTGATAGGCGGCGTGGTCGCCACGGGCATGGGCGTGGCGCTGGGCTGGTGGTTCGGCGCCGATCACATGATTCTGATGACCATGGCGCCCAAGTCGGTGACCTCGCCGATTGCCATGCTGGTGGCCGAGCAGATCGGCGGTGTCGCGGCACTGGCGGCGGTGTTCGTGTTGATCACCGGGGTGATCGGTGCGATCTTCGGCCCGGCGCTGCTGACCCGCCTTGGCGTGCACAGCCCCGAGGCGCGCGGCATGGCGCTTGGCATGACGGCGCATGCGGTCGGCACGTCGGTGGCGTTGCAGGAGAGCGATGAATGCGGCGCCTTCGCGGCGCTGGCGATGAGTCTGATGGGCGTGGCCACGGCGGTGTTCCTGCCGTTGGCGGTGTCGATGGTGGTGTAAGGAAATGTCTATGAGTCTGCCGCTTTTTCCGCTGAACACGGTGCTGTTTCCCGGCTGCAATCTGGATTTGCAGATCTTCGAGGCGCGCTACCTGGACATGATCGGCCGTTGCATGAAACAGGGCGGCGGATTCGGTGTGGTGTGCATCCTTGAAGGCACTGAGGTCGGCGTGGCGCCGGAAGGTTTCGCCATGGTCGGCTGCGAAGCGCGGATCACCGATTTCCAGCAGCAGGACAACGGACTGCTGGGGATTCGTGTGCAGGGCGGGCGGCGCTTCATCGTGCAGAGCACCGACGTGCAGCGCGATCAATTGATCATGGCCGAGGTCGAGTGGCTGGACGAAGAACCCGAACAACCGCTGCAGGATGAAGACGCCGATCTGGTGGCGCTGCTCAAGGCCCTGGCCGAGCACCCGATGGTCGAAGCGCTGAACATGGGCACTGAAGCGGTTGGCCAGCAATCGCTGGCCAACCAGTTGGCCTACCTGTTGCCCTTTGCCGAAGAGGACAAGATCGACCTGCTGCAACTCGACGATCCGCAGCAGCGACTGGATGCGATCCAGGCGTTGCTCGATGAGTTGCAGGGGGAACTGTTTGCGTAAGGCCGGCTGAGCGGTTCCGTTACTCGGGCCAGACGATGTCGCCGGCGAACCACTCCTTGCCCGGGTCCAGTGTCAGTATCGGCTTGCCGGCCTTGGCGACCTTGTCGATCAGCGCGTCATATTCATGCTGGTTGTAGGCGCCGCGATGGGTACGCTCTTCAATACTCGAAGAGGTGAACCAGGGGTCTATTCCTGCCTCAGCCACATCGTCGACTTTCGCCGCCCGTGTATGGGTTGAGTCGAGCAGCCAGAGTCGGCTGGACTCGATGCCCTTTTTCGAGGCGGAGATAAGCGCTTCAAACTCATCCTGAGGAAACCACGCGCCATTCTTCTCAGCGGATAGATTGAGTAGCTGGTTTTCTTCCCTGAGCACGACTTCCATTTTTCGCGTGTCGATGATGTAGGCGAAGATGAAACTCTGGTTATGTCGAGTCGTTTCGTAGTTGCGCTCGGAATCGAGTTCCACGTCAGAGGCATCAGACCACTCGTTATCGGATTCGCCGGAATCAGGGTCAGGCTTACCGGTTTTTTTGCCGGGGTATTTGTTCTTCTGGTTGTTGTAGAGCAGGTATTCCGGATCCGGCGGATTTCTGCCATTGCCGCCATACTCGTGGAGCAACTTCAGACTGACCGTTGCGCTGATCGGCTTTTGGGTGGTCGCTCCCTGCGGATGTTTCCAGCGCGGCAGCATTCTGCCGTCGTTATAAAACTCGAACGGCGTTCGCTCATCTGCCCGGAACAAACCGGGAATATCAAGGCGATACAGGCAACCGCTGTTGTTGCGCAGGTAACCCAGACTGGCTAGAAACCCGTCGAGAAACGGCCGGCTCAGGCTTTGGTCGAAGTCCAGCAGATCGCCGCGCCAGAGCTTGCCGTTTCTTGTCGGGATGATCAGCGGCTCGATTTCCCGACGCAGTTGATCGAAGCGCCCCGGGTCGTTTTCGTCGAGCGAGCGCAATCGGTGCTGCTCCGCCCACTGCGGCATTTGCTGCGGGTTGTCGAGCAGATCCTTGCGCAGCTGCACATGCTGCACGGGCGAAAGATTGTAGCTGCGCAGATGTTCAGTCACTTCATCAAGCGTCTTCTGAGGATGCAACCAGCGCAAACCATCCATGATCAGATCCTGTCTGGCATTGCCGGTCACCATCGGTTTGACCCAGTGCGGCCGACTGCCACCGGTCTGGCCTTCTTCCCGCAAACGCGTGATGTCCTGGCCGTGAATGCCGTATGCCTCCCATATCTGATGGTCCTTCCAGGCTGTCAGGTGGGTGGGCGAACCATTGAAACCGGCCGGCGGTTCGTCAACCTGAACCCAATAGTTGTCAGGACCCTTGAATCCGTAAAAATAATCGGCGTTCGGTAAGCTGGAAAAAAATTCCTGCCGTCGGTAATAACCTTGGGTATCAACCTGTACCCAGTGAGGCATGGGGGCCAGGTGCATACGTGACAAAGGCCGGAAATGTTGCGGTTGTGAAGTGGTCGTATGCTTGATTTGTGTGTCGCCCTGATCAGAGGCAGGACGTTTGGCCAATGGTGCTTTCGGCGGTTGATCGGCAAGGTGCCATGTTGTTTCGCCCGGATCTCTGCGGATCAGCGGGCCGGGTGCCAGTTTCCTGTACAGATCGGTTACCCGATAGGCGGCGTGGACTGCGTCGAACTCCACATGCACGGTGCCGAGGTCCTGTATATCGACGAAACGGCGTCCGACGACAAAGCGAAAACCATCGGCGTCCGCTGGCTGCATGTTGCGCAACAGCGCCTGGTTCAACAGGTAACCGGTCAACCCGCCGCTTGTTACGGGCCGGGCATCCGGCAGGTCGGATATCTCGACCCTGGGCGGGGTGCCGCTGGCGGCCGAGTGACTGCCGGAACCCTGCCCGGGTGTGACGACAGGTGGGGTGGGAATATCCGGGTGTGGTCGATGCCGTACCGGTATTTCCACCTCCGGACGCGGTCGATTGACGAACGTGTCCGTTGGCGTTTGCGAACTCACTCTCGAAGAGTTTGATGGCGGGGGTGTTTTGGGGCGCATCGTGTCATTCCTTGACGATTGATGTGGTTAGCGGGCCGCGACTCAGTTCGCGGCCGTTATGGCGGCAACCCTGTTTTCGATGATCAGGTGTTCGGGATCGACCAGACGCGTGGGGGCGCCGTTGGCTGTCCACTTGCCTGTTGCCGCGTTGTAGAAAATATCTGCATGAGGTGCGTCGGACAGATGAATGTTTTCGATGAGAACGTTATCGCTTTCCAGCATCTGTCGGCGTTTATGGTCGTTCACCAGGACGACGATTGCCTGGGTCGATCCGCAGGACGAGGCGTTGACGCTATGCAGACCAATCACCTCGAACAGTGCATTGACCCGGTACCGATCTCCCGATGTAACGATCACGTCGATGGTTTCCAGGGGCAGCGAAACGTCGTTGGTGTCGGGCAGATGAACATGAAGGCTGCCGATCTTCAGCAGGTCATCCTTGATGGAAAGATGGCTGTCGTTGATTTTTTCCTTCATCTGGTGCGCATGAATGTGCCAGGTCGATGAGCCCCGCAGGTTCGCGTCCGCTTCGGCGGTGGACAGGCGAATGGACAGGTTGCTGGACGGGTAGAGCGCATAGGTCGAGGATCGTCCTTCCAGCCAGTAGCTCGTGTTGTGATCGATGGCTTTGAAATCGATGCGTTGCGGGGTATTCCTCAGGGTTCGCTTTTCGACAGAGGGTTTGACGAACAGGTAGGTACCGGCACGCTCTCGCAGTGAGGCACGGCTTGCCACCGATCGATAGCCCGGGTTCCTGGCGTCGTCCAGGCAGACATTGGCCGGATAGTCGAGGGCATAGGAAACACCGTCACGCATGACCAGGGTGAAGGCGTGATTCATCTTCCAGCCCGCGGTCAGGATCCCCGCGCCGCTGTCACTTTTTTTTCCCGTATCTTCGATGACGGCACCGTGCACCGAGAGCAGCCCTGCACCCGCACCGAAAGCAATCCTGAAGTGGACATCGTCGTAGTCGAGCACGGTAAATGCGTTTGTCTGTCGGACTGTAACGGTATAGACGGCCTCGACATCGGCAATGTCCTTGCTGTCGAAGTCGATATAAAGCGTACTGCGCCCGCCATTGCTCTGCGGTGCTGCCTTCAGGACGGTGTGGTAGTTGCGTCTGGAGACGAAGTAGAACGAGTGCGCTTTGGTCGGCGGTATGTTGACCGGGCTGTTGAGCTGCACCGGGGAGGGCTTGGCCAGGCCGGCAGTGAGGACGTTGACACGCAGGGGGCGGTCGCTCTGATCCGCAATCTCGGCGGGCCATTGAGGTTGCAGGTGGTAACCGTCCTGCGTGATGAATATCCATTTGTCGTTGTTCAATACGCGCTTGCCATCGACGGTCCGGTAAACCGCTTCGAGCACGAGGGCGCGCAGCGGAGATCGGGGATGGTCGTCGCGCAATGATTCGACGACCAGGGCATGAGTCCGAATGGTCCAGCTTTGAACGGCCTCGAGGGTGACACCCAGATAGACCCTGCTCGGCTCCAGACCATCCTCAGTGACGAGGATCTGGCGACTCAGAGGGTCGAGTTGGTAGATATCGTTACCGCTACCGCCGTCAACGCTGACGAAGTGGCCTCGAACTGAAATGTGGTCATCCCCTGCACCGGCATTGACCTGATCCTGCCCGTTGGCGGTAATGACGTCGGCCTGATCCGATCCGTTGACCCGGTTGCGGGCACCGGCCAGGGTTTCGACTTTCTCGATGGAACTGAACGTGGAATGCAATACCGGTTCGATTGCGGGGTTTGCTGAACGCAACCCGAGCCTTCCGGTTTTCATGTCGATGTCGTAACCGAGGTAAAGCGGTGGATTCGGGATGTGATCCAGATGCCTGTGAGTGCCTTGAAGCCAAAGCAGGTCGGTACCGTCTCCCCCTTGCAGATGATTCGCGCGGACCTCTGCGCGAGAGAGTGCATCGCCGGCGGACTGAAAGAGAAACGAATCGTCCTTGTCGCCGCCGGTGAGGGATTTGTCGCCGGCGCCGTAACTGAAAAAGTTCGGTTTGTCGCGCACGCCTTGTACCGTGTCATTGCCTCCACCCAGATTCCAGAACACCCCTTTGGCAGTGTCAGTCTTCAGGCTGGTCACGATGGCATCCGAGTCAGGCAGACCGGCTCGTGCATCGTAATGGTCATCGGTTTCGACGATGACTGGCAGGTTTTCAGTGACATAGGGTAATTCGCCCTTGGCCTCATCCCATTGATACCGTGAGAGACGAGTGGGCTGAAGCCTGACATCGAATCGGCCATTGACGATCGCGTCGACACTGTCCTTGAGTTCATTGTCCAGCCAGCGCAGGCTTTGGGTTTTCAAGGCCTTGGCATAGTCGCTGGTGGTTTTCGAGATCAGATATCGCTCCATCAGCGCCTTGTCCTGGTCCTGCCCGGTGAAGGCGAACCAGCCGGCACGCCAGCGTTCGTTCACGGACAGTTCGATGTAATCGTCGATGTCGTCGACAGCCCGGACGGCGCCGTAGATTCTGGCACCGACAATCATGATGGCCGCCGCTGCGATACCCACCGGGCCGGCTGCCTGGAAACCTGCCAGTGCCGCGCAACCCAACGCGAGGGAGAGCGCGGCGCTGAATACACTCAATCCCCCGGTCACGTAGAGATCCTGCGCCTCTTTTCCCTGGGCCTTGGCGGCATCGTTGAAGGATTTGATCGCGGTGTAGATGTCAAAGGGCAGTGTCAGCGCACTGGCGATCAGGCCTGCCCCCCGGCACAGCCATTTGCCCATGCCGGTCTTGCCGAAGTGTTCGATGGCCATCGATCCCTGCCGGATCATGTGCTCGCCTGTCCTGCTCAAGGCGTACTCGAATCCCAGCGAGGTTATCTCCGCAATGCCGCCGCCGACATTGATCAGCACTTCCCCCATTTGGCCTTTCTTGAGAGCGTCGATGGCGCCGGTATACGCGCTGTACAGTCCGTAGGCCTGCAACCCCACCCCCATGCTGGTCATGCTGCGACTCTTGGCCTTGTCTACCCAGCTGGGCAAATGATCCGGCAGCGGGTCTCTGCGAATGTCCAGACGTTGTGTAGCTTTCAGCAGACTGTTGATCTTGTTCATCGCTGGCGCGGAATCGCCGGCGGCCATCTCGCGCATCAGCGCTGGGGCATCGGGTGAGCGTTGCGTGACAATCTCATACAGCAGTGGCGCAACTTTCTGGCCTTCTTGCGTATTGACTGATTTGATGCGCTGCTCAACTTCGGCCGGATCGAACTCCAGTGCGTCGATGAATGTTTGATCGGGCTCGGGGAAATAGGAGTTGGCGGCTGTGATGACCTGCCCGTTAAGCCGTCCGCCCAAGGCTCTCAGTTCCTCGCGGGTAACGGTCATCTCACCGATACGCAGGGGGCCGAACAGGCTGTCTGTTTCATGCAGGCTGGGTGTGCGATCGATCGGAGAGGGAGTGTCGGTCTCATTGTTAGTTGATGAATTACTTAGGTCGGAAATAACAATTGCGGCTGTAGGATAAGTTTCCGAAGTTTTTTCGAACGGGATAGACAAGATCAATACTCTTCCATGAGGTAATGAGTATTCAATCTGTCATGCAATAAATTTTTGGCCAGGCTTAATGTTTTGCCAATTATATTTATGGTTGTCGGTTTATCGCGATGACGAATGTTGTCTTTTTTACTTGGAGCAAGCTTGGCGGTGACGTATTTGTCGAAACAGCAGCGTTTCAGTTCAGAAACAGGACTGATCGCCGCTTGCGGATTCGCCCCGAAGGGGAATCCGCAAGCGGCGGATGCGGCTCAATAGGCGTATCGAAGCAGGGTGTGTGGCAGGTGTCGCAATACGAAGAAGCCAAATAGAGCGACCAGAGCTGGCAATACCAGCCACCAGACTTTCTGCGGCATTGCACCAAGAGGTGCATGACGTTGACTGAGCCACAGGCCCGCTGCGCAGACACAGGCGGCGAGCATGGCGCCGGCCAGGACATCCGTTGGCCAGTGCGCGCCCAGATATACCCGTGACAGGGCAATTGCCAGTGCAGGAATGCAGCCGACCAGCAGCCAGGTCAGTCGCAGCCGTGGCGGTTGCCCGCGTCCGGCGAGTACGGCCAGGGTCAGGAACAGCGCGAACGATCCGGATGCATGGCCGCTGGGCATGCTGTAACTGGTGAGTGGGTCAGTCAGCACTTCCGGGCGTACCCGGGCGAAAAACAGTTTGGTCCCGGTGTTGGCCAATGCCGTGACGAGCAGGGTGCCGCCGACGAAGATCGCGTGTCGCCACTGACGACACAGCAACAGTAGCGCTGTCAGCAGGGCGCTGAACAACAGCATGTTGCGGAACTCACCGATCAGGGTGAAAACCACTGCCACTTCATCCAGCGCCGGCCTGCGGTGCTCCTGCACCAGGGTCATGACGCCCTGATCGAGGGCGGTCAGGTACGGAAAACCGATGAACAGACCGATCAGGATCAACAGGCTCATGCTGCTGATCCAGATCGTCGCCCGACGATGACGGCGCAGGCTGCTGTTGGCGCTCAGACCGACCATCACCGCAATACTGCCGGCGACAATCCCGGCCTGCAGCCAGAAGCCTTCCGGCAAGGGCAGGCGAATCGCCGCCCCGGTGGCCCAGCCCGGCAGCAGATAGGCGAGGCTCCAGCCGGCCGCCGCCAGCAGACTCACGGCGGCGAAGCGCGGGAAGGGCATGTCGCACATACCCGCGACCATCGGCAGCATCGGTCGCAACGGGCCGATGAAGCGGCCGACCAGCAGGCTGGCGATGCCGTAGCGTTGGAAGTAGGTTTCCGCGCCGGCCATCCACTCCGGGTGATGGCGCAATCCCGGCAAGCGCCGGATGTTCTGGTGGAAGTGGCGGCCGAGGAAATACGAAATCACATCACCGAGAATCCCGCCGAGGAAACCCAGCAACAGGGTTTCGCTCAACGACAGGGCGCCGCTGCCGGCCAGCACCGCCACGGCAAACAGCAATACCGTGCCGGGCACGATCAACCCGGCAATCGCCAGGCATTCCACGCAGGCCACGACAAACACTGCAGCGGCCAGCCACTGCGGATTGGCGGCCAGCCACCCGGTCACGCTATCGAGCCATGGGCCCATACAAACCACTCCATTTCATTGATGTCCCTGATCGGCGAGCCGCAGGGTGTGCGTTCACAGCAGAAAATAATCGCGACCTTCGACCTGGCCCCGGCGCAGCGGGTTCCGCGTGCACCACTGGGCATAGGCGGCATCGACGAAGCGATACATCAGGTGTTCGTCGCGGCCATGGGGAATGCCCAGGCGGGTGGTCTGAATTATGTGGGTCGGCGCAGGGCCGGTGTCTTCCACCAGCAGAATTTCGTGGTCGAAGCGCTTGGCATCCCACACCGGCACTTTCAGTCCCAGCGCCTTGCACAGCAGCGTCTGCCCGGCACAGAGTTTCTGTGACGGGCGCGGGCGGCCCTGAGCATCGGGGTTGTTCAGCAGCATCTGCGCCAGGCTGGCCGGGCCGCTGATCTCGTCGACCCACGGATAGGCCGATTTGATCAGCACTGCATTGCCCGGACCCTGCGCGCTGAAGTTCAGCGAATCGCCGCCACGGGCGTAGTACATATAGATGTGGCCGCCGTCCAGAAACAAAGCCTTACGCTTTTCTGTGTAGCCGAGGGACGCGTGGCTGCCTTTTTCCTCGCGGTAATAGGCCTCGGTTTCGATGATTCGGGCACTGAGCCACAAGTCACCGACCCGATGGCGAATGACTTTGCCGAGCAGATCCTTGGCCAGCGTCTGGGCGTCACGGTCAAAAAAGGCGTCCGCAAGGCCGACAGGCTGGCGCGCGGAGGTGGCGCGAACGGTCAGGTTGGACATGGCAAACAGTGTTTATCCAGGCGGAGGAGGTCGTGATGATAACAATTCAAGGCTTAATCCCGGCTGAACGTCGGCAAATCGCCGTCCATTTCGACCATCCGCCCGTCACCGCTGTTAGTCCCGGGACGCGACAGCTATAATCTGCCGCTTTCCTCTTTGCCAAGACCCCAGCAGACCATGACTGAGTCCGTTCTTGACTACATGACCCGATTGGGTCGCGCCGCCCGCGAAGCTTCCCGCGTCATCGGCCGTGCCAGCACCGCGCAGAAAAACCGCGCCCTGCTGGCTGCCGCCAATGCCCTGGATGCCGCCCGCGCCGAGCTTGCGGCAGCCAATGAACAGGATCTGGCCGCCGGTCGCGCCAACGGTCTGGAACCGGCATTGCTGGAACGTCTGGAGCTGACCCCGGCACGCATCGACGGCATGATCGTCGGTCTGCGTCAGGTCGCAGCACTGCCGGATCCGGTCGGTGCGATCCGTGACATGAGCTTCCGTCCGTCGGGCATTCAGGTCGGCAAGATGCGTGTCCCGCTGGGCGTGATCGGGATCATCTACGAATCCCGTCCCAACGTGACCATTGATGCCGCGAGCCTGTGCCTGAAGTCCGGCAACGCGACCATCCTGCGCGGTGGTTCCGAAGCGATTCATTCCAACCGCGCGATTGCCGCCTGCATCCAGCGTGGCCTGGCCGAAGCCGAACTGCCGGCTGCCGTGGTGCAAGTGGTGGAAACCACCGACCGCGCCGCCGTTGGCGCGCTGATCACCATGCCCGAATACGTCGACGTGATCGTACCGCGCGGTGGCCGTGGCCTGATCGAGCGCATCAGCCGTGACGCCCGGGTGCCGGTCATCAAGCATCTGGACGGCATCTGCCACGTCTATGTCAGCGAACATGCCGACCTGGCGAAAGCCCAGCGCATCGCCTTCAATGCCAAGACCTATCGCTATGGCATCTGCGGTGCGATGGAGACCTTGCTGGTCGATCAACGTGTTGCGAAGGATTTCCTGCCGTCGATGGCTGCCCAGTTCCGCGAAAAAGGCGTCGAACTGCGTGGTTGCGAACGCACCCGGGCGATCATCGAAGCCGTAGCGGCGACCGAAGAAGACTGGAGCACCGAGTACCTGGCGCCGATCCTGTCGATCCGCGTGGTGGATGGCCTGGATCAGGCCATCGAACACATCAACCATTTCGGCTCCCACCACACCGACTCGATCGTCAGCGAAAACCTCGCCGACACCCGCCAGTTCGTGGCTCAGGTCGACTCGGCGTCGGTGATGATCAACACCCCGACCTGCTTCGCCGACGGATTCGAATACGGATTGGGTGCCGAGATCGGCATTTCTACTGATAAGCTGCACGCCCGTGGCCCGGTGGGCCTGGAAGGACTGACCTGCGAGAAGTACATCGTGGTCGGTGATGGCCAGTTGCGCGGCCAGGCGACGGTCTGACTTGTCCGACCTCGACCTGAAAGCGCCGAAACCCGGCAAGAGGTCCCGTCCCCGGCGCATTGGCGTCCTGGGCGGGACGTTCGACCCGGTGCACGTCGGCCATTTGCGTGGCGCGCTGGAAGTCGCCGAAGCGCTGGGGCTCGATGAGCTGCGCATGATGCCCAGCGCGCGGCCACCGCACCGCGATACGCCGCAGGTGTCGGCGCAGGACCGGCTGGCAATGGTTGAATGTGCGGTGGCCGGTGTGCCGCCGCTGGTGGTGGACGCCCGCGAATTGCAGCGGGACAAACCGTCCTGGACCATCGATACCCTGGAGTCGCTGCGTGCCGAAATGGCCGCCGAGACCCAGGTTTTTCTGCTTCTGGGCTGGGACGCGTTTTGCGGCCTGCCCACTTGGCACCGCTGGGAAGAGTTGCTCCAGCATTGCCACATCCTGGTGCTACAGCGCCCGGACGCCGACAGCGAACCGCCGGATGCCTTGCGCAACCTGCTGGCAGCGCGTTCGGTGAGCGACCCGCTGGCCCTGAAGGGGCCGAGCGGACAGATTGCATTCGTCTGGCAGACACCGCTCGCGGTTTCCGCCACCCAGATCCGTCAACTGCTGGCCAGCGGTAAGTCGGTACGTTTCCTGGTGCCCGACGCGGTCCTGGCCTACATCGATGCGCACGGTCTGTACCGTGCGTCGAACTGAACAAGGCGTGCTTCACTGATACGAATCCACGTGTCGCCAAGCCGCCGAAAATATGAGCAAAACGAGTTTTATATGACTGACAAAGACCAAACCAAAGTAAAGCGCAAAGGCACATTCAAGAGCGCCCCGCTGCCAGAACCGGTCAACACCAACGAACCGCTGAAGGGCGACGAGCTGGTCAAGGTGGCCGTTGCAGCCCTGGAAGACGTCAAGGCCCAGGACATCCAGATCATTGATGTGCGCGACAAGCAGAGCATCACCGACTACATGATCATCGCCACCGGTACCTCCAACCGCCAGATCAACGCGATGCTGGACAAGGTTCGCGAAGAAGTGAAAAAGCAGGGCGCCAGGCCGCTGGGCGAAGAAGGCAAGGGCGACAGCGACTGGGTGCTGCTGGACCTGGACCTGGTGATCGTGCACATGATGACTGCCTCGGCACGTCAGTTCTACGACCTGGAACGCCTGTGGGCCGGTGCCGAGCAGAGCCGTGCGGCGGACGCCAAGCACCACAGCCCGGAAAACACCCACGAGCATTTCACCAAGCTCAACAAAGACCAGCTGTAAGGGATTGCTGTGCGACTGCGACTGATCGCCGTCGGTTCACGCATGCCCAAGTGGGTGGAAGAAGGCTGGCATGAGTATGCCAAGCGTCTTCCATCCGAGCTGGCGCTGGAACTGGTGGAAATTCCGCTCAATACCCGTGGCAAGAACGCCGACGTGGCCCGCTTCATCCGTCAGGAAGGCGAAGCCATGCTGGCCAAGGTCGGGCAGAACGAGCGGATCGTCACCCTCGAGGTTCATGGCAAGCCGTGGAGCACCGAGCAACTGGCGGTCGAACTCGATCGCTGGCGCCTGGACTCGCGCACGGTCAATTTCATGGTCGGTGGCCCGGAAGGGTTGGCACCGGAAGTCTGTGCCCGCGCGGATCAGCGCTGGTCGTTGTCGCCGCTGACGCTGCCGCACCCGCTGGTGCGCATCCTCATCGGCGAGCAGTTGTATCGTGCCTGGACCGTGCTGTCCGGCCACCCTTACCACAAGTAATCCGCCCTCATGTCTCAGCCGATCCGCATCAAGGACCACGAAAAAGACGCCCGTCTGGTGCGTGGTCGCGTCGTGTTCGGCGCAATTGCGGTGGTGGCGCTGATCTGCGTGCTGATTGCGCGCCTGTATTACCTGCAGGTGATTCAGTACGAATATCACTCGACCCTGTCGGAAAACAACCGGGTTCACGTTCAGCCGATCCCGCCGACCCGTGGCCTGATTTTCGACCGCAACGGCGTGGTGGTGGCGGACAACCGTCCGAGCTTCAGCCTGAGCATGACCCGCGAGCGCTCCGGCGACTGGCAGCAGGTGCTCGACGTGATCGTCGAGGTCTTGCAGCTGACGCCTGAAGACCGGGTGATCTTCGAGAAACGCATGCGCCAGGGCCGCCGGCCGTTCGAGCCGGTGCCGATCCTGTTCGAACTGACCGAAGAGCAGATCGCCCGGATCGCGGTGAACCAGTTCCGTCTGCCGGGCGTCGAGGTGGTCGCGCAGTTGGTGCGTCACTACCCGCAGGGCGCGCATTTCGCGCACTCGGTGGGTTACATGGGGCGGATCAACGAGAAAGAGCTGAAGACCCTCGATCCGGTCAACTACAGCGGCACCCACCACATCGGCAAGACCGGCATCGAGCGCTTTTACGAAGCCGAGCTGCACGGCCAGGTGGGTTACGAAGAGGTCGAGACCAACGCCCGTGGCCGCGTCCTGCGCGTGCTCAAACGGACCGATCCGGTGCCGGGCAAGGACATTGTCCTGAGCCTCGACATCAAATTGCAGGAAGCTGCCGAGGCTGCGCTGGGCGGTCGGCGTGGTGCGGTGGTGGCGCTCGATCCGAAAACCGGCGAAGTGCTGGCGATGGTCAGCCAGCCGAGCTTCGACCCGAACCTGTTCGTCACCGGCATCAGCTTCAAGGCTTACGCCGAGCTGCGCGATTCGATCGACCGGCCGCTGTTCAACCGTGTATTGCGCGGTCTGTACCCGCCGGGCTCGACGATCAAGCCGGCGGTGGCGATTGCCGGTCTCGATGCGGGCGTGGTGACGGCGTCGAGCCGGGTGTTCGACCCCGGTTACTACATGCTGCCCAACTACGATCACAAGTACCGCAACTGGAACCGCACCGGGGACGGCTTCGTCGACCTCGATACGGCGATCATGCGGTCCAACGACACCTACTTCTATGATCTGGCGCACAAGCTGGGCATCGATCGGTTGTCGGCCTATATGAACAAGTTCGGCATCGGCCAGAAGGTCTCGCTGGACATGTTCGAAGAGTCCCCCGGCCTGATGCCGTCCCGCGAGTGGAAACGCGCGACCCGGCGTCAGGCGTGGTTCCCCGGCGAAACCCTGATTCTCGGGATCGGCCAGGGCTACATGCAATCGACCCCGCTGCAACTGGCCCAGGCCACGGCGCTGGTGGCCAACAAGGGTGTGTGGAACCGCCCGCACCTCGCCAGGACCATCGAAGGCGAGAAGCCCAAGGATGAAAATCCGATGCCGGACATCATCCTTCGCGATCCGTCGGACTGGAACAAGGTCAACCACGGCATGCAGCAGGTGATGCACGGTGCCCGTGGCACCGCGCGCAAGGCCTCGATCGGCGCGCAATACCGGATCGCCGGCAAGTCGGGTACGGCACAGGTCGTGGCGATCAAGCAAGGCGAGAAGTACGACCGCTCCAAGGTTCAGGAGCGCCACCGTGACCATGCCCTGTTCGTGGGTTTCGCGCCGGCGGATGACCCGAAAATCGTGGTGTCAGTGATGGTCGAGAACGGTGAGTCCGGTTCCGGCGTCGCGGCACCGGTGGTGCGCCAGGTCATGGATGCCTGGCTGCTGGATCAGGACGGACGGTTGAAGGCCGAATACGCCAGCCCTATCAGTGCGGAGGCTACGGCCCGTGATGAATAATTTCGATCGCATGCTCTCCAGCGAGGATGTGATGCGTCGCCGGGCGACGCTGCTGCAACGTTTGCATATCGACGGCCCGTTGCTGGTGCTGTTGTTGATCCTGGCCGCCGGCAGCCTGTTCGTACTGTATTCGGCCAGCGGCAAGAGCTGGGACCTGTTGGCCAAACAGGCCACGTCGTTCGGTATCGGCCTGGTGTCGATGATCGTCATCGCCCAGTTCGAGCCAAGGTTCATGGCGCGCTGGGTGCCGCTCGGCTACGTGATCGGGGTGGTACTGCTGATGGTGGTGGACATCATGGGCCACAACGCCATGGGCGCGACCCGCTGGATCAACATCCCCGGGGTGATCCGCTTCCAGCCCTCGGAATTCATGAAGATCCTGATGCCGGCGACCATCGCCTGGTACCTGTCCAAGCGCACGCTGCCGCCGCAGCTCAAGCACGTCGGCATCAGTCTGCTGCTGATCGGCGTGCCGTTCGCCCTGATCGTGCGTCAGCCGGATCTGGGCACTTCGCTGCTGATTCTGGCCGGTGGCGCCTTCGTCTTGTTCATGGGCGGGCTGCGCTGGCGCTGGATTCTCAGCGTACTGGCGGCGGCGATTCCGGTGTCGGTTGCGATGTGGTTCTTCATCATGCACGACTACCAGAAGCAGCGGATCCTGACGTTCCTCGACCCGGAAAGCGATCCGCTGGGTACCGGCTGGAACATCATTCAGTCGAAAGCCGCCATCGGTTCCGGCGGCGTGTTCGGCAAGGGCTGGCTGCTGGGCACCCAGTCGCACCTGGACTTCCTGCCGGAAAGCCACACCGACTTCATCATCGCGGTACTCGGCGAAGAATTCGGCCTGGTGGGCATTTGCGCGCTGTTGCTGATCTATCTGTTGCTGATCGGTCGCGGCCTGGTGATTACCGCCCAGGCGCAGACGCTGTTCGGCAAATTGCTGGCCGGCGCTCTGACCATGACGTTTTTTGTTTACGTTTTCGTCAACATCGGTATGGTCAGTGGCCTGTTGCCGGTGGTGGGGGTGCCGTTGCCGTTCATTAGCTACGGCGGAACTTCGCTGGTGACGCTGCTGTCAGCGTTTGGGGTTTTGATGTCGATCCATACCCATCGCAAGTGGATCGCACAGGTTTGAATAAGGTGAAGAGTTCAATGCAAGTAATGCGTGACTGGGCGACACGATACGCACCGTGGCTCGGCCTGGTAGGCATCCTTGGCAGCGCGCAGGAAGCGTTGGCCGGCGATTACGAAGGCTCGCCCCAGGTGGCCGAATTCGTCGGTGAAATGACCCGCGACTACGGTTTTGCCGGCGAACAGCTGATGGCCGTGTTCCGCGAAGCCCAGCGCAAGCAGGCGATTCTCGACGCCATTTCCAAACCCGCCGAACGGGTCAAGCAGTGGAAAGAATACCGGCCGATGTTCATCACCGACGCGCGCATCGCCCGCGGTGTGGACTTCTGGCGCCAGCACGAGGCCACCCTGGCCCGCGCCGAGCAGGAATACGGTGTTCCAGCCCAAGTGATCGTGTCGATCATCGGCGTTGAGACCTTTTTCGGACGTAATACCGGCAATTACCGGGTGATCGATGCTTTGTCCACGCTGGGTTTCGACTATCCTCCCCGTGCCGAATTTTTCCGCAAGGAGCTGCGTGAGTTCCTGCTGCTGGCCCGGGAAGAGCAGGTCGACCCGCTGACCCTCAAGGGTTCCTATGCCGGGGCGATGGGTTTGCCGCAGTTCATGCCGAGCAGCTTTCGCGCCTACGCGGTGGATTTCGACGGCGACGGCCACATCAATATCTGGAACAACCCGGATGATGCGATCGGCAGCGTCGCCAGCTATTTCAAGCGTCACGGCTGGGTCGCCGGTGAACCGGTAGTCAGCCGCGCGGATGTCCGTGGCGAGCAGGTGGATGAAGGCCTGACCACTGGCATCGAACCGACGAAAACCGTCGGGGAGTTGCGAGCGCTGGGCTGGTCGAGTCATGATGCGCTGCGCGATGACATGCCGGTCACCGCATTCCGCCTGGAAGGCGACAACGGCCCGGAATACTGGATGGGCTTGAAGAATTTCTACGCAATCACGCGTTATAACCGCAGCGTGATGTACGCCATGGCCGTACATCAACTGTCTGAACAGCTGGTACAAGCACGGGGCGTCAAGTAATGCGGGCATTGCCTATCAATAAACCCCTGAAGCTGGTGGCTTTCGCTGCGTTGGCGGTGCTGGTCGCCAGTTGCTCGACCAGCCGTTCGCCGAGCCAGAAGCCGACCACCGCCGTACGTTCGCAGCCGGGCCTGGACATCAACCGGGCCCACAAGGATGGCGCGCCGTGGTGGGATGTCGATGTGTCGCGTATCCCGGACGCCACGCCGACCCTGCACACCGGCCCGTACAAGGCCAACCCGTACACCGTGCTGGGCAAGACCTACTTCCCGTTGCAGGAATCCAAGACTTACGTGGCCTCCGGCACTGCGTCCTGGTACGGCACCAAGTTCCACGGTCAGAACACCGCCAACGGCGAGGTCTACGACCTGTACGGCATGAGTGCCGCCCACAAGACATTACCGCTGCCGAGTTACGTTCGGGTGACCAACCTGGACAACAACAAGAGCGTGATCCTGCGGGTCAATGACCGCGGGCCGTTCTACTCGGACCGGATCATTGACCTGTCCTACGCCGCCGCCAAGAAACTCGGTTATGCCGAAATCGGCACCGCGCGGGTCAAGGTCGAAGGCATCGACCCGCAGCAATGGTGGGCCGCCAAGGGCCGTCCGGCGCCTTTGATGCTCAACGAGCCGCAAGTCGCGCAGAATAGCGCCCCGGTGATCACGGCCTCGGCCGGCACCGTCGAGCAATGGACTCCGCCGCCGCAGCAGCACGCCGCGGCCGTCGTGCCAGTCCAGCTCGATGCAAAAAAAAACGCTTCTGCACCAGCGTCTGGCCAGTATCTGCAGGTGGGCGCGTTCGCCAACCCGGACGCTGCAGAACTCCTGAGGTCGAAGCTCAGCGGGATGGTGAGCGCTCCGGTGTTCATCAGCTCGATCGTGCGCAATCAGCAGACCCTGCACCGGGTTCGCCTGGGACCGATCGGTTCGCCGGGTGAAATTGCCCAGGTACAGAACAGCGTGCGCCTGGCCAACCTCGGTTCGCCAAGTGTGGTCACCGAGTAAACGTAGGACTTGATTGACGGTTCACCAGCGATTGGGGGGTGAACCAGGTTGTTGGCTCGTCGAAGAACAAAAGCCCGGCAAGGGTGACTGGAGTGAGCAACTGAACACGCGATGCTCGTAGGGTTTGCTCGAAAGCTCGCCGAGCGGCGATCAGGCAAGGCAAAAACAGGTGAGGAAGCGGAGTGTAGGGGACCTACATGAGCATTCCGAATCTGTTTTTAACGCAGCATGATCGTCGCGCAGGCAGGTTTCGGGCAAAGCCTGAAAGACATCTGATTAAATTTTGTCCGCTAGGACAGTTTCCATTAGCGATTTCGAGAGACGGATGAACATCACCACCTTTGCCAAACGCCTGTGTCTGCTAGTCCCGCTGCTCCTCTCGCCAGCCGCCTTCGCGGCCGAGATGATGCCGTCGCCACCACAACTGGCCGCCAAATCCTACGTGCTCATGGATGCCAACAGCGGCAACGTGCTGGTGGAGAACAACGGTGACCAGCGTCTGCCGCCGGCCAGCCTGACCAAACTGATGACCGCGTACATCGCCACGCTGGAAATCCGTCGCGGCCAGATCGGTGAAAACGACCCGGTGACCGTCAGCGAAAACGCCTGGCGCACCGGCGGTTCGCGGATGTTCATCAAGGTCGGCTCGCAGGTCACTGTCAGCGACCTGCTGCACGGCATCATCATCCAGTCCGGCAACGACGCCAGCGTCGCGGTGGCTGAACACATCGCCGGCAGCGAAGACGCCTTCGCCGACCTGATGAACAAGACCGTCGCCGATCTGGGCATGACCAATACCCACTTCATGAACCCGACCGGTCTGCCGAACCCCGAGCACTACTCGTCGGCTCACGACATGGCGATCCTGGCGCGCGCGATCATCCACGAAGACCCGGCTCACTACGCGATCTACTCGCAGAAAGAATTCTTCTGGAACGGCATCAAACAGCCTAACCGCAACCTGCTGCTGTGGCGCGACAAGACCGTCGACGGTCTGAAAACCGGTCACACCGACGAAGCCGGCTACTGCATGGTGTCCTCGGCCGTACGTGACGGCATGCGCCTGATCGCCGTGGTGTTCGGCACCAACAGTGAAGTGGCTCGTGCCGCCGAGACCCAGAAGCTGCTGACCTACGGTTTCCGCTTCTTCGAAACCCAGACCTTCTACCAGAAGGGCACCGAACTGGCTCAGGCCCCGGTGTGGAAAGGCACTACCAACCAGGTCAAGGCCGGTCTGGCTCAGGACCTGACCATGACCCTGCCGAAAGGCCAGCTGAAGAAGCTCGCTGCCAGCATGACCATGAACCCGCAACTGACCGCGCCAATCGCCAAGGGCGACGTGATCGGTAAAGTCGAAGTGAAACTGGACGACAAGGTGGTGCACAGCGCCGACCTGATCGCCCTGGACGCTGTCGAGGAGGGTGGTATCTTCCGCCGCATGTGGGATAGCATCCGTCTATTCTTCTACGGCTTGTTCAACTGATTTGAGTTGACCTGCATGGCCCCGTTCCGATCCGGAGCGGGGCCTTGTTCGTTACCGGGCTTACGCTTACGAGGCCGTTACGCCATGACCGATACCGAAGTAAAGGCGCCAAAGATCGAATTTCCCCAGGTTGATTATCCGGTTAAGGTGATCAGCGATACGGGCGTCGGCAACAAAGACAAGATCATCGACATCGTCAAGAAACACGCCAGGATCAACGATGAGCGTGTCGACGAGCGTCAAAGCAGCAACGGCAAGTACACCACCATCCAGTTGCACATCGTCGCGACCGATCAGGATCAGCTGTACAACATCAACAGCGAACTGCGGGCTACCGGTTTCGTGCACATGGTGCTGTGATGCCCGGCACGCTGGGCTTTCGCGAGCTTGGCCAGATGGCTTACGAGCCGGTCTGGCAGGCCATGCAGCGTTTTACCAACGAGCGTGGCACCACGGCCCCGGACGAAATCTGGCTGGTGGAACACCCGCCGGTGTTCACCCAGGGTCAGGCCGGCAAGGCCGAGCACCTGTTGCTGCCGGGAGACATTCCGGTGGTGCAGGTCGACCGCGGCGGTCAGGTGACCTACCATGGACCAGGCCAACTGGTAGCCTATCTGCTGCTGGATGTGCGCCGACTCGGTTTCGGCGTGCGCGATCTGGTCAGCCGCATGGAGCGCTGCCTGATCGAACTGCTGGCCAGCTACGGCGTGACCGCCGTGGCCAAGCCGGATGCTCCCGGCGTCTACGTCGACGGAGCGAAGATCGCTTCTCTGGGTTTGCGGATTCGCCACGGTTGTTCCTTTCATGGCCTGGCCCTGAACGTGGACATGAACCTGGAACCGTTTCGACGGATTAATCCCTGCGGCTATGCCGGGCTGGCGATGACCCAGCTGAGCGAGCACGCAGGATCGATTGAATTTGCCGAGGTAAGTGCCCGGCTGCGCGCGCAGCTCGTCAAACACCTCGACTATGCTGAGCAGACGACCCTGACGGGCGGAATCGACTGATATGACTACTGATGCAGTGCAAACCATGATCCCGACGCTCGACGTGACCGAGCGCCCGGCCCCGCGTCCCAAGGTTGAAGCCGGCGTCAAGCTGCGCGGCGCCGAGAAGGTTGCACGCATCCCGGTGAAGATCATTCCGACCACCGAACTGCCGAAGAAACCCGACTGGATCCGCGTGCGCATCCCGGTTTCGCCGGAAGTCGACCGCATCAAGAGCCTGCTGCGCAAACACAAGCTGCACAGCGTCTGCGAAGAAGCATCCTGCCCGAACCTGGGCGAGTGCTTCTCCGGCGGCACCGCGACCTTCATGATCATGGGTGACATCTGCACCCGTCGCTGCCCGTTCTGTGACGTTGGCCACGGCCGTCCGAAGCCACTGGACGTCAACGAGCCGGAAAGCCTGGCCATCGCCATCGCCGACCTGAAACTCAAGTACGTGGTGATCACCTCGGTTGACCGCGACGACCTGCGTGACGGCGGTGCCCAGCACTTTGCCGACTGCATCCGCGAAATCCGCAAACTGTCACCGAACGTACAGCTTGAGACCCTGGTTCCGGACTACCGTGGCCGCATGGACATCGCCCTGGAAATCACCGCCGCCGAGCCGCCGGATGTGTTCAACCACAACCTGGAAACCGTACCGCGCCTGTACAAGGCTGCGCGTCCGGGTTCGGACTACCAGTGGTCGCTGACCCTGCTGCAACGCTTCAAGCAGATGATGCCGCACATCCCGACCAAATCCGGCCTGATGCTCGGCTTGGGCGAGACCGACGACGAAGTCATCGAAGTCATGAAGCGCATGCGCGAACACGACATCGACATGCTGACCCTGGGCCAGTATCTGCAACCGTCCCGCAGCCACTTGCCGGTGCAGCGTTTCGTGCACCCGGACACCTTCGCCTGGTTCGCCGAGGAAGGTTACAAGATGGGCTTCAAGAACGTCGCGTCCGGCCCGTTGGTGCGTTCTTCGTACCACGCTGACGAGCAAGCGAAACTGGTCAAGGCCGAGCTGCTCGGTTCCTGATTAAGCGCTGAATGAAAGAATGCCCGCCGGGGTTTATCGCCCGGCGGGCATTTTTTTGCCCGGCCTACACGCGTTACTGACTTTTCCTGCAATCTGCGGCGCAGCCGAGCCTCTTCTGTTTGTCGCCGTTCCTGACTACTGTGTGAGCATGACTTCACACAGGGAGATCCATGGATGACCGTTCGACCGACCCACACCCTTTTTCCGCACAAGTCTGTGCCCGCACTGCCGTCGGAAGGGCTGATCGGCGTCATTGCGCCCGCCGGCCCCGGCACGCTGGATACCGAAAAGGCCGTTCAGTGGATGCGCGCCCGGGGTTACGGCTTACGGGTGTTCCCGGGCGTCTATGAAAAGGACGGTTATCTGGCCGGCAGCGACGAGGTGCGGCTCAACGATCTGCACGCGGCGTTCGCTGACGAAGAGGTCGATGCGATCATTTGCCTGCGCGGTGGTTACGGCACGCCAAGGTTGCTGGATCGGATCGATTACGACCTGCTGAGCCGTCATGCCAAGCCCTTCGTCGGTTACAGCGACATCACCGCACTGCACCTGGCCATCAGTCGCTACGCCGGGTTCGTGACCTTTCATGGGCCGTTGTTGAATGCCGATCTGCTGGGGGACAAGGAACCGCCGACGGTGACCTCGTTCTTCGCCATGCTGCGCGGTCAGTTGAAGGCCGGCAGTGTACTGAGTCATCCAGCGGCTTATCCGTTGACCACCGTGGAGCCCGGCATTGCCCACGGGCGTTTGCAGGGCGGTAATCTGGCAATGATCGCCTCGACTCTTGGCACGCCTTACGAAATCGATGTCGAAGGGGTGATTCTGCTCATCGAGGACATCAACGAGCCGCTGTACCGGATCGACCGCTTGCTGACCCAGATGCGTCTGGCGGGCAAGTTGGCCAGATTGCGCGGCGTGTTGGTCGGGGATATTGCGGGGGTGGATGTCGATGCGCTGAATCGCCTGCTCAAGCAGACCTTCGAACCGCTGCGGATTCCGGTGCTGTCAGGATGGCGTAGCGGGCACTGTAATCCGAACCTGACGCTGCCGTTGGGGGCGCTGGTTCGACTGGACGCAGGGAAGAAGGAGTTGATGCTGGAACAGGATGTGGTGATTCGCTGATCGAGCCGCAAAAAAAGACCGCCGCCTGAAGAGGCGGCGGTCTTTTTGTTTTTACTGGTTGCGCAGGCTTTCCAGCAGCTTGTGCGTCGGATAACCATCCGCCGGCCAGCCAAATGACTGCTGCGCAGCGCGAATCGCCTTGCGCGTATTGGCACCGATGATCCCGTCGGCGGTGCCTGCGTCGTAGTTGCGCGCGGTCAACAGGTTTTGCAGTTCGATCCGCTCGGTGCGGCTCAACGGCAGGTCGTCTTTTGGCCAGGTGCCATTGATGAGGCCGGCGCCGTTGAAGCGCTCGGACAACAGGCTGACGGCCAGTGCGTAGGACGACGAGTTGTTGTACTTGAGGATCGCCCGGAAGTTATCGAGGATCAGGAACGCCGGGCCACGGTAGCCAGCCGGCAGCAGCAGGGCGGCGGACAGTTGCTCGGAGCCGGCCGGCACCTGGCCGCCGTTCGGCAGGATCACGCCCAGTTGCCGCCATTCAGCGACGCTCTTGCGAATCGCGCCATCGGCCAGGGTGTAGTTGAAACTGCTCGGCAGTTGCACTTCGAAGCCCCACGGCTGGCCACGCTGCCAGCCGGAGCTTTGCAGGTAATGCGCGGTGGAGGCCAATGCGTCAGCCGGGCTGCCCCAGATGTCGCGGCGACCGTCACCGTCGAAGTCCACGGCGTGGGTGTTGTAGGTGGTCGGGATGAACTGGGTCTGGCCCATTGCGCCGGCCCAGGAGCCGAGCATTTTCTCCGGCGTGATGTCGCCCTGTTGCAGGATCTGCAGCGCCGCAATCAGCTGCGCATGGGCAAAGCCCGGACGGCGACCTTCATAGGCCAGGGTCGCCAGCGAGTTGATCACCGACTTGCTGCCCTGGAACTGGCCGAAGTTGCTTTCCATCCCCCACACCGACACCAGCGCCTGGCGATCGACGCCATAACGGTGCTCGATGCTTTGCAGAATGTCGGCGTACTGGCTGATCAGTGCCTGGCCTTTGCGCACGCGCAACGGCGACAGTGCGCCATCCAGGTATTCCCAGACCGGCCGGGCGAATTCCGGCTGGCTGCGGTCGGCGCGAATTACGCTGGCATCGAAGCTGACATTGGCGAATGCGCGGTCGAACAGGTCGGCACGAATGCCGGCGGCCAGAGCGTCCTTGCGGAAACCAGCCTGCCATTCGGCAAAGGTCTGGGTCGGTTGCAGGTCGAGATCGTCACCGGACGGCACTACCGGCGGGATGACCGCTGGGGCTGTGGCAACGGGGACGGTCTGAAGCGGTTGAGCGTCAGCGGCGGTGGGTTTTTCCGCGCAAGCGACGAGCAATACGAAGCTGGAGGCAGCGATCAGTTGGCGAAAGGGCCAACGACGGGAAAGACTGAGGGGCATGCACGGGTCCAGGGAATACGAATCAGGTGCAGACCTTAACATGAGGAAGGGGTGCTGCGCTTTAAGCGGCCAGAAAGTAAGAAGCCTCCCAGCTGTCAGACTGGAAGGCTTCGCGGCGGTAGCTGCCTTTACCCTTGGTTGGTCGTTCCTGGCGGCTGCGGAACAGGGGTTGGGCGACGATGGATTTGGCCTTGTTGTGGCCATGTTTCGATGGCTTTTTACTCATGATGATTCTCTCGATTGAGTGAGGTTTTGCGCGGCAGATAATCTGCCGATCCAGAGCGTCTGTCTATAGGACCGACGGTGGGATGTTCTGTAGGAAATGGACTCGGTAAAAAAAACGGGATCACAGCGCGCGATCCCGGATTTCATTCGGCAGGCAACGTCAGGCGCTGACCAGCCATCAGCAGCGCCAACCGGCTCAGGCTCATCCACGGCGAGCCCGCCGCCTGGCCCTTGATCTGTGCATCGATGCGCTGGGCTTCGAGCAGCAACTGCGCCCAGCGTTGCGCCGAGTAGCGTTGCAAGGCCTTGCTCATCAGCGGTTTGCGCTTGTCCCAGACCGGCGGCTTGGCCTGACTGAAGCATTTGTCCAGCGGTGTGCCCTGGCTGTATTGCAACGAGATGTTGGCCAGCAGCCGTAACTCCCGAGCCAGGGCCCAGAGGATCACCGGCGGCTCGACCCCTTCACCGCGCAGCCCTTCGAGCATGCGCAGGGCGTGGGCCGGTTCGCCGTTGAGCACTGCATCGGTCAGGCCGAACACGTCGAAGCGCGCACTGTCGGCCACGGCCGCCTGTACGGTTTCGATGGTGATCTGCCCGCCCTCGGCCATCAGCTTGAGCTTTTCGATCTCTTGCGCAGCGGCGAGCAGGTTGCCTTCGACCCGCGCGGCAATCAGTTCGACTGCGTCCTGACTGGCCGACAAGCCGGCCTGGGACAGGCGCTGACGAATCCAGCTCGGCAGCTGGTTGGCGTCCACCGGCCAGATCTGTACGAACTGGGTCTGCTGACCCTCGACCAGCGCCTTGCCCCACTTGGTCTTCTGCGCGCTGCCGTCGAGCTTAGGCAGGCTGATCAGCAGTACCGTGTCTTCAGCCGGGCGCGAGCAATATTCGATCAGTGCGGCGGCGCCCTTGTCACCGGGCTTGCCCGAAGGCAGGCGCAGTTCCAGCAGGCGTTTTTCAGCGAACAGCGACATGCTGGCGCCGGCCTGCAGCAACGTCCCCCAATCGAAATTGGCGTCGGCGGCAAAGACCTGGCGTTCATCGAATCCTTGCTGGCGGGCAGCGGAGCGAATGGCGTCGGCGGCTTCCTGACACAGCAGTGGGTCATCGCCGCTGATGATGTAGACCGGCGCAAGAGCGCCTTGCAGGTGTTTGCCGAGTTGGGCGGGAGCGAGCTTCATAAGAGAGGGCGAACGGGGCGCCTGAGCGCCCCGAACGTCTTACTGCTGCGGCAGTTCGAGCGGCGACTGACGCGGGGTTTCCGCTTCAGCCTTCTGTGCCGCTTCGAGGGCGTCGGCCTCTGCCTTGGCACGGGCATTGGCGGTTTGCTGCAGAGCGTCCAGCTGTGCCGGCGTCAGCTGTTGCAGACGCAGCATCATGCGCTGTACCAGCTCGCGGCGGGTTTCACGGCGTGCATCGTTGGCTTCCTGGTCGGAACCCACCAGGTTGTTGCCGTCGTGGATGAACACTTTCTGCACTTCAAGCTTGTCGCTTTTGAGCAACAGGTCCTTTTCGCCGCGGATATCGTAGGTCAGCACGGTGCTCACCTGATATTCGCCAGTACGACCGGCGCCCGCGTAGCTGAGGATGCGCTGGCTTTCCTGCTCATCGGACAGGTAAAGCTTGTACGGCGCACCGGAAACGACCTTGACGCCGCTGGCCTCCAGCACCTGACGCAGTTGCGTCACGGTTTCGCCGTAGGCGTTGCGGGCGCTCAGATCGAGCTCCTTGATCGACAGTTCGTTGGTGCCGGTACCACGCAGCTGGAAACCGCAGGCGCTCAACAGGACGGCGAGGCCCATCATCAGCAGATTGCGTTTGATCATTGTGTTGCTCCCCTTGAAACCATGTGGGCCGACTCTGTGGCCCGAAAGGTTTTACTGGGCGTCAGGCACACCTGACGCCCGATCCAATTAGCTGGCGACGATATTGACCAGTTTCCCGGGCACTACGATCACTTTGCGAATCGTCAGGCCGTCAACGAAACGCAGTACGTTCTCGTTGGCACGGGCTGCCGCTTCGACTTCTTCACGGGTGGCGGCGGCCGGCATTTCGATCTGGCCACGCAGCTTGCCGTTGACCTGGATCACCAGGGTCAGGCTGTCCTGAACGAGTGCGCTTTCATCCACCACTGGCCAGCCGGCATCGATCACAGGATCGGCGTGGCCCAGTTGATTCCACAGTTCGTGGCAAATGTGCGGGGTGATCGGAGCCAGCAACAGCGTAACGGCTTCCAGACCTTCCTGAACCAGCGCGCGATCCTGTTCGGTGGATTGTGCTGCTTTTTCCAGCACGTTCATCAGCGTCATCACCTGGGCGATGGCGGTGTTGAATTTGTGGTTCTGGCCAACATCGTGGCTGGCCTGCTTGATGGCCTGGTGAATCGCGCGACGAACGGCTTTCTGCTCGTCGTTCAGGCCGGCGATGTCCAGTTTGCCCGGCAGGCCCTGAGTGACGTGGGCCTGAGCCAGACGCCAGACGCGCTTGAGGAAGCGGTGCGAACCTTCAACGCCGGAGTCGGACCACGCGGCGCTCATGTCGGGCGGCGAGGCGAACATCATGAACAGGCGGCAGGTGTCCGCGCCGAACTGGTCGATCATCGATTGAGGGTCGACGCCGTTGTTCTTCGACTTGGCCATTTTCTCGGTGCCGCCGATTTCCACCGGCAGACCGTCGGTTTTCAGTCTGGCGCTGGTGACGTTGCCCTTGCCGTCGCGTTCGAGATCGACGTCCGCCGGGTTGAACCAGGTGTAGGCGCCGTTGGCTTCGCGGCGATAGTAAGTCTCGGCAATCACCATGCCTTGAGTCAGCAGGTTCTTGAACGGCTCGTTGGAGCTCACGAGGCCTTCGTCGCGCATCAGCTTGTGGAAGAAACGCGCGTAGAGCAGGTGAAGAATGGCGTGTTCAATGCCGCCGATGTACTGATCCACCGGCAGCCAGTGGTCGGCCGCGGATTTTTCCACCAGACCGCCTTCGAAGTGCGGCGAGGCATAACGGGCGTAGTACCAGGACGACTCGACAAAGGTGTCCATGGTGTCGGTTTCACGCTTGGCAGGCTGGCCGCATTTCGGGCAGCTGCACTCGTAGAACTCGGGCATGCGCGCCAGCGGCGAACCGGCGCCGTCCGGCACCACGTCTTCCGGCAGGACGACAGGCAATTGATCTTCCGGCACCGGCACGTCACCGCAGGCATCGCAGTGGATGATCGGGATCGGGCAGCCCCAGTAGCGCTGGCGGCTGATGCCCCAGTCGCGCAGGCGGAACTGGGTGCGCGAGGCGCCCAACTCTTTCTTGATCAGGGCGACTTCCATGGCGTCGAACGCGCCAGCGAAGTCCAGGCCGTCGAACTCGCCGGAGTTGATCAGCGTGCCGTGCTCGCCGTAGGCGTCTTGCCATGGCGCCGGGTTGGTTTCACCGGAGCTGGTGCGAACCACCGATTTGACCGGCAGGTTGTACTTGTGGGCGAACTCGAAGTCGCGCTCGTCGTGCGCCGGCACAGCCATGACCGCGCCGTCGCCGTAGTGCATCAGTACATAGTTGGCGACCCACACCGGCAGTTTTTCGCCGGTCAGCGGGTGCTCGACGAACAGCCCGGTCGGCAGGCCTTTCTTCTCTTGAGTGGCGACGTCGGCTTCGGCGACGCTGCCGCCCTTGCATTCGGCGATGAACGCTTGCAGCTCAGGGTTGTTCTTCGCGGCGAGAGCGGCCAGGTGGTGCTCGGCAGCCACGGCGACATAAGTCGCGCCCATCAAGGTGTCCGGACGGGTGGTGAAGACTTTCAGGGTGCCGGTTTCGCCGATCGAGTCAACGTTGTACGGGAACTGCACTTCCATCCCGCGCGACTTGCCGATCCAGTTGCGCTGCATGGTCTTGACCTGCTCGGGCCAGCCGGTCAGTTCGTCGAGGCTCTCCAGCAGCTCATCCGCGTAGGCGGTGATCTTGAAGTAGTACATCGGAATTTCGCGCTTTTCGATCAGCGCGCCGGAACGCCAGCCGCGACCGTCGATCACCTGTTCGTTGGCCAGAACGGTCTGGTCGATCGGGTCCCAGTTCACGGTGCCGTTCTTGCGATAGATCACGCCTTTTTCGAACAGGCGAGTGAACAGCCATTGTTCCCAGCGGTAGTAATCCGGTTTGCAGGTGGTGACTTCGCGCGACCAGTCCACCGCCAGGCCCAGGCTGCGCAGCTGGGATTTCATGTAGGCGATGTTTTCGTAGGTCCACTTGGCCGGGGCCACGTTGTTCTTCATCGCGGCGTTTTCCGCCGGCATGCCGAAGGCGTCCCAACCCATCGGTTGCAGAACGTTCTTGCCGAGCATGCGCTGGTAGCGGGAGATCACGTCGCCGATGGTGTAGTTGCGCACGTGCCCCATGTGTAGCTTGCCGCTGGGGTAAGGGAACATCGACAGGCAGTAGTAGGTTTCCTTGCCTGGCTGTTCACTGACTTCAAAGGACTTTTGCTCGTCCCAGAACGATTGGGCGGCGGCTTCGATTTCACGGGGCTGATATTGTTCGTGCATGGCTACTTTTGTACTGGATAGGGGTGGCCTAATCCTCTTCAATGCGACGTCCCGGGCATGTCGGACGAGCTGGAAGTGGAGTTACAGGAAGCGCCGTAGCATACATGACCGCGCTTGGCCTAGGGAAACCCTGATTGCAGCCGTTTGACCGGCCGAAATTGCGGCGAGGGCCGTTGGTCGCGGCACGCAGCCGGTTTGTGCAGCGAAGCTAAGCTCTAACTGGGGAGTGAGTCTTATCTTCAATGAGGTGAGGGATGGTGGAGTCACAGCAAAAAAACGTTACCAAACCCGAGTTGTACGAGCGGTTGATCGATCGTCTTGGGATGGCCCTGGACGCGGCAAAAACCGCTGGAAGGCTGCGCGACGAGCGCCCCCTGGAGCTGGAATTGCGTGGCTTGAGTCCCGCCGAGTTCAAACTGGTCAAGGCCTATCTGGATCGCAGTGAGCGTGAAACCCACGGATACCTGTCACAAGCAGTGAAACAGCTCGATGCTGCCCATTCGGCCAAGGTCATCTGGCTCAAGGACAAGGCACCCGGCAGAGACGCCGTCAAAGTGCGGACTCTGCAGGCCAAGTAAACGCATGGCAGGTCAAAAAGCGGATCTTTTTCAACGGGATCCGACCCTACTGGTTGTCGCGCTGTATCAACCCACTTAGGCTTCGGGCATCTCTGGAGATGCTCGATGCCTTTTCGTTATTTCATTAAACAACTTCTATTGCCGCCAGGCCTTCTTTTGCTGCTGTTGCTGGCGGCCTGGTGGCTGCGTCGCTCGCGGCCACGGCTGGCCGGGCTGTGCTTTGCCCTGGGTTTTGGCGGCTTCTTGCTGATGAGTCTGCCGGTGGTCGTGCAGTGGGGCGCCAAAGCTCTGGAACGTGAGCCGCCGCTGGCCCGGGAAGCATGGGCAAGCCTGGCGCAGCGCGCCGATGCGATTGTGGTGCTGGGCTCAGGACGCGAGCGCGGCGATCTGGCCTGGGGCGAAGATCAGCCGACCGGTGTTGGACTGGAGCGCCAACGTTACGCGGCGCGACTGGCCAAGGCGTCGGGGTTACCGATTCTGACCAGTGGTGGCCTGCATTACGGTACGCCGCCGACCGAGGCGAAGCTGATGGCGGATTCGCTACGCGATGACTTCGGCGTGACCGTGCGCTGGCAGGAAGGGGAAAGCCGAACCACGTGGGAAAACGCCGAATTCAGCGCCAAAGTGCTGTTGCCGGAAGGCGTCAAACGCATCGTGCTGGTGACCCAGGCCTGGCACATGCCGCGAGCGGTGTGGAGTTATCAACAGGCTGGATTTGAAGTGGTGCCGGCGCCGGTCGGTTTCCTCGGCACGGACAATGCACGACCGTTCGGCGGCTGGCTGCCGGAATTCAAGTCGATCTGGCAGAGCGGGCAATTGATGAACGAGGCGGTGGGGCAAATCGGCTATTCGCTGTTCTATCGAAGGGATGACCGCGCCGAATGATCACTCCCGCGCAAGACGCGGGAGTGAACAGGTTTTCAGAGCGTCTTGGACATCCGGTTGGTCATCAGCGCCCAGCCGAACAGCACCACGCACAGGATGATCAGCGGCCACGAGCGCCATTGCAGATACGGCGTCAGGTTGTGCATCGGCACCACTTCGCCGTAGAGCACGCCCTGTTCGAACTGCGGAATTCGTTCGGTGATCTGGCCGAACGGATTGATCAACCCGGTCACGCCGTTGTTGGTCGCGCGAATCATCCAGCGTCCGGCTTCAAGCGCGCGCATCTGCGCCATTTGCAGGTGTTGCAGCGGGCCGATCGACGTACCGAACCAGGTGTCGTTGCTGATCGTCAGCAGCAGATCGCTGCGTGCCGCCAGGCCTGCGGCGAATTCCGGATACACCACTTCGTAGCAGATGAACGGCGCGATCTGGTAGCCCTTCGCTTGCAACAGCGCCTGATCGGCAGGGCCGCGGGCGAAGTCGGACATCGGCAGGTCGAAGAACGCGATCAGCCCGCGCAGGATGTCCTGCAACGGTACGTATTCGCCGAACGGCACCAGTTTCTGCTTCAGATAAGTGCCATCGCCTTCGCCGACTACGGTGATGCCGTTGAAGAAGCGTTTTTCGTGACGGACCATTTCGCGGATCGGCACGCCGGTGATCAGCGCCGATTTACGCTCGGCGGCGAAGTTGCCCATCATGGTCAGGTAGCCCTCGGCTGACTCCTTGAGCACCGGCACGGCGGTTTCCGGCCAGATCAAAAGATCCACCGGTTTGGAGCGGAAACTCAGATCGCGGTACAGCGCCAGTTGCGCGTTGAGCTCGGCCGGGTCCCATTTCATGCTTTGCGCGACGTTGCCCTGGATGGCGGCAACGGTCAGCGGCGCGCCGGCCGGGCTGGTCCAGGTATGGCCCTTGAGCGCAATGCCCGCCGCCCACGGCCCGATCAGCAATACCAGGCCGGCAGCGATGAAGGCTTTGCGGCGGGTTTGCAGCAGGCGCGGTGCGTTGTAGATCAGTGCAGCGGTCAGTGCGAGGACGAACGACACCAGCCACATGCCGCCCACCGGCGCGAGTCCGGCCAACGGGCCATCGAGCTGGCTGTAACCGGAATACAGCCACGGAAAACCGGTGAGGAACCAGCCGCGGAAAGCTTCCTGGCCTACCCATAGCGCCGCAAATGCAAGGGCGTCGGCCACTGGCGCTTCATTACGCCGCAACCAGCGCGCCCACAGCCACGCAGGCAGAGCGAAGAACCAGGCAATGGCCGCCGTGAAGATCAGCATCAGGAAACCGGCCAGCAGCACCGAAGCGCCGCCGAAATGGTGGATGCTGTAATAGATCCAGCTGGTGCCGGCGCCAAACAGGCCGAAACCGAAGCACCAGCCACGACCCAGTGCCTGACGCGGGCTCAGCTCGCGCAGGCCCGCGTAAAACAGGCCGACCGCCAGCAACGCCAGCGGCCAGAGATCGAACGGTGCGAGAGCGAAGGTGGTGATTGCACCGGCCGCCACGGCCAGCAGGTTACCGGGCCAGCCGGGGCGGGTTGTCCAGCGCATTTCAGTCCTTAGAATTAACGAGCAATGGGCGTCAGTCGCAGCAAATGAATCCGACGGCTGTCGGCGTTCAGGATGCGGAAACGATAGGCGCCGATTTCAGTGATTTCGTTGCGTTTTGGCAAGTGCCCGAACGCGCTCATCACCAGCCCGCCGACGGTGTCGAACTCATCGTCGGAGAATTCGCTGTCGAAGAACTCGTTGAAGTTCTCGATCGGCGTCAGGGCCTTGATCAGGAAATCACCGCTGGGCAGCGGCTTGATGTAGCTGTCTTCTTCGACGTCGTGCTCGTCTTCGATGTCGCCGACGATTTGCTCGAGCACGTCTTCGATGGTCACCAGACCGGCCACACCGCCGTATTCGTCGATGACGATGGCCATGTGGTTGTGGTTGGCGCGGAACTCACGCAGCAACACGTTCAGGCGCTTGGACTCCGGCACGAAGGTGGCCGGGCGCAGCAGGTCCTTGATGTTGAAGCTGTCGCCGTTCTCCTTGAGGATCAGCGGCAGCAGATCCTTGGCCAGCAGCACGCCCATCACGTCGTCATGGCTTTCGCCGATGACCGGGTAGCGCGAGTGGGCCGAGTCGACCACGGCGGGGAGGAATTCGCGGGGTGTCTGGGTCGCCTTGATGCTGATCATCTGCGAGCGCGGCACCATGATGTCGCGAACCTGCAGGTCAGCCACCTGGATGGCGCCTTCGACGATGGCCAGCGCTTCGCTGTCCAGCAGTTTGTTCTGATGTGCATCGCGCAGAAGCTCAAGCAGCTCCTGGCGGTTCTTCGGCTCGTGGGCAAAAGCCTGGGTCAGTTTACCCAGCCATGACTTTTGCCCGTTGCTCGATCGATCTTCGCTCATAGCGATTACTCTGAATCCTTTGTCGTAACAGTAGGGGATGTTTCGGTTTCGTCGTCCGCGTACGGATCGGGATAACCCAGTTCGGCAAGCAACTCGCGTTCCAGTGCTTCCATTTCCTCGGCTTCCTCGTCATCTATATGGTCGTAACCCAGCAGATGCAAGCAGCCGTGAATGACCAGATGTGCCCAGTGGGCCTTTAGTTCCTTGCCCTGATCGGCGGCTTCGCGCTCGACCACGGCCACGCAGATCACCAGATCGCCCAGCAATGGAATGTCGAGAAACTCGTCAGGCACTTCGGCGGGAAAGGACAGGACGTTGGTCGCGTAATCCTTGTGCCGCCAGGTGTGATTCAGTTCGCGGCCTTCTTCCTCGTCGACCAGACGAATGGTCATTTCCGAGTCGGCTGTGCGCTGGCGCAGGGCCAGTTCGCACCATTGGCGGAACTCGGCTTCGGACGGCGCAGACGCTTCGGTCGCGATTTGCAGGTCAAGCTCAAGCATCGTGGCGAGTGTCCTTTGGCGCTTCGTCGGCCAAGCGCGTCTCGAAGCGCTCGTAGGCTTCGACGATGCGTTGCACCAATGGATGGCGCACCACGTCTTTGGGCTGGAAGTGCGTGAAGCTGATACCCGGCACATCCTTCAGGACTTCGATGACGTGATGAAGTCCTGACTTGGTGCCGCGCGGCAGGTCGACCTGGGTGATGTCGCCGGTAATCACGGCCGTAGAGCCGAAACCGATCCGGGTCAGGAACATCTTCATCTGCTCGACGGTGGTGTTCTGGCTCTCGTCGAGAATGATGAAGCTGTTGTTCAGCGTGCGACCGCGCATGTAGGCCAGCGGCGCGACTTCGATCACCTGACGCTCGATCAGCTTGGCCACGTATTCGAAGCCGAGCATTTCATAGAGCGCGTCGTAGAGCGGGCGCAGGTAAGGGTCGATCTTCTGCGACAGGTCGCCGGGCAGGAAGCCGAGTTTTTCACCCGCTTCGACCGCCGGACGCACCAGCAGGATGCGCCGGATCTGCTCGCGCTCCAGGGCATCGACGGCGCAGGCCACGGCCAGATAGGTCTTGCCGGTACCGGCCGGGCCGATGCCGAAGTTGATGTCGTTGCCAAGGATTTCTTTCACATAGCGCAGCTGATTCAGGCCGCGTGGGCGAATCATGCCCTTCTTGGTGCGCAGGGCGACGGAGGCTTCGGCGGGGGCGTGGTTGTCCAACTGCTCGACGGCCGATTCCTGGAGGAACAGGTGCACCGTATCCGGCGACAGCTCTGAACCCTTGGTTTCCCGGTACAGGCGGCGAATCAGGTTTTCCGCGGAAGTGGTGTGCTTGGGTTCGCCGATCAGCTCGAACTGATTGCCGCGGTTGCGGATCTCGATGGCCAGGCGCTGTTCGATCAGCCGCAGGTGCTCGTCGAACTGCCCGCACAGATTGGCGAAGCGGCGAGCCTCAAAGGGCTCGAGGATAAAACGATGTGGTTCGATGGGTGCGTTCAAGGTCGTATTTAGCCGCCCTGGGGCAATTAGGATGAAATCAAGGATAACGCCAGCGGCGTGGGTGCGAAAGCTCTTAAAAAGCCTTGCATCGATTCAGCCGTCTGGCGGGGTCTCCTTGCGGTGTTACTGGATCAGCGAGCCGCGCAGCGAGTGCGGTTGCGCCGCGTCGATGTGCACGTCGGCGAACTGGCCGATCAGTGTGGGATTGTCGCAGCGGAAGTTGACGATACGGTTATTCTCGGTGCGCCCTTGCAGCTCGCCCGGGTCTTTCTTCGAATAATCGGTCACCAGAATCCGCTGGACCGAACCGACCATTTGTCGGCTGATCTCGAACCCTTGCTGGTTCAAACGATGCTGCAATGCGTTCAGGCGTTCTTTCTTCAGTTCTTCCGGGGTGTCGTCGGCCAGATCGGCGGCTGGAGTGCCCGGGCGCTGGCTATAGACGAACGAGTAGGAAAAGTCGAAACCGACGTCGGCAATCAGCTTCATGGTCTGTTCGAAATCTTTCTCGGTTTCCCCCGGGAAGCCGACGATGAAGTCCGAACTGATGCAGATGCCCGGTACGGCGGCGCGCAATTTGCGCAGCTTGGATTTGTATTCCAGCGCCGTGTGGTTGCGTTTCATCGCGGCCAGGATCCGGTCCGAACCCGACTGCACCGGCAAGTGCAGGTGCTTGACCAGTTCCGGCACTTCGGCGTGGGCCTGGATCAGGCTGTCGGAGAACTCCAGCGGGTGCGAGGTGGTGTAGCGGATGCGGTCGATGCCGTCGACTGCCGCGACGACGCGGATCAGTTCCGCCAGGTCCGCCAGGCGACCATCGTGGGTCAGGCCGCGATAGCCGTTGACGTTCTGCCCCAGCAGGGTCACTTCACGCACGCCGTGTTCGGCCAGGTGGATGATCTCGGCGATCACGTCGTCGAACGGCCGGCTGACTTCTTCGCCGCGGGTGTAAGGCACCACGCAGAAGGTGCAGTACTTGCTGCAGCCTTCCATCACTGACACATAGGCGCTCGGGCCGTCGATGCGCGGCTCGGGCAGATGGTCGAATTTTTCGATTTCCGGGAACGAGACGTCGACTTGCGGCAGCTTGCTGATGCGCGCGGCGTCGATCATTTCCGGCAGACGGTGCAGGGTCTGCGGTCCGAACACCACGTCGACGTACGGGGCGCGATCACGGATCGCCGCGCCTTCCTGGCTAGCCACGCAACCGCCAACGGCGATCACCATGTCCGGGTTGGCCAGTTTCAGTTCGCGCCAGCGGCCGAGCTGGGAATACACCCGGTCCTGGGCGCGTTCGCGGATCGAGCAGGTGTTGAGCAGAATCACGTCGGCATCTTCGGCGCGCGCCGTGACTTCCAGGGCCTGGTGTTCGCCCAGCAGATCGACCATGCGCGAGCTGTCGTACTCGTTCATCTGGCAACCGTGGGTTTCGATGTAAAGCTTCTTGGCCATGGAATAGGGTCGTCACGTGGTTCAAAGAACCGCGCATTATAGGGAACATGTCCCCAGGTTCCTACCGCTGTGCGTCCGGTGGCTATGCTATAGTTCGCGCCCTCATTTTTACCCCGATGCTGTCTGCCCGCCATGACCAAACGCGAAGCTCCAATCTACAAGGTGATTTTCCTCAACCAGGGCCAGGTGTTCGAAATGTACGCCAAGCAGATCTATCAAAGTGATCTGTGGGGCTTTCTGGAAGTGGAAGAGTTCGTCTTTGGCGAGCGCACGCAAGTGGTCGTCGACCCGAGCGAAGAAAAGCTCAAGGCGCAGTTCGAAGGCGTGGTGCGCAGCTTTGTGCCGATGCACTCGATCGTGCGCATCGACGAGGTCGAGCGACTGGGGACGCCGAAGATCAGCGAAGCCCGTGGCGGCGTTGGCAACGTGATGCCGTTTCCGGTGCCGATGCCCGAGAAGTAAAACCGGACTTTATGGAAGTGATCGTTCCCATGCTCTGCGTGGGAATGCCGCCTTCGACGCTCCGCGTCGGTGACGCAAAGCGCGAGAACTATCGTTAGTCAGGGCAGGGGCGAAAACGGTGTACGCCCGTCGGCGCTCTGCAGTTCCATCAGGTATTTACGGAAAATTTGCCCGAGCACCTGGGTCGCGGTTTCGAGATCTTCGCGGGGCATTTTTTCGGCCACTTCGTCAGCCGTGTCCAATGCCTCTTCAGCACCGTTGACCGCCGCCATCTTCAGCACGATGTAGGCCTGAATGTTGTTGGCCTGCACGCCTTCACCGTGGAAGAACATGGTGCCGAGCTTGAATTGCGCCTGGGCGTGGCCTTGCAGCGAGGCCTTTTCGAAATAGCTCAGGGCTTGATTGAGGTCGCGCGGCGCATTCTTGCCGTCGTAGTAGAACTCACCCAACTCGTATTGCGCTTGCGCATCCCCCTCATCCGCTGCCTTTTGGCAGGCGGCGAGGGCCTGCGTGACATCTTGCGGCTGAGTATTGAGGGTGCAGCGACCCATCGCCGGGATCAACAACGAGTTGCCGCCTGCTTGTGCATGTGCGAGCAGCGGCTGAAGGAGCAACAGGCAGCCCAAGGCAAGGGTGCGGCCGGTGCGGTTCATGGGAATCGACTTACCTCTGAAGGGCGCGCGGACCCGTCGAGGGATCCAATAAGCGCGCATTATGAAATAAGCAGGGCCATCCTTACAAAGTCTTTACTCGATTTTCTGCTGCGCGGGAAATATATCGCCCACTTTATGAGAGATTTTTGGCAGGCGTGTCGGAAAAGGCGTGCGGATGTAGGAGAACGCTGACGCTGGCAATGGCCAACGTCAGCGGCGGGGCGTTTTACTTCAACCTGGCGAAGGCGCGCTCGGCGGCGTCGAGGGTCAGTTTCAGCTCGGCTTCGCCATGGGCGATCGAGGTGAAACCGGCCTCGAAGGCGCTCGGCGCCAGGTACACGCCACCTTCCAGCATCAGGTGGAAGAAGCGGCCGAACAGCGCTGCATCGCTGGCCATCACGTCTTCAAACGTAACAATGTCGTCGGCACCGCTGAAGTACAGACCGAACATGCCGCCCGCCTGGGTGGTCACGAACGGAATGCCGGCGGCATCGGCGCGCTGTTGCAGGCCGTCGAGCAGGCGCGTGGTGTAGTCGGTCAGCTCGGCGTGGAAGCCCGGACGGCTGATCAGGCGCAGGGTGGTCAGGCCGGCGGCCATCGCCAGCGGGTTGCCCGACAGGGTGCCTGCCTGATAGACCGGGCCCAGCGGCGCGATGCGCTCCATGATCGAGCGCTTGCCGCCGAAACAGCCGACCGGCATGCCGCCACCAATGATTTTGCCGAAGGTGGTCAGGTCCGGGGTTACGCCGTAGTAGGCCTGGGCACCGCCGAGGGCGACGCGGAAACCGGTCATCACTTCGTCGAAAATCAGCACCACGCCGTGCTTGTCGCACAGGCTGCGCAGGCCTTCGAGGAAACCCGGCGCCGGCGGTACGCAGTTCATGTTGCCGGCCACTGGCTCGACGATGATGCACGCCACGTCCTGACCGACTTCGGCGAGCATTTTTTCAACCGCGTCGATGTCGTTGAACGGCAGGGTCAGGGTGTGTTTGGCGAACGCTGCCGGCACACCGGCCGAACTCGGTACGCCCTGGGTCAGTGCGCCGGAACCGGCCTTGACCAGCAGACTGTCGGAGTGGCCGTGGTAGCAGCCTTCGAACTTGATGATGCTGTCACGGCCGGTGAAACCACGGGCCAGACGGATCGCACTCATGGTCGCTTCGGTGCCGGAGCTGACCATGCGCACCATCTCCATCGATGGCACCAGCGAGCAGACCAGATCGGCCATCTCGGTTTCCATCGCGGTCGGCGCGCCGTAGGACAGGCCGTGTTGCAACTGGTTGCGCACCGCATCCAGCACGTCCGGGTGGCTGTGGCCGAGGATCATCGGACCCCAGGAGCCGACGTAATCCACATAACGCTTGTCGTCTTCGTCAGTGACGTAGGCGCCTTCGGCGTGCTTGAAGAACAGCGGCGTGCCGCCAACGCTCTTGAACGCGCGAACCGGCGAGTTCACGCCACCGGGAATGTGTTTCTGGGCGTTGGCAAACAGGGTTTCGGAACGAGACATGATCGGGCTCTCAGACTTTTAGTAATTCATTGAAGGCGCGGGCGCGGCGGGTCACTTCGGCGCTGCTGTCGGCGCCGAACAGGCCATGGACCACGGCCAGCAGATCGACACCGTGGGCCACCAGTGGCGCAGCGTTGTCGAGGGTGATGCCGCCGATCGCGCAGATCGGCAGGTGCAGGGTGCGTTTGGCCTCGTCGAGCAGATCGAGGCTGCAACTCGGTGCACCGGGTTTGGTACTGGAATTGAAGAAGCGACCGAAGGCGACGTAACTCGCACCTTCCTTGGCGGCCTGTTCGGCCAGTTCAAGCTGCGCGTGGCAGGTCGAACCGATGATCGCCTTGGAACCGAGCAGGGCGCGGGTCGGCGACAGCGGGCCGTCGGTCTGGCCAAGGTGCACGCCGACGTTCAGGCGCGCGGCCAGTTCGGCATCATCGTTGATGATCAGTTGCGTCTTGTAGCGCTCGCACAGATCGCGCAGGGCTTCGGCCTCACGCAGACGGCGGGCCTCGTCGCTGGTCTTGTCGCGGTATTGCAGCAGGGTGACGCCGCCTTCCAGCGCCGCCTCCACGTAGGACAGAAACTTGCCGGCCAGCAACTGGCTGTCGGTGATGGCATACAGGCCACGTAGTTTCATCGCGCAGACCTCAGGCTCGAAACATCAGGAACAGAAATCCAGCGGCAGACGACGCGGCACGAACTGGCCTTTGCCCAGCTGTTCGGCATCGCGCAGGGTGCGCCAGGTGTAATCCAGCGCAGTACGCACCGCGCTGGCGAGGTTTTCGCCCAGTGCCAGGCGGCCGGCGAGGGTGCTGGCCAGGGTGCAGCCGGAACCGTGATAGCTGCCGGGCAGGCGCTGGCACTTGAAGGTTTCGCGCAGGCCGTCGCGGCTGTACAGGCGGTTGTGGATTTCGGTTTCGTCGCCGTGACCGCCGGTGATCAGCAGGTTCTTGATGAACGGCAGGAGTTTTTCAGCGCACTCGTCCGCGGTGCCTTCCGGCAGTTCGGCAAGGATCCGGGCTTCGGGAAGGTTGGGGGTGGCGATGATCGACAGCGGCAGCAGGCGTTCGCGCATGGCGTAGCCGACTTCGTCCTTGCCCAGGCGTCCGCCGCCGCCGGCACGCAGCACCGGGTCGCAGACCACTGGCAAGTGCGGATGCGCCTCGAGCAGTTCGACGACGGTGTCGACCATTTCCAGGGAACCGAGCATGCCCAGTTTCACCGCCGCGACTTCGGAGTCGTTGAGCACGGCATTGGCCTGGGCCAGTACCCACTCACGGTCGAGGACGCGAAAGTCAGTGACGTTGACGGTGTCTTGCACGGTCAGGGCGGTGACGGCCGGAGCCGCATGGCAACCCTGAGCGAGCAGGGCTTCGATATCTGCCTGCAGGCCGGCGCCACCACTGGGGTCGTGGCCGGAGAGACAGAGGACAACGGGGCGTGAGCTGTAGATATTCATGGTGCGCGAGCTTACCACCAAACCTGTTTTCCGGGTGTTGTGGCGCAGTGCGCGGCCGATAACACGGGTAGCGAGATCCACAGCGCTTGTCACAATCTGACCGAGCCAACAGCTCTAGTCCGGTGTTTTGCTCTGGAACGCCCGTTCTAGAGCCTTTGTAGGAAAAATTTCCATGGTGCTCAATGGCCATCAACGGCTATGCTAGAGTGGATCCAAACCAATAACAGGTAATACCGGTTTTACGTCATCTCAAAGGGAATGGGGGGCTTCCTGACACAACCGGCCAAGCCACGCTGGGGCTTCAATGCGCTATTTGTTGATGTTGCTGTTCTGCTTGCCCCTCCTGGCAAGCGCCGTCGAGTTCGACGAGTTCACCCAGAGCCTCCCGCTGGGTCGATCCCTGCAAGTGTTCGAAGACCCGAGCGGTCAGGCGAGCATTGCCGACGTCCGCGCGCAAGTCGCCGCCGGAAACTTCAAACCCCATGACAAAGCCACGCTCAATGCCGGTTATTCGCGCTCGGCGTTCTGGCTGAAGATCGACCTGCATTACCGCCCGACCAACCCGTCGGCGCAACGCAGCTGGCTGCTGGAACTGGCGTATCCGCCGCTCGATCATCTCGATCTGTATCTGCCCGATGCGGCCGGTGACTACCGTCTGGTGCGGCAGACCGGGGACGCCTTGCCGTTCGCCAGTCGCGAGATCCGTCAGAACAATTACCTGTTCGACCTGGCGTTCAAGCCGGATCAGCAACGAACCGTTTATCTGCGGTTGTCCAGCGAAGGTTCGATCCAGGCGCCGGTGACGTTGTGGTCGAGCACCGCGTACCTTGAAGACCAGCCGGTGCGCCTGTACGTGCTGGGGATCATTTATGGCGTGCTGCTGGGGATGCTGGTTTACAACCTGTTCATCTACCTCAGCGTGCGCGACACCAGTTACCTCTATTACATCTTCTATATCGCCTCGTTCGGCCTCTATCAGCTGTCGGTCAACGGCGCGGCGGTCGAGTATTTCTGGCCGGACAATCCATGGTGGGCCAACGCCGCCACGCCGTTCTTCATCGGATGTGCGGGGTTGTTCGGCAGCCAGTTCGCCCGCAGTTTCCTGCAGACGAAGAACCACAGCCGCTGGCTCGATCGTCTGTTGATCGCCCTGATTGTTTTTGGCGCCGTGGTGATCGGTCTGTCGTTGATGACCAGTTATGGCCTGGCCCTGCGTCTGGCGACGACCCTGGCCCTGACCTTCACCGTGGTGATCTTCGCCGCCGGGATCCTGGCCTGGTGGCGTGGCCTGCGGGTGGCGCGTTATTTCATCATTGCCTGGTCGGCATTCCTGATCGGCGGCATCGTCAACACTATGATGGTGCTGGGCCTGCTGCCAAATGTGTTCCTGACCATGTACGCCAGCCAGATCGGTTCAGCCATCGAAGTGGCGCTGCTGTCGCTGGCGCTGGCCGACCGCATCAACGCCATGCGCGAACAACAGGCGCAGACCCTGTTCGACGCCGGCCAGAAACTTGAAGTGCTGAACCAGCAACTGGCCCACAGCAACAAGCTCAAGGATGAATTCCTCGCGACTCTGACCCACGAACTGCGCACGCCGATGAACGGGGTGATCGGTTCGCTGGAGCTGATGCAGACCGTCGAACTCGATCCGGAACTGGAGCAATACCAGCAGACCGCCGCCGGTTCGGCGCGGGACATGATGCGCATGGTCAACGGCATCCTGACCCTGACCGAATTGCAGGCCGGCAAGCTCAAGGCCACGCCTGGCAGTTTCAGCCTGCGCGGGGTGGTCGAGGCGTTGCGGATGCAGTTCGATAGCAACGCTTCGAGCAAGTCGCTGGACTTCAAGGTCGACGTGCTGCCGACCCTGCCGGATCGCCTGCATGGCGACAGCGCCAAACTCGCGCAATGCCTGGAGTGCCTGCTGGATAACGCGATCAAATTCACCCGGGTCGGCGGTCTGGCGTTGCGGGTCACCGGCAAGCCATCGACGGACAATCGCCTGGCGTTGTCCTTTGCGGTGATCGACACCGGCATCGGTTTTACCGATCTGGGCGAGGCGACGATGTATCAGCGGTTCTTCCAGCTCGACGGTTCGATGACCCGCGAATACGGCGGGCTGGGCGTCGGTCTGGCGATCTGCCGTCAATTGGTGGAATTGCTCGGTGGCAAGCTCACACACCGCTCCGAGCCGGGGCGCGGCAGCCGTTTTCAACTGGATGTCGAGTTTGAGTTGCCGGAAGTGGAAGCCGTGCCCGCGTTCAGCCGTGACACTGTGCGCGCGCCGCAGGATTGCACCGTGCTGCTGGTGGACGACAACAGCGTCAACCAACTGGTGATGCGCGGCATGTTGCTCAAGCTCGGATTTCGGGTGCGCACTGCCGACCACGGCGCGACGGCGCTCGACTGTTTGCAGCGCGAGCGCTTCGATGCGGTGCTGATCGACTGCCAGTTACCGCCGCTCGACGGGGCATCGCTGTGTTGCCAGATCCGTGACCTGCCGGGATGCGCCCATTTGCCGGTGTTCATGATCGCGCTGGGGGCGGATCGCGAGCATTGCGCGTCGGGCGGCTCGATCGACTACCTGAGCAAACCGGTGAAATTCGAGGATCTGCAGGTGGCGATGCAGCGGCGGGTGTTGAGTTGCTGACAGGGTGAAAGCGCCGGTATTTAGGCCGATATGACACTTTGATCGGTTCCGGGGCGGTGCTTAACTGAAGCTCTGGCCGATCAAGGAGCCCCGTCATGAACCTGCATCAGTTCGCCGAAACCCACGAAGTCACCAACCAGCCACCGTCGCTGGACGGCACCAACCTCTACCGCATCGACCTGCCGTTGCAGGAGTGGTCGCGGCGGTTCGGCGCCGGCTGGGCCGAGTCGCGGATCGACGCTTACGGCGCCTTGGCCGGCGGCCCGTTGATGGAGGCCGGGTTCCTCGCCAACCAGAACAAACCGGTGTTCGCCAGCCATGACCGCTACGGTCATCGCATCGACCTGGTGGAGTTTCATCCGGCGTATCACGAGCTGATGCGCACGGCCATCGAACATGGCTTGACGTCGTTGCCCTGGGCTCATCCACAGGACGGCGCCCATGTTGCCCGCGCCTCCATGACCTATTTGCACAGCCAGGCCGAGGCCGGCAGCGGTTGCCCGCTGACCATGACTTTCGCCAGTGTGCCGGCGATGCGTTTGCAGCCGAATCTGGCTGAGCAATGGCTGCCGAAAATCCTCGCCACCGAATACGACCCGCGCAATGTGGGCATGGCCCACAAGGCTGGCGTGACCATCGGCATGGCGATGACCGAGAAACAGGGCGGCACCGACGTGCGCGCCAACACCACCAAGGCTTATCCGGTCGGCGCCAGTGGCCCGGGCCAGGCTTATGAACTGGTGGGGCACAAGTGGTTCTGTTCGGCGCCGATGTGTGATGCGTTTCTGACGCTGGCGCAGACCGACAAGGGTCTGAGCTGTTTCCTGCTGCCGCGCCATCGCCCGGACGACACGCGCAATCAGTTCTATATCCAGCGTCTGAAGAACAAGCTCGGCAACCAGTCCAACGCCTCCAGCGAAGTTGAGTTCCGTGGTGCGCTGGCGTGGATGGTCGGCGAGGAAGGACGCGGGGTGCCGACCATCATCGAGATGGTGGCCATGACCCGTTTCGACTGCATGGTCGGCTCCAGTTCGCTGATGCGTCAGGCGCTGACCCAGGCCAGCCATCACTGCGCCCATCGCAAGGTCGGCGGCAAACTGCTCAACGAACAACCGCTGATGCAGAACGTGCTGGCCGATCTGGCGCTGGAAAGCGAAGCCGCGCTGGCTCTGAGCCTGCGCATGGGCAAGGCGCTGGATCATCTGGACGACCGCCATGAAGCGCAGTTCGCCCGGCTGGTGACAGCGGTGGGCAAATACTGGATCTGCAAACGTGCGCCGGGGATGATCAACGAAGCCGCCGAGTGTATGGGCGGCGCCGGGTATGTCGAAGACAGCATCCTGCCGCGGCTGTACCGCGAAGCGCCGGTGAACTCGACGTGGGAAGGCTCTGGCAACGTGCAATGCCTCGATGTGTTGCGCGCCTTGTCGAAAGAGCCGGGTGTGCTTGACGTGTTGTTCAGCGAGTTGGGCGACGGCCATGGCGACAAGCGACTGGCCACGCACATCCAGCAATTGCAGGCGCAGTTCAAGGACACAAGCGACATTCAGTACCGCGCTCGGCAATTGACCGAAGACATCGCTTTGGGACTGCAAGCCAAGCTGCTGCTGGAGGCCGGGAATGCGGCGGTCAGCGATGCTTTTATCGCCAGTCGCCTGAGCGGTGGCGGTCGGGCCTACGGCGCGTTACCGCGTGGGCTGGATGTCGAGGCAATCGTCGCTCGCTCGACACCGCAAGGTTTCTGAAGGGGGATCGCGACAAAGCCACAACGCCACTGTTTCCGTGACGCCACGATGCAGGCAAGATGAAGCTCTGCAAGTCAGAACACAGGAAGCTGATCGTGACCGAAGCGTTTATTGTCGTTCAAACCGCCGAACAGGCCGTGGATCGTCTCGCCGAGCTGCATGAGCGGGCCACCACGGCGCTGAACTCGGCGCTCAAGCGTTATCTCAAGGATCGCGTCGAGCCCGACGCCGAGCAACGTGCCCTGTTCCGTTATCCCGAACTGCGTCTGACCTACCACTGCCAGGGTGAAGTCCCGCAGACCACCCGCGCCTACGCCAAGGTGCAGTTGCCGGGCACCTACAGCGTGACCGTTACCCATCCGAAGGCGTTTCGCAAATACCTGCTCGAGCAGCTCACGCCGCTGATGCACGACTTCACCGTGACTGTCGAAGTCGGAGTCAGCGGGCAGAACATTCCGTACCCGTACGTGGTCGAGCAGGGCGATGAACTGGCCGGCTCCGGTGTCACTGCCGCCGTGCTGGCGCGAGTGTTCCCGAGTACTGACCTGTCCGCCGCCACCGATGGCATCGCCGACGGCCTCTACGACTGGGAAAACACCGATCCACTGCCATTGGCGCTGTTCGATGCGGCCCGCGTCGACTTCTCGCTGCGTCGTCTGGTGCATTACACCGGCAGCGACTGGCGCCATGTGCAGCCGTGGATTCTGCTGACCAACTACCACCGTTATGTCGACCAGTTCATCGTCCATGGTCTGGAGCAACTGCGCCGCGACCCGCGCTTCGTGCGCATGGTGCTGCCGGGCAACGTGATCATCGAAAAAGGCATGGATCACGGCGAAGCCTCGGCGATTGCCGCCGGCGTGGTCTGGCACCGCTACCAGATGCCGGCCTATCACCTGATCGCCAGCGATGGCCACGGCGTGACCCTGGTGAACATCGGCGTCGGCCCGTCCAACGCCAAGAACATCACTGACCACCTGGCCGTGTTGCGTCCGCATTGCTGGCTGATGATCGGTCACTGCGGCGGCCTGCGTCAGTCGCAGACCATCGGCGACTACGTGCTGGCTCACGCTTATATGCGTCGCGACGGGATTCTCGACCGGGTGGTGCCACCGAATATTCCGATTCCGGCGCTGGCCGAAGTGCAACTGGCGCTGCAACAAGCGGCAGCCAATATCACCGGCGAGAAGGGCGAAGAGCTGAAGAAGCGCCTGCGCACCGGCACCGTGCTGACCTACGACGACCGTAACTGGGAACTGCGTTGGGCCCAGGAGCGACCGCTGATCAACCTGTCCCGCGCCGTGGCGGTGGACATGGAAAGCGGCACCATCGCCGCCCAGGGTTATCGCCTGCGAGTGCCGTACGGCACGTTGCTGTGCGTTTCGGACAAACCGCTGCACAGTGAAATCAAGCTGCCGGGTTCGGCCAACGCGTTTTACGAACGTGCGGTCAGTCAGCACTTGAAGATCGGCATCGAAGCGGTGGATCTGCTGCGCACCGAACTCAATTCGCTGCACTCGCGCAAACTGCGCAGCTTCGACGAGCCGCCGTTCCGCTAAAGGTTTGTCGTGGTCATTTGGCGGTCGGGGCACTAGCATTGTCAGCCCAGATCGCCAGATGTTGTTTTGCCCATGTCCCGTCCCCAACGTCCACCTTCTCGCCGCCCCGGCGTGAAGCCATCCTCTTCAGCCCCGCGCCGTGTCGCCAAGGCACCACCGGCCGAGCCGAAGCTGATCCTGTTCAACAAACCGTTCGATGTGCTGACGCAATTCAGCGACGGTGAAGGGCGGGCGACGCTCAAGGATTACATCGACATTCCGGGCATCTATCCGGCCGGGCGGCTGGATCGTGACAGCGAAGGTTTGCTGCTGCTGACCAACGATGGCCAGTTGCAGGCGCGGATCGCCGACCCCAAGCACAAGCTGGCGAAAACCTATTGGGTGCAGGTCGAAGGCGTGCCGACAGCCGAGCAGTTGCAGCGTCTGCGTGACGGCGTCGAGCTGAATGACGGCATGACCTTGCCCGCGCAAGCGCGGCAACTGGATGAGCCCGAGCTGTGGCCGCGCAATCCGCCGGTACGCTTTCGCGCAACGATTCCGACAACCTGGCTGGAGCTGGTGATTCGCGAAGGGCGCAACCGCCAGGTGCGGCGGATGACAGCGGCGGTGGGGCTGCCGACGTTGCGGCTGGTGCGGGTCAGGATTGGTGACTGGACGATCGAAGGGCTCGATCAGGGCCAGTGGAAAGAAGTGCCGGCGCGTTTATAAGGCGCCGGATTCGATCAGGCCGATCACCACGCTCTTGATGATGAACGCGGCCACGCCCAGGCCCAGCACGAAGAACAGAATGAACGAGCCGAAGCGCCCGGCCTTGGACTTCTTCGCCAGATCCCAGACGATGAAACCCATGAAAATGATCAGGATGCTGACAAGGCCAGTCATCATCCACTCTTCAAATACTGCTGGATCCATCGGGCATCTCCGGCGCTGCGCGGCTGAAAGGGCGGCCGGGAGTATACGCCAGCGGTGAACGACGCAGCATTGACCTGCGTCGGTGTGCCGCAGTCATTCGTCGATTTCAGCTGCGCAGATGAGTCAGCGGCAGTTCGGTGCTGTTGAGCACCTGATTCAGCACAAAACTCGAGCGCACGCTGGTTACACCTTCGATCCGGGTCAGATGCCCCAGCAGCAGCTTTTGGTAGTGATCCATGTCCGGCACCACCACTTTCAGCTGATAGTCGGCATCCACGCCAGTCACCAGGCTGCATTCCAGCACTTGCGGCAAAGTGCGGATTGCGGCTTCAAAGTTCTCGAAACGCTCCGGCGTGTGGCGGTCCATGCCGATCAGCACGTAGGCGGTCAGGCTCAGGCCGAGCATCTTGCGATCAAGCAGGGCGACTTGACGGCAAATGTAGCCGTCATCCTCCAGTTGCTTGACCCGGCGCGAGCACGGGGAGGGCGACAGACCGATGCGCTCGGCCAGTTCCTGGTTGGAGATGCGGGCGTCGCGCTGCAATTCCGCCAAAATACTCAGGTCGTAACGGTCGAGTTTGCTCATCAAACGGTCCTTTGTCTTAACTATTGCGGCGGATTATCTATCCAGGGTTAAAAATTGCGCAAGTGATGTTTATTTGAGCAATCTTCGCAATCATCTGTCGCGGCTCCGAGCCTATTCTTATCACCAGAATCACTGCTCGGTAACACAGTCCACTGCGGCCCGCCCAATCCGGCCCGCCGCGGCCGCCACCCCCACCGGGGTTGTGCCGGCCCCCGAGCTGCACACTGTCCAGAAGACGGCGTGAGGTGAGCCGACGTCAAAAGCGTCGAGCCAGGACGAAGTTCTCTAGAAGGGAGGCCGACGGGTCTCCCTTTTTTCTTGCCCGCGATTTGGCCCATCTCGCTCAATAAATAAATGACGTGACTGATAACCTGTAGCAGAACCCGGTGTGTCCATCTCCGGTCTTAGCTACACGCCCTCTTAATTTCAGGCTCAAGTCCGCAGTGAGGAATTCCATGAAGTCGCGCATCTGGCGTCTGGCCAGTGTTGGTTTGCTGTGTGTGAGTGTCGGTGCGCAAGCGCTGGCGGATGAGCCGCAGAATCGCGGCCCCGACGGCGGCGGACGCGGGCCGGAGCATCAGGGCAACAATCAGGGGCATGGCGGCGGTGATCAGCAGCGCGGCCAGAACAGTCCGCAGCGGCAGAACAACGACATCATTCGTGGCGACAATAGCCGCCAGTTCGAGCACAACGGCCAGCAGAACCGCGGCCAACCGAACAATGGCCAGTGGCAGAACCAGAACCAGCCACGTCCGGCGTACAACCCCAACCCGGTGCGCCAGCCGCCACCGCCGCCGCAACTGCCGGCCAATGATCTGCCGATCCAGCCGCGCCCCGACACCGTGCGCCAGACCCAGGAACCGCGTCAGGGTTACTACCGCGACGAGCGCCCGCAGAACGGTTATCACCAGAACTGGCAGACCGGCAACCGCCCCAACGACAACCGCTGGCCGGGTCGACCCGATGGGCATGGCAACGGCTGGGGCCCCGGTCCGCAATACCGGCCGGGTCATGTGATCGACCGTTTCCCGGATCGGGATTACCGCGTGCCGTATCGCGGCCAGGACTATTTCTACTCCGGCGGCTACTGGTATCGCCCGCAAGGCCCGCGCTACATCGTGGTTCAGCCGCCGCGCGGGATTCGCATCCAGTACCTGCCGGATTACGCTCGGGAAGTGTGGATCGGCGGCTCGCTGCTGTTCCTTGCCGCCGGCTCGTACTACGCCTATCAGGAAGCGACGCAGGATTACGTGGTGGTCGAACCGCCGGTGCAGCAGCCACCGCAGCCGACCGGCAATGGTTATGACGTGGAGGCGTATCCGGCCAACGGTCAGTCACCGGAGCAGGTTCAACGCGACGGGTACGAGTGTTATCAGTACGCGGTGCAGCAGAGCGGCTTCAATCCGCGCACCGCGACTTACCAACCGGCACCCGAAGTGGTGCAGGCCTACCGCCAGGCCCAGGGCAATTGCCTGAGCAGTCGCGGTTATCAGGTCAACTACTGAGCCCGAGCGGCTTTGACCACTTCCTGCGGGTCGGCGTGCACCAGCACTTCTGCCCGTGGGTAGGCTTTGTGAATGGCATCCGCCGCCTGATCGCTGATGCCGTGAGCAACTGACAGCGTCAGCTCCCCCGGCAATTCCAGGTGCAATTGCACGAACCAGTGATTGCCGGAAATCCGCGTGCGCAAATCATGCGCGCCCAATACCCCAGGTACACCGCACGCCAGTTCGAGCATGTGCTGACTGACATCCGCCGGCAGCTCTTCATCCATCAGCACCGAAAAACTTTCCCGGGCGATCTGGATTGCGCTCCATAAGATGTAGGCAGCGATCCCCAGACCGAACCACGCGTCCAGCTGATCGAAACCCAAACCGGCCAACACCAGCGCAATCAGAATGCTGCCGTTAAGCAACAGGTCCGAACGGTAATGCAGCGAGTCCGCCCGCACGGCGTTGGAGCCGGTCTGCTTGATGACCCGATGCTGCAGCATCAACAGTGCGACAGTCAGCAGCAGGGAAAATACGATCACACCAATGCTCAGCCACGGCGCGCCGAGTGGCTCGGGATGTTTCAGGCGCTCATAAGCCTGAAACGCGATCAGCACCGCACTGCCGCCAATGAACAGCGCCTGCGCCATGCCCGCCAGCGACTCGGCCTTGCCGTGGCCATAACGGTGATCGTCGTCCGCCGGACGCAGCGCGTAATGCACCGCCAGCAGATTGAGCAACGAAGTGACGCCATCGAGGGCCGAGTCGGTGAGGCCGGCGAGCATGCTCACCGAACCGCTCAGCCACCAGGCGATGGCTTTGGCGATAATCAGCGTACAGGCCACCGCCACCGAGGCGCGGGTCGCCAGCCGCAGCAGGCGGGCGTGTTCGGTGCTTGTGGTCATGGGGGCGTCAATTCCTTATGCGGCAGGTTGCAGGCCGAACATCGCCAGTTGCTGGGTGCTGCCCTTGTGCTGGATCAGGCGCGGGTCGTCCAGCGGCAGATTGCGGCCCAGCTCCGTTTCGAGAATAGCCTGCAACTTCAAGTTATCGACCTGACCGTCCGGGCCGATGGCTTGCTTGAGCTTGGCCGGATCGACCTGCGCCGTGTGGCCCGGTTCGAAGTAGATCGCGCCGGTGGCGAAGTCCACGGCAAACGCGATCACGCCGGGAAGGATATAGAACAGCAGGCCCACGGCATCGAGCACGGCAATCGCCGGGTCGATCTTGCCGTCGATCTGGCCGCGCCGGTCTGGGTAGAAAATCGAACCGCACGCGGTGATCTGAGTGAGCAGGGTGGCAACCAGTACACCGCCGATCAGGCGAAAAGGTAAGCGCATGGGAATCTCCTGAGTCATCTGTTAACGAAGCGTCATCGTGTGAAGTTAAGACCCTGACGAACGCCTGGCAGTTCGCCGTTATACTCGGCCCTCTGTTTTGGAGCCAGTATGAATTCGTTGCCGATCGATGACGTTTTACCCGCCCTGCGTGAAGCCCTCGCGACACGTCACGAAGCCGTGCTCGAAGCACCGCCCGGCGCCGGTAAAACCACCCGCGTGCCCTTGGCCCTGCTCAATGAAGCGTGGCTGAACGGGCAGACCATTCTCATGCTCGAACCGCGTCGGCTGGCCGCGCGCGCAGCGGCGGAACGGCTGGCCAGCGAGCTGGGCGAGAAGGTCGGTGAAACCGTCGGTTATCGCATCCGCCTCGACAGCAAGGTTGGCCCTAACACCCGCATCGAAGTGGTCACCGAAGGCATCCTCACCCGGCGCTTGCAGGACGACCCGGCGCTGGAAGGCGTGGGCCTGCTGATCTTCGACGAATTTCACGAACGCAGCCTCGACGCCGATCTGGCGCTGGCCCTCAGTCTGAACGGTCGCGAGCTGTTTCGAGCTGAACAACCGCTGAAGATTCTGCTGATGTCCGCCACCCTCGAAGGCGAGCGTCTGGCCGGGTTGCTCGACGACGCGCCAATCCTGCGCAGCGAAGGCCGGATGTTCCCGGTAACGATGCGCTGGGGCCGGCCGTTCCAGCCCGGCGAGTACATTGATCAACGCGTCACGCAAACGGTGCTCGAAGCGCTGCACGATGAAACCGGCAGCCTGTTGGTGTTTCTGCCGGGGCAGGCGGAAATCCGGCGGGTTCATCAGCAACTGGCGGACGCCATCGGTGAGCGCAGCGACGTCTTGCTCTGCCCGCTGCACGGCGAACTCGACCTGAATGCGCAACGTGCCGCCATCGACCCGGCCCCGGCGGGTCAGCGCAAAGTGGTGCTGGCCACCAACATCGCCGAGACCAGCCTGACCATCAACGGCGTGCGCGTTGTGATCGACGCCGGGCTGGCGCGGGTGCCGCGTTTCGATCCGGGCAGCGGCATGACTCGCCTCGACACTCAACGCATTTCTAAAGCCAGTGCCACCCAGCGTGCCGGCCGGGCCGGGCGTCTGGAGCCGGGCGTGTGTTATCGCCTGTGGTCGCAGGATCAGCACGAACAACTCGCGGCTTATGGCAGTGCGGAAATCCTTTCGGCGGATCTGGCTGGCCTGGCTTTGCAACTCGGTCGCTGGGGCGTGGCGCCGAGTGATCTGATCTGGCTGGACGTGCCGCCGGCCGCCGCTTTTGCACAGGCTCAAGACCTGTTGCAGCGCCTCGGTGCACTGGACGGTGAAAGCCTCAACCGCCACGGTCAGGCCATGGCCGAATTGCCGGCCCATCCGCGCATCGCTCATTTGCTTTTGCGCGGTCAGGCACTGGGTCTGGCGAACATGGCATGCGACGTCGCCGCGTTGCTCGGCGAGCGGGACATTTTGCGCGGCGCCGGGGCGGATCTGCACAGTCGTCTGGTGCTGCTGTCCGGCGAAGAGCGCGCGGCGCGCGGTGCCCAGGGCGGCGTGCAGCGTGCCCGGCAACTGGCGCGGCAATATCGCGGCTACCTGCGTGGGCAACCGAGCGAGCCGGTCGCCGATCCGGATCACCCACGCTGGCTCGGCGCCTTGCTGGCGCTGGCCTACCCGGATCGCGTCGCCCAGCAGCGACGGGCCGGTGGCGCCGAATATCGTCTGGCCAACGGCCGCGCGGCGCTGTTCGCCGAAGCCGACAGCCTGATGAAGGAACCGTGGATCGTGATCGCCGACCTCGGCAGCCGCCAAGGCCAGCGTGAAGAGCGGATTTATCTGGCGGCGGATTTCGATCCGGCGCTGTTCGATTCGGTGCTCGCCGAACAAGTGCACAACGTCGATCAACTGGACTGGGACGAACGCGAAGGCGTATTGCGCGCCGAGCGTCAGCGCAAGGTGGGCGAACTGATCCTCAGCCGCGAACCACTGACCGGCCTCGACGAAAACGCCCGCAGTCAGGCGCTGGTCAATCTGGTGCGGCGCAAAGGTCTCGAGCTGCTGCCGTGGACTCCGGAACTGCGCCAGTGGCAGGCGCGAGTCGCGTTGCTGCGCCAGCTCGACCTGGACGCCAAGGGCGACAGCCAATGGCCGGATGTCAGCGACGCCACACTGCTGAAAACCCTCGAAGACTGGCTGATGCCTTATCTGGGCAAGGTCTCGCGCCTCAGCCATTTCGCCAACCTCGACCTGTCGAGCATCGTGCGCAATCTGCTGCCGTGGCCGCTGCCGCAACAGCTCGACGAGCAGGCGCCGCATCACCTGAGCGTGCCGTCGGGCTCGTCGATTCGACTCGACTACAGCGAGCAACCGCCGATTCTCGCGGTGCGCTTACAGGAGCTGTTCGGCCTCGCCGACACACCACGCATCGCCGGCGGCCGGCAAGTGGTCAAACTGCACCTGCTGTCGCCCGCACGGCGCCCGGTGCAGGTGACGCAGGATCTGGCCAACTTCTGGCGCAGCACCTATGCCGAAGTGAAGAAGGATCTGAAGGGGCGGTATCCGAAGCACTATTGGCCGGATGATCCATTGGTGGCTGAAGCCACTGCTCGGGCAAAACCACGGGGTACGTAACAGACGGCATTCAGGTAGGCCTTCCATCTTCCTCAATTATGCGTAATTATTTCTTTATTCATAAATTATGTATTTTGACATAAAGGCTCATAATGACTCCGGAAACCAAGGACTCGCTGCTCTTCCCTCGCACCAACCTGGCTGAAGGAATCCTGGTCACTTTCGAGTCACGCCTGCAGAACGCCGCGACGATATTCGCGCCTCGGCGCAAGGGCAAAACCACCTTTCTGATCAACGATCTGATACCGATTGCCAAGGCACACGGCTTTATTGTTGCAACAGCAGACCTGTGGTTTGACAAGGCGCATCCTGAGCGGGTGATCGCGGGTGCGTTGTATGAGGCCATCCACGGTACAGGGTTCTTGCGACGCAACTGGCTGAAGCTCATGCGACCGGGGTCTCTGGTCCAGTCGGTGGAGGCCGGCGCCAGTACCGACGGCGTAACAGTGAAGGCCGAGCTGGCGAAGGAGGGCGGACTGAACCTGATCGAGCTCTTCGAGCGCTTCCGGATACTCGGTAACGGCAAGGCGCTGCTGATCATCGATGAGGTTCAGCATCTGGCGAGCCGGAAAGAATTCGAAGACTTGACTGCTACGCTCCGTTCGCTATTGCAGCAGGCGCACGGTGAAGTCTTTGCAGTGTTTACAGGGTCCTCCCAGGATGGCCTGCATCGAATGTTTCGTCGTACCAAAGCACCGTTCTATCAGTTCAGCCACGAGATCCAGTTTCCTAATCTTGGCCTGGAATTTGTCCAGCATCTGGGCCAGCGGTTCCAGGAAATCACCGGAAGGGAGTGGGAGGTAAACGCCGCTTTCGAGCGTTTCGCTGCCCGGGGATACATGCCCAAGTACATTCGCGACGTATTCCTGCTGTGCCTTACTGAGGGGCTCAGTGTGCGAGATGCAGATCATCGAGCCTGGAGCACTATGACCGACGAAGGCAACTTCGAAAACCTGATCCTGGAGATGGCACCTCTGGATTTCACCGTACTTATCGGGCTGGTGAGGGGGCTTCCCATTTTTTCTACCGAAGGACGCGAGTGGATTGGCAGCGAGATGCCCGGTGGCCACGTGCCCAGCGCGGCGACGGTTCAGACTGCCTTGAAGCGCCTGCAACGCCGCGACCTGGTCGGCAACCTCGGGCATGGTGAGTGGGCGATTGAAGACATTGCCATGGAAGGTTACTTGCGTCGGAACTTCGTTGAAATTGACCCTCAACTCGGTACGGAAAACGATCAATAGGTTTTTTGGGGGTTGGCATCGGCTTTCCGGCGACAGCCTGAGTTTTATAAAGCTGGTATCAAAAGATCGCAGCCTGCGATCTTTTGATTTTCATCGGCTGGCCTTCGCCGTCAGCTGCTCCCGACAATAATCGGCAAACAGCTGCGCCGGTTTGGTCAGTTGTCCGCGTTTGAGCCACGCCGCCACCAGGCCTGACCCGGTGACGTCTTCGACGATGTCCACGCACACGACTTTCTTGCCGTCGTAGGTGCATTCCGAATGCGGGCGGGTGACCAGGATCGAGAAGCCGAAACCTTGGCCGACCATGCCGCGCACCATTTCGATTGATGGCGAACTGAACTCGATGCGTGGCGACAGGCCGAGTTCTTCGAACAGGCTGACGAAGTAGGTGCGGCTCGGTTGTACGTCGAGCAGGATCATCGGTTCCAGGCACAAGTCGCGCAGCGAAACCTGCTTGAGCTGGGCGAAGCGGTGATCGGCCGGGAGCAGGGCGTAAGGTCGTTGGGCCGGCATCAGCGGTTCGGTTTCGATGGTGGCGTCGAGGTCGTGCTTGTACAGGATTGCAAGATCGAAGGTGCCCGAGGTCAGGCCTTGCACCAGTTCCTGTTGTTCGCCGTCGCGGATGCGGATCTTCACCCCCGGATACAGCGCCGAGAAGCCGGCAATCAGTTGCGGCAGGTACAGCGGTGCCACCGTTTCAAAACAGCCGATATCGATCTGCCCGGCCACCACGTCGTTGTCGGCGAGGGCGTTCTGTTCGAACTCCTTGGCCATGCGCAGCAGTTCCTGAGCCTTGCGGAAGAACCGCGCACCGCTCGGCGTCAGGGACACGCCCTGGGCGTGATGGCGGATCAGCAGTTGCACGCCGAAGCTGTCTTCCAGCCCCTTGATCGCTGTGGAAATCGCCGGTTGCGCGATGTACAGCTTGCGCGACGCTTCGGCGACGCTGCCGCATTCGACGGTGGTGATGAAGTATTTCAACTGACGCAGGTTGTAAGCGGCCACGGTGAACCTCAAAGCGAACGGATTTCACATCCAAGCAATTTGTAAGCCGCCGGCCTCCGTTCTGTCGGCGGTTTTTTTGTCCCTGAACAATAGCCCCATACGCGCGCGAAGGGGCCATCGGCTGGTTACCTTTTTTATTGTCTGCGAAGACATTTTTACTGGTTTTAGCGCGCACGGGCCTGAGCGACTATCGACCCCGCACTGTTCTCAAAAGAATAAAAGTCCAAGGAGCAACCACCGTGTTCGAGCTTGCAGACTGGCAGCGCAAGGCCGCTGAATTGAGCTATCCGTACCAGGCCGTGATCGACGGCAAACTGCGTGCGGCGCAGTCGGGGCAGACCTTTGCCGCGATCAACCCGGCCACCGGCCAGCTGCTGGCAAACGTCGCCGCGTGTGGTGAAGAGGATGTTGACGCGGCGGTGCAGAATGCGCGACAGGTGTTCGAGGCCGGCACCTGGGCCGGGCGTTCACCGACCGAGCGCAAGCAAGTGCTGCTGCGGCTGGCGGATCTGATTCTGGCCAATCGCGAAGAACTGGCGCTGCTCGATTCGCTGAACATGGGCAAACCGGTGATGGACGCTTACAACATCGACGTGCCGGGCGCCGCCGGGGTGTTCCGCTGGTACGCCGAAAGCCTCGACAAGCTCTACGATCAGGTCGCGCCGAGCGCCTCGAACGTGCTGGCGACCATCACCCGCGAAGCGCTGGGCGTGGTCGCGGCTGTGGTGCCGTGGAACTTCCCGCTGGACATGGCCGCGTGGAAACTCGCCCCGGCGCTGGCGGCGGGCAATTCGGTGATTCTCAAACCCGCCGAGCAATCACCGTTCTCCGCGTTGCGTCTGGCCGAGCTGGCGCTGGAAGCCGGGTTGCCGGCCGGTGTGCTGAACGTGCTGCCGGGGCTCGGCGAACAGGCCGGCAAAGCCTTGGGCTTGCACCCGGATGTCGATTGTCTGGTGTTCACCGGCTCGACCCAGGTCGGCAAATATTTCATGCAGTACTCCGCGCAGTCGAACCTCAAGCAGGTGTGGCTGGAGTGCGGCGGCAAGAGCGCCAATCTGGTGTTCGCCGACTGCAAGGATCTGGATCTGGCGGCGCAGAAAGCCGCGTTCGGGATTTTCTTCAATCAGGGCGAAGTCTGCTCGGCCAACTCGCGGTTGCTGGTGGAGCGCTCGATTCATGATGAGTTCGTCGAACGACTGAAGGCCGAGGCCGAACGCTGGCAGCCGGGCGATCCGCTGGACCCGGCGAGTGCGGCCGGGGCGATTGTCGACACCCGTCAGACCGAAAGCGTTCTGCGCTTCATCCATCAGGCCGAACGCGAAGGCGCGACCCGCGTCTGTGGCGGCCGTCAATTGAGTTTCAACGGCTCGGACAACTTCGTTCAGCCGACGATTTTCACCGACGTGCAGCCGCACATGACCCTGTTTCGTGAAGAAGTGTTCGGCCCGGTGCTGGCGGTGATGCCGTTCGATGACGAGGCCCACGCCTTGCGATTGGCCAACGACAGCGTCTACGGTCTGGCGGCGTCGCTGTGGACCGATGATCTGCACCGCGCGCACCGGGTGGCGCGGCAATTGCGAGCCGGTACGGTGTCGGTCAACAGCGTCGATGCGCTGGACGTGACCGTGCCGTTCGGCGGCGGCAGACAATCCGGTTTCGGCCGCGATCTGTCGCTGCACTCGTTCGACAAATACACCCAGTTGAAAACCACCTGGTTTCAACTGCGCTCATGACAGCCGCTCACAACAAGAAAGGAGATCCGGCGATGACCACCTCACGTGAAACCCGCGACTACCAGGCCGCCGATGCAGCGCACCACATTCATGCGTTCGTCGACCAGAAGGCCCTCAACGACGAAGGCCCACGGGTGATGGTGCGCGGTGAGCGTCTGCATCTGTGGGACAACGACGGTCGGCGCTACCTCGACGGCATGTCCGGGCTGTGGTGCACCAACCTCGGTTACGGGCGCAAGGATCTGAACGCCGCGGCGAGTCGGCAACTGGAGCAGTTGCCGTACTACAACATGTTTTTCCACACCACCCACCCGCAGGTGATCGAGCTCTCCGAGCTGCTGTTCAGCCTGCTGCCGGGGCACTACAGCCACGCGATCTACACCAACTCCGGTTCCGAGGCCAACGAGGTGCTGATCCGTACCGTCCGCCGTTACTGGCAGGTGCTGGGCAAGTCCGAGAAGAAAATCATGATCGGCCGCTGGAACGGCTATCACGGTTCGACCCTGGCCGCGACGGCCCTCGGTGGCATGAAATTCATGCACGAAATGGGTGGGATGATTCCCGACATCGCGCACATCGACGAGCCGTACTTCTTCGCTCACGAAGGCAACCTGACGCCGGCTGAGTTCGGTCTGCGGGCTGCGCAGCAACTGGAAGCGAAGATCCTCGAACTGGGCGCCGACAAGGTCGCCGGATTCATCGCCGAACCGTTCCAGGGCGCGGGCGGGATGATCTTCCCGCCGGAAAGCTACTGGCCGGAAATCCAGCGCATCTGCCGCAAGTACGACGTGCTGTTGTGTGCCGATGAAGTGATCGGCGGCTTTGGTCGCACCGGCGAATGGTTCGCCCACGAATACTTCGGTTTCGAGCCGGACACCCTGTCCATCGCCAAGGGCCTGACCTCCGGTTACATCCCGATGGGTGGCCTGATCCTGTCGAAGAAAATGGCCGACGTGCTGGTGGAGCAGGGCGGTGTGTTCGCCCATGGTCTGACCTATTCCGGGCACCCGGTGGCGGCGGCTGTGGCGATTGCCAACCTCAAGGCATTGCGCGATGAAGGCGTGGTGACGCGGGTCAAGGATGACATCGGGCCGTACCTGCAACAGTGCCTGCGCGAGGTGTTCGGCAATCACCCGTTGGTGGGCGATATCCAGGGCACGGGCATGGTTGCGGCGTTGCAACTGGCCGAAGACAAGGCCACGCGCAAGCGCTTTGCCAATGAGAACGACATCGCCTGGCGCTGCCGCACGATCGGTTTTGAAGAGGGGGTGATCATTCGCTCGACACTGGGGCGGATGATCATGGCGCCGGCGTTGATTGCCAGTCGTGAAGAGATTGACGAGCTGGTGGGCAAGACGTTGAAAGCGCTGGATCGTACGGCGCAGGAATACGGCCGGCTCTAACTCCCCCGATCGCTCGTTCCGTGTCCTGATCGTTCCCACGTCGAGGCGTCGAACCGTCTGCGTGGGAATGCCTCAAGGGACGCTCCGCGTTCCAGCTCTCGAATGGGACGCAGCGCGTCCCGGGCTGCATTCCCACGCAGAGCGTGGGAACGATCTCCGCCAGACTTTTTCCCAATCTGCACCCACCTCGGGCACCCCCGCCCGACGCGCCCTTTCGCGGTGCGCACTACCCAGTTTTTTCATCGTTCGCGTCTAACTATTTCCTCGTTTTCCTGACGCCAAGCCTGGGTCAACATCGATTTCGCCAGCCAAGGCATTGCCCGCCAGAGTCCAGCAGAGACCGCAGCGTGCAATCGCGACACCACGGCTGGCCGTACTGCCCATGACAACTAAATCAACAGCGTTGGGAGTGCTCCATGAACAAGTCCTTGTTTACCCGTCTTGCAGGTCCTCTGGCGATTTCCGCCCTTTGCGTCACCGCCGCTCAGGCTGGCACCTTGTCGATCGGCCACACCACGTGGGTCGGTTACGGCACCCTGTATCTGGCTCAGGATCTGGGCTACTTCAAGGAAAACGGCCTGACCGTCGAATTGCCGGTGGTCGAAGAAGCGTCGATGTACATGGCCGCCCAGGCGTCCGGGCAATTGTCCGGCTCGGCCTCGACCATCGATGAAGTGCTGAAGTACCGCCCGCAGTTCTGCTTCAAGGCCGTGGCCGCGCTGGATGACAGCCATGGCGGCGACGGTGTGCTGGTCGGTAAAAACGTGAAGAGCCTGCAAGAACTCAAGGGCCAGGCCGTGGCCGTCAACGAAGGGTCGACCTCGCAGTTCTGGCTCTCGTACCTGTTGAAAAAGAACGGCATGAGCATGAGCGACATCACCGTGCAGAACATGACCGCCGACGATGCCGCCACCGCGTTCATCGCCGGTCGCGTGCCGGCCGCCGTAACGTGGGAGCCGCACCTGTCGATGGTGCGCGACAAGCAGCAGGGCAAGGTGCTGATCGACAGCAGCAGTACGCCGGGCGTGATCGTCGATGTGGTGGCGCTCAACTGCACGGTGATCGAGAAGCAGCCGGAAGATGTCAAGGCGCTGGTCGCCGGCCTCTATAAAGCGGTGCAGTTCACCAAGGACCATCCACAGCAAGCCTACGAAATCATGGCCAAGGGCGTCGGTGGTTACCTGTCTGATCCGAAGGAACTGGCCGCCGCTGCGCAAGGCGTGCGCTTCTACGATCAGGCCATGAGCGAAAAACTCCTTGGCTCGCCGGGCAAGCCGGGTGACAGCGCACCGCTGATCAAACTGGCCAACGAAACCGCCAGTGAATTGCAGGGCAAGCCCTACAACGTCAGCAATGACGATCTGGTGGATAACCGTTTCGTCAGCCCGCTCTAGGAGACTGCTCATGTTCAAGCGCAATTCATGGCTGAGCCGTTGCATCACGCCGAAGACCGGGTTGCCGGTGCCGGTGGTGTGGAGCGCCAGCGGTCTGGCCTGGGTGTTGCTGGTCGGCCTGTGGGCCGGGTTGTCTTATGGCGGCATCGTGCCGGGGATGTTCCTGCCGACGCCCGGCGCAGTGGTCGAAGCCGCCGTGCGCCTGAGCCGCGACGGCACCCTCGGCCAGCATGTGTGGGCCAGTGTCGAAGTGGTGATGGTCGGTTTCATTGTTTCGTCGCTGGTGGCGGTGCCGCTGGGCTTGCTGATGGGCAGCTTTCGCATCGTCCAGGCGTTCCTCGAACCGTTGGTGAATTTCATCCGCTACCTGCCGGTGACCTCGTTCGTGCCGCTGTTCATCCTCTGGATTGGTATCGGTCTGGAGCAGCGGGTTTCGGTGATCATTTTCGGCGTGTTCTTCCAGCAACTGGTGATGATCGCCGACGTGTCCAAAGGCATCTCCAAGGACTTGATCAACGCCTCCTACACCCTCGGCTCCAACCGGCGTGACGCGGTGCTGCATGTGATCGCCCCGGCGTCGTTGCCCGGCGTGCTCGACACCTTGCGGGTGACCATGGGCTGGGCCTGGACCTATCTGGTGGTCGCCGAACTGGTCGCCGCATCGAGCGGCCTTGGTTACTTGAGCCTCAAGGCCATGCGCGGCTTTCAGGTCGATGTGATTTTTCTCGCCATCGCGATCATCGGCCTGCTCGGCCTGGTCACCGATCAACTGTTCCGCTTCTTGCGTTTGAGGATTGCCGCATGGGCTCAGTAACCGCTGCCAACCGTCGTTTCATCGAGCCGGTCGCCGCACCGGCACACGCCGCGCCAAGGTTGCAGGTGGACAAGGTCAGCCTGCGCTACAGCAAACCCGGCGGCGGTACATTCACTGCGCTGGAAGAAGTGTCGTTCGAAGTGCCGGATCAGCAGTTCGCGGTACTGGTCGGGCCGTCGGGTTGCGGCAAGTCGAGCCTGTTGTACCTCACTGCCGGCCTGGCCGAGCCGACCTCTGGCGAAATCTACGTCGGCGGCCAGCAAGTGCAGGGCCCCGGCGCGGATCGCGGGATGGTGTTCCAGAGCTACACGCTGTTCCCGTGGCTGACCGTGCGGCAGAACGTCGAGTTCGGCCTCAAGCGCCGGGGCATGCCGGCGGCGCGGCGCAAGGAAATTGTCGATCACTATGTGCACGAAGTCGGCTTGTCCGGGTTCGCCGACAACTACGCCAAACAGTTATCCGGCGGCATGATGCAACGGGTGGCGATTGCCCGGGCATTGGCCAACGACCCGCAGATCCTGCTGATGGACGAACCCTTCGGCGCCCTCGACAGCCAGACCCGCCTGCAAATGCAGCAGCTGTTATTACGGGTGTGGGGCAACAGCAAGAAAACCGTGCTGTTCGTCACCCACGACATCGACGAGGCGATCCTGCTTGGCGACCGGGTGTACGTGATGGGCGCCAGGCCGGGGCGAATCAAGCAGATTCTCGATGTGCCGATCGAGCGTCCACGCACGCTGGATATGGTGATGGAGCGCTCGTTCATCGACATGAAACGGCAGATCTTCGGGCTGTTGCACGATGATCTCGAAGAGACTCATTGAGGTCAGTTGGGTGGCAGGAGGAACCGCGCAATGACCGGCAAATGATCGGAGATGCGCAACGTATCGTCCTGGCGCACCGTGGCTTCGACCCGTTTGATCTTCGGGCTGTAGAACAGGTAATCGACCGTGCGGTCCGGGCCGTTGAGGCCGGGGTCGTTGGGGTAATGGGTCAGCCATTTGGCGCGGTCGATGCCGCTGGCTTCGTTGTTGGTCGGGATCATCGGGTACTTGTCCCACAGCACATGCAGCGCACTGTCGGCGGAGTAAGGCGTGCGCTGCTCGGTGGGCAGGCGCCGGTACTGGCCGAGCGGCAGCAGATTGAAGTCGCCGCCGATCAGCCACGGCGTGCCGTGGCTTTCGTGTTTGTCGAGGACCTTGGCCACCGCTGTCACCTGCGCCTGCAAGGTGTCGTCCGGTTGGGTGGCGCGATCCAGATGGGTGTTGAACACCACCAGTTGCCCGCCATCGCTGAGCGGCAAAGTGGTGGCGAGCAGCGCATCTTTCGGCTGGAACTGACGGCTGATGAGGTTCGCCGGCTGCACCGGCAATTGCAGGCGCTCGGCGTGTTCGATGCGGTAGCGGCTGAGGGTGGCGAGTTGCCGGCCGACGCTGCCGAAGATGTGCGGTTCCGGGACGAAGTCGGCCTTCCAGTCAAAGGCGTGGGCGCTGCACGGATAGAGGTCGGTCAGGCGCTCCTGCAACAGCTTGAGTTGATTCTGATAGTCGCTGGCCTTGGCGCCGTCATCCAGTTCCTGCAACAGCACCACGTCGGGCTGTTCGTCGCGGATCACCCGCGCCACTTCATCGAGGCTGAACGCCATGTCTTCCGGGGTTGGGGCTTCGTCGTCGCCTTGCGCCAGGTCATTCCAGAACACGTAGCGCTTGCCGGCCAGGTATTGCACGTTCCAGGTCATGACCTTCAGGGCCTGGCCGGGCACCAGCGTTGGCGGTTGCCCGGAGCAGCTGACCGACAGGGTTTCCCGGGCGTCGGGGCGCCAGGTCAGGCTGTAGATCAGCGTGCCGATCAGGGCGAGGGCGAGCAGTACGGGCAACAGGATGTAGCGCAGTAGACGGGTCATGGCTCGGCTTATAGCGATACGGAAGTGGTCCCGAGCATACCCGAGACCCATCGATCAGCCCAAGCTCGGTGCAGTCAGACTAATCTGTCACGTTTGTCGGGCAATTCGCTGATCAGCATGAACAGGCGGAACAGCACCACGCTGGTGAACAGTTGCAGGAAGCTGTGACCGCTGTCGATCAGCACCGCAATCAACGGATTCTGCGGATCGGGATAGACCTGCAGGGTCAGGCCCTTGAGCAGCCACAGCGGCCCCATTACACACAGGATGCACACCAGAATCCGCAGAAAATGCCCGCGGCTCAGGCGCAGGCTTTCCTTCATCGCCTGCAACGGGCCGTAACCGCGCAGCACCAGCAGGTATTCGCCGAAGGCCAGAGTGACCATCAGCCACAGGCCTGGCAGGAAATACAGCGACAGCCCGAGCAGGATCAACAGCGTGTTCAGCGCAGTCAGCAGGGCAAAGCGCGGCCAAAGACGAGCGGCCATCGCCAGCAGATCGCGGGTTTGCGGGGATTCGCCGCGGGTGCGGGCATCGAGAAACAGAATCAGCGCGGCGGTGTACAACGGATACACCAGCAGGCCGACGATCACGCTGATGGCCGAGTAACCGTCCGGGTCGCTGGCATGGTCGACCACCTGTTGCAGCACGGCTTCGACAATCACCAGCGGCAGGCACAACTGGACGATCCGGCCCAGATTGCGTTTGAAAAAATACAGGGAGTCGCGCAGCACATCGAAGGCATTCATCAGTCGGTATCGCAGGTCAAAAACAGTGGCCCACTTTAACCGATGATCCGTTTCGCTGCGCAAACGTAAACGTTCGGTAAAGGTCATTGAAACATTCTGTCACTGCCTCCATTACAGTGGTGCACCTCCTCCGACGTGGACGAGGGCAACGTTATCCCCGGCAATCTACGAGGTCGCCATGAACAGCGAAGAACAAACCCTGATCGATGGACTGTTTTCCCGGCTGCAACAGGCCGAAACGGAGGCAGCCCCGCGCGACGCCCAGGCCGAGGCGCGGATCAAGGAACACCTGACGCGCCAGCCGGCCGCAGGTTATTTCATGACCCAGGCGATTCTGGTGCAGGAGGCTGCCCTCAAGAGCCTCGACGAACAGAACAAACAACTGACTCAACAGGTCAAGCAATTGCAGGCCGAACTGCAATCGGCCAAGGCGCAGAGCGCGCCGCCGGCCTCCAGCGGTGGTGGCTTCCTGTCGAGCATCTTCGGTGGCAGCAGCTCGCGCCCGGCGCCGACCCAGAGCGCCCCGGCCTCCACTGGCGGCTGGCGTGAGCCGGCACCGCAGCAGAGCTTCGGTGCGCCCGCGCCACAACAGAACTTCGGCGCGCCACCTCCGGGTTATGGCCAGCAACAAGCGGCCCCGGCAGCCGGCAGCAGCTTCCTCGGCGGCGCCCTGAAAACGGCGGCCGGTGTGGCCGGTGGCGTGATGCTGGCACAAGGCATCAGCAGCCTGTTCCATCACAACCAGCAGCCGGAAGAAATCGTCGAAGTCATCAAGGAAGAGCCGGCTCAGGTCAACGACCAGAGCAACAACGGCTGGGGCGATGACCAGCGCATGGCCAACAACGACTCCTACGGTAATGACCAGGGCGGCTTTGCCGACACCGACTACAGCGACAACAACTCATCGTTCTTCGATGACGACGATTCCTTCGTCTGATTCGCCATTCGTCCGGGGCGCCTGATCGCCCCGGGCCGATTATTCGCGGAACCTTCCTTCGGGCTGGCATACTGAGCGCCTTTTTCGGGCCAGGTGCCTGATCCGGCTCATGCGCGTCAGCGCTCACAGGAACTCCGGTGAAAAAAATCGCAGTGTTCGCCGATGTGCAGAACCTCTACTACACCGTGCGTCAGGCCTATGGTTGCCACTTCAACTACGCGGCGCTGTGGGCGGATGTCAGCCAGCACGGGCAGATCGTCGAGGCCTACGCCTATGCGATCGACCGGGGCGACAGCAAACAGCAGCAGTTCCAGCAGATCCTGCGCAACCTCGGTTTCACCGTCAAACTCAAACCCTACATCCAGCGCAGCGACGGCTCGGCCAAGGGCGACTGGGACGTGGGCATCACCCTCGACATCATGGACGCCGCCGACCACGTCGACGAAATCGTCCTGGCCTCCGGTGATGGCGACTTCGACATGCTGCTCGAACGCATCATCAACAAGCACGGCGTGCAAGCGGTGGCCTACGGTGTTCCCGGCCTGACCGCCAACTCGCTGATCCGTGCCGCCAGCCGTTATGTGCCGATCGAAGGCGCACTGTTGCTCAAGAATTGAACGGAGTTGAACCCGGTTTGGAACGCATTGCAGTCATCGACTTTGAAACCACCGGCATCTCGCCGAGCAGCAGCTGCCGGGCCACGGAAATCGCCGTGGTCATGCTGGAAAACGGCCGCATCGTCGAGCGTTACCAGAGCCTGATGAACGCCGGCGTCCGCGTCCCGGCCTTCATCGAACAACTCACCGGCATCAGCAACGCCATGCTGCGCACTGCGCCTTCGGCCGAACAGGTGATGAACGAAGTCAACGAATTCGTCGGCTGCACGCCCCTGCTGGCACACAACGCAGCCTTCGACCAGAAGTTCTGGGACTTCGAACTGGGCCGGATCAAACGCACCCGTTTGCAGAACTTTGCCTGCTCGCTGCTGCTGGCCCGCCGCCTGATGCCGGCGGCGCCGAACCACAAGCTCGGTACGCTCACCACCTTCGCCCAGTTGCCGCATACCGGCCAGGCGCACCGGGCGATGGCGGATGCGGAGATGGCGGCGAATTTGCTGGCGCATCTGGCGGATGAGTTGCGGGACAAGCACGGCGTGCGCGAGCTATCGCACGACCTGCTGTGCAAGTTGCAGAAAGTCCCGGCCGCTAAAGTCGGCGAGCACTTAGAGCGTTATCGCTGAATTCCGGCCCCGGTTGATCGTTTGATCGTTCCCACGCTCCGCGTGGGAATGCAGCCCGGGACGCTCCGCGTCCCAGCTCTCGAGCGGGACGGGAAGGTTACTTGCCGTTGCCTTCGATATGCCCCAACGGCACCCGCTTCTCTATCGCACTCGATAACACGATCGACGTCTTGCTGAACCCGAATTTCGCCACCCGGTTGATCAGCTCTTCCAGCTCGGTCATCGAGCCCACGGCTGCCTGCATGATCACGCACGGGTCGCCGGTGACGCGGTGGCATTCGGTGAGTTGCGGAATTCTGATCAGTTCGTCGTACACCTTCGGGTTGCCGTGCTGGTTCAGGCGCAGTTCGATGACGCACTGGATCGGCAGGCCGAGTTTGGCCATGTCGACTTTGGCCGAGTAGCCGGTGATGACGCCGCTGGCCTCGAGTTTGGCCACGCGTTCGGCGACGGCGGGGGCGGAGAGGTTCACTTTGCGGGCGAGGTCGGCGTAGGACGCGCGACCGTTTTCGAGCAGGGCGCTGAGCAGCATGCGGTCGTATTTGTCCAAGGTCGGACTCCTGAAAATGCCAGACTTTCGAAATCGCGGTTTTGACCGTCGATCTCCGTGTTTTCAAAAGTGTACCGGCGCTATAAACAGGTTTTGTAACTTATTTTTAGCGGTTGGCCTTTCTAGAATAATCAATCCCCTGAGTCTGACTTTCGAGCTGCCCATGTCTGCCTTGCGCCGTTTTTCCTTGCCCTTGATCGCTGCGTTTTTTGCGTTGTACGTGATTTGGGGATCGACCTATCTGGTGATCCGCATCGGCGTCGAGTACTGGCCGCCGCTGATGCTCGGTGGCGTGCGCTTCGTGATTGCCGGCACGCTGATGTACGCGTTCCTGCGCTGGCGCGGGGCACCGGCGCCGACCTGGGCGCAGTGGAAGGCGGCGGGGATCATCGGGATTCTGTTGCTCAGCTTCGGCAACGGCGCGGTGACTTTGGCCGAGCACAGCGGCGTGGCGTCGGGTGTTGCCGCGCTGGCGGTAGCGACGGTGCCGCTGTTTACCTTGCTCTGCGGTTATTTCTGGGGCGCGCGCAACACTCGCCTGGAGTGGGCCGGGGTGGTGATGGGGATTATCGGTATCGCGATGCTCAACATGGGCTCCAACCTGCAATCGAGTCCACTGGGCGCGGCGTTGCTGATTTTCGCGGCAGCGAGCTGGGCGTTCGGTTCGGTGTGGAGCAAACACTTGCCGCTGCCTCAGGGCGCAATGGCCAGTGCCGTGGAAATGCTGGTCGGTGGGGCGGTGTTGCTGATCGGCAGCGCGGCCAGCGGTGAACACCTGCAGGCCATGCCGCCGCTGGAAGGCTGGCTGGCGCTGGCGTACCTGATCTTCTTCGGCTCGATCATCGCCTTCAACGCTTACATGTATCTGTTGAAAAACGTTCGCCCGGCGGCTGCCACCAGTTATGCCTATGTGAACCCGGCGGTGGCGGTGTTGTTGGGGATCGTGTTTGTCGGCGAGACCATCGGGATCGAAGAGGCGCTGGCGATGCTGGTGATCATCGGCGCTGTGGTGCTGATCGGTCTGCCACAGTGGCGCCGTCCACGGCAGCTGCCGGTGGTCAGCGAGCCGGCTGCCATAGCGACGGAGCAGCGTGCGAATTAGGGTAAACTGCGCGCCATCGCACACTTTGCTCTGATTTTTCCTACGGTACTCCCATGACTTTCGCCACCCTTGGCCTGATCGAACCCTTGCTGCGCTCCCTTGAGAAGCTCGGCTACCAGACCCCGACGCCGGTGCAGGCGCAAGCCATTCCGGCCGTGCTGGCCGGTCGCGACCTGATGGCTGCGGCCCAGACCGGCACCGGCAAGACCGCCGGTTTCGCTTTGCCGCTGCTGCAACTGCTGGCGATGGAAGGGCCGAAAGTCACCGCCAACTCGGTGCGTGCGCTGATTCTGGTGCCGACCCGCGAGCTGGCCGAGCAAGTCCACGAGGCCGTGCGCCAGTACGCCGAAAACCTGCCATTGCGCACTTACGCGGTGTACGGCGGCGTCAGCATCAACCCGCAGATGATGAAGCTGCGCGGCGGCGTCGATCTGCTGGTCGCGACCCCGGGCCGTCTGCTCGACCTGTTCCGCCAGAACGCGCTGAAGTTCAACCAGCTGCAAACTCTGGTGCTGGACGAAGCCGACCGCATGCTCGACCTGGGCTTTTCCGAAGAGCTGGCGAACATTTATCGCGCGCTGCCGAAGAAGCGGCAGACGCTGCTGTTCTCCGCGACCTTCTCCGATGACATCCGCCTGCTGGCCGGGCAGATGCTCAACGATCCGCAGAGCATCGAAGTCAGCCCGCGCAACGTCGCCGCCAACACCGTCAAGCAGTGGGTGGTGACGGTGGACAAGAAGCGCAAGCCGGAACTATTCGTGCACCTGATGCGCAAGAACAAGTGGAAGCAGGTGCTGGTGTTCGCCAAGACCCGTAATGGTGTGGACGCGCTGGTCGAGAAGCTCCAGGGCCTGGGCGTGAACGCCGACGGCATCCACGGCGACAAGCCGCAAGCGACCCGGCAGCGGGCGCTGGACCGTTTCAAGCTGAGCGAAGTGCAGATTCTGGTGGCCACCGACGTGGCGGCCCGTGGTCTGGATATCGAAGACCTGCCGCTGGTGGTCAACTTCGATCTGCCGATCGTTGCCGAGGATTACATTCACCGCATCGGCCGGACTGGCCGCGCGGGTTCGACCGGTGAGGCGATTTCGCTGGTGTGCGCTGATGAAGTGAACATGTTGTCGGCGATTGAAATGCTGACCCGCAGCACGTTGAAGCGCGAGGTTGAGCCGGATTTCGTGCCCGAGCACCGTGTGCCGGACACCGATGCCAGCGGGCAGGTGATCAAGAAGCCGAAGAAACCGAAAAAGCCCAAGGCTTCCGGTGGTGGCGGTGGCAAGCGCAATCTGGGCAAGTGGGTGGACAGCGGCGAGACTCAGGCGCCGGAGCCTTCGATCAAGCCTGTGCGTAAGGTGCCGGTGTTCAATACCGGGCCGCGTAAGCGTAAGCCATAAGGGCAGCGGCGAGTTTCAAGCTGCAAGCTACGAGTTAAGGGCGGTTTGTCGTTAGCTTTTGGCTTGTAGCTTGCCGCTGTTGTTGAGCCACTTCAGCATTCCAGCTCCGGCCGCCCGGCCGCTGGCAAAACACGCCGTCAGTAGATAACCCCCAGTCGGCGCTTCCCAATCCAGCATCTCCCCCGCACAAAACACCCCCGGCAACGCCTTGAGCATCATCCGCTCATCCATCGCCTCAAACGTCACGCCACCGGCACTGCTGATCGCTTCATCCAGTGGTCGGGTTTTCACCAGCGTCAGCGGCAAGGCCTTGATCGCTCCAGCCAACAGTGCCGGATCAGCAAACGTCGTCGCATCAGTGAGCTCTCGCAATAGCGCCGCTTTCAACCCATCAATCCCGACCTGACTGTGCAGATGCTTGGCCATCGAGCGCGAACCCCGTGGTTTGCTCAGTGCCGCCTGCAATTTATCCACAGGACGGCCGGGCAGCAGGTCGATGTGAATGGTCGCCGCACCGTGCACATTGATCGCCTCACGAATCGGCGCCGACAGCGCGTAGATCAAACTGCCCTCGATGCCGGTTGCGGTAATCACGCATTCACCCAAACGCGGAACGTCGTCATTCAAACCAATGGCGATATTTTTCAGCGGCGCGCCGGCGAATTTGCTGACCATCAATTCGCTCCAGGCCTGCACCTCGAAGCCGCAATTGCTCGGCTGCAACGGCGCCAGTCCTACACCGCGTTGTTCCAGCGGCAGCATCCACGCGCCGTCGGAGCCCAGTCGCGACCAACTGCCGCCGCCGAGGGCGAGCAGGGTGGCGTCGGGGGAAAGGGTTTTCTCGCCATCGGGGCTGTCGATGCGCAGCGCGCCGTTTTCGTCCCAGCCGAGCCAGCGGTGGCGGGTGTGGATAACCACGCCGCTGTCGCGCAGGCGCTTGAGCCAGGCGCGCAGCAATGGCGCGGCTTTCATGTCGGTGGGGAACACCCGGCCGGAGCTGCCGATAAAGGTTTCGATGCCCAACTCGTGAATCCAGCGGCACAGTGCGTCGGCGTCGAACGCGCGCAGCAGCGGGGCGATGTTCGGGGCGCGTTCGGCGTAGCGCGAGAGGAAGGCCGGCCAGGCTTCGGAATGGGTGATGTTCATGCCGCCGACCCCGGCCAGCAGGAACTTGCGGCCTACCGAGGGCATTCCGTCGTACAGATCGACCCGGACTCCGGCCTGGCTCAGCACTTCGGCGGCCATCAGGCCGGCGGGGCCACCGCCGATGATGGCGACGTGAGCGGGAAGGGCGGCGGAAGTCTGGGTCATGGCAGCGGCAATAGCGTGGCGGAATAAGCCGCGCATTCTAGCAGCAGCGGCCATCGTCAGACCTGATCAAAAAACAACCAGCGCGCTGCAGGCCATGTTCAGCATGAGCTGTAGTCCCTTTCGCTCAGGTTATCCACAGGCCGTTCCACAGCCATTGTGGGTAACGCAGCACAACTCAATGACAACCCGATGACTGCCAGACGCGCTGCGCACTGTGATGCAGGATGCCGTGGCGGCGGGCGAGGGCGTGGCGATCCTTGCTGTAACCGCCGCCGATCACCCCGACCACCGGGATGTCGCGGCCCAGGCAGTGGCGCATCACGCTTTCGTCGCGGGCGGCGAGGCCTTCGTCGGTCAGTTGCAGATAACCGAGGGCGTCGTCCTTGTGCACGTCGACGCCGGCGTCGTACAGCACCAGATCCGGCTGATACAGCGGCAGCAGATAGTTGAGCGCGTCATCGACAACCTTCAAGTAGTCGGCGTCGCCCATGCCGTTGGGCAGCGGAATGTCCCAGTCGCTTTCGGCCTTGCGTGCAGGAAAGTTCTTTTCGCAGTGCAGGGAAACGGTGATCGCTTCCGGGGTGTTGTGCAGAATCCGCGCAGTGCCGTCGCCCTGATGCACGTCGCAGTCGAAGATCAGCACCCGGTTCACTCGGCCGCTTTGCAGCAGGTAGTGGCTGATGATCGCCAGGTCATTGAAGATGCAGAAGCCGGCGGGGTAGTCGTAGTGGGCGTGATGGGTGCCGCCGGCCAGGTGACAGGCCAGGCCATGTTCCAGCGCTTTTTCCGCTGCCAGAATCGAACCGCCGACCGCCCGCACGGTGCGTCGCGCCAGCGCTTCGTTCCACGGCAGACCGAGGCGCCGCTGGTCTTCGCGGGACAACTCGCCGCTCATGTAGCGTTCGATATAACCGCGGTCATGGGCCAGGGCGAGAATGTCGGCAGGGCACAGCTCGGGGCGCAGCAGGTCTTCGTCGCGGGTCAGGCCGCTGTCCACCAGGTGATCGCGCAGCAGGCGGAACTTGTCCATGGGGAAGCGGTGATCCGCCGGAAATTCCGGGCTGTAGTCTTCGTGGTAGATCAGCGGCAACGGCATGGTGGACTATTCATAAAGGCTGCAGGAAAGAGTGCAAAGCCTAACAGCGATGTAGACTGACGGCATCAAGCGGAGGGGCGGGATGGAACCGATACTGGAGCTGCAAAGCGCAAGGCTGCTGATGCGCCAATGGCAGGACGAGGATTTGCCGGCGTTCGCGGCGATGTGCGCCGATCCGCAGGTGATGCGCTACTTCCCCGCGCCCTTGAGCCGGCTGGAAAGCGCCGCGCTGATCGGTCGGGTGCGCGGGCATTTTGCCGAGCACGGTTACGGCCTGTGGGCGCTGGAGCGCAAGGACAGTGGCGAGTTCATCGGTTTTACCGGGCTCGGCGTAGTCGGCTTCGATGCGCCGTTCACCCCGGCGGTGGAAATCGGCTGGCGGCTGGCCAAGGAACATTGGGGCCTGGGTTATGCCAGCGAAGCGGCGTGGACTGCACTGCGCTGCGGCTTTGACCGTTTGTCCCTGAAGGAGATCGTGTCCTTCACCGCGCAGAGCAATCTGCCGTCGGAAAAAGTGATGCAGGCGATCGGCATGCATCACGATCCAGCCGACGATTTTGATCACCCGAAACTGGCGGTCGACCATCCGTTGCGTCGACATGTGTTGTACCGCATCACCCGGGAGCAATGGCTGCAGACCCTGCATGGCTAAGCCGACACGGACGTTTACAATGGCGCGATCAGTGGCTCGCGCCAGAATCTGAATTGGCCGTCGCAGCCAGGACTGCGCGGCATAGCGTTGTGTGAGGAGAGTCTGAATGAGCCAAGTGTTGGAAGATCTGGTGGATCTGCTGACCCTCGAACCGATCGAGGAAAACCTGTTCCGTGGTCGCAGTCAGGATCTGGGCTTTCGCCAGTTGTTCGGCGGCCAGGTGCTCGGCCAGTCGCTGTCGGCGGCCAGTCAGACCGTTGAAGAAGCGCGCCATGTGCATTCGATGCACGGTTATTTCCTGCGTCCGGGCGATGCCAAGTTGCCGGTGGTCTACTCGGTTGACCGCGTGCGCGACGGCGGCAGTTTCAGCACCCGCCGCGTGACCGCGATCCAGAAGGGCCACCCGATTTTCACTTGCAGCGCGTCGTTTCAGTACGACGAAGAAGGCTTCGAACACCAGAGCCAGATGCCGCAGGTTGTCGGCCCGGAAAACCTGCCGTCGGAGCTGGAACTGACCCAGCAACGCGCGCACCTGATCCCGGAACACATGCGCGAAAAGCTGCTGTGCCCGAAGCCGATCGAAGTGCGCCCGGTCACTGAAAAAGACCCGTACAACCCGCAACCGGCGGACCCGATCAAGTACGTGTGGTTCCGCGCCGACGGTGCGTTGGCCGATATCCCGGCACTGCACAAATACCTGCTGGCCTACGCCTCGGACTTCGGTCTGCTGACTACCTCGATGCTGCCGCACGGCAAATCGGTCTGGCAGAAAGACATGCAGGTCGCCAGCCTCGACCACGCGCTGTGGTTCCACAATGACTTGCGCGCCGATGACTGGTTGCTTTACGCCATGGACAGTCCGTGGGCCGGCAACTCTCGCGGATTCTCCCGTGGCAGCGTGTTCAACCGCGCCGGTCAACTGGTGGCGTCGGTGACCCAGGAAGGCCTGATCCGTCATCGCAAGGACTGGGCATGAGTCTGGCGGAAGTGCGGCACTGGGTGTTCGACATGGACGGCACCCTGACCGTCGCCGTGCATGACTTCGCGGCGATTCGCGTGGCGCTGTCGATCCCACCGGAGGACGACATCCTCACCCACCTCGCGGCATTGCCCGCCGAGGAAGCGGCGGCGAAACATGCGTGGCTGCTGGAGCATGAGCGAGATCTGGCGCTCGGCTCGACCCCGGCAGTCGGCGCGGTGGAGCTGGTGCGCGACCTGCACGCCCGGGGCTATCGCCTCGGCATCCTGACCCGCAATGCGCGGGAGCTGGCCCACGTGACGCTGGAGGCCATCGGCCTGGCTGACTGCTTCGCGGTGGAGGATGTGCTGGGCCGCGATGAAGCACAGCCAAAACCGCATCCGGGCGGTTTGCTGAAACTGGCCGAGGCCTGGCAAGTGCCGGCGAGCGAGATGGTGATGGTCGGTGATTACCGGTTTGATCTTGATTGCGGCCGGGCGGCGGGCACGCACACGGTGCTGGTGAACCTGCCGGATAATCCGTGGCCGGAGCTGACCGACTGGCATGCGAAGGATTGTGTGGAGTTGCGGCGAATGCTGTTCGCCTAAAAAAACGGGGGCTTGGACCCCCGTTTTTTATTGCTCGAACAGTGCTTTCTGGCCTTCCGGCGAGGTCAGCATGCCGTCGCCGTTATGACCGACCCCGGGCACTTCGATCAGGCGCTGATTGATCCCTTCAGGGTGACGACGCAGCAAGTACCCGAAAAAAAGCTTCCCGCGTTCCAGTCGATAAGCCCCCTGGGCTTTGGCGGCGCAGCTCTTGTCCAGCGCCGGGTGTTGCGGGTCGGTGTCCTGCTGGCCCAGCAGATAAATCACCTCGCGTTTGACGTAACGGCCTTCGAGCTGCGCGGGCGTTTGCCCACCCGCGTAGATCGGCGGGTCCACCAGACCGTACTTCCAGCGGTTGAAACCCGGACACTTGGCATGATCGAAGGCCACCGGGCGTTGCTCATTGAAATAGGCGTACGACGACGGGTTGGCCACCACATAACGCAAGCGAATGCCTTCGGTCTTGAGCGCCGGTTGTTCCTGGGCCAGCAGCGCGTAACGCTGCACCACCTGCGCGCCGCCGGAGTGGCCGAAGATCACGATCTGCTTCACGTCTGGAAACTGCTTGCGATCGCTCAGCCGCCCGACGATTTCGTCCAGTGCGGCGTAGGAACTCAGCGGGTTCGGCCCTGTGGACAACCCGCCGCCCATCCAGTCGTTGCCTTGCCAGCGCAGCACGCTGGCGGGTAACGAGTAGAGCGCCACATCGCTTTCGTTGAGAAACTGCGGGGCGATCACCAGGGTGTTGGCGGTTTGCCCGGCCAGTTCCGCCGCGACTTCGCCGCTTTTTCGATAGGTCTCGGCGTTGCGCAGACGGCCATGAATGACGATCAGCACGCGCTCGATTTTCGCCGGCGCCGGGCCGATGCCCACCGCCATTTCGCCGGCCTGCAATTGCAGGCGCCCGGGACTGATTGCGTCGACGCCGGCCGCTTGGGCGGTGCCGCCGATGAACAGTAAAGCCAACAGCCATTTATGCATTTACAGGTTTTTCGCCGCAAAGGTATCGCACTGGCCGACCTGGCCCTGGACGAATCCGGTTTTGAACCAGCGCACCCTTTGCGCCGACGTACCGTGGGTAAACGAGTCCGGCACCACACGGCCCTGACCCTGTTGTTGCAGGCGATCATCACCGATGGCGTTCGCCGCGTTCAAGGCTTCTTCGATGTCGCCCGGTTCCAGCCAGTTCAGGCGCTTCTGGGCGTTGTAGGCCCAGACGCCGGCCAGGCAGTCGGCTTGCAGTTCCTGACGCACCAGCAGACCGCCGTCGCCTTCCATCTGCCGGCCTTGCTGACGGGCTGTCTGAATTTTCGCCGAGACGCCGAGAAGCGTCTGTACATGGTGTCCGACTTCGTGAGCGATCACGTAGGCCTGGGCGAAGTCGCCGGCGGCCTTGAAACGCTGGGCCATTTCCTGGAAGAACGCCATGTCCAGATAGACCTTCTGGTCTGCCGGGCAATAGAACGGGCCGGTGGCCGAGGTCGCCAGACCGCAGGCGGAGTTGACCCGGTTGCTGAACAGCACCAGGGTCGGGTCCTTATATTGCCGGCCGGCCTGCTGGAAGATCGCGCCCCAGGTGTCTTCGGTGTCACCGAGGATCGAACGCACGAATTCGGCCTGTTCATCGTTGGCCGGCGGTGCCTGACGGGTTTGCGAAGTGGGGGCCGATTGTTCGGTCATCTGCCCGGTGAGCTGGCCCAGGATCTGCAGCGGGTCCTGTCCGGTGATCCAGCCGATGCCGACGATCAGCAGGATCGCCCCGAGGCTCAGCCCCTTGCCACCGCCGAAGCGCATGCCGCCACCACCGCCCATATCATCGCCACGGGCATCGACGACGTTGTCACTGCGTCGGCCTTTTTTCCATAGCATGTGGGAATCCTCTATCTGTAGGTGGTGATGAGTGTTGCTGGTGTGTGAGTGTGGCGCCAGTCCGGTCGTCCGTCTATTCGCACACACGCACAAAGGCCCGGCCTCGGGGTGACGAGGTCGGGCCTGTTATTGACGAGCGCGAGCGCCGGGAATTCAATCCGCCGAAGGATTTCTTTCGCCGGGTCAGGTATCAGCGGTCGAAGGCATCCCACACCGGCGCGAAGTCCGGGCTGACCTGACGTTCGCGCTTGGGCAGCGCGGCGATCAGCGCCCGGTCGTCGTCATCCAGTTTGACATTCAGCGAGGCCAGGTTGGCCAGTTGATTGGTCTTGCTGCTGGCCTTGGGAATCGCCGCGACGTTGTCCTGATCCAGCAGCCACTTCAGCGCCACTTGAGTGGGCAGCACGCCGTGCTTTTCGGCGATCTGCTGAATCTGAGGAATCTCCGAGACCTTGTTGCGTGCCAGCGGCGTGTAGGCTGTCAGCGCCAGATCGTGTTGACGGGCGTAGTCGAGCAGGGCGTTTTGTCCGAGCAGGACGTGGTACTCGACCTGAATGGCTGACAGAGGAATACCGTATTCCTCGACGACTTTGCGCAGCAGCGGCAGCGGAAAATTCGCCACGCCGATGTTGCGAGCCAGCCCCTGTTCCTTGAAGGATGCGAGGGTTTCAAGGGTGCGCGGCAGGTCCCAGTCAGTGCTCGGCCAATGGATCATGAACAGGTCGACGTACTCGCTGCGCAAGGCCTTGAGGCTGCGATCCAGCGATTGACGCATGGCGTTCGGTTGCAACTGGTCCCACCAGACCTTGGTGGTGACGTGAATCTGCTCGCGGGGTGTCGGCGTATTTGCCAGCGCCTGTCCGACTGCGTCTTCGTTGTTGTAGGCCGCTGCCGTGTCGATGTGGCGGTAACCGAGTTCCAGGGCTTGCTCCACGGCGCGGGTGCATTCGTCGCCGAGCATCGGCCAGGTGCCGAGGCCGAGTTTTGGCAGGTTCAGTCCTTGTCTGTTAACGATGTGCTGCATGGTCGATCTCCTGTTCGAAAGCCGTGACGCCCGCCATGTGCCGGGCTGCGATGTAACCGAAAGTCAGGGCCGGGCCGAGGTTGATCCCGCCCGCCGGATAATGCCCGCCCATGATGCTGGCCATGTCGCCACCGGCGGCGTAGAGCCCGGCGATGGGCCTGTCTTCGGCGTCGAGCACTTGCGCATGCGGGTTGACCTTGAGCCCGGCGAAGGTGCCGAAGCAGCCCGGCTGCACCTTCACCGCGTAGAACGGGCCTTGTTCGATGGGCGCCACGCACGGGTTGGGCTGTTGCGCGGGATCGCCCTGTTTGCGGTTGTACGGGGTCGAGCCGCGACCGAACAGCGGGTCTTCGCCGTGCCGGGCATGGTCGTTGTATTCATGGAGAGTGGCGCGTAATCCGTTCGGATCGATGCCGCATGCAGTGGCCAATTCCTCAAGGGTATCGCCGGTTTTCAGATAGCCGCTGCGGATAAAACCTGACACCGGCACCGGAAACGGCCGAGACATGCCTAGCCCGTAACGCCGCTGGAACGCGCGGGTGCAGATCAGCCAGGACGCGACTTCTTCGCCTTCAGGGGCCGCGGCGACCATGGCGCTGACATAGTCGTAATAGCCGTTGGCTTCGTTGACGAAGCGCTGGCCGTTGCGCAGCACGCCGATGACGCCCGGTTTGCCGCGCTCGATGATGTGTGGGAAATGGCCGATGCTGCCGTCGGAATGTGGCACCTGCGAGACCGGCGCCCACGCCACGGGCGAGGCCACATCGGTGTTGACCCGGCCCCCAGCGGTTTCGCCCAGTCGCAGACCGTCGCCATTGACTGCCAGCGGAGGCAGTGCCCAATGTTCATGACCGCTGGGCGTGCGAGGGAACAAGGCCTTGCGTCGCTCGATGTCGTTGGCAAACCCGCCAGCGGCGAGCACCACGGCTTTGCGGGCATGGACAGTGATCGGGCCTTTTGTGGTGTTCACGCGAGCGCCGGTGATGCGTGATTCGTCGCGCAGCAGTTCCGTCACTGGCGCCGATTCCCACAGCAGCACGCCGAGGTCTTCGGCGGATTTCGCCAGCCGCGCCACCAGCGCCACGCCGTTGACCAGTTGCATCGCTCGGCCGTGCAGCACCAGGTCCAGCAGGTGGCGAGTGAAACGCCGGGTCACGTGCCAGGCCGCCGACAACGAGCGAGTCAGATTGAGAAACGCCGACAGGTCCGCGCCGGCCATGATCGGCATGCCCATGAACGATGTTTCCCGCATCGTTGTGCGAAGACGCTTGAGCAGGCGCCCGACCTTTCGTCCGTCGTAGGGAGCGGCAATCACCGAGCGTCCGCCGGTGCCGGCGCCCGGTGTTTCGCCGTGGATGTCGGCGATGGCGTTGCCGTCGGCGAATTGCAGGGCGGTGTGTTGTTCGAAGAACGCCACCATGCGCGGGCCGGCTTCAAGGAAGGCGTCGATCATGGCCGGGTCGTAGTGCTCGCCGAGTTCGTGGCGCAGATAGGTGCGCGGCAATTCCACGTCTTCCACGATCCCGGCGCGCCGGGCCAGCGGATTGCACGGCACCCACGCCCAGCCGCCGGACCACGCGGTGGCGCCGCCGAACACCGGATCCTTTTCCACCACGATGACCTTCAAGCCATGCCAGGCGGCGGTGACGGCGGCCGACAAACCGGCGGCGCCGGAGCCGACCACCAGAACGTCGCAGTGGATATCGGGAAGGGCAGGCATCAGGAAACGCTCCAGCAATCAATTATTTTTAGAATCAGGTTCCAGAAAATAACCAGTGCTGGCGAAGCAGATCAACCGACTGACGCGCAAAGTGGGCGGTTATCGGACGCCAGGTTCCAGATTTCGCATTCCTCGGGATGTCTTCTAGAATCGGCGAAATTTCACCGAGAGCGCACCATGGCCGGCAGTCAAATCGAACGGGTTTTCAGCGTGCTGGAAAGCCTCACCAGTGATCCGCGCGGGCTGCCGATGCAGACCCTGGCCGAGCAACTGGACATTCCGAAGAGCGCGACGCATCGCCTGCTCGCCGAGCTGATCCGCTTGGGTTATGTGCGGCAGAACCCGGAGACGTTGCGTTATCACCTGTCGACCAAACTGGTGGCGATGGGCTTTCAATACCTGTCGAGCAGCGGTGCCGACATCGTGCAGCCGGTGCTTGATCGCCTGGCCCAGGAAACCGGTGAGTTGGTACGCCTCGGGGTGATCGACGGCGAGCGCCAGACCTGGATCGCCAAGGCCCAGGGCGCTCGTAGCGGTCTGCGTTACGACCCGGACATGGGCCGCGACGCGCCGCTGTTCTACACCGCGTCGGGCCATGCGTGGCTGGCGTGCATGAGCGACGCCGAGGCGTTGTCGCTGGTCGAGCGCCAGGGCGCGGAGGTGCCGGCGGATATCGGGCCCAATGCGCCGCGCTCCAATATTGAACTGCTCGAACGCCTGCGCGTGGCCCGGGAACAGGGCTATGCCTGTGTGGAAGAAAGCTCGGCGGTCGGCACTTCGGCGATTGCTGCCGTGGTGAAACATCCCGCCGATGGTCGGGTGATTGGCGTGCTCAGCATTGCTGGGCCAAGCGCACGGATGTCGGCGGCGCGCTTGCATGAACTGGCGCCGTTACTGCTGACGTTTACCGAGGAGCTGTCGGCGGCCAGCCTGGCCTCGGAGTTGTTCGTTTAAGCAAAGCTGTGCGCTGTTCGCCCACTTTTCAACCGAGTGGGTGTGAGAATCTGGAACCGGGTTCTAAATTGTTGATGGAGTGAGTTTTCCTACAACAATCACAAGAGGATCGCACCTTGAACCCGCCCCTTCGAATCGCCCTGATCGGCGCCGGCAACATGGGCCAGCAACATTACCGGCACCTGAAGAATCTCACTGAGGCCACGGTATGCGCCGTGGCCGATCCCGGCCCTCAGGCACGGGCCCTGGCGGCGGAGTGGGGTGTGGCGCATTTCGCCGATCACCGTCAGATGCTGGAGCAGAATCGGCCTGATGCAGTGATCGTCGCCAATCCGAATGATCAGCACGTCAGCACCGCGCTGGATTGCCTGGCCGCTGGCGTTCCGGTGTTGCTGGAAAAACCGGTGGGCGTGCATCTGGATGAGGCGCGGGAACTGGCGGTAGCGGTGAAGCGCAGCGGTGTGCCGGTGCTGGTCGGCCATCATCGGCGGCACAATCCGTTGGTCGTGCGAGCCCATGAGCTGGTCAAGGGTGGGGCGTTGGGACGGCTGACGCTGGTGACTGCGTTGTTCCAGCTGCGCAAGCCCGACCAGTATTTCGAAACGGTGTGGCGGCGCGAGGCAGGTGCCGGAATGCTGTTGACCAATCTGATTCACGACCTCGATCTGCTGCGTCACCTGTGTGGTGAAGTGCGTTCGGTGCAGGCGATCACCGACCATTCGGTGCGCGGTTTCGCCAATGAAGACAGCGCGGCGATCCTGCTGCAATTTGCCGGTGGAGCGCTGGGCACGCTGACCGGTTCCGATGCGGTGGCGGCTCCATGGAGCTGGGAGTTGAACTCTGGTGAGAACCCGGTCTATCCACGTCAGGCCGATCAACCTTGTTACTTGCTGGCGGGAACAGCCGGGGCCTTGAGTATTCCGCAACTCAAGCGCTGGCATTACCGCGCCGATCAGATGGACGCCGGTTGGCATGAGCCGTTGCTGGCGGTCGATGAACCGTTCACGCCTGACGAAGCCCTGCGGTTGCAGTTGCAGCATTTCGTCCGCGTGGTACAGCGGGAAGTCGAACCATTGGTGAGTGCCGCCGACGCCGCCCGCACGCTGGCGCTGGTCGAGGCCATCCGTGAAGCGGCGGCCAGCGGTCGCGCCACCGAACCCGCGCAGATCGAGGCCTGAACATGAACGAACGAATTCTGTCCCTGGCCAGCCTGACCGTGCTGGAGTTGTCGCCACCCGAGATGGTCGAGGTCGCGGCCCGTGCCGGTTACAGCCATGTCGGCCTGCGTCTGGAGCCGGCGACGCCCGAGGAATATCACTTTCCGCTGGTAGCCGATGGCGATTTGCGGCGTCAGACACTGGCGCGTTTGCGTGACACCGGAATCGGCGTGCTCGACGTGGAAATCCTGCGATTGAAGCCGCAGACAGTGGTGGCGGATTTCGAGCCACTGCTCAGCGTTGGCGCGGAGTTCGGTGCCAGTGAATTGCTGGTCGCCGGTAACGATCCCGACGAACAGCGGCTCACCGATAATTTCGCGGCACTGTGCGATCTGGCGGCGCCCTACGGTTTGCATCCGCATCTGGAGTTCATGCCCTGGACCGATGCACGCAATCTTGAGCAGGCGTTGCGCATCGTCGCCAAGGCCGGGCGCGAAAACGGTGCGGTGCTCGTCGATGCGTTTCACTTCGACCGTTCCGGGTCGCGGCTGGAGGAGCTGGCCGGCGTGCCGGCCTCGCGGCTGCGCTACGCACAGTTGTGCGATGTTGCCGGGCCGAGGCCGACGGACATGGCCGAGATCTTGCGTCAGGCCCGCAATGAGCGACGGTTTCCCGGCGAGGGCGATTGTGACCTGATCGGCTTGTTGCACAGTCTTCCGGCTAACCTTCCCCTGAGTCTGGAAATTCCCACGGTCAAATTGCTGGAGCAGGGCGTGAGTGGCTTGCAGCGGGCGCAAATGGCGATCGACCGGACACGGGAATTGTTGGCCCGGCTTTAAGTCTGCTTCAAGGGGCGAGGGCGCACGCGACCTCGTCACCGTTTATTTTTCATTCAGAGAGAGCCCATGACCGTCAGCACTCCGCTTTCCGGCGTCAACCAACCCTTCAAGGGGATCTTGCTGATTGTCGTGGCAACCTTCCTTTTCTCCAGTCACGACGCGCTGTCGAAATACCTCTCGGGTTTTTATCCGATCGTCATGGTGGTGTGGGCGCGGTATCTGGTGCACACGCTGCTGATGGCCGGGATTTTCCTGCCGCAGTCCGGGCTGCGGGTGCTGCGCACCAAACGCCCGTTGTGGCAGTTGGCGCGGGCGTTGTGCCTGTTGGGGACCAGCCTGTTTTTCACCACGGCGTTGCTGTACATCCCGCTGGCCGAGGCCACGGCGGTCAACTTTCTTGCGCCGGTGCTGGTGACGGCGCTGTCGGTGCCGCTGCTCAAGGAGCGGGTGACGCGCGGTCAGTGGATCGCGGTGGTGTGCGGGTTCATCGGGGTGCTGATCATCGTCCATCCGGGCGGTGACCTGTTCACCCCGGCGATTCTCCTGCCATTCTGTTCGGCGCTGTTTTTCTGCTTCTATCAGCTGCTCACCCGCAAGCTCGCGGAAGTCGACAGCCCGACCACCAGCAACTTTTTCGCCGGGCTGTGCAACACGCTGGTGATGAGTGCGCTGGTGCCGTTCTTCTGGCAGGTGCCGAGCCTGGGGCATGCGTTGTTGATGCTGGCGCTGGGCAGTTGCGGAATGACCGCGCACCTGTTTCTGACCCAGGCTTTCCGCCATGCCGCACCAGCACTGCTGGCGCCGTTCGGCTATTGCCAGATCGTGTTCGCGGGGTTGTTGGGCTGGTTGCTGTTTGCTCACACACCGACCCTGATGACGGTGATCGGGATTGCAGTGATCTGTTGCAGCGGGCTGGCGGCAGCGTGGCAGCAGAGCCGGCGCTGAAAGCAAACCGGCCTGAAATCAGGCCGGTCGGTGCAGGAAGGTTATTCAGTATTGAAAGGTTACTCAGTGACGGTAGGAATCTTGCGCGGTGCCATGAAGTACATCCAGGTCAGCGCGATGAAGTACATCGCCGGGATCAGGGTGAACAGCACGGTGTAGTTGTTGTTGGTGACGGTCAGGATGTGGCCGACGATCTGGGTCATGAACATCCCGCCGATCGCCGCGCACATGCCGCCGAAACCGAACACCGTGCTCATCATGTGCTTGGGCGTGTAGTCCATCACCAGGCTCCAGATGTTCGCTGTCCAGGCCTGATGCGCGCCGATGGCCAGAGAGATGGCGGCAACCGCGATCCACAGGTTGGCGGAGCCGGCGGCCATGACCACGCCGATGATGCAGCAGGCGAACAGGAACATCGACAGCAGCCGTGCCTTGATCGAGTTCATGCCGCGACCGATCAGGAACGAAGACAGAATCCCGCCGCCCACGCTGCCGAAGTCAGCGGTGACGTAGATGATGATCAGCGGAATGCCCATCTGGGTGACGTTGATGCCCAGGTTGTATTGCTGATTGAGAAACGGCGGCAGCCAGTACAGGTAGAACCAGAACACCGGCGCGGTCAGCGAGTAGGCGAGGGCGAAGGCCCAGGTGCCGCGCATCCGCAGGATTTTCGAGAACGGCACGCGGGCCTGTTCCGGTTCGACTTCTTTCTGGATGTATTCCAGCTCCGACTGCTTAACGTTTGGGTGATCTTCCGGGTTGAAATACTTCAGGCCCCAGAACAGCAGCCAGATCCCGCCCAGTGCCGACATGCACAGGAACGCAGCCTGCCAGCCCCACACGTGAAGGATCAGCGGCAGCAGCATCGGGGTGAACATCGCGCCGACGTTGGTGCCGGCGTTGAAGATGCCGGTGGCCACGGCGCGCTCGCCGGCCGGGAACCACAGGCGCGTGGTCTTCACGCAGGCCGGGTAGTTGGCCGCTTCAGTCAGACCGAGGATGAATCGGCAGACCATGAAGCCCACCGCCGAGGTCGCCAGACCGTGGGCGCCGGTGGCCAGGCTCCAGAGCAGGACCGCGCAGAAGAACACGCGCTTGACGCCGACCCGATCGATCAGCCGTCCTTGCAGCACGAAACCGATCGCGTAGCCGACCTGAAACCAGAAGTTGATGTTGGCGTAGTCCATCGCCGTCCAGCTCATTTCCTTGGCGAGGATCGGCTGCATGACGCCGAGGGCGGCGCGGTCGATGTAATTGAGGGTGGTGGCGAAAAACACCAGCGCCAGCATGCCCCAACGGGTCTTGCCGACGGCCATGGCGCCGCGGATCTTGTCGCCGATGCCACCCGTGGCAGTGCTCATGGCCGGAGCCATGCGGGAAGTCTGTGAAGGAATCATGTGTTCCACCCGTTTTTGGATTTGTTATTTGGTGTGCTTTTCTTGTGCACGCTGCGACCGGTGGTTCAGTTCCGGACTCAAGGTGAGACGGATGTTGGGCAGTGGACGAAAAATCGTCAATTCGCCAAACCGGCATTCTGTTCGATAATCGCACGCAAAACTAACCGGGTAGTACAGTTTAAATTGCTCAATGAAAAACCGGGACCAATAATTCGCTCACCCTATAAAAGCGGCGCAATTTCCGTAGCCGACGTCTCCACCGGGAGTTGAAACATGCAGCGATCCATTGCCACCGTCTCCTTGAGCGGAACCCTGCCGGAAAAACTCGAAGCCATTGCCGCCGCCGGGTTCGACGGGGTGGAGATTTTCGAGAACGATCTTCTGTATTACGACGGCAGCCCCCGGGAAATCCGGCAGATGTGCGCCGACCTCGGGATTGCCATCACCCTGTTCCAGCCGTTCCGCGATTTCGAAGGCTGCCGCCGCGATCGCTTGGAGCGCAATCTGGAGCGGGCCGAGCGCAAGTTCGACCTGATGCAGGAACTGGGCACCGACCTGGTGCTGGTCTGCAGCAACGCCTCCCCCGACAGCCTCGGCGATCAACAGATCCTCATCGACGACCTGCGCCTGCTGGCCGAGCGCGCTGGTGCCCGTGGCCTGCGCATCGGTTATGAGGCGCTGGCCTGGGGCCGTCATGTGAACACTTATCAACAGGTCTGGGACATCGTGCGTCAGGCCGATCACCCGGCCCTCGGCGTGTTGCTCGACAGCTTCCACACCTTGTCGCTCAAGGGCGATCCACGGGCGATTGCCGAGATTCCCGGCGACAAGATTTTCTTCGTGCAGATGGCCGACGCGCCGATCCTGGCGATGGACGTGCTGGAGTGGAGCCGGCATTTCCGCTGCTTCCCGGGGCAGGGCGAATTCGATCTGCCGGGCTTCCTCGCGCCGATCATCCAGAGCGGCTACACCGGGCCGCTGTCGCTGGAAATCTTCAACGACGGCTTCCGCGCCGCGCCGCCTCGGGCCAATGCCGCCGACGGTCTGCGTTCGCTGCTGTATCTGGAGGAGAAAACCCGCCAGCGTCTGGAGCAGGAAATCCGTCCTGTGGATAACCGCGACATCCTCTTCGAAACGCCGAAGGCCAGCGAATACAACGGCATCGAGTTTCTTGAGTTCGCTGTGGATGAAAGCCTCGGCGCCAAGCTGTCGAACTGGCTGGAGCGGCTGGGTTTCGTCAAGGCCGGACAGCATCGCTCCAAGAGTGTCAGCCTGTTGCGTCAGGGTGATATCAACCTGATCCTCAACTCTGAACCCTATTCGTTCGGCCACAGTTTTTTCGAGGCCCACGGCCCGTCGCTGTGCGCCACCGCCGTGCGGGTCAAGGACAGCGCCAGTGCGCTGGCCCGCGCCGTCGCCTATAAAGGTCAGCCGTATCGCGGACTGGTCGGCCCCAATGAACTGGAACTGGCGGCGGTGCGTGCGCCGGACGGCAGCCTGATTTATCTGGTGGATCAGGAGGCGGATGTCTACGGCACCGACTTCAATCTGCTGCCAAATGCAGTGGCGGGCGGTGGTCTCAAGCGCATCGATCACATGGCTATGGCGTTGCCGGCGGACAGCCTCGACAGTTGGGTGTTGTTCTACAAGAGCCTGCTGGATTTCGAGGCTGATGACGAAGTGGTGCTGCCGGATCCGTACGGGCTGGTGAAGAGCCGCGCCCTGCGCAGTCGCGACAGCTCGATCCGTCTGCCGCTGAACATTTCCGAGAACCGCAACACCGCGATCTCACACGCGCTGTCGAGTTATCGCGGTTCCGGGGTGCATCACATCGCCTTCGATTGCGACGATATCTTCGCCGAAGTCAGCCGGGCGAAAGAGGCGGGCGTGCCGCTGCTGGACATCCCGCTGAACTATTACGACGACCTGGCGGCGCGTTTCGATTTCGATGACGAATTCCTCAGCGAACTGGCGTACTACAACGTGCTGTACGACCGCGATGCGCAGGGCGGCGAGTTGTTTCACGTCTATACCGAGCCATTCGAGGGGCGCTTCTTCTTCGAGATCATCCAGCGCAAGAACGGTTACGCCGGTTATGGCGCGGCCAACGTCGCGGTGCGGCTGGCGGCGATGGCCAAATCACGCAGTGGCGCCGTTCGCCAGGCCAAGTTGTAGGAAATTCGTAAACGCGGGATTAAACACCGGTCGCGCGGCTTCCTTCACTGGATCGCGCGGCCCATAATCGCCAGCCTGTGCAGTGATGGCCGTGAGCCCGCAATGACAATGACTTCAGAACTTCCCGCAGCTCCCGTTCTACCCGCGGTAGAGCCGCGCAAAAGTCGCAAGAACAACCCGGAAAAGACCCGCGAGAATATCCTGCAGGAGGCGATCGTCGAGTTCGTCCAGCAGGGGCTGTCCGGCGCCCGCGTCGATGCGATCGCCGAGCGCATCCACACCTCCAAGCGCATGATCTATTACTACTTCGGCAGCAAGGAGCAGTTGTACGTCGAGGTGCTGGAGAAGCTCTACGGCGATATCCGCAACACCGAGAACCGCCTGCACCTGGCTGAATTGCCGCCAGTGGAAGCGATCCGGCGTCTGGTGGAATTCACTTTCGATCACCACGATCGCAACGTCGATTTCGTGCGGATCGTCAGCATCGAAAACATCCACAACGCCGAGTATGTGAAGCGTTCCGACGCGATCAAGGCGATGAACAACACCATCCTCGATTCCCTGGGCGAGATTCTGCGTCGGGGTGCTGAAGAAGGGGTGTTCCGCGCCGGGCTCGACGCGCTGGACGTGCATCTGTTGATCAGTTCGTTCTGCTTCTACCGTGTATCGAACCGCCATACCTTCGGAGAGATCTTCCAGATCGACCTGCCGGACGAAAGCATCAAGCAACGTCATCGCGAGATGATTTGCGAGTCGGTGCTGCGCTACTTGCAGGCGTGACCGAAGTCGAGGGGGCCAGGCCCCCTCACGGTTTTATCCGTTCATGCTTTGAAAATGCGCGAGCATTCGCTGCGCATCCGGCACCTTGCCGCTGAACAGCTCAAACGCCTTCACTGCCTGAAACACCGCCATGTTGCCGCCATCCAGGGTTCGGCAACCCAGGGCGCGGGCGTTGCGCAGGAGTTCGGTTTCCAGCGGGAAATACACAATCTCCGCCACCCACAACTCGGGCCGCAGCAGCGCCGCCGGCACGGGCATGCCGGGCAATTTGGCCATACCCATCGGCGTAGTGTTTACCAGACCATCGGCCTGACTCAGCGTGCTCCCCAGATCATGTCCGGCCACGGCCCGACCGGCACCGAAATGCTGATTGAGGTTGTTGGCCAGGCTTTCGGCGCGCTCCACGTCCACATCAAAAATGCTCAGTTGCCGTACGCCTTCGCTCAACAAGGCGTGGGCGACTGCCGCACCGGCGCCACCAGCGCCCATCTGGACCACACGTTCGCGGGCGACGTCTGGCAGGCCGCGACGAAAACCTTCGGCAAAACCCAGGCAATCGGTGTTGTGGCCGACGCGTTTACCGTCTTTCAGTACTACCGTGTTCACGGCGCCGATGCCTCGGGCTTCCGGGGACAATTCATCGAGCAGCGGGATGATTGCCTGCTTGCACGGGAAGGTGATGTTCAGGCCGGTGTAATTCATGCGTTCGGCGGCCTGCAACAGATCGGGCAGGGCGCTGCTGTCCAGTTGCAGTTGATCGAGGTCGATCAGCCGGTACAAGTAGCGCAGGCCCTGTTCGTCGCCTTCGTGTTCATGCAGCGCCGGAGTGCGGGAAGCCTGAATGCCGGCGCCGATCAGCCCGGCGAGTATCACGTTGTTGCGGTTCATGCGGTTCGCCCCTTCAGCCGCTGGCTGAAATGTTCCAGGGCCAGGCGATAGCCGTGGCTGCCGAAGCCGCACATCACGGCGGTGGCGATGGCCGAGACGAACGAGTGATGACGGAACGGCTCGCGGGCGTGGACGTTGGACAGGTGTACTTCGATCACCGGCAATTCGCTGGCGACCAGAGCGTCGCGGATCGCGACCGACGTGTGAGTCCAGGCGGCCGGATTGATCACGATGCCGGCGCAGCGCTGACGGGCGCCGTGAATCCAGTCGAGCAATTCGCCCTCGTGGTTAGTCTGGCGAAACTCCACGGCCAGGCCGAATTCTTCGGCGGCGCGCCCGCACAGGGCAGAGATGTCGGCCAGGGTTTCGTGACCGTAGGTCGCCGGTTCACGGGTGCCGAGCAGGTTCAGGTTCGGGCCGTTGAGCACCAGAACGATAGGGGGCATGGGGGCAAACTCCACTTATTGTTTTTGGCTTGGGCCGAGGGTTTCGACCTGTGGAGTTAAATTGTACTAGATGGTTACTTTAATCAATTGCTCTGCATCGGCAGCCCGGTTTTGTGTGCGGTGATCGCACACAGGTGAAATCACTGCGGCAACTGCTCGACCAGAAAATCGATGAAAGCCCTGACGCGCAGCGGCATGTGGCGATTCTGCGGGTACAACAAGGTGAACGGTCGCGAGCGTCCGCTGTAGGGCTGGAGCACTTCCACCAACGAGCCGTCGGCCAGTTCCTTTTCGACAATGAAGCGATAGGTCTGGAACAACCCGGCGCCATGTTTGGCCAGGGTCACGCCACCGAGCACGTCATCGGAGCAGCAGAAGTTGCCCTCGGCGAGGATTTCCCGTGGCGCGTCTTCCTCATAGAACAGCCAAGTGATCCGCCGCCCGCTGCTGGGCAATTCGTACTGAATACACTCGTGTTGTTCGAGGTCTTCGAGGGTCTGCGGCGTGCCGGCGCGTTTGAGGTAGTCGGGGCTGGCGACCATCACCAGCGCTGCGTCCTCCAGATGGCGGGCGATCAGGCCGGAGTCGGGGATTGCCCGCACGCGGATCGCCATGTCGTAACCCTCGCCGACGAAGTCGATGTTGCGGTTGCTGATGTGCATGTCGACCTTCACCTGCGGGAAGCGCGCACGAAACGCGGGCAACAGCGGCAGGATCCGGTGATGGGCGTAGGTTGTAGGAATACTGATACGCAGGGTGCCGGACGGTTCCTGCTGCTGGCCCATGACTTCCCGTTGCGCCTCGACCAGTTGCGCCAGCGCCTGGCTGCATTCTTCGTAGTAGCGACGGCCGCTGTCGGTCAGTTTCACGCTGCGGGTAGTGCGCGCAAACAACCGTACGCCCAGCCGTTCCTCCATGCGGGATACCGAGCGGCTCACCGCTGCCGGCGTCACCGAAGCCGCCTGCGCCGCGCCGGTGAAACTGCCGCACTCGGCGGCCAGGCAAAACAGCTCGATGCTGCCCAGCTGAAGATCGTCGAAGTGTCTCTGCATGATTGATTACGCCGGGGAAGGAGTCTTCGTATGTAGCAAATGCGTGGCCGCTGCGAAAGAACTGCTTACCATTTTGCGCGGGGCTTTCCTGAATCCCGCACTAGGCTCGAAAACGTAATGACCATTTGAGGCAGCAATGCCGATGGTCGGAATTGTCAAGGAATGGCAGTTTTCGAAATTCTTTAACCTAACGGATGGGTTAGCATGAAAGTGTGCAGTTACAAGGGATTGTCGGTGGTGATCATGCTGCGAGACGAACATTGTCCGCCCCATGCGCACGTTGATTCAGGTGCATGGAGTGCCCGTTTCAAATTCAGCTTCTGGCACAACGGCGTGGAGTTATGGGATGTGGTGCCCCTGTCGCGTCGGCCACCGATTGCAGTGCTTGAGGGGCTGCGTCAATCGCTGCGTGAAACTGTTCATCTGCGGCGGGCCCGTCGAATCTGGTGGACTCGTTTGCAGACGGCGTGTCTCGATAATCAATGGTGGGACGGGGACTCGAACGAAGTGGCCGTCATGCGCGCAGTCACCGGAGCAACCTTCAGAATCGGATCGGCGTATTACGAACCAGAAGAAAACAAAACCCTGCTGGCCCTGGTTGGTGCTCGGGAAGGTGTGGAGATCGAACTATGAAAACAGTAAAAGCCGGTTTGCATGCTGATCGACCGGTAACAGAAAAGCGTCTCGATGAAGCTGTTGAGCGGGGAGGGCTGCGCCGACGCAGCAGCCTTCAAGCCGTGTCGGTGGCCTTTCAGAAACCCTGCCTGGTGATTCACTTCGAGGACGACAGCGGCGTGCTGCTCCCAGTGAATCTCTACCGCGAATTCGATGATTTCGAACCGGAAGACTTCACTGGATTGAACGTTGGCTTTGCCGGCACAGCGCTCTGCCACGACGGCAAGGATCTGCAGGTTTCCATCGCCGGCATGATCTCGGCCAGTCAACCTTTGATGGCCATGGCTGCCTCGGTGATCGCCTCTCGCAATGGCCGCCAGAGCAGCACCGCGAAAGCCGAAGCTGCCCGGGCCAACGGCAGGAAGGGCGGGCGCCCGCGCAAGATCGATCCCGTGCCATGAACAGGCACAAAAAAGCCGTCGCTCAGGACGGCTTTCTTGTATCTGGCAGTGCGATCAACGCCGGGTCAATAGCACGCCGGATTCCATGTGGTGAGTCCACGGGAACTGGTCGAACAGCGCGCAGCGGGTGATGCGGTGCGTGTCGTGCAGTTGGGCGATGTTGGCTGCCAGCGTTTCCGGGTTGCAGGAGATGTACAGGATGTTGTCGAAGCGCCGGGTCAGTTCGCAGGTGTCCGGGTCCATGCCGGCCCGTGGCGGGTCGACGAACACGCTGCCGAACTCGTAGCTTTTCAGGTCGATACCGTGCAGGCGACGGAACGGGCGAACTTCGTTCAGTGCTTCAGTCAGCTCTTCGGCGGACAGGCGCACCAGCGTGACGTTATCCACAGCATTTTCGGCCAGGTTGCTCAGTGCGGCGTTGACCGAAGTCTTGCTGATTTCGGTGGCCAGCACTTTGCGCACGCGGGTCGCCAGCGGCAGGGTGAAGTTGCCGTTGCCGCAATACAGCTCCAGCAGATCGTCGCTGCGATCACCCAGTGCTTCGTATGCCCAGTTGAGCATCTTCTGGTTCACGGTGCCGTTAGGCTGGGTGAACGCGCCTTCCGGCTGGCGGTAGCTGAACGTGCGACCACCGACGTCGAGTTTCTCGACCACGTAATCGAGGCCGAGTACTTCGCGCTTGCCCTTGGAACGGCCGATGATGCTGACGCCCAGATCAGCCGCCAGTTTGGTGGCCGCTGTATGCCAGTGCTCGTCCAGCGGGCGGTGATAGCACAGGGTGATCATCGCGTCGCCGGCCAGGGTGGTCAGAAACTCCACCTGAAACAGCTTGTGGCTCAGCGCCGCGCTGGCCTGCCAGGCCGCTTTCAATTGCGGCATCAACTGGTTGATGCGCAGGCTGGCGATCGGGAACTCTTCGATCAGGATCGGCGTGCGTTTGTCGTCCTGGGAAAACATCGCGTAATGCCGCTCACCGGCCTCGCGCCACAGGCGGAATTCGGCGCGCAGGCGGAAGTTCTGCAACGGCGAGTCGAACACCGTTGGCTCCGGTGCATCGAACGGGGCCAGCAGGTCACGCAAGCGCGTGACCTTGTCTTCGAGTTGTGCGGCGTAGGCCTGGGAATCAAAAGTCATGCGTTGAACCAACCCAGCTTGATCACGAACAGAATCGACAGGATCACCAGCGCCGGATTCAGCTCGCGGGCGCGGCCGGACAGCAGTTTGATCGCAGTCCAGGCGATGAAGCCGAAGGCGATGCCGTTGGCGATGGAATAGGTGAAAGGCATCGCCAGGGCGGTAACTACGACCGGCGCGGCGACGGTGATGTCGTCCCAGTCTATTTCCGCCAGACCGGAAGTCATCAGCACGGCGACGAACAGCAGCGCTGGTGCGGTGGCGAAGGCCGGTACGCTGGAGGCCAGTGGCGAGAAGAACAACGCCAGCAGGAACAGGATCGCGACGACGATGGCGGTCAGGCCGGTGCGGCCGCCGGCGCTCACGCCTGCGGCAGATTCGATGTAGCTGGTGGTGGTCGAGGTGCCCAGCAGCGAACCGGCCATGGCCGCGGTGCTGTCAGCGATCAGTGCACGGCCCATTTTCGGCATGTGGCCGTCCTTGCCCATCAGGCCGGCGCGCTTGGCGACGCCGATCAGGGTGCCGGAGTTGTCGAACAGGTCGACGAACAGGAAGGCGAAGATCACGCTGACCAGACCGATGTCCAGTGCGCCCTTGATGTCCAGTTGCAGGAAGGTCGGGGCCAGCGAAGGTGGCATCGAGGTCACGCCGCCGAACGGGGTGAAGCCCATCACGATGGAAACGATGGTCACCGCGAGAATGCCAATCAGCACCGCGCCGCGTACTTTCAGGGCCTCAAGGGCGACGATCAGCGCGAAACCGAGGGTGGCGAGGATCGGAGCCGGTTGTTTCAGGTCGCCGAGGCCGACCATGGTCGCCTGGTTACTGACCACGATGCCGGCGTTGTGCAGGGCGATCAGCGCCAGGAACAGGCCGATACCGGCGGCAATCGCCGAGCGCAGTGGCAGCGGGATGCTGTTGATGATCCATTCACGGATGCGGAAGATCGACAGCAGGAAGAAGCACACCGCCGAGATGAACACCGCGCCCAGCGCCACTTGCCAGGTGTGGCCCATGTGCAGCACGACGGTGTAGGTAAAAAAGGCGTTCAGCCCCATGCCCGGCGCGAGGGCGATCGGGTAGTTGGCGATCAGGCCCATGACCGTGGAGCCGATGGCGGCTGCCAGGCACGTGGCGACGAACACCGCACCTTTGTCCATGCCGGTCTCGCCGAGGATGCTCGGGTTGACGAACAGAATGTAGGCCATGGCCAGGAAGGTCGTGACGCCCGCCAGAATCTCGGTTCGCACGTTGGTGTTGTGTGCCTTGAGTTGAAACAGCCTTTCCAGCATGTCTGCTCCCCGTGGCGCGCGTGGCGCCGTGAATGTATCGACCTCAACAGCAAAGCACAGACCGTCGCAAGCGCCTGGAAAATTGTGGTGGGCCGGAAAAAGCCGCGCATCATACCAGCAGCGTGAGGAAGATGGCGGATGTTGGTGTCGATCGTCGGCGAAGTTTTGCACCACGGCCAAGTACGCCATACTGCGCGCTGTTTTTTCGGGGATGGATCGCATGAACAAGGGTTGGATGAAGACCGCTGGACTGATGGCCTTGCTGCTGGCCGGTGTACCGACGGCACTTGCGGCGTCGGCACCGCCATTGAGCGAGGTGAAAGTCATCAAGGTTCAGTCGTCGTCCTGCGGGCTCGAAGACATTACCGATGGCCAGGTGCAAACCCGTTGCGATCACAGCGCGCCGGGCATCAAGGTCTATGTGCTGGAAATCGGTTACGGCCAGAGCCAGCCTCAGGCAGCGCTGGACGGCTTTGAAGTGAACGGCACCCGAAGCCCGGTCTGTGCTTTCGATAACGGCAACCTGACCGAATGCACGCCAGGCGCGAAAACCGTCGGTTCGCTGTACACCTTCGATCTGGCGACCCGACAGGAAGGCACCTTTACCTTCAGCAACACGTCGATCAACGCCCCGCGCAATACGCTGTCCACCCAGCTTTACATCAAGTAACGGCTGTCGCCGAACAGGGCAGGGCAAAGCTGACTACGCTTTAAGGATCACCCAGCGGATGGCGCCCATGACCTTTAGAGCCCTGATTACCCTCGCCGAGGGCATCGATGATCTGCAATGCGTGACCCTGATCGACGTGCTGCGTCGCGCCGGCGTCGAAGTGGTGGCGGCCAGCATCGAGGGCCGGCGCATGCTGACCTGCGCCCGAGGCACTCGACTGACCGCCGACGGCATGCTCATTGATGTGCTGGCCCAGACCTTCGACCTGATCGTCTTGCCGGGCGGGGCGGTCGGCGCACAACACCTGGCCGCGCACCAGCCCTTGCAACAACTGCTCAAGGATCAGGCCAGTGCCGGACGACTGTTCGCCGCCATCGCCGAAGCCCCGGCCGTCGCCCTGCAAAGCTTCGGTGTATTACGTCAACGCCGGATGACCTGCCTGCCCGTCAGCAGTCATAACCTTTCCGGTTGCACCTTTGTCGATCAACCCGTAGTGGTCGACGGTAATTGCATCACCGCCCAAGGCTCCGGCGCCGCGCTGGCATTTGCCCTGACACTGGTCGAGCAACTGGCGGGCAAGGCCGTCAGAGCGAAGGTGGCGGGGGAGTTGCTGGCCTGAGAAGTTCAGGCCTTCACCTCTTCCACCGGCACATGCATCCGGTCGCGGTTGGCCAGGGTCGGGAACAGTTTGATCCAGGTTCCGGTCACCACCAGCGTGCCGACCCCGCCCATCACCACCGCCGGCACGGTGCCGAACCAGTGGGCGGTGAGGCCGGATTCGAATTCGCCCAGCTGGTTGGAGGCACCGATAAACAGGCCGTTCACCGCGCTGACCCGGCCGCGCATTTCGTCCGGGGTTTCCAGTTGCACGAACGAGGCGCGGATCACCATGCTGATCATGTCCGCCGCGCCGAGCACCACCAGCACCGCCAGGGAGAACCAGAACGAGGTCGACAGACCGAAGGCGATAGTGGCAACACCGAACACGCCGACGGCAGTGAACATCACCCGACCGACGTTTCGCTCAACGGCAAACCGCGCCAGGAACAGCGACATCATCAACGCCCCGACCGCCGGCGCCGAGCGCAGCAACCCGAGCCCCCACGGCCCGGTCAGCAGAATGTCCCTGGCGAACACCGGCAGCAACGCGGTGGCGCCGCCGAGCAGCACGGCGAACAGATCCAGCGAAATCGCCCCGAGAATGTCTGGACGGCTGCGAATGAAGCGAATTCCGGCCAGCAACGAATCCAGCGTCGCCTTGCCTTTGTTCAGCGGTGTTTGCCGCGCGGGCAGGTTGAGCATCAGCGTGCAGGCGATGACATACAGAATGACCGTCGGGCCATAGACCCACACGCTACCGAAGGCATAGAGCAGACCGCCGAGCGCCGGGGCGACGATGGTGGCCGATTGCTGCGCCGATTGCGCAGCGGCAACCGCCCGTGGGAACAGCGTGCTGGGCACGATGCTCGGCAGCAGCGCCTGGGTGGTCGGCATTTCGAACGATCGTGCGGCGCCCAGCAGGAACGCCAGGATAAAGATCATTTCCCGGGTGACATGGTCGGTGGCGCTGCCGATGGCCAGTGCCAGGGCAATCAGGGCCTGCAACGACTGGCAGATCGCCGCGACCTTGCGCCGGTCGTAGCGATCGGCAACGTGCCCGGTGTGCAGCATGAACAATACACGTGGCGCGAATTCCACCAACCCGACCAGACCCAGGTCGAGCACATTGCCGGTCAGTTGATAGAGGTTCCAGCCGATCGCCACGGTGAGCATCTGAAAACCGCTGGCGGTGAAGATCCGGGCCAACCAGAACGCAACGAAGGGACGGTGGTGACGTAACAGCAAGGGCTCTTGGCTGGGCATTTGCGGGCCGGTCTTGATCGAGGGGAACCGCGAGATTATCACCAGTCTGTAACAGGAAGTTGCTATGACAGAAAATTTAGTTAGCCAGACATCGATTTTTCCCCGTCGTGGCGCGAGCTCCGGCCACGGACGTATTTCAGAGCGTTGCCAGGTCTGTGAGGCAACTTGTCACGCGGCAAAAGACCACGCGGTTCTCCGTCGGAAATGGGACTACTCTTTCAACGTTGATTGATCCAGATCAAGACCCATCGCGGAACTGATCCCGGACCCGTCGGCAGACTCCCTGCGTCGCGATGCCTGTAAAAAGAAGAACGAATTCGAGTTCGCCGCACTCCATACCCGTGGGGGCAGTGGTTCAAGGCCGCCAGTCCTGGAACCGTTATCTGATAGAGGAAAGCTTATGTTCGGTTTAGAGGCCCTGGATCTCGCCCGAATTCAGTTCGCGTTCACCATCTCGTTCCACATCCTGTTCCCGGCGATCACCATCGGTCTTGCGAGCTATCTCGCGGTGCTGGAAGGCCTGTGGCTGAAAACCGGCAATGACACTTACCGTGACCTCTACCATTTCTGGTCGAAGATCTTTGCCGTCAACTTCGGCATGGGCGTGGTCTCGGGGCTGGTCATGGCCTACCAGTTCGGCACCAACTGGAGCCGCTTCTCGGACTTCGCCGGTTCAGTCACCGGCCCGTTGCTGACGTATGAAGTGCTCACGGCGTTCTTCCTCGAAGCCGGTTTCCTGGGGGTGATGCTGTTCGGCTGGAACAAGGTCGGGCGCGGCCTGCACTTTTTCTCCACGGTGATGGTGGCCATCGGCACACTGATTTCCACGTTCTGGATTCTCGCCTCCAACAGTTGGATGCAGACCCCGCAGGGCTTCGAGATCGTCAACGGTCAGGTCATTCCAACCGACTGGCTGGCAATCATCTTCAACCCGTCATTCCCCTATCGCCTGATGCACATGGCGACGGCAGCGTTCGTCGCAACGGCCTTCTTCGTCGGCTCGTCGGCGGCCTGGCACCTGCTGCGCGGCAAGGACAACCCGGCGATCCGCACCATGCTGTCGATGGCGATGTGGATGGCGCTGATTGTTGCGCCGATCCAGGCAGTCATCGGCGACTTCCATGGCCTCAATACCCTTGAACACCAACCGGCGAAGATCGCCGCGATCGAGGGTCACTGGGAAAACGTCGGCGACGAAGCGACACCGCTGATCCTGTTCGGCTGGCCGGACATGAAGGAAGAAAAGACCAAGTTTGCTGTCGAGATTCCATACCTCGGCAGCCTGATCCTGACCCACTCGCTGGACAAGCAAGTCCCGGCGCTCAAGGAGTTCCCGCCAGAAGACCGGCCGAATTCGACCATCGTGTTCTGGTCTTTCCGGATCATGGTCGGTCTCGGCTTCCTGATGATCTTCACCGGTCTGTGGAGTTTGTGGCTGCGCAAGCGTGACTCGCTCTACACCTCGCGGCCGTTCCTGTACCTGGCGCTGTGGATGGGGCCGTCCGGCCTGATCGCGATCCTGGCGGGCTGGTTCACCACTGAAATCGGTCGTCAGCCATGGGTGGTCTACGGGCTGATGCGCACGGCCGATGCGTCTTCAAACCACAGTTTCATGCAGATGAGCATCACGCTGATCATGTTCGTGGTGGTGTATTTCGCGCTGTTCGGTGCGGGGCTGGGCTACATGATGCGCCTGGTGCGCAAAGGGCCGAAGACCGACGAAGGCAAGGAAACCAACGACGGTGGTCCTGGCCAGAAACGCACACCGGCACGTCCGTTGTCCGCTGCCGACGACGACGGCGCCGAACACGACCGCAGCCTGACCAAGGAGATTTGAGTCATGGGTATTGATCTTCCGCTGATCTGGGCCGTGATCATCATCTTCGGGATCATGATGTACGTGGTGATGGACGGTTTCGACCTGGGGATCGGGATTCTCTTCCCGTTCATCCCCGGCAAGACCGACCGCGACGTGATGATGAACACCGTCGCCCCGGTGTGGGACGGCAATGAAACCTGGCTGGTACTGGGGGGCGCTGCGTTGTTCGGCGCATTCCCGCTGGCCTATTCGGTGGTGCTGTCGGCGCTGTATCTGCCGCTGATCTTCATGCTGATCGGGCTGATCTTCCGTGGCGTGGCGTTTGAGTTCCGCTTCAAGGCCAAGGACGACAAGCGTCACCTGTGGGACAAGGCGTTCATCGGTGGTTCGGTGGCGGCGACGTTCTTTCAGGGCGTGGCGCTTGGCGCGTTCATCGATGGTCTGCCGGTGGTCAACCGGCAATATGCCGGCGGTTCACTGGACTGGCTGACGCCGTTCACGCTGTTCTGCGGCGCCGCGCTTGTTGTGGCGTATGCGCTGCTCGGTTGCACCTGGCTGATCATGAAGACCGAAGGCAAGCTTCAGGAGCAGATGCATGACCTGGCGCGCCCGCTGGCCTTCGTGTTGCTGGCGGTGATCGGCATCGTCAGCCTGTGGACGCCGCTCTCTCACCCGGAAATCGCCGAGCGCTGGTTCAGCCTGCCCAATCTGTTCTGGTTCCTGCCGGTGCCGATTCTGGTGTTGGTGACGCTGTACGCACTGATCCGTGCGGTGGCGCGAAACGCCAACTACATGCCGTTCCTGCTGACCCTGGTGCTGATCTTCCTCGGCTACAGCGGTCTGGGCATCAGCCTGTGGCCGAACATCGTGCCGCCGTCGATCTCGATCTGGGACGCCGCCGCGCCGCCGCAAAGCCAGGGCTTCATGCTGGTGGGCACGCTGTTCATCATCCCGTTCATCCTGGGTTACACCTTCTGGAGCTATTACGTGTTCCGCGGCAAGGTCACCCACGAAGACGGTTATCACTAATGGTGATCACGATGGCGCCGAGCGCGGCGCCATTTCCCGCACCGGAGGATGCAAGCATGACCGGCAAACATTCCCTGCACGATATTGAAGAAGCCGAAAAAAAGCCGCTGTGGCAGCGGCTCGGCTGGTTGGCCATGATCTGGGTCGGCAGCGTCGGTGCTCTGTTCATCGTCGCCAGCCTGATGCGTATGTTCATGAATGCAGCAGGCCTGACCACGCACTGAGACTTCCCATCCCGCTGCCTTGCGGCACGGATTTTCGACCCTCCGACCGGAGGGTTTTTTTGCCCGGATTATTTGCGCGCCTTGAGGATCACGAATTTCGGAGTCGCGGCGACTTGCTCGACACCCCGAAACAGTCGCGCCAGTTTGCTGTGATAACCCAGGTGACGGTTGCCGACGATGTACAGCGCACCGCCAACGACCAGCGCTTCGCGGGTCTGCTGGAACATGCGCCAGGCAAGGAAATCGCCGACCACCTGTTGCTGGTGGAATGGCGGGTTGCACAGGACTACGTCCAGCGATTGCGCCTCCTGGCCGGCCAGACCGTCACCGGCGCGTACGATCACGTCACGTTCACCGAACGCCGCGCGCCAGTTCTCGGCTGCCGATTGCACGGCCATGAACGATTCGTCCACCAGCGTGTAATGCGCTTCAGGATTTTGCAGGGCGCTGGCGATGGCCAGTACGCCGTTACCGCAGCCAAGGTCGGCGACTCGTGCCGAGCCGAGGTTTTTCGGCAGGTGCGGAAGGAAGGCACGGGTGCCGATGTCCAGCCCTTCACGGCAGAACACGTTGGCGTGGTTGAGCAGTTCGATGGCCGGCTCGTCGAGGTGATAGCGGGTCGGGTAGGGCGAGACGGTCGGTGCCTTGGCCTCGGGCGTGGCGATCAGCAGTCGGGCCTTCTTCACCGCCAGCGAAGCCTGAACCGGCCCGATGTAGCGTTCCAGCAGATCACCGGCGGCGCGAGGCAAATGCTTGACCATCGCCGCTGCTACCACCTGAGCGCCGGGTGCCAATTGACCCTGCAAGCGAATCAGTTGCTCTTCCAGGAGTGCCAGGGTTTTCGGGATGCGGATCAGCACCCGGTCGAACGGCCCGACCAAGGGCTCGCTGGCGGGAATACCGCGCAGCGCATCGAATGCCTGATCGTTACGCAGCAGGTTCTTTTCCAGCCCCTGAAACGCCAGGAACGAATCACCGCTGGTGCTGACCTGCACCTTGCCCGAGAGGCTGATGGCCAATGCGCCGAAACTGTCGTTTAGCACCAATACTCGGGTATTCGCCGGCAGATTCTGTTCGGCCAGATGATTGAGCAGGTATTCGTCGGCCGCATCGAAGGCTTGCAGCGGTTCGTTCTGCTGTTCGGGCTGGCGGATCAGATCGAGCTGGGCGAAGGGCGTATCGAGCAAAGGCATGGTGCGGGAACTCTGGGAAATCGACGGGTGTCCCGCGGCCCAGGGGGAGTGCGGCGGAACCGTCCGAGTGAACAGCGGCGAGAAGGATCGCGTCATCACTCAGGAAGGTTGCAAATGGTACGTTTTTTTTGTTGGCAATACTCGCCTGATTTCAGTACGGGTGAGTGGGAATAAACCCGGCCCTGGTGGCGGCGATGACGGCTGACACCTTGTTGCAGGCGTTGAACTTAACGATCAGGTTTTTGATGTGATAGTTCACGGTTCGTTCGGCCACATTCAGAATCTGGCCGATTTCCCAGGCTGTCTTGCCCAAGGCGCACAGCCTTACGATTTCGAGCTCCCGGGTAGACAGTCGTACGGGCGGTGATTTGGCCTGTGCCGGCGGGAGGGCGTGGACGATCATTCCACTCAAGTGCTGCGTGATGAAGTGCATCACACCGTATTGTTCGTAGAGCTCCAATGCAGAGATTTCGCAATGGGGTCGTGCCAGACTGATGGTGCAGCACAGGTCGTTCTCTTCGTCGAGATACGACTGTGACCAGCCATGTTCCATCCCGTGATTCTGAAGCGCACTCCACATTGTCGGTGCCTCGGAAAATGCTTTCCTGTTCCAGAGAAACGGCAACATTGAATGATGGCAAAAAGCTGTAATCGGGTCGTTTTCACAGCAATGTTTTTCGTATTCGTCGTTCCACGCCTCTGTGAAGTTATTGATATAAAACGGTTTGAATGACTGGGAGTCAGGCCGCGAGACGGTAATACCGCAGAATTGGAAACCGATGTTGTTGGCAAAGTTTTTCAAGATCGGGAATGCGTTTTCAATATTCTTCGCGCGCGTAAGCTGTTCTATTTGATACTCCTTCCACCTTTCCATTTTAGGTTGTTCTCCAGTGTTTCATTTCCGCGGGGGGGGGCAAATTGGATCCAAGGAACCAGCACGGGTGGAAGTGTAGGAGGGTTCCTACAAAGCTGTTGGATTTTTTTGTTCTTGGACGGTGGCAGAAACTGGAATATGAATAATGAGTTTTTATATGCAGGGAATCATTTAAAGGGTTGCATCGCTTCGGCCTCTATAATCGATGTCCGCTGCTGGCTTTTAGATGATGGCACTTTGAAATGTCATTACAAATTGTCGGTGTTCCACTGAAGATTAATGGGTAACACTTGAGTCATTGTTGATGGAGTAACCCAATGACTGCCAGCAGTGAAAAATTCAGCCGCCAGATATTGCTCGATGTGCAACCGCTGACCCCTGGACTGTTCACCCTGCGTACCACCCGGGATGCCGGTTTCCGCTTCCGCGCCGGGCAATTCGCACGGCTTGGCGTTACGCGTGAGGACGGCAGTACGGTGTGGCGTGCGTATTCGATGGTATCTTCGCCGTTCGACGAATTTCTCGAGTTTTTTTCCATCGTGGTGCCGGGCGGCGAGTTCACCAGCGAACTGAGCCGGCTGAAGGCGGGGGATACCTTGCTGATAGAGCGCCAGGCCTTTGGCTATCTGACGCTGGACCGATTCATTGATGGCCGCGATCTCTGGCTGTTATCCACAGGCACGGGCGTGGCGCCGTTTCTGTCGATCCTGCAGGACTTCGAAGTCTGGGAGAAATTTGAGCGAATCATATTGGTCTACAGCGTGCGAGAGGCCCGGGAACTGGCTTATCAACAACTGATCGCGGAACTGACACAGCGCGACTACCTCGCGGAATACGCCCACAAGTTCCAGTTTATTCCGGTGGTCACGCGTGAGCCGTATGCCGGCGCCCTCAACGGTCGCATCACTACGTTGATCGAAAATGGCGAACTGGAAAAGATGGCCGGTGTGGAGCTGACGCCGGCGCATTCCCGGGTCATGCTCTGCGGCAATCCGCAGATGATCGATGACACCCGGGCCTTGCTCAAGCAACGCGGCATGGCCCTGAGTCTGACTCGGCGACCGGGACAGGTGGCGGTGGAAAACTACTGGTAAGGAAACGGCGCCCTAAGGCGCCGTTTCAGTCTTCAAGGCTGGTTGTTCTGGGCCTTGAGCAAATCGCGGATCTCACCCAGCAATTCTTCCTCTTTGGTCGGTACCGGCGGCAGGGTAGGGGCTACAGCTTCTTCGCGCTTCAGGCGGTTGATGGCTTTGACGCCCATGAAGATCGCGAAGGCGACGATCACGAAGTCCAGAACACTCTGGATGAACTTGCCATACGCCAGCATCACGGCAGGCGCATCGCCCTGGGCAGCCTTGAGTGTGATGGCCAGGTCACTGAAATCCACGCCGCCGATCAGCAGGCCGATGGGTGGCATGATCACATCGCCGACAAACGATGAAACGATCTTGCCGAAGGCCGCGCCGATGATGATACCGACGGCCATGTCGACCACATTGCCTTTGACCGCGAAGGCCTTGAACTCGCTGAGCACGCCCATAGTTATTTCCTTGTTACAGATGAGTTTGGTGTACGCAGTGTAAATCAGCATAACGCGTCCTGCGCGAAACACCTTCTTACAAAGCCCGCTTTTATCGACACACCATTTCGCAATTAGTTTGCAAAGTGCCACTAATCGCGCGCGCAATACGCTGCAACGTGCTGATCTTCAAGAAAAAATGATCAATCATCGCGTTACGAACTTTCTATTTATGTTTGGCAAGCCGAGCTTCTAGCCTCTGTCTGGCGCACCTGGATGCGCCTCAAAAAAACAGAGGAGCCTGAAATGAATTCCATGCCTGGCCTGGGGGGCTTTCCCCTTCGTCGTACCTTCGGTTTATTGACTGCCGGCCTACTGACCCTTTCTGCGAATGCGGCGCCCTTGACCCGAGATAACGGTGCCGCGGTCGGCGACAACCAGAACTCGCAGACCGCCGGCGCCAACGGTCCGGTGCTGTTGCAGGACGTGCAACTGATCCAGAAGCTGCAACGCTTCGACCGCGAACGCATTCCCGAACGCGTCGTGCATGCCCGAGGCACCGGTGCCCATGGCACGTTCACCGCGACCAACGATCTGAGCGATCTGAGCAAGGCCAAGGTATTCGCTGTCGGCCAGGTCACGCCGGTGTTCGTGCGTTTCTCGGCGGTCGTTCACGGCAATCACTCTCCGGAAACCCTGCGTGACCCACGGGGTTTCGCGACCAAGTTCTACACCGCCGATGGCAACTGGGATCTGGTGGGCAACAACTTCCCGACGTTCTTCATCCGCGATGCGATCAAGTTCCCGGACATGGTGCATGCCTTCAAGCCCGATCCACGTACCAACCTCGACGATGATTCACGTCGCTTCGACTTCTTCTCCCATGTACCGGAAGCTACCCGCACATTGACCGAGTTGTATTCCAACTCGGGAACTCCGGCCAGTTATCGGGAGATGGACGGTAATAGTGTGCATGCCTATAAGTTGGTCAATGCCAAAGACGAAATCCACTATGTGAAGTTTCATTGGAAAAGTTTGCAGGGGATAAAAAATCTCGATCCAAAACAGGTCGTGCAAGTTCAGGGCCGTGACTACAGTCATATGACCAATGACTTGGTAACAAATATTTACAATGGCAACTTTCCAAAGTGGGACTTGTACATTCAGGTCTTGAATCCGCAAGACTTGTCCAAGTTTGATTTCGATCCTCTTGATGCAACCAAGATCTGGCCAGGTATTCCAGAGCGAAAAGTTGGACAAATGGTCTTGAACCGCAATCCTGCGAATGTCTTCCAGGAAACCGAACAAGTGGCCATGGCTCCCTCAAATGTTGTTCCGGGCATCGAGCCCTCGGAAGACCGTCTGCTGCAAGGCCGGATATTTGCCTATGCCGATACGCAAATGTATCGACTCGGCGCCAACGCACTGCAATTGCCGATCAATGCCGCCAAAACCGCCGTAAATAATGGCAATCAGGATGGCGCGATGAATGCCGGTGCGAGCACCTCGGGCGTCAACTATCAGCCAAGCCGTCTGCAACCGCGTGAAGAGACGCCGGGTGCGCGATACAGCCAGACCGCACTGCAGGGCAGTACGCAACAGGCGAAGATCCAGCGCGAGCAGAACTTCAAGCAGGCCGGTGATCTGTATCGCTCGTTCAGCAAGAAGGAGCGCCAGGATCTGATCGAGAGCTTCGGCGGTTCGCTGGCCGGCGCCGATGACGAGAGCAAGCACATCATGCTGTCCTTCCTCTATAAGGCGGATCCGGAATACGGCGCCGGTGTGACCAAAGTGGCCAAGGGTGACCTGGATCGGGTCAAGGTCCTGGCGGCCAAACTGGTCGACTGACAGCGGCCCTCTCAAGCCCCGGCAACTGTCGGGGATTGACCGGCAGCAGCGCCGCGCGTCCGGCCAGCGGAGAAATCCGTCCCGGCGCGGCGCGCTGATCGACGATGGCTGCGTTATCATCGCGGTTTTTGTCGGGGGTTCAGATGGCCAAGGCCAAGCGCATGTACGGCTGCACCGAGTGCGGCGCAACCTTTCCCAAGTGGGCCGGGCAGTGCGGCGAATGCGGCGCCTGGAACACCCTGACCGAAACCATGGTCGAGAGCGGCGGTGCCGCCGCCCCGAGCGGGCGCACCGGCTGGGCCGGACAGCAGGCCCAGATCAAGACCCTGGCCGAAGTCAGCATCGAAGAGATTCCACGTTTCTCCACAGCCTCCGGCGAACTGGACCGAGTGCTCGGCGGTGGTCTGGTGGACGGCTCGGTGGTACTGATCGGTGGCGACCCCGGCATCGGCAAATCGACGATTCTGTTGCAGACCCTGTGCAACCTCGCCAAGACCATGCCGGCGTTGTACGTCACTGGCGAAGAGTCCCAGCAACAGGTCGCCATGCGTGCACGTCGTCTGGGCCTGCCGCAGGATCAATTGCGGGTCATGACCGAAACCTGTATCGAAACCATCATTGCCACCGCCCGTCAGGAAAAACCCAAGGTGATGGTGATCGACTCGATCCAGACGATTTTCACCGAACAACTGCAATCGGCACCGGGCGGGGTGTCCCAGGTACGCGAAAGTGCGGCGTTGCTGGTGCGTTACGCCAAGCAAAGCGGCACGGCGATTTTCCTGGTCGGCCACGTGACCAAGGAAGGCGCGCTCGCAGGGCCGCGGGTTCTGGAGCACATGGTCGATACCGTGCTGTATTTCGAAGGCGAGTCCGATGGCCGGTTGCGTTTGCTGCGAGCGGTGAAAAACCGTTTCGGCGCGGTCAACGAGCTGGGCGTGTTCGGCATGACCGACAAGGGCTTGAAGGAAGTCTCCAACCCTTCGGCGATTTTTCTCACCCGCGCTCAGGAAGAGGTCCCGGGCAGTGTGGTGATGGCGACGTGGGAAGGCACTCGGCCGATGCTGGTGGAAGTCCAGGCGCTGGTGGACGACAGTCACTTGGCCAATCCGCGCCGGGTCACGCTGGGTCTGGATCAGAATCGTCTGGCGATGTTGCTGGCGGTGCTGCACCGTCATGGCGGCATTCCGACTCACGATCAGGACGTGTTCCTCAACGTGGTCGGCGGGGTGAAGGTGCTGGAAACCGCGTCCGACCTGGCGTTGATGGCCGCCGTCATGTCGAGCCTGCGCAACCGTCCGTTGCCTCATGATCTGCTGGTGTTCGGCGAAGTCGGTCTGTCTGGCGAAGTGCGCCCGGTGCCAAGCGGCCAGGAGCGTTTGAAGGAAGCCGCCAAGCACGGCTTCAAGCGCGCAATCGTGCCCAAGGGCAATGCGCCGAAGGAAGCCCCGCCAGGCTTGCAGATCATTGCGGTGACACGACTGGAGCAGGCGCTGGACTCGTTGTTCGAGTGATCAGACGTCGATCAGCGCCCCGAGCTCGCGTTCCAGTTCGGTTTCGTCGGCCAGATTGAGTTCGATCAAGCGACGCAGGCGCTGAATCGACTCCAGGCTGATGTGCCGGCACACGAAACCGAGCTGGCCGTGATCTTCATGAGCCAGTTGCACATCCATCTCGATGTGCACGTCTTCGCTCAGATGAATGTCGACGAAAAAGTCCTGCTCGGGATTGCCCAGCCAGGGCTCGGGCCGCTCGATCAACAGCCCCTTGAGCGAGAGGTCGATCAGCTTCACCGGCCAGATGTACACGCCCTGGCTCAATTCGGTTCGGGCATCGAAAGCGATACGTTTGAAGCGGCGACGCTCGGACGGGTGCTCGCTCATGGCGCAATCCTCAGGAAGGTCAGCTGACTATAGACCCGACCGGCGGGGTGATGCCAACGAATGGACTGTCTAGACCAATGTCGGGGTATGGCCTTTGCCGCCAACAGCGCTAAACTCGGGGTGGCTGTCTTTCTTGTCCACCCTGGCTGGAATAATAAAATGAAAAATAATAATAGCCTGCTACGCCACTTACCCTGGCTGCTGCTGGCAATCGTAGGAGCGTGCGCCCTGGGCGTAGTGGCATTGCGCCGAGGCGAGGCGATCAACGCCTTGTGGATTGTGGTCGCCGCCGTGGCCATCTATCTGGTTGCGTACCGTTACTACAGTCTGTTCATCGCTAATAATGTGATGCAACTCGATCCGCGTCGGGCCACCCCCGCCGTGCTCAACAACGACGGTCTGGACTACGTTCCGACCAACAAACACATTCTCTTCGGTCACCACTTCGCGGCTATTGCCGGCGCGGGGCCGCTGGTCGGTCCGGTGCTGGCGGCGCAGATGGGCTATCTGCCCGGTACGCTGTGGCTGATCGCCGGCGTGGTGCTGGCGGGCGCGGTGCAGGACTTCATGGTCCTGTTCATGTCCACCCGCCGCAACGGCCGGTCCCTGGGCGACATGGTGCGTGAAGAAATGGGCCGCATCCCCGGCACCATCGCTCTGTTCGGCTGCTTCCTGATCATGATCATCATCCTCGCGGTGCTGGCGCTGATCGTGGTGAAAGCCCTGGCTGAGAGCCCGTGGGGCATCTTCACCGTGATGGCGACCATCCCGATCGCGATGTTCATGGGCATCTACATGCGCTACATCCGTCCGGGGCGCATCGGCGAGATCTCGGTCATCGGCGTGTTGCTGCTGCTCGGTTCGATCTGGCTGGGCGGGCAGATTGCCGCCGATCCGGTCTGGGCCAAAGCCTTCAGCTTCACCGGTGTGCAAATCACCTGGATGTTGATCGGTTATGGCTTTGTCGCCGCCGTGCTCCCGGTGTGGCTGATCCTTGCACCGCGTGACTACCTCTCCACCTTCCTCAAGATCGGTACCATCGTCGCTCTGGCGATCGGCATCCTGGTGACCATGCCCGAGCTGAAAATGCCGGCCCTGACCCAGTTCGTCGACGGCACCGGCCCGGTGTGGAAGGGCGGTCTGTTCCCGTTCCTGTTCATCACCATCGCCTGCGGTGCGGTATCGGGCTTCCACGCGCTGATCTCCTCGGGGACAACGCCGAAGCTGCTGGATAACGAAACCAACGCCCGTTACATCGGTTACGGCGGCATGCTGATGGAATCGTTCGTGGCCATCATGGCCATGGTCGCTGCCTCGGTGATCGAGCCGGGCGTGTACTTCGCCATGAACAGCCCGGCTGCCGTGGTCGGCGGTGATGTGGTGGCCGTGGCAACCGCAGTCAGCAACTGGGGCTTTGCCATTACCCCGGAAGCCTTGCAAGCCGTGGCGCATGACATCGGCGAAACCACCATCCTGGCCCGTGCCGGTGGTGCGCCGACCCTGGCGGTCGGTATCGCGCAGATCCTGCACAGTGTGCTGCCGGGTGAAAACACCATGGCGTTCTGGTACCACTTCGCGATCCTGTTCGAAGCGCTGTTCATCCTGACCGCAGTCGATGCCGGTACCCGTGCCGGTCGCTTCATGCTGCAGGACCTGCTCGGCTCCTTCGTACCGGCACTGAAACGTACCGAATCCTGGACCGCCAACCTGATCGCTACCGCCGGTTGTGTGGCGATGTGGGGCTGGTTGCTGTATCAGGGCGTGATCGATCCGCTGGGTGGTATCAACACCCTGTGGCCGCTGTTCGGCATCTCCAACCAGATGCTGGCCGGTATCGCACTGATGCTCGGCACCGTGGTCCTGATCAAGATGAAGCGCCAGCGCTACATCTGGGTCACCCTGTTGCCGGCCACCTGGCTGCTGATCTGCACCACGACCGCAGGCTTCATCAAGCTGTTCGACGCCAATCCGGCGATCGGCTTCCTGTCGCTGGCCAAGAAATACAACGACGCACTGGCCGCGGGTCAGGTGCTCGCTCCGGCCAAGAACGTCGAGCAGATGCAGCACGTGATCTTCAACGCCTACACCAACGCCACATTGACCGCGCTGTTCCTGTTCGTGGTATTCAGCATCCTGTTCTATGCGCTCAAGGTCGGCATCGCCGCCTGGGGCAAAAAAGAGCGTACGGACAAAGAATCGCCATTCCAGGCCCTGCCGGACGCGTAACCAGAGGATTGCAGCATGTTCAATGACCTGAGTCGCCTCGGTAAATACCTCGGTCAGGCCGCGCGCCTGATGGTCGGCATGCCCGACTACGACACCTACGTCGAGCATATGCAGACCAAGCACCCGGACAAACCGGTGATGAGCTACGAGATGTTCTTTCGCGAACGTCAGGAAGCCCGTTACGGTGGCAAGGGTGGGCCGAAGTGCTGTTGATCTGACAGCGCGAGGTTGACGCAATCCCCCCTGTGGGAGCGAGCCTGCTCGCGATAGCGGTGTGTCATTCAGCAGAAATGTCGACTGATACATCCTCATCGCCAGCAGGCTGGCTCCCACATTTGTTTTTGTATTGTTCTATTGTCTTGTGAAGGAGAAAGCGTTTGTCCTCTCCCATCCCGGTCACGGTGCTCAGCGGTTTCCTCGGCGCCGGCAAGACCACCTTGCTGCGCCATCTGTTGAAAGCCGAGCACGGCCTGAAAATCGCCGTGATCGAAAACGAATTCAGCGACGCCGGTATCGATACCCAATTGCTGGGCGACGAGCCGGTGCAAGTCATGACCCTGGCCAACGGCTGCGTCTGCTGCACCATTCACACCGACCTGACCAAGGCCCTGTATCTGCTGCTCGAACGGCTGGACAGCGGCGAAATCGCTTTCGATCGGCTGGTCATCGAATGCACCGGTCTGGCCGACCCGGCCCCGGTGGCACAGACCTTTTTCATCGACGAAGAACTGCGCGAGCGTTACCTGCTCGACGGCATCATCACCCTCGTCGACGCGGCCCACGCCGAACAGCACCTGACCCAGACCATCGCCCAGGCGCAGATCGGTTTTGCCGACCGCCTGCTGGTGAGCAAGACCGATCTGGTGGACGAGGCTGCGTTCACGGCGCTCAGCGAGCGCCTGACCCGCATCAACCGCCGTGCACCGATCCGCGTGGTCGAACACGGCAATATCGATCTGGCTGAATTGCTCGATGTGCGCGGTTTCAACCTGAACGCCGATCTCGGTGGCGGGGTGAGTCTGCGGCCGGTGAGCAAGGCGCCATCCATCGACCGGATTTCCAGTCTGGTGCTGCGTACCGACCAGCCGCTGGATATCGATCAGCTCAGCGAGTTCATGAATGAATTGCTGGAAGAGCACGGCAAGCAATTGCTGCGCTACAAAGGCGTGTTGAACATCGCGGGCGAAGACCGGCGGCTGGTGTTCCAGGGCGTGCTGAAACTCTATGGCTTCGACTGGGACACCGAGTGGGCGGAAGGCGAGGCGCGGGAAAGCGTGATCGTGTTTATCGCCGACGATTTGCCGGAAGAGAAAATCCGGTTGGGGTTTGCCAGGGTGGCGGCGAACTGAGTCCGCCGCGCTTTCAGTGCGTGGAACCGCTGAGAATCGTCTGCTCCAGGTGATCCAGATGACGGTTCATCAGCGACACCGCCTCGACGGCGTCATCACGCTCGATCGCCTCGACGATCCGGGCGTGATCCTGCCAGCCGCAACAGCTGTGCGTGGTCTCAGTGCATCGCGCAATCGCCAGTGAGGTCAGCGGCACCAACGTGCCGAGAAAATGCGCCAACGGTGCATTCCGCGCCATTTTCGCCACCTGCAAATGAAACTCCCCGGACAGGCGAATCGCCGCCCCGCGCCGATCTTTATCCACAGCCTGACGCTCCCGTTCGATCAACGCTCGCAGGCGCTTCAGATCTTCAGCCTGTGCGTGCTGGCAAGCCAATCGAACCAGCGTGTTCTCGGCCAGACGCCGGGCGTGCAGGGTCTGACGTGTCTGCTCGGCATCCGGCGCGGCCACTCGTGGTCGATGGTTGGCCCGCAGTACGATGATCTGTTCGTGGGACAGCTGGGTCAGCACCCGACGCACATCGGCGCGGCTGACCCCGAACATCTGCTTGAGACTTTCTTCGGTGAAACGGCTGGCAGCATCGATGCGCTGTTCGAGGATTGCGTCGAACAGGCGCGGATACAGATCCTCCACCGGCGCGTGCAGGCGGGAGAAGGGCAGGGCCGTCGAGATCGGGCGAGGGTGCGACGGCGTGGCAAGACTGTTCATGGCCGGTCTCCAGTGTGAGGCGTTTCAGTGGCTCAGGTTGTCATCCGGAATATTCAGCTCGATGCCCATCCGCTGGCCTTCACGCAGGATGTGCCGACGCATTTCGGCACTGGCCTGGGCGCTGTTCTTGCTGCGGATCGCGCGCACCACGGCTTCGTTTTCTTCAAGGCGTTCGGCCAGGTGCTCCGGCGAATTGCGCAGCACCTCGGCGCTTTGCTTGAGGGCGTTGCTGGTCTGTTGCACCACACTCTGGAAAATCGGATTCGAGGTCAGGGTGAACAGCTCCTCGTGGAACGCGACGTAGGCGCTGACCCCGGCCTCGCTGTCGCCCGCTTCGAGGGCTTCGCGCATGTCCATCAGGGTCAGGCGCAGCTGGCCGACTTCCTTGCTGCTGATCGACTGCGCCACCAGCCCGACGATGAACGGTTCGAGGGTGTAGCGCAGTTGCAGCACGTCTTCGAGGCTGGCGCCGGCCACTGCGCTGTCGTGGCTCTGACTGTCACTGGCCTGGGCGTCGAGCACCACCACGCCTTTGCCGGGCATCGAGCGCACCAGGCCGAGGGTTTCCAGCACGATCACTGCTTCACGCAGGCTCGGGCGGCTGATGCCCAGTTGTTCGGCCAGTTCGCGCTGGCCCGGCAGCATCTCGCCGGAGCGCCACTGACCACGGGCCAGCGCAGCCCGAAGTTTTTCTACCACTGAGTTGACGACGGTTGATGAAGTAATCATGGGTTCGCTCCATGTGCCGTGCCTGCATTGGCGCAGGCACGGCGGTCATTCAGAATTCTTTGGCCGCCGCTTGAGCGACGGTTTTTCTCGGCTGAAAGTTATAGCCCTGCTCGCCGTTGAGCACCTTGTTCGCCCGTTGCACGTCGATGTCCTTTTCCCAACGGGCGATGGCCACGGTGGCAACGCAGTTGCCGATCAGATTGGTCAGTGCCCGGCCGATGCCCATGAACCAGTCCACGGCCAGCACCAGCACCAGACCGACCACCGGAATCGCCGGGATGGCCGTCAGCGTCGCCGCGAGAATCACCAGCGCCGACCCCGGAATGCCGTGGGCACCTTTGGAGGTAATCAGCGATACCAGCAAAATCGTCAGCAGATCGGTCATGGCCAGTGGCGTGCCGGTGGCGTTGGCGATGAACACGATGGCCAGGGTCAGGTAGATCGAAAAACCGTCGAGGTTGAACGAGTAACCGGTAGGAATCACCAGCCCGACGGTCGAGCTGCCGATGCCCAGATGTTCCAGCTTGCGCATGATCTGCGGCAGCACGGCATCGGAAGAGGCGGTGCCCATGACGATCAGCAGTTCTTCACGCAGGTACTTGAGCAGCGGCCACATGCGCAGGCCGGAGAGGCGCATCACCAGACCGAGAATCAGCGCGACGAAGGCGATGCAGGTCAGGTAGAACAAGCCGACGAGGCTGCCCAGATGTTGCAGCGAATCCAGGCCGTATTTGCTGGTGGTGAAGGCGATGGCGCCGAACACGCCGATCGGTGCCAGACGCACGATCATGCCCATGATGCGGAAGATCACGTGGCTCAGTTCGTTGATCAGCCGCGAGATTCCGGAAGCGGCTTCGCCCACCAGATTCAACGCACTGCCGAACAGCACCGAGAACAGCAGCACCTGGAGGATATTGTTATCGGCGAAGGCGCCGAGTACCGAGGTCGGGATCAGGTCCATCAGGAACTGAGTGGTGGTGTGCATATGCTGGCCGCGTTCGGCGATGTCGCCCATGTCGGCGGCGGACAGTTGCTCCAGATGGATGTTGGCGCCGCTGCCGATTCCGGTGGTGAAGGCGAACACGAGACCGATCACCAGGGCGATGGTGGTCAGCACTTCAAAGTAGATCACCGACTTGAGGCCGATGCGCCCGACCTTCTTCAGATCGCCCGCGCCGCTGATGCCGCTGACCACCACGCAGAACACGATCAGGCCGATGAGCATCTTGATCAGTTTGATGAAACCATCGCCGAGCGGTTTGAGCTGGGCCGAGTATTCGGGAAGGGTTAGCCCGCAGACGATGCCGAGCATCAGTCCGAGAACCACTTGGAGGAAGATTGAACGCGAGCACCATCTGAGCATGGGAGGAATCCTGGTCGGTGTCCTGGCTGCCGTACGCGGGGCGCATCAGATTCAGGACTTAATTATTGTGGTCTTACCGGTATGTCCAGTGCGGGTGCAGTCTAGGCGCTGTTTTTTACGGATCGCAAGTGAAAAATGACGAATTGGCATGACCGGTCTGACCAGTTGAGCAGCAAGTCCCATTCTTGAGCGATTCAGCTGTTTGAAAAAATCCGGGCGAAAAAAAACCGGCCAATCACTTGGCCGGTTTTCTTGCTGCGGGTTTAACGTCGCGATCAAGCGCCGTATACAGGCAGTTTCTTGCAGATGGCTTTGACTTTCTCACGAACGGCGTCGATCACCGCTTCGTTGTTCAGGTCAGCCAGGATGTCGCAGATCCAGCCCGCCAGCTCTTTGCACTCAGCCTCTTTGAAGCCGCGAGTGGTCACGGCCGGAGTACCGAAGCGCAGGCCGGAGGTGACGAACGGGGAGCGTGGGTCGTTTGGCACGGAGTTCTTGTTCACGGTGATGAACGCTTTGCCCAGAGCGGCGTCGGCGTCTTTACCGGAGATTTCCTGCTTGATCAGCGACAGCAGGAACAGGTGGTTTTGAGTACCGCCGGAAACCACGTCGAAACCACGCTCGATGAACACGCCGGCCATGGCCTGGGCGTTTTTCACCACTTGTTGCTGGTAAGCCTTGAACTCAGGCTGCAGGGCTTCCTTGAAGCAGATCGCTTTGGCGGCGATCACGTGCTCCAGCGGGCCACCCTGGGCACCCGGGAATACGGCGGAGTTCAGCTTCTTCTCGATGTCGGCGTTGGCGCGAGCCAGGATCAGGCCACCACGTGGACCGCGCAGGGTCTTGTGGGTGGTGGTGGTCACGACGTCAGCGAACGGAACCGGGTTCGGGTAGACGCCAGCGGCGACCAGACCGGCCACGTGAGCCATGTCGACGAACAGGTAGGCGCCAACCTTGTCGGCGATGGCACGGAAGCGTGGGAAGTCGAGGATCTGCGAGTAGGCAGAGAAACCGGCCACGATCATTTTCGGCTTGTGTTCAACAGCCAGGCGCTCGACTTCGTCGTAGTCGATCAGACCGTTGGCGTCGATGCCGTACTGGATGGCGTTGTACAGCTTGCCGGAGGAGGAAACGCTGGCGCCGTGGGTCAGGTGACCGCCGTGAGCCAGGCTCATGCCCAGGATGGTGTCACCGGCCGACAGCAGGGCCAGGTAAACAGCGGCGTTGGCCTGGGAACCGGCGTGCGGCTGAACGTTGGCGTAGTCGGCGCCGAACAGCTCTTTGGCGCGGTCGATAGCCAGTTGCTCGACAACGTCGACGTACTCGCAACCACCGTAGTAGCGCTTGCCCGGGTAGCCTTCGGCGTACTTGTTGGTCAGTACCGAGCCTTGAGCTTCCATCACCGCTGGGCTGGTGTAGTTCTCCGAAGCGATCAGCTCGATGTGTTCTTCCTGGCGCTGGGCTTCTTGCTCCATGGCGGCAAAAAGATCGGCGTCGTACTTGGCAATAGTCAAATCACGGCTGAACATGGCGGTCCTCAAGGATCGGGGGCAGAAAAGGGGGGCATTCTAACCCAACGGGTTTTGGATGGCATATGAAACGACATCATGTCGCAGACAAGTGGCGTTCATGACCAGATGTGTGGCGTCCGTGCCGGCCTTTTCGCTGACCAGCCGGTTTGCACAATAACCGAGGCCGCCCCGCGATTTTGTGATCGACATCAATCCCTGTGGAAACGAGCTTGCTCGCGAAGATCGCGCCGCCGATCTTCAGTCGAACATGAACAGCGCATCATTGCTGAACTGCGCTTCGAACCGGCCCGCCGGCATCGGCCGCCCGAACAGATAACCCTGAACCTCGTCGCAGCCATGCTCGCGCAGGAAGTCCAGTTGCTCATGGGTTTCCACGCCCTCGGCGATTACCGCCAGATTCAGGCTGTGGGCCATGGCGATGATTGCCCGGGCGATCTGCGCGTCCTGCTCGCCGGACGGCAGGCCGTCGACGAAGGTGCGGTCGATCTTCAGCACGTCGATCGGGAATTGCTTGAGGTAGTTCAGCGACGAGTAGCCGGTGCCGAAGTCGTCGACTGCAATGCTCAGGCCGAGGTTCTTCAGACCGGCAAGAATCTGCATCGCCTCGCTGACTTCGCGCATCAGGATACTTTCCGTCAGTTCCAGCTCCAGGCAAGCTGGCGGCAGGCCGGTCTCGCGCAGGATCGTGGCGATCCGCGTGCCGAGCTGGCCGTCGGAGAACTGCCGCGCCGAGATGTTCACCGAGACCTTCGGTACGCGCACACGGTTCTGGTGCCAGGTCTTGAGCTGACGGCAAGCCTCGCTGATCACCCAGTCGCCGACGTCCACCACCAGCCCGAGTTCCTCGAGCACCGGTATAAAATCCCCCGGTGGCACCAGCCCGCGACGGGGATGACGCCAGCGCAGCAGGGCTTCGGTGCCGGTCAGGCGTTTGCCGTCGCCGCTGAACTGCGGCTGGTAATAGAGCACGAATTCATTCTGCTCCAGGGCGTGGCGCAGGTCGCTTTCCAGTTCCAGACGTTCCAGCGCACTGGCGTTCATGTCGGCCTGATAGAACTGGAAGTTGTTCTTGCCGCGCTCCTTGGCGTGGTACATCGCGGTGTCGGCGTTTTTCATCAACTGGCTGAGTTCATTGCCGTCCTGCGGGCTCAGGGCGATACCGATGCTGGCGGTGACGAAGAACTCGCGCCCCTCCAGCACGAACGGTCGCACCAGACTGCCAAGAATCTGTTCGGCCACGTGGATCGCACGGTTCAGCGCCATTTCGCGGCTGGAGCGGTGTTGCAGCAGCAGGGTGAATTCGTCGCCGCCCATTCGCGCCACGGTGTCGTCATCATCGACGCAGGCCAGCAAGCGCGTGGCCATGTCCTTGAGCATGCGGTCGCCGGCGGCGTGGCCGAGGGAGTCGTTGATCGGTTTGAAACGGTCGAGGTCGAGGAACATCAGCACCACCCACGACTTCTGCCGTTCGGCCGATTGCAGCGCGGTGTGCAGACGGTCCTGGAACAGCGTGCGGTTCGGCAGGTGGGTCAGGGCGTCGTAGTAGGCGAGGCGGTGAATCCGCTGCTCGCTGGCCTTGCGCTCGCTGATGTCGCTGAAGAAGCACACGTAACTGGCGAGGTCACCCTCGTCATCGAGCACGGCGGTGATGCCGACCCATGCCGGGTAGTGCTCGCCGTTGCGACGCTTGAGCCAGACTTCACCTTCCCAGGTGCTGTGCTGGTGCAACTGCTTGAGCACGTAGCGCAGGTGTGCGTCCTGCTGTTCGTCGACGGTCAGCATGTTCGGCAGCTGGTCGAGCACTTCACCCACCGCGTAACCGCTGACCCGGCTGAACGCCTCGTTGGCCTGCACGATGTAACCGGCCGGGTCGGTGATCAGGATCGCCGAGGTCGAGTGTTCGAATACCGTGGCCGCCATGCGCAGGTCTTTCTCGGCGCGGCGCTGCTGACTGATGTCGCGACCGACCCCGAGCACGCCTTCGAAGGCCCCATGCTCGTCCCACACCAGCACCAGACGCAGTTCGATCGGGATCTTGCGGCCGTCGGCGCGCAGGCAGTCGAACAGGAACAGCTGGGTCTGCACCTGGCTGCGCAAAATCACCAGTTGTTCGGGTTTGCCCAGGGCTTTGCTGACGCGATCCATCAAGTGATAGATGCCGCTCAGCTGCTGCGGGTTGGCGATGGTCGATTGCCAGCCGTTCTGGAAAATCCATTCGGCGTCATAGCCCAGCACCGCTTGCACCGAGGGGCTGACGTAGTTCAGCGAGAGCTTGCTGTCGGTGGAGAAAATCACGTCGCTGATGCTTTCGGCGAGCATCCGGTAGCGCTGTTCGCTGTCACGCAGGGATTCGCTGGCTTCGATCTGCTCGGTGATGTCCTTGGCCACGCCGATAATCCGCGTGACCTGATCGTGCTTGTCCCGGGCCAGCGCCTGTTCGCGAATGTCGAAGCGCCGCCACTCGCCGTCGCGATGACGGAAGCGCAACTGACATTGCAGCAACTGGCTGTAACCGGCGTGACGCTGCATCTGCCGCGAGCGATGGTAGTAGTCGGCGTCTTCCGGGTGCAGGAGGATTTCCCAGAAGTACTCGCCCATCTGATGCAGTTCGGTGCGGTTGTAACCGAGGGTCTGGCCGAGGTGGTGGTTGCTGAAAATCATCCGTTGGCTGATCACATCCTGCACATACAGATGATCCGGCACGGTGCGCACCACATCCGACCAGAAACCTTCGCGCTCCAGCAGCGACAGTTCGATCAGCTTGCGGCTGGTGATGTCGTTGATGCTCAGGATCACGGCCTTGTAGTCGTGCTGTTCCTGAGGCAGTCGCAGCACCAGCCACAGGTGCTGGTCGCGGCCATTGATGTCCGGCAGTCTGATTTCCAGTTCCAGCTGCTTTTGCTGCTGCAGCACCGCGTCGAGCACCTGATTGCCGATGGCGCACTGACTGTGCGGCTGACCGTCGATCAACAGTTGCCAGGCGTGGTCGCAGGAATTGACGTTGAGCAGTTGCAACGCGACCTGGTTGACCTCGGTCACCCGCAGTTCGTGGAGCAATTGCTGGCGCTGTGCCGGCTGGTCGAGCCAGGCCTTGAGCTGATCGCTGGTCTGGATCTGGGCCCTTTCGAAAACCTGTTTGAGCCCCGAAAGATCCAGCACGCACAATGCCACGCCGGTGCCTTCGAAAATATCCTGATAACGCCGACGCCCCTCATGCACCTGACGCTGACGGCGACGCATGTTGAGCAGGGCGATAAACGGCAGCAGCGACAGCGCCAGGCCCAACAGGCATTTGCCGATGAACGCCGGCAGCAGTTGTTCGAGCACATGCTGGCGGTCGAACAGGCCACGCAGTTGCCAGTCGCTGCTGCTCAGCGGCACTGTCAGCACGCTGTTGGCGAGATCGTCCGGGGTCAGGACGCTGGTGCTGCCGACGGGCATCGCTTCGTCGCGGCTGATGATCTGATGGTTGATGCGGTTTTCCACCAGCCACAGGGGACGGATGCCTGTTTCGCCTTGTTTGGTCAGTGCTTTAAAGAAGGTGGGTGTCAGCCGCAGCGCCCAGTAACCGCGAGTGCTGCCACTGGCCTGATGCAGCAGCAGATGCACCACCGAACCGTCTTCGTCGTTGCTGAAGTAATGCGCCTGAGCGCGACTGCGGCGCACCAGATCGCTGAGGTAATCGGCGTCATGGCTGTCGGCGGCGCTGTCGCTGAGGATCTTTCCGGAAGGGCTGAGCAGGGCCAGGCTGCGCAGGTCGGGCAGTGATTTCTGAAGTTTGCGCAGGAGTGCCTGCTGTTCGTCGGCCGACTGCGGTTGTTCGACGATCGGTAGCAGGTTGAGGGCGATCTGCGCGTTCAACGCCATGTTCAGGCTGACCTGAGCGGCGAGGTCGGCGGTGTAGTCGATGGTGTACTGACGCTGGTTTTTCTGGGTTTCACGCAGTTGATCGAGCAGTTGCCAGAACAGCAGCGCCAGCAGCAAAAGCACCAGCGTCGCCAGCGCGCCTTTCAAGGTTCCGCGCAGGGACGAGCCGGGCGCCGGTTGGGTGCTGCTCACAGAGGCTGGCGGAGTGACGTTGGACAAGCTGTAATCCTGCGGTCTGGCTGGACTGGCGCGACGTGCACTATAAGCCGGACGCCCAAGAGGCGGCTAGCATGCCTTGAGTTGTGGCGAAGTGCCAGCCCCACTCGGCTGGACTGCCTTCCGTCATTAAGGTAGCTTTGCCGGTTACGCGGGAGCGTTCCAGCTCCTAGACTCAGACTTTTTCAGCGCGCACGCATTGATGACCATCAAGTGAACGACGCGCATCGGTCTGGCCGGGCATCGCCTGCGCTCCAATCATTCATCTGTCACTGACCCAAGGTTCTCCATGGCTCAATACGTCTTCACCATGCATCGGCTGGGCAAAGTTGTTCCGCCGAAGCGGGAAATCCTGAAAAACATTTCGCTGTCTTTCTTCCCCGGCGCCAAGATCGGCGTACTCGGCCTCAACGGTTCGGGTAAATCCACGCTGCTGAAAATCATGGCCGGCGTCGACACCGAGTTCGAAGGCGAAGCGCGCCCGATGCCGGAACTGAACATCGGTTACCTGCCGCAAGAGCCGCAACTGGATCCGACCAAGACCGTGCGTGAAGTGGTCGAGGAAGCGGTCAGCGTGATCAAGGATGCGCAAGCGCGTCTGGACGAGGTCTACGCCGCCTACGCCGACCCGGACGCCGACTTTGACAAGCTGGCCGCCGAACAGGCCAAGCTCGAAGCGATCCTGCAGGCCAGCGACGGTCACAACCTGGAGCGCCAGCTGGAAGTCGCCGCCGATGCGCTGCGTCTGCCGGCCTGGGACGCCAAGGTCGAACACCTGTCCGGTGGTGAAAAACGTCGTGTGGCCCTGTGCCGTCTGCTGCTGTCCGCCCCGGACATGCTGCTGCTCGACGAACCGACCAACCACCTGGACGCCGACTCCGTTGCCTGGCTCGAACACTTCCTGCACGACTTCCCGGGCACTGTGGTCGCGATCACGCACGACCGTTACTTCCTGGACAACGTCGCCGGCTGGATTCTGGAACTCGACCGCGGCGCGGGCATTCCTTACGAAGGCAACTACTCGGGTTGGCTGGAAGCCAAGTCCGATCGTCTGGCCCAGGAATCCAAGCAGCAATCGGCCCACGAAAAAGCCATGAAGGAAGAACTGGAGTGGGTGCGCAAAGGCGCCAAGGCCCGCCAGTCGAAATCCAAGGCTCGTCTGCAACGCTTCGAAGAAATGCAGTCGCAGGAATTCCAGAAGCGTTCGGAAACCAACGAGATCTACATCCCGGCCGGTCCGCGCCTGGGTGACAAGGTCATCGAATTCAAGAACGTCACCAAGGGCTATGGCGATCGCGTACTGATCGACAACCTGTCGTTCTCGATGCCCAAAGGCGCCATCGTCGGCGTGATCGGCGGTAACGGTGCCGGTAAGTCGACCCTGTTCCGCATGCTGATGGGCAAGGAAACCCCGGACTCCGGCAGCATCGAGATCGGCGAAACCGTGCAACTGGCCTGCGTTGACCAGAGCCGTGAAGACCTCGACGGCAGCAAGACTGTGTTCCAGCAGATCTCCGACGGTTCGGACCAGATCCGCATCGGCAACTACGAGATCCCGTCGCGTACCTACGTCGGTCGCTTCAACTTCAAGGGCGGCGATCAGCAGAAGTTCGTCAAGGACCTGTCCGGTGGTGAGCGCGGTCGTCTGCACCTGGCGCTGACCCTGAAGGAGGGCGGCAACGTCCTGCTGCTCGACGAACCGTCCAACGACCTCGACGTTGAAACCCTGCGTTCCCTGGAAGAAGCCCTGCTGGACTTCCCGGGCGCCGCCATTGTGATCTCTCACGATCGGTGGTTCCTTGACCGCGTCGCGACTCACATCCTGGCGTACGAAGACGACTCGCAAGCGGTGTTCTTCGAAGGCAACTACACCGAGTACGAAGCCGATCGCAAAAAGCGCCTCGGCGAAGCAGCGGCCCAGCCACACCGGGTACGCCACAAGAAACTGGCCTGATTACGGGTTGGTTGCATGAAAAAGCGGAGCCTTCGGGCTCCGCTTTTTTTTGCCTGCAATGCAGACTGTTTTATACCTTGTGTACTATTTGTTTTCATAAATGCGACATTTTTGTCTGTTGCTGTGTACATGTCGTTTGTTACAGTCCGGCTCAATCGCTTCCAACGACAACAAATCTGCCGAGACTTTTCCCATGATCGAATCCGTCGAATCCTTCCTCGCCCGTCTGAAAAAACGCGATCCGGATCAACCCGAATTCCACCAGGCCGTCGAAGAAGTCCTGCGCAGCCTGTGGCCGTTTCTCGAAGCCAATCCGCACTATCTGACCTCGGGGATTCTGGAGCGCATCTGCGAGCCGGAGCGGGCGGTGGTGTTCCGGGTGTCGTGGGTCGACGATCAGGGCAAGGTGCAGGTCAATCGCGGTTTCCGCATCCAGATGAACAGCGCCATCGGCCCGTACAAGGGCGGCTTGCGCTTCCATCGTTCGGTGAATATGGGCGTGCTGAAATTCCTCGCCTTCGAACAGACCTTCAAGAACTCCCTGACCTCATTGCCCATGGGCGGCGGCAAGGGTGGCTCGGACTTCGATCCGAAGGGCAAGAGCGACGCCGAAGTCATGCGTTTCTGCCAGGCATTCATGAGCGAGCTGTACCGGCACATCGGTGCCGACGTGGACGTGCCGGCCGGTGATATCGGTGTCGGCGCACGGGAAATCGGTTTCCTGTTCGGCCAGTACAAGCGCCTGAGCAACCAGTTCACCAGCGTGCTGACCGGCAAGGGCATGACCTACGGCGGCAGCCTGATTCGCCCCGAAGCCACCGGTTTCGGTTGCGTGTACTTCGCTGAAGAAATGCTCAAGCGTCGCGGGCAGAGCGTCGAAGGCAAGCGCGTGGCGATCTCCGGTTCCGGCAACGTCGCGCAATACGCGGCTCGCAAAGTGATGGATCTGGGCGGCAAGGTGATTTCCCTGTCCGACTCCGAAGGCACGCTGTATTGCGAGGCGGGCCTGAGCGAAGAACAGTGGCTGGCGCTGCTGGAACTGAAGAACGTCAAGCGTGGGCGGATCAGCGAATTGGCGGCGGCATTCGGCCTGGAGTTCCGCGCCGGTCAATTGCCATGGTCGTTGCCGTGCGACATCGCGCTGCCATGCGCGACCCAGAACGAGCTCGACGCCGAATCCGCGCGCACCCTGCTGCGCAACGGCTGCATCTGCGTGGCCGAAGGCGCGAACATGCCGACCACCCTTGAGGCTGTGGATATCTTTATCGAGGCCGGGATTCTGTTTGCGCCGGGCAAGGCCTCGAATGCCGGCGGCGTAGCGGTCAGTGGGCTGGAAATGTCGCAGAACGCCATGCGCCTGCTGTGGACCGGGGGCGAAGTGGACAGCAAGTTGCACGGGATCATGCAGTCGATCCACCACGCCTGTGTGCACTACGGCGAGGAAAACGGCCGGATCAACTACGTCAAAGGCGCGAACATCGCCGGCTTCGTCAAAGTCGCCGACGCGATGCTCGCCCAAGGCGTGGTTTAAGCAACCGGGTTCAAGAGCGCTCGATGCGGATCACTTCGATCAGTTGATCGCCTGCCGGGCGCTGCCACAGCACTTCATCGTTGAGCCGCGCGCCAAGCAGCGCACGGCCCAGCGGTGAGGCCCAGTTGATCAGGCCGTTGGCCGCATCGGCCTGGTCTTCACCGACCAATTGCACCCGGTGCTCGGTGTCGTGTTCGTCGGCGTAGGTCACCCAACTGCCGATCTGCACCTTGTCGTTCGACGTCGGGGCCGGTGCGACCTGAGCGCTGCCGACCCGTTGATTGAAATAACGCAAATCCCGTTCGAGATCGGCCAGCCGCTGTTTGTCAGCCTGTTCGCCCTTGGCCGACTGCTCTGCGTGCAGGCTTTGCAGCTCGGCGACTTTCGCCTGCAACTGGGCAAACCCTTGCGGCGTGACGTAATTGGGCTGGGTGCTGACCTGCCGTTCGACCGGCTGATCGGCTTGCGCAGCGGCATTGTCTTCGTTGACGAAAGCGCGACTCATGGTGGGCTCCTGTTATAGCCGTTGGGCCATGGTCGCAGGCAAAAGGTTTCGCTGGATGTCTGGATGCGACCTACTGCGAACGATAAGCCCGCGCGGCGCCCTGATCCTTCTCCTGCTGCCAGGCGCGCTCGCGTTCGTCCCAGTGTTCGTTGCGATACTGTTCGCGGTCCTTGTTTTCCAGCATCGCCTGACACTGGCGGAAGCCGTCGCTCCAGCCTTCGGCGTATTGCTTGTCCTTGAGATAACGCGGCACATTCTTGCGAAATTCGCCGCTGATCGAACCGGCGGCCTGACGACCGCTGATGCACCCGTCATCGAAACCGTCGGCGAACGCCGGTGGATAACCCTTGGCAATCAAGTCTTCGTGGGTGCTCTGACAGCCACCCAGCAACAGCAACACGCCCGCAAACACCGCACACCGCCACATCACACTCTCCCGGGCCGTCATACGGCTGATAGGGAAAGTCTAGAAGCGGATTCGTCGATGGGGCGTGAAAGAAAGATCAAAACCTCAGTAGTGATACCACTTCACTTCCAGCATCACTTCGGTCTCCGGTGTTGCCAGATGGCTGAACTCGCGCTGCGCACTCAGGCGCAGGCCGAGGTTGCGCGACAGTTCCCACTGTTGGTTCAGACTCAGGCTACGGCGCACTTCACCGTTGAAGAAGTAATCGCCTTTGGCCTCCAGGCTGAGATTGCCCAACGGGTTTTTCCACAGTACGCCGGTATTGAAACCGCCTGCGGGGGAAACGAACTCGGCGAAATCATTGTTGTGTTCAACGCGCACCGTGCCGAGGGCAAAACCCAGCACATCGTCGCCCAATGCCCAGGTTCCGCCACCGCCACCGTTGACGTGGCTGACCAGCGTCTCGTCGTCATGCTTGCCCGGTACACGTTCAAGACCGCCGGTGACTTGCCAAGACAGCGGCTGCAACAGCGCATTGCGCGGCGTCAGTGAGCGGATGGTCGCCAGATCCAGTTGCTGGAATTGCCAGTGATTGCCTTCGTACTGGCGCAGCTTCATCTGCAGGATTTCGATCTGTGCGCCGAGGGGGAAACTCTCCGCGTTGTCGTTGAGGTCGTGATAGGCCATGCGCAAGCCGTACTCACCGAAAGCACGGTCACCGCGAGTGCCGAGACCGGCCTGCCAGGTGCGCGATTCATGGCCGTCTTCGGGCAGGCCTGGTTGTGGAATTTGCAGCTCTGGCGCCGGGTTCTTGTTGATCGCTCGTAGCAGTTCGAAGCTGCGCTGGGCTCGCTGTGGATCACGCTCCTGGCCGTTGGCGCGGTAGCGCTCCAGCCGATACGCCGCGTCAACAATCAGCGCCTGGCGATCCCGGGGCAGGGCCTGGAAGGCTGGATCCTGCAATTGTTGTTGATCGGCACTGACTTTCAGCACCCAGTCCTGTTCCTCGCCGTTCAGGGGCTCGGCGCGGCTTAGCAGTTCGCGCTCGCGGGACGGGCGATATTCAATGTGCTCGACCAGCCCGGCTTCTTTCACCGCTTTGACGGTGTCGGTGGGGATCGCCGTCAGCGGGAATTGCTCGGTCAGGCGCAGGCTCGGGCGCGCCACCTGCAACAGTTCAAGCAGGCGATAGGAGCAGTTTTCATCGAAGAAAAAATAGTCGAACTGGATCTGCTTCAGCTCCCACACATGCTCGACCATGCGCGCGGTTTCGGCTTGCGTCAGGTTGAGCCGGTACTCCCACAGGTCGCGGTTTTCCAGGCTGCGGTATTCCGAGAGTTTTTCCTGATAAGGCACGAGTGCGAACAGTCCCGGATAACCACCCATCAGGCCTTTCCAGGCGTAAAGAATGCTGTTGTCCGAACCTTCGATGTAGGCGCCGAAGTTGATCGCGTAACTGAGCAGCGAAGTCTTGTCGCTCTGCACGTCGGCCTGGTCGATGCGCAGCAGGGTATGGCCGAACATCGACGACGGGCTGTTGAGGTAGGCCGCCGGGAAAATCATCACCGCGCTGTGGGGCGAGACGTCCTTGAACCATTTCTTGAATTCGGCGCAGTCCGGCGTCGGCAGGTCGGTCAGGTTGAGTTGATCTTTCAACCAGCGGGTGCGTGCCGGGTAAACGCATTGGGCGTGTTGTTCACCGAGACTGGCCGGAGCGTACAACGCCTGCACGGTGGCGGCCAGTTCATGGTCGGGGTGTTCGTTGCCGTCGGGGGCGAGGAAGAATTTTTTGTCGCTGACGTAGCTGCGCCAGCCACCGAGCTTGGCGGTTTCGTAATGACCGAGGGAAATCCAGAAGCGGTCGTTGGCCAGTTGCTGCAAACGTTGAGGGTCGATGTGAGGCGCGGCGGACAGCGGGGCGCAGACACACAGCGCCAGCCAGGCAAGGCGTTTGAGCATAAATGGCAACTTAAGTCGAAAGAAACAAAGACCCAAGGCGGGCGGGCCGAAAAAATAAAACCCGCTTCCCGAAGGAAGCGGGTGGGTCGAGCTTAAGCCTGAGTCGCGTACTTGGCCAGACGTGGGTCTGCCTTCAGAACGGCCAGGGTGTTGGTATGCACGTCTTCGGCGGTCACGTCAGCCTTGCTGAAGATCTGCTGGAAGTGCTCGTGAGTGACGGCGGCGAAGTGCGCACGGTCTTCCGGCGCCACGCCCAGTACCACGGCATAGGTCGTCAGCGCTTCGCCGTTGCCTTTTGCCATGTCTTCGGACAGCTCGTTCATCATGCCATTCATGGCAAACCAGGATTTGCCGCCATAGGTCAGCGAAGCGTTGGTGGAGCAACCGTTGGTGCCGGACGTCATGCCGAACGTGGCGTTGCCGGAGGTGCCGTTGGTGGTGGATGCCAGGAAGTGAGCCGGAGTGCCACGCTGACCTTCGAACAGCATGTTGCCCCAACCGCAATCCGGGCCGCCTGGAGCTTGCGCCATTGCGTTGATGGATACAGCGGTGAAGAGAGTACCGAGAAGAATCCGTTTCATAGCTTTGTTCTCTTTGTGTGCATACCAATGGACAGGGTTCTGGCCGGCTCTAAACGTAAGCTGCCTGCGCGACGATCATGCTGCGTTGAAAACAGGCTCGGAATGCTCATGTAGGACCCTACACTCCGCTTCCTCGCCTGTTTTCGCCTTGCCTGATCGCCGCTCGGCGAGCTTACGTTCAGAGCCAAACGAAGCCAGTGGGCCGGTATTAGTTCCAGCCGCGCAGTTTGGAGTTTAGGCACGTTCCGAGGGTTCCGTGAGTTTTTGCACAATATTTGGAATAAACCCCGGTTTCACGAGGCGGCGCCGCGTGCAGGGCGGTTGTCTATGCTTTGTCGTGTGGCGCGCCTTGCCAGTGGGGCTCGGGCAGCGCCAGAATGCCGCTATCTGCCCCGCCTGATTGTTAAGGAAGCCCGATGCCTGATCCTGTTGCTGCCAGCTTGCGTCTAGCGCCCGAAGCGCTGACCCGTCCGTTTTCCGCTGAACAGTTCAGCTTCACTACCACCAATGATCTGGAGCCCTTTCGCGGTGTGCTCGGCCAGGAACGTGCGGTCGAAGCCTTGCAGTTCGGTGTGGCCATGCCACGCCCCGGTTACAACGTATTTGTCATGGGCGAGCCCGGCACCGGCCGTTTCTCGTTCGTCAAACGCTACCTGAAGGCCGAAGGCAAACGCCTGCAGACCCCGGCGGACTGGGTCTACGTCAACAATTTCGATGAGCCGCGCGAACCCCGCGCTTTGGAGCTGCCATCGGGCAGCGCCGCTGCTTTCATCGGCGACATCAACGGCCTCATCGACAACCTGCTGGCGACCTTTCCTGCGGTGTTCGAGCACCCGTCCTACCAGCAGAAGAAAAGCGCCATCGACCGCGCCTTCAACCAGCGCTACGACAAGGCGCTGGACGTCATCGAACGTCTGGCTTTGGAAAAAGACGTCGCCCTGTACCGCGACAGCAGCAACATCGCCTTCACCCCGATGCTTGAAGGCAAGGCGCTGGACGAAGCCGAGTTCGCCCAGTTGCCGGAGGCCGAACGCGAGCGTTTTCATGACGACATCTCCGGCCTCGAAGAGCGCCTGAACGAAGAGCTCGCCAGCCTGCCGCAATGGAAGCGCGAGTCGAGCAACCAGCTGCGTCAGCTCAACGAAGAAACCATCACCCTGGCCTTGCAGCCCTTGCTCGCACCGCTGTCGGAAAAGTACGCGGAAAATGCGGCCGTCTGCGGTTACCTGCAAGCGATGCAGGTCTATCTGCTGAAAACCGTGGTCGAGCAACTGGTCGATGACAGCAAGACCGATGCGGTCGCGCGCAAACTGCTGGAAGAGCAATATGCGCCGAGCCTGGTGGTCGGCCATCCGGCCAGCGGCGGTGCGCCGGTGGTCTTCGAGCCGCATCCGACCTACGAAAACCTGTTCGGCCGCATCGAGTACACCACCGATCAGGGCGCGCTCTACACCACCTATCGCCAGTTGCGTCCGGGTGCGTTGCACCGCGCCAACGGTGGTTTCCTGATTCTTGAAGCGGAAAAAATGCTCGGCGAGCCGTTTGTCTGGGATGCGCTCAAGCGCGCCTTGCAATCGCGCAAGCTGAAGATGGAATCGCCGTTGGGCGAGATGGGCCGTTTCGCCACCGTGACGCTCAACCCGCAGCACATTCCGTTGCAGGTCAAAGTGATCATCATCGGCGCGCGTCAGCTGTATTACACGCTGCAGGACCTCGATCCGGACTTCCAGGAGATGTTCCGTGTTCTGGTGGACTTCGACGAAGACATCCCGATGGTCGACGAAAGCCTGGAGCAGTTCGCCCAGTTGCTGAAAACCCGAACTTCGGAAGAGGGCATGGCGCCGCTGACCGCCGACGCGGTGGCGCGCCTGGCGACCTACAGTGCGCGTCTGGCCGAACACCAGGGGCGCTTGTCGGCACGGATCGGCGATCTGTTCCAGTTGGTCAGCGAGGCGGATTTCATCCGGCATCTGGCCAACGATGAAATGACCGACGCCGGCCACATCGAGCGTGCCCTGAAGGCCAAGGCCACCCGGACCGGTCGGGTGTCGGCGCGGATTCTCGACGACATGCTGGCGGGGATCATTCTGATCGACACCGACGGCGCCGCAGTCGGCAAGTGCAACGGCCTGACCGTGCTCGAAGTCGGCGACTCGGCGTTCGGCGTGCCGGCGCGGATTTCCGCCACGGTGTACCCGGGCGGCAGCGGCATTGTCGACATCGAGCGCGAGGTCAATCTCGGTCAGCCAATCCACTCCAAGGGCGTGATGATCCTCACCGGGTATCTGGGCAGCCGTTACGCCCAGGAATTCCCGCTGGCGATTTCCGCGAGCATCGCGCTGGAGCAATCCTACGGCTACGTCGATGGCGACAGTGCGTCGCTGGGCGAGGCGTGCACGCTGATTTCGGCGTTGTCGAAAACCCCGCTCAAGCAGTGCTTCGCGATTACCGGTTCGATCAACCAGTTCGGCGAAGTGCAGGCGGTGGGCGGGGTCAACGAGAAGATCGAAGGCTTCTTCCGTCTCTGCGAAGCGCGCGGGCTGACGGGCGAGCAGGGCGCGATCATTCCCCAGGCCAACGTTGCCACGCTGATGCTTGATGAAAAAGTACTGGCGGCGGTGCGTGCCGGGCAGTTCCACGTTTACGCGGTGCGTCAGGCCGACGAAGCGTTGAGCCTGCTGGTGGGCGAGCCGGCCGGTGAGCCGAACGAAGAGGGCGAATTCCCGGAGGGCAGCGTTAACGCGCGGGTAGTGGAGCGTCTGCGGGTGATTGCCGAGATGATCAGCGAAGAGGATCTGAAAGAAGCCGAGAAGGAATTGGCGCAGGAAGCGCTGGCCGAGGCCAAACCGGCGTAAGCCAGGCAGCCATAAAAAAACGGGAGCCTTGTGCTCCCGTTTTAGTTTTGTCGCGAACGTCGGCAAAAGTGCCATCAGTCTGGCGTCAATATTCACACAATGACCATTCGGCGCCTTCTGGTTCTGTGCGGCTTGCGCGGCGGACTTTTCTTCTATTCTCTGCTCAAGGACATCGACAGTATCACTGGATCGAAACAGCTCTTCAGCAAGGGCTGAACACCGGCTTTACCGAGGGTCGCCGCCATGTCGCGCAACCTCTGCCTCACCCGTCAGTGCCTGGGTCTCGTGACCCGTATCGAATGCGCCATCAAGCCGTTGGCCGGCGATAACGGCATGTGGACGTTGCTCTTCGCCGCCGGCATGGCCGGTGAACAACCTTCCGCCATCAAGGCCCAGGGCCCGTTCCACGGACCGATCGCCGCCGAGTCGATTCTCGACACCATCGTTGAAAGCCTGACGATGCACGGCTATGAGCTGGCCAATGATCCACAGATCTGGTCGTTGCATCTGCAGGCGCAGTTGCGGCAGATCAACGGTGGACGCGGACGCAGCATCGGCACCTTCGACCATTAGCGCCGATCATCAGCGCCGATCAGGGCGCAGCGCCCTGGGTCTGCGGCTTGTCGAGTTTGACCTCAAAGCCGTATTGCACGGTGGCGAGGTCGGTTCGCTGGTAGGTTTCAACGTGCGTCGGACGGCCGTAGAAATAATGCACGCCGAATAACGCCGGCCCTTCCGTGCTCGCGTCGTGGCTGACCGACAGAATCCGCTTCAGGTAATGACCGCTGTCGTCCTTGACGAAGAATCGCCATTCGTTGGCGGGGAATCGCTTCAAATCCACCACCAACGCGTTGTTCCTGATTTCCAGACCTTTAGGCAGGGCCTTGGCTTCATAAGCCTGTTTGTCCACCGTGGCCAGGAACAACGGCATCGAGCCGACGGCAATCGCCGGGGTTTCCGGGAACAGGTTCAGGTCGTAGGTGATGGTCGCCTGTAGAGGATCCACCTGATATGCCTCGGGCGGCAGTTCGATCGGCTCGTCGAGTTTGCCGTTGTGTTTTTCAGTGAAGAACGTCACCGGGCTTTCGCCGGGGCTGAAGTCGTCGCCGAGCATTTCATCGTTGAAGGTTTTGCGGTGGTCGAACTCAATCCGCGCGGCGCTCGGCTCCTCAACAGACTGGCGGATATGGACACCGCTTTTCAGCTGTTCTTCAGTCAGGGACGCGCCCTTGAGCCAGTCGGGCGCGAGGTCATCGTAGACGGTGATCGGCAGGTCGAGCGGCTGCACGGTTTTTTCCGTGGTGTGCGGATCGAATTCGCGCACGGGCAAATCCAGCGCCTTGCGGGTGACGGTTGCTTCGGAAAAATCCAGCAGGCTGACTTCGAGGGTGTCGATCGGGCCGTTGAAGTACACCTTGTTGTAGTGGCGCGGATGCTGCTGTTCAAAGGCCTGTTGTTCATCGTCCAGCTTTTTTTCCAGCGTCTCGCTCCAGGCTTTTTGCTGTTGCAGGTAGGCCAGCTGCTTTTGATAGAACGCCACCTGCTCGGGGTTTTCATTGATGGCGCCGGCGCGCACCAGAAACTGGCCCGTCGAGTCGCGGGCCTGGACGATCAACGGATTGAGCCGGGTATTCGCGACTTCCGGGGCGAGCGGCAGTTGGTTGCTGAACTCGAGTTCGGCGTAGTGTGTGTCCAGTTTCAGCAAGGTCACGCTGAGGTTGCCATCGGAGCGGGTCTGGCCGACGTCCTTTTTATCCAGATTGAAACTGTGCAGGCGTTTCGGGACGATGACCTCCACCTGGCCTTGCAGGCTGACCGGGCGCGGCAGGTTCTTCTTGTCGACATTCAGTCCTTCGATGAAAGGGTAAGTGACAGTCAGGTCATCGGGGTTGGTGACGTTGGAACTGGAAGGACTGAGCTGAATGCCCGGATCGGTTTCCGACCATTCCGGTTGATAGGCAATCACCCGTTTGTTGCTCAGGGTCACCGAGTGCCACTCCACGCCATGGGGGAACAGAAAGCCGCCGGGGATGTTGAGATTGAAGGGGAACACCGGTTGCAGATCGGTGAGGTAATCGGAACTGGAATCCTTGTGCAGCACGAACAGGCCATTGATGAAGGTATCGACCAGCGTCTGTGGCGTGGGGTAGTGCCTGAGCACGCCGAGGGCGTCTTCGCCGTATTCGGTAATCGACGGTTTATTGTCGAGCTTCTGTTGCGCGCGTTCGAGCAACAGCAGCGAACCGCCGAGTTCGGTCACGGCGTCCTTGAGTTTGGGGTCGGTGATGGCGTCCAGCGACTGCTCGAACTGCGCAGTCTTTTCTTCAAGACTGACGGCAGGCTTTTCATCGCCGGGCGAACACCCGCCAAGCAACAGGGCAAAGCAAATTCCGGCAGTCGTTATCGGCAATCGCACATCCATTTCCCGTCTTCCTGTGCACTGTCGCTGGGCTGTCAATGGTTTGGACACTAGCAGAAAAACTTTGACACACACACGCAGGTGGCGGATTTCCGGGCGGTTTCTGGCTGTCATGGGCGGCTGGTATACTCGCCGCCGATTTCAACCCTTCTTGTGTGAGAGTCAATGGAACGCTTTATCGAAAATGCAATGTACGCCACGCGCTGGCTGCTGGCGCCGATCTACATCGGGCTGTCCCTGGGGCTGCTGGCGCTGGCATTGAAATTCTTCCAGGAAGTGTTTCATGTCATTCCCAATGTCTTCTCCATGGCCGAATCCGAGCTGATTCTGGTGCTGCTGTCGCTGATCGACATGGCGCTGGTCGGCGGCTTGCTGGTGATGGTGATGATTTCCGGCTACGAGAACTTCGTCTCCGAGCTGAACATTGATGAAGGCAAAGAGAAGCTCAGCTGGCTGGGCACCATGGACTCCTCGTCGCTGAAGATGAAAGTGGCGGCGTCGATCGTTGCAATCTCTTCGATCCATCTGCTGCGGATTTTCATGGATGCCAAGAACGTCGATCCCGAGCACCTGATGTGGTACGTGATCATCCACATGACCTTCGTGATCTCGGCGTTTGCCATGGGTTATCTGGACAAGCTCACCAAGCACTGATGAGCTGACGATTGCTGTAACAAAACCGCCCGTCTGTTGCGAAACAGACGGGCGGTGTCGTTTGTGGCTTGTACTTTGATTCGCCGAGGCATATCCCTGTAGGTCTCAAGGCTCGTCACCGCGTGAGGTGCGTTCATGAACCTGCAAGAGTTGAATGCGTTTGCCGTCGCCAGAAAGGTCGACGAACTGAACCTGATCTCCATGGAAGGCGGGATCTATCTGCTTGAAGCCCGGATGCATGGCGCAGCGTACCCGCTGAGCGACCCGCAAGGGAAAATGCTGACGCTGCGTTCGGTCGAGCATGCCCGGGATGTGCTGCATAACTTGCCGGTGCTGCCGTTCAACCTGGTACACACCTCGGTGCACGATGAAATGTGCGGTCTTGGCGCCAGTGGCGAAGAGAGCCTGAAGGTGCCGCTGGCCTGGCGATCCGCGCTGTAGGCGCTGGGGCCTGATCACTGCCGGAACATCTGTGCTAGTCTGCTCGCCCTTTTGGTTCCGGGCGCGCCGGGACGCGCTGTGTACGCACGGCAGGTCCTGAGGCCGTCCGCACAGCGGAGCAGTGTCATGTCCGAAGTAAATCTGTCCACCGACGAAACCCGCGTCAGCTACGGTATCGGCCGTCAGCTGGGTGACCAGCTGCGCGACAACCCGCCACCGGGTGTCAGCCTGGACGCCATCCTGGCCGGCCTGACCGACGCATTCGCCGGTAAGGAAAGCCGTGTAAGCCAGGAAGCCATGTCCGCCAGCTTCAAGGTGATCCGCGAGATCATGCAAGCCGAAGCCGCTGCCAAGGCTGAAGCCGCCGCTGGCGAAGGCCTGGCATTCCTGGCTGAAAACGCCAAGAAAGAAGGCATCACCACCCTGGCCTCCGGTCTGCAATTCGAAGTGCTGACGCAGGGCGAAGGCGCCAAGCCATCCCGTGAAGACACCGTGCGTACTCACTACCACGGCACGCTGATCGACGGCACTGTGTTCGACAGCTCCTACGAGCGTGGCCAGCCGGCTGAATTCCCGGTTGGCGGCGTTATCGCTGGCTGGACCGAAGCCCTGCAACTGATGAATGCCGGCAGCAAATGGCGTCTGTACGTGCCGAGCGAACTGGCTTACGGCGCTCAAGGCGTTGGCAGCATCCCGCCGCACAGCGTTCTGGTGTTCGACGTCGAGCTGCTCGACGTTCTGTAATCCCGTTACCCTGCACAAGCGTGGCTTGTGCAGGGTTTCTCCGCCGTTCTCATACTTCGATCTTGTGATGCAGCTCACTGGTCGGGCGCAAGGCCCGGGCATAGCAGAACAGGAACAGATTGCGCACCAGCTCCTTGAGCACCAATGGCTCGCTGGAACTCAGGCCGCTGACGTCCAGATCCCCTTGATCCTGCAACTCGTGCAGGGCTTCTTCTTCCAGTACGGCACAGACTTCACCGGTTTCCCGATGCAGGATCCTGAGGTACGGGTGCGGGCGATCCAGCCAGGCGTCGATCAAATAAGTCATGGGTCTCATCTCCATTGAAAGGGTTTCAATGAGAATAATTCTTATTCGTCAAATAGCAAGCGCCTATTGGCGGTTTGTGATTTTTTGCGGGTAAAGATTGCGTAAGGTCAAAACGGCTGGCGTTTGGCTATTGCGAGGATTTGTTGGGGATTGCGGGGGAGGGCGAAGCTCCATCCCACGGCGGGCGCGGGATGGAAGACAGCAGACTCAGACTTTTCTGACGAACTCGGATTTGAGTTTCATCGGGCCGATGCCGTCGATCTTGCAGTCGATGTCGTGATCGCCATCGCACAGGCGGATGTTCTTGACCTTGGTGCCGACCTTGACCACCAGCGAGGTGCCCTTGACCTTCAGATCCTTGATCACGGTGATGGTGTCGCCGTCCTGCAGGACGTTACCGACCGAATCTTTCTTCACGGCATCGTCGGATGCCACTTCGGCTTCACCGCCGGCAGACCACTCGTGGGCGCACTCCGGGCACACCAGTTGGGTGCCGTCTTCGTAGGTGTATTCGGAATTGCATTTCGGGCAGGGTGGCAACGTGCTCACTAAGGCTCCTTGGAGAGGGATCGCTAAAAGTCGCACATTGTATAGGGTTTTAGCCGCCGATGGCAGGCAACAAAAAACCGCAGGCTCCAACGGAGGCTGCGGTTTTTAGATGACGCGATGCTGATCAGTGCGTGCGGGCGACCGCGAACTCGCTCAGCTCAACCAGCGCATCGCGGTATTCGCTGGCCGGCAGCGCGTCGAGGCACTTGATCGCACGGGCCACGTAATCGCGGGCCAGTTGCGCGGTGTATTCCAGCGAACCGGAGGCTTCCACGGCGATGCGGATGCTTTCCAGGTCTTCGATCCCGCCTTTCTGGATTGCCTGACGCACCAGTGCAGCTTGCTCTGGCGTGCCTTCGCGCATGGTGTAGATCAGCGGCAGGGTTGGCTTGCCTTCGGCCAGATCGTCACCGACGTTCTTGCCCAGGGTTTCGGCGTCGCCCTTGTAGTCGAGCAGGTCGTCGACCAGTTGGAACGCCACGCCCAGGTGATCGCCGAAAGTGCGCAGGGCTTCGCTCTGCTCGGCAGTGGCACCGGCCAGCGCCGCGGCACTGTGGGTCGAAGCCTCGAACAGCATCGCGGTCTTGCCGCGGATGACTTCCATGTAGGTTTCTTCGGTGGTGCTGGCGTCGCGGACCTTGGACAGTTGCAGCACTTCGCCTTCGGCGATGATGCGCGTGGCCTGGGACAGGATCTTCATCACCGGCATCGAGCCCAGTTCGACCATCATCTCGAACGAGCGCGAGTACAGAAAGTCGCCCACCAGTACGCTCGGGGCGTTGCCCCACATGGCGTTGGCGGTGGAGCGGCCACGGCGCATGCCGGACATGTCGACCACGTCGTCATGCAGCAGGGTGGCGGTGTGCAGGAATTCGATGGTGGCGGCCAGCAGGCGCATGTCGTCGCCTTCGCGACCCAGGGCCTTGCCACACAGCAGCACCAATAAAGGACGCAGGCGTTTGCCACCGGCCGACGTGATGTAATCGCCGATTTTCGATACCAGCGGCACTCGGGAAGTCAGCTGCTTCTTGATGATGCCGTCGACGGCGCTAAAATCGTCCGCCACCGCGCGGTAGAAAGCTTGGGGTTGCATCAGCGACAGGTGCTCCAGAAGGGTTGCGCGGCATGCTAGGACCCACGTCCGGGCCTGTCAAGGCGCGATGGACGGCCCCTTGCATGACTTCGAAGGCTTGCGTACAATCGCGCACCCTGAACTTCCTGGGCAGCACCTGCCTTACGCAATTGCACTTGGGCCGTTCCAGCCCCATGCAGCCATGCCAGCCAATACCTCTTCTTATAAAGAGCTGGGTGAGCAGGATTATCGGAGAAATACCATGTACGCAGTAATCGTTACCGGCGGTAAGCAATACAAGGTCGCTGAAGGTGAATACCTGAAGATCGAAAAACTGGAAGTCGCCACTGGCGAATCCGTGACTTTTGACCGCGTTCTGTTGGTCGCCAACGGCGACGACGTGAACATCGGCGCACCTGTTGTTGCTGGCGCAACCGTCAAGGCTGAAGTGATCTCCCAAGGTCGTCACGATAAAGTCCGCATCATCAAGTTCCGTCGCCGTAAGCACCACATGAAGCGTATGGGCCACCGCCAGTGGTTCACCGAGATCAAAATCACCGGTATTCAGGCTTAATTACAGCCTAATTCCTCACTAGGAGAATTGAACTCATGGCACACAAAAAAGCTGGTGGTAGTACCCGTAACGGTCGCGACTCAGAAGCCAAACGCCTTGGCGTGAAGATGTATGGCGGCCAGGTCATCAAGGCCGGCAACATCATCGTGCGTCAGCGCGGCACCCAATTCCACGCTGGCTACGGCGTTGGCATGGGTAAGGATCACACCCTCTTCGCGAAAATCGAAGGCGTGATCAAGTTTGAAGTAAAAGGCGCCTTCGGTCGTCGTTACGTGAGCGTTGTCGCAGCCTAACTGCGAGAGTGCTGGAGAAGCCCTGTCTTGCGACGGGGCTTTTTCGTTTGTGGGGTGAGTCTCTTGCAAAGCTGTTTGTATGGGCTGCCGGCGTGCGATGCAGGTCGTGGATTGGGGTCGCTGCGCTCATTTTTGCAAGAGTCTTATGTCTTGATTGTTTTTCGGCTCGTCCGTACGGCGAGAGGCGTTGGTTATGAAGTTTGTTGATGAAGTATCGATCCGCGTAAAGGCTGGCGACGGCGGCAATGGCTGCATGAGTTTCCGTCGGGAAAAATTCATTGAAAACGGCGGCCCGAACGGTGGTGATGGCGGTGACGGCGGTTCCATCTACATGATGGCCGACGAAAACCTGAACACCCTGGTGGACTACCGTTACACCCGGCACTTCGATGCCGAGCGTGGCTCCAACGGCGGCAGCACCGACTGCACCGGCAAGAAGGGTGAAGACCTGATCCTGCGCGTGCCGGTCGGCACCACCGTGATCGACTCCGCCACCCAGGAAGTCATCGGCGACCTGACCAAGGCCGGTCAGAAACTGATGGTGGTGCAGGGCGGCTGGCACGGTCTGGGCAATACCCGTTTCAAATCCAGTACCAACCGTGCGCCGCGCCAGACCACGCCGGGCAAGCCGGGCGAGCAGCGCGACCTGAAGCTGGAAATGAAAGTGCTGGCCGACGTCGGTCTGCTGGGTCTGCCGAACGCCGGTAAAAGTACCTTTATCCGCTCGGTGTCGGCTGCCAAGCCGAAAGTTGCCGATTACCCGTTTACCACTCTGGTGCCGAACCTGGGTGTGGTCAGCGTTGATCGCTGGAAAAGCTTCGTCATCGCCGACATTCCGGGTCTGATCGAAGGCGCTTCCGACGGTGCCGGTCTGGGTATTCGTTTCCTCAAGCACCTGGCGCGTACCCGTCTGTTGCTGCACCTTGTCGACATGGCGCCACTGGATGAAAGCAGCGCTCCGGACGCCGCTGAAGTGATCGTCAACGAGCTGATCAAGTTCAGCCCGTCGCTGGCCGAGCGTGACCGCTGGCTGGTGCTGAACAAGTGCGACCAGATCCTCGAAGAAGAGCACGAAGCGCGGGTCAAGGAAATCGTCGATCGTCTGGAGTGGACCGGTCCGGTCTACGTGATCTCGGCCATCGCCAAAGAAGGCACCGAGCGCCTGACGCGCGACATCATGCGTTATCTGGAGGATCGTGCCGATCGCCTGGCCAATGACCCGGCCTACAAGGAAGAGCTGGCCGATCTGGATCAGCGCATCGAAGACGAGGCCCGTGCGCAGTTGCAGGCGCTGGATGACAAGCGTGCCCTGCGTCGCAGCGGCGTGAAGTCGGTCCATGACATCGGCGACGATGACTGGGACGAAGAAGATGTGGATGACGAAGACGGTCCGGAAATCATTTACGTGCGTGACTGATTCGTTGCAGTAAACTTAAGCGCCGCTCAATCGAGCGGCGTTTTAGTATCTGGAAATCGATTGTTGGTCACGAAGAACCACGAATAACGTCACGGGCAGTGCCAGGTCGCGCTGCCCTCAAGCTAAGGTTGAAGATGATGCGGAGCAAGGTGACAGGTGCGCAGCGTTGGGTCGTGAAGATCGGCAGCGCTTTGCTGACGGCGGATGGCAAAGGGCTGGATCGCGCGGCAATGAGTGTCTGGGTCGAGCAGATGGTGGCTTTGCACGAGGCCGGCGTCGAGCTGGTGCTGGTGTCCTCCGGGGCAGTGGCGGCGGGCATGAGTCGCCTCGGCTGGACCGCGCGACCCAGTGCGATGCACGAGCTTCAGGCTGCCGCTGCAATCGGTCAGATGGGCTTGGTGCAGGCCTGGGAATCGAGCTTTGCCGAGCATGGCCGGCATACTGCGCAGATTCTCCTGACCCACGACGACCTGTCTGACCGCAAGCGCTACCTGAATGCCCGCAGCACCTTGCGTGCGTTGGTCGAACTGAAAGTCATCCCGGTGATCAACGAGAACGACACCGTGGTTACCGACGAAATCCGCTTCGGTGACAACGACACGCTCGCGGCGCTGGTTGCCAATCTGGTCGAGGCCGATCTGCTGGTGATCCTGACGGATCGCGACGGTATGTTCGACGCCGATCCGCGCAATAACCCTGACGCCCAGCTGATTTACGAAGCGCGCGCCGATGATCCGACGCTGGATGCGGTGGCGGGCGGTACCGGTGGTGCGCTGGGGCGTGGCGGCATGCAGACCAAGCTGCGCGCGGCGCGTCTGGCGGCGCGTTCCGGGGCGCACACCATCATTGTCGGCGGGCGTCTGGAGCGCGTGCTCGATCGTCTGAAGGCGGGTGAGCGGATTGGGACGCTGCTGTCGCCTGAGCGCGGCATGCTCGCGGCGCGCAAGCAGTGGCTGGCCGGTCATCTGCAAACCCGTGGCACGCTGGTGCTGGATGATGGCGCGGTTTCCGCGTTGTCCCAGGGCAACAAAAGTTTGCTGCCGGTCGGCGTCAAGCTGGTTCAGGGCAGTTTCCGTCGTGGCGAAATGGTAGTTTGCGTGGCGCCGGACGGTCGTGAGATCGCCCGTGGCCTGGCTAACTACAGCGCGCTGGAAGCACAAAAAATCATCGGTCAGTCGTCGGATGCGATTGTCGGTTTGCTGGGTTACATGGCTGAGCCGGAACTGGTTCACCGTGACAACCTGATTCTGGTGTAAGGAAAACGCGATGCGCATGGCAAAAGGATTGTTGGGGTTGTTGATGGTGTTGCCGTTGCTGGCCTCGGCCGAGGAAATCGGTCAGGTGTCGACGGTGTTCAAATTTGTCGGGCCGAACGACCGGATCGTGGTCGAGGCATTCGATGACCCGAAGGTTGAAGGTGTGACCTGCTACCTGTCGCGCGCCAAGACCGGTGGTGTGAAGGGTGGGTTGGGTCTGGCCGAGGATCGTGCCGAGGCGTCCATTGCTTGCCGCCAGGTCGGGCCGATCAACTTCAGGGGTGAGTTGAAGGATGGCGAAGAGGTGTTCAAGGAGCGTACCTCGCTGGTGTTCAAGACCATGCAGGTGGTGCGCTTCCTCGACAAGAAGCGCAATACGCTGGTCTATCTGGTCTACAGTGATCGTCTGATCGAGGGTAGCCCGCAGAATGCGGTGACGGCGATCCCGATTCTGCCGTGGGCGTCAGCTCATTAATCACGCGTAAAAAAAGAGGAGCCGATTGGCTCCTCTTTTTTTTGGCCTTGATTTCAGCAAATCGCAGGCAATAAAAAACCGACCCTGAGGTCGGTTTTTTAATGACTACGTCGCTTAGGCAGCTTCTTTCAGTGCCTTGACGTGGCCATTCAGACGGCTCTTATGGCGAGCAGCCTTGTTCTTGTGGATGATGCCTTTATCGGCCATACGGTCGATAACTGGCACAGCCAGAACGTATGCAGCTTGAGCTTTTTCAGCGTCTTTTGCGTCGATGGCTTTAACTACATTCTTGATGTAGGTACGAACCATGGAACGCAGGCTGGCGTTGTGGCTGCGACGCTTCTCAGCCTGTTTTGCACGTTTTTTGGCGGAAGGTGAGTTGGCCACCGTCGAGCTCCTCGAAAGACTTTTTAGGAAATAGCAAACAAAATAGGCCGCGAATCATGCCGATGAGTTGAAGTCTTGTCAAGGGCGCTTGAAACGTTCCGCTAAGTGGTAGGCGTGGTGCGACGGGATATTTCTTTCCGGCGTGTGACCTGTAAACTCGCGAGCTTTGGCTCTGTGCTGTTGCGGCGCGGAGTATCGCACAAGTGGGCGCGTTATTCGCCTGCTGTTTATCGACAGGCACACATTCCTTCAATGAATCTGCTCAAATCGTTGGCCGCCGTCAGCTCTATCACGATGCTTTCCCGGATTCTCGGGTTTGTTCGCGACACGCTCATCGCCCGCACCTTCGGCGCCGGAATGGCGACCGACGCCTTCTTCATCGCCTTCAAACTGCCCAACCTGCTGCGCAGGATTTTCGCCGAGGGCGCATTTTCCCAGGCTTTTGTGCCGATCCTGGCCGAATATAAAAGCCAGAAAGGCGAAGAGGCGACCCGCACCTTTATTGCCTACGTTTCCGGTCTGCTGACGCTGGTGCTGGCGCTGGTCACCGCGCTGGGCATGATTGCCGCGCCCTGGGTGATCTGGGCCACGGCGCCGGGTTTCACCGATACCCCGGAAAAATTCCAGCTGACCTCCGACCTGTTGCGAGTGACCTTCCCCTATATATTGCTGATCTCCCTGTCTTCGCTGGCGGGGGCGATCCTCAATACCTGGAACCGTTTCTCGGTGCCGGCATTCGTGCCGACGCTGCTCAACGTCAGCATGATCGTGTTTTCGCTGTTCCTGACGCCGTACTTCGATCCACCGGTCATGGCCCTCGGCTGGGCAGTGCTGGTCGGCGGCCTCGCGCAACTGCTCTACCAACTGCCGCACTTGAAAAAGATCGGCATGCTGGTGCTGCCGCGCCTGAATCTGCGCGATACCGGTGTCTGGCGGGTCATGAAGCAGATGTTGCCGGCGATCATCGGCGTCTCGGTCAGTCAGATTTCGCTGATCATCAACACTATTTTCGCCTCGTTCCTGGTGGCGGGCTCTGTGTCGTGGATGTATTACGCCGACCGTTTGATGGAGCTGCCATCCGGCGTGCTCGGTGTTGCATTGGGCACGATCCTGCTGCCGACATTGGCCAAGACCTATGCGAGCAAGGATCGCCACGAGTATTCGCGGATTCTCGATTGGGGTCTGCGCCTGTGCTTCGTGCTGGTGCTGCCGTGTGCGCTGGCGCTGGGTATCCTGGCCGAGCCGTTGACGGTTTCGTTGTTCCAGTACGGCCAGTTCAGCGGGTTTGATGCGGAAATGACGCAGCGGGCATTGATTGCCTATTCTGTCGGTCTGCTCGGGATTATCGTGATCAAAGTGCTGGCGCCGGGCTTTTATGCGCAACAGAACATTCGCACACCGGTAAAAATCGCAATCTTCACTCTGGTGGTCACGCAGTTGTTCAATCTGGTGTTGATCGGTCCTCTGGCACACGCCGGTCTGGCGCTGGCAATCAGCGCCGGTGCCTGTCTGAACGCCGGGCTGCTGTTCTATCAACTGCGCAAGCAGCAGATGTATCAACCGCAGCCGGGGTGGCTGAAGTTCGGTTTCAAGCTGTTGGTCGCGGTGGCGGTGATGTCGGCCGTGCTGTTGATCGGCATGCATTTCATGCCCGCGTGGGATCAGGGCCACATGCTTGAGCGCTTCCTGCGCCTGGGCGCGCTGGTGGTTGCCGGCGTGGTTGCGTATTTCGGCATGTTGCTGCTGCTCGGTTTCCGCCTGCGCGACTTCAATCGCAAGGCGTTGAGCTGAGGTTTCACCCCTGAAAGACGGGCGCGAGCCGGCAGTTTTGTCGGCTCGATCACTTTGGGTTACGGTGTTGCCTGTCGTCGGCCGTCGGGTGTGGTTATAATCGGCCACTTTATGAGCAAGAAGCGCGTTATGCAGCTGGTTCGAGGCCTCCACAATCTGCGCCCCCAGCATCGGGGCTGCGTCGCCACTATTGGCAACTTTGACGGTGTTCACCGTGGTCACCAGGCCATCCTGGCCCGACTGCGTGAGCGTGCGCTCGAGTTGGGCGTACCCAGCTGCGTGGTGATTTTCGAGCCGCAGCCACGGGAATTCTTTGCCCCGGAGACCGCGCCGGCGCGTCTGGCCCGGTTGCGCGACAAGCTGCAACTGCTGGCCGCCGAAGGCGTCGACCGGGTCTTGTGTCTGGCCTTCAACCAGCGCTTGAGCAAGCTCAGCGCCAGCGAGTTCGTCGATACCATCCTGGTTGATGGCCTCGGCGTGCAGCATCTGGAGGTCGGTGATGATTTCCGCTTCGGTTGCGACCGCCTCGGCGATTTCGATTTCCTGTTGCAGGCCGGGCAGGTCCACGGCTTTACCGTGGAAGCCGCGCAAACCGTCGAGCTGGACGGCATTCGCGTCAGCAGCACCCAGGTGCGCAACGCGTTGGCCGCCGCCGATTTCGCGCTGGCTGAACGCCTGCTGGGTCGCCCGTACCGGATTGCCGGTCGCGTGCTGCATGGCCAGAAACTGGCCCGCCAACTGGGTACGCCCACGGCGAACATTCAACTGAAACGCCGTCGCGTGCCGTTTACCGGGGTTTATCTGGTCGACGTCGACATCGACGGCAAGACCTGGCCCGGCGTCGCCAATATCGGCGTGCGGCCCACGGTCCAAGGTGATGGCAAGGCCCACCTTGAAGTCCATCTTTTAGATTTTGCCGGCGATCTGTATGACCGGCGTTTGACGGTGGTATTCCACCAGAAGCTGCGTGAAGAGCAGCGTTTCGCCTCCCTGGAGGCATTGAAAACGGCGATCAGCGCGGATGTCGCCGCCGCCCGTGCACTAGCCGCACCTAGCGCCCATCGCTAAATGAAGAGCCTTAAATGACCGACTATAAAGCCACGCTAAACCTTCCGGACACCGCCTTCCCAATGAAGGCCGGCCTGCCACAGCGCGAACCGCAGATCCTGCAGCGCTGGGACAGTATTGGCCTGTACGGAAAGTTGCGCGAGATTGGCAAGGATCGTCCGAAGTTCGTCCTGCACGACGGCCCTCCGTACGCCAACGGTACGATTCACATCGGTCACGCACTGAACAAGATTCTCAAGGACATGATCATCCGCTCGAAGACCCTGTCGGGCTTCGACGCGCCGTATGTCCCGGGCTGGGATTGCCACGGCCTGCCGATCGAGCACAAGGTCGAAGTGACTCACGGCAAGAACCTGGGCGCGGACAAGACCCGCGAACTCTGCCGTGCGTACGCCACCGAGCAGATCGAAGGGCAGAAGACCGAGTTCATCCGCCTCGGCGTGCTGGGCGACTTCGCCAACCCGTACAAGACCATGAACTTCAAGAACGAGGCTGGTGAAATCCGTGCCCTCGCCGAAATCGTCAAGGGCGGTTTCGTGTTCAAGGGCCTGAAGCCGGTGAACTGGTGCTTCGATTGCGGTTCGGCCCTGGCCGAAGCGGAAGTCGAGTACGAGAACAAGAAGTCCTCGACCATCGACGTAGCGTTCCCTATCGCTGACGAGGCCAAACTGGCTGCCGCGTTCGGTCTGCCGTCCCTGGGCAAACCGGCCTCGATCGTGATCTGGACCACCACCCCGTGGACCATCCCGGCCAACCAGGCGCTCAACGTTCATCCGGAATTCACCTACGCCCTGGTCGACATCGGCGACAAGCTGCTGGTGCTGGCTGAAGAACTGGTCGAATCCTGCCTTACCCGTTACGGCGTCGAAGGCACTGTATTGGCGACCGCACCGGGCTCGGCGCTGGAACTGATCAATTTCCGTCACCCGTTCTATGACCGTCTGTCGCCGGTGTACCTGGCCGACTACGTGGAACTGGGCGCCGGCACCGGCGTGGTTCACTCCGCCCCGGCCTACGGTGTTGACGACTTCGTGACCTGCAAGAAGTACGGCATGGTCAACGACGACATCCTCAACCCGGTACAGAGCAACGGCGTTTACGTGCCGTCGCTGGAATTCTTCGGCGGCCAGTTCATCTGGAAGGCCAACCCGGCCATCGTCGACAAGCTGACCGAAGTCGGTGCGCTGCTGCACACTACCGTCATCGAACACAGCTACATGCACTGCTGGCGCCACAAGACCCCGCTGATCTACCGCGCCACCGCGCAGTGGTTCATCGGCATGGACAAAGAGCCAGTCAGCGGCGACACCCTGCGCGTGCGCTCGCTCAAAGCCATCGAAGAAACCAAGTTCGTTCCGGCCTGGGGGCAGGCGCGCCTGCACTCGATGATCGCCAACCGTCCGGACTGGTGCATCTCCCGTCAGCGCAATTGGGGCGTGCCGATCCCGTTCTTCCTGAACAAGGAAAGCGGCGAGCTGCACCCACGTACCGTCGAGCTGATGGAAGAAGTCGCCAAGCGCGTTGAAGTCGAAGGCATCGAAGCCTGGTTCAAACTCGACGCTGCCGAACTGCTGGGCGATGAAGCGCCGCAGTACGACAAGATCAGCGACACCCTCGACGTCTGGTTCGACTCGGGTACCACCCACTGGCACGTCCTGCGCGGTTCGCACCCGATGGGCCACGAGACCGGTCCGCGTGCCGACCTGTACCTGGAAGGTTCGGACCAGCACCGTGGCTGGTTCCATTCGTCCTTGCTGACAGGTTGCGCCATCGACAACCACGCGCCGTACCGCGAGCTGCTGACCCACGGCTTCACCGTGGACGAGTCCGGGCGCAAGATGTCCAAGTCCCTGGGCAACGTGATCGCGCCGCAGAAAGTCAACGACACCCTGGGCGCCGACATCATGCGTCTGTGGGTCGCGTCGACCGACTACTCCGGCGAAATGGCTGTGTCCGAGCAGATCCTGCAGCGCAGCGCGGACGCCTATCGTCGTATTCGTAACACCGCGCGTTTCCTGCTTTCCAACCTGACCGGTTTCAACCCGGCCACCGATCTGCTGCCGGCTGAAGACATGCTGGCGCTGGATCGCTGGGCGGTGGACCGTACCCTGCTGCTGCAACGTGAGCTGCAAGAGCATTACGGCGAATACCGTTTCTGGAACGTCTACTCGAAGATCCACAACTTCTGCGTGCAGGAGCTGGGTGGTTTCTATCTGGACATCATCAAGGACCGCCAGTACACCACCGGCGCCGACAGCAAGGCCCGTCGTTCGTGCCAGACCGCGCTGTTCCACATCTCCGAAGCGCTGGTGCGCTGGATCGCGCCGATCCTGGCGTTCACCGCCGACGAGCTGTGGCAATACCTGCCGGGCGAGCGCAACGAATCGGTGATGCTCAACACCTGGTACGAAGGCCTGACCGAGTTGCCGGAAGGCTTCGAGCTGGGTCGCGAGTACTGGGATCGCATCATGGAAGTGAAGGTGGCGGTCAACAAAGAAATGGAAATCCAGCGCGCGGCCAAGGCCGTCGGTGGCAACCTGCAAGCCGAAGTGACGCTGTTCGCCGAAGACGCGCTGACCGCCGACCTGGCCAAACTGAGCAACGAGCTGCGCTTTGTCCTGATCACCTCGACTGCCACTGTTGCGCCGTTCGTGCAGGCTCCGGCCGACGCTGTGGCCACCGAAGTCAGCGGCCTGAAGCTGAAGATCGTCAAATCCGCCTTCCCGAAATGTGCCCGTTGCTGGCACTGCCGCGAAGACGTCGGCGTGAACCCGGAACATCCGGAAATCTGCGGCCGTTGCGTGGACAACATCGATGGCGCTGGCGAGGTTCGTCACTATGCCTAATGCCGTTGGCCGTTTCGGACGGCTGAGCTGGCTCTGGTTGAGCTTGCTGGTTCTGGTCATTGACCAGGCCAGCAAGTTCTACTTCGAAGGCAAGCTCGAGATGTTTCAGCAGATCGTGATCATCCCTGATTACTTCAGCTGGACACTGGCCTACAACACCGGCGCTGCCTTCAGCTTCCTCGCGGACAGCTCAGGCTGGCAGCGCTGGCTGTTCGCCCTGATCGCGATTGCGGTCAGTGCAGTGCTGGTGGTCTGGCTCAAGCGCCTGGGCCGCAACGAAACCTGGCTGGCCATCGCGCTGGCGCTGGTTCTTGGCGGCGCACTGGGCAACCTTTATGACCGCATTGCCCTGGGCCATGTGATCGACTTCATTCTGGTGCACTGGCAGAACCGCTGGTACTTCCCGGCGTTCAACTTCGCCGACAGCGCCATCACCGTTGGCGCGGTGATGCTGGCACTGGACATGTTCAAAACCAAGAAATCCGGAGAAACCGTTCATGACTGAACAGGTATTGGCTGAGCAACGCATCGGCCAGAACACGGAAGTCACCTTGCACTTTGCATTGCGCCTGGAGAACGGCGACACGGTCGACAGCACTTTCGACAAAGCCCCTGCGACTTTCAAGGTCGGCGACGGCAACCTGCTGCCGGGCTTCGAGGCGGCGCTGTTCGGCTTCAAGGCCGGCGACAAGCGTACCCTGACCGTCGAGCCGGAAAACGCCTTCGGCCAGCCGAACCCGCAAAATGTACAGATCATCCCGCGTTCGCAGTTTGCGGACATGGAGCTGTCGTCGGGTCTGCTGGTGATCTTCAACGATGCGGCCAATACTGAGCTGCCGGGTGTGGTGAAAGAGTTCGACGATGCGCAAGTGACCGTTGACTTCAATCACCCGCTAGCTGGCAAGACGCTGACCTTTGACGTGGAAATCTTCTCCGTCAAAGCGCTGTAATTGCTGTTCTGCAGGAGCCGGCTGACCGGCTCCTGTAATGATCCAATCTTTCGCGCGCAAGACACGAGGCACCGCATGCAAATCAAACTCGCCAACCCCCGTGGCTTCTGCGCCGGCGTGGACCGGGCGATCGAAATCGTCAACCGCGCCCTGGAAGTCTTCGGGCCGCCGATCTATGTGCGTCACGAAGTGGTGCACAACAAGTTCGTGGTTGAAGACCTGCGCAGTCGTGGCGCAATCTTCGTCGAAGAGCTCGATCAGGTACCGGACGACGTGATCGTGATCTTCAGTGCCCACGGCGTTTCGCAAGCCGTGCGCACCGAAGCCGCCGGCCGTGGCCTGAAAGTGTTCGACGCCACCTGCCCGCTGGTGACGAAGGTGCACATCGAAGTCGCGAAATACAGCCGCGACGGCCGTGAATGCATCCTGATCGGCCACGCCGGTCACCCGGAAGTCGAAGGCACCATGGGCCAGTACGACGCCAGTAATGGCGGCGCGATCTACCTCGTCGAAGACGAGAAGGATGTCGCCGAGTTGCAGGTGCACAACCCTGAAAAACTCGCCTTCGTCACCCAGACCACACTGTCGATGGATGACACCAGCCGTGTCATCGATGCGCTGCGTACGCGTTTCCCGGCCATCGGTGGCCCGCGCAAGGACGATATCTGCTACGCCACGCAGAATCGTCAGGACGCGGTCAAGCAACTGGCCGACGAATGCGACGTGGTGTTGGTGGTGGGCAGCCCGAACAGCTCCAACTCCAACCGCCTGCGTGAGCTGGCTGAACGCATGGCCACGCCGGCCTACCTGATCGATGGCGCCGAAGACCTGCAAAAGAGCTGGTTCGACGGTGTCGAGCGTATCGGCATCACCGCCGGTGCCTCCGCTCCGGAAGTTCTGGTGCGTGGCGTGATCCAGCAGTTGCAGGCCTGGGGCGCCACCGGCGCCGACGAACTGGCCGGGCGTGAGGAGAACATCACGTTCTCGATGCCTAAAGAGCTGCGCGTTCGCTCGATCTGATCGCTTTATCCTTTCGGCAAAGCGCCTGTTCAGCCTTTTGGCTGGTCAGGCGTACGCGACCGGTTGCCGCCAGCACCACCTGGAGCTGGCTGACCGGCTCGCGAGCCGAGCATAGATGTAACGTCCCCGCCTGAAATTTCCGGTCCGGCACCAGTGGCTGGCCCAGGCTGCTGAAGCGTATGTAACGGCTCACCAGCCAGTTGCCGACAATCGGTATCTTTCCGTCACTCGCCTGCTCGGTCAGCAATGGATTACCCGCATCCGCCGGCCCCTTCCCATTGAGATCCAGGATGATCCGCCAGCCCTGACCCCAGTCACCGTTGATGCCATGAATCACCACACTCTGGTTGCGCGTGATGGCCATGCTCCGGGCATTACGAATCCCGTCGAGCAAAGAGTGCGCGGCCTGCTGCCGCCGGTTTGATTCGGTGAAGTCCGCCAGCGCCGGACTGACCAGCGACAGAACAATTGCGCCGATCGCCAGTCCCATAAGCAGTTCGACCAGACTGAAACCCTGTTGCGGCATGTGCGCCTCCTCCCTGGATTGTGCACGGCGGCGCAATCCGTGCGCCGCACGCGGTAAATCAACCGGCGCATGCCGGTCGAATGTTCTAGGTTTGTACAGGTATAGCCGACGGCAACGGAGGGCATCGATGGATCATCGTACAAAAGGTTTCACGCTGATCGAGCTGTTGGTGGCGGTCGCGGTGTTTGTGATCCTGATCACGATGGCGGTGCCGGCATTCACCCGTTCGGTGCAGGGCAGCAAGGCCGACACCGAGGTCGGCGACCTGCAACGGGCCCTCAACTACGCCAGGCTCGAGGCGATCAACCGGGGCGTCACCACTCGCTTGCGGCCGAGCGCCGGCGGCAGTGTCTGGACCGGCGAGTTGTCGGTCTACGACAGTACTGGCACTCCGGCCAATGTATTGCGGGTTGTTCCAGCGATGAGCAGCGGCGCGACTCTGACGCTACCCTCTGGAGTGACCGCGCTGGATTTCAATAATCTGGGCGGGCTGGCGGCGCCATCCACGGCGGTGGTGATCAGTTACACGCTGGGCACGCAAAGCAGGACGCTGAACGTGTGTCTGAACGGACGAATTCAATTGGGTGGAAGTTGCGGATGAGGGCAGGGAGCAAGTACGCACAGGAGGGCATGACGCTGATCGAAGTGCTGGTCGCGTTGTTGATTCTGACGGTCGGGTTGCTGGGCGCGGCGGCGGTTCAGCTCAATGCGCTGAAGTACACCGACAGCTCGCGCATGACCAGCCAGGCGAGTTTTATCGCTTACGACATGATGGACCGGATTCGCGCCAACTCGGGCGCCGACTACACCGTCACACCGCCGACCACGGGCAACCTGAGTGTCGCCCGGGATCAGGACCTCTACGACTTCACCACCAACATCGTCAATTTCGGTGGCCCGACCGCCACCGGCAGCATCACCCTCAATCAACGCGTGTACACCATCACCATCACCTGGAGTGACGCGCGCGCCGCCAATACGACCGGTGCAACCCGCAGTTTTGTCCTGACGAGTCGCGCCGCGGTCGATCCGGTGGCCACACCATGAAGCGCCAAAACCTGGGTTTCGGCCTGATCGAAATGCTGGTCGCTCTGGCGCTGGGGCTGATCGTGGTGCTCGGCGTGGTGCAGATCTTCCTGGCGGCGAAGAACACTTATGTCAGTCAGAACAGTGCGGCCGCCATGCAGGAGGACGCGCGGTTCGTGTTGAGCAAGATGATCCAGGAACTGCGCATGGTGGGCATGTTCGGCTGCCTGGGCACGATTACCGATTCCAGCTCGGCGGGAGATTTCACAGCGGCCCAGATCACGCCGATCAGCTGGGACAACGCCAATCTAAAACTGACCCTGGTCACCGCCGATGTCGGCAGCGCGGGCGGGACGCCGACCTGGACCGTGGTCTCCGATTGCCGCAACAGCGCCACGGCTTATACCGGTGCGCGGGTGGCGGCGACAGGACAGATCGCGTTTCCGATCCGTCGGCTGGTCTACAGCTTCAGCAATAACCAGATTCTGATGGGCACCGGCAGCGGCAACCCCGCCCAGCAGGTGCTGGTGAACAATGTCAGTGCGTTCACCGTGATGTTTGGTCTGGCGAGTTCCGCGACCGATGTTGCGGCGTCCACCTACAGCGCCAACCCCGGTGATCCGGCGCGGATTCGCAGCGTACGCCTGAGCCTGACCCTCACTGATCCGAATAATCGGGTCCGCAATCAAACCTTCAACGTGGTTGCCGCCTTGCGCAACCGCTTGCAGTGAGGGGCGAGCGATGAACGTTTCTCTCCATCGGCGACGGTCCCAGGGCGGCATGGTGTTGCTGGTCAGCCTGGTATTTCTGCTGCTCCTGACGCTGATCGGCCTGTCATCGATGCAAAGCGCCAACCTGCAGGAAAAAATGGCCGGCAGCGTGAGTTTGCGCAATCAATCGTTCCAGACTGCCGAGGCCGCGCTGCGCATCGGCGAAAGTGCGGTGCAACTGGATGGCTACGCGCTGGCGGTGTGCGCCAGCCCTACCCAATGCGCGCCGCCGGCGGAGTCCTCGGTGGTCAGCGCGGCCGGGTTCAATTCCACGTCGGGGGTCACCTGGATCGCCGCCGGCAGCGGGTTCTACGGGGTGCAGAATATCGGTACGACCCTGACGGCGGTGAACGTACCGAGCAACACCTCGGCGACGTTGTACCGGGTCACGGCCATCGGCATCGCCGGCACTTCGCGCAGTGTGGTGGAGAGTGTCTATGCGAAGTACTGAGCGACGCTTCAAATGGTTGTCGCTGCTGCTCGGCGTGTTGACCGGGCTCTATCTGGCGGCACCGGCGTATGCTTTCACGCCGTCCGATTCGCCACTGTTAAGCGCGGCCGCCGTGCCACCGAACGTGATGTTGATGATCGACGACTCGGGCAGCATGAACAGCATCATCTATGCAGCAGGGTTCGATCCGACCGTGGATCGCACGCCGGCCCGCCAGTGCAACGCGGTCATCGGCCTGTGCCTGAGCTCAACTGCCATTACCGGCGATACGATCTTTCTCTCGAGCCTGCCAACCTCCGGCTGCTCCGGCGGTGCCTATGCGTTCTACAACAACAGCCTGACGCCGCTCTGCCTGAAGCTGCCGGATCCGGTGGGCAGCGGCAACACTCGCTATTCGGCGGATTACATTTCCTATGTGGTGAGTCTGGCGATCAACAACGGCACACGCGACTTCACCACCGGGGCAATTCCCAACGATTACCGGATCAACGTAGCGCGCAACGTTTCCACCGCACTGGTCACCAGCAACCGCAACCTGCGCATGGGCCTGGCCACCTTCAATCCGGCCACCAGCAACAACCCTGGCAACGGCGGTTTCATTGCCCGCTCCATCAGCGACCTGTCACCGGTCAGCGGCAGCGTGACCCAGGCCCAGGCCGACACCAACTACAACGCACTGATTTCCTCGATCAACGGACTGAGCGCGGTGGCCAACACTCCATTGGCCGAAACCTACTACGAGATCACCCGCTATATGCGCGGGATGGCGCCGTACTACAACACCACGCCGAGCACTTACACCAGCCCGATCCAGTATCGCTGCCAGAAAAACTACGGCGTGGTCATCACCGACGGTTTGCCGACCTACGACCGCACCTTTCCGAGCAACGACCCGCTGGGCGGCAGCCGCCTGCCGAACTGGGACGGCATCAACAATGACGGGAACAACCTCAACGGGGACGGGGAGGGCGATACGCTGTACCTGGACGATATCGCCAAGTTCGCCTTCGACATCGACATGCGTTCCACCGGCACCGATGCAGCGGGCAAGAGCTGGAACGCGGTGGATTTCCCCAGGCAGAACATGAACACCTACACCGTGGGTTTCACCGCTTCCAACGACATGCTCTCGGATGCCGCCGATTACGGACAGGGCCGCTACTACCAGGCGACCGACAGCGCCGGTCTGAATGCCGCGCTGTCTTCGGCGTTGAGCGACATCACCTCGAAGGCCGGTTCCGGCGGCAGCGGTGTCGCCAGCGGGACGACGCTGGCGAGCGGCACCAGTTATTTCCAAACCAGTTATGACCCCAAGGACTGGCGCGGCACGATCAAGTCCTTTGGGTTCAACTCGGCCGGGGCGGTCAATACTTCGGCGGTGCTGTGGACCACCGATACGGCCATCGTGCCCGGAGCCACTGCGCCGACCTACCAGTCGTGGAACTCCCTGAACAACGCGGCGGTGACGCTGGCTTACGGCAACTTCTCCCCGGCCCAGCAGACCGTTCTCAGCCAGGGTTTGCCCACCGGCATCAGCGGCATCGATCTGGTCGAGTGGAGCAAGGGCACCAACAAGGCCGGGCTCAAAGTGCGCAGCGTATTGCTCGGGGACATCATCAACTCGCCGCTGGTGCTGGCCTCGCCCACGGAAAAAACCGCCTCCGATCTGGCCGGTGACACCACCTACAGCACCTACCTGACCACCAAGGCTTCGAACATGAATGCCAGCCTGGTGGTGAACGCCAACGACGGTTTTGTCAGCGTCATCAACTCGGCCAACGGTACCCGGCGCTATGCCTACATGCCGTCCAGCGTATTGCCCTCGCTGCGCCTGATTGCCGATCCGAACTACGTCAACGGCGTCAGCCACAAGTTTCTGGTGGATGGTCAGCTCGGTGTATTCGATGCGCAATTCGGTACGGCGTGGAAAACTCTGGCCATCGGCGGTACGGGCGCCGGCGGCAAGACTTTCTATGGGCTCCAGCTGTTCGACGCCTCGGCGGGCAACGTCATCCGTGCCTTGTGGGAAGTCAGCGCGCCGACGACCGCCAGTACTTCCAACGCTTTTAATGATCTGGGTTACGCCTATGCCCGTCCGGAAGTGGCACGCTTGGCCGATGGTCGCTGGGCGGCATTCATTGCCAACGGTTACGGCAGCAACTCCGGGGTGGCGGCGCTGTATGTGCTGGATGTGCGCGATGGTTCGCTGATCAGAAAAATTGTCATCGACGGTACGGAAACTACCAACGGTTTATCCTCGGTGAAGCTGCGGGTCAATTCGCAGAACGTGGTGCAGGCCGCATATGGCGGTGACTTGAAGGGGCGGTTGTGGAAATTCGACCTGAGCGCCACGTCCTCCGACAGCTGGGGCGTGGCGTTTTCCGGCAGGCCGTTGTTCACCACGGCCGGCGGGGCGACTCAGCCGATCACCGCGCAACCGTTGCTGGCGGACAACGCTCTGGGTGGCAAACAGATTTTCGTCGGCACCGGCAAATTCAACGAAGCCGCTGACAAGACCAACAAGGATTTGCAGGCGTTCTATTCGGTGTGGGATGCCGATGGCGGGTCGGGCCAGATCACGGTCAGCAGTTTGCAGGCGCAGGCGATTACCGGGGTGTTCTCCGGCAGTACCGGACAGTTCGTCACCACCAGCCAGAACGACACGACGTATCCGGCGGAGAAGGGCTGGTACCTGCCGCTGGTGTACAACAACGCATTGACCGGCGAACGGGTGATCAACCAGGCCAGTCTGGTGCTGGGACGAATCGTGTTCACCACGGCCAGTGTCGATACCACCGACCCGTGTTCCAGTTTCGGTACCGGCAAACTGATCGAACTCGATGCGTTCAGCGGTAAGATGCTCAACTACGCGGTGCTCGACACCAACGCCGATGGCGTGGTCGACAGCAACGACACGATTTCCAGCGGCGTGGTGTTCACCGGCGGTATCCCGACCCTGAACGCCATCGTCAACGGTGCATCACGCAAGGTCGTGAACGATTCCAGTGGCGGTATCACCACCCTGGTGGAAAAATCCGGCGGCGGCAGCCGGCGTATCATGTGGCGGCAAATTCAGTAAGCGAGAGTTCGAGGCATGCGCAGATCCAACCGAGGTTTCACCCTGATCGAGATCATGATCGTGATTGCGATTATCGGGATCATCATTACCATTGCCGCACCGAGCTATACCGAATATCTGAAGAAGGGCCGTCGCGCCGAGGTGGTATCGCTGCTGTCGGAGCAGGCGCAGACTCTCGAGCGGTTCTACACCAGAAACAATGCTTACACGGGCGTCACCGGTCTCAGCACGGGTAATGATTTCTACACCATCACCCCGACCATCGCTGACCAGACCTTTGTGCTGACCGCGACCCGCAAGGCCGGCACCAGCATGGCCACTGACAAGTGCGGCGATTTCACCCTCACCAACACCGGTGTCAGAAGCATGAACAACGCGACCACCGGGCTGACCACCAAGGATTGCTGGGGCCGCTGAGCCGCATTATTTCGGGTGCCTTTTGCGCCCACTGTCTTTTTTACGGTTGGATCAAACATGACCAGGCAACAGCAAGTGGTGATTGTCGGTGGCGGGGTGATTGGCCTGCTCACTGCGTACAACCTCGCCTCCGAGGTCAGCAGCGTGGTGCTGCTCGATCGTTCGAACGTCGGCCAGGAATCGTCCTGGGCCGGCGGCGGTATCGTGTCTCCGCTGTACCCGTGGCGCTACAGCCCGGCCGTCACCGCGCTGGCGCACTGGTCGCAGGATTTTTATCCACAACTGGGTGAGCGCCTTTTTGCCGATACCGGGGTCGACCCCGAAGTGCACACCACCGGCCTGTACTGGCTGGACCTGGATGACGAAGCCGAAGCGCTGGCGTGGGCTGCGCGGGAAAACCGTCCGCTGCGGGCTGTGGATATCTCGGCGGCGCATGATGCGGTACCGGTGCTCGGTGGCGGTTTTTCCCGGGCGATCTACATGGCCGATGTCGCCAACGTGCGCAATCCGCGGCTGGTGAAGTCTTTGAAAGCGGCTTTGCAGGCGTTGCCGAACGTGACGATTCACGAGCAGTGCGAAGTCAGCGGGTTTGTCCGTGATGGCGAGCGGGTGGTGGGCGTGCAGACCTCCACGGGTGTGATCACCGGTGATCAGGTCGTTCTCACCGCAGGTGCGTGGAGCGGCGAACTGCTCAAGACCCTGGACCTGTCGCTGCCGGTGGAGCCGGTCAAGGGCCAGATGATTCTCTACAAGTGCGCGGCGGATTTCCTGCCGAGCATGGTGCTGGCCAAGGGGCGCTACGCGATTCCGCGCCGTGACGGGCACATTCTGATCGGCAGTACGTTGGAACACGAAGGCTTCGACAAGACCCCGACGGACAGCGCGCTGGAAAGCCTCAAGGCATCGGCAGTCGAGTTGCTGCCGGCGCTGGCCGATGCCGAAGTGGTGGGGCACTGGGCCGGGCTGCGACCGGGTTCGCCCGAGGGCATCCCTTACATTGGCCGGGTTCCGGGGTTTGACGGTCTGTGGCTGAACTGCGGGCATTACCGCAATGGGCTGGTGCTGGCGCCGGCGTCCTGTCAGTTGTTTGCCGATGTGATGCTGGGGCGCGCGCCGATCATTGATCCGGCGCCATATGCACCGGCCGGACGGATCTAGTCAGTTTTTCTTCCGGCAACTGATAAATCGCCTTCGCGGGCAAGCCCGCGAAGGGGCTCTCAGTCCAGCCCGAGCTTCTTGAGCCTGTAGCGCATCGACCGAAATGACAGGCTCAACCGCTGCGCCGCCGCCGTGCGATTCCAGCGGGTTTCCTCCAGCGCCTGCAGAATCAGTTTGCGTTCGACGCTTTCCAGATAGTCTTCCAGATTGTCGATCTGCGTGAGATCGGCAATGCCGCCTTCAGCGGTGCCATTACCTTCACTCAGGCGTAAATCCTCGGCCTCGATCGTGCGGTTTTCACACAGGGTGTGTGCCCGCTCGAGCACGTTCTCCAGCTCCCGCACGTTGCCCGGAAAACGGTAGTTTTTCAGCGCTTCGAGTGCATGGGGGTGAAGACGTGCCGCCGGTTGCCCGGTGCCATTGGCCAGGCGCTTGAGCACATGGCCGGCCAACGCTTCGATGTCCTCGCGACGTTCGCGCAGTGACGGCACACGCAGTTCGATCACGTTCAGCCGGTAATACAGATCCTGACGGAAACGCTCGGCAGCCACTTCCGCATCGAGGTCTTTGTGCGTCGCGCAGAGGATGCGCACATCGACCACGGTTTCCTGTTGCCCGCCGACGCTGCGCACGGCTTTTTCCTGGATCGCCCGCAGCAGCTTGACCTGCATCGGCAGCGGCAGATCCGCCACTTCATCGAGAAACAGTGTGCCGCCATGGGCCGCCTGAAACAGTCCTGGTTTATCCTCCACTGCACCGCTGAAACTGCCTTTGCGGTGGCCGAAGAACTCGCTCTCCATCAACTCTGAAGGAATCGCCCCGCAGTTCACCGGCACGAACGGCTGATTGGCGCGGGGGCCTTGTTCATGAATCAATCGGGCCACCAGCTCCTTGCCGCTGCCGGACTCGCCGCTGATGTACACCGGTGCCTGGCTGCGGGCCAGTTTGTCGATCTGCTTGCGCAGGTTGCGCATCGGCGGTGAATCGCCGAGCAGCCGCCGGTCGATCGAAGTGCAGACATTGCCCGGCGCCGGCATGCGCAACGCCGAGCCGACCAGCTCGCGCAGGCGTGTCAGGTCCACCGGTTTGGTCAGGAAGTCGAAAGCCCCGGCCTTGAGGGCGTTGATTGCTGTTTCCAGGCTGCCGTACGCGGTGATCATCGCCACCGGCAGTTGTGGATAACGTTGCTGAATGTGCTGCACCAGTTCCAGGCCGGTGCCGTCGGGCAGGCGCATGTCGGTCAGGCACAGATCGAAGCTCTCGCGGCGCAGCAGCGCCTGGGCTTCATTGAGATTGCGTGCGCTGAAGGTGTCGAGTTTCATCCGTCCCAGGGTGATTTCCAGGAGTTCGCGGATATCCGGCTCGTCGTCGACGATGAGGATTTTTTGCCGTGGGCTCGTGTTCAACTTTGTTTCCGTCCGTGAGCAAAGGTGATGCGAAAGCAGCCGCCGCCTTGGCGTGATTTGAAGTCTAGGCGCGCTTGATTGCTTTCGCACAGCTCACGGGACAGATAAAGCCCAAGGCCGGTGCCCTGGCTGCTGGTGGTAAAGAACGGTTCGAACAGGTGAGCCTGCTGATCGAGCGGCACGCCGGGGCCGTTGTCTTGCACTTCGAGCACGGCCAGCGTGCTCTCGGGGTCGATGAACAGCGTCAGCCAGATCTCGGCCGGATCGTGCAACAGGGCGCTGTGGCGCCAGCCGTTGCGTAACAGATTGTCGAGAATCTGTGTGAGCTGGCCCGGATCCATCAGGGTGCGAAAATCCCCCGGGCCGATGTGCAGATGAATGTGCTGGCGCTCGCCGGCCTGTTCGCGGCTCTCGTCGACGAACTGCTCCAGCCACGGTTTGAGGTCGAGCCGTTGCGGTGCGCTCTGCTGGCGGCGGGACAGTTGCAGGACGTTTTCGATGACTCGGTTCATGCGCTGGGAGTGGTCTTGAATGATCTGCGTCAGACGCCGATCCGCGCCGTCGAGTTCCTCGGATTCCTGCAACAGCTGCGCGGCATGACTGATGGCCCCCAGCGGATTGCGGATTTCATGGGCGATACCGGCGGTCAGCCGGCCCAGCGCGGCCAGTTTCAATTGCTGGGCCTGCTGGGCGATCTGGGCGAGGTCTTCGAGAAACACCAGGGTCTGGCGGTTCGGACTCTGTTCCAGGGCGATGAAGCTCGGCTGCAGCTCCAGGCCATTGCCGGCGATTTTCAGGCTTTGCGGGCGCAGGGTCGGGTTGTTCAGCCACAGTTGCAGGCGTTCGACCAATGCGCTCGAGTGCTCGTCGATCAGGTCGCCTTCAAGGTGCGTTTGGCCCAGCAAGGTCCTCGCGCTGTGGTTGGCCAGTTGCACCCGGCGCTGTTCGTCGAGCACCAGAATGCCGGTGCGCATGCGTTGCAGGATCAGCGCGTTGAGGGCTTCGAGCCCCACCACTTCGCTGGCGCGCAGCTCGGCCAGGTTCTCGCTGACTTCGAGACGGCGCATCAATCCCTGCACCAGCAGCGAGGCGGCGAAGCACAAGGCGCCGAGGGTGCCGGCCTGCAGATAGTCGTTGGCGCTCAGGGGATGGCTGAAACTCAGCAGAAAGCTGAGCCCGACGATGCCGAGGGTGGCGATGGCGGCGATCAGCAAGCCGATACGTCGTCGCAGCAAGGTGTTGCTGATGGCCACCGAAACGATCAGCAAGTTGCCAATCGCACTGGCCACACCGCCCGCTGCGTAGAACACGCCGCACAGCAGCAGAATGTCGACCAGTGCCAGAGCGAACAACTGGGCCGGGCGGCGGATGTTCTCGAGGAACACCACCAGCAGGATGTTCAGCACCAGGTACAACCAGCTGCCATTGCGCAGCCACTCGTCGTTGGCCGAGGTCAGCAGGCGGTTGTCCATGTTGCTGGAGATCAGCAGCACCAGGGTGATGCCGACACTTAAACGGTACAGATGATAGAGACGCAGCAGTCGCTGGGCCTGTTTGCTGTCGGCGTTGTCAGCCTCAGCGATCACTGGAACCGGGGCCTTGCTCAAGGTGAGCCTGGCTGCAATACCACTGTTGTTGAAGGTTCAGCGCGCGGTCGCGGGGCAGGTGCACGCCGCAATGGGCGCAACGCACCATCGGCGCGGCATCCTGTTCGCGAGGCGATCGGGTGGACGAGGCGGGGGCCTTGAATTTGCGCCACAACCAGACAGCGGCGGCGATCAAGGCAATCCAGAACAGTAAACGAAGCATGATGGGCGGCTTTTCGGCTAATGATCCGGCAGTTTAGCCAAGGACCCGACAGGCGCACAGCCCAATCACACGCCGCAATAAAAAGGGAGATCCGAAGATCTCCCTTTTTGGCATCACCGCAGTGATCAGTCGAACAGACCGAAGGTCATGTAGCTGAAGATGGAACGGTCGCTGTCGCTCGACTCCGGTTCCGGCTCTTCGATCACGTCGCCGTTTTCGTCTTTAGGCTTTAGTTCGTTCGGGATCGCGTCTTTCGCGTCCTGGAACTGCTTCTGCACGTCCTGGTTGGCGCGGGTCTCTCCCGGCGGCAGCGGCGGACGGGATTCGATCAGACCCAGGGTGGCCTTGCTCAGGAACGAACGGTTGTCGGCTTCGGCAACGCGAGGCACGAACTGACCGTCCTGCAGGCTCGGGTGGTTCGGGTAGTTGAGCTTCAGGGTTTCCAGACTGGTGGCCGCCAGTTCGTCCAGATGCAGGCGCTGGTAGGCTTCGGTCATCACCGCCAGGCCGTCACCGACCGATGGGGTTTCCTGGAAGTTTTCCACTACATAACGACCACGGTTGGCAGCGGCGACATAGGCCTGACGGGTCAGGTAGTAGTCGGCCACGTGGATTTCGTACGCGGCCAGCAGGTTGCGCAGGTAGATCATGCGCTGCTTGGCGTCAGGCGCGTAGCGGCTGTTCGGGTAGCGGCTGGTCAGCTGGGCGAACTCATTGTAGGAGTCGCGGGCGGCACCCGGGTCACGCTTGGTCATGTCCAGCGGCAGGAAGCGCGCCAGCAGGCCGACGTCCTGGTCGAACGAAGTCAGACCTTTCAGGTAGTAGGCGTAATCCACGTTCGGGTGCTGCGGGTGCAGACGAATGAAACGCTCGGCGGCGGACTTTGCAGCTTCCGGCTCGGCGTTCTTGTAGTTGGCATAGATCAGTTCCAGCTGAGCCTGATCGGCATAGCGACCGAACGGATAACGCGACTCCAGAGCCTTCAGCTTGGCTGTGGCGCTGGTGTAGCTGTTGTTGTCCAGGTCCTGTTGAGCCTGCTGGTACAGCTCGGCTTCACTCAGGTTTTCGTCTACGACTTCCTTCGATGAGCAAGCAGCGGTCAATGCGAGGATGGCGATCAGCAGCAGGTGTTTCACTTGCATGGCGGCTTGCGTCCCTATGACGGCCGCTGTCTTGGGCGGGGCCGTCCTGTTATGATGAGCGCCCCGTTGAAAAGCCCCGGGGCAAAAGACGCCGTATTTAACCACAAGCGCGCAGCCGAAACCAAAGGCTGTAGCCGACGCCCAGTCCGAGCATGTCCGATAAAATTGAACTTCGCGCAGAGGTGCCGTCCGAATTGGGCGGCCAACGCCTCGATCAAGTCGCCGCCCAACTCTTCGCCGAGCACTCGCGCTCGCGCCTTTCCGCCTGGATCAAAGAAGGTCGCCTGACTGTGGACGGGGCGGTCATCCGCCCGCGCGACATCGTTCATGGCGGTGCCATTCTTGAGCTCACTGCCGAGCAGGAGGCCCAGGGTGAATGGGTCGCTCAGGACATCGAACTCGACATCGTCTATGAAGACGACGACATTCTGGTGATCAACAAGCCTGCGGGCCTGGTGGTGCACCCGGCTGCCGGTCACGCTGATGGCACCTTGCTCAACGCCTTGCTGCACCACGTGCCGGACATCATCAATGTCCCGCGCGCCGGTATCGTGCATCGTCTGGACAAGGACACCACCGGTCTGATGGTGGTGGCCAAGACCATTCAGGCGCAGACCAAACTGGTCGCGCAGCTGCAAAGCCGCAGCGTCAGCCGGATCTACGAGTGCATCGTGATCGGCGTGGTGACCGCCGGCGGCAAGATCAACGCCCCGATCGGCCGCCACGGCCAGCAGCGTCAGCGCATGGCGGTGATGGAAGGCGGCAAGCCGGCCGTCAGCCACTACCGCGTGCTGGAGCGCTTCCGTTCCCACACCCACGTACGGGTGAAGCTGGAAACCGGTCGTACCCACCAGATTCGCGTGCACATGGCGCACATCAACTTCCCGTTGGTCGGCGACCCGGCGTACGGCGGTCGTTTCCGCATTCCGCCGGCCGCGAGCCAGACCATGGTCGAATCCCTCAAGCACTTCCCGCGTCAGGCCCTGCACGCGCGGTTCCTTGAGCTGGATCACCCGACCACCGGTGAGCGCATGAGCTGGGAATCGCCGCTGCCGGAAGATCTGGTGTGGCTGCTGACCCTGCTCAAGCAGGATCGCGAGGCATTCGTCGGATGAACTGGCTGACGCCGGACTGGCCCGCGCCGGCCAGCGTCAAGGCCTGTGTCACCACCCGCGAGGGCGGCGTCAGCGAGGCGCCGTTCGACAGCCTCAACCTGGGCGATCATGTCGATGACCGCCCGGAGGCCGTCGCCGAAAACCGTCGGCGCCTGACCGAACACTTCTCTATAAAGCCTGCCTGGTTGCAGCAAGTGCACGGGATTGCCGTGGCGCATGCGGATCCGTCCGTGGTGGCCACGGCGGATGCCAGCTGGACGGCAACGCCCGGTATCGCGTGTGCAGCAATGACTGCCGATTGCCTGCCGGCGCTGTTCTGCGACCGTGCCGGTACTCGCGTGGCGGCGGCTCATGCCGGTTGGCGTGGATTGGCAGCCGGCGTGCTGGAAGCCACCCTCGACAGTCTGGATGTGTCCGCCGAAGACGTTCTGGTCTGGCTCGGTCCGGCCATCGGCCCGCAAGCCTTTGAAGTCGGTCCCGAAGTCCGGGAAGTCTTCATCAATCAATTGCCCGAAGCCGAGACAGCCTTTGTCCCGAGCCACAACGCCGGCAAGTTCATGGCTGACATCTATAAGCTGGCGCGGCTGCGTCTGGCAGTCCGCGGTGTCACCGCTGTTTATGGTGGCGGTTTCTGTACAGTGACCGATCCGCGCTTCTTTTCCTATCGCCGTGCGCCTCGCACTGGTCGCTTCGCCTCTTTAGTCTGGCTTACCCGCTAAACTCTCTGATCTGCATCAACTCCCTGACGCTTGAATCTTCCAGAATCGACCGCATCTATAGCGGTATCTGGCAGGTTTCTTTATTCAGGATGGTTTTCAGGTCCGGCCTGCTCAAAAGGAAGGTGACCCATGCGTATAGACCGTTTAACCAGCAAATTGCAGTTGGCGTTGTCCGATGCCCAATCTTTGGCCGTCGGCCACGATCATCCAGCCATCGAGCCGGCGCATCTGATGCAAGCCATGCTTGAACAACAGGGTGGTTCGATCAAACCCCTGTTGATGCAGGTGGGCTTCGACGTCAACAGCTTGCGTAAAGAGCTGACCAAAGAGCTCGATCAATTACCGAAAATCCAGAACCCGACCGGCGACGTCAACATGTCGCAGGATCTGGCACGTCTGCTCAATCAGGCCGACCGTCTGGCCCAGCAGAAGGGCGACCAGTTCATTTCCAGCGAGCTGGTGCTGCTCGCCGCGATGGACGAGAACAGCAAGCTCGGCAAGTTGCTGCTCGGCCAGGGCGTGAGCAAGAAAGCGCTGGAGAATGCGATCAACAACCTGCGCGGTGGCGAGGCGGTCAATGACGCCAACCACGAAGAGTCGCGTCAGGCACTGGATAAGTACACCGTCGACCTGACCAAGCGCGCCGAAGAAGGCAAGCTTGACCCGGTGATCGGCCGTGACGATGAAATCCGTCGCACCATTCAGGTCTTGCAACGCCGCACCAAGAACAACCCGGTGCTGATCGGCGAACCTGGCGTGGGTAAAACCGCGATTGCCGAAGGGCTGGCCCAGCGCATCATCAACGGCGAAGTGCCGGATGGCCTGCGTGGCAAACGCCTGCTGTCTCTCGATATGGGCGCGCTGATTGCCGGCGCCAAGTATCGCGGTGAGTTCGAAGAGCGCCTGAAAGCGCTGCTCAACGAGCTGTCGAAGCAGGAAGGGCAGATCATTCTGTTCATCGACGAACTGCACACCATGGTCGGCGCCGGCAAGGGCGAAGGCTCGATGGACGCCGGCAACATGCTCAAACCGGCCCTGGCCCGTGGTGAACTGCATTGCGTCGGCGCGACCACGCTCAACGAGTACCGCCAATATATAGAGAAGGACGCGGCCCTCGAGCGGCGCTTCCAGAAAGTGCTGGTGGACGAGCCGAGCGAAGAAGACACCATCGCGATCCTGCGTGGCCTCAAGGAGCGTTACGAGGTTCACCACAAGGTGGCGATCACCGACGGCGCGATCATCGCGGCGGCCAGGCTCAGCCATCGCTACATCACTGACCGACAGCTGCCGGACAAGGCGATCGACCTGATCGACGAAGCGGCCAGCCGCATCCGCATGGAGATCGACTCCAAGCCGGAAGTGCTGGATCGTCTTGAGCGGCGACTGATTCAACTGAAAGTAGAATCCCAAGCGCTGAAGAAAGAAAGCGACGACGCGGCGAAGAAACGTCTGGAGAAACTCCAGGAAGAAATCGATCGCCACGAGCGTGAGTACTCCGATCTGGAAGAAATCTGGAACTCGGAAAAAGCCGAGGTGCAGGGCTCTGCGCAGATTCAGCAGAAGATCGAACAGTCCCGTCAGGAGCTGGAAGCCGCGCGCCGTAAAGGCGATCTGAACCGCATGGCCGAGTTGCAGTACGGGGTGATCCCGGATCTGGAACGCAGCCTGCAAATGGTCGACCAGCATGGCAAAAGCGAAAACCAGTTGCTGCGCAGCAAGGTGACCGAAGAGGAAATCGCCGAAGTCGTTTCGAAGTGGACCGGTATTCCGGTGTCGAAAATGCTCGAAGGCGAGCGCGACAAGCTGATGAAGATGGAAAGCCTGTTGCATCAACGCGTGATCGGCCAGGACGAAGCGGTGGTTGCAGTGGCCAACGCGGTGCGGCGTTCCCGTGCCGGGTTGTCCGACCCGAATCGCCCGAGCGGCTCGTTCATGTTCCTCGGCCCGACCGGGGTCGGTAAAACCGAGCTGTGCAAGGCGCTGGCCGAGTTCCTCTTCGACACTGAAGAGGCGATGGTGCGGATCGACATGTCCGAGTTCATGGAGAAACATTCCGTGGCGCGGCTGATTGGTGCACCACCGGGCTACGTCGGCTATGAAGAGGGCGGTTACCTGACCGAAGCGGTACGGCGCAAGCCTTACTCGGTGATCCTGCTGGACGAAGTCGAGAAGGCGCACCCGGACGTGTTCAACATCCTGCTGCAAGTGCTGGAGGATGGCCGTCTGACCGACAGTCATGGCCGCACGGTGGACTTCCGCAATACCGTGATCGTCATGACCTCCAACCTCGGTTCGATGCAGATCCAGGAACTGGTCGGTGATCGTGAAGCACAACGGGCAGCGGTGTTGGATGCGATTTCCACCCACTTCCGTCCGGAGTTCATCAACCGGGTCGACGAAGTGGTGATTTTCGAGCCATTGGCGCGGGATCAGATCGCGGGCATTACCGAGATCCAGCTGGGCCGTCTGCGCAGCCGTCTGGCCGAGCGCGAGCTGAAGCTGGAGCTGAGCCCGGAAGCGATGGACAAGCTGATTGCCGTCGGCTACGACCCGGTCTATGGCGCACGGCCGCTGAAGCGGGCGATCCAGCGCTGGATCGAGAACCCGTTGGCACAGTTGATTCTGTCGGGACGTTTCCTGCCAGGCGAGACCGCTACCGGCGTCGTGGAGAACGACGAGATCACGTTCAACTGACGCCCGACGGTGGTGTCGTCATCAAGGCCTCGCAATGCGAGGCCTTTTTTTTCGCCAGGCTGTTGAACTCAAAGGAAAAGGCTTGTAAAGTGCGCCCCGCAGTCAGTCACCAACAGGGTTTCAGCTCACTGGGCAGAAATCTGAAATAAGTTGCAAATCATTAACTTGAAAGCAATTTAGGGGGTTGACAGAGGTGTTCTAGGTTGTAGAATAGCGCGCCTCAGACACACGAACGCAGCGATGCGAAAACGATGTCGAGAAGCTGCAAGTTTCACCGTAGTAAATTGAAATGTGTAGTTCCGTGATAGCTCAGTCGGTAGAGCAAATGACTGTTAATCATTGGGTCCCAGGTTCGAGTCCTGGTCACGGAGCCAATTTCAAACCGGGGTATAGCGCAGTCCGGTAGCGCGCCTGCTTTGGGAGCAGGATGTCAGGAGTTCGAATCCCCTTACCCCGACCATTTTTGGGTCGTTAGCTCAGTTGGTAGAGCAGTTGGCTTTTAACCAATTGGTCGTAGGTTCGAATCCCACACGACCCACCATTTTTGAAACCAGGTAACACTGGGATCGAATCTTAAGATCAGAGGCCAAAAGCGCTGATCGAAGAAGGCGATCTTTGAAAGGTCGCCTTTTTTTTACCGGGGTATAGCGCAGTCCGGTAGCGCGCCTGCTTTGGGAGCAGGATGTCGGGAGTTCGAATCCCCCTACCCCGACCATATTAAAAATCCTCGTATCGAAAGATACGGGGATTTTTTTTGCCCTCCGGAAATGTTTCATTCAAGTCGTCATACAACTTGCCGATAGCCCGCTAACGAAAGGGGCCTGCCGAATCAAACGCCCCTGAATTCTGCCAATACAAGAAAAAGGGCGTTCGTCATGTTGCTTCGTCAGTTGAATATTGCTCCCCGCGCCGCTCTGGGCTTTGCCCTGATCGCGTTACTGGTGGCGTTGCTCGGGGTGTTCGCGCTGGGGCAGATGTCGAGCATCCGCGACAGCGAAGTGGCGGTAGAGACGCAGTGGCTGCCGAGCATTCGCGGCGGCGACGAGATCCGCGAAATCATGCTGCGCATCCGCACCATCTCCTTGCGCATGGCGCTGGACCAGGATCCAGCCAATATCGCCACGTACCGCAGCCAGATGGACACCCGCGACAAGGAACTGAGCGAGAAAATCGCCGCTTACGACCGACTGGTGACGACCCCGGAAGGTCAGCAGTTGTATGAACAGTTCAAGAAAACCTTCGCCGCCTACCGCACCGGGATCGCCCAGTCGTTCACCCTCGCCGAGCAGGGCAAGCGCGACGAGCTGACCAAGCTGCTGCTGGTCGACATGAAAACCGTGGTCGACGGCTCCGGCAAACAACTCAACGACCTGGCGGATCTGTTCGCCCGCCAGGTCGCCGCCGAAAGCCAGAACTCTGCGGCCCACTACGAAACCTCGCGCACCATCGTGACCCTGTTTATCGCGCTGGCGGCGCTGGCCACCGTGGCTCTGGCCATGTTGCTGACCCGCAGCATCGTCCGCCCCCTGAGCGCCGCCGTCGACGCCGCTGAGCACGTCGCCAGAGGCGATCTGACCCGCCCGATCGAAACTCACGGCAACGATGAGGTCAGCCGGCTGCTCAAGGCGTTGGCAACCATGCAGCAGAACCTGCGCGAAACCCTGCAGGGCATCAGCGGCTCGGCCACGCAACTGGCGACCGCTTCCGACGAACTGAGCGCGGTCACCCATGACAGCACGCAGGGCCTGCAACAACAGAACAACGAAATCGAACAGGCCGCCACCGCCGTCAATGAGATGACTACGGCGGTTGAGGAAGTCGCCCGCAATGCGGTGTCGACGTCCGACGCCACCCGCCAGTCCAGCGAATCGGCGCAGTTGGGCCAGGAACGGGTCAGCGAAACTGCCGACGCCATCAACGCCCTGGCCAGCGAAGTCGAGCACACCGGCGAACTGGTGCAATCGCTGGCCAACCAGTCGCAGGACATCGGCAAGGTGCTGGACGTGATCCGGGCGATCGCCGAACAGACCAACCTGCTGGCGCTCAACGCCGCCATCGAAGCCGCGCGGGCCGGGGAGAGCGGGCGCGGGTTTGCCGTGGTCGCCGATGAAGTCCGGGCGCTGGCTTATCGCACGCAGCAATCGACCCAGGAAATCGAGCAGATGGTGCAGGGCATGCGCAGCGGTTCGAGCCTGGCGCTGGAGTCGATGCAGGCCAGTGCCTCGCGCGCTGCCACCACACTGGTGCTGGCCGAGCGGGCCGGTGAAGCGTTGCAGACGATCACGGCTTCGGTACACGAAATCCACGAGCGCAATCTGGTGATCGCCAGCGCCGCCGAAGAGCAGGCGCAAGTGGCGCGGGAAGTGGATCGCAATCTGGTGAACATACGCGATCTGTCGGTGCGTTCGGCGGCCGGTGCCGATCAAACCAACGCGTCGAGCCATGAACTGTCGCAACTGGCCAATGCCCTGCAGGGCATGGTGCGACGCTTCCAGCTGTAATCATGCAGGCGTGAAAAAGCCGCGCTTCTTGTCAGAGAAAGCGCGGCTTTGTTTTGTCGGACAGGCTGAAAAAAATCAGGCACCGTCCTGGTCTTTCAGGTGTTCGAACAGACCTTTCGGCATTTTCTTGCCGTTGGCTTCGAAATTGGCTTTGACGTTGTTGTACGCCTCTTGCTCGTCGATGAAGCCGTCGTGGTTGGTGTCGATCTTGTCGAAGTCGGACTTCGGTGCAACTTTCAGAAACTCGGCGCGGGAGACCTTGCCGTCGCCATCGGTGTCGGTCTTGGCCATCGACGCATCGCCGCATTTGCCTTCACCGCATTTGCCTTCCGGAGTTTTCACCGAGGTCTCGGCCGAAGCGACCATGTAGCCCTGGGCCAGCGGTTGCGCGGCAAACACCGAGCCGGACAGCATCAGGCCGCCGGCCAGTACGGCACCGACCAGGCCAAGGGAGTTTTTGCCGATTTTCGCAGTACGGGACATTGCATTCTCCTTCGGTTGCACTGCGCAACCACACGTTAAGGGCGATCAAGCCGGAGCAGGTGTGCTCGGGTGTGGCCATTAAGCGGTGGCGGTGTATCGCGTCTGTGTCGAGGAGCGTGGCGTTTGTAAGCGAAGGTGGGGAAAGCGGGGGCAGATACAGTAGAAAACAAAACACCGTGAGGGCGAGCCCGCCCCCACGGTGTTTTACATCAGTGCAGCTTCAGGCGTGGCTCGGTGCCGCGTCCGATCTTGCTGCCGAGCATCAGCATCGCTGTGCGGAACGGCCCGTACAGCGCCATCTGGTGCATGCGGTACAGCGACACGTAAAACATCCGCGCCAGCCAGCCTTCGAGCATCACGCTGCCGGTCAGGTTACCCATCAAGTTACCCACAGCCGAAAAACGCGACAGCGAAATCAGCGAGCCGTAGTCGGTGTACTTGTACTCCGGCAGGGTCTTGCCTTCGATCCGCAGTTTCAGCGATTTGGCCAGCAGCGACGCCTGCTGGTGCGCAGCCTGGGCCCGTGGCGGAACGTTGCGATCCGAACCCGGTTGCGGGCAGGCGGCGCAGTCACCAAAGGCGAAGATGTTTTCGTCGCGGGTGGTCTGCAGCGTCGGCAGCACTTGCAGCTGATTGATGCGGTTGGTTTCCAGACCGTCGATGTCCTTGAGGAAACCCGGTGCGCGGATCCCGGCGGCCCAGACTTTCAGGCTCGCCTTGATTTCGTTGCCGTCGGCAGTGATCAAGCTGTCGGCGGTGACCTGGCTGACCGAGGCATTGGTCATCACGTTGACCCCGAGCTTCTCCAGGGTCTTGTGCACCGGCCCGCTGATCCGCTCCGGCAGGGCTGGCAGCACCCGTGGCCCGGCTTCGATCAGGGTGATGTGCATGTTTTCCGGTTTGATCCGGTCCAGACCGTAAGCCGCCAGTTCATGGGCCGCGTTGTGCAGCTCGGCCGCCAGTTCGACGCCCGTGGCGCCGGCGCCAACGATAGCCACGCTGATTTGCTGGACCACATCGGTCTGCCCGGCGTGAGCACGCAGATAGTGATTGAGCAGTTGCTGGTGAAAGCGCTCGGCCTGCTTGCGGGTGTCGAGGAACAGGCAGTGCTGCGCGGCGCCCTGGGTGCCGAAATCGTTGGTGGTGCTGCCGACCGCGATCACCAGCGAGTCATAGGGCACTTCCCGCGCCGGGACCAGTTCAACGCCGTTTTCGTCGTAGGTGGCGGCCAGCTGGATCTTCTTCTGCTCACGATCGAGCCCGCTCATGCGCCCCAGCTGGAACTCGAAGTGGTTCCATTTGGCCTGGGCGACATAGTTGAGTTCGTCTTCGGAAGAGTTCAGCGATCCGGCGGCCACTTCGTGCAGCAGCGGTTTCCAGATGTGCGTGAGGTTCGCGTCGACCAGCATGATGCTGGCGGTGCCGCGTTTGCCCAGAGTCTTACCCAGACGGGTAGCCAACTCCAGACCGCCGGCGCCGCCGCCGACAATGACAATACGATGGGACATAGGGATAGCTCGCAAGGTTTTTAAAGGAAATCGGTACGGCTACCCGAGCGAGCGCGATGCAGCTCATAGCGTCAGGTAACTGATAAATCGGCTCAACAGGCCCAGACCAATGGTCACTGCCAGCACCAGCACCAGGAGCATCCACGGCCGGAATGGCCGGCGCTCGACACGGTGTTGGGACAACTGCAGGTACTCTTCGACATGCTTCTGGTCTTCGGGGTTCAGGCGGCTGGTCATAAAGGCCTCGTCAGGTAGACGTTACTGAATGAGAACACGCTACAGCGGTTTTCAACCGGGATTGAACGCAGCATAGCCACTGTCCGGGACCGGTTCGACAGACACACTGTCCCCGAGGCGAATGATCCCGCTTTGTAACACTCGCGCAGTGATTCCGCCATGCCCGCGCACGGCCTGGAACGTGCCCGGGCCGAGGTTGTTCTGCAGGCGCGCGCACGGCTGACACCAGCCCGTGGTTTCGAAAATCGCCTGACCAATGCGAAAGCGCCGCCCCTTGAGGCTGAACAGGTTGATCCCGCTGATAACGAGATTGCGCCGCAGATCTTCAGGCCTGACCGGATGCTCGTGGGGACGGCCCATCAATGCACTGATCACGGCCAGGTGTTCGAACTGAATCAGCGTGACCTGTCGGGCGTTACGTACTCCGGGGCGGGCATGATCCCCGGTCAGTCCCGCTTCAAGGCGTGCTTCTACGGCGTCGAGCTCGAGCATCGGCCCACGAGATTCAGGACGCACGCCAATCCAGCGTACGCGGCCGCTCTGCGGGACCTCGGCGATCAATTGTTGAAGCGGCGTCACAGGCTGATCCCTACATCGAACACGATGCTGCGCCCCAGATTGCCGCGCAGAAAATCCGGGGCATCGGGATGGGCGAACAGCACCCGGGCGAACGTAGGTCCGACCAGCGACAGCGAACGCCAGCCCTGGCGCAGGTATTCGGTGGGCGGCGGAAAGTGGCTGTTGAGGTCGAGCACTTCGCGCTTGAGGCTGGCGAAGGCAATGATGTCCAGCTCGCCGAGATCCATGCCGCGTTCCTTGTAGTTGTGCGCTTTCTTGCGCAAGGTCGGCGCCAGTCTCAGCAGAAATTCATTGGCCGGAATCCGCCGCGGCTTGGCTTCACGGCGCACCAGTTGGCTGAGGGAAAACGCACTGCGCCGACGTTGCAGCTCATCGCGCCATTCGTCGTTCAGCCGACGACCTTCATCGAGGACGAAAAACACCTCGAAATTGGCGTCGCGAAACAGCACGTCCGGCGGCTCACCGGCCGGGGCGAATTCGTCGGCGCGATAAGGAATGTTCAAGCCTTGCAGCAGGCGCTGGCAGACCCAACGCTCACGCTCCCATTTGCGGGCATTGGACAGGAAAGCGTTGGCTTGCTCGGCCGCAATGGTCAGCAGGCGTAAGTAATCTGAGTCATCCATAGGCCCAAGCTTAGCGTTCAATTGCGACAAGCAGAAAGCTTTGCATCGGCAGATGTGCCGCCGTGCAGGTGTAGACTTCGCCGCAGGAGCGCCAATCAAAGGAGTCTGCGGTGCGAATGAAGGTGATGGGATCATGATCGGTGCAGAACTGCTGTCATCGGCAAGTCTGACCCTCGGCTGGCTGATTTACCTGCCGGTGTTGCTCTGGGCGATTGTCCGCGCACCGTGGGTCGAGCTGTTCAGCGACAACCGCCGTCAGCACTTGCTGTTCGGCACGGTGTTCGCGTTGTTTCTGCTGTGGCTGGTGCGCAGGGACTTCGACACCGGGGTGTCTTACCACTTCATCGGCATGACAGCGGTGACGCTGCTGCTGGACTGGCCGCTGGCGATCGTCGGCGCACTGGTGGCCCAACTGGGGCTGGTGCTGCTGGGGCGACAGGATCTGGTGGCCGTCGGGGTCAATGGCACCTTGCTGATCCTGTTGCCGGTGCTGATCACCGAATGCGTGGCGATCCTGGTCGAGCGCGCCCAGCCGCGCAATCCGTTCGTGTACATCTTCTGTTCCGGCTTTTTCGCCGCCGCGCTATCGGCGTTGTTCTGCCTGACGCTGAGCCTGACCTTGCTCTGGTACGACGGCCTGTTTGCCATGCCGGAATGGCTGGAAGATTTCATCGGTTACCTGTGGCTGCTGATTTTTCCCGAAGCCTTCATCAACGGCATGGTGGTCAGCGCGCTGGTGGTGTTCTGCCCGGAATGGCTGGAGACCTTCAACCGTACCCGCTACCTTTCGGCGCCCTGGAAGGACGACGATCCCAAGTCTTGATCCACATCAAATTCACTCTGTGCGCGGCATTTCATGCTCGGCCAAATTCCTTCAGGAGCAGCGGCATGAGCGTGTACGAGTGGGCGAGGCAGGAAACCCGGCAGAGTCTGGAGATGGCGCAGGAGGTGGGGTTCGATCCGGGCCTGAGCCTGCGCGCCTTGCTCAGTGCGGTGGTGCAGCAGAGCAAGGCGGTGCGCAACGCCGAAGACCTGGCCGACGAGTTGCGCTTTCTGGCGGAAAACCTCGACGACGATCAGGACTACGGCTTCATGCGGCCCTGACGGGATCAGTGACGCGGGTCGAAATCGCCGGAAAACAGTTCGTCCTCGGCATCCGGGGCCACCGGAATCTTGTGCTCTTCCGACGCCCAGGCGCCGAGGTCGATCAGTTTGCAGCGGTCCGAGCAGAACGGACGGTATTTGTTTTCCGGGGTGAATTCCACGGGCGCGCCGCAAGTCGGGCAGTTGACGGTTGGGGTCTGGCTCATGATTGGCCTCCGGATAAAGTCAGGTAAAAGTGATGCAGGCGCTCGACCTCGCTGTGCAGCCAGGCGAGGTCGCGGTCGTTGACCACCACGTCGTCGGCACGGCTGACGCGGTCTTCGCGGCTGGACTGGGCCTTGAGGATCGCCTGGACCTGCTCTTCGCTGGTCTGGTCACGCTGCAAGGTGCGTTCGATCTGCAGTTGTTGCGGGGCGTCGATTACCAGGATGCGTTGGGTCATCGCGTATTGCCCGGATTCGATCAGCAGCGGCGAAACCAGAATCGCATAAGGCGATTTTGCCAGCGCCAGGTGATGGGCGATTTCTTCGGCGATCAACGGATGCAGCAAGGCCTCAAGCCAGCGCCGTTGCTCCGGCACTTCAAAAATCAGTTTGCGCAGGGCTGCACGATCCAGCGTGCCGTCGGCCTGCAGGACTTCGGGGCCGAAGTGTTCGGCGATCTTCGCCAGCGCCGGGCGGCCCGGTTCGACCACCCAGCGCGCCGCGTGATCGGCGTCCACCACGTGGATACCAAGATCAATGAAGTGCTGGGCGGCGGCGCTTTTGCCGCTGCCGATGCCGCCGGTCAGGCCGAGAATCCAGGGTTTTTCCGCAGGGGTATTCATTTCAAACCGACAAACTGCCAATAGAAGCCGGTTATTTGACCACCCCAGAGCAAGGCAATCCAGCCGGCAATTGCCAGATACGGGCCGAAGGGGATCGGCGTCGAGGTTTTCTGGTCGCGCAGCTTGAGCAAAATCACCCCGAGCACGGCGCCCACCAGCGAGGACAAGAGGATGGTCAGCGGCAGAATCTGCCAGCCGCCCCAGGCCCCGAGCAGCGCCAGCAGCTTGAAATCGCCGTGACCGATGCCGTCCTTGCCGGTGAGCAGTTTGAACAGCCAGAACACCGACCACAGCGCCATATAGCCCAGCACCGCGCCCCACAGGGCGTCGTGCAGCGGCACGAACAGCTCGAAGCTGTTGACGATCAGCCCCAGCCACAGCAGCGGCAGCACCAGCACGTCAGGCAGCAATTGATGTTCGGTGTCGATCAGGCTCATGGCCAACAGGCCCCAGGTCAGCACGATCAACAGGCACGCCGGCCAGCCGAAACCCAGGTGCCAGGCAATGAATGCCGAGAGCAGGCCGCAAGCCAGTTCGGTCAGCGGGTAACGCTTGCTGATCGGTGCGCTGCAACTTGAACAGCGCCCGCGCAGGAACACGTAACTCAACACGGGAATGTTTTCCCACGCGCGGATCCGGTGGCCACAGTGCGGGCATTGCGAGTGCGGCAGCATCAGGTTGTAGGTGGGCAATGGCGATTCACCGGGCAGGCCCAGTACATCGTGAGCCTGCTGGCGCCATTCGCGCTCGAGCATTTTCGGCAGGCGCCAGATCAACACGTTGAGGAAGCTGCCGACCACCAGCCCCAGCAGCAGCGCGGCGAAGACAAAGGCCAGCGGATACAGGCTGAGGAGTTCGTCGATAGGCATGTCAGATCGCTGAGCCGAGTTGGAAGATCGGCAGGTACATCGCCACCACCAGACCGCCGACGATCACCCCCAGCACCACCATGATGAACGGCTCCATCAGGCTGGTGAGGTTGTCGACCATGTTGTCCACTTCGCCCTCATAGAAACCTGCGACCTTGTCGAGCATCTCGTCCAGTGCGCCGGACTCTTCGCCGATGGCGGTCATCTGCACCGCCATGTTCGGAAAGATGCCGGTGGAACGCATCGAGAAATTCAGCTGCATGCCGGTAGAGACGTCCTGGCGGATGCGCAGCACGGCACGCTTGAACACCACGTTGCCGGTGGCACCGGCCACCGAGTCCAGCGCTTCCACCAGCGGCACACCGGCGGCGAAGGTAGTCGACAGGGTCCGGGCAAACCGCGCCACGGCGGACTTGTACATCAATGTGCCCACCAGCGGCAGCTTGAGAAACCAGGCGTCGCGTCGATCGCGCAGGGCCTGGGATTTTTTCAGGGCATGGCGGGTGCCGAAAAACGCGGCCACCAGCGCACCGAGAATCGCCCACCACCATTGCTGCATGAATTCGGACAGGCTGATCACCATCAGCGTGAAGGCCGGCAGTTCGGCACCGAAGCCGGAGAACACCGACTGAAACTGCGGCACCACCTTGACCAGCAGAATCCCGGTGACCACCGCCGCCACCAGCACTACGGCCGACGGGTAGGTCATGGCCTTCTTGATCTTGGCCTTGAGGCTTTCGCTCTTTTCCTTGTAGGTCGCGACCCGTTCCAGCAGGGTGTCGAGGGCGCCGGACTGTTCACCGGCATCCACCAGGTTGCAGTACAACTCGTCAAAATACTGAGGCTTCTTGCGCAGCGCGGCGGCGAAGCTGTTGCCGGCGGCGACTTCCTGTTTCACCTCGTCGACCAGTTTGCGCATGGCCGGGTTCTCGAAGCCTTCGCCAATGATGTCGAACGACTGCAACAGCGGCACGCCGGCCTTCATCATGGTCGCCATCTGCCGGGTGAACAGGGCAATGTCCTGGGCCTTGATGCGCTTGCCGAAGCTCAGCAACGAGGCGGATTTCTTGCGTACCTTGCCCGGGTTGATGCCTTGCTTGCGCAACTGGGCCTTGACCAGTGCGGGGTTCTGGCCACTCAACTCGCCGGTCACTTTGCTGCCTTTGCGGTCCGTACCTTCCCAGGCGTAGATGCTGATTTTCGCTGCCTTGACCGCCATGTTCAGTCCTTGGTGACCCGGTTGATTTCTTCAAGGCTGGTGATGCCTTGCATGGCCTTGATCAGGCCCGAGGTGCGCAGGTCGTTGAAGCCGTCCCGGCGCATCTGGATATCGATTTCCAGTGAGTTGCCTTCGGCCATGATCAGCCGTTGCAGTTCGGGGGTGTTCTTCACCACTTCATAAATCCCCACGCGACCCTTGTACCCGCCGTTGCAGTGATCGCAACCAGAGGGCTCATAGATCGTGAAATGGCCGATGCGTTCCTCGGGGAAACCTTCCTTGATCAGGGTCTCCCGGGGGATCTCGATGGGTTTCTTGCAGTGGCTGCAGAGTTTTCGCGCCAGACGCTGGGCAATGATCAGGCTCACCGAGGTTGCGATGTTGAAGCCGGGGATGCCCATGTTGTGCAGGCGGGTGAGGGTCTCTGCTGCGCTGTTGGTGTGCAGGGTGGACAGCACGAGGTGACCGGTCTGGGCGGCCTTGATCGCGATTTCGGCGGTTTCGAGGTCGCGGATTTCGCCGACCATGATCACGTCCGGGTCCTGACGCAGGAACGAGCGCAGGGCCTGGGCAAAGTCCAGTCCCTGACGGGGATTGACGTTGACCTGGTTGATGCCTTCCATGTTGATTTCCACCGGGTCTTCGGCCGTGGAGATATTGATGTCGACGGTATTGAGGATGTTCAGCCCGGTGTACAGCGACACGGTCTTGCCCGAGCCGGTTGGGCCGGTCACCAGAATCATGCCTTGCGGCTGTTTGAGCGCGGCCATGTACAGGTCTTTCTGCTCCGGCTCGTAGCCAAGGGCATCGATGCCGATCTGGGCGCTGGACGGGTCGAGGATCCGAATCACCACTTTCTCGCCCCAGAGGGTGGGCAGGGTGTTGACCCGGAAATCGATCGACTTGCTTTTCGACAGACGCATCTTGATCCGCCCGTCCTGGGGTTTGCGCCGTTCTGAAATGTCGAGGCTGGCCATGACCTTCAAGCGTGCAGCGATGCGCCCGGCCAGTTGAATCGGCGGCTTGGCCACTTCCCGCAGAATGCCGTCGGTGCGCACCCGCACCCGGTAGTTCTTTTCGTAAGGCTCGAAGTGCAGGTCGGACGAGCCGCTCTTGATCGCGTCCAGCAGCATCTTGTGGACGAAGCGCACTACCGGGGCATCTTCGGCGTCGATTCCGCCGAGCGTGTCCTGCCTGCTGTCGTCGACCGATTCGATGTCCAGCCCGTCAAGGTCGACATCGGCCATTTCCTCCAGTCCGGTGGCGTGGGTGTCGAAGAATTTTTCGATGGCGTCGGTGAGCTTGTCGTCCTCGACCAGAATGGCTTCGGTGCTCAGCCCGGTGCTGAACTGAATGTCATTGATCGCCTGATGATTGCTCGGGTCGGAAATCCCCACGAACAGTTTGTTGCCACGCCGCCAGAGGGGCAGGGCATGGTGCTGGCGCACCAGTTTTTCGCTGACCAGGCCCTTGGGCTGAGTTTCCCTGTCGAGACAGTTGAGGTCGAGAAATGCCATGCCGAAATGCTCCGAGGCTATTTCGGCGACCTGCCAGCTCTTCACCAGTTTGTTCTGCACCAGGTAACTGACCAGCGACAGGCGATTGCGCTGCGCCTGCTGCCAGGCCTGCTGGGCACTCTTTTCCGTGAGCAATTCGGCCTGGACCAGTTGTTTGGCCAGACCGCTCAGAGCGATGTCATTCATGGGGTTTCCACGTGCTTGCCGTTCATGACTTATAGCCTAGTCAAGTGACAGCGCCATACACGTGGAGTGCGGGTGACAAAAAGTGTCAGATAGTGCGGTTACGGGTTGTAGGAATCGGCATGTCAGCCGGATGGCGCCCAGCGGGTATGGGTTGCCAGCGTTTGGCACGGGCTGTGCTGAGTCTTGAACAGATCATGAGATTTCGACTCATGCATGGAGCGTGTCTATGAATAAACAACAGGGTTTCACTCTGATCGAGCTGCTGATCGTCGTGGCGATCATCGGTATTCTCGCCACTGTGGCGCTGCCGCAGTACTCCAAATATCAGGCGCGGTCGAAGGTGACGGCTGGGCTGGCCGAGATCTCGGCAATGAAAGTGCCGTTCGAGGATGTGATTAACCAAGGCACCGATCCTACGCTGACTAATGTGGCGGGCAGTGCAACGGTTACAACCTCCAATTGTTCTGTTACGGCTTCGGGCACCGCTTCGTCGGGCGCCGGTTCAATTGTTTGCACGATCAAAAACGCTCCGGGTCCGGTACTGGACAAAACCATCACGCTTACTCGCTCTTCCGGTACGGGGGCAGGTGTATGGACATGTGCCACAACGGTGGCGCCGGATTATTCGCCAAAAGGCTGTACTGCGAGCGGTACCTGATTTGTTGATGGACTACAAAAATGCCCCGCAATGCGGGGCATTTTTCATTGCGCGACACTTCACAAAAGCTTCAATAATTTCAGGCTGTTAGGAACTTCCGAAAAGCCGCAACTTGCATGTAGATATTTCACGACTCATGCAATTTGCATGATTCCGAAAAAATGCGACATTTATAAGTTATTGATTTATAAGGTTTTAATCTAATTTTGAAAGTTGGCACAGCGTTCGCAATATCTCCAGTAACCCTGCTGACAAGACAACCAGCAGACTTTCCAGAAAAACAGGAGTTACTCGTATGAAGAAGTTCGCTATCACTGCCGCTGCTGCTACCGCGCTGACCCTGACCATGGCTTCGGGTGCATTTGCTCAATCGACCCAGACCACTCAGGCTCCAATGACCCTGGCTGCCGGTGAAGTCACCAAGGCTAAAGAAGCTACTTCCGATACCTGGATCACCACCAAAGTCAAAAGCGACCTGGTAACCGAAAAAGGCATTCCTGGTACCGACATCAAAGTTGAAACCAACAAAGGTGTGGTTTCCCTGTCTTCTGACGTCGCGATCACCGAAGCTCAGAAAACCACCGCTGTGAACATCACCAAGAAAATCAAAGGCGTGAAAGCGGTCTCCGCTGACGGCCTGAAAGCCGAGTAAGGCAAGACTTCTCGCCTGGACCGGGAGAAGACGCGACAGGCGGGCCGAGCAATACGTCTGCCGCACTTTAGAGTTCATGCGACCGGCCACACGGAATGTGGCCATTACAGGCCCCGGCATTCATGTCGGGGCCTGTTCTATTCAGGGGCCGGAAAAGGCGGGGAAGGTCAATTGCCGCGTTTGCTGTTGATCTGCTTCAGGCGATTGCCTTCAAAGCGCAGGTATTGATACATGCCGTTGCTCGGGCCGTAGGTCCATTCCTCGACCTGAAACTCTTCACGACGGTTGGCGCTGCGCTTGTAACCGAGCAGATCGCGACCGACCGGCTCACCACATTTTTGCAGCACCTCGCTGGCGCGGTCGCCAAGGCTCACCAACTGGCTGCCGCAGCGCAAGGTATCGGACGCCGCAGCCTGGCTGGCGAGAAACACCAGCCCCAGTGCAGCCAGCCACTTTGGGTTCATCACTCGGCATCCAGATGCATTTGCGTCACCACCCGGCCGTCGCTTTCCGCTTCGCCGAGGTTGGCGTCGATGAAGTACACACGATCGTCGGCCAGTTGGCCCTTGTCTACCAGGTAATCCTTGATGCTGCTGGCACGGTCCTGACCGAGCTGGCGCAGCAGCACATCGCTGGAACTCCAGAACTTGATCACGTCGGCGCGCATTCTCGCGGTGCGTTCTTCCTTGCCCAGATCCTTCCACTCGGCCGGTGGCTGGGTTTTCAGGCGGGTGCGATAGATGCCCTCAAGCAGTGGGCCTTTTTCGTTATCCGGGACCTGGATCAGCGAAGCCTGCGCCGGCACCTTGTCGCCACGGCGCTGGAGCATCTTGTAGTAGTTGTACTGGTATTCACGTTCCAGGCGCTGTTCGGCGAGCAACGGGCCATCACTGCTTTTTGCCGCAGTGCCTTCGATTTCCAGGCGCAGGGCCGGACGTTCCTTCAGCGCTTGCGACAGCTTCACCAGCGCCGCTTCGGCGTCTTTGCTCAGGTCGCTGGAACCCGGTGCGAAGGACACGGTGCCGAGGTCTTCCGAGCCGCCACCGCTGACCAGACCGCCAATCAGCTTGAACGGTGCGGCGGCAGCCTTGACGATCAGGTTGCGCAGGGTCTGCCAGACAATCGGCATCACGCTGAATTGCGGATTGTTCAGGTCACCAGTGACCGGCAGTTCGATGGAAATCTTGCCGTCGACGTCCTTGAGCAGGGCGATCGCCAGTTTTAGCGGCAGGCTCACGGCATCCGGGCTGTCGACTTTCTCACCCAGTTGCAGTTGCTCGACCACCACTTTGTTCTCGGCCTTGAGCTGGCCTTTGGTGATCAGGTAATGCAGGTCGAGGTTGAGCCGGCCCTTGCGGATGCGGTAGCCGGCGAACTTGCCGGAGTAGGGCGTCAGGGTGGTCAGTTCGACCCGTTTGAAACTGGTGGCGATGTCGAGGCTGGCCATCGGGTCGAACGGGTTGACCGCGCCTTTGATGGTCACCGGCGCATAGCGGTCGACCTTGCCCTTGATGTCGACGCTGGCCGGTTTCGCCTGACGGCTGTCGATGGTGCCGATCTGGCCGTTGAGTTGCTGGACCGCCGTGGCAAAGTTCGGGGTCAGGCTGAAGTCGGCGAAGTTGGCCGAGCCGTCGTTGATCGCGATGCCGCCGATGTGAATACCCAGCGGTTTGTCATTGCTCGCCGGTTTCGCCGCGGCGGTCTTCGCCCCGGAATCGGCCGGCTGCGGAATCAGCAGGTCGTCGATGTTGGTGGTGCGATCATCGTTGATCATGAACCGCGCATACGGCTGGAACAGGTTGACCCTGTCGATCGACAGGCTGTCGCCGTGCTGATAGTTCAGGCCTTCGACCACCACTTGCTGCCACTTCAGGAAGTCGCGGGTTTTCAGGGTGTCGAGGGTGTGCAACTGATCGATCTGAGCACGACCGGTGACGCTGAGGGCCAGCGAGTCAGTGCTTTTCAGGTTCACTTTCAGGTCGCTGCCGAGCATGCCGCTGCGCAGTTCGAGGCGAATGAACGGGTTGATGTAGGACTGCGCGACCCGCAGGTCGATGTCCTGGGTTTTCACGTTGAGCTGTGCGGTGACCGGCGCCAGATTGACCACGCCATCGGCGCTGATCTTGCCTTGCTTGCCCAGCCCGGTGTCGAGCCTGAGGTTGAAGGGCGAGCCGTTGAGGCTGTCGAAATTCTGCAGATCGACGTTCAGGGGCGTGACATCCAAAGTGACTTCCGGCTTCGCCGAACGGTCGGCCAGATGCACTTTGTAGTCACGCAGTTGCACGTCCTTGATCAACACTTGCCACGGTTTGCTCGGCGCGGTCGGTTCGGGTTTCGGCGAGTCGGCTGCCGCCGGTGTGTTCGCAGGTTCGGCAGCCGCTTTTGCGGCGGGTTTCGACGGCTGGCTGGCGAACAGTTTTTGCCAATCCAGTTGGCCGTCCGCTTCCAGGGCTGCCCAGGTTTCCAGTTTCTGACTGCGGATCTTGCCGACCACCACTTGCTGTTTGGCCAGGTCCACCGTGGTGTCGCTGACGTCGAGACGCTCGAGTTTCGCCAGCGGGCGCCCGTCCGGCGCCTTGATGGCGAACGGCGCGATATTGACCGCGACGTTGCTCAGCAGCAGTTCGGTTTCCTTGGACAGGTTGAGCTTGTAGTCGGTGCTCAGGCTGACGACCCCGTTTTCCAGCACCAGTGGCACGGCATCACGCACGTAGGGCCAGAAGGCTTTCATCTGGCCGTCGGTGATCTTGAGCGTGCCTTCGGAAGCGATCGGGATCAGGCTGAAGTTGCCTTTCCAGTCGATCTGCCCACCGGCCGGGCCGATCGCGACGAGGGTCATGTCGGCGTTGTCTTCGGGCAGGGTGCTGAGGTTTTTCAGCTCGAAGTCGAGCTTGTCGTACAGAAATTCGATCGGCTCGCTGGGCCGCGCATCCACAAAATGCAGGTTGCCGCCGGCCAGCTGGATCCGGTCGATGCGCAGCGGAAACGGTTTGGCGTCGGGATCGGCCGGGGTGGGCTCGCTGGCCGGGAGCTTGAACAGACCGAGGAGGTTGAGCTGACCGTCCTTGGCGAACAGGATCTCGGTCCTGGATTTTTCCAGTTCGATGTCGGACAGATGCAGGGCTTTGGTCCACAGGCTGTCGAGTTGCAGGTTGGCGTACAGACGTTCGAAGCCGACCTGTTCCTTGCCCGGCTCGCCGATCACCAGGCCCCACAGCGTGAGTTCAAGGCTGAACGGGTTGAGTTCGATACGTTGCAGATGCGCCGGCACCGTGGCGTAGTTGGCCAGTTGCTGATTCACCACCCTGAGCGCAATGCCCGGCAAAATCAGGAACCCCAGCAGGCTGTAGAGGGCCAGGGCAGTCAACAGGGCGCCAATCGCGCGAATCAATCCTTTGGGCATGTGCGGCTTCATCTGTCTGAATCGGAGTGCCTTGGAGTATGGCACGCGATTCCGGTTCCGAAGCAATTGCCCATGCTCAGGATTGTTCGGATATTTCCGTGGGAAATTTCCTTGGCAACGCTTAGAGCTGAAGGATCAGGGTCTTCAGCGGTGGCTGCTGATCCAGCGACGGGAAGTCGCGGCCCGGGTTCATCACGCTCCACTCACGCACCGGCCGCCCGGCTTTTTCGGCGCAGCGCAGCACCTGTTCGCGCCAGTCGTCCATGCTGACTTTCGCCAGATTGTTGCAGCAGATCAGCACGCCATTCTCGGCGGTGGTCAGCAGGGCTGGCTTTAGCAGGCTCTGATAATCGCGCAGCAGGTCGACGGTGCCGAACGCACTCTTGGCCCACGCGGGCGGGTCGAGCAGCACGAGGTCGTACTGGCGCTGTTCGAGACGCTGATAGCTCGGCAGTTTCTGCCCGCGACGCTGGCTGATCGGCAGGCCGGCCAGTTGGCGGATGGCCGGGAAGTAGTCGGACTGGATGAATTCCATGGTCGGCAGGTGCGGGTTGAGCTGACCGTTCTCGCGGCCGACTGCCAGATTGCCCTCGGCGAAATCCAGGTTGCACACCTCGCGCGCACCGCCGGCCGCCGCGCTGAGACCGACCCCGCAGGTATAGGCGAACAGGTTGAGCACACTTTTGCCCTTGGTGTGATCCTTAACCCAGCCGCGGGTGTTGCGCAGGTCGAGGAACAGCAGCGGATCCTGCCCGGCGTGACGTCCGCGCACACGATAATTCAGTCCCCATTCGTGGCCGACCAGATCGGCCAGCGCGGCGTCGTCGGCGCGGTAGACGCTGTCTTCACGATCAATCCGCGAGTTGCCACGGGAGCGGTCGTTGTAGACCAGCAGGGTTTCCAGGCCAAGAGTCTGGTTGACCATGGCGTGCATTTGCAGCAGGTCTTCACGCGCCAGGGTCTGGTGGAAGCTTTGCACCATCAGTTGCGGGCCATAGCGGTCGATGGTCAGGCCGCCGGCGCCTTCCTGGCTGCCGTGAAACAGCCGATAGCAGTCGGTGCCCTGGCGGTGCAGCTCGGCGAGCAGATCCTGGCGTTGATCGAGAGCGGCGCGCAGCGCCAGGTTCAAGGAAGACATGCGGGCGCCTTGCTGAAGGGAATCGGGGCGCGGGAGTTTAGCAGCAACTTGGCGGCAAGCGGCGAGCTTCAAACTTGAAGCTCGCCGCTTGCCGCTGCTCCTATTGGTTCAAGCGTTTATCGATCAAGCCCTGCACCACGCTCGGATCCGCCAGGGTTGAGGTATCGCCGAGGCTGTCGAGCTCGTTGCAGGCGATCTTGCGCAGGATCCGCCGCATGATCTTGCCCGAGCGGGTTTTCGGCAGGGCCGGGGCCCACTGGATCAGGTCCGGTTTGGCGAAGCTGCCGATTTCCTTGCTGACGTGGGCCAGCAGTTCTTTCTTCAGTTCATCGCTGGGCTCGGTCCCGTTCATCGGAGTGACGAAGGCATAAATCCCCTGGCCTTTGACGTCGTGTGGATAGCCGACCACAGCGGCCTCGGCGATGCTGTCGTGCAGCACCAGCGCGCTCTCTACCTCGGCGGTGCCGATGCGATGGCCGGAGACATTGATCACGTCGTCGATGCGCCCGGTGATCCAGTAATCGCCGTCCTCGTCACGGCGGGCGCCGTCGCCGGTGAAGTAGTAACCGGGGTAGGGCTTGAAGTAGGTGTCGACCATGCGCTGCGGATCGCCGTAAACGCTGCGGATCTGCGCCGGCCAGCTCGATTTGATCGCCAGCACGCCACTGCCGGCGCCCTGGATTTCCTTCCCGTGTTCATCGAGCAGCACCGGTTGTACGCCGAACATCGGTTGGGTGGCGCAGCCCGGTTTGATCCGCTGGGCGCTGACCAGCGGGCTGAGCATGATGCCGCCAGTTTCGGTCTGCCACCAGGTATCGACGATCGGGCAGCGCTGTTCGCCGACTACGTTGAAATACCATTCCCACGCTTCCGGGTTGATCGGCTCACCGACACTGCCGAGCAATCTGAGGCTTTGCCGCGACGTTTCCTGCAACGGCCCGGCGCCTTCACGCATCAACGCGCGCAGGGCAGTGGGGGCGGTGTAGAAGATGTTGACCTTATGTTTGTCGATCACCTGCCAGAATCGCGAAGTGCTCGGGTAGCTCGGCACGCCTTCGAAAATCAGGGTGGTGGCGCCGTTGGCCAGCGGCCCGTAGACGATGTAACTGTGGCCGGTGACCCAGCCGACGTCGGCGGTGCACCAGAACACTTCGCCGTCGCGGTAATCGAGCACGTACTTGAAGGTCATTGCCGCTTGCAGCAGGTACCCGCCGGTGGTGTGCAGCACGCCCTTTGGCTTGCCGGTGCTACCGGAGGTGTAGAGGATGAACAGCGGGTCTTCGGCGTCCATCGGTTCCGGCGGGCAATCGTTACTGACGTCGCGCAGGGCCTGGTGATACCAGAGGTCGCGGCCTTCGACCCAGTCGACTTTGTTCTGGGTGCGCTCGACCACCACGACGGTGCTGACATTCGGGCAACTCTGCAGGGCCTTGTCGACATTCTGTTTCAGCGGCACGAATTTGCCACCGCGCACGCCCTCGTCGGCGGTGATCACGGTGCGGCAGTCGGCGTCGAGAATGCGGTCACGCAACGAGTCCGGGGAGAAACCGCCAAACACCACCGAATGAATCGCACCGATCCGCGCGCAGGCAAGCATCGCGTAAGCGGCTTCGGGGATCATCGGCATGTAGATGCACACCCGGTCGCCTTTCTTCACGCCACGGCTTTTCAGCACGTTGGCCAGGCGGCAGACGTGGTGATGAAGTTTGCTGTAAGTGATTTGTGTCGATTCGGCAGGGTCGTCGCCTTCCCAGAGGATGGCGGTCTGATCGCCGCGCTTTTCCAGATGGCGGTCAATGCAGTTGTAGCTGACGTTAAGCTTGCCACCGGCAAACCAGGCGGCTTCGCCGGTCTTCAGGTCATAGCGCTGGACGGTCTGCCACGGCGTGCTCCAGTCGAGGAAGCGGGTGGCCTGTTCGGCCCAGAAGGTGCTGGGGTGTTCAATGGATTCGCGGTACAGGCGCTGGTAGTCGTCCTGACTCAACTGTGCAGCCCGGCGGACGGCATCGGCTTTGGGGAACGTGCTGATATCGAACATGACGGTTCCTTATTCTTGTTGTGCGACAAGGATAAAGATGCGCCGAGAGTCCAAGAGGTTCAAGTCATCCACAAACGACTGTGGGAGCCAGCCTGCTGGCGATGGCGTCGTGTCAGCCAGCGCTTGGACTGACTGACAGATTGCTATCGTGAGCAGGCTCGCTCCCACAGAGTGAAGCTGCGGGGCTGGATCAGCCGCGGTGACGGCCGCGGAAGTAGTTGATCAGGCCTTGGGTGGACGCGTCTTCGGCGGCGGTTTCTTCGCTGCCGACCAGACGGTTATACACGCCCTTGCCCAGTTCCTTGCCCAGTTCCACGCCCCACTGGTCGAAGGCGTTGATGCCCCAGACCACGCTTTGCACGAAGACTTTGTGTTCGTACATCGCCACCAATGCGCCGAGACGACGCGGGCTGATGCGCTCGACCACGATGGTGTTGCTCGGACGGTTGCCCGGGATCACCTTGTGCGGTGCGAGTTTCTGCACCTGGTCTTCGCTCATGCCCTTGTCGCGCAGTTCCGCTTCGGCTTCCGGCAGGGTCTTGCCGAGCATCAGCGCCTGGCTCTGCGACAGGCAGTTGGCGTACAGCCACTGATGGTGGTCGGAGACCGGGTTGAAGCTGACGATCGGCACGATGAAGTCGGCCGGGATCAGTTGGGTGCCCTGGTGCAGCAACTGGTGGTAAGCGTGCTGACCGTTGCAGCCGACGCCACCCCAGATCACCGGGCCGGTATCGGTCGACACCGCGGTGCCGTCCTGGCGCACGCTCTTGCCGTTGGATTCCATGTCCAGCTGTTGCAAGTGCTTGGTGATGTTACGCAGGTAGTGGTCGTACGGCAGGATCGCGTGGCTTTGCGCGCCCCAGAAGTTGCCGTACCACACGCCGAGCAGGGCCAGCAGCACCGGCATGTTCTGTTCGAACGGCGCGCTCTGGAAATGCTGGTCCATGGTGTAGGCACCGGACAGCAATTCCTTGAAGTTGGACATGCCGATGGCCAGCGCGATTGGCAAACCGATGGCCGACCACAGCGAGTAACGACCGCCGACCCAGTCCCACATCGGGAAGATGTTTTCTTCGCGGATACCGAAGGCCACGGCCGCCGCGTTGTTGCTCGATACGGCGATGAAGTGGCGATACAGCTCGGCTTCCGAACCACCCTGAGCCAGGTACCAGGCGCGTGCGGCCTGGGCGTTTTTCAGGGTTTCGAGGGTGTTGAACGATTTCGACGAAACGATGAACAGCGTGGTCTCGGCGCGCAGTTTTTGCGTCAGCTCGTGGAATTCGCTGCCGTCGATGTTCGCCAGGTAATGGCAACGCACGCCTTTCTGGGCATAGGACAGCAGGGCTTCGGAGACCAGCTCGGGGCCGAGGAACGAGCCACCGATGCCGATGTTCACCACGTCGGTGATCGGCTTCTCGGTGTAACCGCGCCACAGACCGTCGTGGATGCGGCCCACGAGATCGGTGATCTGGTTCAGCACCTTGTGTACTTCAGGCATCACGTTGACGCCGTTGACCGACAGTTTGTCGCCGACCGGGCGACGCAGGGCGGTGTGCAGCGCCGGGCGGCCTTCGGAGGAGTTGACGATTTCGCCGTCGAACAGCGCCTTGATCGCGCCTTTGAGATCGACTTCATTGGCCAGACCCACCAGCAGGTTGCGGGTCTCGGCGTTGATCAGATTCTTCGAATAGTCGAGAAACAGTCCGCAGCTGCTGAGAGTGAACTGATTGAAGCGCTGCGGATCGGCGTTGAAGGCTTCGCGCATGCTGAAATCCTGCATGGCTTGGCGGTGATCTTTCAACGCTTGCCAGGCAGGCAGAGCGGTAACGTCATGAGGAGTGCGGTAGTACGCCATCGCTGCGGTTTTCCTTTTTACTTGAACGGCCTTTTGAACACTGAAAAGACCTCCCCGCCATGTTTGGGCGAGGGGGCAACTGCGTCGACACGATTACTTTGGCGCAGGGCGAATACAGTAAACCCAGCGCCGCGATCTGTCTTGGCTTTGTCTGACCTGTTTTCGGTACTTTTTTAACATTGATAACAGACGGGGCCGACAGACGGCGGGTAATGCGAGCAAGTCCCTGCTTATCGCGTGGCGTCGAACGGCGGGAAGTTTGCCCGATGGGCAGGTGCTCAGCAATACGGTCTGCAAGCGCGTGCAAAAGCTGTGGAAGCGGGGTTGCTTCCACAGCGTCTGCCGGTGTTCAGGCGGGGGTATCGAGATTCAGATGCAGGTTGTCGATCAACCGGGTGGTGCCGAGGAAGGCCGCGACCAGAATCACCAGATCGCGATCCTCCGCCGTTGCCGGACGCAGGGTCAGGGCATGGCGGATTTCCAGGTAGTCCGGACGCAGGCCGGCGGCTTCCAGTTGCTGGCGTTGCGCCTGGATCAGGGCAGGGAAGTCGCGCTCGCCCTGCTTGATCGACTCGGCAATGCTGCTCAGGGTGCGATAGACCACCGGCGCCACGGCGCGCTGTTCTTCACTGAGGAAACCGTTGCGCGAGGACAGCGCCAGACCGTCGGCGGCGCGTACGGTCGGCTCGCCAATGATCTGGATCGGCATGTTCAGGTCGTGCACCAGCGCGCGGATCACCGCCAGTTGCTGGAAATCTTTCTGGCCGAAGATCGCCAGGTCCGGCTGGACCATGTTGAACAGCTTGCTGACCACCGTTGCCACGCCTTCGAAGTGCCCCGGACGGCTGGCGCCGCACAGGCCTTCGGACAGTTGCGGCACGCTGACCCGGGTCTGACCGGCCATGCCGTCGGGGTACATTTCCTCGACGGTCGGGGCGAACAGCAGATCGCATCCGGCTTCCAGCAGTTTTTCCTGATCTGCCGCGAGGGTGCGTGGGTACTTGTCGAGGTCTTCGCCGGCGCCGAACTGCAGCGGGTTGACGAAAATGCTCGCAACCACGAAGTCCACGCGCTGGGTGGCCTTGGTGATCAGCGCGATGTGGCCGCTGTGCAGGTTGCCCATGGTCGGCACGAAGCCGATGCGCTTGCCTTCACTGCGGGCGCGCGCCACGGCGGCGCGCAGTTCACGTACGGTTTTGACGGTGTTCATGCAGAGAATCCGTGTTCGATCCCGGGGAAAGTGGTGGCTTTGACTTCACTGACGTAAGCCTTCAGCGCGGACTGGATGCTGTCCTGACCCTGCATGAAGTTCTTCACGAACTTCGGCACGCGGCCGCTGATCGACAGGCCGAGCATGTCGTGCAGTACCAGCACCTGACCGTCGGTGTCGCTGCCGGCGCCAATGCCGATCACCGGAATCTTCACGGCCTGGCTGATTTCAGCTGCCAGTTCGCTCGGCACGCATTCGAGCAGCAGCATGGCTGCACCGGCCTGCTCCAGCGAGATCGCGTCGGCGCGCATCTGGCGTGCCTGATTCTCGTTGCGACCTTGCACTTTATAGCCACCCAGAATGTTCACGGCTTGCGGGGTCAGGCCCATGTGGGCGCAGACCGGCACACCGCGCTCGGCCAGCAGGCGGATCGAGTCCGCCAGCCACAAGGCGCCTTCGACCTTGACCATGTGCGCGCCGGCCTGCATCAGCAGGGCGCTGTTGGTCATGGTTTGTTCGAGGGTGGCGTTGGCCATGAACGGCAGGTCGGCCAGGATCAGGGCATCAGAGTTGCCGCGTTTGACGCTGGCAACGTGGTAGGCCATTTCTGCGGTGGTCACCGGCAGGGTGCTGTCGTGACCCTGCAGGACCATGCCGAGGGAGTCGCCCACCAGCAGCACTTCGACACCGGCCTCGTTGCAGGCGTGGGCGAAGGTCGCGTCATAGCAGGTCAGCATGGTGATCTTTTCACCTTTCTGCTTGAGGCTCTGGAGCGTGGTCAGGGTGATGGCTGGCATGTAAGAAATCCTCGTTCAGGCGCTTTGGAAACTACTGCGAGTAACGCGCGTGATTCGTCATCTATTCAGGCGCACGCTCTTTCGTCGTGCTTATAAGGCCTGGATTGCGCCCTTGTATGCCGGGTTGGCGGCAGCGGGACGCCTATAGTCGTGATGAGGCCTCAGGAAGTCAATTGCATGTGTTACCGCATTGTTACGAGGGGAGTGTTACCGGCGTTACTGATGCGATTCAGCGGGCCGGCGGGCCTGATCTGCGGGTTTTTTGTCCTACAAGAACGCAAAAAGCGGGAGCCGATAGGCTCCCGCATCAACGGTTTGTGTCAGGCGTGAGAGAGGCGTTCGAGGCCGACGAACGGGCAGGCGGCGAGAAGATCGGCAAGAGCACGGCCATCGGCCAGACGCAGATCATCGGGCGCCAGTTCGGCCAGGGGATAAAGAACGAACGCGCGTTCCTGCATGTGGTAATGCGGGACTTTCAGGCGAGGTTCATCGATCAGGCGATCACCGAATAACAGAATGTCCAGATCCAGCGTGCGCGGGCCCCAGCGCTCCAGGCGTTCGCGGCCCTGATCGTTTTCGATCGCCTGCAAGGCATCGAGCAGATCCAGCGGGGCGAGCGCGCTGTCGAGCGCGGCAACCGCGTTGGTGTAACGCGGTTGGCCCGGCAGCAGGGAGTCGCTCTGATAAAACGCGGAGACGCCGACCAGTTCGGTGTCGGGCAATTGCCCCAGCGCGTCGACCGCGCTGCGCAGTTGTTCGGCCGGGTCAGCCAGGTTGCTGCCCATGCCGATGTAGATGCGTTCCATGCCTTATTCGCCCGTGGCGCTCGGTGCGCCGGCGCGTTTGCGCTTGGAACCGCTGCTGCGGCGACGCTTGCGCGGTGCACCACTGGCGTCATCACCCTTACCGCTGAGGTCACGGATCATGTCGCGACGTTCGCTGTCGTTGGCGTCCTGATAATCGGTCCACCATTCGCCCAGGCCATCGGTCTGCTCGCCGGCGCTTTCACGCAACAGCAGGAAGTCGTAGCCGGCACGGAAGCGCGGATTGTCCAGCAACAGGTCGGCACGTTTGCCACTGCGGCGTGGCAGGCGTTCCTGCATGTCCCAGATTTCGCGGATCGGCATGGTGAAACGTTTTGGAATGGCAATGCGCTGGCACTGCTCGGCGATCAGTTCGTGAGCACCTTCCTGCATGGCCGGAATCGGCGGCATGCCGCGCTCTTGCAGACGCAACACGCGGGCCGGCAGGGCAGGCCACAGCAGGGCGGCAAACAGGAACGCCGGGGTCACCGGTTTGTTCTGCTTGATCCGCAGGTCGGTGTTGGTCAGTGCTTCGCTGATCAGCGTGTGGGTGTATTCCGGGTTGTGTTCCAGCGCATCGGCACTGGCCGGGAACAGCGGCGCGAACAGTTGCAGGTCGACCAGCATCTCGAAGGTGATCGCGCCATGACCGGAGAGGAACAGCTTGAGCACTTCCTCGAACAGGCGGGCCGATGGGATCTCGCGCAGCATCGGCGCCAGTTCGCGGATCGGCTGGACGGTGTGCTTCTCGATACCGAAATTGAGCTTGGCAGCGAAACGCACGGCCCGCAGCATCCGCACCGGGTCTTCCTGGTAACGTTTCTTTGGGTCGCCGATCAGGCGGATCAGGTGGTTGCGGATGTCGTGTACGCCGTTGGCGTAGTCGAGGATGCGCTCGCTGACCGGATCGTAATACAGGGCGTTGATGGTGAAGTCGCGGCGTTGCGCGTCTTCTTCCAGGGTGCCGTAGACGTTGTCGCGCAGAATACGCCCGCTCTCGTTGCGCGAAGACTGATTGCTGTCTTCATCGTCTTCGTTTTGCGGGTGATTGGCGCGGAAGGTCGCGACTTCAATGATTTCGCGGCCGAAATGGATGTGTACCAGCTTGAAGCGGCGGCCGATGATCCGCGCATTGCGGAATTCGGCGCGGACCTGCTCGGGGGTTGCGCTGGTGGCGACGTCGAAGTCTTTGGGCGTGATGCCCAGCAGCATGTCTCGCACGCAACCGCCAACCAGGTAGGCCTGGTAGCCGGCGCCCTGCAGACGTTCGACGATGTTGACCGCGTACCGGCTGAATTGGGCCTTTTGCAGCGAATGTTGGCCGCTGTTGAGGACTTCAGGCGTGCTACGGATGTGTTGCGTACGACGCAGGGGAGTTCGGAATGACTGGAACAGCTTCTTCAGCATGGGATGCACTGTTTGAAGGAATGTTCGGCCATACCAGAGAATGACCGCATGATGGGCCGGGATTCTAGCATTTAGTCGAGGGATGGTGTAGGACGCTGCCGTTTTGCGCTGCAAGCCGCGGGCTAGAGGGGTGTAGGGGCGTGTGAAGGAGAGATTTGCCGTAAAGGAGAAACTACAAGGGGAGCCGAAGCTCCCCAAGAAGTAGTTGCGTGCTCTTTTTATTATTGATTCGGGCTTCTTGTTTTTGTTGAGTGCCCTCGTCATGAAGCTTTCCCTTCATGACCCTCCCAATCGGGAGCCAAGAGCAAACGGATTGCTTTGGTCGCTGTGTTGCAGTGATCTTGCGATCCAACCAGTACAGGCTCTGTCTTAAGACAGTTTTTGTTGTTCTCGGCCTGGTCGTGGGGCTAGCCCCAAATACAACGCCTCTCCAAAAGAATCAGTTAGCTGCGCCTCTCGCCGTCTTGTTTTTATTGTGCGTGAGTCGATTCGTCTTATTTTTATTGTCTTGTGCATTGCTTGTTATTGTTCTTGTACCAAACATATAGCAGGTGCCGTGCCAACTTTTGCGAACCCCAATAAAACAAGGGGTTAGGTCGATATAACCGTTTTCGCAGGGCGAAAAAAAGCCGGGGTTTCGTTACCGATAACCCCGGCGTCTGTTACGTGAAAAGACTGAGGTAACAGTTTTTTCACATCTTCAACGGTAACCCGCACACTCGACAGGTAACGTTCAGCTCTCGCTGGCGACCCCGGTCTTGCGCCGTGGAATGCCCAGACGCTGACGGCGTTCCCACAGGCATTTGCGGCTGACGCCCAGTTTGCGCGCCAGTTCGGTCTCGGTCATGTGGTCCTGATGCTCGAGCACGAAATGCTGGAAGTAGTCTTCCAGTGACAGGTCTTCCGTCGGTTCGTGGCTGCTGTTGCTGGCGTTACCGGCCGGTTGCGCCGGCAGGCCGATGAATTCGTCGTCCTCCAGATCGCCCAGTTCGATGTCGATGCCCAGCAGGTCGGCAGAGATTTCCGGACTTTCGCTTAGAATCACCGCGCGCTCGACGGCGTTTTCCAACTCCCGCACGTTACCCGGCCAGGAATAGTGCCGGATCGCCTGTTCGGCATCGGCGGCAAATTTCAGGTCGGTGCGGTTGATGCGCGCGCTCTGACGAGCGAGGAACGCATTGGCGATTTCGTTGACGTCGGCGCCGCGCTCGCGCAGGGCCGGGAGTTTCAACGCGATCACGTGCAGGCGGTAGTACAAGTCCTCACGGAACTGGCCGATTTTCGCCAGGCTCTTGAGATCCCGGTGGGTCGCCGCGATCAAGCGGACATCGACTTTCTGCGACTGGACCGAGCCCACCCGGCGAATTTCGCCTTCCTGCAACACGCGCAGCAGGCGAGCCTGGGCTTCCAGCGGCAACTCGCCGATTTCGTCGAGGAACAGCGTGCCGCCGTCCGCCGCTTCCACCAGACCGGCGCGACCGGCGCTGGCACCGGTGAACGCACCTTTCTCGTGACCGAACAGTTCGGACTCGATGAGGCTTTCCGGAATGGCGGCGCAGTTCACCGAGATCATCGGCGCCTTGGCGCGTTTCGACAGGTTGTGCAGGGCGCGGGCCACCAGCTCTTTACCGGTGCCGGACTCACCCTGGATCAGCACGTTGGAATCGGTCGGCGCGACTTTACGGATCTTGCCGTATAGATCCTGCATCGGCGGACACGAGCCGATAATGCCGATTTCGCCATTGCTGTTGTCGATGGCGGATTTGCCGCTGCCATTGGCCGATTTGGCCGGAGCTGCTTCGCCGGCGGCAGGCGCCGACTGGCGATCGCGCAGAATCCGCGCGACAGCCTGCAGCATTTCATCGTGGTCGAAAGGCTTGGCGATGTAATCCACCGCGCCCATCTTCATCGAGTCGACCGCCGAGCGCAGGCTGGCGTAGCTGGTCATGATCAGCACCGGTGTGCCTTGGCCGAGCTTGATCAGCTCGGTGCCCGGAGCACCCGGCAGACGCAGGTCGCTGACGATCAGATCGAATGTGGGAATACTGAAGCGTTCTTGTGCTTCCTGCACTGAACCGGCTTCGCTGACCTGGTACTGGTTGCGTTCCAGCAGGCGGCGCAAGGCGGAGCGGATAATGGTTTCGTCTTCGACGATCAAAATGTGCGGCATTGATTCGATACTCTCGACGGTCTCAGTTCACAGCGGACGTCGCTTCGACATGACGCGGCAATGTCACCCGGATACGGGTGCCGCGCTGGCTCTGAACATCAGCCGGGCTGTCGATGGTGATTTGTCCATAATGCTCTTCAACGATGGAATAGACCAGTGCAAGGCCCAGACCGGTGCCTTCGCCAGGATCCTTGGTGGTGAAGAAGGGTTCGAACAATCGATCCATGATGCTCGACGGAATACCGCTGCCTTCGTCTTCGACGATCAGATCGACCGTGTGTTCGCCGGCTTCGCTCTTGACCCGCACCGCACTGCCGGCAGGCGAGGCGTCACGGGCGTTGGAGAGCAGATTGATGAGCACCTGGGCGAGCCGCTGCGGATCGCCTTCGACCCAGTGATCGGGATCGCACAGGTTATAGAACTGGACTTCGAAATTGCGCCGGTTCAGGGCCAGCAGGCCGATGGCGTCCTGGGCGACTTCCGCCAGACAGACGGGCTCGTCGCTGTGCTGATGGCTGCCGGCGTGGGCGAAGCTCATCAGCGACTGGACGATGCGCGACACGCGTTTGGTCTGCTCGAGGATCTGGCCGCTGATTTCCGTCAGCTCACCGTCCTCTTCGCGCTCTTCGCGCAGGTTTTGCGCGAGACAGGCGATGCCGGTGATCGGGTTGCCGATTTCGTGGGCCACACCCGCCGCGAGTCGGCCGATGCTGGCCAGGCGCTCGGAATGCACCAGTTTGTCTTCGAGCATCTGGGTTTCGGTCAGGTCTTCCACCAGCAATACCAGGCCGCTGTTGCCCGGTGCCAGCGGCTCGTCGATCGCCGCTTTGTGCAGGTTCAGCCAACGGGTCTGGCCGTCGAGGGCCAAGTGCTGCTTGTGCAAGTGCTCGTCGGGCAGGTGGATGAAGCCTTGCAGCAGATCTTTCCACGGATTGGCGATGGTGCTCAGGCGCGAGCCGACAACCCGTTGCGCAGCAATTCCGGTCAGTTCTTCCATGGCCTTGTTCCACATCAGGATCTCCTGATCCTTGGCCAGCGAGCACACGCCCATCGGCAGTTCCTGCAAGGTCTGGCGGTGGTAGCGGCGCAGGGCATCGAGCTCGGCAGCCAGACCGGTCAGGCGCGAGTGGTAGTCCTCGAGACGGCTTTCAATGAAGTGGATGTCTTCGGTGACGTAGTTTTCACCGCCGGCCTTGTAGGGCAGGAAGGTTTCCACCATGTCCTGGGCGACGCTCGGGCCCATCAGGCCGGAGAGGTTGGCTTCGATCCGGTCACGCAGGCGGCGCAGGGCATAAGGGCGGCGCTCGTCGAAGGGCAGATAAAGGTCGCGCAGGGCCTGTTCGACTTCTTTCTGCGCAGCCTTGGCGCCCAGTGGCTTGGCCAGCTGTGTGGCGAATTCCTGCGGCGAGGCTGCGTGCAATTCGCGGCGTTGCGGGCGACGTACGTTGTCCACAGCGCAGGCTTCGGCGGCGCTGGCCTCTTCCGGGCTGGCATTGGTGAACAGCGAAATCAACGTGAACATCAGGACGTTGGCTGCCAGCGAGGCGATGGCCGCCATGTGCCAACTGGTGTCGTCCAGCACGTAGATCATGTTCAGCAGCGGAATATAGAAACCCTGCAGATTGCCGACCAGCGGCAAGAGCATGGTCACGACCCACACCACAATCCCCGCCAGCAGACCGGCGATGAAGCCACGGCGATTGGCGGTCGGCCAGTACAGCACCGACAGCACGCCCGGCAGGAATTGCAGGGTCGCAACGAAGGCGACGATGCCGAGGTTGGCCAGATCCTGCTCGGCGCCGAGCATCAGGTAGAAGCAGAAACCGGCCATGATGATCGCGACGATCAGCGCCCGGCGGGTCCATTTCAACCAGCGATAGATATTGCCCTCGGCCGGTGGCTGATAGAGCGGCAGCACCAGATGGTTCAGGGCCATGCCCGACAGCGCCAGCGTGGTGACGATGATCAGGCCGCTGGCCGCCGACAGACCGCCGACATACGCCAGCAATGCCAGCGATTTGCTGTTGGCGGCGATACCGATGCCGAGTGTGAAGTATTCCGGATTGGTGGTGGCGCCGAGTTTCAGGCCGGCCCAGAGAATCAGCGGCACGGCCAGGCTCATCAACAGCAGGAACAGCGGCAGGCCCCAGCTTGCGCTGACCAGCGAGCGCGGGTTGAGGTTTTCAGTGAAGGTCATGTGATACATGTGCGGCATCACGATCGCCGAGGCGAAAAACACCAGCAGCAATGTGCGCCACGGGCCTTCCTGCAGGGGTGTGTGCAGGGCGGCGAGGGCGGTCTGGTTCTGTAGCAGCCACAGTTCAAGTTGCTGCGGGCCGTCGAATACGCCGTATAGCGCGTAGAGGCCGACGCCGCCAAGGGCCACCAGTTTGATCACCGATTCGAAGGCAATCGCGAATACCAGCCCTTCGTGCTTTTCACGGGTGGCGATGTGACGGGAGCCGAAGAAGATCGTGAACAGAATGATCAGCGCACAGAACGCCAGGGCGACGCGATTCTGCACCGGTTCGCCGGTGAGGATGCCGATGGAATCGGCCACGGCCTGGATCTGCAACGCCAGCAGCGGCAAGACGCCGATCAGCATGAAAATCGTGGTCAGCGCACCGGCCCAGGTGCTGCGGAAGCGGAAGGCGAACAGATCCGCCAGCGACGACAGTTGATAGGTGCGGGTGATCTTGAGGATCGGGTACAGCAGCACTGGCGCCAGCAGAAACGCGCCGGAAACCCCGAGATAACTGGACAGAAAACCGTAGCCGTACTGATAGGCCAGACCCACCGTACCGTAGAACGCCCATGCACTGGCGTAGACCCCGAGGGACAGGGTGTAAGTCAACGGGTGGCGAATGATCGCCCGCGGGATCATGCCCCGTTCACTGATCCAGGCCACGCCGAACAGCGCGGCCAGGTAGGCGGCGCTGATCAGCAGCATCTGGGTCAGGCTAAAGCTCATCGGCATCTTTTTGGCTCTGCAGGATGAAGGTCACGACAATCAGGATCAGCCAGAGCAGATAAGGGCGATACCAGGCGCCCGTAGCGTCGATCCACCAATCCATGATGGCAGGAGAAAACAGGTAGATCCCCACGACCAGAAGCAGGACCAAGCGATAGATGTACATCCCGGCCTCTCTTTTTTATGCGCGTGCCCGAAAACGTGCGGCGATGGTAACGGATGGGCGCGCCACTGCAAGTGTCGTCACAGCAGTTGCGCTTCGGGCAGGGTCAGTGTGCGCGGGATTTTCAAGGCATCCCAGTGGGCGCTGCCCCAGTTCAACAGTTCATGCGGCGAGGCGTGGGCCAGTTCGGGCCCCGGATTTTGCCCCAGGGCACGCAAGGCTCGGAGCAGCAATGGCGTGGCCTGATCGGCTTCCAGCGGTGGCGAGCGATAGGACTTGCCGAGCTTGTTGCCGTCCGGCTGGGTAATCAGTGGCAGATGCAGGTAGCGCGGTTGGCGCAGGCCCAGCAGTTCTTGCAGATAGAGCTGGCGCGGCGTGGAGTCGAGCAGATCGGCGCCGCGCACGATGTCGGTGATGCCCTGCCAGGCGTCGTCCAGCACCACCGCCAGTTGGTAGGCGTAGAGGCCGTCGCGGCGGCGGATCACGAAATCTCCCACGTCACGGCCCAGATGCTGGCGGTATTCGCCCTGTACCCGGTCGATGAAATGGTATTCGAGCTCCGGTACGCGCAGGCGGATCGCGGCATTTTCCGGCTCATGGCCGGCGTTGCGGCACAGTCCCGGATAAATGCCATGGTACGGCTCGAGCTGTTTGCGCGAACAGGTGCAGGCGTAGGCCAGGCCGTGATTGAACAGGCTGTCGAGCACTTGGGCGTAGGCTTCGTGCCGATCGCTCTGGCGGACCATCTCGCCGTCCCATTCGAAGCCATAGCTTTCCAGTGCCTTGAGAATCGCCGCTTGCGCGCCCGGCTCTTCACGGGGCGGATCGAGGTCTTCCATGCGCACCAGCCAGCGGCCGCCCACCGAGCGCGCGTCCAGATAAGAGGCCAGGGCGGCGACCAGCGAACCGAAATGCAGGTGCCCGCTGGGTGTCGGGGCGAAGCGGCCAATGTAGGCGGGGGTAGTCATGGAAGTGTTGTCGCTGTTCGGGCTTGGGCACTCGGGTGGGAGCGAGCCTGCTCGCGATTGCAATAGACCACTCAATGATGATGTTGAATGTTATACCGCTATCGCGAGCAGGCTCGCTCCTACAGGAGGCGGGAACAAAAACGGAGCGTTCGCACGCTCCGTTTTTCGTTCAGGCCGGGATTATTTGCCGACCTGCTTTTCCTTGATTTCCGCCAGGTTCTTGCAGTCGACGCACATATCGGCAGTCGGACGGGCCTCGAGGCGCTTGACGCCGATCTCGATGCCGCAAGAGTCGCACCAGCCGTACTCTTCGTCTTCGATCAGTTGCAGGGTCTTGTCGATCTTCTTGATCAGTTTGCGCTCGCGGTCGCGGGCGCGCAGCTCGAGGGCGAACTCTTCTTCCTGGCTGGCACGGTCGGCCGGATCAGGAAAGTTGGCCGCTTCGTCTTTCATGTGATCAACAGTGCGGTCGACTTCCTGCATCAAGTCGAGTTTCCACTTGGTCAGGATCTTGGTGAAGTGCGCACGCATAGGCGCGCCCATGTACTCTTCGCCCTCTTTAGGGACGTAAGGTTCGAAACCGCTGAGTGTCTGACTTGCCTGTTGCTTTGCTTGGGTGGGCATGAAATGGACCGCCTCTACTCTTGTAATCCATTGCGCAGGATTGCTCCATCACCGACACCTGCCGGCCCTGCGGCTGCAAGCGGGCGAACTTACCAGATCAATTCGACCCGCGCTACTCCCGGATGTCGAGCGCGTGGCCGATGGGACTTGCAAATGTTTGCCAAGCCATGTCCGGCGGTGCTGCAAACCTGCTCAATCACTGATTTTAGTCAATCCTGGAGCGTACGCGCGGGTCGTTACAGTCCAGTGTTCTTGAGGCTGTGACCGCTGTGGGTTCTCGCTCGTTCCGGCAGATGGGTAGAATCGTTTCTTTTCCCTCGTTGAAGGAAGGCCAATGGCTCAGCCCTACAGTGCGCGCAGTCGTGCGATCGAACCGTTCCATGTGATGGCGTTGCTGGCGCGAGCCAATGAATTGCAGGCCGCCGGCCACGACGTGATCCACCTGGAAATCGGCGAACCGGACTTCACCACCGCCGAGCCGATCATCCGCGCCGGCCAGCAAGCCCTGACGGCGGGGAAAACCCGCTACACCGCGGCCCGTGGCATTCCCGAACTGCGCGAGGCGATTTCCGGTTTCTATCAAACGCGCTACGGCCTGAACATCGATCCTCGACGGATTCTCATCACCCCCGGCGGTTCCGGGGCGTTGCTGCTGGCCAGTGCGTTGCTGGTGGATCCGGGCAAACACTGGCTGCTGGCCGACCCCGGCTATCCTTGCAACCGACACTTTTTGCGGTTGGTCGAAGGCGCGGCACAGCTTGTACCGGTGGGCCCGGACGTTCGCTATCAACTGACGCCGGACCTGGTGGCGCGGCACTGGGATCACGACAGCGTCGGTGCGCTGGTTGCCTCGCCGGCCAACCCGACCGGCACGATTCTGACCCGCGATGAACTGGCCGGGTTATCCGCAGCCATCAAGGCGCGTCACGGGCATCTGGTGGTGGACGAGATCTATCACGGCCTGACTTACGGCACCGACGCCGCCAGTGTGCTGGAAGTGGACGACAGCGCCTTTGTCCTCAACAGTTTCTCCAAATATTTCGGCATGACCGGATGGCGTCTCGGCTGGTTGGTGGCGCCGGATGCCGCCGTCAGTGAACTGGAGAAGCTTGCGCAGAACCTCTACATCAGCGCACCAAGCATGGCCCAGCATGCGGCGCTGGCCTGTTTCGAGCCGGACACCATCGCGATTCTCGAAGAGCGCCGCGCCGAATTCGGCCGTCGCCGTGACTTCCTGCTGCCGGCATTGCGGGAGCTGGGCTTCAACATCGCCGTGGAGCCGGAAGGCGCGTTCTATTTGTATGCCGATATCAGCCAGTTCGGCGGCGATGCCTTCGCGTTCTGCCGGCACTTCCTCGAAACCGAACACGTGGCATTCACGCCGGGGCTGGATTTCGGCCGCTATCAGGCCGGTCATCACGTGCGCTTTGCCTACACGCAAAACCTCCCACGCCTACAGGAAGCGGTAGAGCGTATCGCCCGTGGCTTGAAGAGCTGGCAAGGCTGATGCGCTTTCATCCTCCGCTCGAAGAAGGCCGATTGATCCGCCGTTACAAGCGTTTTCTCGCCGATATCGAAACCGTTGGCGGCGAATTGCTGACCATTCACTGCCCGAACACCGGCTCGATGCTCAATTGCCAGGTCGAGGGCGGCCAGGTCTGGTTCAGCCGCTCCAATGATCCGAAGCGCAAGCTACCCGGCACCTGGGAGGTCGGCGAAACCCCGCAGGGACGGCTGTTTTGCGTCAACACCGGACGCGCCAACGCACTGGTCGAAGAGGCCTTGCAGGCCGGCGTCATCAGTGAGCTGAACGGTTTTACCGGGCTCAAGCGTGAAGTGGCGTACGGGCAGGAAAAGAGCCGGATCGATTTTCGCCTCGACTACCCGACGGGCTCGGCCTACGTGGAAGTGAAAAGCGTCACTCTGGGTTTTGACGGCACGGCGATTGCGGCATTTCCCGATGCAGTGACCCAGCGCGGCGCCAAGCATTTGCGTGAGCTGGCGCATCTGGCCCGGGACGGGATTCGCGCGGTGCAGTTGTACTGCGTCAATCTCACGGGTGTCGAAGCGGTGCGCCCGGCCGAGGAAATCGACTCGGCCTATGCCGCTGCGCTGCGGGAGGCGGTGGCGTGCGGGGTCGAGGTCCTGGCGTACGGCGTGCGGTTGAGCCATGAAGAGATGGTGATCGACCGGCGGCTGGACGTGCTGCTCAACGGTTAAACGTCGATCCACAGCCCTTGCACGTCTTCACGGCAAGGGATGGCCGTCAGCGATTGTCCGGCGCAGGGGCCGGCGACGCATTCACCGTCCTCGATCAGAAACAGTGCGCCGTGGGTGGCACACTGGATCAGGCTGTTGCTCGGGTCGAGAAACTGGTCGGGGTGCCATTCCAGGCCAACGCCCCGGTGCGGGCAGCGATTGAGGTAGACATACGCCTGCCCCGCGCGGCGCACGGCCAACAGTTTTTTCCCGTCGATATCGAAACCGCGACTGCCGCCCTCAACCAGATCGGCGCCCGCGCAAAGAAACTTCATGGCTATCCTCAAGTGTCGGCTCGTGTCCGGATATGTCCGAGCTTGACGTTCAAATGCAAACAATTATCAAATGGCCGCCTTCGCCCGTGGCGAGGTGATCGCTGCCGAGGATACTTGGCCTGCCGTTCCGATGCCCGGGAAAACCTTTCAAGGAAGCTGTCTATGCGCCTGAGTACCCGCGTTGCCGTGCTGTGTGTCGGACTTTTGGTCAGCCACCAGGCTGCAGCGGCCGAGTTGCCGCAACGTTGGGTCAGCGCCGGCGGCGCCTTGTCGGAGTGGGTGAGTGCGCTGGGCGGTGAGGCGAAACTGGTGGGCGTCGACACCACCAGCCAGCACCCGCAGTCCCTCACGTCCCTGCCAAGCATCGGCTATCAGCGCAGCCTGTCGGCCGAAGGTATTCTCAGCCTGCGCCCGGACATCCTGATCGGCACCGAGGAAATGGGCCCGCCGCCAGTGATCTCCCAGGTTCGCAGCGCCAAGGTGCAGGTGGAATTGTTCTCGGCTCAGCCGGATCTGCCGACACTGGAGAAAAACGTTACTCATCTGGGGCAGTTGCTGGGCGCCGAAACTCAGGCGACTCAGCTGCTGCAAAGTTATCAACAGCAACTCGATGCTCAGAAGGCACGTGTGGTTGCGGTGCAATCAAAGCAGAAAGCACCGGGCGTGTTGTTGCTGCTCGGCCATGCCGGCGGCAAACCACTGATCGCCGGCAAGGACACCGCCGCCGATTGGCTGCTGCAACAGGCGGGCGGGCATAACCTCGCGACCCACACCGGTTACAAGCCGTTTTCCGTGGAGTCACTGGCCAGTCTTGATCCTGAAGTGCTGGTGTTCGCTGACCGTGCGCTGAACGGTGAGGCGGCAAAAGCGGCGTTGTTCAAGGAAAACCCGATCCTCAATTCCAGCCGTGCGGCCAAGACCGGCCGTGTGCTGGAGCTGGATCCGACGCTGCTGGTGGGCGGGCTCGGGCCGCGTTTGCCGGCTGCGATGAAGACTCTGTCTGACGGTTTCTATCCGGCCCCGAGCGGCCAATGACCACGCTGGTCAAACCCCGTGGCTTGTTCATCGGCCTGATCCTGCTGTGTCTGCTGGCGATCTGGCTGTCGCTGGCATTGGGGCCGGTCAGCCTGCCGTTGTTCGATACCTTGCGCGCTGCATTGCGCATGATTGGTGTGCCGCTGGCGCCGGACGGGCTGGAACAGGCTGAACTGATTCTCGGGCAGATTCGTCTGCCGCGTACGTTGCTCGGGCTGGCAGTCGGCGGTGTGCTGGCGCTGTCCGGGGTGGCGATGCAGGGGCTGTTTCGTAATCCGCTGGCCGATCCAGGGTTGGTGGGCGTCTCGAGCGGCGCGGCGTTGGGCGCGGCGGTGGCGATCGTCGGTGGTTCTTTTTTTGGCGGATTGCCGGAGTGGTTCGGGCCCTATCTGCTGTCGGTTTGCGCGTTTCTCGGTGGCCTCGGCGTAACAGCGTTGGTCTATCGACTAGGCCGCCGTAATGGGCAGACCAATGTGGCGACCATGTTGCTGGCGGGGATTGCCCTGACGGCGTTGGCCAGTTCGGCGGTGGGGCTGTTTACCTATCTGGCCGACGACGCGACATTGCGCACGTTGACGTTCTGGAACCTGGGCAGCCTCAACGGCGCGAGCTATGCGCGGTTGTGGCCGCTGCTGATCATCACTGCCGGTGTTGCGCTTTGGCTTCCACGTCGGGCGAAGGCGCTCAATGCGTTGCTGCTCGGCGAATCGGAAGCCGGGCATCTGGGAATCGATGTCGAACGGCTCAAGCGCGAGTTGGTGTTTTGCACGGCGCTGGGTGTCGGTGCGGCGGTGGCGGCGGCAGGAATGATCGGTTTTGTCGGGCTGGTGGTGCCGCATCTGGTGCGCTTGCTCGCCGGGCCGGATCACCGGGTGTTGCTGCCGGCATCGGTGCTGGCCGGGCCCAGTCTGTTGCTGTTGGCGGATCTGGTTGCGCGGCTGGCGCTGGCGCCGGCGGAGCTGCCGATCGGCATCGTCACCGCGTTCATCGGTGCGCCGTTCTTCCTTTATCTGCTGCTGCGAGGGCGTGCCTGATGCTGCGTGCGCACAATCTGCACATCCGCCGTGGCCGCAAGACCGTTCTGGCCGACGTCAGCCTGCAACTCGAACCGGGCGAAGTGCTTGGCGTGCTGGGGCCCAATGGCGCCGGCAAAAGCACTTTGCTCGGCGCGTTGTGCGGTGAGCTGAGCGCACACGAAGGGGAGGTGCTGCTGGACGGTGAGGCATTGAGCCATTGGGGCGGCACTCAGCGCGCTCAGCGGCTGGCGGTGTTGCCGCAGGTATCGACCCTGGATTTTGCCTTTCGCGTTGAAGAAGTGGTCGGCATGGGGCGTCTGCCTTATCAGAGCGGGCGGGTGCGCGACGACGAAATTGTCGTTGCCGCTTTGCGGGCGGCGGATGCCGGGCATCTGAGCGGTCGCAGTTATCTGGCGCTGTCCGGCGGCGAGCGTCAACGCGTGCATCTGGCGCGAGTGCTGGCGCAACTCTGGCCGGGGCAGGCGGGGCAGACTCTGCTGCTTGATGAGCCGACCTCGATGCTTGATCCATTGCATCAACACACGACGCTGCAAGCAGTGCGCGAATTTGCCGATCGCGGCGCGGCGGTGCTGGTGATCCTGCATGATCTGAATCTGGCGGCGCGCTATTGTGATCGCATCCTGCTACTGGAAGGCGGGCGGCCGGTCGCACTGGATACGCCGCAACAGGTGTTGCGCCCGGAATCGCTGAAGGCGGTTTTCGGTCTGGAAGTGCTGGTGCAACCGCACCCGGAGCGCGGGCATCCGCTGATCATCGCCCGCTGATTTCGTCATCGAGGTGAGTGTATGCGCGGGATTTTGCTGTTGGCGGTGTTGTGGCTTGCGGGTTGCCAGCATGTTGCGGCGCCGCCGGTCGTGGGCGAGATCCGTGATCTGCGCAGCGGCGAGCATCTGACGGCGCAGCAATTACTGGCTCGGTTGAGCAGTCCATCGCAGGTGATTATTGGCGAACAGCATGACAACGCCGATCACCATGCCATTCAATTGTGGTTGTTGCAGAACCTCGAAGAAGCGCGGCCCCAAGGCAGTCTCCTGCTGGAAATGCTGACCCCCGATCAACAGTCGCGTGTCGATGACGTGCGCCATGCCGCAACGTCACCGGCCGATCTTCCTGCTGCATTGGCCTGGCAGGAGGGTTGGGACTGGAATCTCTACGGACCGATTGTGCGGTTCGCCCTGACGCAATCCTGGCCGTTGCTGGCGGCGAACCTCGATAACATCGAAATCCGTGCGTTCTATCGCGATCCTCCGGTTCTGAGCGGTGAGCGCAGCAATGCCAAATCTGTGAAAGAGACGCTGTTGGAGCAGATCGGCGATTCTCACTGCGGCTTGCTGCCGTCATCACAAATGCCGGCGATGCTGGCCGTTCAGCAACAACGGGATCGGCGCATGGCTTCGCGGTTGCTGGCAGCGCCTGCGCCTGCCTTGTTATTGGCGGGTGCGTATCACGCGCGCAAGGATGTCGGGGTGCCGCTGCATGTGCTGGATCTGGGCGCGCCGCAAGCGCCGACGGTGTTGATGCTGGCGGAGCAGGGCAGTGGGGTTACGGCGGCGATGGCTGATTATGTCTGGCTCACCTCAGCCACGCCGAAACCGGATTATTGCGCGCAGATGCGTAAGCAGTTCGGCAAGGAATGACTTTTCCACAGGCAAAAAAAGACCCGGTAAAAACCGGGTCAAATAACCGTGATTAGCCTGATGAGGAGATATCTGAGAGTCCGAACCAAGGGCTTTTCAGAATATCGACTGATCTCGCGATCAGTTGTGATAATCATAGCGATTCTCATTAACGAGTCAACTGCTGTTTTTTCATTTCTGTCGTTTTGTCCCGGCAATGGCGTAAACGCCCCGTGAACAGGGCTTCAGTTCTGGCTGTTAAATCCCGTGAGCTGCCTGTTGAGCTGGTCGATACGCCGCGCCATGCTTTCGATCAGGCTGTGGGCGATTTTCGGATTGGTGCGGGTCATGCTCAGAAACTGATCGCCGGGAATCAGCATCACCGTGCTCGCCTCCCGGGCAATCACCGTCGCATTGCGCGGTTCACCTGTGAACACAGCCATCGCGCCGAAGATCTCATCCTTGGGCACATCGCCTACCTTGTGCCCATTAACAAAGGCTTCGGCGTGTCCTTCGATAATCACGAATACATGGTCAGCGACATCGCCCTGGCGTATCAGAACGTCTCCGGCCTCGAAACGCTTGAACCCATTGGTGCTGCGAAACTCACGTGGCTTGAACTCGGCAACGGCGTGGGCCAGCAGCGCCATTTGCCCCAGCAGGTAGCGCAGAAACTGCTCCGAGCGAGATGAATCGGAATACACATGTTGAAACAAATCGCTTCGACGATAGGGCAGTAAAGTCAGCGGGTTTTCCGTGTATAGCGTGCAATCCGCCCATTCCGGCCCCTGCTGCAGGCCGATCAAATCTCCTTCATGCCAATAGAAAAGACCGCGACCGCCCAGTCGGCCAGTGATGACACCTTGCGTGAGCAAGAACAGCTGGTCGTCCGGCAAACCTGTCAGCAAATCATCCGTGGCTTCCAGTTCCAGCGTCGGCCCGCACGGCGCCAAGGCTTCGAGCCATTGCGCAGGCAAGCTCTGCAAGTGGTTGATCAATGCATCGGCCTGGGCCGATTGTTCCCCGAGCAGGTACATGGCGGTCAGTGCCCGTCAGTTCTTGTGGCGAGAGGAAATGGCTTCCAATTGCTTGTTCAGCGCATCCTTGCGTTCGGCGGGAATGTCGTTCCAGTGCACATCCATCAGCGCCCCTTCGATCGCGTACAACAACACCTTCGACGCCCGGAACCCGCGGGTACGCACGGCCCGGTAGGCATCCACCGCGCCCAGGCGACGCAAGTCGGAGGCGCTATGGATGCCCACGGCATGCAGCCATTGCGCCGACGTCTTGCCAAGATTCTTCAGGTGTTGCAGTTCATCATTCATCAAGCCTCCTTGCGACGGCCGAATGGTGCGTGGGCGAGCTTCTCAGGAGTGTAGCCATCAGTAGGAAAAGCGTGGTTGTTTGGTCGGATTCGACGCAAACGCTTCTAAGAAACGTCAGTTCTCCACTGATGAATCAGGATGGGGAGGACGAGGAGGGAATTACCAATAGCACGCAGTCCAGCGCAAAGCGGGGGCGCTGGACGGTTCAGGTTTTTAAAAGCTTCAGCGAGTGCGATAACGCAGGCGCGTACCGAAATTCATCGACATCAGGATTTCGTCGGCACTCAGCTCCGGCGGGAAGTAAGCCCCGGAAATCTGCGCGTGGGCCAGGCTCGCGCCTTCCAGCGAAGCGTTGCGAAAGTCGATGCCGCGCAGGTCGGCGGAACGGAAGTAGGCGTCCCGGAAATCCACGCCATCGGCGTTCAGTTCGCGCAGGTCGAGACCACGAAAATCACCGCCGACCATGTCGATCGGGCCATCTTTCGGCCGTTCATTGTTGAAACCTGTGATGTCGTCTTTGTGCAGCAAGGCATAAAGCGGGGTGTCGAGAAGTTTCGGCTGGCTCATGTCAAATCACCTGTTGGTTTTATGACGCCAGTATAGTGCCACTATTTGACGGCCGTGAAGCGAGCGAGGGCTTCACGGCCGAAATAGTTTCTTACAGGCCGGGCAGGCGCTGGCGGATTTGCGCCACGACGGTGTCCAGGGTGCCGGATTCATTGGTCTGCACGCGTTTGCTGCGCAGGATTTCTTCCGGAGTCAGGGCTTCGCGATTGGCCTGTTGGGCTTCGATTACGGCGAGGGTCGCGTCGGACGGATCCTTCTTGTCCGTCTGACGAATCGCCAGCCAGCTCTCGATCACTGCCTGCGGAGCATTGCAGTCGAGGATCAGGAATGGCGCGCCAGTGGCTTCGGCAACCTTGGCGGCGTTGTCGCGTTGGTCGCGCTTGAGGTAAGTGGCGTCGATCACCACCGGGAAACCGGCGTGCAGGATCACTTCGGCGATTTCATGCAGACGCGCATAGGTTGCGATGCTGGCATCGGCGCTGTAGATCCCGGCCTGAACATCATTGGCAACGGTTTGCTCGCCGAACAGACGTTTGCGCTCGACATCGGAACGCAGACGGATAGCGCCCAGCGCTTCGACCAGACGCATGGCCACGTGGCTTTTGCCTACAGCGGACACGCCGTGGGTAATCGCCATGAAGCGCGAAGGAATGGTGCTGTAGCTTTCCGCCAGGTTGGCGTAGTTGCGGTACTGGCGCAGGGTGGTGGCGCGCTGCACCGGCGTCGCATCGGCCGGCATGCTGAACAGTGCAACCTTCGCACGCACCAGGGCGCGGTAAGCCTTGTAAAAGTTCAGCACTTCCAGGCCTTGATAGTCGCCGGTCAGTTCCAGGTATTGGCTGATGAAACGACGGGCGAGGGATTTCAGGCCACGGTCTTCCAGGTCCATTGCCAGGAAACCGGTGTCGGCCCAGACGTCGGTGAAGCGGAACGGTTCGTTGAATTCGATGCAGTCGAAGATCACGACTTTGCCGTCGATCAGCGTCGCGTTGCCCAAGTGAATGTCGCCGTGGCACTCGCGAGTGAAGCCGTCGGCCTTGCGCTGGGCGAACAGCGGCTTGAGGCGATCGAAGCTGCTTTCAGCCCATGCTTGCAGAGCGTCGAGTTGCAGCAGATCGTTCTTGTCGCTGAGGAAAGGCAGGATCTGTTCGAAGTTCTGGCGCACCGGCGCCATCACGCTGTCAGGCGTGCCGGCATCGTGCTCGGTCGGGACTTTCGGCGCGTTGAGGTGGAAGCGGGCGATTTGCTCGGCCATCGCGTCGATGTGCGCAGTGGTCAGCTCGCCGTTGGCTTGCAGGGTGCTGAGCAGGCCGGTCTGCGGGAACTGGCGCATTTTCAGCACGTATTCGATGGCCGGGCCTTCGCCACCCAATTGCGGGGCTTCGGCGCTGCCGGTCACTGGAATCACTTCCAGATACAAATCTTCGGTCAGGCGCTGGTTCAGGCGCAGCTCTTCACCGCAGAAGTGCTCACGTGATTCGAGGCTGGTGAAGTCGAGGAAACCGAAATTCACCGGTTTCTTCACTTTATAAGCGTAGGGACCGGTGAGCAGCACCCACGAAATATGGGTTTCGATGACCTGGAACCCTTCGACGGGATGCGGGTAGAGGGCCGGGTTTTGCAGGGCAGCGATCAGGGACTGGCTCACGGACGATCCTTCAGAGACTGGGGGAAATTCAAGGCGCTCATTATGGCCGCTCGCCAGCCCGACGCAAACCTCGGAGCGCTCCTGTTGAGTATGAATAAAGTGCGTATAATCCGCCGCCATGACTCGTACTCGATCCCCCCGTACCCCTAAAAAACCAGCTTCCCGGGGCCTGCGCCCATGGTTGGGCTGGGCCCTTAAACTCAGTCTGGTCGGCCTTGTGGTGCTGGCCGGCTTCGCCGTTTACCTCGATGCCGTGGTGCAGGAGAAGTTCTCCGGCAAGCGCTGGACCATCCCGGCCAAGGTGTATGCGCGCCCGCTTGAGCTGTTCGTCGGACAAAAGCTGAGCAAGGACGATTTCCTCACCGAACTCGATGCCCTGGGCTATCGCCGCGAAGCCGTGAGCAACGGTCCCGGCGCGGCGGCGGTCAATGGCAACACGGTTGATCTGAATACCCGTGGCTTCCAGTTCTATGAAGGCCTCGAGAAACCGCAGCCGGTGCGCGTGCGTTTCTCCGGCGATTACGTGGCCGAACTCTCGGCGACCAACGGTTCGAAGCTCTCCGTGGTACGCCTGGAGCCGCTGATGATCGGCGGTATCTACCCGAAAAATCTTGAAGACCGGATTCTGATCAAGCTCGATCAGGTGCCGCCGTACCTGCTGGAAACCCTGGTCGCCGTGGAAGACCGGGATTTCTACAGCCACTGGGGCGTATCGCCGAAATCGATTGCCCGCGCAGTCTGGGTCAACACCTCTGGCGGCAAGATGACCCAGGGCGGCAGTACGCTGACCCAGCAACTGGTCAAGAACTTCTACCTCACCAACGAACGCAGCCTGACCCGCAAGCTCACCGAAGCGATGATGGCGATGCTGCTCGAGCTGCATTACGACAAAAAGGAAATCCTCGAGGCTTACCTCAACGAAGTCTTTGTCGGTCAGGACGGTCAGCGAGCGGTGCACGGTTTCGGTCTGGCCAGCCAGTTTTTCTTTGCCCAGCCTTTGTCTGAGCTGAAGCTGCACCAGGTCGCGCTGTTGGTCGGGATGGTCAAAGGTCCGTCCTATTACAACCCGCGCCGCAATCCGGAGCGGGCGCTGGAGCGACGCAATCTGGTGCTCGATGTGCTTGAGCAGCAGGGTGTCGCCTCCGCCGAGCAGGTGGCTGCCGCGAAGAAAATGCCGCTGGGCGTAACCACGCGCGGCAAGCTGGCCGACAGTTCGTTTCCGGGCTTCATCGATCTGGTCAAACGCCAGTTGCGTGAAGACTACCGCGACGAAGACTTGACCGAAGAAGGCCTGCGGATTTTCACCAGCTTCGATCCGATCCTGCAAATGAAGGCCGAAGCGTCGGTCAACGACACTTTCAAGCGCCTGTCCGGTCGCAAGGGTTCCGACGACGTGGAAGCGGCGATGGTCGTGACCAATCCGGAAACCGGTGAAGTCCAGGCCATGATCGGCAGCCGTCAGGCGAGTTTTGCCGGCTTCAACCGGGCACTGGATGCGGTGCGGCCGATTGGCTCGCTGATCAAGCCGGCGGTTTATCTGACGGCGCTGGAGAAGCCGAGCCAGTACACGTTGACCAGTTGGCTTTCGGACGAGCCGCTTTCAATCAAGGGTGCGGATGGTCAGGTCTGGAAACCGCAGAACTATGACCGTCGCTCCCACGGTACGGTGTTCCTGTATCAGGGGCTGGCACATTCCTACAACCTGTCGACCTCGCGTCTCGGTCTGGCGGTTGGCGTTCCGAATGTCCTCAAGACGCTGAGTCGCCTGGGCGTGACCCGCGAGTTTCCGGCGTTCCCTTCGATGCTGCTCGGTGCGGGCGGCATGACCCCGATTGAAGTCGCGACCATGTACCAGACGCTGGCCAACGGTGGTTTCAATACGCCGATGCGCGGGATTCGCAGCGTGCTGACTGCTGACGGCGAACCGCTCAAGCGTTATCCGTTCCAGATCGAGCAGCGCTTCGATCCGGCCTCTATCTACCTGATCCAGAACGCCATGCAGCGGGTCATGCGTGAAGGTACTGGCAGTTCGGTTTATAACGTGTTGCCAAGAACCCTGACACTGGCGGGCAAGACCGGCACCAGTAACGATTCGCGCGACAGCTGGTTCGCCGGCTTCAGCCAGGATCTGCTGGCGGTGGTCTGGCTCGGCCGCGACGACAACGGCAAGACGCCGTTCACCGGGGCCACCGGTGCGTTGCAGGTCTGGACCAGTTTCATGCGCAAGGCCGATCCGCTGCCGCTGGACATGCCGCAGCCGGATAACGTGGTGCAGGCCTGGGTCGATTCGCGTACCGGCCAAGGCTCCGATGCCAACTGTCCGGGCGCCGTGCAGATGCCGTATATTCGCGGCAGCGAACCGCCACCCGGCGCCTCTTGCGCGAGCGAAAGCCCGGCCTCGGGCGAGTCGGTGATGGATTGGGTCAAGGGCTGGATGAATTAAGCAAAGAGGGTTTCAAGTGAACAAGTGGTTGATTCCAGCGGTGACCGCCGTGGCTTTGCTCAGCGGCTGCTCCACCGTACAGCGTGGTTCGATTCCTGTCGTGGACTCCGGCACCGCCGTGTCCAACAGCGAGCGCATTTCGGCCAATGGCGGTTTCCGTCAAACGACGGTGAAACGTCCTGCACAGGCCCAGACCCAGGCGATCCCGCAAGGCGATACCGGTGTGGTGGTGATGGTGCCGGGCGGCGCAGCGGCTTCGGCGCCGATCAGCACTTCGCCGATCGTTCCGGGCCCGGCGTCCGGCGGCATCACGCCGGGGCCGTATAACCCGTCGGCGGTCGAGTCGGCGCCGATCAGCTCCGGCAGCTACAGCATGCCTTCGACGCCGAGCGGCATCCCTTCGGCCAGCAGCAGCGGCGGTGGTCTGTCTGCTGATGAACAACTGGATGGCCCGGTTCTCGCCCTGTTGACCACTGCGCAACAGCAGCAGGCCGGTGGCGACCTCAACGGCGCGTCCTCCAGCCTCGAGCGTGCGCAGCGTGTGGCACCGCGCGAGCCGCAAGTGCTTTACCGTCTGGCGCAGGTGCGCATGGCCCAGGGCGATGCGCCACAAGCCGAGCAGACCGCTCGTCGCGCACTGACCATGGCCAATGGTCGTCCGGACTTGCAGGCCAGTCTGTGGGAATTGATCGCTCAGGCGCGTGAGAAACAAGGTGATTCCGCCGGCGCCACTCTGGCCCGTCAGAAGGCCAAGGTTTCGCTGTGATGGACAGTCGTTTCTCCAAAGTCGCCGATCAATTGCTGTTGATCGAGCGCGAACTGCGCGCCCAGGGCTGGTGGGATGACGTCCAGCCCTCGGTCGAAGCCCTGAGCAGCGTCGAGCCGTTTTCGGTCGACACGCTTGATTTCGAGCAGTGGCTGCAATGGATCTTCCTGCCGCGGATGAAGATGATCCTCGAACAGGATCTGCCGTTGCCCAATGCTTCGGGCATTCAGGAAATGGCCGAGATGGTTTTTGCCCAACGCAACCTGCAGGGCAAGGATCGGCAGCTTCAGGTGTTGCTCAAAGAGTTCGACCTGCTGATCACCGCTTCACGCTGAGCCGGGAGCTGCCAGTCGTCACTGGCAGTTTTCCGCTATCTGTTTCTTTGCCTCTTCAGTACGCTGCTGGCGCTGGTCGTCGCTCAGCCGCCGCAGTTCTCCCTCCACCTCCTCCCTCAAGCGCGGATTGTTCTGCAGTTGCGCGAGATTCGTGCGCGCCTGTTCGCAAAATGCCTTGAGTTGATTCTGTTGTTCGGCCACTTGCTTCTTGACCTTGTCATCGATGGCTTTCTGATCGCCCAGCGCGCCGCTGCCAGGTAATGCGGCAGGTATTGGTGCGGGAGAGGAGGGCGTCTTAACGGCGGTGGACGACTGCCCTTGTGGTGGCTGTTGATCGAAATGGGTGACGCCTTGGGCGTCGACCCATTTGTAGATCTGAGCGGCCATGCACCATGGGCTGGCGCCGATTAGCAGAGTTAAGAGAAGCGTTCGCATGCTGATTCCTTGGCAAAACTGCGCAATTGAAGCTAACAGAGTAGCGGTTTCCAGGTTTTTTCTTGCGTTCTCATGTGCTTACCCACAATTAAGCACATAGACGGCTTGACTTGCAGAGGGCGAAACAGAAGAATCCAAAGTCCGCTGTACAGGGACTGCCAGAAGCAGACCCTCTCGGCAGATCATGAGGCGCATATCCGCGTCGACCTGTTACACCCGCAACGCGTTACCTCGCGCTGGGTGGGAAAGGCCCGCAACACTTGGGACGATCCCAATACTTGCTCAGTCAGTGCTGACGTAGTCGGCGACCACCGTCGCTCATGCTCTGCCGAGAAGTAAACCTATTAAGACCCGTTCGCCTTTTTGTGGACGGTATTCTGGCGTTTTAGAGGTGAACAACGTGGAGCTTTTATCTGGCGGTGAGATGCTCGTCCGCTTTTTGCGTGACGAAGGCGTCAAATATATCTACGGGTACCCGGGTGGTGCTCTCCTTCATGTTTACGATGCCCTGTTCAAAGAACCGGAAGTGACCCACATCCTGGTTCGTCACGAACAAGCGGCTACCCATATGGCTGACGGCTACGCCCGTGCCACCGGTAAAGCCGGCGTGGTATTGGTGACTTCCGGTCCAGGCGCCACAAACGCCATCACCGGTATCGCCACTGCCTATATGGATTCGATTCCAATGGTGATCATTTCCGGTCAGGTGCCAAGCACCATGGTCGGCACCGATGCGTTCCAGGAAACCGACATGATCGGTATCTCCCGGCCGATCGTGAAGCACAGCTTCATGATCAAGCACGCCTCGGAAATCCCGGAAGTCATGAAGAAGGCCTTCTACCTGGCGCAATCCGGTCGTCCGGGCCCGGTCGTGGTCGATATTCCGAAAGACATGACCAACCCGGCCGAGAAGTTCGAATACATCTTCCCGAAGAAAGCCAAACTGCGTTCCTACAGCCCGGCCGTTCGCGGTCACTCCGGACAAATCCGCAAGGCGGCAGAAATGCTCCTGGCGGCCAAGCGTCCCGTGCTGTACTCCGGCGGTGGTGTGATTCTCGGCAACGGCTCCGCGCCGCTGACCGAACTGGCGCAAATGCTCAACCTGCCGGTTACCAATACCTTGATGGGCCTGGGTGCCTATCCTGGCACTGACCGTCAGTTCATCGGCATGCTCGGCATGCACGGCAGCTACACCGCGAACCTGGCGATGCACCATGCCGACGTGATCCTGGCGGTCGGTGCGCGTTTCGACGATCGCGTGATCAACGGCGCGCCGAAGTTCTGCCCGAACGCCAAGATCATTCACATCGACATCGACCCGGCTTCGATTTCCAAGACCATCAAGGCCGACGTGCCAATCGTTGGTCCGGTGGACAGCGTCCTGACTGAAATGGTCGCGATCCTCAAGGAAATCGGCGAAACCCCGAACAAGGAAGCGGTCGCCAGCTGGTGGAAGCAGGTTGACGAGTGGCGCGGTGATCGCGGCCTGTTCCCTTACGACAAGGGCGACGGCAGCAAGATCAAGCCACAGACCGTAATCGAAACCCTGTGCGAAGTGACCAAGGGCGACGCCTTTGTGACTTCCGACGTGGGCCAGCACCAGATGTTTGCTGCGCAGTACTACAAGTTCAACAAGCCGAACCGCTGGATCAACTCCGGTGGCCTGGGCACGATGGGCTTCGGTCTGCCGGCCGCGATGGGTATCGCTTTGAGCTTCCCCGACACCGATGTTGCGTGCGTCACCGGTGAAGGCAGTATCCAGATGAATATCCAGGAGCTGTCGACCTGCCTGCAATACGGTTTGCCGGTCAAGATCGTCATCCTGAACAACGGTGTTCTGGGCATGGTTCGTCAGTGGCAGGACATGAGTTACGGCAGCCGTCACTCCCACTCCTACATGGAATCCTTGCCTGACTTCGTCAAGCTGGCTGAAGCCTATGGCCACGTCGGCGTACGCATCACCGAATCGAAAGATTTGAAGTCGAAGATGGAAGAGGCGTTCGCCATGAAAGATCGCCTGGTCGTGATCGACATTTCGGTCGACACCAGCGAGCACGTCTATCCGATGCAGATCAAAGACGGCTCGATGCGCGATATGTGGCTGAGCAAGACGGAGCGTACCTAATCATGCGGCACATTATTTCCTTGCTTCTGGAAAACGAACCCGGTGCTTTGTCTCGCGTAGTCGGCCTGTTCTCGCAGCGCAACTACAACATCGAAAGCCTGACCGTGGCGCCAACCGAAGACCCGACCCTGTCGCGTCTGACGCTGACCACCGTCGGTCACGATGAAATCATCGAGCAGATCACCAAAAACCTGAACAAGCTGATCGAAGTGGTCAAGCTGGTGGACCTGTCGGAAAGCGCTCACATCGAGCGCGAACTGATGCTGGTCAAGGTCAAGGCCACTGGCGCCCAGCGCGCCGAGATCAAACGCACCACCGATATCTACCGTGGACAGATCGTCGACGTCAGCGCCAGCGTGTATACCGTTCAACTGACCGGTACCAGCGACAAGCTCGACAGCTTCATTCAGTCCATCGGCACCGCATCGATTCTGGAGACCGTCCGCAGTGGCGTCACCGGTATTGCCCGCGGCGACAAAGTACTCAGCATCTAAACCAAATTAGCGAATGGCCTGAACGGCCTGGATATAAAGGGGAAATTCATGAAAGTTTTCTACGATAAAGACTGCGACCTGTCGATCATCCAGGGCAAGAAAGTTGCCATCATCGGTTACGGCTCCCAGGGCCACGCCCAGGCGTGCAACCTGAAAGATTCCGGTGTCGACGTTACCGTCGGTCTGCGTAAAGGTTCGGCTACCGTTGCCAAGGCTGAAGCCCACGGCCTGAAAGTGACCGATGTGGCTGCCGCTGTTGCCGGTGCCGACCTGGTCATGATCCTGACCCCGGACGAGTTCCAGTCCCAGCTGTACAAGAACGAAATCGAGCCGAACATCAAGAAAGGCGCCACCCTGGCCTTCTCCCACGGCTTCGCGATTCACTACAACCAGGTTGTTCCGCGTGCCGACCTCGACGTGATCATGATCGCGCCGAAAGCCCCGGGCCATACCGTACGTTCCGAGTTCGTGAAGGGCGGCGGTATCCCTGACCTGATCGCGATCTACCAGGACGCCTCGGGCAACGCCAAGAACGTCGCGCTGTCCTACGCCGCCGGCGTGGGTGGCGGTCGTACCGGCATCATCGAAACCACCTTCAAGGACGAGACCGAAACCGACCTGTTCGGCGAACAAGCCGTTCTGTGCGGCGGTACCGTTGAACTGGTAAAAGCCGGTTTCGAAACTCTGGTTGAAGCTGGCTACGCGCCGGAAATGGCCTACTTCGAGTGCCTGCACGAACTGAAGCTGATCGTTGACCTCATGTACGAGGGCGGTATCGCCAACATGAACTACTCGATCTCCAACAACGCTGAGTACGGCGAATACGTGACTGGTCCGGAAGTGATCAACGCCGAATCCCGTCAGGCCATGCGCAACGCCCTGAAACGTATTCAGGACGGCGAATACGCCAAAATGTTCATCAGCGAAGGCGCAACCGGCTACCCTTCGATGACCGCCAAGCGTCGTAACAACGCCGCTCACGGTATCGAAATCATCGGCGAGCAGCTGCGCTCCATGATGCCGTGGATCGGTGCCAACAAGATCGTCGACAAAGCCAAAAACTAAGTCGTCGAACCTTGTATGAAAAAACGCGGCCTCGGCCGCGTTTTTTCGTATGGGCGGGCGGTTCTGGTATAAAGCTGCATCGTTTGTGGCCGAACCGTCGTCCCAGACACCTGTCGAAAATGTCCAATCCGTTGCAAGGTACTGTCCATGAGCGAACGTCCCGAAGAGCCGAACCAGGCTTCAGACGCCGAAAGCCTGCTGCCCATCGATGAGCACATCGAAGAAGGGCATGACGCAGAAGGCCGTAAAGTCCGGCATCGCGGTATCTATCTTCTGCCGAATCTGTTCACCACTGCGAATCTGTTCGCGGGGTTCTATTCCATCATCAACTCGATGAGTGCCCAGGCTGCCTTGAGTGCCGGGGACGCGGCGAATGCGAGCAAGTATTTCGCCTTTGCCGCCATCGCGATTTTCGTCGCCATGGTGCTCGACGGCCTTGATGGTCGCGTGGCACGCATGACGAATACCCAAAGTGCGTTCGGTGCCGAGTACGACTCGTTGTCGGACATGGTTGCTTTCGGTGTCGCGCCGGCGCTTCTGGCTTTCGGCTGGGCACTGGGTGACATGGGCAAGGTCGGCTGGATGGTTGCCTTCATCTATGTGGCGGGTGCGGCGTTGCGTCTGGCGCGTTTCAACACTCAGGTGGGGACCGCCGACAAGCGCTACTTCATCGGTCTTGCCAGCCCGGCGGCTGCCGGTGTGGTTGCGGGGATTGTCTGGGCGTTCAGCGATTACGGGATCCAGGGTTCGAAGATGTCATTCCTGGTTGCGCTGATGGTGGCCGCCGCCGGCATGCTGATGGTCAGCAACATCAAGTACAACAGCTTCAAGGAGCTGGATCTGAAGGGGCGCGTGCCTTTCGTGGCGATTCTGGCGGTGGTGCTGGTGTTTGCCGTGGTGTTCAGCGATCCGCCTCGCATTCTGCTGCTGGTGTTCCTCGCTTATGCCGCGTCGGGCCCGGTGCAGTATCTGTTGCATCTTCGTCGTCACAAACACGCCGAGTGATGTAATTTCCCTCATACTCCGCAGTCTATGGTGCATCTGTCCTCCAAAGCTGCGGAGTTGCCATGCTGATCAAAGTCCCCAAAGCGTCCGACTGCCATGAGTCGGACGTCACGCCTGAATCCATTTATCTCTCTCGCCGACAATTGCTCGGAGCAACTGCGGCCGGGTTGGCCATGAGCAGTCTGCCGCGCTGGGCCAGTGCCGAAGAGGCCGCCCGCTATGCCGATGTCGAAGCCGGAAAGGCGCCCGCCTGGTTTGCCGAGAAACTGCCTTCTGTCAAATGGGGAGCGGTGAACGTCAAGGATGAGGCGATCACACCTTTCAAAGACGCGACCCATTACAACAACTTCTATGAATTCGGTACCGACAAGGGCGACCCGGCGGCCAATGCCGGGTCGTTGAAAACCGAACCGTGGAGTGTTGTCGTGGACGGGGAGGTGGGTAAGCCGGGGCGTTATGCTCTGGAAGACTTCATGAAACCTTACCAGCTGGAAGAGCGCATCTACCGTCTTCGTTGTGTCGAAGCGTGGTCGATGGTGATTCCCTGGATCGGTTTCCCCATCTCGGCGTTGTTGAAGCAGGTAGAGCCCACTTCCAATGCCAAATACATTCGCTTCGAAACCTTGCAGGATCCCAAGAGCATGCCCGGACAGCGTTCGGGATTTGCCCTGATCGACTGGCCCTATGTTGAAGGTTTGCGCCTGGATGAGGCGATGAATCCCTTGGCGATTCTTGCGGTAGGTATGTATGGCCGCGAATTGCCAAATCAGAACGGTGCGCCTTTGCGTCTGGTGGTGCCCTGGAAGTACGGATTCAAGAGCGTCAAATCCATCGTGCGGATCAGTCTGGTCAGCGAGCAGCCAAAGACGACCTGGCAGAGCATTGCGGCGGATGAGTACGGGTTTTATGCGAATGTGAACCCTACGGTCGACCATCCACGTTGGACCCAGGCGCGGGAGAGGCGGTTGCCCAACAGCCTGTTCAAGCCGAATGTGCGTGATACGCAGATGTTCAACGGCTATGCGGACGAGGTCGCTTCTTTATATACAGGGCTCGATCTGCGGAAGAACTATTGATGCGATATCCGATCTGGCGCGTAGGTGTTTTCCTGGCTGCGGCGATCTGGCCGCTGTTCTGGTTCTATCAGGCTTTTGCGGATCTGCTTGGACCCGATCCGGGGAAAGTCCTGGTTGATCGGCTAGGGCTTGGGACATTGGTATTGCTGTTGATCACCCTGAGTATGACGCCGCTGCAGAAACTTACGGGGTGGGCCGGGTGGATTGCCGTGCGCCGTCAGTTGGGGCTCTGGTGTTTTGCCTATGTGGTTCTGCATCTTTGCAGCTATATGGCGTTCATTCTCGGTTTCGACTGGTCGCAACTGGGTGTCGAGCTGCGCAAGCGTCCCTACATCATTGTGGGTGCTCTGGGTTTTCTGGGATTGTTGGCATTGGCGGTTACCTCCAACCGATACAGCCAGCGCCGTTTAGGTACCCGCTGGAAGAAGCTGCACCGGTTGGTGTATGTGATTCTCGGGTTGGGATTGCTGCATATGTTGTGGATCGTGCGCGCCGATCTTAAGGAGTGGGCAGTCTATGCCTTTATAGGTGTTTTCCTTTTGGCGCTGCGGATTCCTCCCTTGACCCGCCGGATCCCGCGTTTGATGGGTAAAAAGCAGGTTTTTCAGGAAAAGCGAAATTAAGTGTTGACGGCAGATTCTGAGTCTCTATAATTCGCCCCACTTCCGGCGCAGTCGAAACGGAAAACTCCTTGAGATTCAATGAGTTAAGTA
>NZ_FOYE01000002.1:0-849343 GCF_900115915.1 Pseudomonas sp. NFIX49 | reverse complement strand
GGTCACGAGTCAGTACCCGAATTTCTTGACGACCATAGAGCGTTGGAACCACCTGATCCCATCCCGAACTCAGAAGTGAAACGATGCATCGCCGATGGTAGTGTGGGGTTTCCCCATGTGAGAGTAGGTCATCGTCAAGATTAAATTCCGAAACCCCAATTGCGAAAGCAGTTGGGGTTTTGTTTTGCCTGCAGGAAAGTTCGTACAGCATTGTCGGACGCCTTGCGGCTGTCCTCGCCGGCCGACAATGCTAAGGTTCAGCCCTAGCTTTTGTACTTTTCCAAGGAAGCCTTCATGCCGGACACCCAGTCCCTCAACGCTGCATTCATGGTCGTTCAGAGCAATAGCCTGGATGAACTGCGCAGCCTTGTGATCAGCATCATGCGGCGTTATCCACTGGCTCCCTTGGAGAACGAAATTGCACTCGTACAGAGCAACGGCATCGCTCAATGGCTCAAGCTGGCACTGGCTGAGGATCCTGAAGCAGACGACTTGGGCGGCTGTGGTATCGCCGCCGCAATTGATGTGCAACTGCCGGGCAGTTTCATGTGGCAGCTTTACCGGATGGTGCTGGGCCGAGAGGAAATTCCGGCAAAGTCGCTGCTCGACAAGGCACCGTTGACTTGGCGTCTGATGCGCCTGTTGCCACAGGTCATCAACCGGCCGCATTTCGAACCGCTTCAACGCTTTCTCACCCATGACACCGATCTGCGCAAGCGTTACCAGTTGTCCGAACGCTTGGCTGACCTCTTCGACCAATATCAGGTTTACCGCGCTGATTGGCTTGAGGATTGGGCAGAGGGGCATCATCAGCTACGCAATGTGAGGGGTGAAGCGAAGCCGCTTCCTCCGACCAGTTGCTGGCAGGCAGAGTTGTGGCGCGCCCTGCTGGACGATGTGGGCGAGCAAGGCATGGCCCAAAGTCGGGCAGGCGTGCACCAGCGATTCATGGAGCGCATCAACAGTCTTGAAAGCGCACCGTCCGGACTTCCCCAGCGAGTGATCGTTTTTGGAATTTCCTCGTTGCCCGCACAAGTACTGGAAGCGTTGGCCGGGCTTTCCCGTTTCAGCCAGGTTTTGTTGTGCGTCCATAACCCCTGTCGTTATCACTGGGCCGATATCGTTGCCGACAAGGATCTACTACGTCATCAGTACAAGCGACAAGCCCGTAAAAACGGCATGCCTGTGGTGCTGGACTCGGAATCACTCCACCAACATGCTCACCCGCTCCTCGCTGCATGGGGTAAGCAAGGTCGTGATTACATCAACCTTCTCGACAGCTACGACGAGCCTGACAGCTATCGCGCAGCATTTCGTAACGGGCGTATCGATCTGTTCAGCGAAAACCAGTCGAAGAACATGCTCAACCAGTTACAGGACGACATTCTGGAACTGCGGCCGCTCAGCGAGACTCGAGCGCGCTGGCCGGCAGTCGATCTGACTCAAGACGATTCGATCCGCTTTCATATTGCCCATAGCGCCCAGCGCGAAGTGGAGATTCTCCACGACCAGCTCCTCGCCCGTTTCAGTGCCAACCCTCAATTACGCCCTCGCGATGTGATCGTGATGGTGCCTGACATCGATAGTTATGCGCCGCATATCCGCGCCGTCTTTGGTCAGCTGGATCGTCATGACCCACGCTTCATTCCCTTCACCATGGCCGATCAGGGGCAACGCGGACGAGATCCATTGCTGATCGCTGTCGAGCATCTGCTCAAGCTGCCGGATAGCCGTTTTCCCGTCAGTGAGATCCTCGACTTGCTCGACGTTCCTGCGTTACGCGCCAGGTTTGGTGTGCAGGAGCGAGACTTGCCGACCCTGCATCGCTGGATTGAGGGGGCTGGGGTGCGTTGGGGCATCGATGCCGGGCAACGTGCCGAGCTGGGATTGCCCGACGAGCTGGAGCAAAACAGTTGGCGCTTTGGCTTGCGCCGGATGCTGCTCGGTTATGCCGTCGGCAGTTCCGGCGCCTGTGGGGATATCGAGCCGTACGATGAAATCGGTGGTCTCGATGCCGCGCTGATCGGCCCGTTGGTAGCATTGCTGGATGCACTGGAACTCTCGCATCAGCAACTGATGAAGCCCGCGCAGCCACAGGAATGGGGGTATCGGCTTCAGGCGTTGATGCAGCTTTTTTTCAAACCCGAAGACGAGCATGACGACTACCTGCTGGCTCAACTCGAGGAGTTGCGCGAAACCTGGCTGGAAACCTGCGAAGCCGTCGATCTGCTGGACGAGCTGCCACTGACCGTCGTCCGTGAGGCCTGGCTGGCAGGGCTGGATCAGGGGCGTCTGTCGCAGCGCTTTCTGGCCGGAGCCGTTAACTTTTGCACGCTGATGCCGATGCGCGCGATTCCGTTCAGACTGGTTTGTCTGTTGGGCATGAACGATGGCGATTATCCACGCGCTCAACCACCGTTGGACTTCGATCTCATGGGAAGCGACTACCGGCCGGGAGATCGTTCCCGTCGTGAGGATGATCGTTATCTTCTGCTAGAGGCACTCTTGTCCGCTCGTCATCAGCTCTACATCAGTTGGGTCGGTCGCAGCATTCGCGATAACAGTGAGCGGCCAGCCTCTGTGTTGATCGGCCAGTTACGCGATCATCTCGCCAATGGGTGGCGATCGGCCGACGACAACGAGGACCTCCTGATTGCCATGACTCAGGAGCATCCGTTGCAGCCATTCAGTTCGCGCTACTTCCATGAGGAAGACAAGCTTTTCAGCTACGCCAGCGAATGGCAGGTGCTGCATCAACCTCACGAACAGAACGACGTCGCCACAATGCTTGCCCCCCATGTCCAGGAAGAACCGTTGAGTCTGGAACTGCTGCAGGACTTCCTGCGCAGTCCGGTCCGACACTTTTTCACTCAGCGACTCAAGGTTTACTTCGAAGCGGCGCAGGTACCTCAGGCTGACGAGGAACCCTTTGTACTGGATGCGTTGCAGCGATACATGCTCAGCGACAGCTTGCTCGGGGCAGCCTTGAGACACCCGGACAATGTTGATCAGGCGCTCGAGTCTCAAGCCCGACGCCTGCAGAACAGCGGACTGCTGCCCATGGCCGGGTTCGGTGAATGCCTTCAACGAGAGCTGATCGAGCCTTTGCCAGACTTGTTGCAACGATATCAACAGCTGTTGGCGTTATGGCCAACACCGCTAACCAACGCGCTACCGATCAATTTTGAATGGCAGGAACTGCGCCTTGAAGGATGGCTGGGCGGTTTGCACAGGCGCGCCGATGGCGGCGTACTGTCGGTCACGACAATCCCCAACAGCATAGGCTCGATCAAGAGCCGCAAATGGCATCGCCTGACCAAGCCCTGGGTCAGTCACCTTGTCGCCTGTGCCAGTGGACTCTCCCTGACGACCGCACTGGTGGCCAGTGATGACACGCTCCTTCTTGAACCTCTGGAACAGACTCGAGCGGGGCGAATTCTCGAGGATCTGCTGCTCGCCTGGCAGACGGGAATGCGCCAGCCACTTCCTGTCGCGGTAAAAACGGCTTTTGCATGGCTGGCCCAGACCGATCCGGTCAAGGCTGAAGCGGCTGCCCGTAAGACCTATGAGGGTGATGGTCAGAACAACGAAGGCGAGCGTCGCGAAAGCCCGGCTCTTGCCCGACAGTTCCCCGACTACGATGCACTGCAGGCGGATGAAACCTTCTCCGGTTGGTGTGATGCGCTTTATCGCCCGTTGCTCGAGGCACCTTGGCGCTCATGGGCCCACGAGGAGGCAGGCGCATGAGTAACCAGCCACCACTCGCCCTGGCATTCCCGTTAAAGGGCAGCCAACTGATCGAAGCCAGCGCGGGCACTGGCAAGACATTTACCATTTCAGCGTTGTATCTGCGGTTGATCCTCGGTCACGGAGGCGAGGTAAACGGTTTCGGTCGTGAGCTGTTGCCCCCGCAGATTCTAGTGGTGACCTTTACCGACGCGGCGACCAAAGAGCTGCGCGAGCGCATACGCACACGTCTGGCCGAGGCCGCCCGTTTCTTTCGTGACGAGACGCCTGCCCCTGATGCGCTGATCGATGAACTGCGTGAAGAGTTCGATCCGCAACAATGGCCCGGTTGCGCCAACCGCCTGGACATCGCTGCGCAATGGATGGACGAAGCCGCGGTTTCGACTATCCACAGTTGGTGTCAGCGAATGCTGCGCGAGCATGCGTTCGACAGCGGCAGTCTGTTCACCCAGACCCTGGAAACTGATCACAGCGACTTGCTCGGCGAAGTGCTGCGCGATTATTGGCGGCTGTTCTGCTATCCGATGCAGGGCGATGCATTGAGCTGGGTTCGCAGTCACTGGGGAGGTCCGGCGGCCTTGTTGCCGCGTGTGCGTGGGCTGTTTGGCACCGAGCGCGAAGGGAACTCAGACCAGACGCCATCCGAACTGATCGAAGAATGCCTGCAGGAACGCCGTGCGGCATTGGTGGAGTTGAAGGGACCATGGCGGCAGTGGTCCGATGAGTTGCTCGCTATCTGCCATCAGGGTATCGCCAACAAAACGGTGGATGGGCGCAAGATGCAGGCCCGCTATTTCGAACCCTGGTTTGAAAAGCTTAAGGCCTGGGCTGAGGACGAGACGCTCGAACAATTGGATATCGGCACCGGGTTCGCCCGGCTCACACCGGAGGGCATGGCTGAAGCCTGGAAAGGCGAGCCGCCGAGTCACCCGGGCCTGGATGCCATGCCTGTGCTCAAGTCTAGTCTCGACAATTTGCCGACGCCCGATGCGGCCGTGCTGCAGCATGCTGCCAAATGGGTTGGTGCTCGCTTTGAAGATGAGAAGCGCCGTCGAGCCGAAATGGGTTTCGACGACATGCTGCTGCGTCTGGATGCGGCCTTGCAGTCCGACGGCGGGGAGCGTCTCGCCACGCTCATTCGCGAGCAGTTCCCCGTAGCTTTGATCGATGAATTCCAGGACACGGATCCGTTGCAGTACCGGATCTTCGAAAGCATCTATCGCATTGAAGAGGATAACCCCGAGACCGGGTTGTTTCTGATCGGGGATCCGAAGCAGGCGATCTATGCCTTCCGGGGCGCGGATATCTACACCTATCTGCGAGCCCGGCAGGCCACGTTCGGGCGTCTGCATACCCTGGGCACCAACTTCCGTTCCAGTCACGGGATGGTCCGTGCGGTCAACCATGTGTTCGAGCGTGCCGAGGCCCGTGAGCAAGGGCGCGGGGCGTTTCTGTTCCGAGAGAAAAACGGCGATAACCCGGTGCCGTTCCAGCCTGTGGAGGCGCAGGGACGCAAAGAACATTTGCAGGTAGCCGGGCTGGACGTACCGGCGCTGAACATCTGGCATCTATCTACCGACAAGCCACTGTCCGGGGCAGTTTATCGCCAGCAGTTGGCGGCAGCCTGCGCCAGTGAGATCACAGCCCTGCTCAATGGCGGGCAGACTGGTCGCGTCGGGTTTGCGCAGGAGGGCAAGGATTGGCGTGGACTGCGGCCAGCGGACATTGCGATCCTGGTGCGCGACGGTAAAGAGGCGCAGGCGATACGCGGTGAACTCGCAACGCGGGGAGTCCGCAGCGTTTATCTTTCTGACAAGGACTCGGTCTTTGCCGCTCAGGAAGCCCATGATCTGCTTTCGTGGCTCAAGGCGTGCGCCGAGCCGGATGTCGAGCGTTCCCTGAAAGCGGCGTTGGCGTGCATCACGCTGAATCTGCCACTGGCTGAGCTGGAGCGTCTGAATCAGGACGAACTGGTCTGGGAAACCCGGGTCATGCAGTTCCGCGGTTATCGTGAGCTGTGGCGCAAGCAAGGGGTGCTGCCGATGCTGCGGCGCCTGCTGCACGACTTTCAACTGCCGCAGATGCTCATTGCCCGCAGTGATGGTGAGCGGGTGCTGACCAACCTGTTGCACCTGTCGGAGTTGTTGCAACAGGCCGCGTCGGAACTCGATGGTGAGCAGGCACTGATCCGCCATCTGGCCGAGCATCTGTCGCTGTCTGGGCAGGCAGGTGAAGAGCAGATCCTGCGTCTTGAAAGCGACGAACAACTGGTCAAGGTCGTGACCATTCACAAATCCAAGGGGCTCGAGTACCCGTTGGTGTTCCTGCCTTTCATCTGCTCGGCTAAACCGGTAGATGGCAGTCGATTGCCGCTGCACTACCACGATGAATCCGGCAAGGCTCGCATCAGCCTGAAGCCCGACGCGGAACTGATCGCTGTGGCGGACACCGAACGCCTGGCAGAGGATCTGCGTTTGCTCTACGTCGCGCTGACCCGCGCACAACACGCTTGCTGGCTTGGGGTGACGGATCTCAAGCGCGGCAACCACAGTAGCTCGGTGCTGCATCTTTCTGCGCTGGGCTATCTGTTGGGCGGCGGCGTAACGTTGAATGAATCCAGCGGATTGGCCCGCTGGCTGGACGATCTGCAACAGGATTGTTCGGCGCTGAGCGTTGTTGAAATGCCACAAGCCACCAGCGAGGTTTACCAGCCTCCGCGTAACGAAGCCACGCTGCGTGCCACCCTTTTACCGAGCCGCAGGGCCAGCGAGAACTGGTGGATCGCTTCGTACAGTGCCTTGCGCATCAGTGACGTGCTGAGCGCTGGCAACGACGAAGCCCCCGACAGTCCGCAAGCGCAAAAGCTGTTCGACGACGAACGCCTCGATCCTGAAGCACCGCGCGAGATCATCGCCGGCGGAGCTGATATTCACCGTTTCCCTCGTGGACCGAATCCGGGAACGTTTCTTCACGGTTTGCTCGAGTGGGCGGGTGAGGAGGGCTTCGCGGTCACCCGCGAGTCGCTCGACGATGCGATCGCCCGGCGTTGCAATCGACGGGGCTGGGAGGGCTGGATCACCACCCTCGGCGACTGGTTGCAACACTTGCTCAAACTGCCACTGCCTGCGGGCCTCGACCAACCGCCAGTGGTGCTTGAGCAATTGAAGCAATATCGGGTCGAGATGGAGTTCTGGTTCGCCAGCCACAAGGTCGACGTGCTCAAGCTCGACGAACAGGTGCGTCAGTTCACTCACAACGGTGTGGCCCGGGTCGGCGCCGAAGCGGTGCAACTCAATGGTATGTTCAAAGGCTTTATCGACCTGACGTTCGAGCACGAGGGCCGGTACTACGTGGCCGATTACAAATCCAACTGGCTGGGCGTCGATGACGCCGCGTACACCGAACGGGCCATGGAGCAGTCAATTCTCGACAACCGTTACGACCTGCAATACGTGCTGTACCTGTTAGCACTGCATCGTCAGCTCAAGGCGCGGCTCGCCGATTACGACTACGACCGGCATATCGGCGGCGCGTTGTATCTGTTTCTGCGTGGAACTCGGGCGCCTGGTGGTGGCGTTTACTTCGCACGCCCACCACGGGAGCTGATCGAGCGTCTGGACATCATGTTCCAGGGTAAACCGCAACCCAGGGCCGAGCCCGCGTGGGTGCAGGGAGAATTGCTATGAATCGGACGTTCGCCGACCTGCTGCCCACGCCGCTGACCGCCGACAGCCTCGCGCAGCTGACACCTCTCACCTGTGCCGATGATCTGCTGCTATTGCTCACCCGCTGGGTCGAGCGCGGATGGCTGCGGGCACTGGACAAGGCATTCGTGGCTTTTCTTCATGAATTGGCACCCGATGTCGATCCGCTGGTGTTGCTCGCCGCCGCATTGACCAGTCACCAGCTCGGCCATGGACATGTGTGCCTGGATCTGTTTGAAACCCTCAAGGCGCCGGATTTCGCCCTGTCTTTGCCTCCGGAAGGGGACATGCAACCCGGTGCATTGCTGCTGCCATCGCAGCTGCTTGAAACACTCGACGGGGCGCACTGGTGCAATGTACTGGCCGGCAGTTCGCTGGTGGCACTGGCCGCCGACGAAGGTGCGTCGGCGCAGGAGCGCCCGCTGGTGTTGTCCGGCAAGCGTTTGTACTTGCGACGCTATTGGGCCTACGAGCGGCGTATCGACAGCGCATTGCGCCAGCGGCTCGCGGAGCAGGAAGCGACACCGTCCGATCTTGCACGGCGGCTGGACGAGCTGTTCGATCCAGCGCAGCGCGCGGATGTCATCGACTGGCAGAAACTGGCCTGCGCCCTGGCCACCCGAAGTGCCTTCAGCATCATCACGGGCGGCCCGGGCACTGGCAAAACGACAACGGTGGTACGTCTGCTGGCGTTGCTCCAGGCACCTGCGGTCGAGGCGCATCAACCACTGCGCATTCGACTCGCGGCGCCTACCGGTAAAGCGGCGGCGCGGCTGACCGAGTCCATCAGTCAGCAGGTGCAGTCGCTGAAGGTCGCTGAAGGCGTCCGGGAAAAAATTCCGACCGAGGTGACCACGGTGCATCGCCTGCTCGGCAGCCGACCTGGCACGCGGCATTTTCGCCACCATGCCGGTAACCGCCTGCCACTGGATGTATTGGTGGTCGATGAAGCATCCATGATCGACCTGGAAATGATGGCCAATCTGCTCGATGCCTTGCCGCCTCATGCTCGACTGGTGTTGCTGGGCGATAAGGATCAACTGGCCTCGGTGGAGGCTGGCGCGGTGCTGGGCGATTTGTGCCGTGATGCCGAAGCGGGTTGGTACAGTCCGCAGACTCGCCAGTGGCTGGAAGCGGTGAGCGGCGAATCCCTGCAAGACGGCGGTTTGCAAGAAGGCAGTGACAGCTCGCACCCGCTGGCCCAGCAAGTGGTGATGTTGCGTCACTCACGGCGTTTCGGCGAGGGCAGCGGCATCGGTCAACTGGCGCGACGGGTGAATCAGCAACTCTCGGACGAGGCTCGCCAGTTGCTGGATGCCAAAACCCATGGCGATGTGTTTTCGTTGCCACTTCAGAACGAGCACGACCGGAAACTTGAGCACCTGGTGCTCGACGGACATGGCGAAGGCCCCCACGGTTATCGACACTATCTGAGCATTTTGCGCGATCGACGTCCGGTGAGCGGAACGCCGCTCGAGAACCCGGGCTGGGTCGATTGGGCGCGTGACGTCCTGCGGGCCTTCGATACCTTCCAATTGTTGTGCGCAGTGCGCAAAGGGCCGTGGGGTGTTGAGGGGCTTAATCAGCGCATCACCGATGCATTGCTCAAGGCGCGGCTGATCGAGAGCGACCAGCAATGGTACGAAGGCCGGCCGGTGTTGATGACTCGAAACGACTATGGCCTCGGGTTGATGAACGGTGACATCGGTATCGCCCTGAAGTTGCCCGAGCGCGATGGCCCGGATGCCGGTAAGTCGGTGTTGCGCGTGGCGTTCCCGCGTAACGACGGGCGCGGTGGGGTGCGTTTCGTGCTGCCGAGCCGGCTCAATGATGTCGAGACCGTGTACGCCATGACCGTGCACAAGTCACAGGGTTCGGAGTTTGCCCATACCGCGCTGATCCTGCCGGACGCCCTGAACCCCGTGTTGACCAAGGAACTGATCTACACCGGAATTACCCGGGCCAAGGACTGGTTCACTTTGATCGAACCCCGCAGTGGCGTATTTGAAGAGGCAGTACAACGCAAGGTGAAGCGCTTGAGCGGACTGATGCTGGAACTGGAAGAAGGAACGGCGCCTCGAGGATGAAGGTGCCTGGATGACCGGCGCTTATTGACCGACCGGTCAGAGGTCGCTGTATCGCTGGTGTTCCAACGCTGTGCTATCGTTGCGGCATCATTTCGTAACGATCCAAGAGAATCCCTGCATGAAGGTGGCTGTCTGGGCGACAGAGCGCGTAGTTGTCTGCAAGCAGGCATTGCTTGCCGTTGTACTCTGTTTGCTCACGGGTGCGGCCACTGCCCAGTCTCCAGCCCCTGCGGGTATGGCCGAACAGCGGGCCAAATCCGTCACTCAGGTGGTCCTCGGTATCCTCAGTTATGCGCGCTGGCCGGTAGAGCCGGCGCAGTTGCGCCTGTGCATCGTCGGTCCGACCGAATACACCGATGACCTGGTCAAGGGCACGACCCAGGCCACGGGCCGTCCGGTCATCGTGCGCCGACTCTTGGCCGACAATCCAGCCATCGTCAGCGAGTGCGACGCAGTCTATATCGGCAAGCTCACCACAGACGAACGCAGCCGGCTGTTCGCGTCCCTGATCGGCCATCCGGTGCTGAGCATCAGCGAAGGCGGCGATCAATGCACGGTCGGCAGTCTGTTCTGCCTGCGAGTTGGTGATGAACAAGTGTCGTTCGAGATCAATCTCGACTCCGTCGCCCGCAGCGGTGTGCGTATTCACCCCAGCGTGCTGCAGTTGTCGCGCCGCAAACCGGCGGTGCCATGAGACGCGACAAATCCACAGGGCGCCCGACCCTCGGCTCGGTCATCGGCCGTGGCAACCTGATTGTGGCGCTGGTCGCCGTGGCAATGGCCAGCGTGTCGTTGACGCTGCTCGGGGTGCTGGCGCTGCGGGTCTATGCCGATCACAACCTGCACTTGATCGCCCGCTCGATCAGTTACACCGTGGAAGCCGCCGTGGTGTTCAACGACAAGGCCGCCGCGACCGAAGCGCTGGCGTTGATCGCCTCGACCGAAGAAGTGGCCGATGCCCAGGTGCTGGACACTCAGGGCCAATTGCTCGCACGCTGGCAGCGTCCGGAGAACGGCCTGATTTCCGAGCTGGAGATGCAGGTCGCGCGAGTCATTCTGGAAAAACCCATCAACCTGCCGATCCAGCATCAGGATCGGGAGATAGGGCGGATCTTGCTGATCGGCCACGGTGGCAGCCTGATGCGTTTTCTGTTGAGCGGTCTGGCGGGGATCATTCTCTGCACGGCGATCAGCGCCTGGGTCGCGCTGTACCTGGCGCAGCGTCAGTTGCGCAGGATCATCGGCCCGTTGCACAGCCTGGCGGCGGTGGCGCATGCGGCCCGCAGCGAGCGGGCACTGGATCGACGGGTGCCACGGGCAAAAATTGCCGAACTGGACAACCTCGGCACTGACTTCAATGCCCTGCTCGATGAACTCGAATCCTGGCAAACCCACTTGCAGAGCGAGAACGAAACCCTCGCCCATCAGGCCAGCCACGACAGCCTCACCGGGTTGCCGAACCGGGCCTTTTTCGAAGGCCGCCTGATCCGTGCTCTGCGCAGTGCCCACAAGTTGAATGAGCAAGTGGCGGTGCTGTTTCTCGACAGCGACCGATTCAAGGACATCAACGACAACTTCGGTCATGCCGCCGGCGACGCGGTGCTGGTGGCGGTGGCGAATCGGGTGCGGGCGCAGTTGCGTGAAGAGGATCTGGTGGCGCGTCTGGGCGGTGACGAGTTCGCCGTTCTGCTCACGCCCTTGCACAAGACCGAAGACGCCGAACGCATTGCCGACAAGATCCTCGCCAGCATGGACACCCCGATTGCGCTGCCGGGCGACAGCAGTGTCGTGACGTCGCTCAGTATCGGCATCGCGGTTTACCCCGATCATGGCGTCACGCCCGGCACCTTGCTCGACGCGGCCGATGCCGCGATGTATCAAGCCAAGCGTTTGTCGCGCGGCGCCCAATTCACGGCCGGGACGGAGTACCCGGTCGATTCCGTTCAAACCAGGAGCTGATGCCCGTGTTCTCACTTTCCTTTCGCCTGTTTTCCACTCTGTTGCTGACGGCCATGCTGGCCCTGACCGGTTGCCAGACCGCCCCGCAAAAAGGCCTGACGCCGGCCCAGGTCGCGGTTCTCAAGCAGCAAGGCTTCGAGCTGACCGATGACGGCTGGGAGTTTGGTCTGTCGGGCAAGGTATTGTTTGGCAGCGATGTCGAAAGCCTGAACCAGCAAAGTACCGAAATCGTCGAGCGTATCGGTAAAGCCTTGCTGGGTGTCGGTATCGAACGGGTACGAGTGGATGGCCACACCGACGCTTCGGGCAAGGAAACCTATAACCAGCAGCTGTCACTGCGTCGCGCGAAAAGCGTCGGCAAAGTGCTGACCTCGGTCGGCATGAAAGAAGAGAACATCCAGCTGCAAGGCCTTGGCAGCCGCGAACCGGTCGCCTCCAACGATACCGCTGCCGGCCGCACCGAAAACCGCCGGGTGTCGATTGTGGTCAGCGCCGATTAATCGGCGAACTGCATTTCGCGGGTCTCACCCATCAACAGCGCCTGATTGCGCTCTGTCACCTCACGGATGTAATCCCACAGCAACGTGATCCGCTTCAACTTGCGCAAATCCTCCCGGCAGTACATCCAGAACTGCCGGGTGATATCGATTTCCTCCGGCAGCACCGGCAACAGGCGCGGATCCTGAGCCGCGAGAAAGCACGGCAGAATCGCCAATGAGCGCCCCTGCTGCGCCGCCACGAACTGCGCAATCACGCTGGTGCTGCGTAAATTGGCGCTGGCACCGGGCAACACGTTCGCCAGATACAGCAGCTCCGAGCTGAACGCCAGGTCATCCACGTAACTGATGAATTGATGCTTGCCCAGGTCGGCGGGGCGGCGGATCGGCGGATGTTTGTCCAGGTATTCCTGGGTCGCGTACAGCTGCAAGCGGTAGTCGCAGAGTTTGCAGCACACGTACGGCCCGTGTTCCGGGCGCTCGAGGGCGATGACGATGTCGGCCTCGCGTTTGGACAGGCTGATGAAGTGTGGCAGCGGCAGGATGTCCACCGAGATCGCCGGGTAGGCGTCGACGAAGTGGCTCAGTTGCGGGGTGATGAAGAAGCTGCCGAAACCTTCGGTGCAACCCATCCGCACGTGCCCGGACAGTGCGACGCCGGAGCCCGAAACTTGCTCGCAGGCCATGTGCAGCGTGCTTTCGATCGACTCGGCATAACTCAGCAGGCGTTGGCCTTCGGCAGTCAGCACAAAACCGCTGGTGCGCGACTTTTCGAACAGCAAGGTACCGAGCGCCGCTTCCAGCGAACTGATCCGCCGCGAAACGGTGGTGTAGTCCACCGCCAGGCGTTTGGCCGCCGTGCTGGCCTTGCGGGTACGGGCGACTTCGAGGAAAAACTTCAGATCGTCCCAATTCAGCGAGCCTAGAGAGGTGATGTTTTTTTGCATGATGGACGGGCTTATATGTGCGTTCTTATTAGAAGTTTGCACATCTATACTCCAAAAACAGTCCGACAACCAATTCGTGACACACGCCTCATCTCAAGGCGAACCTTTCGCCTTGGCTCCTACGATAAAAACAAGTTCTGGAGACCAGCATGAACGCATCGCTTACGCCCAACGAAACCACGATCCAGAAGGTCAAGCTGCTGATCGACGGCGAGTGGGTCGAGTCGCAGACCACCGAGTGGCACGACATCGTCAACCCGGCGACCCAGCAAGTGCTGGCCAAAGTCCCGTTCGCCACCGCCGCTGAAGTCGACGCTGCTGTCAGCGCCGCCCAGCGCGCCTTCCAGACCTGGAAGCTGACCCCGATTGGCGCGCGCATGCGCATCATGCTCAAGCTGCAGGCGTTGATCCGCGAACATTCCAAACGCATCGCCGTGGTACTGAGCGCCGAGCAGGGCAAGACCATTGCCGATGCCGAGGGCGATATTTTCCGTGGCCTGGAAGTGGTCGAGCACGCCTGCTCCATCGGCAGCCTGCAAATGGGCGAGTTCGCCGAGAACGTGGCCGGCGGCGTCGACACTTACACCCTGCGCCAGCCGATCGGCGTCTGTGCCGGCATCACCCCGTTCAACTTCCCGGCGATGATTCCGCTGTGGATGTTCCCGATGGCCATTGCCTGCGGCAACACCTTCGTCCTCAAGCCATCGGAGCAGGATCCGCTGTCGACCATGTTGCTGGTGGAGCTGGCCATCGAAGCCGGCATCCCGGCTGGCGTGCTTAACGTCGTCCATGGTGGCAAGGATGTGGTCGATGGACTGTGCACCCACAAGGACATCAAGGCGGTTTCGTTCGTCGGTTCGACCGCCGTCGGCACTCACGTTTATGACCTGGCCGGTAAACACGGCAAGCGCGTGCAATCGATGATGGGCGCGAAGAACCACGCCGTAGTGCTGCCAGACGCCAATCGCGAGCAGGCGCTCAATGCGCTGGTCGGTGCCGGTTTCGGTGCGGCGGGTCAACGTTGCATGGCCACTTCGGTGGTGGTGCTGGTGGGCGCGGCCAAACAGTGGCTGCCGGATCTGAAAGCGCTGGCGCAGAAACTCAAGGTCAACGCCGGCAACGAGCCGGGCACCGATGTCGGCCCGGTCATTTCGAAAAAGGCCAAGGCGCGGATTCTCGATCTGATCGAAAGCGGCATCAAGGAAGGCGCCAAACTTGAGCTGGACGGTCGCGACATCAGCGTGCCGGGCTACGAGAACGGCAACTTCGTCGGCCCGACCCTGTTCTCCGGGGTCACCACTGACATGCAGATCTACACCCAGGAAATCTTCGGCCCGGTGCTGGTGGCGCTGGAAGTCGACACCCTTGATCAGGCCATCGCGCTGGTCAACGCCAACCCGTTCGGCAACGGCACGGGTCTGTTCACCCAGAGCGGTGCGGCGGCGCGTAAATTCCAGACTGAAATCGACGTCGGCCAGGTCGGCATCAACATCCCGATTCCGGTGCCGGTGCCGTTCTTCAGCTTCACCGGTTCGCGCGGTTCGAAACTCGGCGACCTCGGCCCGTACGGCAAGCAAGTGGTGCAGTTCTACACCCAGACCAAAACGGTCACGGCGCGCTGGTTCGACGACGACAGCGTCAACGACGGCGTGAACACCACCATCAACCTGCGCTGAGGAACGGCCATGAAAATCGCATTTATCGGGCTGGGCAACATGGGCGCGCCGATGGCGCGCAACCTGATCAAGGCCGGGCATTCGCTGAACCTGGTGGACCTGAACAAGACCGTGCTGGCGGAACTTGAGCAACTGGGCGGCACCATCCGCGCTTCGGCTCGCGAAGCTGCTGAAGATGCTGAACTGGTGATCACCATGTTGCCGGCTGCGGTGCATGTACGCAGCGTCTGGCTCGGTGAAGACGGCGTGCTGGCCGGGATCGGCAAAGGCGTGCCGGCAGTGGATTGCAGCACCATCGATCCGCAGACGGCGCGCGATGTGGCGGCGGCGGCTGCCAAACAAGGCGTGGCCATGGCCGATGCGCCGGTGTCCGGCGGCACTGGCGGCGCCACGGCCGGGACGCTGACCTTCATGGTCGGCGCCACCCCGGAACTGTTCGCCACTCTGCAACCGGTGCTGGCGCAGATGGGCCGCAACATCGTGCATTGCGGTGAGGTCGGCACCGGCCAGATCGCCAAGATCTGCAACAACCTGTTGCTCGCCATTTCGATGGTTGGCGTCAGCGAGGCGATGGCGCTGGGTGATGCGCTGGGGATCGACACCACGGTGCTCGCCGGGATCATCAACAGCTCGACCGGTCGTTGCTGGAGTTCGGAAATGTACAACCCATGGCCAGGCATCGTCGAAACGGCGCCGGCCTCACGCGGCTACACGGGTGGCTTCGGCGCCGAGCTGATGCTCAAGGATCTGGGGCTGGCTACCGAAGCGGCGCGTCAGGCCCATCAGCCAGTGGTGCTGGGCGCGGTGGCGCAGCAGTTGTATCAGGCGATGAGTCAGCGCGGGGAAGGGGGCAAGGACTTCTCGGCGATCATCAACAGCTATCGCAAGCCGCAGTAATCGTCGTCAGGCCTGTGCTCGTCACAGGTCTGCAATTCAGATGCAGTAGGTGTTGCCGGGAAATCACGTCGGGTGGTTTCCCGGCTTTTTTGTATCAGGCGAACACGAAATATTTGCGCACGGTCTCGACCACTTCCCAGGTGCCCTTCATGCCTGGCTCGACCACGAAGATGTCGCCGGCGCGCAGGTGGATCGGCTCCATGCCGTCCGGGGTAATCACACAGTAGCCTTCCTGGAAATGGCAGTACTCCCACTTCACATATTCCACCCGCCACTTGCCCGGGGTGCAGATCCAGGTGCCCATGATCTTGCTGCCGTCTTCGCTGGTGTAGGCGTTGAGGTTGACGGTGTGCGGGTCGCCCTCGAGCTTTTCCCATTTGCAGGCGTCGAGTACGGGCAGGGGATGGGTGTCGCGCAGAACGGTGATAGGTGCGGGCATGACGGCTCCAGGCCAAAGGGAGTTAGAGCCGTCACCGTAGCTTTCGCGGGTACTGTCGGAATGTCTGGGGTCGACCTCCAGATGCCTGTAAGCGCTGAGGAAATCTGCGCATCTACCGAATTTGCACCAACGCTGTGCATATAAGACGGTTTTGGTACAAGCGTGCACCATAAAAGTTCAATCAATTTTTAGACTAAAACGAGATAACCATTCTGACACCTATTGCAAAACAAAATCGTCTGTACTATAACATTCGTACTAAAGAACTATTCCTCAAAACGGAGCTTTATCTGAGTCACGGACAGACTTGAATCGGCTTTTTCTCATCTCGACAACTGACTTGGCCTTTGGCTCAAGTGTGAACTTCTATCTGTTGTTAATGAATAATGACAGTTGAATGAACCGGACAGTTAATAAGTGGCGCGGACGCAATGTCTCGCGTGCTTTGAGTTGAAGCCTTAAATGAACAGTTAATTAATTATTTGTGCACTGGCGGATTTATATCTGCGGGATACGCACGCCTATCGGAATTTTATGTGCCCGGCATCAATGGAATGAGGCTTTATTGTGGACGACATAAACGTAATTGAAGTTTCGACGACTGTTGATAGTTCAAGTGAACTTGGCCGGCACGTCTGGGTGCGTGCCGGCAGTCGCCTGACAAACGTGCAGATCGGCGATGACTGCTTCATCGGTTTCAGATGCGATTTGCAGCACGCGTTGGTCGGCAAGTCCGGCATGTTCGCCACCGGTGCGCAGTGCCTGGGGACGGCGCAGTCGCCGGTTCGGATTGCCGAAAACGTCTGGGTGGGCGCTAAGGCCACCGTGACTGCCGGTGTTTCCATCGGTGCCGGGGCCGTGGTGGCGGCTGGCGCGTTGGTGACCGCCGATGTGCCGCCGGACGCAATCGTCGTCGGTCGCCCGGCGCGGGTCATTGCCCAGCGCACTGTGGTCGAGGACGGCCGGCCGAGCCCGGAACCGGTGCTGGCCAAAGTCCGGGACCGGGCGCGTCAGGGCTTGCCGTCGATGCTCGATCGGTCCACGCAGTCGGTCGCACGGCTCAAGTCGCTGAACCTTGACACCCTGACCTGGGACATCAGCGACGACGCCTTGATCGATGCCGAATTGCGCGGCGGAGCGTCGGTGGAAATCGCCCGGGACTGCATCCTGATCGGGCGCAGCAGCCGCCAGGGCGGCATGTCGCAATTGGGCGGTATCGAATTGGGCACCGGCGTGCGACTGGCGACCGGTGTGGTTATCGAAGCAGCCGGCGGCGTATCCGTCGGTGCCTTCAGCGAGTTGTCCGAGGGGGTCACGATCGTGGCCTCCACCCATGATCATTCATTCCGCTCACTGCCTTGGGAGGAGGCACCGGTGCGCATTGGAAGTCGTTGCGTTATTGGCGAGGGCGCCATCTTGGTAGGTCCACTGAATATTGGTGACGGTGCCGTTATCAAACCGTACTCGGTGGTTATAAGGGATGTATTGGAAAACACTGTGGTTCATGGCGTTGTTCAACTAATGGAGATTCAAGAATGATTTTATTTGCCCCCAATCCAACCGGTTCCGGTCACAACATGCGCGCGCTTTCCATCGCTCAGGCGATCAAGAAACAGCGTCCGGACATGCCATTGACCGTGGCACTGGCTTCCTTGCAGCCGACCTTCACGCCGATGTTCGAAAAGTCTGGCGTAGAAGTTGTGGATATTGCCGGTCGTTTGGTCGATTACTCGAAGAAGAGCAACTTGTCGAAAGAACTCGACTGGAATAATTACATTGGCGGTTATATCGCCAATACTTTCTTGTCCGGCGAGCGGATTCTGTCTTACCTGGCCCTGATCGCCGAATACAAGCCGACCGCTCTGGTGTCGGACTACAACATGGCCGCCTGCCTGGCCGCGATTTTCAGCGGTACGCCGCTGGTGTTCGTCACCGAGCGCTACGACTTCACTCTGTGCCAGCTCGAAGACCATGACCTGGCCGACGGCGGATTCGAAGTCAACGCGCTGGAAATGGCCCGGGCCCGCACCGCGCTGCACAGCCAGTTCAACTGGATGATCAATCAGAGCCAACTGGTGCTGACCGACAAACCGTACGTGGCTTCCCTCGATCAGGGCACGCCGGTGGCCGAAGCACTGGTAAGCGGCAAGGCGCATTTTGTCGGCCCGATGATCCGCGACATCAATGTGCAGACCGGATTGAATGTGCGCGAGCAACTGAACCTCGGCGACTCGCCGTTCATTGTGGCTTCGATCAGCGGCACTACGATGTTTGCGCAAAACAAGGACGCGCTGCTCGCTGCGTATCTGGACAGCTTCAAGATCCTGCGCGAGCGCAATCCGGAACTGAAACTGGTGCTGCTGGGCCGTCAGGATATCCAGGCTCAGGACGGCGTCGTCTGCGTGCCGTACTACCCGGACTGGATGGGCCTGCTGCGTGAAGCCAGCCTGCTGATTTCGGCGCCGGGCTGGATCACCGTGACGGAAATCGCCGCACTGCAGATTCCGACACTGTTCGTGCTGCCGTCCAAATCCGAGTACCACGAACTCGAGGCGCTGCGCCGTCTGGAGCTGCTGGGTTTCCCAACGCATCTGGGCCACGACCGCGATGCGATCGTCGAACTGATCCAGGGCGAACTGGAAAAAGACACCGACGCTTCGACCTATTACGCACCGCATCAGCAAGTGGCCGCACCGGATGGCGAAGGTGCCGCCCGCGCCGCGACGCGCATCATCGAGTTGTGCCAGGGCAGCGTTGTGTCGCTGACCGAAAGCAAAGCCGCTTAACCTCAAGGAAGAGGGATTCACCATGTCACTGCATCCGCAGTTTCTATTTGATCAAGGCCTCAAGGACATCGAGCACGGCGGCTTTTTCGCCGTGACCGATGCCAGTGGCGAGGTGGCGATTTCCAGCGACAAGCAGTTGCAGGATCAGGTCGCCGCGACGTTCTATCAGGCCGAGCACGGCGACGATGTCGAACTGCGTTTTGCCCATGACGGGCTGATGCGTTTGCATGATGCGGCGAATGGCGGTTTCCACGAACTGGCCGACCGCTACTGGACGCCGCACGGCTCCGGGCGCTGCCGCACGCTGGCGTTGCAACTGGACGCGCTGGCGGCATTGATTGCCTATCAGCGCCGGGTGCCGCAGGACGCGGCGAACAATGCCGCGATCCACGGTCTGCTGGAAAAGGTCGAAGCGCTCTACGCCCGTTCCACCGTCGCCGGCCTGTATAGCAGCGACTGGTCGACGCCGCTGGAGCTGGCGACTTCGATCGATCTCGACATCAGCGCCACGGCGTTGCTGGCGCGTATCGACAATCAGCCGTTGGGGCTGGGGTTGGTCGGGCACTTGCAGATTCATGCAGAGAACCTGATCGGCTGGGTGGCCGGCAGCGACAGCCAATCCTGTGTCGATGTGGCGCTGACCCGTTGCGGTGTGCGTGCGCAGGTCAGCCTGGTGCTGGCGCAACTGGCTGATGCGCGCGACGACAATGCGTTGTCGAATCTGGCCCGTTCGTTCCTGCTGCAAACCCTGGCGCTGTTCCGCGATCCGGCGTACGGCGGGTATTGGGATCGGGTCGGGATCAACGGCAAAGTGCGTTGCGACTGGCACACCTCGTACAAAAATCACGAGTCGCCATTCCCGATCAAGACCGCCTATGACGTGGCGTTGCTGTTGCAGGCGATTCAGGCCTTGCCGTCCGGCGCGAGCGAAGCGGATCGGGCTTCGGTGACGGCGGCGTTGCTGGAGTTTCATGACGCGCGCAATGGCGGTCTGTTCATGGGCAAGGGCTACTTCTGGTCGACCCCGGATGACCCGACCGTGCCGTTCATTCGCCAGTTCTGGGCGCCGCCGCGTCAGCCGGGGATCTTCAGCATCGGCAACCTGACGTACCTGCCGCTGCACCTGAAAAGCCTGAAAACCCAGCTCGCCGCTGCCCACGCTTTGCAGTCCATCGAGCCGGTCGCTGCCGTCACTCATCATGACGATGCGGCGCTGGTAAACCGGGAGCTGCAAGTGATCGATGGCGGTGGTGATGTGCAGCGCATTCACCCGAAGGGCGTGCCGACCATCAATGTCGATCTGCAGCGTTATCTGGCGTGGCTGGCCAAGGCTCGGGCGTCGAACGAAACGCCTTACGGGCTGACCGCCGAAACCACGCCGCTGGGTTTCCGTGCCGACAAGACCTGGCAAGTGTTTTCCGGGCTGCATGTGATTTCGGACTTGCACGCCCTGGGCCTGCAAATCGAAAACAAGGCCAGCCTGATCGATTGCATCAGGGCTTCGCAAAACACCGACGGTGGATTTGCCGAGCAACCGGGTCACCTGAGTGATGTGTTCGCCACCTACTGCGCAGTGTTGTCGCTGCGAGTGCTGGGCGCGTTGCCGAACGATATCGGTGGTTGCGTGCGTTACCTGCAAGCGTGCCAGAACCCCGATGGCGGGTTCGGCGATGTACCGGGTTTCGGCTCGGACATCTGGCACACCAACCTGGCGGTGCTGTCGCTGCACGCCCTTGAAGCCAAGGCGCCGGACGAGCAGGGCGTGATGGCGTTTGCCTTGCGCTGCCGCTCGGTCGATGGCGGGTTCGCAAACAAGCCGGGTTATCCGCCGGACGCGTTTTCGGTGTACCGCGTGGTGTCGACGCTGTTCATTCTCAACCGACGCATCGTCGATGCCGAACAGACCGTCGCCTGGCTGCAAAAGCTGCAACTGGCCAACGGCTCGTTCCATTACCGGCCGGGCAAAGCGGTCAGCCTGGTGGGTACTTACATGGCCATCGCAGCAATGTATTTGCTCGACGCGCAGCCGACGTATCTGCAGGAATCGAAAGACTGGATCGCTGCCCATCAGAAGCAGGACGGTGGTTTCGGCCCGCTCAACGCAACCTCGGCAACCACTGACGAAAGCTTCGTCTGCATCCAGACACTGCTGATTCTCGAACAAGGACTGTCGCCATACTGGGTCGCGTTGTTGAACTGACCCGCACACAGCATCGAAGGACGTTAAGTCATCATTTTGCCAGGGGAGGCGCTGATGAAAATTTTAGTGACAGGGGGCGCGGGCTTCATTGGCTCGGCCGTGGTGCGGTTTCTGATTGAAGAGACCGAATGTGAAGTGATCAACGTCGACAAACTGACCTACGCCGGCAACCTGGAATCGCTGGCCGATGTATCCGATTCGCCGCGTTACCGTTTCTGCCAGGTCGACATCTGCGACAAGCCGGCGCTGGACGAACTGTTCGCACGCCTGCAACCGGATGCGGTGATGCATCTGGCCGCCGAGTCCCACGTGGACCGCTCGATTGATGGCCCGCAAGCCTTCATCGAAACCAACATCGTTGGCACCTACACGATGCTCGAAGCCGCGCGCGGTTACTGGAACCGACTGGACGCGTCGCGTCAGGCGGCGTTCCGTTTCCATCATATTTCCACCGATGAAGTGTACGGCGACCTGGAACCCGAAGATCCGGCGTTCACCGAGCGCACGCCGTATGCGCCGAGTTCGCCGTACTCGGCAACCAAGGCCGGTTCCGATCATCTGGTCCGCGCCTGGCATCGCACGTTCGGTCTGCCGGTGGTGATGAGCAACTGCTCGAACAATTACGGGCCGTATCACTTCCCGGAAAAACTGATTCCCCACGTCATTCTCAATGCGCTGCAAGGCAAGCCGTTGCCGGTGTACGGCGATGGCGCGCAGATCCGCGACTGGCTGTTCGTCGAGGATCACGCCCGCGCCCTGTATGCGGTGGTCACGCGCGGTGAGGTCGGGCAGACCTACAACATCGGCGGCCACAACGAGAAGACCAACCTGGAAGTGGTGCACACCTTGTGCGATCTGCTTGAAGCGCGCGGTGCGGAAAAACCGCCGGGTGTCGCGCACTTCCGCGACCTGATCACCTTCGTCAAGGATCGTCCGGGCCACGACAAACGCTACGCCGTCGATGCCGGAAAAATCCACGCGACGCTCGGCTGGACGCCACAGGAAACCTTCGAAAGCGGCATGCAGAAAACCGTCGACTGGTATCTGGACAACCGCGCCTGGTGGGTGCGGGTGATGTCCGGTGCCTACGCACTGGAGCGCCTCGGCGAGCAACGCGACGAAGCCCTCGTGGCCTGAACATTCAGTCATTCAAATCTCACTGCTTGAAAGGAAAAAAGCATGGCCAAGTACAAAGGAATACTGCTGGCGGGCGGCGCCGGTTCGCGTCTGCATCCGATCACCCTGGGCGTCTCGAAACAGTCGCTGCCGGTGTATGACAAACCGATGATCTACTACCCGCTGTCGGTGCTGATGCTGGCGGAAATCCGCGAGATCCTGATCATCTCCACCCCGGAAGATCTGCCGGGCTTTCAGCGCATGCTCGGCGACGGCAGCCAGTTGGGCCTGAGCCTGAGCTACGCGGTGCAACCGAGCCCGGACGGTCTCGCTCAAGCGTTCATCATCGGTCGCGAATTCGTCGGTGAAGACAACGTCTGCCTGGTGCTCGGCGACAATATTTTCTACGGCGCCGGTTTCGGTGAAACCCTGCTGCAAGCGGCGGCGCGTGATGAAGGCGCGACGGTGTTCGGCTACTACGTGGCCGATCCCGAGCGCTTTGGCGTGGTGGAATTCGATGCTGCCGGCAAGGCCCTGAGCATCTGCGAAAAACCGAGCGATCCAAAGTCCAACTACGCCGTCACCGGCCTGTATTTCTACGACAACGAAGTGCTGCAGATTGCCGCTGACATCAAGCCGTCGCCGCGCGGCGAGCTGGAGATCACTGACGTCAACAACGTCTATCTGCAACGCGGCAAATTGAACGTGTCAGTGATGGGCCGTGGCATGGCCTGGCTCGACACCGGCACCCACGACGCGTTGATGGAAGCGGGCAATTTCGTCCAGGCCATCGAGAAACGCCAAGGCCTGAAAATCGCCTGCCTCGAAGAAATCGCCTACCACAAGGGCTGGATCGACGACGCGCAGTTGCTGGTGCATGCGGGCAGCATGAGCAAGACCGGTTACGGTCAGTATCTGGCCCGTTTGATCCACGATGACGTGGTGGTGGCGATGGATGCGCAGCGCCCGTTGAAAGGCGCTGCCTGATCCAGTGTGGGAGCGAGCTTGCTCGCTTCCACAGGTTCAGTGGCCGGTCACGCTGTCGAGTTGGGCAGCTTTGACCGTGGCGCGTGGATCGGCCGACGGAGTTTGCAAACGGGCCAGTCGATTGGCATGCGTCGGCGCTTCGGCCGCCAGCGGCGAGCGGCGTTTGCGGGTTTCTTCACGCAGCACCGGCAACACTTCCTTGCCGAACATGTCGAGTTGTTCCAGCACGGTTTTCAGCGGAATGCCGCCATGGTCGAACAGGAACAGCTGGCGCTGATAGTCGCCGAAGTACTCGCGGAAGGTCAGGGTCTTGTCGATGATTTCCTGAGGGCTGCCGACGGCCAGCGGGGTCATTTCCATGAACTCTTCCAGGGATGGGCCGTGGCCATACACCGGGGCGTTGTCGAAGTAGGGACGGAATTCACGGCGTGCATCCTGCGAGTTGCGACGCATGAAAATATGCCCGCCGAGACCGACGATCGCCTGCTCCGGCGTGCCGTGACCGTAATGGGCAAACCGTGCGCGGTAGAACTCGACCAGCGCCATGAAATGCTCACGGGGCCAGAGGATGTGGCTGGCAAAAAAACCGTCGCCGTAATAAGCGGCCTGCTCGGCGATTTCCGGGGTACGGATCGAGCCGTGCCAGACGAAGGGCGGCAGGTCATCGAGGGGCCTGGGGATCGAGGTGAAGTTTTTCAGCGGTGTACGAAAGCGTCCGCTCCAGTTGAGGTCTTCTTCGCGCCAGAGACGGTGCAGCAGGCGATAGTTTTCCATCGCCAGAGGCAGACCGTCGGCGATGCTCTTGCCGAACCAGGGATAGACCGGCGCGGTGTTGCCCCGGCCGAGCATCAGGTCCATGCGCCCGCCGCAGAGGTTTTGCAGCAGCGAATATTCTTCGGCCAGACGCACTGGATCGTTGGTGCTGATCAGGGTGGTGGAGGTCGAGAGAATGATGCGATGGGTCTTGGCGGCGATGTAGGCCAGCAGTGTGGTGGGAGAGGAGGTGATGAACGGAGGATTGTGGTGCTCGCCGGTGGCGAACACGTCCAGTCCGATGTCTTCGGCCTTCTGCGCAATTTGCAGGGTGGCCTGGATGCGCTCGGATTCGCTGGGGGTACGGGCGTTGGTAGGGTCTTGTGTGACGTCGCCAACGGTGTAGATCCCGAATTGCATAAAGCCTCCTTGCCTTGGGTAAAGGTGTGTTTGAAACCCTTGCCGCGAAGAATGAATCGTCGCGGCACTTGAAATGTACGCCTGTACACGTACAATCGCAATTCTGCATCATCGTCTGAACGGCTTTGAACACCTCATCGAGAGAGGAGCGCGACATGGAACTGGGATTTATCGGTCTGGGCACGATGGGCGCACCGATGGTGCTGAACCTGCTGAAAGCCGGGCATCGGGTCCGCGTGTGGAATCGTTCGACGGCACCGCTGGAAGCACTGGCTGCGGCCGGCGCCGAAGCTGTCGAGACACCGGCACTGGCAGCGCAGGCCGAGGTGCTGATTTCGATGCTCGGTGATGACACGGCGATCCGCTCGGTGTTCTTCGATGCCAAGGCGCTGGACGGTCTGCAGGCCGGCAGCGTTCACGTCAACATGTCCACGGTGTCCGTGGCGCTGGCCAGGGAACTGGCGGCCGTGCATGAAGCACGCAGCGTCGGTTACGTGTCGGCACCGGTGCTGGGGCGAGTCGATGTGGCGGCTGCCGGCAATCTGAACATTCTCGCCTCCGGGCCCGTCGAAGCACTGGCTCGGGTACAGCCGTTGTTCGATGTGCTGGGGCGCAAGACCTGGACGCTCGGCGACACGGCCGAGGTGGCCTGCGCTGCCAAACTGTCGGCCAACCTGATGATCGCCTCGGCAATCGAATCCATGGCCGAAGCCTCGACCCTGGCCGGCGGCTATGGCATCAGTCGCGAGGCGTTCATCGAGATGATCACCTCGACCCTGTTTGCCGTGCCGGTCTATCAGGGCTACGGCAAGCTGATGGTCGATGAAACATTCGAGCCGGCGGGTTTCAAATTGTCGCTCGGTCTCAAGGACGTGCGCCTGGCGCTGGAAGCCGGTGAAGCGGCGCAGGTACCGCTGCCGTTTGCCAGCGTGTTGAAGGACAACCTGCTGGACGGCATGGCCCATGGTCAGGCCGATCAGGACTGGGCTTCACTGGCGAAAGTCAGTGACCGGCGCGCCGGCGTGAAGTAATCCAAAAGTTTCAAGCAACGTAACTTGTGCGCAAGTTACGTTGGCCTTTTGCGCCTTGCGTTATTGTCGGACAGTGATTGCTCTTTTATTGGGAAATGAAAGAAGTCTGATAATAGTGCTTGTAAAATGTACGACTGTAGACGTACATTTTTATCGGGGTTTAACAACAATAAAAAGTTCTGTCTGTTTTTTTCGTCTGCTGATCGTAAATAAATAATAGCTAGGAGCCGTTATGAAAAATCTAATGCAATGGAACAGCCTTCCCTCCGAATCCAATGAATGGCTCGAGAAGGTGCGTGCACTGAATCCGCTGATTATTCAGCACCGCGATTACAGCGAGCAGACCAATGCGACGCACAAGGATGTGATGTCCCGATTCTTCAAGGAAGGTTTTGGCCGCACCTCGGTATCCAAGGCGTTCGGCGGGTCCCAGGTCGATATCCAGACCACCTCGGCCCTGCTGCTGGAATTCGCCCGGTTTGACGCCTCGCTGTCCTGGCAGCTGGCGGTGCAAGTGGCTATGGGGCGCCTGTCGGACTACCTGCCGGAAGCCACTTCCGAAGCGATCTACAACCACTGCGACGGTTTCGTGATCGGCGCCATCCACTCCGGTGGCGAAGCGCTGCCGATGGGCGACGAGTATCTGCTGAGCGGCAAATGGGCGTTCGCCAGCGGCTCGGCCCACGCCGACTGGCTGGTCTGCACCGCCACCGTCAAAGGCACCGAAAACAACACTAATCCGGAAGTGCGGATGTTCTTCGTGCCCGCCAGCCAATGCACCATCCTGCCGACCTGGGACACCCTGGGCATGCGCGGCACCGGCAGCCATCACTTCCAGTGCTCCAACGTGATCGTCCACAAGTCTTTCTCGCTGGATGTCGAAACCCTCAAGCAATCCCCCGAAGCGCGCACCTCACGGGCCTACGCCACCGGTTACTACGAGTTCGGCACCCTGGCGGCGATGTCCACCGTGCTGGGCGTGGCCCGGGCTGCGGTCGATCACTTCCGCAATGACCGCGCCGTGAACACCGATCCGGGCCTGGAAGGGGTGATCTTCGAGAAGACCGGTCGCGCCATATCCTCGGTGCATACCGCACAACTGCTGCTGGAAGATGCGATCCATCAGGTGATCAACCGGGGTGAAACCATCGGCGAACCGGTCAGCGCCCGCGTCGGCCTGGCCGCCTCGGTGCTGACCGAGAACTCGGTCAATGCGGTCAACCAGATCTACTCGATGGCCGGTTCCAAAGCCGTCTACAAGTCGCACTTCCTGGAGCGTTGCTTCCGCGATATCCACACCGGTTCGAAGCACTTCACGTTGTCGCCTTTGAACTTGCACGGTATCGGCAAGTATTACCTGGATAAAACCAACGTACTGGCCGCGGCGTAACAGCGGATAAATAAAGCGGGCGCGTTTACAAGTGAAAGTTCACAGGGATCGATAACGCGCCCGTCTTTAGTTGCACCTTTATTTTCTTAAAACTCAAACTTTTGTGCTCGCAGCAAAGAGTCAAGGGAGTGCCACATGCTTGCTCGAAACATTATCAAGTCGCTGATCTTTATTGTTCTTGTGGTGGTGTTATCCGCTGCACTGGGCTGGCGTTTCTGGTCGCCGCCACCGGCGGCGGCCGAGCAACGGATCCCCAGCACCCGGGTCGGTCTGGCCGTGGTCAAAAAGCAGCCTTACACCTACTACCTCGAGGCCATCGGCAAACTCGAAGCCCAGCGCCAGGTGCTGGTGTCGGCTGAAGTCAGCGGCAAAGTGGTGGACATCGATTTCGAGTCCGGCGATGAAGTGAAGGCGGGGCAAGTGCTGCTCAAGCTCAACGACGCGCCGGAGCAAGGTGAACTGGTGCGCCTGAAAGGCGAGTACGAATCGGCCAAGGCCCAGTTCGCACGGGTTCAGGAACTGGCCAAGACGGGCGCCGAAAGCCGTCGCGCCTTCGACAGTGCCCGCGCTCAATACGACGCGGCGAAAGGCGACATGGAGCGCATGCAGGCGCAGATCGCTCAACGGCATATCCGCGCGCCGTTCGCCGGCACCCTAGGCATTCGCCAGGCGCACCTGGGCCAATACCTTCAGGCCGGCAGCGCGGTGGCAACCCTGACCGATCCGGGCGTGCTGCGCGTCAACTTCACCCTCGCCGAGCGCGATGGCTCGCAAGTGCAACTGGGCCAGACCGTGCAGGCCAAGGTCGATGCCTGGGGTGATGTGACCTTCGCCGGCAAGATCGTCGCGGTCGATCCGCAGATCAATCAGTCCCACACCATCAACGTTCAAGCGGTCATCACCGACACGCAAAAACGCCTGCGTCCCGGCATGTACGCACGGGTCTCGGTGACCCTGCCGCAGACCGCCGAGCTGCTGATTCCGGAAACCGCGATCACCTACAACGCCTACGGCGAGAGCGTGTTCTCGGTCTACACCGACGAGGCCGGGGTGCAGAAGGTCAAGCGTGAAAGCATCAAGGTCGGCGAGCGCCGCGATGGCTGGGCGGTGGTCGACAAGGGCCTGACCGAAGGCGTGCAGGTGGTGACGTCCGGCCAGCTCAAACTCCACGACGGCGTGGCGGTGGAAGGTGTCCCGGACACGATTGCTCTTAAACTCAGTGGGCTGGAAAAATGAATTTCACCGACCTCTTTCTTCGCCGCCCGGTGCTGGCCGTGGTGGTCAGCACGCTGATCCTGCTGTTCGGGGTGCGCGCGCTGATGAACCTGCCGATCCGCCAGTACCCGATGCTGGAAACGTCGACCATCACGGTCACGACCCAATATCCCGGCGCCTCTTCGGAACTGATGCAAGGCTTCGTCACGCAACCGATCAGCCAGGCCGTGGCCTCGGTCGAGGGCATCGACTATCTGTCGTCAGCCTCGACCCAGGGCCGCAGCCAGGTGACGATCCGCATGGCACTCAACAGTGACTCCATCGCGGCGCTGACCGAGGTCATGGCCAAGGTCAACCAGATCAAATACCGCCTGCCGAAGGACGCCTACGACCCGGTGGTGGAGCGCACTTCCGGCGGTTTCACCAGCGTGGCCTACGTCGCGTTTGCCAGTTCCAACCTGACCATTCCGGAGATGTCGGATTACATCTCCCGCGTCGTCGAGCCGATGTTCGCCGGCATCGAAGGCGTGGCCAAGATCAACATCATGGGCGAGCAGAAATTGTCCATGCGCCTGTGGCTCGACCCGCAGCGTCTGGCCGGTTACGGCATGACCGGGCAGGACGTGTCGGCGGCGATCGAGGGCAACAACTTCCAGGCGGCGCCGGGTCAGGTCAAAGGCCTGTACGTGGTCAGCAACCTGCGGGTCAACACCGACCTAAACAGCGTCGAAGACTTCCGCGACATGGTGCTGCGCAACGACAACGGCCACATCATCCGTGTGCGTGACGTCGGCACCGTGGAGCTGAACGCCGCCTCCACCGACACCAGTGGCGCGATGAGCGATGTGCCGGCGCTGTTCCTCGGCCTGGACGCGGCGCCGACCGGCAACCCGCTGGTGATCGTCAAACGCGTGCGTGAATTGCTGCCGCAGATCCAGGAAACCCTGCCACCGGGCGTGACCGTGCAGATCCCGTTCGAAGTGGCGCATTTCATTCAGTCGTCGATCGACGAGGTGAGCTACACCCTGCTCGAAGCGCTGGTGATCGTGGTGCTGGTGATTTACCTGTGCCTGGGCACGTTCCGCACCGTGCTGATTCCGCTGGTGACCATCCCGCTGTCGATGCTCGGCGCGGCGATGCTGATGCAGATGTTCGGCTTCAGCCTCAACCTGCTGACCCTGCTCGCCATGGTGCTCGCCATCGGGCTGGTGGTTGACGACGCCATCGTCGTGGTGGAGAACGTCCACCGTCACATCGAAGAGGGCAAGAGCCCGTTCGAAGCGGCGCTGATCGGCGCGCGCGAAGTGGCGGGTCCGGTGGTGGCGATGACCTTCACCCTGGCGGCGGTGTATGCGCCGATCGGTCTGATGGGCGGCCTCACCGGCACGCTGTTCAAGGAGTTCGCGCTGACCCTGGCCGGCGCCGTGGTGATTTCCGGCATCGTCGCGCTGACCCTGTCGCCGATCATGAGTACCCGTCTGCTGGACGCGAAAACCAGCGAAGGTTTCATGGCGGTCAAGGCAGATCGATTCTTCCAGTACCTGTCCCGTCGTTATGGCGCGCTGCTCGGCGGTTCGCTGGCGCGGCGCTGGATCAGTCTGAGCGTGGCGCTGGTGATCTTCTTCAGCTTGCCGTTCCTCTATCGCTCGGCGCAGACCGAACTGGCGCCGCTGGAAGACCAGAACATCCTGCTGACCGCGATCAAGGCGCCGCAGCACGCCAACCTGAATTACCTCGAGGCCTACGCCCACGAGTTGTACAAGACCTTCAACGAAATCCCCGAGGGTTACAGCAACTGGGTGGCGAACGGTTCCGACGGTCTGTCCAACAGCGTCGGCGGGATCAACCTGGTGGACTGGGAAAAGCGCGGCCGCGATGCCAACACCATCCAGCCTGACTTGCAGGCGCGGGTGAACCAGATCGAAGGCACGAGCATTTTCGTGTTCCAGATGCCGCCGTTGCCGGGCTCTACCGGTGGTCTGCCGGTGCAGATGGTGATCCGCAGCGATCAGGAATACCTGGCGCTGTACAACGTGATGGATCAGCTCAAGCAGGCGGCGCAGGCCAGCGGTCTGTTCGCGGTGGTCGACAGTGATCTGGACTTCAACAACCCGGTGGTGGAAATCCAGGTTGACCGGGCCAAGGCCAACGCCCTGGGCATCCGCATGCAGGACATCGGCGAAACGCTGAACAGCCTGATCGGCGAGAAATACGTCAACCGGTTCTCGTTCCACGGTCGTTCCTATGACGTGATTCCGCAATCGGTGTCGGCGGATCGCCTGACCCCGGAAACCCTGAAGCTGTATTACGTGAAGGATCAGAAGGGCAATCCGGTGCCGCTGTCGACGCTGGCCACTCTCAGCGTCAAGGTCGAGCCGAATCGCCTGACCCAGTTCAACCAGCAGAACTCCGCCACGTTCCAGGCCATTCCGGCGCCGGGCGTGACGTTGGGTGATGCAGTGGGCTTCCTGCAAAAACAATCGGAAGGCTTCCCGGCCGGCTTCAGTTTCGACTGGCAGTCCGACGCCCGCCAATACGTGCAGGAAGGCAACAGCCTGGCGTTCACCTTCGGCCTGGCCCTTGTGATCATCTATCTGGTTCTGAGCGTGCAGTACGAGAGCTTCCGCGACCCGTTCATCATTCTGATCAGCGTGCCGCTGTCGATCTGCGGGGCCCTGGTGCCGCTGGCGCTGGGCATGACGTCGATGAACATCTACACCCAGATCGGCCTGATCACGCTGATCGGTCTGATCAGTAAGCACGGGATCCTGATGGTCGCGTTCGCCAACGAGTTGCAGCGCCAGCAAGGTATGGACCGCGTGCAAGCCATTCAGCACGCCGCGCAGGTGCGTCTGCGGCCGATCCTGATGACCACGGCTGCCATGGTGGTCGGCCTCGCGCCGCTGTTGTTCGCCAGCGGTGCCGGCGCCAACAGCCGCTTCGGCCTGGGCCTGGTGATTGTGGTGGGGATGCTGATCGGCACCTTGTTCACCCTGTTCATTCTGCCGTCGGTGTACACGCTGCTCAGTTCGATCAAGCAACCGAGCCACGCACCCGAAGCCGAACCGGCCGGTGTGCCGCAACCCATCCTGTGAGGACGTGACATGCATTCGATTACACGTTTGATGCTGGCGCCGCTGGCGGCGTCCATCCTGTTGGCGGCGGGTTGTGTGAACTACGCCGGGATCGATCATCAGGGCAAATTGCTGGCGGTCGGCGATGCGCCGTCCGACAGCCTGAAAGACAAACTGCCGCCGGCCCAATGGCCGCGTGCGGACTGGTGGACATCGCTGGGCGATCCACGTCTGGGTGCTCTGATCGAAGAGGCTTACGCCAGCAACCCGGACTTGCAGGAAGTCGCTGCGCGGGTGGCCAAGGCCAACGCATTTCTCGACCTGCGCGACGCCGAGCGTTATCCGGAAATGGACGCGTCGGCGGGTGTCACGCGCGGTCGGCTGTCGCGCTTCGAGGACTACAGCGGCGAGGGCCACCAGTACTTCACCGCACGCAATCTGGCGGTCAATTTCGGCTATACCTTCGACCTCTGGGGCGGCCAGCGTGCCGCCTGGGAATCGGCGCTCAACAGCGCACGAGCGGCGGAAGTCGATCTGCAATCGTCGCGGCTGATTCTCGCGGTCAACGTGGTCAAGGCTTACAACCAGTTGGCGTATGCGTGGCAGGTCTCGGAGCTCAATCAACGGGATCTCGAACGCCTGAGCAAACTGGTGGAGCTGACGGATTCACGTTACGGCTCGGGCCTCGACAACCTGTCGCAACTCAAGCAGGTGCAGAGCCTCAAGGCGCGTTCGGAATCGACGCTGATCGGCGCTAACGAAGATATCGAAATTGCTCGTCTTCAACTGTCGGCGCTGATCGGCAAGGGCGTTGACCGTGCGCACACGCTTGATCGGCCATCGAATCTGCAAGCCAGTGTGGTGGCCTTGCCGGCGCAGTTGCCAGCCCAGTTGTTGGGCCGTCGTCCGGACATCGTCGCCGCACGCTGGCGCGTGGAGGCCGAGACTAAAAACGTCGAGGCGGTGAAGACCACGTTCTACCCGAACATCAATCTGGTGGCAGCGGCGGGGTCCCATGCATTGACCGGTGATGCGCTGTTCGCCGGGGTCAGCAAATTCTGGAACGTGGCGCCGACGGTGTCACTGCCGATCTTCGATGCCGGGCGCCTGCGCTCGGATCTCAAGGCCGGTAATGCCGAACTCGACAGCTCCATCGCGCAGTACAACCGGGTGTTGAGTTCGGCGCTGCACGAGGTGGCGATTTCGGTGACGCAGTTGCGTTCGTTCGAGCAGCAGATCGTCGTGCAGCGCGATGCCTGTGCGATTGCCCAGTCGTCTTACGATCTGTCGCAGTCGCGCTACAAGGCCGGGGAGGACACGTTCCTCGATGCGCTTAACATCGAGCAACAATTGATTCAGGACGAAATGCGTCTGGCCTTCCTCAACAGCAAGCACATCGACAGCTCGGTTTCGTTGATGGCAGCGCTGGGCGGCGGGTTCCAGGCGCCTGCGCTGGAGACCGCGCAGAGCAGCAATTTGTAGTTGTTTTGCGGGACGCCGCCTCCGGGGCGGCTGTCGCGGGGGAAAAACATCTTGTGTATAGTCTTACTGTTCTCGTATAGACGAATACAAGACGGATTTTTCCCGCCTATATCATCAAGGGTACCTACCTATGAACGTCCCGAATCATCCCAATCAGGATCAGATCCTTCTGGAAAATGTGCTGTCCGCATTGGGAAGCCCGCTGCGCCTGACCGTGTTGAAAGTATTGGCCGATGGCCAGGAACATCCGTGCGGCCGGATCCTCAAGGGTGCATCGAAGTCGACCATGACCCACCACTGGCGGGTTCTGCGTGACAGCGGTCTGATTTGGCAGCGCCCTTACGGTCGGGAAAACCTGCTGTCCCTGCGTCGTGAAGACATGGACGTGCGTTTTCCGGGCCTGCTCGACTCGCTGCTGTCGGCGGTCAAGACCGATGAACAGACCATCAGCGTCATCAGCAAACACGAAGTGACCGAAGAAAACGGAGCCGAGTGACAGACACCGCCGGTGAAGGGTTGGCCTTCCACGGCAACCAACAATTCACCATCACCAGGAAGGTGTGAGCGGGTATGGATACAAGTCATTACTGGTCATCGCGACCGCTGTCGGAATTGACCGGCTCCGAGCATCACTGGCTGTTTTTGCCCGGGGCACTGACCCCACGTCTGAAAGCCATGGGCGATTATTCAATCGAAGTCGTCGAGCAGTCCCATGGCCCGGTCAATCCTGAAGAAGCGCAAGCGCTGAACGTGCCGCCAAACACCATTGGCTGGGTGCGTGAGGTGGTGATGAAACTCGATGGCGAGGCATGTGTCACCGCGCGCAGCCTGACCAGCGTGTCGGCGCTGAATGGCGACTGGGCGGAGCTGAACGGCTACGGCCGTCGACCGCTGGCCGAGATTCTCTACACCTCGGAGCAGACCCTGCGCGAACCCTTCCAATGTGCCTTGCTGCCGCCCGGTGCGCCGTTGGCCGCGCTGTCCTATCGCTTCGCGCCACAGGCCAAACGTCTGCTGGCACGGCGTTCGCGCTTCACCCGCAATGGCTCGGCGCTGCTGGTCAGCGAGTGCTTTCTGCCAGCGTTCTGGGCCCGGGTCGAGTACGCTCAGGCGCTCAAGTCGGCCTGAAAAAATGAAACCTGCGGGAAGTGAACTTCCGCAGGTTTTTTTTCGCCGGTTTTTCAGAGCCGGATCACCGCTTCGATCTGCTTGATGGCCGGTGTCAGTGCCTGCGCCAGTTCCTCGGCCTTCGAGGTCGGGCGCATGGTTCGCGACGAGCGCAGAAACAACGGATCGTCGAACCGCTTGCGCAGCCGTGCCAGCGATCCGCTGATGGCGGGTTGTTTGACGCGTAGGCGCTCGGCCGTGCGGGACACGCTGCGTTCGCGGAACAGCACCAGGAAAATGATGATCAGGTTCAGGTCGATATCCGCGAAGTTGTCTTCATTGAATAGCATGGTTACATCCCTGTCATGACCCGCCGGCCGGCGTCAGCCGAGGCCGGCGGGTGTCTGGTTCACTGCTCGGGTGCCAGGCGCAGTTCGTCGTTCAGACGGTAGTAACTGCGGTTGAAATAGACCAGGCCTTCCGTGGCCTCGCTGTGTTGCTGCAGTTCGAGGATTTCACAGTAGAAGATGCTGTGAGTGCCGACCTCGTCGACCTTGCTGACCCGGCAATCGAGGCTGACCAGCGCCTCTTCGATCACCGGCGAACCGGTCTTGAGGGTCTGGCAATTCACGCTGGAAAAACGTTCCTGCATGCTCAACTGCCGATTGGCAAACGCACCGGAGGTAGACTGGTGATCGCCGGTCAGGACGTTCACGCACAGCACGCCATTGGTCTTGAAATGCTCGTGATTGGACGACGAGCGATTGACGCACACCAGCAGCGTGGGCGGTGAATCCGTCACGCTGCACACCGCCGAGGCGGTAAAGCCGAAACGCCCCGCAGGGCCATCGGTCGTGACGATGGTGACGGCACTCCCCAGCATCGCCATTGCATTACGAAACTCCGTTGAATCAACCATCGCGTCACCTCATTCCATGTAGGTTTAATGGAGCCGATCCGTTCTTCCTTGTCCGTTGTCGTTGTGCGAAAACGGGTATCGGGCAACACGTTCGCTCTGGCGATATAGTACGTATGTATACGTACCTTGCAAGCTATTCCTTGTGCTTAATTTGCCGAAGAAAAAAACATGTTTACGGGAGTACCAAGGCTTGCAACAAGGCTGTGGCATAGGGCGGCAACGCGGCGATGTCGCGGGCACACAGCAACAGTTTGCGCCTGGCCCAGCCTTCATTCATCGGCAGGGTCTTGAAGGCTTGCGGCGCGGCGCGCTGAACCGCCGCCAGCGGCACGATGCCCAGGCCGGCACCTCGGGCCACCATGCGCATTACCCCGTCAAAGCCATCGGCACGGATGCGGATCTGCATCCGCGAGCCGCTGTGCAGCGCCTGCTCTTCCAGGTAAATCGCCAAAGCGCTGTCGGCCTGCAGCCCGACAAAGTCCTGGCGCAGAGCGTCGCTGAAACTGACTTCAGTTGCGTCAGACAGTGAATGTTCCAAAGGCAGAATCAGCACCAGCGGATCATCGCGAAAGGCGCGGGTCTGCAAGTCGGCGGTGTCGATCGCATCGGACACAATGCCCAGATCCGCCGCGCCCTGACGCAAGGCATGGGTGATGCGAGCGCTGGGCAGTTCCTGCAGATCGATGTCGAGGTTGGGGTGCTCCCGCAGGAAATCCGCCAGCACCTCCGGCAGGTATTCGCTGAGCGCCGTGGTGTTGCACAGCAGACGCACCTGGCCTCTGACGCCGCGGGCGTACTCGGCCAGATCCTGTTGCAGACGTTCGGCCTGTTGCAGCATCACCCGCGCATGTTGCGCCAGGGCCTTGCCGGCCGGCGTCGGCGTGACCCCACGGCGCCCGCGCTCAAGGAACTCGGTGCCCAGCGAAGCTTCCATCGCCCGGATCCGCGCACTGGCCGCCGCCAGCGACAGATGACTGCGCGCGGCGCCGGCGGTGATGTTGCCGCTGTCGAGAATGTGCAGGAAAAGGCGCAGGTCGGTGAGGTCGAAGTGCATGGGGCAGCCTCAATATCAGTGGTGTCGGTTCCGACGAAGAGGCCAGTGGCCGCAAAAAATCTACTAGCCTCAGGCAGAGCGAGAGGCTGCCTCAGTGTATGACAGATTTTCAGTTCACCCGCGCAGGCGCACAGTATCGCCATGAACGCACTCGCAGATTTCTATCAAAACCTCGGTCTGGCCCTGTCATTGCTGATAATCGCGACCTTCATCGTCGCCGGCCTGATCAAGGGCGTGATCGGTCTAGGCCTGCCCACCGTCGCCATGGGGCTGCTCGGTCTGGCTATGGCACCGTCGCAGGCTGCGGCGTTGCTGATCATTCCGGCAACCCTCACCAACGTCTGGCAACTGGCGTTCGGCGGACATTTGCAGGGGCTGGTGAAACGGCTGTGGCCGATGCTGCTGGCGATCTTCCTCGGTACGGCCGTAGGCACCTTGTGGATCGGCATGGCCGGCGGGCATTGGGTGGTGCGCGGGCTCGGCGCGGCGCTGCTGCTCTATGCGTTGAGCGGATTGTTCCTGCCGACGCTGAGTGTCAGTCGCCGCCATGAACCATGGCTCGGCCCGCTGTGTGGCGTGATCACCGGCGTCATCACTTCGGCCACGGGTGTGTTCGTGATTCCCGCCGTCCCGTACATGCAGGCCCTTGGCTTGAGCCGCGATGAACTGGTCCAGGCGCTGGGCCTGTCCTTCACCGTATCGACCCTGGCATTGGCCGGCGGATTGCTCTGGCGCGGGTCGCTCGGCGGCGCAGAATTGAGCGCCTCGTTGCTGGCGCTGATCCCCGCTGTCCTCGGCATGCTGCTCGGCCAATGGCTGCGTCAGCGCATCAGCGCTGTGCTGTTCAAGCGGGTGTTTTTTATCGGTCTGGGTGCGCTCGGCGCCCATCTGCTGATCAGCGGTTAGCGGACGAATCGCTGAGCATTTCAATCGGGCGGATATCGAAATCCCGCTCCAGGTATTCCATGCGCTGGGCCAGGAACTGCTGCATGTGCGGCAGGTTCGAGTGCACGTCCAGATGCGCCTGGCTTTCCCAGATCTCGTAGAAGATGAACAGGCTCGGGTCTTCCTTGTCGCGCAGCATGTGGTACTCGATGCAGCCGGGTTCGGCGCGGCTCGGTTCGACGTAGGCGCGGAAAAACGCTTCGAAGGCTTCGGCTTTTTCCGGGCGGGTCTTGGCGTGCAGGATGAAACCCTGGCGTTCGCTCATCGCAAAAAACTCCTCAGATTCAGATGGCGGCCAATCCTACGGCAACAATCGGCAATCGATTCGTGCGTTTTACTCAAATGATTTTTGCGCCGTCGGTGCTTATTCCGCGCGAGGCGGATCGCTAATCTGCCCGCCATTCCATTTTTCCACTTCTCCATCCAGCGCTCTGCGCTGCGCATCGGAATCCGATCGAGGCTCTCCCATGAAAAAAGTGCTGTTGCTCAATGGCGGTAAAAAATTCGCCCACTCCGACGGTCGCTACAACACCACCCTGCACGAAGCGGCGTTGAGCGTGCTGGATCGCGGCGGTCTCGACGTCAAGACCACCTTCATCGACGAGGGTTACGACGTCGCCGAAGAAGTGGCCAAATTCCTCTGGGCCGACGTGATCATTTATCAGATGCCGGGTTGGTGGATGGGCGCACCGTGGACCGTGAAAAAGTACATCGACGAAGTCTTCACCGAAGGCCACGGCAGCCTCTACGCCAGCGACGGTCGCACCCGTTCGGATTCTTCGCAGAAGTACGGCAGCGGCGGTCTGATCCACGGCAAGCAATACATGCTGTCGCTGACCTGGAACGCACCGCAGCAGGCGTTCGATGACCCGACCGACTTCTTCGAAGCCAAAGGCGTGGACGCGGTGTACTTCCCGTTCCACAAAGCCAACCAGTTCCTCGGCATGACCGGCCTGCCGACCTTCCTCTGCGTGGACGTGATGAAACGCCCGAACATCGAAGCGGATGTGGCGCGTTACGAGCAGCATCTGAGCGAGGTGTTTGGCCTCAAGGCCTGACGCTCGGCTACTATCGAAGGCCTGAGCTTGCGCAGCAGGCCTTTCGATTCGAGGACACCCGTGAAAGCCAGATCCGATGAGTTGCAGATTTTCGTCTGCGTGATCGAATGCGGTTCGATCTCCGCCGCCGCCGAGCAGGTCGGACAGACGCCGTCGGCCGTCAGCCGCACGCTGTCGCGGCTGGAAGCCAAGCTCGATACCACGCTGATCAACCGCACCACACGGCGCATGGACCTGACCGAGGAGGGCAAGTACTTCTTCGAACAGGCCAAGCTGATCCTCGACCAGATGGACCAGCTCGAAGAGCGCCTGTCTTCGCGCCAGCAGACGCCATCAGGACGACTGCGGATCAACGCCGCGTCGCCGTTCATGCTCCACGCCGTCGTGCCGTACATCGACGAATTCCGCCGGCTGTACCCGGACATCCAGCTCGAACTCAACAGCAATGACCTGATCATTGACCTGCTGGAACAAAGCACCGACGTTGCCATCCGCATCGGCACCCTCGCCGATTCGACGTTGCATGCTCGTTCGCTGGGTTGCAGTCCGCTGCTGATCGTCGCCAGTCCAGCGTATGTGGAAAAACACGGTGCGCCGCTGGAAGTGGCCGATCTGAGCGAGCACACCTTGCTTGGCTTCACCCAAAACGAAGGCCTCAACCAGTGGCCGCTGCGTTACGTGCACGGCGACCGCTGGCCGATCACTCCGGCGATCAGCGCCTCCAGCGGCGAGACGGTTCGCCATCTGGCGCTGGAGGGGCAGGGCATTGCCTGCCTCTCGCATTTCATGACCATCGACGACATTCGTGCCGGGCGCCTCAAGGTGTTGCTGGCGGAATTCAACAGCGGTTATCGCCAGCCGATCAACGCGGTGTACTACCGTAACTCGCAGTTGGCGCTGCGCATCCAGTGCTTCCTGGACTTCATCCAGAGCAAACTGGCGGCTTACGCCAGCGCTGATTTCAAGGGCTGATTCGTGATCCCTGCGCAACAGTGATTTGGTTTTGGGCGGGTTTTTCCACAGGACTCGCCGGTCGATACTCGCTCCATCACTTACTCACGCAGGGAGTTTCTCCATGAACGTATTCGTCACCGGCGCTGCCGGTTTTATCGGCGGTTCCATCGCCACCGGTCTGATCCAGGCCGGCCACACCGTCACCGGTCTGGTGCGCAGCGCCGAACAGGCCAATGAGCTGAAAGCACTGGGCATCACCCCGGTGATCGGCACCCTCGACGACAACGCGCTACTGGCCGAACAAGCCCGCGCCGCCGATGCCGTGATCAACGCCGCCAGCAGCGACCATCGCGGCGCGGTCGAAGCCTTGCTCGATGCCCTGCGCGGCTCGAACAAAGTATTCCTGCACACCAGCGGTTCGAGCATCGTCGGCGATGCGTCCGGCGGCAAATCCAGCGACGTCATCTACTTCGAAGACAACCTGCCGGAGCCGACCGTCGACAAGGCCGCACGGGTGGCCATCGACAACCTGATCCTCGCCGCAGCGCAGGACGGCGTGAACTCGGCCGTCATCTGCAATACCCTGATTTACGGCCACAGCCTGGGCGTCAATCGCGACAGCGTGCAACTGCCGCGCCTGCTGAAACAGGCGCGCAAAAGCGGCGTGGTGCGTCACGTCGGCACCGGCCAGAACATCTGGTCCAACGTGCACATCGAAGACGTGGTGGCGCTGTACCTGCTGGCCCTGACCAAAAACGTCCCGGGCACCTTCTACTTCGTCGAAAGCGGCGAAGCGTCGTTCATCGACATGACCACCGCCATGGCCCAGGCCCTGAACCTCGGCCAGCCACAAGACTGGCCACTGAAAGATGCCGAAGCCGAGTGGGGCTACGAAATGGCCAACTACGGCCTCGGCTCCAACAGCCGCGTACGCGGCAAACACGCCCGCGAACTGCTCGGCTGGACGCCGAAGCGCACGTCGGTGGTTGAATGGATTCGTAACGAAATGGTGTGAGTCCACGCTGAAAAGGTGACGTTCCCGAGACCGGTGGAAGCAAGCTTGCTTGTTTTCACCGGTTTTTTTGTGCCCGAGGATTATGAAAATCCCACCCCGCGATTTTCATTATTCGCGACAAGACATATCCAAAAACGACAACCCTTATCCCTCCACGAAAATTACTTTCACTTGGTTTGAAAACTCGATCTCGAAATGATTTATGAGTTTCACAACCCATTCGAACGTGACCCTTTCGAGGAGTACCGCATGACACCGTCCTTCGGCTATTGGCTGCTGGTGTACGCCGCCGTTGCCATCATCGCCCTGATCGTTCTGATCGCCCGTTACCGGCTCAATCCGTTCATTGTCATCACCCTGATTTCCATCGGCCTGGCGTTGGTGGCGGGGATGCCGCCGTCCGGGGTGGTGGGGGCGTATGAGGCCGGGGTGGGCAAGACGCTGGGGCACATTGCGCTGGTGGTGGCGCTGGGGACGATGCTCGGCAAGATGATGGCCGAGTCCGGCGGGGCCGAGCAGATGGCGCGCACGTTGATCGAGCGCTTTGGCGAGAAGAACGCTCACTGGGCGATGGTGTGCATTGCGTTTCTGGTGGGGCTGCCGCTGTTTTTCGAAGTCGGTTTCGTGTTGCTGGTGCCGATTGCATTTACGGTGGCGCGGCGGGTTGGCGTGTCGATTCTGATGGTCGGTTTGCCGATGGTCGCCGGGCTGTCGGTGGTGCATGCGCTGGTGCCGCCGCACCCGGCGGCGATGCTTGCGGTGCAGGCGTATCAGGCGTCGGTCGGGCAGACCTTGCTGTACGCGATTGCCATCGGCATTCCGACGGCGATCATTGCCGGCCCCCTGTACGCCAGATTCATCGTGCCGCGCATTCAGTTGCCGGCGGATAACCCGCTGGAAAAACAATTTCTCGAACGCGAACCCCGCGACAGCCTGCCGGGTTTCGGCATCACCATGGCGACCATTCTGCTGCCGGTGGTACTGATGCTGATCGGCGGCTGGGCCAACCTGATTTCCACGCCCGGCAGCGGCTTCAATCAATTCCTGTTGTTCATCGGCAACTCGGTGATCGCGCTGTTGCTGGCGACGCTGTTGAGCTTCTGGACGCTCGGCATTGCCCAGGGTTTCAACCGCGAATCAATCCTCAAATTCACCAACGAATGCCTGGCACCGACCGCCAGCATCACCTTGCTGGTGGGCGCTGGTGGCGGTCTGAACCGGATTCTGGTGGACGCCGGCGTCACCGATCAGATCGTCGGCCTCGCTCACGAATTTCACCTGTCGCCGCTGATCATGGGCTGGCTGTTCGCCGCGTTGATGCGCATCGCCACCGGTTCGGCCACCGTCGCCATGACCACGGCGTCCGGTGTGGTGGCGCCAGTGGCCATCGGTCTGGGTTATCCCCACCCGGAACTGCTGGTGCTGGCGACCGGCGCGGGCTCGGTTATCTTTTCCCACGTCAACGACGGCGGCTTCTGGTTGATCAAGGAATACTTCAACATGACCGTGGCCCAGACGTTCAAGACCTGGACGGTGCTGGAAACCCTGATCTCGATTGTCGCTTTCGCCCTGACCGTCGGTCTTTCTTACCTGCTGTAGTCGGAGTTATCCGCCATGGACATCCTTTATCAGATCCGCGCCCGTCAGGATTCCTTCAGCGCCGGTGAAGGACGCATCGCCCGTCTGATGCTCGACGACGTAGGATTTGCCGCCTCCGCCAGCCTCGAAGACCTGGCGCAGCGGGCCGAAGTCAGCACCGCCACGCTGTCGCGCTTCGCCCGCACCGTCGGTTGCCGCGACCTGCGCGATCTGCGCCTGCAACTGGCCCAGGCCAGCGGCGTCGGCAGCCGTTTCCTCGACCCGGCGGGCACGCCCGAGCAGTCGGCGTTTTACGGGCAGATCGTCGGCGATATCGAAACCACCCTGCGTCAGCATCTGGCGGCGTTCGATGAATCGCGCTTCGCCGATGCGGTGAAACTGCTGGGCCAGGCGCGGATGATCCACGCCTTCGGCATCGGCGGTTGCTCGACCCTGTGCAGCGATGAGTTGCAAGTGCGACTGGTGCGCCTCGGCTACCCGATTGCGGTGTGCCACGACGCGGTGATGATGCGCGTCACCGCCGCCAGCCTCAGCGCCGAGCAGGTGGTGATCGTCTGTTCGCTGACCGGCATCACCCCGGAATTGCTGGAGACCGTGGCGCTGGCGCGCAACTACGGCGCACGGATTCTCGCCATCACCCGCGCCGACTCGCCGCTGGCGGAACTGGCCGACATCGTCCTGCCGCTGCAAGGCGCCGAGACCTCGTTCATCTACAAACCGACGGCGGCACGCTACGGCATGCTGCTCGCCATCGACGTGCTGGCCACCGAGCTTGCGCTGGCCAATCCTGAAGACAATCAAGAACGTCTGCGGCGGATCAAACTCGCCCTCGACGAATACCGTGGCGGCGATGATCACCTGCCGCTGGGAGACTGACATGCTGTACGACACCCTGATTCGCAACGCCCTGGTCATCGACGGCAGCAACAGCCCCGGTTACGCCGCCGACGTGGCGATCCTCGATGGCCGCATCGCGCGCATTGGCGACTTGCGCGACGCCAACGCCACCGATGAAATCGACGCCGCTGGCCGTGTGCTGGCGCCGGGTTTCATCGACGTGCACACCCACGACGATACCGTGGTGATCCGTCAGCCGCAGATGTTGCCCAAGCTCAGCCAGGGTGTGACCACGGTGATTGTCGGCAACTGCGGGATCAGTGCGGCGCCGGTCAGCTTGCGCGGCGATCCGCCGGATCCGATGAACCTGCTCGGCTCGGCGGCAGCGTTCGTCTATCCACGTTTCAGCGACTACCGCGCAGCGGTGGAAGCGGCCAATCCCACGTTGAACGTGGCGGCGCTGGTCGGGCATACGGCGCTGCGCAGCAATCATCTGGATGATCTGTTTCGCACCGCGACCGACGATGAAATCAGCGCCATGCGCGAGCAGTTGCGTGAAAGTCTGGAGGCGGGCGCCCTTGGGTTATCCACAGGGCTGGCGTATGCGAGTGCGTTCTCGGCATCCACCGATGAAGTCATGCAATTGACCGAAGAATTGAATGCGTTCGGCGCGGTGTACACCACCCACCTGCGCAGTGAATTCGAACCGGTGCTGGAGGCGATGGACGAGGCCTTCCGCATCGGCCGCCACGCCCGATCGCCGGTGATCATTTCCCACCTCAAATGTGCCGGCGCCGGTAACTGGGGCCGCAGTCCGCAGTTGCTCGCCTCGCTGGAAGCCGCGGCGAAAACTCACCCGGTCGGCTGCGATTGCTACCCGTATGCGGCGAGTTCTTCGACCCTGGATCTGAAGCAGGTCACCGACGCCCACCGCATCACCATCACCTGGTCGACGCCGCATCCGGAAATGGGCGGTCGCGACCTGATGGACATCGCTGCCGAATGGAACCTGTCGTTGCTCGACGCCGCCAAACGCCTGCAACCGGCGGGCGCGGTGTATTACGGCATGGACGAGAACGACGTGCGCCGGATCCTCGCTCATCCGCTGTCGATGGTCGGCTCCGATGGTCTGCCGGAAGACCCGTTCCCGCACCCGCGTTTGTGGGGTGCTTTCCCAAGGGTGCTCGGACATTTCAGTCGTGATGTCGGCCTGTTTCCGCTGCACACCGCCGTGCACAAGATGACCGGTCTGTCGGCCGCGCGATTCGGCCTGAAGGAAAGGGGCGAGATTCGTGAAGGACACTGGGCAGATCTGGTGTTGTTCGACCCGGCGACCGTGCGTGACGTGGCGGACTTCAACGACCCGCAACGTGCCGCGCAAGGCATCGACGGGGTGTGGATCAATGGTGTGTTGAGTTATCGCGACGGCCGGGCCAACGGGCAAACAGCAGGGCGGTTCCTGGCGCGCCAGGGCGATCTGCGCGACGGCTTTCGTTGAATTTTGCTGACTGCGTCACGGTGATGGCACATTGCAATTAAAGAAAGCCATCACCAAGCCGAATTGCTGACATCCACCCCGGCTACACTCTGGGGCCAATCAGTCAGGGAGCAACCCATGAGCTTCGGCAAAACCACCCCGATCCTGCGGATTTTCGATGAAGCCAAAGCCGTGGAGTTCTACGTCGACTTCCTCGGCTTCAAGATCGACTGGCAGCACCGTTTCGAACCCGGTTTCCCGTTGTACCTGCAAGTCTCGCGCGGCGAGTGCGTGCTGCATTTGTCCGAACACCACGGCGATGCAACACCGGGTTCGGCCCTGCGGATCGAGACCGATGAGCTGGAGGCGTTTCAGCAGCAGTTGCTGGCCAAGGAATACAAGTTTTCGCATCCACAGATTCAGGCCATGCCCTGGGGCAGCCAGGACATGACCATCGCCGATCCGTTCGGCAATCGTCTGGTGTTCACCAACGCGATCAGCATCTAGCCGTCGTTCGACACCCGGTGAATCTGCCGAAACTCACCGGGCGGCATCCCGCGTCGGCTCTTGAAGGCGCGGTGAAAGGAGCGTGATTCGCTGAAGCCCAGATACTGGGCGATGTCCTGAATCGGCAGGGTGCTGTTGAGCAGGTAATGCTCGGCCAGTTCCTGGCGCAGTTCATCGAGAATCTGCTGATACGAGGTGCCGGCCTGATGCAACTGACGTTGCAGCGTGCGTACCGACACGGTGAGATGTTCGGCCACTTGTTCCTTGCGCGGCAGGCCTTCCTTGAGCAACTGGCGCAGGATGCTTTTGACCCGCTGCTCCAGCGACGCATCCTCCAGGGTCGCCATCAAACTCTGCGCGTGCTCTTCCAGGGTGCGCAGCAAATGTGCATCGGCCTGGCGCAACGGCAACTGCAAATACGGCAACGGCACGATCAGCGCTGAATACGCCTGATCGAACAGTACCGGGCATTCAAAAAACTGTTCGTACTGCGCCAGCGTCGTGCCCGCCGGGAGTGAGTGTTCCAGCCACACTGCGGCGGGCGACAGTCGGGTATCGGCGATCCAGCGTGCGTATTGCAGCCAGGAGCCAAGCACGTTTTCCACCAGATGCCGGCGAATCCGCGGGCGCTCAAAGCGACAGCTCCAGATCAGGTGTACGTGGCTGTCGTGTACCTCGGCGCGGCTGACACCCATGTCGCCCACCAGTTTTTCGAACGGCATGATGCGGCTCATGGCATCGCCCAATGTCGCGCAATTCATGGTGATGTAACCCAGCACGCTCCACGAGTTGGGCAGGACGAAATTCGCCGCGTTGAGGCCGAACAGCGGATCGCCCGAGTGTTCGCAAAAGTAATCGAGCAACCGCTCATGGGTTTCACCCGGCAGGCGCAGGCTGTTGTCGCTCAACTGCTGCGCCTGCAACCCCGCCGCCGCCAATGCAGGCTCGATGGCCATGCCCAGATGTTCGGCATGGCGCAGGTACTTGAGCAGTGGTGGGACGGAGGTGAAGCCGAGCGATTGCATGACCGAATCCTCTTGATCGAGGCCGCCGTGGGCGGATGAGCGCTCTGAAAGGTAATTTGAATCCGCGAATAAAGTAAATGGCTGACGCTTGCGCGACGTTGGGGGGTGAGGTGATCAGCCCTTGGAGAATTTGAGCGAGACAAGCCTTAAGTCTGTCTAGTCCTGAAATAGGTGTAAACCTTATTCAGGACGGGACACCCAGCCAAAAAGAAGGGCAGCCAAAAAGCTGCCCTTCTTTCAGAACCGCCTGAAATAGCCAGTCGGGAACAGATTTCTGAAATCCTCGGTAAATTGGGTTTCATTGGCAATCTGAAGATAGTGACCTTGTGGGACATGGGCGAAGTTGAAGAACTGCCCATTTTCCACGAAGTTGACATCGGCAGACTGTTGGCTGGACGTCATTTGACTCCACACCCACGTGCTTGGGGCGCCAGTCGTAAGGGCATCATTCAGCATGTCGATAATCAATGGTGTATTCGGTAGTACCGTTTGCATATACACAGGTAAAAGCGCATTGACATCGGCTGTGCGGATTTCATAAGTGGGATCCTGAGGCATGCGCGGGGTTACGTTGTAGTAGAAGGGCGTTGCGGGGTATCGGCTTTCCGAGAGCAGATGTGGCAATGGATAAGTCACCCATGGATCTATGACCAGTGGATCCTGATTCGGATCGCCCAGCACCGTGAATGTATGACCGGGGATCACGGCGATGTTTACAGGGTGTATTGCAGAATTGCGGGCGGACGATGAAAGCAGGCTTGAACTGACGGCCGCGTATTCGTCGCAGTAGCCAGTGCCTGCAGCAACAGCGTGTTGTGCCCGGGATGGTGTGGTTGCGGGCGATCCGATATTGAAGCGAAGACGACCGACAAGTGCCGGTGCCCAGCCAGTGCTGTTTACAATGCTGCCGATCTGGTTGCCGGCGCCTGTGTGAAGCAGTGAGCGAGTGGTCCAGATCGTGTCATAAGCCAGCCTGTAGTGCTCCAGATCGTTTGCGTCCAGAAAAGCGCTGGAAGAGTCATGCTGTACGGCCGCACGAGTCGACGCCGGGGCCGGGACGCCGGGATGGGAGCTGTAGGCGCCGATCTCATACTTTGTGAGTCCCGCATGATCCTTGTATCTTTGAGGGTTGTTGGAAACGAAGCGGTACAGATTCAACCCGTCGACAAATCCCGCCGGATCCGCACTGATCCAGCGTTGCAGCCAGGGCGCGTAATACCTCGATCCGTAATAGTACAGCCCACTGGCATCGCACTCTTTGCCCGAGTAGCGGATGGTTCTGTAATTTGCTTCCACGTGGTTAGGGGCCGCTCTCCACGCTGTGCCACCAAAGGGGTAATAGCCTTCTTCGCTGAGCAGATTCCCCTCAGCGTTCAATTCGATCGTGTTGGCGCCCAGGTGATCATTGAAGGTGTAGCGCAAGGCGTCATTCGTGATCTTTGCGGGCGTGGTTTCATCGCGCCAGTGCAGGCAACGCACGTTGCAACCTCCTGCCTGCACGGTGATGACGTCCAGTCGTTTACCGTTTTTCTCACGGATTTCCAGGCCTGGTAGATAGATGACGGCGTCGATGTGGGTGAGTGCACGAGACTGGGTGGCGCGTTGCTTGCGTATACGTTGACCATTGCCATCGTAGACGTAACTTTCCGTATCCCCCTCTTGCTGTGCGCGTTCGACCAGAGTCACGCGTTGTAGCTGGTTACGTGCATCCCACTCCAGGGGAATCCCGGCTTGCAGCAACTGCAGATTGCCGTTGGCGTCGAAACCCTCTGCAAAGTCGGGTGAGGGATCGCCGGTCTTCCAGGCCAGCGCGCGATTGCTTGCAAGGGCGGTGCGCATTTCACGGGTGTAGTTGTTTCCCTCCCGTTGGTGTTGCAATCGAATCAGATTTCCGCGTGCATCATAGGTATATTTCTGAACGAAGTTGAGCAACCTGCTCCTATCACCGGAGCGCGAGGACCACTCTGGCAGCGATCTTTGAATGCAGGATCCCTGTTCCTCACGACCAGAAGCCTGAACCAACTGATAAAGGCTGTCGTAGACATAGGTATTGATCGGTCTGATCTGTTGATTGTTGTTGTGCTGCACAGGCTTTGAATGGTCCTCGACGTTCAAGACGTTGCCGACGGCGTCATAGGCATAATGCATTTCCTGAAGTACACCTCCGTCTGTGAGCGAAATTTTCATTTTTTTCATTCGCCCGTTTTCAGAGGCGTATTCGGCAGTGTGGTTGATCTTTTCACCCAGGACCTGCGACTCGATCTGACCCTGAGCGTTGTATCGGGTCCGGTCGAGAATCAGCCGCTGTTCGGTTCTGCCATGGAGCTGCAAAGCAACTTTCTTGAGCTGCCCGGCTACATCGAACCAGAAGTGTTGCGTATTCCCTCTGGCATCTTTCTGTCTGAGGGTTTCTCCGGTTGGCGCGTACCACCAGGTGGTGGTGTAGCCGGCACCTGTTTCGAGTTGTTTGTCGCGCTCGTCGAGATCCTCCGGCCAGTCAGGCGTTTGTTGGTTTTTCAACAAATGTCGGGTTTCGCTGAGCAACTTTCCCTTCAGGTCGTACCCGGAAAAAAGGCGTTTTCCCGCTGGATCGTCATGGCGAATCAATTGACCGCACCGATTCGTGTTGGCGTAGCCGTCCGAGCTGTCTGCATAAGTAAAACGCTCGATTGCCCTGCGCGGTTCATTCTTGGGCTTTTCGTAAACCGCCACTGGGCGTAACTGACTGTCATAACGGGTCTGCCAGTGAGTACCGCGAGAGTCCCATTTCTCCAGTGCTTTTCCCGCCCCGGCGAAGAATTCCAGGCGCCAGCCGGCATCATTGCTTTCGGTCAGTAACGCCACACCCGACAGGCTGCAGACTTGCCGCAGGTCAGCTGTTTCCATCTGGTGCGAATAGTGCGCAATGTCCTGACCCTGGATGTCATGTCGGGAGCGAGTGATACGGGGTTGTGGTTCTTTGAGGGAGTCATTGAGCAGGTACGTGACCTCACGGACCTGCAGGCCACGGCCGTCGATGACGCTCAGGGTCGGAGTGTTGCGGTGAGTGTTCGCGCTCATTGCTTGACTCCTGTCTGAGAGGCTTGCTCAGGCTGGGTGTCATTTTCGTCTTCTGTGATGGAGTACCAGGGGTGATAGGTGTACCGACGCTCGTCACCTTTGGCATTGATGACGCGGACAGAGCGGCCCAGCGGGTCGTGGAAATGCTGATCGCACAGTCCTGATTGACGCAGGGACTCATCGTTGATGTACCGATGACGATCACTGAAGTAGGGGCGGTAGGCGCGAATCACCAAGCCTTTGCTGTCGTATTCAGTCCTTTCGCTGACGCGCCAGCGATGGCTGGTTTCGTGCGATTGCGGTTTGTTCCCGACTTGCCTTAACGCGCCATCCGTGTCGACGACCCACGCTGTCCCCGGGTCGACCTTCTGTTTTCGTTGCAATGGTCGACCGAAACCGTCCCAGCAAGCGATCGTGATTCGGAACTGACTATCGACGTCGGTGGAATACCGGTCCGCTTGGATCGTCGCGCAGTGAACCGGCTCGCGTTGAGTGTTTTCAATCCGCTTCTGGAGTTCTTGCTCGTAGGATGTCTTGGTACCGAGGCTGCTCAGACGAATCCGGGCACTGGCGCGGACATGGCCGCCAGGCAACAGATCGCCAAGCTCGACGGCCTGGTTGCGCCATTCCATTTCGGCCGGGGTCGTGGCTGCAATACGACCCATCCAGCTGAGCGTATCGTAGAAGCAGGCGCTGGCGACATCCTGTATTCCTCTTGCCGGTTGCTCGATGGCAATGTCGGGTCGACCATCGTAACGCCGGATATAGCTGGCAATCGGTTTGAAGCCGGTTACCCCGTCAGCATTGCTTTTATGATAAGTGGTGGCCTGCACTTGTCCGAAGGCATCGTACAGTGCTTCCTGGACATTGCCGTTGGGGTCGGTGATCTGTTTGGGCTGGAGTGTCCGGTAGTCAATACCAGAGACCGTGGTGGTGCAGTTGTCCGGCAGCTTGACGGCGCTGATCAGGCAGCAATAAGAGTCGTGGGTGATTGTGGTCGGATCGTGCTGCTGGCTTTCACGGAAACTCTGAATCCTGAAAAAGCCATCCGGTTTTGCGTAAGTGGTGAAGTTGCGCCTGACCGACCAAAGTCTGCCTTGCTTGTCCCCCTCGCTGTCGGGGGGTAATGCGAGGGGCATTTTCCGGTAACCGCCGTTCTGCAGCTTCGTTGTCATTTCAATGGGCGTATTGCCCGGCTGATGGTTGAGTTTGTTGTAGGCACTGAGTGCCAGATCATTGAGTTCGGCAGTTTCCAGATGATCAGCCAGGGCTTCGTTGCTGGCCTGGCCATCTTTAAAGGTGCCACTTGCATCCGGTTTGCGGTAACGCTGTAAAGACAGGCCTGTCATGGCCCGCCTGGCCTTCCAGGCTGCTGAATCGCAAAGTTTGAGCAGATTTTCATAGCTGATGGAGCGCAGCTCCAGGCCGGCGTCCAACGGAGCTTTCGGCAACTTCAGAGCATTGCTGCGTTGCAGGTAACGCAGGCCCAGGTGTCTGGCTTGTTGCGTGCGTACATGGATGAATTCAGATCGTGTTTCGTTCACGTAGTAATACTGCTGATCCTCATCATGGGCATCTTTCCACCACTTGGCTTGCCAGGTGTCCGTGAACGGAGGCTTATCAGTGGCTGTTTTGCGGCGTGCATAACTGATCTTCAGGCTATGGGTGAGATAACCGTATGGGTCCCATTGCAGATTGACTGTGTGGTCGCAGCGAGGGTCATCGTGAGTGCGCTCGTAATGATAGTGAATGGACTCCACGAGCAAGGGCTGCATGATCGAGTAAGGGCTGTTTTCACCCATCCCTTTGAGTTCACGTACCAGGTATCGATGTTGTAGTACCGAGTACGGAAGTTTTGCTTTCGTGTCGTTGTCCAGGCCAAATGTTTCCACCCGCAAGATGTGACCACTGAGTGCCCGAGCAAGCTCGCGCCGGCGAGCTTCGACAAAAGTCCTGTGCGGGGCATGAATGGGTGTGCGTGGGCTCCAGCTCTCACCGTAGTTCTGAATTGTCGTTCCGAGGGCGATGGCTGCCGTATCGCTGCGGTCGTAATCGACGTTGACCGGGTCTATCGTATTTCCGGTATGGAACCAGCTTTTGGTCAACGTTGGAGAGCTTTCGGGACCCGTTCGGATGCTGTTCCGGTTGCTGGGGCTATCGGTTGTCAGTAAAAGGCCGAACCCACGGAACTTTCGTTCGGCGCTATCGTAGAAACCGCGTCGATACTTGAAACTCTGAGTCAGCTTGTTGCCGGTGATTTCATCGCACTGGACCTGTTTCTTGACCAGAAACACTGGAAATGGCAAACGTGAAACAGGGTCTTTTTGGTTTTTGAGCAACTGTCTCTTTTCGTCCAGCCACTCTTGCGCAGAACTACGGTAGTGGATACTGCCGCTCGCTCCCATATTGTTGTTGGTCGCCGTGAGCAGGTACGGCTTGATGTCAACGAAGTCGTAGCGCCAATAGCGACGTAATTCACCGGGCTGGCAGAAAACCAGGCTGGAGCAGCCGGTCCCTTGCAGATCCGAAGCACTGACCTGGCAGAAACGGTCATAGTGCAGGCCGTCGGGCCATGGCAAATCGATTGCATCACTCAGTCCATTCCCGCACCGGTTCATGAAAATACGCGCGCAGGTGGATTGCAGATAAACAAGATCGACAGCCCCCGATCCGTCCAGATCGGCCAGCAAGATGTTTGAGGCATCGAATGTCTCATGGGAGAAATCCAGCGTTGCGATCACCCGGCCTTTGCCGAAGTGTCCATGGCCGAGGTTGGGCCAGCACTTCACTTCATTGTGGCGGATACGGATCAAGTGTTGTTGACCACTTCCCAGTACATCACTGAAAGCCACCAATTCGCCGGGCGAGTTTCCAGGCTTAGGGAAATCGTCTTCATCGATCGGCCGAGGTACCTCGGTTGCGGGGGCGAAGTCTCCGTTAGGTTGTCTGGCATAGAGGCGCACACTGCGCGGTCCAATCATGGCCAGGTCTGGAAGCCCGGAGCCCGCCAGGTTGGCCAGTCGCCCTTGAGGGTGAAAGAACTCTGTCGGCACCGCGCCAAGAGGGGTGAAATTCGACCATTCGCCTTTTGGGTCCAGGGTGAAAAAACCGTTCAGTCCAGCTTGCGCGACCAGCCAGGCGGGGAGCCCGCTGTCGTCGATACCGTGGAGAAACTGGCGAGTGGGTGCGCGGCTGTCCGCCAAAGGAATAAGTGGAAGCTCGCGCCATTGCGAGTACGTGACCCTGTCCCCTCCCTTTTCATCCCGCAGGGGCTGGCTATAGCGCCAGTTCTTGTCTGTTCGGTTCAGGATGCCTGGCAGTCCCTCTCCGAACAGATCGACAAACTGAAATTGCTGTTGGTGGTTGAGCCGGGAAAGGGCCTCGAACGGTTTGTAACGCCGAGGGTCGGGCTCCAGGGTAAAGTCGGTATAGGTGAGTTCAATGGGTGGATGGTATTGGCTGGTACTTTCGCCGAAGCCCTGGGTCAATGCTGCGGTCAGCAGGTTGTAGGTCAAAGAGGTGGTCTGATACTGGAGCAAGAGACGCTGAACCAGTACCTGTTTACTCCCCATCGATGGTTCTTCGGGGAAGTAATGAAACATCAGAACCTGTCGGCACAAATGCTGAGTGCCCAATTCAAAGCCGTAGGCGAAGTCGGAGAATGGATCGCTGCGTATCGGCCACGGGTGCTCCGCCCGATAGGCTGGTTGAACCCTGAGCGATACCTCTCGTTCGCCGTAGTCGAAGACCATTTCGAAATGCCATTTCACAGCCGTGAGTCCATCAGTCCTGCAGTGGTACAACTGTGAATCGGCGTTGAAGTTGCCATAGCGCACGTGGCTCAGGTAGCGCTGGGCACGATAGTCGGCAGAAGCCCTCGCGGGTGGGGACGTGTCGGATTTGTACTCGTAGAGAATATGTTCCCCGTGAGCGTTCATGCTTTCTTCGAGCAACCACTCTCCGACGCGTAACGGCGTGTCGGGGTCTGCGCGACGTGCCGAGAGGGTTTTTCCGAAAAGATGCTTGCTGCCATCGGCGCTATGCATCAGCCAGAAGCCGGCTTTGTCCGTTGTGCTGGACCAGTGTTCGAGCAGATCGAAGCGGGTTTCGACCCGAGGTCGGTAACGCACGACAGTATGCTTCAGTTGCTGTTTACCGTCGCTGCACATCTTTTGGCTGGATTGGATGGTCCCCGTCGTTCTATTGCGCTCAGGCATCCAGACCTCTCCATCGGGGCCAATGTACAAATCATCGTCGGCGTACTTTGGGACACCAAGTCTGGTTCGTCTTGCAACGGCGGGCAGGGACAACCTCCAGCCGAGACCGAAAATCCCGTTGCCTTGATCACTGCTGTATTGCAGTGCAAGGGGCGGGGCATACCCGCGCCCGGGTGACACGGGGAGTGGAATTTCGCAGGAGGCCGAACCGGTGACTCCGACAGAGCCTATTGCGTTTCCGATACTTTTGATCGCACCACCGCCCTTGGGCAGAGCTGGAAGGTAGGTCGCCAGGGATTGTTCACTCATTGCACACCTCCATTTACCCTGGCGGTGTACCGTACATGAACGATGATATCGGTGAGCGATTCGAGCATTGCCTTCTGCGCGTCATGATTGGGAAACGACAGTATCCACTTTGATACTGCGCCGGTGTATTCAAACGGCAGGTAGCGCTCGTCCTGGAAGTTCAGCGTGAACAGACCGTGATCGTTGACGCCGGTGGAGAGGGCTATTTGCTGATTGCTGCGCAGACTTTTCATGACGCTCTTGCCATCACCGGGCATGACGACTTCGCTGTCGGTCTGGGTCAGCGTGGCGCGGATGTCTTCGTATGGGCCGAGGATGGCGGGCAGAGAGATACTGATGCTTTTGATTCGGCGCAGACAGTGCCCCGGGTAGTCATTTTCAAAAAGGGACTGGGTCAGTTCGAACGCGCACGAGCCGGTTTTCACAAGGTCGGACTTGATCCCGTCAACCTTCTCCGTGCCGCCTGCCTGGAGCGGCGAGTCCTCCCAGTTCTTATTGATCGATATCTTATTGTCGTTCTTGTTGTTGTCTTTCGCCTTGAGCTGACGCAACGACACGGTTTTACTGATTTCCAGCTCGCGCTCGTTGCCCAGCAGGTAGGCGTTTTTCATCTTCAGCAAACTCATCTTCATTCGCTCGCCAGGGCCCAGTCCCTGATAGGTGCTGTTCCAGGTCTGATGCTGGAAGAACGGCTGCGTGGAGTTGTCGACCATCGTTTCGTAGCGCCAGCTCAATTCGGTGAGCCGGCACATGGAAAGGGCCGAGTCATACACCTGGCTGTAGAAACTGGCCATTTGATTGGTGAACCATTGGTAAAGCTGCGAATTGGTAAAGCGTTTGCTGAGAAATTCGTAGGAGCTACGGGCATGTGCCAGGGAGGTCTGGGTCTGTTGCAACAGCAGGCGCGAGGCGGTTTCCTTTTCAGTTTCCTGCTCCAGCTGTGCCTCGATCTGCGCGATTTCGAGCCGTGCCTGGTCACGGGCGAGCTTCCAGTCCTGATGGCGGCGGCGATACTGCGCGACACGATCGAGGGCGTCGCCAATGCCATGGGCGGCGACTGCCACCCCTTGAGCGGTCGTTGCCATGGACATGGGCACGCCTTCAAGGCGAAAACCGCCATCTGCCAGACCAAAAATATTTGGCATGACTTTCAGGCCCTCGCCAACGGCCTGTGCCGCATAGACGACTTTTTCAGCGATACGTCCCTTCAAGTGTGACGCGCTGGCCGCCACCTCGTCAGTATTGACGACTTCATGGACCAGTTGGCTGTAGTAGTCCAGCCGGTTCTCGACAATGGCTTTACTGGCGAGCAGCGCTTGTCTGGTTTTCTGGTCGACTTGCAGCGCCTGGGTCTGAAGGTCGACTGCCATATTGGCAATATCCCAGACGTGGTGCTGTTGCAGTTCCTGATAGCTGGACTGCTCGCTGCGTTCGATGAACGACATCAGGGAATTGCCGAGTTGAATGACCGTGTCTACCGCGCCCATGGCATGGGCATGCCAGATAGTGAAACGGTAAGGCGGTATCTCTGAACCCAGGTATTGGGCCATTTCGGGTTCCGCTGCACGCGGGGAACTGGAAGCAAGAATATCGGAAGAGAATGATGAGGGCGCAAAGAGCGGGAGCCTCAACGGGCGGCCGACGATATCGAGATTGTGTCTCAGGTTGTGTAGACGGCTTTCGAGTTTCTCCCACCGTGAAATCAATACGGGGTTAAAGGGCAATCGCAAATGCGGTGTGTCGATCGTATGTACAGAGAGTGGGGGAGCATAGGGGCGTATGCAGACTTGGGGGGGCTGTCTGGGGTTGGCGTCACTGGGTATGTGTTTGCTCTCATCGATCAGACTTTGCTCAAAATCACGCAACTCTTGATTCTTGTTCTCACTGAGCTCCTTCAATGAGACCGTCTCCCACAAATCGGTTTGCCTGATATCCAGCCGTGGACCCAGTAAATCCAGTGCGCGTATGTACCAGAACTTGGCATCCGTCAGGCTCTCGGGCGTTAACTGGCGGTAGGCCGTGTCGCCGCAGTTGAACAGAATATCGATATAGAGCATGTACAAGGCTTTGCGAAAGTGCACGGGATGGCTCATGGCAATCTGATGCGGATCCAGTGGATTCTGAATGGCAAAGCTGGGCTGGCTCGGGGTGGGGGTGGCGGTGATCAATGGCACCGCGTTCCAGTAATCGGGGTTGGCGCCTTCGACCTTTTTCCGACCGGGATTGAACAGGTAGTGCAACCAGGATTTGGCGTTCCCGTATTGACCCTCTTGGTTATAACGGTGGGCCACCAGCCAGGGAAGGTACAGGAACAGCTCGACAAAGTAGCGCCCGTAGGCACCATAGAAATCCAGCTTCTCCCCCTGCTCCCCGGTCTTCAAGCCAGGTTCTTCAAGACACTGGGTGCTCCAGGCGAGCAGTGTGTCCATACCGTTTTCTGCGCGTTCGATCAGGTGTCTGGCGAAGGTGATGTTCAGTCGGATGTCGCTGCGAAGCTGTTCTGGTGAACTGTCGCTCTGTTTGATTGATGAGCCTGAGAAGTCGATGAGTTCTATCGTACCCAGTGCAGTGTCCTGACGGGAGGTAAGGCAGGGTGGCGTCTGCTTGCTTTCTGTGGCGTGAGGCGCCAATAAAGGGAACAGGAGTTTTCGTTTGAGAGGCTGCGATCGAACATCCAGCTGCTGCAGATGTGTATAACTATCTTCACTGACTTTAAGTTCCTCGAGTAGGACCGATGACGTGCTTACAGAGTCCTTGTCTATGTGAACCGACATCCCGAAAACGAAAGTGATAACCGATGTTGGCTCGCCAGTTGGCTTTTCAACATACAGGCCAATCAACAGTCGTTCTGTAGGCCCCGATTTATCAACCATTGCAACGGTATGCGTTCTGTCTTTCAGCGAGGTGACGTCGTGGGGAAAGTAGCTTTGCAGGCAGGTACGTGGCGTGCTCCAGTTGCCGTCGTATTTTTTGTGGCACATGTTTAAACGGAACAGGGGATTGGCGGCTGCTTTCTTCGATTGATCTTTTTTAGCCGCCTCGTCTTGCTGGATGCACTCAGCCCAGATCACAAACAAACGATTGTTGAACACAACCGGGCGAATGGTACGTTCGATAGTGCTTTCGGAAACCGGCAGGTCGACGCGTTTCCAATCGGACCACGCTTGCGGCTCCGGTGCATCGTATTTTTGTGCCAGTGGGCCAGATAGTGAGGGGCGGCATTTCATGTCCAGAGAACGCCAGTACCACGTGTTGGCAGTCCGGGACCTGGCAATGAAGTAATAGGTACTGTGGGCTAAATCGACTCCGTCGATATAACCGTTGATCATTTGCAGGTTGGCCACCTCTTCAAGCCTGCTCAGGTAGGCCAGCACTGCCGTATCAACGGACTCGGCCGTGAGCTGGTTCTGGTTGAGGTCGTTTTCCAGTTGCTCAAAGTTTGCGGTCCTGGTCTTGCGCAGTGTCGGATCAAGATAGAGTGCGGGGAAGTAGTGCAAACGCTGATGCGTTGCCCAGGCAGGATAGTGATGCATCACGGTGTGCCAGATTTCGATGTGGTCCGCCGGAAAATGCGCGGTGTGGTACCCGGGCTCCATGTCGGCCAGGATACTGCTGATGTATTGCTGAAGGCTGGCAATGGCACAGGCCACCGGAGTGGTCGGTACATCCTGGCTGACCAGCACATCCAGCAGCCAGTAGTGATAAAGGTCATTGGCAGTCTGGATATTCTTGTCGATACCGAGGCGCACCAGTGTTTTGTCTTTCGGGGCAATTGCCGACAGGTAGAACCCGAGCTGCGCGTCACGCAAGCTTTCGTTAAGTTGTTTTTCAATCGCAGTAGACATGTTCATTCCTTGAGCATGTGGGATCAGAGACTGGCAGCCATCACGGCTTCTCCGACAGTTTTCCAGGCGTTTTCCGGGCTTTCGTTACTCAAGGCCGTAGCCTTGAGCAAGGCTTGAGCGCTGAGTCCCGTGGATTTACAGGTATTCTGGCAGCGCATGATCCAATCAATGGCTTGCAGCGTTTGGGCCTTTCCGGATTCCAGCTTTGCACTCAGCTCGGTGACTTCTGCCGTTGTCCAGTTCAGCAGCCGGGCCAGAAGACTGTTGAGTGTCGTTGCGCTAGCAGAGTCGTTGGCGAGTTCCAGATAGCTCAGTACGCTTTCTTCAGAGACGTAATTTGTGTCGATGCAATGATTGAAACGATCCAGAAAGTACAGGCTGTCAATCGTCATCCTCAAGGGCGAGGTTGTCTTTCTCAGCCACTCGGGGTGCTTCAGGAACAAGCACAGGGTCTTGTTACTCAGGCGCAATTGAACGCTTGCTTCGGCATGGCGCAGAATCGGATGCATAACCTGGGGAAGAGAGAGGGAGTATTGATCCTGTATGGCCGCGCTCAGAATCCGGTAAACCGACGATCCACTCCAGATCACGACACCTTTGCCACGATTCATGGGCAGTGAAGACGTTTCTTGCAGGAATTTTTCCATCAGGTGCAGCTGTCGGTCATGGGCCGATAGCAGCAGCGCCTTGAGTTTCTTTTTGCAGTCCACCTTGAGCTTCAGGTCTTTGTCGGGATTTGTATCCAGAGTCAGCGCATCTACGACGATGGCCAGCGCCGCGTCGAACTTGCCAGGTATATCGTCGTCGGGTGACGGGGCGAAATCCTTTACCAGGCCTTTGTCATCAAGCAATGTCTCGGAAAGCTTTGCGCGCCAGTCAATGTTTTCCGGCAGATACAACTTTGCCAGCTCCTGGGGAGTGACTGCGCATCGCTTTGTATCCTCGTGCAGCTTGTCCAGATGCGGCAGCAAGTCCTGATACGAATGATCATCGCTGTTCGTGGGTACGAGGAAACGGCGCAGCATGGGGATGTCCAAGGCAGATTCATTGAGCCAGCGAGTCATCCAGTCCATCTGCATCAGCACATCCATCAGGTTGATGGAAGGCTCGTCATGGGTGAGCGTTGCATTGAATTGAATGTCATCATCGTCGAGCCCGTTCGATTTGGTTGAAGTGATTTCAGCAACAAGTTGCTTTCGGTGTAACAGGCGGTATAGAGAAGGGGCAGTTACATTAATGACAAGTCCCTCCAGAGAGTGTGTTTGTCTCTCGGCAATTGTCGGGATCCCGCTGATAAAGAGATGGGCGTTGTCCCCGTTAGCGGCAAGTTTGAGTCCGTAAGGTGCCTTACCCTCTGGAAACCATGTTGAATGGTTAGTCAGGCTTGATCCCGATAGAAGTCGAAGAGACGCTGACGAATCGGCGTCTTCCGGTAACTGGATTATGGCGACCAGTTCACAGTGCTGCTTACCGTGAGAGACCTTGATGCGCAGGGTGCTGGTATCCAGATCTTTTCCTTTTACCAGGCATCGACGAACGCTTTCTCCTCCAAGCCAATTGGCCAGTGTCATGGTGTCAGTGATTGAAATGTCGAACATTCGGGCAATTCGTGCCTGTCGGTAAATCGAAGACAGGGTCGGCAGGTCACACTTCAGTGAGCCTAGGTATTTTTGCGTGTTGTTGATGGCAAGCAGGAGTGAGTCTTCCGTCTGAGGCAGGCCAAGATTTGCACTCAAATGCTGAAGTACGCTGTGCGACTCAGGATCCGACAGGTCGGCCCGAAATTGTCGACCGTCAAGCAGCAACGGTTTCTCGAACAACCGGCTCTGATTGAAGATCCGATCAAGCTGGGAAGTGTCGCTACCGTTGGCGGAGGGTGAGACCCGATGCAGCAGCGCTGCAAACTCTTCAGCCGTAACCGAGTACAGACGGTTCAGATAGCGATAAACCCCGAGGGATCGCACGGTGTGTCTGTCGGGTTGCATCGAAGTATTACGGGGGTGTTGTGATTCAAAAATGCTGCAGATCAATGTGTCCAATGCGCCGAAGGGGATGCCGAGCCAGCGTTGCAAACGAATCATTCGATGCAGGCGATCGATTCGATACTCGTTTGCTTCGTTGATCTTTTGATTTTTCCCGATCCGGGACAAATTCATCGAGGCATTCGGTGCGGTGCCGTTAACATAGCGGGCTCCAAAGGGCGTAGTGAAAGGATTGGGTAACCGGTAGTGTGATGATTGGCGGGGTGTGTATTTCCCTTGAGCGATCAATGCCTCCAGCTGTTCTGCGTGCAGTCCGGTGCGTTTCAGCAACGTGTTCACGTCCTTCAGGTCGAGGAATGACGCAATGCCAACGTTGTTTATCCAGTAGTCATTATCCTGTTGATGTTGCGCGGGCGGAAAATGTGGCTGTTCCTCGTTCCGCGGCACTTCTGTCAGCAGCTCTTGCTGTTTAGGACCCATTCCGGACATCAGGAGTCGGGCTGCATCAGCGGTGGATTCCAGTACCTTGCCATACGGGCTGTTCACGCTTGCCGTAATGGGAAGGTCATTGCTGATGAGGTAGTTCAATTCCCCCAGCGCGGGCTTTTTCCCTGCCAGGCCCAACATGCATTGGTGATGGAAAAACTCATAGGGAAGGGTGAGGGGATAACGATGTTGAGCAAGTACCTCATACGTCGTCTTGCGTTTGTCGGAGGTGGTTTTCAACGCTTCCTGAATATTCGTGTCCAGGATGTCATTGACAATTTTGAGCATGGGTTGAGCAGTGAAGGTACTTTGCTGATCGATCGACAGCATTGCCAGGTCTGGCCGGCGATCTTTCAACAGGATCCGGCTGGCTTTGTCCCCGACGTCAGTGGAGATAGAGGACTCCAATTGATGGGCATATCGGTACAACGCTCTGAGGTAGGCTACTGGTGAGTCGATGGCGGAGATCGAATCGACTTTGCAGGCGTCATTCCAGTTTTCTTTGAACAGATTGGTGTAGGTCGGGCCATGTCCCTTCAAACCCCGAATGCCATGGAGATGCCAATGATCCTGAATCGTGCCGCCTGAACTCTGTTTCTCCCGATAGAGTTGGCTGATCTGGGCGGCCAGGCATTTGGCATTGTCGTAGAGCTGCCCGAGTCGGACTTTGGAAAAATCCTCCTTTAGCGCATCCTCTGGCGCATCGTCGGGTTTTTTGATCGCATTACTTACGCGATCCTTGAAGTCGGCTTCGGTCAATCCGCTGATATCAAATACCGAGGTGATCCCCAGTTTTTTAAACAGCGCTAGGGACTCAACCGTGTTGTTGAGACTGTATTCTTTGATCAGAGTCTTGAGTAACGAATTGTCGTTCATGCCGAGGAGCTCCTTGAGTTGGAGCTATCGACGTTACTGCGTGCCCGAAGTGGAAAGCTGTCAGCCAGACCGCCACATGGAGATGGATGCGTCGCTCTCGGAAAGGTGAAAGAGTCCGCAGACCTGTAGGATTCCGATCGCCCCGTGGCTGAGTGCGACTTTGCGGCTTGGGCTTTGCCATTTGATACCCGAAACCCCGCCGTTGCCAGCGGGGTAAAAGGGGTGATCAGACGCGGAAATGACTCACCATCTGCTGCAACTGCCCACCCAACCGCGCCAGTTCAACGCTGGATTTGGCGGTCTCATCACTCGCCGCCGCGGTCTGTTCCGACACGTCGCGGACGTTGATGATGCTGCGGCTGATTTCCTCGGCCACGGCGCTCTGCTGTTCGGCGGCTGCGGCGATCTGCTGGTTCATCGACTGGATGTTCGACACCGTGCGGGTGATGTTTTCCAGCGAGTCGCCAGCCTTGCGGGTCAGGGCCACGCTGCTGTCGGTCAGGGCGCGGCTGTTGTTCATCACGGCGGCCACTTGCTGCGTGCCGTTCTGCAGACCGGCCACCAGGCCTTCGATTTCCTCGGTGGATTTCTGAGTGCGCTGGGCCAGGCCACGGACTTCATCGGCGACCACGGCAAAACCGCGACCGGCCTCACCGGCACGGGCCGCTTCGATGGCAGCGTTGAGGGCCAGCAGGTTGGTCTGTTCGGCCACAGCCTTGATCACGTCCATGACGCTGCCGATCTTGTCGCTTTCCTGTTGCAGCACGCTCATGGCTTCGGTGGAGCGCACCACTTCGCTGGCCAGACGCTCGATCTGGGCGATGGCTTCGTTCACTACCTTGTCGCCTTCACGGGCTTCGCCGTCAGCGGCGGCTGCGGCTTGCGAGGCTTCTTCGGCATTGCGCGCGACTTCCTGCACGGTGGCAGTCATCTCGTGCATGGCGGTGGCGACCTGATCGGTCTCGACCTTCTGGCTGTTCACGCCGGCGCTGGTCTGTTCGGTCACGGCCGACAGTTCTTCGGCGGCGCTGGCGATCTGGGTCACGCCGTCGCGGATGCCGCTGATCAGGTCGCGCAGTGTCACGCCCATGCGCGCGATGCCTTGTTGCAGCACGCCGAGTTCGTCGCGGCGGGTGACGATCACGTTCTGGCTCAGGTCGCCGCTGGCGATGCGGTCGACCACGGCCATGGTTTCCTGCAGCGGACGGGTGATCTGACGGGTGATGATGAAGGCAGCGATGATGCCGACCAGCAACGCCAGCAGGGTGCTGATCAGTTGCAGTGTGCGGGCCTGGGCGCTTTCCGCGTCACGGCGATCGAGCTGGATCTGATACAGCTGCTCGCTCAGCGATACGATCAGGTTGCCCTGATCGGTCATTTCCTTGCGCGCCTGCACCGCATCGGTGTTGGCGTTCTTGAAGGCCTGCAAGGCGCTGCGGTAGTTGGTCAATGCGGTTTCCAGCTGACGCAGGGCGTCCTGTTGGGTGCTGGCGAAATGCATGTTCAGTGGCTTGAGGCTGGCGATGGCCACGTCCAGTTGGCCGACGGCTTTCTGCTCGGTTTCGGCGTTGGCGGTGGCGGTGTAGCCACGCACTTCGTAGCGCGCCAGGATGAACGCTTCCTTGGCGGCGGTGACAGCCTGGAACTGCTCGAAACGCTCATCGCTCAACGGCATTTGCTGGACGCGGTTGCTCAGCGCTTCGATCAGGCCGTAGGCCGTCGCGGCACTGGTGGCCATCGAGTCGCGCGCGGTGTTGCCAGTGCGATAGGCATTACGCATCTTGTTCAGCGAAGTCTGGTACTCGGCGATGGTCGCCGCCTGCTCCTTGAGCAGCTTGACGTTTTCCGGGCTCTTGAAGCTGCTGATCAGCTTCTGCTGTTGGGCGGCAAAACCGTCGAGGGTGGTCTGCACGTTCTGCGCGGCGGTTTCATCGCCGTTGGTCAGCATGTATTGCAGGCGCACCACGCGCAGTTTGGTCAGGCCAGCGTTGAGCTGGGTGATGTCGCTCATCCAGTTGCTGCGGTCAATCAGGCCGCCCAGGCTGGTCCAGCCAGTGAGCGCCAGGATGCAGGTCAGGGCCAGGACGAGGCCGAATCCGAGGCCCAGTTTCAGGTTCACGCTGATGTTGCCGAACCAGCTATTCATCAAAAATCCTCCAGAAAAACGTTGTGCGTCTTGATCGTCGGTCAGGCTGGAAGATTGTTGTTTTTTTGCGCCAGCAAGGGTGTAAGCAGGACTGTATCGGCCGCAAATCCGAGAGCTGAAAGGATTTTGTCCTACGGAATTTGTAACAGGCACTCACAAGACTTTTTTCACATGGGTTTCACTGCCTGCCCACGCCGTGCTCTCTAACCTCGCCGCATCGAATGACAAGTGATGGCGGCTTTTTGTGGAATTGCGACTGAGTCTGTTCGGCGTCAAGCGCTCGATTGATCTGAGCGGTCTGGCCCGTTTTCGAAACACCTGGGTGGTCTTGGCGGCCTCGGTGCTGGTGATCCCTTTGACCCTCTGGCTGCTGGCACCGGCGGCGGTGCCTGACCTTGCCCATGGCAATGTGGCCGGGGCGCAGGCGCTGAAGGAGGGCTGGAACAAAGGCGACATCATCGTGCTGGTGCGGCACGTCGAGCGCTGCGACCACTCGAAAGCCGCTTGCCTGAGCGGCCACGATGGCATCACCGACCGTTCGCGCAGTGTCGCGGTGAGCGTCGGCGCGCAGTTCGAGCAGTTGGGTCTGGACAAGGCTGACGTCTACAACAGCCCGATGATGCGCACCGTGCAGACCGCCGGCTACATGTTCAACAAGGCCGCGACCGGCGAAGACTGGCTGATCAGTTGCAAGGGCCGGATACTGCAGGACGCGCTCGCGCACAAAGTCCCGGGACGCAACCTGATTCTGGTGACCCACAGCGAATGCATGGCGCAGCTGGAAAAAGACCTCAAGGTGCCGGCCTCGACTCTTGGGTACGGCGCATCGCTGTTTGTTTCCGCCGCCAGCCCGGCGGCCCCACAGATGCTCGGCTTCATTGAAGCCTCCGACTGGCGCACGGTGAACACCCGATGAAATCCCGCTTTTACGCTTACAACTTCGGCATCCCGCTGCTCTGCGCAGCCGTGGTTTTTATGATGTTCGACATGACCCGTATCGACATCGCGTTCAGCAATCTACTGTTCGATCCACTGACCCACACCTTTCCGCTGGACAAGGTCCACTTCTTCGAAAAACTGACCCACAAGTGGGCGCGGATCATTCCGAACTGGACGGCGGAAATTGCCTTGATCGGCGCGATGTTGTCGTTTGTCTGGCCGCTGCTGAAACCGCAAAAGCATCCGCGACTGGGCGGTTTTCTCGAGCGCTGCAAAGTCGCGCCGGTGCTGCGATTTGCCGCCGATCACCGTAGGGATTTTCTGTTTGTGGTGGTGGCTTTCGCGGTCTGCACCGGGGTGATCCATTTCCTCAAGGCGCACACCAGCGTCTACTGCCCGATCGAGACCACGTTGTACGGCGGGAAGATGCCGCACATCGAGTGGTACAACAATTTCCAGCTGTTCCACGAAGCGGGTGAAGGGCGTTGCTGGCCGGGCGGTCATGCTTCCGGTGGTTTCACCATGCTGGCGCTGTATTTCGTGGCGCGTCGTTATCAGTGGCGTTTCTCCGGCGCGTTGTTGTGGGGCTCGCTGCTGCTCGGTTTTGTCTACGGTACTACGCGAGTCCTACAGGGCTGGCACTACATGTCCCACACGTTCTGGGCCGGGATCTTCGTGTGGCTGGCGTGTTTGCTGACGGCGCTGGCGTTCTACGGACGGGCTCGTCTGGAATTACCGGTGTTGAGCAAGCGAGAGCGGAAGGTGTTCGGCGCACAGCCTGAGGTTTCTCTCTGAGGCCTCGCCGCTGAAATGGGAAACCCGCCATCACCGGCGGGTTTTTCGTTTGTACTGTCGTGGCATCAATAGCCCACGAAATAATACGCCTGGCGCCCGACCATCATGGTCTTGTGGACTTTCAGCGGGGCGGCGGGTTCGCTGTCTCCCGACATCACGGCGATGTGCGAGGGCGATGCACTGAGAAATTCCCGTAGCTGTGCATCGGTGTCCAGGCCCTTCAGGACGCTTTGGGTGTAGAACACGCTGGCGCCGCCGACCCGTTCGTTGGCTTGAAACAGCGCGACCTTATTGCCGCTCGCCTGCAGGGCCTGAATGTGTTCGGTCAGCGGCAGGAACGACAGGTGTTTATCGGCATTTGGCAATGCCCATTGCGCGGCGCCAAGGTAGCTGGCGATGACCACCGCCAATATGCCCGCCGCCACTGTCTGACGATGCCGGGCGATGCGTCCGACAAAACCATTCCTGTGCTCCTTCAATCTGTCGAACAGTACGCCCGCATATTCCGCCGCGATCACTGCCGCTGCGGGTGTCATCGACATCAGGTACACCGTGCGTTTGCTTGAGGCCAGGGTCAGCAGGATGAACTGCGCAATGATCCACAGGCTGAAAAACAGGAGGTAACGGTTGGCCTTCAGCTCCTTGCGAAAATGCCACAGACCCAGGTACACCAGAATGTTCCACGGCAGGAACGCCTGCGGCAGCTTGGCGATGTAGTAGTAGAACGGCTCGTAGTGCCCGGCTTCGACGAACGATCCGCTGAAACGTCCTACGCTGTTGGTCAGCAACACTTCGCTGACTGCCTGGATGCCACCACGCTGATAGAGCACGGCGAGCCATATCATCAGCGGGATCAGGCCGACAAGGGTCAGCAAACCCGGACGCAGCCAGTCCGTCAGCTTGAAGCGCTTGTCCATCAGGTTGTCGGCCAGCAGAAAAGCGAAAATCACCACGCCCGGCATCGCCAGCCCGAGCACGCCTTTGCTCAACGTAGCGATCGCAATCCCGACTACAAACAGCAACGAGTTGCCTGGGGTCGATGCTCGCTGCGCCTGAAAAAAGGCCAGCAACGCCATGGTCACGCCGAGGGCAAGCAAAGCATCCTCGCCGACCCCACGCACGTTGCTCCAGTAACTGGCCATGGTCGCCAGCAGAATCCCCGCCGTCCAGGCGATGGCCTTCGGGCGTTCGAAGCGGCGCAACATGGCGTACAGCAGCATCACGCTGAGCAACCCGGCCACCGCCGACGCCAGTCGCACCGCCCAGGGCGAGACACCGAAAACCCGCAAGGCGCCGGCGTCCAGCCACAGGCTCAGGGGCGGTTTTTCCAGAAAGGGCTCGCCGAACAGGCGCGGCGTCACCCAGTCGTTATCCAGGTGCATCTCCATCGCAATGCCCGCAACCCGGGCCTCGGTGGAGCCTTGCAGTTGATGGCTGCCGAGGGCGAAAAAGAACAGCAGGGCGGCAAGCAGAAGCAGGGAAGAGGCGGCACGCGACATGGGTTCAGGCAACCGGAAGTGAGCGGAAACCCGAGCTTACGCGGCCAATCCTTAATAATTTGTGAACGTCAGGACAGCGGCCGCGACCAGCGTTGCTCCGACGTTTCGAAACGCGGATTGACCCGCGCCGTCAGCACATGATCCTGCCAGCGCCCGGCGATATTCAGATAGGCCTTGGCATAACCTTCACGTTCAAACCCGAGGCGCTCCAGCAACCGGGCGCTGCGCTCATTGCCGGGAATGTAGTTGGCCATGATCCGGTGCAGGTTCTGGGTCTCGAACATATAGGCGATGGCCGCCTCCAGCGCTTCCTGCATCAACCCCTTGCCCTGATGCGCCTCGTCGATGTGATAACCCAGATAACATGCCTGAAACGCACCGCGAATGATCCCGCTGAAATTGCAGGCGCCAATCATCTGCTCGCCGTCCGGAGTCAGCAGCGCCATATGCACCGCCAGTCCGGCTTCGAAGGCGCTGGCCTGTATTTCAAGGCGCCGGCGGATCTGTTCAGTGGAAAAATAATCGGTGGTACGAATCGGCGACCACGGCGCGAGGTGGCGTTGATTGCGCTGGTAGAACGCGCTTTCCAGCGGCGCCTGATCCGGGTCGAGTACCGCGAGCGTCAGGCGTTGACAGGGCAGGGTCAGCAGCGGCATCGGGTGCTCCGGAGGCATGAAGTGATAGACAGAATTGTCCGGCCGGGCGGAAAACACAACTGGATCGCCGAACGCAGAGCACTATAAATTTCCCTGATTCACTCCACATCCGGTTATGAGATTCGTTGTTCAGGGAGGACATGATGGAATGGGCATTCAAGGCGGGGGAGCAGTCGCTGCGACTGATACCGGCGGATCCGGCGTTTTATTCGTTGTTTCAGCAGGCGCTGAACGCCAGCTACCTCGCTCATTCGGAATTTCTGCCCTGGCCGCGTGAGTACACCAACGCGGAGCAGGCGCTCGAGTTCCTGCTGAAGGCCCGAAAAGAGTTCAACAGTGAAACCGGCGAGCGACGATGGCTGATCGTGACCGAGGACGGGCAAGCGCTGATCGGTTGCATCGGACTCAAGCCCCGCTCGCGCAACCGCTACGTCGTGGGTTATTGGGCCAACACCGAGCAATCGGGCAAGGGCTACATGCGCGCCGCCCTAACGCACCTGCTCAACAACCTTCCTGAATTCACCTTTTACCTGACAGCGTCCTCTGCCAATGCGCGAAGCCGGCGTCTGGCCGAGGCTGTCGGGTTTGTGTTGATCAGGATCCATCCAGGGGCCCGGCAATCGGAACGGCACGGCGAGCAAGACACCTGCGTCTATCGCCTGCCAGGCAAAGCGCAGGCGAAAAAAAGCCCGCAGGAGCGCGGGCGAACCGTAGTTTCTTGAATGAGCGAGGCCAATGTACACGGCCATCACCGCCGCCGGGGTGAAGAAAAGTTCATGTCGATGAACGACTTGCGTCACCGACGAGCGGTCGTTTTTCAGTGCACGACAGGCGCCGTCGTACGAGGCACCAGATTCACCGGATCAAGGTTCTCCACGGCCCGATTGACCAGCATTTCGGTCATGATCGACAGCTGCCGGATCGCCAGCAACCGGCTGCGCTGAGAGCCTGTGAAATCATCGGCGATGTTCGCCGTCATCATGTTGAGCGCCGCCAGAGTTTCACAGGCATGAGTCAGCAGAGTGGCCGTATCCACATCGGTGCGCACGGAGAAAATCTCGTTGAACGGCAGGGTGCGACGCGGCTTTCTCACGTATTCCTGAGGCTGGGCAAGCACAGCCGGTTCTTTCGATTCGGTCTCGTGAGGCGGTGTTTGATCAGGCAGGCTTGGGGTGTCTTTTTTCATGACGAGGCTCCATGGTTTCAGGCTCCCGGCGAATCCCTTTGGTAAACCATCTGCCGGGTTGCAGCGGAGCGCGAAGACTAGCGTTTGGAAGCATCTTGAACCAGTTCATGGAAGTCGACGCGGGTTGCGGGAAATTTCCTAGGATGATCGCTGGGGGTATTGTTCGGATGCGGAACTGTAGATGCGCCAAGGGCCGCATGGGGTGGGCCTTGTAGTTGAGAGTGGGTGGGCCGGGCTAATCCGAATTGGCTATATAAGTAATTGAATTTCAAAGGTTTTAACTTTTTTACTTGGATTGCTTTTTGGAATACTGAGCTCTGTTGCAATGCTCTGAGGCATCATAGGCGGAACAGATGTTGTTCCTCCTAATCCGGAGGACTTCATCACATCCCTTTAATGTTGGGGGGGGGGGCGGCCCATCCCTCCTGCCCTATCCATCCGGCGTTAGGTTAGCCCGGCTTGTGGCCGGGGTTATGTTTTCATAATGGCCAGTATTTACAAGGGGATGTTGGTTCTTGAGTTCGCTGTCCCCCAGTTGCCATTTGCGTGTGCGATTATCAAGCTGGTGTTTCTAATTGCCATTTGAGACCGGTTGCACGATAGTTTCGGATTTTAATCGGTCCGTACTCTGGATGTGCCTCATGGACAAGAAGCAGCTGTCTGAGCGGGATATTTGCACAAAATTTATCACTCCAGCTATCCAACAGGCAGGTTGGCAACATCATCAGGTCCGTGAAGAAGTTTATCTCACTGATGGCCGCGTGATGGTGCGCGGCAAGCTGGCGTCCCGCATCAAGAATCCCGAAGCGAAGGGGGGCCCGAAGCGCGCCGATTTTGTACTCTACGCTCGCCCTAACGTTGCGATTGCCATTATTGAGGCTAAGCAGGCGAAATTCTCTGTTGGCCACGGTATGCAGCAGGCATTGGTCTACGCTGAGATGCTGGACGCTCCTTTTGCCATCAGTAGTAATGGCGACGGCTTCCTGGTCCACGACCGCACCGGCCTAACGCAGCCTATTGAACGCGAGCTTCCGCTCAGCGAGTTCCCTTCACTGGAAGATATTTGGCCGCTGTACCAACAGTGGAAAGGTCTAGCGACCCCCGAAGTGGTCAAATTGATTGAGCAACCATTTTACACCGATGGCAGCGGACGCGAGCCGCGCTACTACCAGCGCGTGGCCATTAACCGCGCTGTTGAAGCCATTGCCAAAGGGCAACAGCGCGTGCTGTTGGTCATGGCCACTGGGACAGGAAAAACCTACACCGCCTTCCAGATTATCTGGCGGCTTTGGAAAGCTAAATCCAAGAAACGCATTTTGTTTTTGGCTGACCGCAATATCCTGGTTGACCAGACTATGCAGCAAGACTTCGCTCCCTTTGGCGAGGTAATGCACAAGGTCACCAACCGTGAAATCAAAAGGAATTACGAGATCTATCTGGCCTTGTATCAGGCCGTAACAGGCAAGGAAGAGTGGAAGCAGATCTACCGCCAGTTCCCGGCAGACTTCTTTGATTTGATCGTCATCGACGAATGCCATCGTGGCAGTGCAGCCGAAGACTCTGCTTGGCGTGATGTGCTTGATTACTTCAGCAGCGCAACCCACTTAGGCCTGACCGCCACGCCCAAAGAAACCAAGGAAGTCAGCAATATCAACTACTTTGGCGACCCCATTTATATCTACTCGCTCAAGCAAGGCATCGAAGATGGCTTTCTCGCTCCGTACAAGGTGATCCGCATCGCCACCGATGTAGATGCGGTGGGTTACACACCAGAAAAAGGTAAGGTCGACAAGCTTGGGCAGGCGGTTGAGCAGCGCCAATACAATACCAAGGATTTTGACCGCACCCTGGTGCTGGAAAAACGCACCAAGCTTGTTGCAGAAAAGGTGTGGGAATACCTCAAAGCCACTGACCCTATGGCTAAAACCATCGTTTTCTGCGACGACCAGGATCACGCAGAGCGCATGCGGCAAGAGTTGGTAAAGCTGATTCCGGCCGCCGCCAGTAACCGCCGTTACGTGATGCGGATCACCGGCGATGACAACGAAGGCAAGGCTCAGCTGTCCTACTTTATCGATAACGACGAGCCGTTCCCTGTCATCGCCACTACCTCCAAGCTGCTCACCACCGGTGTAGACGCCAAGACCTGCAAGCTTATCGTACTCGACCAGAACATCAATTCGATGACTGAGTTCAAGCAGATCATCGGCCGAGGTACCCGCCTGCGCGAGGACTACCAGAAACTCTACTTCACCATCATGGACTTCAAGGGTGCTACGCGCTTGTTCGCTGACCCGGATTTTGATGGTGAGCCGGTCGTGATTTACGAGCCCAAGCCTGACGATTCTGTAGTGCCACCAGAAGACACAACCCCGCCGGGTGTGGGTGAGCCCGAGCCACCACCTTATGGCCCCGGCCCTGTTGGCGGTGACGACACACCGCCCGGCGGTAATACGGGCCACGGTGGCGGCGAAGGCCGCACCAAGTACGTAATCGATGACGTGAACGTATGCGTGGCAGTAGAACGCTCGCAATACCTCAATTCCGATGGCAAACTCATCACCGAGGATTACCGCGTTCTCCTCAAGGACGACATTAGAAAGGCGCTGCAAGCTGAATTCGGCACGATGACTCATTTCCTGCGTCGTTGGAACAGTGCGGAGCGAAAACAGGCTGTGCTGGACAAGCTGGCCGAACACGGCGTGCCATTCTCAATATTACAGCAGGCAGTTACCAATGGCAGTGAACTGGATGTTTTTGATCTGGTTGCCCACGTTGCCTTTGACCAAAAGCCACTTACCCGCCGCGAACGTGCCAACAATGTCAAGAAGCGCGATGTATTCGGCAAATACGGAAATCAAGCCCGCGCCGTGCTCGAAGCACTGCTCGAAAAATTTGCCGATCTCGGTGTGCAAGACATCGAAGATTCCAAGGTGCTGGAGTTGCCGCCGTTTGATCAGTTTGGCAGTAAAACCCAAATCCGACGCGGCATCTTCGGCAGTGTCGAGCAATATACTCAAGCAATACAAGAACTCGAAAAAGCACTTTACGAAGATAAAAGTGCTTGATGACTAGTCACCAACAGGTCAACTCATGAATCTCAGCAGTACCATCAAGTCTATCCAGGACATCATGCGTAAGGACGACGGCGTTGACGGCGACGCCCAGCGCTTGGGTCAGATTACATGGATGCTATTTCTTAAAGTCTTCGATCAGCGCGAAGAAGAGTGGGAGGACGATAACGGCCAATACCTATCTCCTATTCCCGAGCGTTTCCGCTGGCGCAATTGGGCCAAATACCTGCCTGATGCTGATGGAAAGAAAAAACCGCAAATTGCGGGCAGTGAGCTAATCGCATTCGTTAACAACGAATTGTTTCCAGCCCTCAAAGACCAAATCGACGCGGGCAAAAGTCCGCAGCATAAAGTCATCAAGCAGGTATTTGAAGACGCTAACAATTACATGAAATCCGGCCCGCAGATGTTGGCCGTTATCGAGAAGCTCGAAGACGCCATCAACTTCCACGATTTCAAAACTCGTGCCAATTTGGGCGATGTCTATGAACAAATGCTCAATGATCTACGCGGGGCAGGCAACGCGGGCGAGTTCTACACCCCGCGCGCTATCACCGCGTTCATGGTCGATCGCGTCAACCCGCGTCTGGACAAGCGCGAAACGATTATGGATCCGGCCTGCGGCACCGGCGGCTTCTTGACCGCCGCCATCGACCACTTCCGCAAGCAGCTCACCACAAAATCCAGCCCCGAAGACAAACGTGCAATTGAAGAGTTGATCCACGGTATCGAGAAAAAGCAATTACCCCACCTGTTATGCACCACTAACATGCTGCTGCACGGTATCGATGTACCAAGCCAGATCGAGCACCGAAACACGCTGGGGATTGGCTGGAACGAATGGAACGCCAACGACAAGCTTGATTGCATCATCACCAACCCTCCATTCGGTGGTTATGAGGATGACGGTGTTGGCAGCGACTACCCGGCCGACCTGCGCACCCGCGAAACGGCAGATATGTTCATGGCGCTGATAATCAAGAAGCTGCTGAAAGAAAACGGCCGTGCCGCAGTGGTGTTACCCGATGGACTTCTGTTTGGTGATGGCATCAAAGGCACGCTGAAAAAACTGCTGCTGCGCGACTGCAAACTGCATACGATTATTCGCCTGCCCAAAGGCGTTTTTGCACCCTACACGACCATCAAAACCAACCTGCTTTTCTTCACCAAGGGCGCCATTGTTGACGATGGCACCGAACACTTCCACACCGACACCATTTGGTTCTACGAGCACCCCTACCCAGCGGGCTATAAGAGCTATTCCAAAACCAAGCCGATCCGCCTCGAAGAATTCAAACCTGAGCAGGAATGGTGGGGCACAGAAGCCAACGACTTTGCCGATCGGGTGGAAAACGAATTTGCCTGGAAGGTGGATTTCAAAACCAAACGCGAGCAGGCCGAGGCCGCAGCAGAACCACACTGGCAACGCGCAGAAGAATTGAACAACCAGGTTGCAGCTCTGGAAGGCGAAGCTAGCGACCTACGCAAGAGCCTGGTCGGTACTACGGATGTATTCTACCGCGAAAAAATCGACGTCCAAATTACCGAGCTGCGTGCCAAGGCCGAGCTGCTGCGTCTGCAAGCGCGTGATGCGCAGACGGCGGGTGACCGCATCTATTGGCCGATCTTTAATCTCGATATCAAGAACCCCAACGCGCCGGAAGAAGAAACCCACGACCCCGACCTGCTGCTTGAAAAATATAAAAAGCTACTTGGCGAAATTGAAGAAACTGAAAACCAGCTCAAGAGCGAACTCGCTGCCGCGCTAGCACATCACTTTGTCGACGAGGAAGTCTGATGGAAGCGCAGCAATTTTTGGCGGAGTTTGGATATATTTCGAATGCTCTTGGCGGGATTGGTAAGCTACGCGAACTGGTCATCCAATTGGCCATTTCAGGCCGACTTGTAGAGCGTATTGAATCGGAAGCACCTGTTTCACAAGCAATTGAAGCAGCCGCAGATCTACGTAGAACGTATGAAGCTGACCTTGGCCTGCGAGCAACCCGAATGCAACCGCCATTGCGTTTACGGCCATTTTCGGTGCCAGGTCATTGGCAATGGACGCGCCTCGAACAAATCTGTCTCTACATTCAACGAGGCAAGGGCCCTAAGTACGCGGACAATAGTTCGACTCACGTAATCTCACAAAAATGTGTGCAATGGTCTGGCTTTGATTTGTCTTCCGCGCGCTTTGTGGCCGACGAATCATTGAATTCTTATGGCAAAGAGCGATTTCTTTGCACAGGTGATTTGTTGTGGAATTCGACGGGTACAGGTACCGCTGGTCGTGTAGCAATTTACCAGCCTGAAGAGAACATCACGGCTGTAGCGGATTCACACATTACAGTTGTTCGCCTAGCCAACTGCTCCCCACGTTACCTGTGGTGCGTGATCGCTTCGCCTTGGGTGCAATCACGTATTGAACCGTCACATTCTGATTCACTGGTGTCAGGTACCACACAGCAGGTGGAATTGAATACGAGTACTGCGCGGGCGCTCCCCATTCCACTTCCTCCAATCGAAGAACAATCCCGCATCGTCGATAAAGTCGATGAGCTGATGGCCTTGTGCGACAAGTTGGAAGAGCGGCAGAAAGTCCGCCGCAAACTGCAAAACAACCTGCGCCAATCAACGTTGGAAGCAGTTGCCGGCGCCACCAGCCCGCACGAACTAAAAACTACGTGGAGTCGCCTGGCTGACAGCTTTGGGTGGCTGTTTCATGTGCCAGCAGATGTAGAGGCATTTAAAGGTCTTATTCTGGATTTGGCTGTATCAGGTCACTTATCGGATATTGAGCAACGTCACGCTTCGACAGGTGCTGAACTAATCGATGCGATTGCAGCGCGTCGTATTGCTTGGTCAAAGGAATGCGTAGGTCAAGAGCAAAAAGAAGCATTGGCGATGCTGAAGAAGCTTCGCACTCAGCAAGTGAACGTTCCCGAAGCTCCTTTACCCGAACACTGGATCTGGGCTTCGTTATTGCAAGTTTCACAAGCAGTGGTTGATTGTCACAACAAAACAGCACCATACGTCAGCCACGGTATTCATCTGATTCGCACCACTGATATTCGCAACGGTCGAATGGATCTTGCCAATACGCGAAAGATTTCAGAGGAAACTTATGCCTACTGGGCGAGACGTATGCCGCCTAAATCTGGAGATATTTTTTTCACTCGAGAAGCGCCTATGGGCGAAGCTGCCATCGTTCCCGAAGGCGAAAAGGTATGCCTCGGACAGCGCTCGATGTTGATACGTCTGTTTCCAGAATTGCTCAGTAATCGCTATCTACTTTACGTCATCCAAAGCCCAAGCTTTCAGAGCCGAATGGTTGAAGCAGCGATTGGCATGACGGTAAAACACCTTCGCGTCGGTGGCGTTGAAGATTTGGTTGTGCCAGTCCCACCGAAACCTGAACAAGATCGTGTGGTCGCCATCATTGACGCACTTTTTCATGTGTGCGATCGATTTGAGGGGCAGCTGTCTAATAAGCAGCGTACCGCGACGAATCTTGCATCCAGTGCGGTTGCCGATCTCACCGGCATTGCCATCGAACAAGAAGAGCAATCCATGAAAGTCCCACATACTGAACTAATTGCTTCACTACGTTTGGGCACAGCGCCAGGCATCAAAGCCCAAGCACCATTGGCCACTATTCTAGCCCGTCATAATGGAGAGATGAGCGCCAAGGACTTATGGCAGCGCTTCGGGGGTGAAATCGACGCATTTTACGCTCAATTAAAAAGCGAAGTGGAGCACGGTTGGATTTTGGAACCTGCTGTAGCAGAAATGCGCGAAAAGCAGCCCGACATGGTGAGTGCCTGATATGCAACTGCAGCGCATCCGCATTCCTGCTTTCCGCAACCTACGCGATCTCGACATCGTCTTCGATGTGCACTTGCCGCTTGCTGCGGACGAGCCTGCGGGTGCACCACCCAAGCCAATTCGTAGTCATGCGCTGATCGGTCAGAACGGCACCGGCAAGTCTAACCTGATCGAATCACTGATCACGATCTTTCGAGACGTCGATCTGGACCGCGAAGCGGCTTTCGATTACACGTTGGAATACAGCATCCGCGGCTACGCGGTGCGCATTGAGGCTGACATAGCTAAACAGCGGCGCCCCTTTGTATGGGTGGACGACAAAGCTGAAACGCAGGGCTATTTGCTGAAAAATCGCGAGCTATTGCCCGCGCATATCTTTGCCTACTACTCGGGCCGAAACGAGCGCATCGAGACTTTGTTTCAGGAGCACCAGCGCCGATTCAATCAGCGTCAGGAAATCACCACTGATGAAGTGCTTTCGGAGCAGTTGCTCGATAACTTCACTGGCTCCGAGTCTGATATTCGTGCCGTAGAAGAGGCCAAGCGCCGACGCGATTCGAGGCTGAAGCAAGCGGGCGACGACCGCCTGCGACGCCTGTTCTATTGCCGTGGTGGGCACAGCCAGTTGGTATTGCTAGCGTGTTTGTTGTCGGACGACCCGGTGTTTCAGAAAGTGCTGAAGAATCTTCACATCGAATCACTGGAATCTGCATTGTTTGTGTTGAAAGAACCACACCGCCTGCGTGAGAAACGCCGTGGCGGCAAGTTCGACGAGCAGGAACTGAACGAGGGCGATCCGCGTTTCTGGTATGCCCGTGGCAATGTGGTGAGTGAGTTTCTCGATAAGCTTTGGCAAGTAGCTTGGGCGCCGATCGAGCAGGAGGCCACCAAGCAGATCGACTTCCGTGGCCGCAACGAGAAACAGAAGCAGCTTTATTTGTTCGTGCCGAGTCAGCACAAGCTCAAACAACTGGGTGAGTTGGTGGGCGGTACTGACAGCTTCTTCCGTTATGCCGAAGGCGCTTACATCGGCGATTTGATCGATGAAGTGCGCATCACCGTCAAAAAGCGCGACGAGCACGGTGGAAAGGTGAGCTTCACTCAGCTTTCCGAAGGCGAGCTGCAGATGCTCACTGTACTAGGGTTGATGCGCATCACCCGGGAAAATCACTGCCTGTTCCTACTGGACGAACCAGATACTCACTTGAACCCAATCTGGAAGCTTCGCTACTTTGACGACATTGAGGGTGTGCTGACATCAGATGATGAATTGTTTGCGCAGGGTCAATCGCAAATCCTCATCACCACCCACGACCCGATGATGGTCGGCAGTCTCAAACGCGAGCAGGTTCACATCCTACGCCGCAATGGCAATCGCACGGTGGTGGATATCCCTGATGAACACCCACAGGGCATGGGTGTGACCGGGCTGCTCAAAAGCGAACTATTTGGTTTGTCGTCCACGTTGGACATCGAAACCGAGCGCCGCCTATTCCGGCGTAATGAGTTGTTCGTGAAGTTGCCACGGACCTCTGATGAAGAGGCTGAGTTGAGTCGGTTGTCCGCCGAACTGGCCGACTTGGGCTTTTCAACGGCTGATTTCCGTGATCCGGATTACGCGCTGTTCGTTCGGAAGATGGCGCAGCACCGTCGCTTCCGGAAACCGGTGCTGACTCCGGAAGAGCAAGCTGAGCAAGACGTGATTGCAGATTCGATCATTGACGAGATTTTGCGTGAGGAGGCCGCCCAATGATTTGGATCGACCTCAGGAGTAAATTGCCTACTGCCAGCATACCCAATTGGGACCCAACCGCGACAACTCAGCAGTGGGTTCCCTGGACACAGGCTAGGTGGAGCGCATGGTTAGCCAAGTCCGATCAATTGGTTGCTGAATTAGAGGCTCTACATTCGGTAGGTAACCGCGAGGCCAGAAATGCTCTGATAGATGCCAATAGTGCTCACTGGGGGGCATTGAAAGACTGGCTGTTGGCTTTGTCAGCTGGTAAATGCTGGTTCTCGGAAGTCCGTGAATTGTATTCGCACTATGACGTCGAGCACTTTCGCCCTAAAAAGGAGGCTAAGGCGCTAGATACCACCGTGCGTGATGGCTATTGGTGGCTGGCATTCGACTACATGAACTTCCGTGCCTGCGGTAATGTGGGGAACCGCAAAAAGGGTGGCTGGTTTCCGCTAAGGGATGGATCCCTTTGTTCATCGTTCGCTGATCCATGTGAGGAGTCGGAAACACGCTATCTCCTCGATCCTATTGATGACGACGATGTGGATCTGATCGCTTTCGATGAAGAGGGAAAAGTTATCCCTATGCCTGGTTCATCCGAGTGGGATCAAAAGCGTGTTCAAGAAACCGTTAGTCGTCTAAAGCTTAATGAACACGTGCCTTTGGCTGAGGAGCGTAGAAAAATTTGGCAGAGAGTGGATGCGCTAATTGAAGATTTCAGAGTCGCCAAAGCACGCTGTGGTGGCAATAATCCAGCTGCCAAAGCAAAGCTATCAGAAGTGCGCGCTAGGATTCGAGAAATGACCAGCCGCACTGCTGAATTATCGGCCGTCGCTCGCTGGTGCGTACTTTTTCGAAACGAACCGCTTCTTACTAAGCTATTGAGTTAGATATGCGCCGGCTCTAGTTGGATGTTGATATACAGTGGTCAACTAATCCCGAACACGACGTTAAGCTTTTCCTCGGCCCGCGCTGGTGCCAACCCCTCGTTGGATTGGAGAGGCCGAATCCAGTTGTAGCGATGCATCAAAAAGTGGCTGATATCGCGCTGTGCTTCCTGCGCAGTTCGATAGCCGCTGTTTTCAAGCTGCGAAATACGCGCTCCATCGGTGCGTTATTCCAGCTGTTTCCTCGTCGACTCATGCTCTGGCGCAGGCGGTATCGCCACAACCGCTGGCGAAAGAGTCGGCTTGCATATTGCGATTCCTGGTCCGAGTGGAATAGCAGATCCGAAGGCCTGCCGCGCTGCTAGTAGGCCATATCCAACGCTATGATCACCAGCTCAACGTCTGGCTTTTCCAACAGCGCCTAACCCACGATTCGACGCGTGCAAAGATCCAAGACGACAGCCAGGTAATGCCACTTTCCTTGCGCCCCAATGTAGGTGCTATCGCCGCACCAGACTTGATTGGGCGCTGGTACATCGAACTCGCGGTTCAATGTGCTCGGGGATATCGAGTCTTTCTACTGTTGCTCGTTTGTAGGTGTGAGAGCCGGGTTATTTGCAACTAAATCAAGCTCGCGCATCAAGCTGCGCACTTTGAATCGACCAAGGTGCTCACCGTCTTCACGCATCAACGACAAGATGTTGCGACTGCACGCAGCGCTTGGGCTTAGCGAGAACAGTTCACTGACGCTGCTACGCATCGAAGTCGTTCTACATCGGGCGTGCGGCGTCGCAGGCGCTGGGCGTAGTAACACGAGCGGGTGACGGCAAACACCCTTGCACAGCCAATCAACCGGCTCGTGGGCGCTCAACTGGTCAATCAGCGCGAACGCTCGTGATCTTCCGACATCAAGAGCGCGGTAGCCTTTTTTAGTATTGATTTCTCTTGCTGAAGCCGATCAATCCGGGCTTCCAGCTCCTGAATCTTTGCTGTTCCGGGGGCAGCGCCTTGCTCTGCGGGGTGACACCGTTATGTTCTTTCTGAATCTGGTCAACCCAGCGGCGCAATGCCGATTCACCAATGCCGAGTGAACGGCTAGCTTCGACGTAGCTGTAGTTTTGTCTGAGCACAAGGTCGGCAGCCTCGCGCTTGAATTCAGGAGTAAAGGAGCGGCGTTGTTTGGTCATCTGACATTTCTATCTGGCGAGCATTCTCGCCTAAATGGGTGTCCGGTTTCATTAGACCGCTACAACTTGGTCTCTGGCTTCTACTGTCCGTTTTCGAGCTTGAGCCATGCTCACCTCTGGAAAGGTGCCAAGCCCCATGTTGATCGTTTTTGGTTACTGGGTGAATGTAGTTGAAATTCCACAGCTTTGTGCCGTTGGCCCGCACCCTCATCTGAAGGCCGTTGCCATCATTGAGGATGTAGTCTTTTTCCTTCAGTTTCGCTGCTTTAACTTTGACGTCTGAAAGTCGCGTGGCTTGGGCACCCATGGTGAACCCCGATGGAGTGTGTATTCCAACAAATTACCAATCGTGGGCTTGGAATAACACGTGGAATACATGAAATGTAGGATGAGCTCAGATACCATCGGACCCCGTTGGACCTTAAACCCGTGTCATCACTGGATTTCAGGCACAAAAAAAGACGTCCAAGGACGTCTTTTTTGTCTATTTGGTGGAGCCGGGGGGATTTGAACCCCCGTCCGCCAGTACTCCGCTGTCGGTACTACATGCGTAGCCGTGTCTATTAAGTTAACCCTCAGCGACCCGACGGGCAGGGTGCTTTGGGCGAGTTGTGTAAGTTTTAGCCGCTTCGTCCACAACGTACTGCACGGCGATTCTGTTCTATATGACAATCATTTTGGGTTTACAGACATCCCCTGATGATTGCTGGACCCGAAGGTACCAGGAGTGCATGTCAGCTGCAATTAAGCAGCGAGAGCAGCACCGTATTGGTCGTCATTGGCAACTATAAGTAGTTGCAACAGTGGATTTACGACTTCTGTTACCAAGTCGGCATGCACCTAGAGTTTCGCAACCGGCGTCGAATCCTAAACGGCCCCGAGCCTGGCGCTCTGTGTGGCTTATGAGCAACAAGCCTGCGCAGTGTACGCCAAACGGCTCACAAGGCCAACCCGAAGGTTGGCCTGAGCTTCGATCAGTTGTTGGTTCCGCTGGTTTTGCGGATTTCCAGAATGGTTTGCTGGGTTTCAGCCACGCATTCGTCGATCTTGCCCTGAGCCTTGAGTGCCTGGGCCTTCTGCACACTGGCTTCTACCCGTTGATTCAGGTCGGGTGAGGCCATTGCCTGCGCCTTGGCGTTGTTGATGGTTTGCAGATTGGCATCACACAGGTCAGCGGGCTTGTCGGCAGCGAACGAAGCCGACGCCATCATCGAGGCAGTAACGAACAGACCTAACAGTACAGAACGTTTCATATGAATCTCCTTGAACTGAGGGATCCAGACTTCGCTGGCCGTCAGGACGGGCAACCGAATGGAGGACAAGCCCCGATTGTTCGGGGCCTGTTCTGTGGACTGCGGTCGCTCACAAGGGTTCTATTTTTCTTCAGAGGGCGGTTGCGGGGGCTTTGGCTTGGGTCACCCGGTCCACCAGATACACCAGACCGTGGTAGTCGATTCCACCGTGTTGCGTCAGACCGATCTCACAGGTGCGGCTGGTGGAAATCCCCTCGCTGCACTGTTGCACCGCATCCTTGAGCGTTCTCAGTGAGTGGCTGTTGAGCTCCGGCGTGGTGAAACCCTTGTCGCCGGCGAAACCGCAGCAGTGAATGCCTTCCGGGATCACTACCGTCTTGCTGCATTGGCGCGCCAGTTCGATCAACGCCTGGCTTTCCCCAAGGTGCTGAGTGCTGCAGGTCACGTGAACGGCAATCGGTGCTTCCTGCGGGGTGAAGTCGAGACGATCCATCAGATGCGTACGGATGAAGCGCACAGGGTCATACAGATCCAGGCGAACATTTCCCACATCCTGCACCAGCCGCAGCGTGCAGGGGCTGGTGTCGCAATAGATCGGATCGAGCCCGCCGCGACTGGCCTGGAGCAGCGCGCCGATCAGCTCCTGACGCTTGTGTTCGGCCTGTTCGGCATAGCCTTTGGACGCGAAGGGTTGGCCGCAGCAGAGGTTGTCCAGATTGTCCGGGAACACCACTTGATACCCGGCCTTTTCCAGCAGACCACGGGTTTTGTCGTACAGCGACATCTGCTCCTTGTCGCCCGCCGCCGGCCCCATCACCCGCGAGACGCAGGCTGGCAGATACACAACGCGCGGGCGTTCGTCCGACACGGCCGGGCTGAAGCGAATGGCTTTTTCCGGCTGCGGCATCGCGCTGGTCCACAGCGGCACCTGACCTTTGGACAGTCGCGTCAGGGTGGCCGAAAGCTTCGCCAGGCGCGGTGCACCCAACAATATCCGCGCACCGTTGGCCACGTGCAGGGTGAAACGCGCACCCTGCAGGGTGGTGGCGAAATTTCCTTCGATCAAGTTGGCGGTTTTCGTATGTGTGGCGTGACGGCCGCGCAGCTTTTTCACCAGCTCGCCGGTGTTAATACCTACGGGGCAACGTTGCGCACACAAACCGGTCGCGGCGCAGGTATCGATGCCTTGGTACTCGTAGGCTTTTTCCAGTTCGGTGGTGTCGATTCCGGCGCGCTTTCGCGCCTGGATATCGCGCCAGATCACGATGCGCTGGCGCGGACTCAGGGTCAGGCCCTTGGAAGGGCAGACCGGCTCGCAGAAACCGCACTCGATGCATTTATCCACAATCTCGTCAGCCGCCGGCAGCGGTTTCAGATGCTTGAGGTGGATCTGCGGATCTTCGCTCAGCACCACGTCCGGATTGAGAATGCCGTTGGGGTCGAGCAGGCGTTTGAGCTGCCACATCAATTGATAGGCGTCACTGCCCCATTCCAGTTCGACGAAGGGCGCCATGTTGCGCCCGGTGCCGTGCTCGGCCTTCAGCGAACCACCGAACTCCACGGCCACCAGTTGCGCCACGTCGTCCATGAACGCCTGATAGCGTGCGACTTCTTCCGGGCTGTTGAAGCCTTGGGTGAAGACAAAGTGCAGATTGCCTTCCAGCGCGTGTCCGAAAAGGATCGCTTCGTCGTAGGAATGTTTGTCGAACAGCTCGATCAGACGGTTCACGCCGATCGCCAGTTGTTCCACCGGGAAGGTCACGTCTTCGATGATCACCGTGGTGCCGGTTTTGCGCACCGCGCCAACGGCAGGGAAGGTGTCCTTGCGGATCGCCCAGAGGCGGGCGTTTTCGACCGGGTCTTCGGTGAAATCGACCTGCTTTTCCACCGGGAAGCCATTGAGCGACGCCATGATCTGCGCCAGTTGTTCCTGCAGCAAAGTGGAAGAAGCTGCGCGGGATTCGATCAACAGCGCGCAGGCATTGTTCGACAGCTGCTGTACGAAAGCCGGCATCCCGGGTTTGTCCTGCACCGAGCGCAGGCTGCGGCGGTCGAGCAGTTCCACGGCCGACACCGGTTGGCTTTTCAGTACGGTGACGGCGTTGCAGCAGGTTTCCACATCCGGGAATACGATCAGCGCCGAGGCCTTGTTCGGATGGTCGATCACCGTGTCGTAAGTCACGGCGCTGATGAAACCGAGGGTGCCTTCGGAACCGACCAGCAAGTGGCTCAAGATATCCACAGGCTCATCGAAATCCACCAGGGCGTTGAGCGACAGGCCGGTGGTATTTTTCAGACGGTATTTGTGGCGGATTCGCGCGGCGAGTTCGGCATTGGCGCGGGTTTCGCGGCCCAAGCTCGCCAGACGTTCCAGCAAGTCACCGTGGCTGACTCGAAACGCCTCGACGCTGGCGGCATCTTCGGTGTCGAGTCGCGTGCCGTCGGCCAGCACCAGACGAATCCCGGCCAGCGTGTGATAGGTGTTTTGCGCGGTGCCGCAGCACATGCCGCTGGCGTTGTTGGCGACGATGCCGCCGATCTTGCAGGCGTTGATGGACGCCGGATCCGGACCAATCTTGCGACCGAATGGAGCGAGCCACGCGTTGGCCTGGGCACCGATCACCCCCGGTTGCAGGCGGATTTGTGTGCCCTGGCCTCGGATTTCGCGAGCGTTCCAGTTATCTCCAAGCACGATCAGCACCGAATCGCTGATCGCCTGTCCGGACAGGCTGGTGCCGGCGGCGCGGAAGGTCACCGGGACCTGATCGCGCTGGGCCAGTTTCAGCAGCGCTACCACTTCATCTTCGGATTCGACGCGGATCACCAGTTGCGGAATCAACCGGTAGAAGCTGGCATCGGTGCCGAAAGCCAGGGTCGACAGCGGATCGTCGAAACGCCGTTCAGCCGGAATCAGCTGCTGCGCATCGCGCAGGAAAGTCGCCGGTAAGGTCATTGGTCCTCCAGGATCAACACCACCAGATCTTTCGGGCCGTGGGCGCCGTAAGCCAGGACTTGTTCGATGTCGGCGGTTTTCGAGGGGCCGGACACCAGCAGCGCGTTGGTCGGCATGCCTTGGGCCCACTCGAATTCCTGCTGCACCTGATAGAAGTTGTCGCGGATCTGGCTGGCCTTGAGCAGGGCGAAATGCACTGGCGGTACCAGGCTCATCAGCCGCGGTTCTTCGCGGGTCGGCCAGAGAATGAGGCTGCCGGTGGCGGCGATGGCGCCGAGGGTGCCGGTGAGGCTGGCCGGGGTGTCGTTGAACAACTCGGCTTTCCATTCCTCCATCGGCCGGTCGTAGGATTTCAGCGCCGGCAGATCAGGATTGTTCGCCCAGTGTTGTGTGATGCGCTGCCCGTGAGGCGTAGTCGGTGCGATCAGCAGGCTCGGCAACTGACGGTCGCGCAGCAATTGCGCCAGCAGCGCCGGCCAGCCATCAGCGGATGTCAGGTGGATTTCGGTGTGCACCGCTTCCATCAGTTTGCGCAGTTGCGGGATCCGTTGTTCGGCACTGTAGGTGTAGGGCTGGGTCACCAGATCGACGTCAAAGTTGTCGGCAATCGGTGTGGTGCCGGTCAGACTCTTCCGTAACTTGCCGAGGATGTTTTGTTTGGCGCTCATCAACGGTCTCCTCGTTTTGCCAGGTGTTCGCGAGCCATGTCATGCAGTGAGCGGGCGGCGGGTTTCGGTGCGCTGTGGTTCTGCGTCCACGGCCCGACATTGTTCGGCGCCATGGCGCGCAGGCGTGTGGCGAAAAACGCAAACAGTCGATACAGGGTCGGCGAGCTGTTGAGCTTCGCCCAGGCATTCCAGATGAAGCGTTCCTTGCGCGAATATTTGCTGCCCTGACCGCGCATTACTTGATTAGGACTGTCGGGGGCTTTGACGTTTTCTTCGCGTAGGCGGCGCAGCAGTGCGGGGATCGGAATTTTTACCGGACACACTTCACCGCAGGCGCCACACAACGAAGAGGCGCTCGGGTGATCCGGGACTTTCGCCAGGCCGACCATGTGCGGGGTGATGATTTTGCCGATCGGGCCGGGGTAAACCTCGCCGTAGGTATGGCCGCCGACGCGGGTGTAGACCGGGCAATGATTCATGCAAGCGCCGCAGCGGATGCAGTTCAGGGTCTGGCGCAGTTCGCTGTCGGCGAAGGCCTGGCTGCGACCGTTGTCGAGCAGCACCAGATGCACTTCCTGCGGGCCGTCGAGTTCATGTTCCTTGCGCGGGCCGGAGATCATGTTGACGTAGGTGGTGATCGGAATGCCCAGCGCCGAGCGGGTCAGCAATGACAGCAGCGGCACCACGTCGCGCAGGTTTTCCACGACTTTTTCGATGCCGGTGACGGCGATGTGCACCGGTGGCACGGTGGTGGTCATGCGGCCGTTGCCTTCGTTTTCCACCAGCAGCAGGGTGCCGGTTTCGGCCACGGCGAAGTTGACGCCGGAGACGCCGATGTCCGCTTCGAAGAATTTCTGCCGCAGGACCCTGCGACCGATCTGAATGAGTTGGTCAACGTCCTTGGTGTATTCCACGCCAAGTTTGTCGTGGAACAAGGACGCGACCTGACCGGCATTCTTGTGGATTGCCGGCATGATTATGTGTGAAGGCTTCTCGTGGTCGAGCTGGACGATGTACTCCCCCATGTCGGACTCCAGACATTCAATGTCCCGAGCCTCGAGGAAATGGTTCATCTCCATCTCTTCGCTGACCATCGATTTGCCCTTGATCACTTGCCGCGCCTCGTGAGCGCGGATGATCGAAAGGACGATGCCATTGGCCTCGTCCACCGTTTCCGCCCAGTGCACTGTCACACCGTTGCGGGTCAGGTTCTGTTCCAGTTGCTCGAGCAGGTCGGGCAACTTGGAGAGCGCACGCGCCCTGATCGAGTTGCCCAGGGCGCGCAAGTGTTCTCTTTCGTGGGCATCGCTGAAAGCCGCTGCCCGTTTGGTCATCAGTGAATCCATCGCAGTGCGGAAGTTGTTCCGTAACTGCGAATCGCCCAAGGCGTTGTGTGCCCGGGTGCGGAAGTCTTCTTCTACGGCAACCGTAGGAATAATCGTGGAAGTGCTCATCGCGCACCTCCGGTTCGTTGCCAGAGGAAGCTCGCCAGGTGTTGCCCGCGCAGCGCTTCCTGCTGTTTTTCCAGCGAGCCGTTGATGTTCATCAGGCAGCCGCAGTCGGCACTGAGTACCTGATGTGCGCCGGATTCCTTCAACGCCCGGGTCTTGTCAGCCACCATCGCGCCGGAAATGTCTGGCATACGGACGCTGAATGTCCCACCGAAGCCACAGCATTCGCTTTCGTGATCGTGGTTGACCCGTTCCACGTTGCTCAACTGCGCCAACAACTCGCGGCCATGCAGGTGGGTGTTCATTTCCCGTCGCGCCGAACACGAGGTGTGCAGCGCCACTTTCACCGGCTCGCCGCTGTCCTTGAGCTGCACCTTGCAGACGAACAGCAGAAACTCGGCCAGCTCATAGGTACGGGCCGCGAGGGCCTGAACCTGTTTCAGCGTTTCCGGCTCGTCCTTGAACAAGTCGGCGTAATGCTCGCGGATCATTCCGGCGCACGAACCCGACGGCACCACCACCGGATAGTCCCCGGCAAACAGCGCCAGTTGCGAGCGCGCCACCGTCCGTGCCTGCTCGGTGTAACCCGAGGTGTAGGCCGGTTGTCCGCAGCAGCTCTGCCCTTGCGGGTAGTCGACCCGGATGCCTTCGCGCTCCAGCAAGTGGATCGCGTCCATCCCGGCTTCCGGGTAGAACAGGTCGACCACGCACGTACCGAACAGGTAGACCCGCGACGGTTTCTCGCTCGGGTATTGCCGGGGTTCGGGCAGTGGCGGTGCGACGCGAGTGGCGTTGGGCACAGCGTTGTAAAAAAGCTCGCTCATCAGGCGTGTCTCCGGGTGGGCCCGGTTATCCGTCTGTTGAGGCTGCCGAATATAGAGCGCATTGCTTTCAGCAGCCTTACAGACCGGGTTGTGAGTTGCTGACGCCGGAATCACGGACCGGCGTCGGTTATTTCCATGTCGCTTGTAGTCTTAATGCACCAGCATGCCGGTGAACCAGTAGGCCTGAGCCAAAGTGATGAGGCCGACAATCGTTGCAAAGAATAGGCTGTGCTTGAGGGTGAAGCGGAACAGATCGGATTCCTTGCCCACCAGGCCGGTTGCTGCGCAGGCCACGGCGATCGATTGTGGCGAGATCATCTTGCCGGTCACGCCGCCGCTGGTATTGGCGGCCACCAGCAGGGTGTCGTTGACCCCGATCTGGTGCGCGGTGGTCGCTTGCAGCGAACTGAACAGGGCGTTGGACGAAGTATCGGAACCGGTGAGGAACACGCCGAGCCAGCCGAGGAATGGCGAGAAGAACGGGAATGCCGCGCCGGTTGCCGCCAACACCAAGGCCATGGTCGAGGACATGCCGGAATAGTTGGTGACGAAGGCAAACGCCAGCACCATGCCGATCGACAGGATCGGCCAGCGCAGTTCGTAGAAAGTCTCTTTCAAAGTGGTCAGACCAGTTTTGAAGTTGATCTTCAGCACCAGCATCGAGATCAGCGCGGAGAAGAAAATCGCCGTGCCGGTCGCGGAAATCGGGTCGAGTTTGAACACGGCTGGGATCGCGGTCGGGGCGGCAACGATCGGTGCAGTCTTGATGACCAGTTGATCAAGGTGCGGAATCGCGAAGTTGAACACCCAGGCGTACATCGAGCCGCCGGCGGCGAACATGGCTTTGAAAGGCTTGAGGGTCCAGATGGTCACCAGCACGGTGAGGATCAGGAACGGCGACCACGCCTTGACAATTTCCCCAAGGCTGTAAGGCGAAGCGACGGTGGTGCGCTTCTGGCCGAAACCGCCGACGCTGGCGGTGACCACCGAAGCGGATACGGCGCCGACGATGTGCTGGCCGGCGGCACGTTTCGGTTGCCAGACCTTCAGGAACAGGGTCAGCGAAATCAGACTGGCCAGGGCCGACGTGATGTCCGGCAGCTCCGGGCCGATGAAATTCGAAGTGAAGTATTGGGTGACAGCGAAGCTCAGGCCGGCAACCAGTGCGGCTGGCCAGGTTTCACGCACACCGCGCAGGCCGTCCATCATGAACACCAGCCAGAACGGCACGAACAGCGACAGCAGCGGCAACTGGCGACCGGTCATGGCGCCAATCTTGAACGCGTCGATGCCGGTGACTTGCCCGGCCACGATGATCGGAATCCCCAGCGCGCCGAACGCTACCGGTGCGGTGTTGGCAATCAGGCACATGCCGGCGGCGTACAGCGGGTTGAAGCCCAGTCCCACCAGCAGCGCAGCGGTAATCGCCACCGGCGCGCCGAAACCGGCGGCACCTTCGAGGAATGCACCGAAGCAGAAACCGATCAACAGCACCTGCAGGCGTTGGTCGTCAGTGATCGACAGCACCGAGCTGCGGATGACCTCGAACTGACCGCTCTTGACCGTCAGTTTGTACAGGAACACCGCCGCCACAATGATCCAGGCAATCGGCCACAGACCATAGGCGAAGCCATATCCGGCAGCGGCGAACGCCATGTCGACCGGCATCTGGAACGCAAAGATCGCCACGGCGATGGCCAGGGCGAGCGTGATGCTGCCGGCCACATGACCTTTGAGGCGGAACACCGCCAGGGCGAGGAAGAAGAAAACGATGGGGATGACGGCCGCGAGTGCGGACACGCCGAGACTGCCGAGCGGGCTGTAGAGCTGTTGCCAGGTTTGCATATGGGGTGGCCCCTAATTGTTGTTGGTCAGGCACTGTCAGCTTACTTGGTTAATTGGTAAGACCAATTTACAAGTGCTGTCGGCTAGGGTAAAAGCCTTGATGTCGGTGTGTCAATTTGCCGCCCTAAAACTTTTGTCGAACAACCGGACGGCGAGTCGGATTGCACCGGTTGAATTGGCGTCATCTGGCAGGTGTCGGCGCAGCGCCGATAGGCCAGAATAGAGAGCCCGGCGAGCGGTCGGGATGGTGGAGAGTTGAGTGATGGGGTTTGATCAGATACGTCAGCGCCGTTTGTCTGACGACATTGTCGAGCGACTGGAAGGGATGATTCTCGAGGGCACGCTGAAGTCCGGCGAGCGTCTGCCGGCCGAGCGGACTCTGGCGGAACAGTTCGGCGTTTCTCGGCCCTCTTTGCGCGAGGCGATTCAGAAGCTTGCGGCCAAGGGGTTGCTGGTCAGCAAGCAGGGCGGCGGCAACTATGTCGTGGAAAGCCTCGGTTCGACGTTCAGCGATCCGCTGCTGCAACTGCTGGAAAGCAATCCTGAGGCGCAACGTGATCTGCTGGAATTTCGCCACACGCTGGAGGCATCGTGCGCCTATTACGCGGCATTGCGCGCCACGGATGTGGACCGCGAACGGCTGACGGCGGCGTTTGAAGAGTTACAGGACTGCTATTCGCGTCACGATGAAGTGAGCCGGGCGGAAGAGGGCGCGGCGGATGCGAAATTCCACCTGGCGATTGCCGAAGCCAGTCATAACGCGGTGTTGCTGCACACCATTCGCGGGCTGTTCGATCTGCTCAAGCGCAACGTGGTGACCAACATCGGTGGCATGTACAAGCAGCGCACGGAAACCCGCGACATGCTGATCACACAGCATCGGGAATTGTATCTGGCGATTATCGAGGGGCGCGCGGAACAGGCGCGTGAGGTCTCCAGCCGACACATTCTGTATGTGCAGGAAGTGCTGGAAGAAGTGCGGCAGGAAGTGCAGCGCATGGCTCGCGCCGAGCGACGCAAAGGGATGTAAAAAAGACCGCTCCCGTGCCAGGCGCGGGAACGGTCATTCAGGCAGAAGAATCAGTCTTCCTTGCCCTTGTTGCGCACCGCACGCTGCAACTCGCGACCGGCGTCGCGTTCGCGTTCGGTATCGCGCTTGTCGTATTCCTTCTTGCCCTTACCGAGAGCGATCTCGCACTTGACCATGTGCTTGCTCCAGTACCAGGACAGGCACACGCAGGCGTAACCCTTCTGCTGCACGGCGGCGGCGAGCTTGTCCAGCTCGCGGCGGTTGAGCAGCAGCTTGCGGGTGCGCACCGGGTCAGCGATGACATGGGTGCTGGCGGTCATCAGAGGCGTGATATGGCTGCCAAGCAGCCAGGCTTCGCCATCCTTGAGCAGCACGTAACTGTCGACCAGTTGCAGCTTGCTTGCCCGCAGACTTTTTACTTCCCAGCCGGCCAGGACCAGACCAGCCTCGAACTTGTGCTCGATGAAGTAATCGTGTCGCGCCTTTTTGTTTTGCGCGATGGTCCCTGTTGGGTGTTTCTTCTGTTTAGCCATAGGGGCGGCATTATATGGAGATAAACGGCTGTCGGCTACGGTGATGCTGCGTGCTTGAGCAGGTTGAGTGAATCCCGGACAATGCGGCCTCTTTTTCTAACGCTTGGGCGTGATAAACGATGTCGACAGACAAGGTTTCTGTCCACGGCAGTTGGGCTAGCCGCTGGGTTTTCATATTCGCCGCGACCGGTTCGGCCGTGGGATTGGGCAGCATCTGGAAATTCCCCTACATGGTCGGGGTCTACGGTGGCGGTGCCTTCGTGCTGATGTTTCTGGCATGTATCGCGCTGATCGGCATCCCGGTAATGCTCGCCGAAACCCTGATCGGCCGCCGTGCCCGCCAGAGTCCGGCGAATGCCCTGAAGGTGCTGGCGCGTGAAGCCGGGCACTCGGGCAAGTGGTCGTGGGGCGCGTTCGCCGGGATGATCACGGCGCTGCTGATCCTGTCTTTCTACAGTGTGGTCGGCGGCTGGTCGCTGGATTACATCATTGATATGGGGCGCGGAGACTTCCAGGGCGCGACGGCTGATCAGGTCGGGGCGTACTTCGGGAATGTCATCGCCGACCCGTGGCGTATCACGCTGTGGCACACGGTTTTCATGCTGTTGTCGGCGGTGGTGATCGCCAAGGGCGTGGTTGCCGGGCTCGAGCGCAGCCTGCGGATCATGATGCCGCTGCTGTTCGTGATGGTGCTGGTGCTGCTGGGTTACAGCATGACCACCGGGCATTTCATGGAAGGCGTGCATTTCATGTTCGACTTCCACCCGGAAAAAGTCCTCGACGGCTTGCTGCCGGCCATGGGGCACGCGTTCTTCTCCCTGAGCGTGGGCGTGGGCTCGATCATGATCTATGGCGCCTACATGACCAAGGAAGCCTCGCTGTCGGGCACGGTCGTCGGTGTGGCGCTGCTCGATACCTTTGTTTCGCTGGTGGCTGGTCTGGCCTTGTTTCCGATTGTGTTCGCCGGTGGTTTGAACCCGAGCGAAGGCCCGGGGCTGATGTTTGTCAGCCTGCCATTTGCTTTCGGTAACGTGCTGTTCGGCCAGTTGATGGGCGTGGTGTTCTTCGTTCTGGTGGCCATTGCGGCCTGGAGCTCGGCGATTTCCCTGCTGGAGCCAATGGTCGCCTATCTGGTCGAGCGGACTAAAATCAGCCGTGCCTGGGTGACATTCTGGTTGGCGTTCACCTGCTGGTTCGTTGGCCTGGGCACGGTGTTTTCCTTCAATATCTGGAAGGAAGCCAAATTTTTCGTGAACGATGGTGGGGTGTTCCATCTCTACCAGTGGGGTGCGGCAGGTGGCCTGGACTTCTTTGGCGTGATCGACTTCTTCACCTCGCGCATCATGTTGCCGCTCGGTGGGCTGTGCTTTGTGCTGTTTGCCGGTTGGGTGATGGGGCGTGAGGCGGTACGTGATGAATTGTCGATTCGCAGCCCGGCGCTGTTCGCCCTGTCTCTGTTTTTGATGCGCTATGTGGCGCCCATCGGCATTCTTGTAGTGTTTGCCGCCCAGCTCTGGAAGTGACGCTTACATGACGACACATATTCAACGATCGGCGCTGCTGCCTTATCCGGCGCAATTTCTCTACGACCTCGTCAATGACGTGGCACGTTACCCGGAATTTCTGCCGTGGTGCTCGTCTGCTGAAGTCCTGGAAAGCTCGCCTGAGCACATGCGCGCCAGTGTCGGCGTGGCCAAGGGCGGCCTCAGTCAGCACTTCGTGACACGCAATACGCTGGTGCCGGGGCAGTCGATCGAGATGAACCTGGAGGAGGGACCGTTCAATCAGCTGCACGGCGTCTGGGTGTTCAAGGCGCTGAACGAGAAGGCCTGCAAGATCAGTCTGGATCTGTCCTTCGACTACGCCGGGCCGCTGGTCCGCGCGACGCTCGGTCCTTTGTTCAATCAGGCAGCCAATACATTGGTGGACGCGTTCTGCCAGCGCGCCAAGCAGATGCATGGTTGAGCCGGTGATCGAAGTCGAAGTGGTGTATGCGGCGGTTGATCGTCAGGTTTTGCGTGTAATCAGTGTTGCTGAGGGTACGACGGTGCGTGCGGCGCTGATGGCGTCCGGGATTGATGCTGAATTTTCGGAGCTGGATCTGAAGAGCTGTCCTTTGGGGATCTTCGGCAAAGTGATTGCTGATCCGGATGCTCGACGGGTTCAGGAGGGCGATCGCATCGAGATCTATCGGCCACTGTTGGCAGATCCGAAAGAGGTGCGTCGTCTTCGTGCCGCCAAGGCTGCCGAAGCCAAGGCGCGAAATCAGTAGGCTGGCCAAGCGGCAGGTAATAAAAAACCCGGAATTTCCGGGTTTTTTATTGCGTCGCAATTTATTGCGGCGAGGTGTCCAGCGGTTCTGGCGTTGGAACCGGAACGGTTTCCACACCATCGACGTCCTTCTGGATCTGATCCAGCAAGGAGCCAGGCTTGGCCGGTTTTTCCGGTTTCGGCTGCTCGGCGTTTTCAGCAGGAGCGGTCACGCTGGTGCCGCTGTCCTTGCCGAGAATCGCTTCATCACGGCTGACGCCCGGCATGAAGTCGCCGGACAGGCTGACGAGGCGGTCATTCGAGTCGAAAATGACACTCATGCGTTCCTGTTGGCGCTCACCGCCACCAGGTTGCAGGCTGTACAGATAATCCCAGCGGTTGGCGTGGAACGTGTCGGCAAGCAGAGGGTTGCCCATGATAAACCGTACTTGCGGCCGGGTCATTCCCGGGCGTAACTGGTCTATCATGTCCTGCGTGACGACATTGCCCTGCTGGATGTCGATTTTGTAAACCCCGGGGAATGAACAACCGGCGAGTGCGAGCAGTCCCACAAAGGTGAAACTGGTTAGCAAGAGCTTGGTGTTTTGCATCGGTGGGCGACTTCCACTATCTTGGCTGGGACAACGTAAACGCCGATCATACCCGCATTAAGAGAAGCTGCGAAGCAGCATCGCGAGAAAGCTGACCATGGTTGAAAATAGCGAACTACGCAAAGCCGGCCTCAAAGTGACCCTGCCACGGGTCAAGATCCTGCAAATGCTCGACTCTACAGAGCAGCGTCACATGAGTGCCGAGGACGTCTACAAGGCGTTGATGGAAGCTGGCGAGGACGTCGGTCTGGCCACGGTCTACCGTGTTCTGACCCAGTTCGAAGCGGCTGGCCTCGTGGTCCGTCACAACTTCGACGGCGGCCACGCGGTATTCGAATTGGCCGACGGTGGCCACCACGACCATATGGTTAACGTGGAGTCGGGCGAAGTCATCGAATTCTTCGACGAAGAAATCGAAAAACTTCAGAAGGCGATCGTCGAGAAGCACGGTTACGAGATGGTTGATCACAATCTCGTACTGTACGTACGCAACAAAAAGTAAGCATGTCGCGCGAATTTCAGGTTCGCGAAACGAGCGAAGGCGACCCAAGGGTCGCCTTCGTGCTTTCTGGCGTGCTTAAACCTTTGCGGTGACGACCATCTTTTTCGCGTGCGCCAAAGACTCTTTGGTCAGATCGATGCCGCCAAGCATGCGTGCGACTTCTTCTATGCGGTCATTCTTGCTCAGCTTCGAAACGGCCGTATGAGTCGCCTGCTCGCCGCGTACTTTATGCACGAACAGATGCTGATGCCCCTGAGCCGCGACTTGCGGCAAGTGCGTGACCGTCAGTACCTGTCCGCGATCTCCGAGGCGGCGCAACAGTTGACCGACGATTTCAGCCGTTGGACCGCCAATCCCCACGTCCACTTCGTCGAATACCAATGTCGGTACGCGAGAGGTCTGGGCGGTAATCACCTGGATGGCCAGGCTGATCCGTGACAATTCACCGCCGGACGCCACTTTGGCCAAGGCCTTCAAGGGTTGGCCCGGGTTGGCGCTGACCAGCAGCTCGACTTGTTCCAGACCATTGGGTTGCAGCTCACTGCTGTTGTTGGCGCGCAATTCGATGGTGAAGCGCCCGCCGGGCATGCCCAGACGTTGAATCTCCTGCTCCACCGCGCTTGCCAGACTGCCGGCTGCCTGATGACGCAGCTCGCTCAGCTCCCGGGCCTTTTCCTGATAATGGCGGGCATAGGATGCGAGTTCCTCGGCGAGGCGTTCGATGGATTCATCGTTGGCGTCCAGCGCTTCGATCTCGTCGAGCAGCTTCTGCTGCATCTCCGCCACTTCAGTTGGCTGAATGCGGTGTTTGCGTGCCAGCGTGTAGATGGAGTCCAGACGTTCTTCCAGATATTGCAGGCGCGCCGGGTCGGCATCGAAGTTGTCGAGAAAGCGATTGAGTTCGCCGACGGCTTCTTCGACCTGGATCTGCGCACTGGTCAGCAGGCTGCTCGCTTCACCCAGCGCGCCGACCGAGTTGTTCACGCTCGACAGTCTATTGAGGCTGGCCGTCAGGGCATTCAAAACGTTGCCGGAATCGCTTTCGCTGCATTGCTCGACCACTTGTCGGCAGATGCCGAGCAGGGTTTCGGCGTTGGTCAGGTTCTTGTGTTCCTGCTCCAGTTCTTCCAGCTCGTTTTCTCCGAGGCCGAGGTTTTCCAGTTCTTCGAGCTGGTAGCTGAGCAACTGATGGCGCGCGCGCTGTTCGTCGCCGGAGTTGGAAAGGCGCTCCAGCTCCTGGCGAGTCTGGCGCCAGCGCTGGGCTGCCAGATGTACCTGGCGCGCCAGATCGGTCGCCCCGGCGTACTCGTCGAGCAGGCGCCGGTGGGTATCGGTCTTGAGCAGGGATTGGTGTTCGTGCTGGCTGTGGATGTCGATCAGCAGCTCGCCGAGCGCCTTGAGATCGCCGAGCGGGCAGGGGGTGCCATTTATATAGCCGCGTGAGCGACCTTCGGAAGTGATGACCCGACGCAGGATGCACGGACCGTCGGTTTCCAGGTCGCGTTCCGCCAGCCAGGTACTGGCCTCGGGAATATCGGCCAGATCGAAGGTCGCCAGGATATCGGCCTTGTCGGCGCCCGGTCGCACCACGCCGCTGTCGGCGCGATCACCGAGCGTCAGGCCCAGGGCGTCGAGCATGATCGATTTGCCGGCGCCGGTTTCCCCGGTAATCACGCTCATGCCGCGATCGAGCTCGAGATCGAGATGTTCAACGATGGCGTAGTTGTGTACGGACAGGTGCACCAGCATAAAGGCCGCTCCCAAACTTTAGGTCTGGTTATTTATACAGTGTTTTGTTTCGAGCTGACAATGCCCTCGCTCGGCTCAATGGGGATGATCCGATCAAATGCTTGTCGCACGCAGGAATGCCAATGCAGCACTTTTTTGTAGGGTTAATCGTTGTCAGCCCTTGAAGCCTGATTTTGCGGCCCCATATACCGGGGCAGAAGCGCGAATCGAACTCGCGGACGATATTGAAAGGAGAATTCCATGGCTGACGAACAGACAGTAGATACGCAAAACCCAGAAGCCAATCAGGCGCCCGAGACTTCGGGTGATGACCTGGCGACCCGTGTACAAGTGCTCGAAGAGCAATTGGCCGCCGCGCAGGATCAATCGCTGCGCGTAGCTGCCGATCTGCAGAACGTCCGCCGCCGTGCCGAGCAGGATGTCGAAAAGGCGCACAAGTTTGCGCTGGAAAAATTCGCCGGCGACCTGCTGCCGATCGTCGACAGCCTGGAGCGCGGCCTCGAGCTGTCGAGCCCGGATGACGAAAGCATCCGTCCGATGCGCGAAGGCATCGAGCTGACCCTGAAAATGTTTCACGACACCCTCACGCGCTACCAGCTTGTCGCTGTAAGCCCGCAGGAAGGCGAACCGTTCAACGCCGTGGAGCACCAGGCAATGGCCATGCAGGAAAGTGATGTCCTGGAGCCGAACAGCATTCTGAAGGTGTTCCAGAAGGGCTACCAGCTCAACGGTCGCCTGCTGCGTCCGGCGATGGTTGTGGTCAGCAAGGCGCCGGCGCCAGTTTCGCCTTCGATTGACGAGAAGGCTTGAAATTAGCCGCAAGGCCCCCATTTACAAGTCAAGCGTTTAAGTATTACCGCAGTCAGCCACCACTGCTGCGGCAAAAAAATCCAAAGTTTCGGGAGAGTGAACATGGGCAAAATTATCGGTATCGACCTGGGGACTACCAACTCCTGCGTCTCCGTGCTGGAAAACGGCAAAGCCAAAGTTATTGAAAACGCTGAAGGCGCGCGTACTACGCCGTCGATCATCGCTTATGCCAACGATGGCGAAATCCTGGTCGGTCAGTCGGCCAAGCGTCAGGCTGTGACCAACCCGCACAACACACTGTTCGCAGTGAAGCGCCTGATTGGCCGCCGCTTCGACGAAGAAGTTGTACAGAAAGACATCAAGCTGGTGCCTTACAAGATCGTCAAGGCCAACAACGGTGACGCCTGGGTCGAGGCTTCCGGCAAGCAGATGGCTCCGCCGCAAATCAGCGCCGAAGTCCTGAAAAAGATGAAGAAGACCGCCGAAGACTACCTCGGCGAAGCAGTGACCGAAGCGGTGATCACCGTTCCGGCCTACTTCAACGACAGTCAGCGTCAGGCGACTAAAGATGCTGGTCGCATCGCCGGTCTGGACGTAAAACGTATCATCAACGAACCAACCGCAGCCGCTCTGGCTTATGGCATGGACAAGGCCAAGGGCGATCACACCGTGATCGTTTACGACCTGGGTGGTGGTACTTTCGACGTTTCCGTGATCGAAATCGCTGAAGTTGACGGCGAGCACCAGTTCGAAGTGCTGGCCACCAACGGTGACACCTTCCTGGGTGGTGAAGACTTCGACATGCGCCTGATCGACTACCTCGTCGACGAGTTCAAGAAAGAGTCCGGCATGGACCTGAAGAACGATCCTCTGGCCTTGCAGCGTCTGAAAGAAGCCGCTGAGAAAGCCAAGATCGAGCTGTCTTCTTCGCAATCGACCGACGTCAACCTGCCGTACATCACAGCAGACGCGACTGGTCCTAAGCACCTGAACGTGAAGATCTCTCGTGCCAAGCTCGAGTCGCTGGTCGAAGATCTGGTGAACCGTACCATCGAGCCATGCCGTATTGCTCTGAAGGACGCCGGTATCGACGTCAGCAAAATTAACGACGTGATTCTGGTTGGTGGTCAGACTCGTATGCCTCTGGTGCAGAAGGCAGTTACCGATTTCTTCGGTAAAGAAGCACGTAAAGACGTGAACCCGGACGAAGCTGTTGCCATGGGTGCTGCGATCCAGGGCGCCGTTCTGGCCGGTGACGTGAAAGACGTTCTGCTGCTTGACGTCAGCCCGCTGACCCTGGGTATCGAAACCATGGGTGGCGTGATGACCGCGCTGATCGAGAAAAACACCACGATTCCTACCAAGAAATCGCAAGTGTTCTCGACCGCCGACGACAACCAGGGCGCCGTGACCATTCACGTCCTGCAAGGCGAGCGCAAGCAAGCCGCACAGAACAAGTCCCTGGGCAAGTTCGATCTGGCCGACATTCCACCAGCTCCACGTGGCGTTCCGCAGATCGAAGTGACCTTCGACATCGACGCCAACGGCATCCTGCACGTAGGTGCGAAGGACAAGGCGACCGGCAAAGAGCAGAAGATCACCATCAAGGCCAACTCTGGTCTGTCGGATGAAGAAATCCAGAAAATGGTGCGCGACGCCGAGCTGAACGCCGAGGAAGACCGCAAGTTCGAAGAGCTGGCCGCTGCCCGTAACCAGGGTGACGCACTGGTTCACTCGACTCGCAAGATGATCGCTGACGCTGGCGACAAAGTGACTGCAGAAGAGAAGACTGCAATCGAAGCGGCTGTGGTTGCCCTGGAAGCCGCCGTCAAAGGCGACGACAAGGCTGCCATCGACGCCAAGGTTGAAGAGCTGTCGAAAGTCTCTGCGCCGGTTGCCCAGAAGATGTACGCCGAACAGGCTCAGCCTGCTGAAGGCGCGGCACCGCAAGGCGAATCGGCTGAGAAGGCTGACGATGTTGTCGATGCCGAGTTCGAAGAAGTCAAAGACCACAAGTAAGTTGTTGGTCGCCCGGTTGACTGCCTTGCGGCGGTGACTGGTAGGATGTCGCCGCGCGGGAGCTTGCTCCCGCGTTGGCGTATCTGGAATACGCGAATTTTTACAGCATGCGACAAGCTTCGTGTGTTGGCGGTATGGCCGGGAATGCTCCTGCTTTTCGCGCCGTAAATACCGCATGAACCAAAGACCAGGATCGTTGAATTGACGTGAGTTGGGTCCGGGCCTGTATTGGGGCTCAACGAGTTTGGCGAAGCTCAGGAGGGGTTTGCCGAACGTCCTCAAGAGTATGAAGAACTTATGGCTAAGCGTGACTATTACGAAGTGTTGGGTGTTGAGCGCGGCTCAAGCGAAGCAGACCTGAAAAAGGCCTATCGCCGTCTGGCGATGAAGCACCACCCGGACCGTAATCCCGGTGACAAGGCGTCGGAAGATCTGTTCAAGGAGGCCAACGAAGCCTACGAAGTGCTGTCCGATTCCAGCAAGCGTGCAGCGTACGATCAGTACGGTCATGCCGGCGTCGACCCGAGCATGGGTGGCGGCGGTGCAGGCTTCGGCGGTCAGAACTTCTCCGACATCTTCGGTGATGTCTTCAGTGACTTCTTCGGTGGCGGTCGCGGCGGCTCCCGTGGCGGCGCTCAGCGCGGCAGCGATTTGCGTTACACCCTGGAGCTGAACCTGGAAGAAGCGGTACGCGGTACGACCGTGAATATCCGCGTTCCGACGCTGGTCAATTGCAAACCATGCGACGGTTCGGGCGCCAAGAAAGGCTCGTCGCCATCGACTTGCCCGACTTGCGGCGGCATCGGTCAGGTGCGTATGCAGCAAGGCTTCTTCTCGGTGCAGCAGACCTGCCCGCGCTGCCATGGCCAGGGCAAGATCATTTCCGATCCGTGCGATTCCTGCCACGGCGACGGTCGCGTCGAAGAGTACAAAACCCTCTCTGTCAAAGTGCCGGCCGGTGTCGACACCGGTGACCGCATTCGTCTGTCCGGCGAAGGCGAGGCGGGCACTCAGGGTGGTCCGACCGGGGACCTGTACGTGGTGATCAACGTCCGCGAACACGACATCTTCCAGCGTGACGGCAAGCACCTCTTCTGCGAAGTGCCGATCAGCTTTGTCGACGCGGCCCTAGGTGGCGAGCTGGAAATTCCGACCCTCGATGGTCGCGTCAAACTGAAGATTCCGGAAGGGACTCAGACCGGCAAGCAGTTCCGCGTACGCGGCAAGGGCGTTGCGCCGGTGCGTGGCGGTGGTGCGGGCGACCTGATGTGCCGTGTGGCCGTCGAGACGCCGGTCAACCTGAACCGCCGTCAGCGTGAATTGCTGGAAGAGTTCCGCAGCTCCCTGGCGGACGACAACAGCCATTCCCCGAAAACTACCGGTTGGTTCGACGGTGTAAAACGCTTCTTCGGCGATCTGTAAGGAGTCGGCATGCGACGTATAGCTGTGATGGGCGCTGCCGGGCGCATGGGCAAGATTCTGGTCGAGGCGGTGCAGCAGCGCGCGCCGCTGACCGGTTTGACGGCTGCGATTGTCCGTCCTGGCAGTACGCTGATCGGCGTGGATGCCGGTGAGCTGGCTTCGCTCGGTCGAATCGGCGTGCCGTTGTCCGGCAATCTGGAATCGGTGGCGGAAGAGTTCGATGTGTTGATCGACTTCACCCTGCCGGAAGTCATGCTGAAAAACCTGGCCTTCTGCCGCAAGGCCGGCAAGGCGATGGTGATCGGCACGACTGGTCTGGATGCTGCGCAGAAGCAGTTGCTGGCCGAGGCGGGCAAGGATATTCCGATCGTGTTCGCCGCCAACTTCAGTGTCGGCGTCAACCTGTCGCTGAAGCTGCTCGACATGGCGGCACGGGTGTTGGCGGAAGATGCGGACATCGAAATCATCGAAGCTCATCACCGCCACAAGATCGATGCGCCGTCGGGTACGGCCCTGCGCATGGGTGAAGTGATCGCCAATGCGCTGGATCGTGATCTGCAGAAAGTCGCGGTCTATGGTCGTGAAGGTCACACCGGTGCCCGTGAGCGTGAAACCATCGGTTTCGCCACTGTTCGCGGTGGTGATGTGGTGGGTGATCACACGGTGCTGTTTGCTTGCGAAGGTGAGCGCCTGGAGATCACACACAAGGCTTCGAGCCGCATGACGTTTGCCAAGGGCGCGGTGCGTGCGGCGTTGTGGCTGGATGCTCGCGAGCCTGGTTTGTACGACATGCAGGACGTGCTCGACCTGCATTGAGATGTTCTGAATCCGGCGCAAACGCCCTGTTTGTGCCGGTTTCAATCCGCTGAGCGACGCCCTGTCGCATTCTCCGGCCTTTCAGGCTCATTGGCGGTAGACCAAAAATCCCTTTTTCTGTAAGCTACAGCTTTAGTGTGTCCACTAAAAGCGCGCAGAATAATTCAGTGAAGAAGCGGGGTGACGTGTCCATACGTCACTCCGCTTTTTTACAACCTGCGATTGCCCTTTCATGCGTTATTTACGGGAGGTCTTCTTGACTAAGCCAGCCATACTCGCCCTTGCTGATGGCAGCATTTTTCGCGGCGAAGCCATTGGAGCCGACGGTCAGACCGTTGGTGAGGTGGTGTTCAACACCGCAATGACCGGCTATCAGGAAATCCTTACCGATCCTTCCTACGCCCAACAGATCGTTACCCTGACTTACCCGCACATCGGCAACACCGGCACGACGCCGGAAGACGCCGAGTCCGACCGCGTCTGGTCCGCTGGTCTGGTCATCCGTGACCTGCCGCTGGTAGCGAGCAACTGGCGTAACACGATGTCCCTGTCCGATTACCTGAAAGCCAACAATGTTGTGGCAATCGCCGGTATCGACACCCGCCGCCTGACCCGCATCCTGCGTGAAAAAGGCGCACAGAACGGCTGCATCATGGCCGGCGACAACATCTCCGAAGAGGCGGCCATCGCCGCTGCGCAAGGCTTCCCGGGCCTGAAGGGCATGGATCTGGCGAAAGTCGTCAGCACCAAGACCCAATACGAATGGCGCTCCACTGTCTGGGATCTGAAAACCGACAGCCACGCGACCATCGAAGCCTCCGAGCTGCCATACCACGTGGTTGCCTACGACTACGGCGTCAAGGTCAACATCCTGCGCATGCTGGTCGAGCGCGGTTGCCGCGTGACCGTGGTTCCGGCGCAAACCCCGGCTGCCGACGTGCTGGCTCTGAAGCCGGACGGCGTGTTCCTGTCCAACGGCCCTGGTGACCCGGAGCCTTGCGACTACGCAATCAAGGCCATCAAGGAAGTGCTGGAAACCGAAATTCCGGTCTTCGGCATCTGCCTCGGTCACCAACTGCTGGCTCTGGCCTCCGGCGCCAAGACCCTGAAAATGGGCCACGGCCACCACGGTGCCAACCACCCGGTTCAGGATCTGGACACTGGCGTCGTGATGATCACCAGCCAGAACCACGGTTTCGCGGTTGACGAAGCGACCCTGCCAGCCAACGTCCGCGCGATCCATAAATCGCTGTTCGACGGCACCCTGCAAGGCATCGAGCGTACCGACAAGAGCGCGTTCAGCTTCCAGGGTCACCCTGAAGCGAGCCCGGGCCCGAACGATGTGGCCCCCCTGTTTGACCGCTTCATCAACGAGATGGCCAAGCGACGCTAAGCGCTCGCCTTGAGACTGTAGCGAGAAGCCCCTCGAGGGCGGCCCCGGAACCGGCGGCCCCCTCGGGACTTCAGAAATCGATCAAGACGGCTTGCCGACTGACCTGCGGATTTGAGTGACAAACCCATGCCAAAACGTACAGACATTAAAAGCATCCTGATTCTCGGCGCTGGCCCGATCGTTATCGGCCAGGCCTGCGAATTCGACTACTCCGGCGCCCAGGCTTGCAAAGCCCTGCGCGAAGAGGGTTACCGCGTCATCCTGGTGAACTCCAACCCGGCCACCATCATGACCGACCCGGACATGGCCGACGCCACCTACATCGAGCCGATCAAGTGGCAGACCGTTGCCAAGATCATCGAAAAAGAGCGTCCGGATGCCGTGCTGCCAACCATGGGCGGCCAGACTGCTCTGAACTGCGCCCTGGACCTGGAGCGCGAAGGCGTTCTGGAGAAGTTCGGCGTAGAGATGATCGGTGCCAACGCCGACACCATCGACAAGGCTGAAGACCGTTCGCGTTTCGACAAGGCGATGAAGGCCATCGGCCTGGAATGCCCGCGTTCCGGTATCGCCCACAGCATGGAAGAAGCCAACGCGGTGCTCGAGCGCCTGGGCTTCCCGTGCATCATCCGTCCGTCCTTCACCATGGGCGGCACCGGTGGCGGTATCGCTTACAACCGTGAAGAGTTCGAAGAAATCTGCGCCCGTGGTCTGGACCTGTCGCCAACCAAGGAACTGCTGATCGACGAATCGCTGATCGGCTGGAAAGAATATGAAATGGAAGTTGTCCGCGACAAAAAGGACAACTGCATCATCGTCTGCTCGATCGAAAACTTCGACCCGATGGGCGTGCACACCGGTGACTCGATCACTGTTGCCCCGGCTCAGACCCTGACCGACAAGGAATACCAGATCCTGCGTAACGCCTCGCTGGCGGTACTGCGCGAGATCGGCGTCGAGACCGGTGGTTCCAACGTTCAGTTCGGTATCTGCCCGGACACCGGCCGCATGGTCGTGATCGAGATGAACCCGCGTGTATCCCGCTCGTCGGCTCTGGCCTCGAAAGCCACCGGTTTCCCGATCGCCAAGATCGCGGCCAAGCTGGCCGTCGGTTACACCCTCGACGAACTGCAGAACGACATCACCGGCGGCCGTACCCCGGCGTCCTTCGAGCCGTCCATCGACTATGTCGTGACCAAGCTGCCGCGCTTCGCGTTCGAGAAGTTCGCCAACGCTGACGCGCGCCTGACCACTCAGATGAAGTCGGTCGGTGAAGTCATGGCCATCGGCCGTACCTTCCAGGAATCCCTGCAGAAAGCCCTGCGCGGTCTGGAAGTGGGTGTTTGCGGTCTGGACGAGAAAGTCGACCTGAGCAACCCGGAAAGCATGAGTGTGCTCAAGCGCGAACTGACCGTGCCGGGCGCCGAGCGTATCTGGTACGTGGCGGACGCCTTCCGCGCCGGCATGACCGTCGAAGAAATCTTCGGCATGAACATGATCGATCCGTGGTTCCTGGTGCAGATCGAAGATCTGATCAAGGACGAAGAGAAGGTCAAGACCCTCGGTCTGTCCGCTATCGACCGCGATCTGATGTACAAGCTCAAGCGCAAGGGTTTCTCCGACCAGCGTCTGGCCAAGCTGCTGGGCGTCACCGAGAAGAACCTGCGTACTCACCGCCACAAGCTGGAAGTGTTCCCGGTTTACAAGCGCGTCGACACCTGCGCGGCCGAGTTCGCCACCGACACCGCCTACCTGTACTCGACCTACGAGGAAGAGTGCGAAGCCGCGCCGTCCGGTCGTGACAAGATCATCATCCTCGGCGGTGGCCCGAACCGTATCGGTCAGGGCATCGAGTTCGACTACTGCTGCGTACACGCGGCACTGGCGCTGCGCGATGACGGTTACGAGACCATCATGGTCAACTGCAACCCCGAAACCGTTTCCACTGACTACGACACTTCCGATCGTCTGTACTTCGAACCAGTGACCCTGGAAGACGTGCTGGAAATCTGCCGCGTCGAGAAGCCGAAAGGCGTGATTGTCCAGTACGGCGGCCAGACGCCTCTGAAGCTGGCTCGTGCTCTGGAAGCGGCCGGCGTGCCGATCATCGGCACCAGCCCTGACGCCATCGACCGTGCCGAAGACCGTGAGCGCTTCCAGCAAATGGTTGAGCGCCTGAACCTGCGTCAGCCGCCAAATGCCACCGTGCGCAGCGAAGACGAAGCCGTTCGCGCTGCCGCGAAGATCGGTTACCCGCTGGTGGTGCGTCCGTCCTACGTACTGGGCGGCCGGGCGATGGAAATCGTCTACAAGGAAGAAGAACTCAAGCGTTACCTGCGTGACGCGGTTCAAGTGTCGAACGACAGCCCGGTGCTGCTCGACCACTTCCTCAACTGCGCCATCGAGATGGACGTGGATGCGGTCTGCGACGGCAAGGACGTGGTGATCGGCGCGATCATGCAGCACATCGAACAGGCGGGCGTTCACTCCGGTGACTCCGCGTGCTCGCTGCCGCCGTACTCGCTGCCGGCGCACATCCAGGACGAGATGCGCGAACAGGTCAAGAAAATGGCCCTGGAGCTGGGCGTGGTCGGCCTGATGAACGTTCAGTTGGCGCTGCAAGGCGAGGACATCTACGTCATCGAAGTCAACCCGCGTGCTTCCCGTACCGTACCGTTCGTGTCGAAGTGCATCGGTATTTCCCTGGCAATGGTCGCGGCTCGCGTGATGGCCGGTAAAACCCTGAAGGAAATCGGCTTCACCAAGGAAATCATCCCGAACTTCTACAGCGTGAAAGAGGCGGTATTCCCGTTCGCCAAGTTCCCTGGCGTTGACCCGATCCTCGGCCCAGAGATGAAGTCCACCGGTGAAGTGATGGGCGTCGGCGACACCTTCGGCGAAGCCTTTGCCAAAGCCCAGATGGGCGCCAGCGAAGTGCTGCCGACCGGCGGTACCGCATTCATCAGCGTGCGCGACGATGACAAGCCACTGGTTGCAGGCGTGGCCCGTGATCTGATCAACTTGGGCTTCGAAGTCGTCGCCACTGCCGGCACTGCCAAGCTGATCGAAGCCGCAGGTCTGAAAGTGCGTCGCGTGAACAAGGTGACCGAGGGTCGTCCGCACGTGGTCGACATGATCAAGAATGACGAAGTCACCCTGATCATCAACACCACCGAAGGTCGTCAGTCGATCGCCGATTCCTATTCCATTCGCCGTAACGCCTTGCAGCACAAGATTTACTGCACAACCACCATTGCTGCTGGCGAAGCTATCTGCGAAGCGCTGAAGTTCGGTCCCGAGAAGACCGTACGCCGCTTGCAGGATCTACACGCAGGATTGAAGGCATGAATAAATACCCAATGACCGTCCAGGGCTCCAAGGCCCTGGAAGAAGAGCATGCTCACCTGACCAAGGTCGTTCGTCCGAAGCTCAGCCAGGACATCGGTACGGCCCGCGAGTTGGGTGATTTGAAAGAAAACGCTGAATACCATGCTGCGCGCGAACAGCAAGGCATGGTCGAGGCGCGGATCCGTGACATCGAAGGTCGCCTGCAGAACGCGGTGATCATTGACGTGACGACCATTCCGCACACCGGCAAAGTGATTTTCGGCACTACCGTCGAAATCGCCAACGTCGAGACTGATGAAAGCGTGACTTACCAGATCGTGGGTGAGGATGAGGCGGACATCAAACTCGGCAAGATTTCGGTCGGCTCGCCGATCGCTCGCGCCTTGATTGCCAAGGAAGAGGGCGATACGGTCGTCGTGAAAACGCCAGGTGGCGATATCGAGTACGAGATTGTCAAAGTCCTTCACATCTGAGGGTGGGCGCCCGCTGCATGCGGGCGCGATGCTCTGGCAACTGGCCCAGATGTTGTGGGTCGGTGGCCTGTGGTTGGTACATCTCGGTCTGCGGCCGGTGCTGGGTCAAATTGGCCTGGCTCCGCTGCTGATCGATGAGGTTGCAAGTACGTTTGAAGTGGCGGTGGTGGGTTTTGCCGTCGCGTGCGTGATATTTCAGGCTTTGGTGCTGATACAGACCGAGGGCCTTGCCAGTCTATGGCGGGATTTTCGCGGGCAGGTGTTGCTGATGGCGTTGTATGCGTGTGCGATGTTTGTCGCAGTGCGTGTCGGCTGGCCAGATGCGCAGCGCTGGCAGGTGTTCAGCTTTCTAGTATTGGGTTTTTCCGGATTGGTGCTGGTATTGCAGCCGGTGCCGGGATGGAGTGGCAGGGTGCGCGAAGCACACCCTTGACCCTTGCCATCACTTGAAGCGATGGACGTTCGACAGCTGCTTGTTGACGCTGAAGTTCTTGCGGTAAATCAGTGCCATCTTGCCGATGACTTGAACCAGATCGGCCTTGCCGGTCTTGCACAGCTCTGCAACGGACGCCAGGCGCGCCTCGCGATCGAGGATGTTGAGCTTGATCTTGATCAGCTCGTGATCTGCCAATGCGCGTTCGAGTTCGGCTAAAACACCCTCAGTCAAACCGTTGTCAGCCACAGTCAGAACTGGTTTCAGGTGGTGGCCAATGGATTTGTACTGTTTCTTCTGCTCTGGAGTGAGCGGCATAATCTGACCCTTTCGTCTGGATTCTGTAAAATGGCGGCCATTTTACCCGAGGGCTCGTGGATCCGCCCAATTAATCACGACCCTAATCAACGAGGTGCCCAATGGCGCGTTCCAAGACAAGCCTTGGTTGGCTGAAAAGACATGTCAATGATCCCTATGTGAAGCAAGCGCAGAAGGATGGCTACCGCTCGCGTGCGAGTTACAAGCTTCTGGAGATCCAGGAGAAATACAAACTGATCCGTCCGGGCATGAACGTCGTCGACCTCGGCGCGACGCCTGGCGGCTGGTCGCAGGTCACCAGCCGCCTGATCGGTGGTCAGGGGCGACTGATCGCCTCGGACATCCTGGAAATGGACAGCATTCCGGACGTGACTTTCATCCAGGGTGACTTCACCGAGGATGCAGTGCTCGCTCAGATCCTTGAGGCTGTGGGTAATTCGCAGGTGGACCTTGTGATTTCCGATATGGCCCCCAATATGAGTGGTACGCCTGAAGTGGATATGCCAAAAGCCATGTTTCTTTGCGAGCTGGCGCTTGATCTGGCGGAACGGATCCTCAAGCCGGGTGGCAATTTCGTGATCAAGATTTTTCAGGGCGAAGGGTTCGATGTTTACCTGAAGGATGCTCGCAAGAAGTTCGACAAGATCCAGATGATCAAGCCGGACTCCTCTCGTGGCAGCTCTCGCGAGCAGTACATGCTGGCTTGGGGCTACCGCGGTCGTAGCGAGTAAAACGAGGTTTTTTGGCGGGGTGATAGGTTTTTCGTATTTCGCCCCGCGCGCATAAGCGAATATTGTGTAGAAAGTGTTTCACAAAGGGTTACAGACGGCGCCTGCCAGAGCTGTAGGTAATGTAGTAAGTTAGGCCGGTGAATATCATGCGAAGCGCGCGCCAGTAGCGGAGCTTGCTTCAGAGGGTAGTTAATTGAACGATATGGCAAAGAATCTGATCCTGTGGTTGATCATCGCGGCAGTCCTGGTGACGGTGATGAACAACTTCTCCAGCCCTAACGAGCCGCAGACCCTCAACTATTCCGACTTCATCCAGCAGGTCAAGGATGGCAAGGTCGAGCGCGTGGCCGTCGACGGCTACGTGATTACCGGCAAGCGCAACGACGGCGACAGCTTCAAGACCATTCGTCCGGCAATTCAGGACAATGGCCTGATCGGCGACCTGGTCGACAACCACGTCGTGGTCGAAGGCAAGCAGCCTGAGCAGCAAAGTATCTGGACCCAGCTTCTGGTGGCCAGCTTCCCGATCCTGGTGATCATCGCGGTGTTCATGTTCTTCATGCGCCAGATGCAGGGCGGCGCGGGCGGCAAGGGCGGGCCGATGAGCTTCGGCAAGAGCAAGGCGCGTCTGCTGTCCGAGGATCAGGTGAAAACCACTTTGGCTGACGTTGCCGGTTGCGACGAAGCCAAGGAAGAGGTTGGCGAGCTGGTCGAATTCCTCCGTGATCCGGGCAAGTTCCAGCGCCTGGGCGGCCGCATTCCTCGCGGCGTGCTGATGGTTGGTCCTCCGGGCACCGGTAAGACCTTGCTGGCCAAGGCGATTGCCGGCGAAGCCAAGGTCCCGTTCTTCACCATTTCCGGTTCTGACTTCGTCGAAATGTTCGTCGGTGTTGGTGCGAGCCGTGTTCGTGACATGTTCGAACAGGCCAAGAAGCACGCTCCATGCATTATCTTCATCGACGAGATTGACGCCGTTGGTCGCCATCGTGGCGCCGGTATGGGCGGCGGTCACGACGAGCGCGAACAGACTCTCAACCAGTTGCTGGTGGAGATGGACGGTTTCGAAATGAATGACGGCATCATCGTCATCGCCGCGACCAACCGTCCTGACGTGCTGGACCCTGCTTTGCTGCGTCCGGGTCGTTTCGACCGTCAGGTGGTGGTCGGCTTGCCGGACATCCGTGGTCGCGAGCAGATCCTCAAGGTTCACATGCGTAAAGTGCCGATGGGTGATGACGTTGCTCCGGCTGTTATCGCACGTGGTACTCCGGGTTTCTCCGGCGCCGACCTGGCAAACCTGGTCAACGAGGCTTCGCTGTTTGCTGCCCGTGCCGGCAAGCGCATCGTCGAAATGAAAGAATTCGAACTGGCCAAAGACAAGATCATGATGGGCGCCGAGCGCAAATCCATGGTCATGTCGGAGAAGGAAAAACAGAACACCGCTTATCACGAAGCAGGCCACGCCATTGTTGGTCGTGTCGTGCCCGAGCATGATCCGGTCTACAAGGTGTCGATCATTCCGCGCGGTCGTGCACTCGGTGTGACCATGTTCCTGCCGGAAGAAGATCGCTACAGCCTGTCCAAGCGTGCGCTGATCAGTCAGATCTGCTCGCTGTACGGCGGCCGTATTGCCGAAGAGATGACTTTGGGCTTTGACGGTGTAACCACGGGTGCCTCCAACGACATCATGCGTGCGAGTCAGATTGCGCGGAATATGGTGACCAAGTGGGGGCTGTCGGAAAAACTCGGTCCGTTGATGTACGCAGAAGAAGAGGGTGAAGTATTCCTCGGTCGCGGCGGTGGCGGTCAGAATGCCAGCTTCTCCGGTGAGACAGCCAAGCTGATCGACTCCGAAGTGCGCAGCATCATTGATCAGTGCTACGGCACGGCCAAGCAGATCCTCACGGACAACCGCGACAAGCTCGATGCCATGGCGGATGCGCTGATGAAGTACGAGACGATCGATGCCGAGCAGATCGACGACATCATGGCCGGTCGTACACCTCGCGAGCCTCGCGATTGGTCGGGTGGCACCGGTACTGGCACGCCACCTGTCATTCAGGGCGAGCGTCCGGAAACACCGATTGGCGGTCCGGCTGCCGACGTTTAAGGTTTGAAATGACTTCTGTACAGTCCCTGACCCGGTTGCCTTGCGGCAACCGGGTTCTTGATTTGGCCCGGACGCATGTCATGGGCATTCTCAATGTCACTCCTGATTCTTTTTCCGACGGTGGCCGATACAGCCAGCTCGACGCGGCCTTGCGTCATGCCGAAGCCATGGTTGCGGCGGGTGCAACGCTGATCGATGTGGGCGGCGAGTCGACCCGCCCGGGCGCGCGGGCGGTTTCTCCGTTGGAGGAGCTGGAGCGCGTAGCTCCCGTCGTCGAGCTTATAAATCGCGAACTGGATGTGGTCATATCGGTCGATACGTCCACTCCGGCGGTCATGCGCGAAACGGCGCGTTTGGGTGCTGGCTTGATCAACGACGTTCGTTCGCTACGGCGGGATGGCGCGCTTGATGCGGCGGCGGCCACGGGATTGCCCGTGTGCCTGATGCACATGCTCGGCGAGCCTGGCGACATGCAGGATGATCCGCGTTATCAGGATGTCACCCGGGAAGTGGGTGAGTTTCTTGCCGAACGCATGGCCCAGTGCGAGGAGGCAGGCATTCCGGCCGAGCGGATCATTCTTGATCCGGGCTTCGGCTTCGCCAAAACCCTGCAGCACAATCTAAGCTTGTTCAAGCATATGGAAGCCCTGCATGCGTTGGGGCGGCCGCTATTGGTGGGCGTTTCGCGCAAAAGCATGATCGGCCATGCATTGAATCGCCCTGTGGGTGAGCGTCTGTATGGCGGTTTGGCACTGGCTGCACTGGCATCGGTGAAAGGTGCGCGTATATTGCGCGTCCATGATGTGGCAGAAACGGTGGACGTGGTGCGAATGCTCGCAGCCGTGGAATCAGCCGAATAAGAATGATGGAGCACTTATGAGCAAGAAATATTTTGGTACCGACGGGATTCGTGGTCGCGTCGGGGAATACCCGATCACTCCGGACTTCATGCTCAAGCTCGGCTGGGCTGCCGGTATGGCCTTTCGCAAGATGGGGGCCTGCAAGGTACTGGTCGGCAAGGACACGCGAATTTCCGGCTACATGTTTGAATCGGCCCTTGAGGCTGGTCTGACATCTGCGGGCGCCGATGTAATGCTGCTCGGTCCGATGCCGACTCCGGCCATCGCCTACCTGTCGCGTACATTCCAGGCTGAGGCCGGAATCGTGATCAGTGCATCGCACAATCCGCATGACGATAACGGCATCAAGTTTTTCTCCGGCAAAGGCACCAAGCTGCCCGATGAGCTGGAACTGATGATCGAGGAATTGCTAGATACGCCAATGACTGTTGTAGAGTCGAGCAAGATTGGCAAGGTGTCGCGAATCAATGATGCGTCCGGTCGCTATATCGAGTTTTGCAAGAGCTCTGTGCCGACCGGCACCAGTTTTTCCGGACTGAAGATTGTCATCGACTGCGCGCACGGAGCTACCTACAAGGTCGCGCCGAGCGTATTCCGTGAGCTGGGTGCCGAAGTTGTGGTTCTGTCCGCGCAGCCCAATGGTCTGAATATCAACGACAACTGTGGCTCCACGCACATGGGGCAATTGCAGGCGGCGGTGTTGTCCGAGCATGCGGATCTGGGTATCGCCTTCGACGGTGATGGTGATCGGGTGCTGATGGTCGACCACACCGGGGCGATAGTCGATGGTGACGAGCTGATTTTCATCATCGCGCGCGATCTGCATGAGCGAGGCAAATTGCAGGGCGGTGTGGTCGGTACGCTGATGAGCAATCTGGGCCTGGAGTTGGCTCTGGCGGATCTGGGTATTCCTTTTGTGCGTGCAAATGTCGGCGACCGCTATGTGATTGCCGAGTTGCTGGAGCGCGATTGGCTGGTCGGGGGCGAGAACTCCGGACATGTCGTTTGCTTCAATCACACGACGACTGGCGATGCGATCATTGCGGCGTTGCAGGTGCTGATGGCGTTGAAAACACGCAACGAAGGTCTGGCGCAAACTCGTCAGGCCCTGCGTAAGTGTCCTCAAGTGCTGATCAACGTGCGCTTCGGCGGTGGCGACAGCCCGCTGGAGCACCCGGCTGTCAAGGAGGCGAGCGCACGCGTAACCCAGGCTATGGCGGGGCGCGGGCGTGTGCTTTTGCGCAAGTCCGGGACAGAGCCTCTGGTACGTGTGATGGTCGAAGGCGAGGACGAAATCCAGGTTCGTGGCTATGCCGAAGAACTGGCAAAACTGGTAACTGAAGTTTCTGCCTGATTCGGCTTGCCAGCCATGATTGTGTTGGGTAACATCTGCGCCCACTTTGACCGACGAGGTACAGCATGCGTCGCCCTATGGTAGCTGGTAACTGGAAGATGCACGGTACCCGCGCCAGCGTCGCTGAGCTGATCAACGGCCTTCGTCATCTGGCCTTGCCAAGCGGTGTTGATGTCGCGGTATTCCCGCCTTGCTTGTATATCAATCAAGTGATTGATGGCTTGAAAGGCAAATCGATTTCGGTCGGTGCGCAGAATTCTGCGGTGGAGTCCATGCAAGGTGCATTGACGGGCGAGATTGCGCCGAGTCAGTTGGTGGATGCAGGTTGTTCCCTGGTGCTTGTCGGGCACTCCGAACGCCGCCAGATCATGGGCGAGCGAGACGGAATGCTGAATCGCAAGTTCGCAGCGGCACAGGCATGTGGCTTGATTCCGGTGTTGTGTGTAGGGGAGACCCTGGAGCAGCGCGAAGCCGGAAAGACTCTTGAGGTTGTCGGGCGTCAGCTAGGCAGTATCATCGAGGAGCTGGGTGTCGGTGCTTTTGCCAACGCAGTGATCGCTTACGAGCCGGTCTGGGCGATTGGTACCGGGCTGACTGCAACGCCGCAACAGGCTCAGGATGTGCATAAAGCCATTCGCGAGCAGTTGGCGGCAGAGAATTCTGAAGTGGCACGAGGTGTGCGGCTTCTATACGGCGGCAGCGTGAAGGCGGCCAATGCGGTCGAACTGTTCGGCATGCCGGATATCGATGGGGGGCTCATTGGTGGAGCTTCCCTGAATGCAGATGAGTTCGGTGCGATTTGTCGCGCCGCGGGAAACTGAAAAAATGCTGGAAACAGTCGTAGTCGTTTTTCATCTGCTGGGTGCATTGGGCGTAGTTGCTCTGGTTTTGCTGCAGCAGGGTAAAGGTGCGGACGCTGGCGCGTCTTTCGGAGCAGGTGCTTCAAATACTGTGTTCGGAAGCCAAGGTTCCTCTACCTTTCTTAGTAAGTTTACTGCTATACTTGCCGCCGGTTTCTTCATAACCAGCTTGGGGTTAGGATACTTTGCTAAAGAGAAGGCTCATCAGCTGACTCAAGCAGGTTTGCCAAACCCGGCAGTGTTGGAAGTTCCAAAGCAACAGCCGGCTTCTGATGATGTCCCGGTGCTTCAAGAGCAAAAGTCGGCTACTCCAGCGACTGACGTACCTCCAGCTCAAGAGCAGAAGTAAGAAGGGTTTCAAACGTAGTATTGCCGAGGTGGTGGAATTGGTAGACACGCAACCTTGAGGTGGTTGTGCCCATAGGGTGTAGGGGTTCGAGTCCCCTTCTCGGTACCAATTAGTCAGGAGAGCCCGCTGTTGCGGGCTTTCTTGCAGGTGGAAGGTTACATTGACCCTAAAAGGGATCGGTCGTATACTTCCGCCCCAGCTTTGTCGCGGGGTGGAGCAGTCTGGTAGCTCGTCGGGCTCATAACCCGAAGGTCGTCGGTTCAAATCCGGCCCCCGCAACCAGTTTAAGGAGCCCCTTTTAAGGGGCTTTTTGTTAGCTGGACACTTTCAACGCCGCTGTTCGACGGCGTTTCAAGGATGGGCGTTTCGCCCATTTTTTTATTTTGCATAGCATGCACATACATGCACGAGGGGGTTCAGGTGTCGAGCAAGCTAGAAGAGTTGCAGGCCTTGCTGGCCCCGGTGGTCGTGGCCCTAGGCTATGAATGCTGGGGTATTGAGTTTTCGGCTCAAGGTCGCCACTCAATGTTGCGCGTTTATATCGATAAGGAAGGCGGCGTACTGGTGGACGATTGTGCCATCGTCAGCCGTCAGATCAGCGGTGTGCTGGATGTTGAAGATCCGATCTCCGTTGAATACACCCTTGAAGTTTCCTCGCCAGGCATGGAACGCCCACTGTTCACTCTTGAGCAGTTTGCCAAATATGTCGGTGAACAAGTGAAGATCAAGCTGCGCTCGCCTTTTGAAGGTCGACGCAACTTTCAGGGCCTTCTGCGCGGTGTAGAAGAGCAGGACGTCGTGGTGCAGGTAGATGACCATGAGTTCCTGTTGCCGATCGATATGATCGACAAGGCCAACATTATTCCCAGTTTTGACTGAGACGCGGATCCCGCGGATCCAATGGCTTGCGAAAGGCGAGGCGTACGATGAGCAAAGAAGTACTGCTGGTTGTTGAGTCGGTATCCAATGAAAAGGGTGTACCGGCAAGCGTGATTTTTGAAGCGCTGGAGCTGGCTCTGGCCACTGCTACCAAAAAGCGTTTTGAAGACGAAGTTGATCTGCGTGTGGAAATCAATCGCCACACCGGTTCTTACGAAACTTTCCGTCGCTGGACGGTCGTCGAAGAGAATGATCTCGATGATCCGGCTATCGAAACCTGGCCTAGCAAGGTTGCTGAAACGCATCCTGGCGCCAAGGTTGGCGACGTCGTTGAAGAAAAGATCGAGTCCATCGAGTTCGGCCGCATCGCTGCGCAGACCGCCAAGCAGGTCATCGTGCAGAAAGTGCGCGAAGCCGAGCGCGCTCAAGTGGTTGACGCTTATCGCGAGCGCCTGGGAGAAATCATCTCCGGCACCGTGAAGAAAGTGACCCGCGACAACGTGATCGTCGACCTGGGTAATAACGCTGAAGCGTTGCTGGCCCGTGAAGACATCATTTCTCGCGAAACCTTCCGTGTTGGCGTGCGTCTGCGTGCGCTGCTCAAGGAAATCCGCACCGAGAACCGCGGCCCTCAGCTGATCCTGTCGCGTACCGCGCCGGAAATGCTGATCGAGCTGTTCCGTATCGAAGTGCCGGAAATCGCTGAAGGTCTGATCGAAGTCATGGCCGCTTCCCGTGATCCGGGTTCGCGCGCCAAGATCGCTGTCCGCTCCAAGGACAAACGCATCGACCCGCAAGGCGCGTGCATCGGTATGCGCGGTTCGCGCGTCCAGGCCGTGTCGGGCGAGTTGGGTGGCGAGCGTGTCGATATCGTCCTGTGGGACGACAACCCGGCACAGTTCGTGATCAATGCCATGTCGCCGGCAGAAGTGGCGGCCATCATCGTTGACGAAGATGCCCATGCCATGGACATCGCCGTTGGCGCAGACAATCTGGCTCAGGCCATCGGTCGTGGTGGTCAGAACGTGCGTCTGGCGAGCCAGCTGACTGGCTGGACCCTGAACGTGATGACCGAATCGGACATCCAGGCTAAGCAACAAGCGGAAACCGGCGACATCCTGCGCAACTTCATCGACGAGCTGGAAGTCGACGAAGAACTGGCTCAGGTGCTGGTAGACGAAGGCTTCACCAGCCTGGAAGAGATTGCCTACGTACCGTTGGAAGAAATGCTCAACATCGACGGCTTTGACGAAGACATCGTCAACGAGCTTCGCGCTCGTGCCAAGGATCGCTTGTTGACCAAAGCCATCGCTACTGAGGAAAAGCTGGCAGACGCCCATCCGGCCGAAGACCTGCTCTCGCTTGAGGGTATGGACAAGGATTTGGCGATGGAACTGGCGGTGCGCGGCGTAATTACCCGCGAAGACCTGGCCGAGCAGTCTATTGACGATCTGCTCGACATCGACGGCATTGACGATGATCGTGCCGGCAAGTTGATCATGGCCGCCCGAGCCCACTGGTTCGAGTAATTAGGCGCGGCCTGAGGAGAGAAGTGCATGACGCAAGTCACGGTGAAACAACTGGCCGATGAGGTCAAAACACCGGTAGAGCGCCTGTTGCAGCAGATGCGTGAGGCAGGTCTGCCGCACACCGCCGCCGAAGAAAATGTGACTGACAGTGAGAAGCAATCCCTGCTGACCCACTTGAAAAGCAGCCACAAGGCGAAAGTGGAAGAACCACGCAAGATCACGCTGCAGCGTAAAACCACCAGCACCCTGCGTGTGGCTGGCAGCAAAAGCATCAGCGTTGAAGTCCGCAAGAAGAAAGTTTTCGTACAGCGTAGCCCGGAAGAAATCGAAGCCGAGCGCAAGCGTGAACTGGATGAACGTCGCGCAGTAGAAAATGCTGCCCGTCAGAAGGCTGAAGAAGAAGCCCGCGTTCGCGCCGAAGAAGAAGCGCGTCGCCAGCCTGCTGCGCCGTCCGCTCCTGCCGAAGCCGTCGCTGCCCCTGCGCCAGTGGCCGAACCAGTGCGCGAAGCTGCGCCGGTTGTGGCTGCTGCGCCAGCTTCCGACACTCGCAAGCGTGACGAGCAGCGCCGTCCGGACAAACCACGTGCTGACGACAACAACCGTCGTGGCGGTGGTGATGGCGAGCGCAAAAACGCTCCGCATCGCGCATCGGTCAAGGAAAAGGCTCCGGCTCCACGTGTGGCGCCACGCACTACCGACGAAGAAAGCGATGGCTTCCGTCGCGGCGGTCGCGGCAAGGCCAAGCTGAAGAAACGCAACGCCCACGGTTTCCAGAGCCCGACCGGCCCTGTCGTGCGTGAAGTGAAGATCGGCGAAACCATCACTGTTGGCGATCTCGCCCAGCAGATGTCGGTCAAGGCTGCCGAAATCATCAAATTCATGTTCAAGCTGGGCACCCCGGCCACCATCAACCAGGTACTGGATCAGGAAACTGCCCAGCTGGTCGCAGAAGAACTGGGCCACAAAGTGACCCTGGTCAGCGACACCGCCTTGGAAGATTCCCTGGCCGAGTCCCTGAAGTTCGAAGGTGAAGCGGTTCCTCGTGCGCCGGTCGTGACCGTAATGGGTCACGTTGACCACGGTAAGACCTCGCTGCTCGACTACATCCGTCGTGCCAAGGTAGCTGCTGGCGAAGCCGGCGGTATCACCCAGCACATCGGTGCATACCACGTTGAAACCGAACGCGGCATGGTCACCTTCCTCGACACCCCTGGTCACGCCGCGTTTACCGCCATGCGTGCCCGTGGTGCCAAGGCGACCGACATCGTGATCCTGGTGGTTGCGGCGGACGACGGCGTGATGCCACAAACCATCGAAGCCGTTCAGCACGCTGTTGCTGCCGGCGTTCCGCTGGTGGTTGCGGTGAACAAGATCGACAAGCCGGGTGCTGATCTCGATCGCATCCGCAGCGAACTGTCGGCTCACGGCGTGACCTCTGAAGACTGGGGTGGTGACACTCCATTCGTTCCGGTCTCCGCGAAGATGGGTACCGGCGTCGACGAGCTGCTTGAAGCTGTATTGCTGCAGGCTGAAGTTCTCGAGCTGACCGCCACTCCTTCGGCTCCTGGCCGCGGTGTCGTGGTTGAATCGCGTCTCGACAAGGGCCGTGGCCCGGTAGCGACTGTTCTGGTTCAGGACGGTACGCTGCGTCAAGGCGATATGGTGCTGGTCGGCTCGAACTATGGCCGCGTGCGCGCCATGCTCGACGAGAACGGCAAGCCGATCAAGGAAGCGGGTCCGGCCATTCCGGTCGAGATCCTCGGCCTGGACGGTACGCCTGACGCCGGCGACGAAATGAGCGTGGTTGCCGACGAGAAGAAAGCCCGTGAAGTGGCTCTGTTCCGTCAAGGCAAGTTCCGCGAAGTCAAACTGGCTCGCGCTCACGCCGGCAAGCTGGAAAACATCTTCGAAAGCATGGGCCAGGAAGAGAAGAAGACGCTCAACATCGTCCTCAAATCCGACGTCCGTGGTTCGCTGGAAGCCTTGCAGGGCGCTCTGAACGGCCTGGGCAACGACGAAGTGCAAGTGCGCGTGGTCGGTGGCGGTGTCGGTGGTATCACCGAATCCGACGCCAACCTGGCACTGGCTTCCAACGCTGTACTGTTCGGCTTCAACGTGCGTGCCGATGCCGGCGCCCGGAAGATCGTCGAGCAGGAAGGTCTGGACATGCGTTACTACAACGTGATCTACGACATCATCGAAGACGTCAAGAAAGCCCTGACCGGTATGCTTGGCAGCGACGTTCGCGAGAACATCCTCGGTGTGGCCGAAGTCCGTGACGTGTTCCGTTCGCCGAAGTTTGGCGCGATCGCTGGTTGCATGGTGATCGAAGGTGTTGTGCACCGTAACCGTCCGATCCGTGTACTGCGTGAAGACATCGTGATCTTCGAAGGCGAGCTGGAATCCCTGCGCCGCTTCAAGGATGACGCTTCCGAAGTACGTGCCGGCATGGAATGCGGTATCGGCGTGAAGAGCTACAACGACGTCAAAGTCGGCGACAAGATCGAAGTCTTCGAGAAGGTTCAGGTTGCTCGCAGCCTCTGACTCGCGCACTTCAAGGGCCACGTCGGGCCGCCGCATGCAAGTGCGCGGCACGGCGTCAGGACTCTAAACGCAACGCCCGGTCTGGCTTTTGTCAGGCCGGGCGTTTGCCGCTTTCAGACCTTGCGGGTTTCACCGCAGGGCAGTAACAGGTAACAAATCATGGCAAAAGAATACAGCCGTACCCAACGTATCGGCGATCAGATGCAGCGTGAGCTGGCCCAGCTGATCCGTCGTGAAGTCAAAGACCCGCGCGTCGGCCTGGTCACCATTACCGCTGTGGAAGTCAGCCGTGACGTCGGTCACGCGAAGATCTTCATCACCGTGATGGGGCAGGACAACGCCGAAGACATCGCGCAAAGCATCAAGGTGCTCAACGCTGCCGCCGGTTTCCTGCGCATGCAGCTGGCCCGCGAAATGAAGCTGCGCAGCGTGCCGCAATTGCACTTCCACTACGACGAAAGCGTCGTGCGGGGTGCGCACCTGTCGGCCCTGATCGAGCGCGCCGTGGCTGAGGACAATCAGCACGTGGCTGCGGCAGAACCCGAAGACACCAAGGAGTAACTCGGTGGCTCAGGTCAAACGTATCCGTCGTAACGTCAGCGGCATCATCCTGCTCGACAAGCCGCTGGGGTTCACCTCCAACGCCGCGTTGCAGAAGGTTCGCTGGTTGCTCAACGCCGAGAAGGCCGGTCATACCGGCAGTCTCGATCCCCTGGCCACCGGCGTTCTGCCGCTGTGCTTTGGCGAGGCGACCAAGTTCTCGCAGTACCTGCTCGATTCCGACAAGGGTTACGAAACCCTGGCGCAACTGGGCAAGACCACCACCACGGCAGACGCCGAAGGCGAGGTTTTGCAGGAGCGTCCGGTGACCGTTGGTCAGGCCGACATTGAAGCGGTTCTGCCGAAATTTCGCGGGCAAATCAGTCAGATACCGCCGATGTACTCCGCTCTCAAGCGTGATGGCCAGCCGCTGTACAAGTTGGCCCGTGCAGGCGAAGTAGTGGAGCGCGAACCGCGTTCTGTTACTATTGCGCGCTTGGAATTGCTGGCCTTCGAAGGCGATACTGCGCGACTCGCGGTGGATTGCAGCAAGGGCACCTATATTCGCACCCTGGTGGAGGATATCGGTGAGCAACTCGGTTGTGGTGCGTACGTCGCTGAATTGCGCCGTACCCAGGCCGGGCCTTTCACCCTGGCGCAGACCGTGACCCTCGAAGAGCTGGAAGCGGTACATGCCGAAGGCGGCAACGAAGCGGTCGACCGCTTCCTGATGCCATCGGACAGCGGCCTGCAGGATTGGCCGTTGCTGCAGTTCTCGGAAGCGAGCGCGTTCTACTGGCTCAACGGCCAGCCGGTACGTGCCCCGGATGCTCCGAAGTTCGGCATGGTGCGGGTACAGGATCACAATGGTCGCTTCATCGGTATCGGTGAAGTGAGCGAAGACGGGCGCATCGCGCCGCGTCGACTGATTCGGTCAGAATGACCGGAAACCGGTCTGTGTAACAGCAGGCCGGCGAGTGTGGCTGTCAACAGGCACGGTCACTACTCATTTATAGATACAGGGATTTGTCCCTGGCCTGTTGAAACCGTTTTTGAAACGGTTTCCTGATAAAAGGATTGCCTCATGGCTCTCGACGTTCAAGAAAAAGCTCAAATCGTTGCCGACTACCAGCAAGCTGTTGGTGACACTGGTTCGCCAGAAGTGCAAGTTGCACTGCTGACCGCCAACATCAACAAACTGCAAGGTCACTTCAAGGCCAACGGTAAAGACCACCACTCCCGTCGTGGTCTGATCCGCATGGTTAACCAGCGTCGCAAGCTGCTGGACTACCTGAAAGGCAAGGACGTGAGCCGTTACAGCGCTCTGATCGCTCGCCTGGGTCTGCGTCGCTAATCAGCGATTGCGCTATGAGGTTGGTTGTCTGTCAGACGTCAGCGGGTTTCCGCCGGCGTCCGGCAGGCTCCCAGCCTCAAGTTTTATCTGGATACACGTTTTACCCTGGACAGGCGTCGGGCCGATTCCCGGCATTGCCCAAGAATTTCGCAAGAAACCAGTTCCCCCAAGAGCCACAAAGAAGGTAGGACACCGTGAACCCGGTAATCAAAAAATTCCAGTTCGGTCAGTCGACCGTTACCCTCGAGACTGGCCGTATCGCCCGTCAGGCCTCCGGCGCAGTATTGGTCACCGTTGACGACGACGTCAGCGTATTGGTGACCGTAGTCGGTGCCAAGCAAGCCGATCCGGGCAAGGGCTTCTTCCCTCTGTCCGTTCACTACCAGGAAAAGACTTACGCTGCCGGTAAGATCCCTGGCGGTTTCTTCAAGCGTGAAGGCCGTCCTTCCGAGAAAGAAACCCTGACTTCCCGACTGATCGACCGTCCGATCCGTCCACTGTTCCCTGAAGGTTTCATGAACGAAGTGCAGGTTGTCTGCACCGTCGTTTCCACCAGCAAGAAGACCGATCCGGACATCGCTGCGATGATCGGTACCTCGGCTGCCCTGGCGATCTCCGGCATTCCGTTCGACGGCCCGATCGGCGCCGCTCGCGTTGCTTTCCACGAAAGCACCGGCTACCTGCTGAACCCGACCTACGAGCAGCAGGCTGCCTCGAGCCTGGACATGGTCGTTGCCGGTACTTCGGACGCCGTACTGATGGTTGAATCGGAAGCCAAAGAGCTGACCGAAGACCAGATGCTGGGCGCGGTACTGTTTGCTCACGACGAGTTCCAGGTCGTGATCAACGCCGTTAAGGAACTGGCTGCCGAAGCCGCCAAGCCAACCTGGACCTGGGCACCTGCTCCAGAAGCCACCGAGCTGCTGGCCGCTATCCGTTCCGAGTTCGGCGAAGCGATCTCCCAGGCTTACACCATCACCATCAAGGCCGACCGTTACGCGCGTCTGGGCGAGCTGCGTGACCAGGTTGTGGCCAAGCTGTCCGGTGAAGAAGGCCAGCCTTCGGCTGCCGACGTCAAAGCCGCTTTTGGTGAAATCGAATACCGCACCGTTCGCGAAAACATCGTTAACGGCAAGCCACGTATCGACGGTCGCGACACCCGCACCGTACGTCCGCTGAACATCGAAGTCGGCGTTCTGCCGAAGACTCACGGTTCGGCACTGTTCACCCGTGGCGAAACCCAGGCTCTGGTCGTCGCGACGCTGGGCACTGCCCGTGACGCGCAACTGCTGGACACCCTGGAAGGCGAGAAAAAAGACCCGTTCATGCTGCACTACAACTTCCCTCCGTTCTCGGTGGGCGAGTGTGGTCGCATGGGTGGCGCCGGTCGTCGCGAAATCGGTCACGGCCGTCTGGCCCGTCGCTCGGTTTCGGCCATGCTGCCTGCCGCTGACGTGTTCCCGTACACCATCCGTGTGGTATCGGAAATCACCGAATCCAACGGTTCGAGCTCGATGGCTTCCGTTTGCGGCGCTTCCCTGGCCCTGATGGACGCTGGTGTCCCGATGAAGGCACCGGTTGCCGGTATCGCCATGGGTCTGGTTAAAGAAGGCGAGAAGTTCGCCGTCCTGACCGACATCCTGGGTGACGAAGACCACCTGGGCGACATGGACTTCAAAGTAGCCGGTACCGCCAAAGGTGTGACCGCGCTGCAGATGGACATCAAGATCAAGGGCATCACCGAAGAGATCATGGAAATCGCTCTGGGCCAAGCCCTGGAAGCGCGCCTGAACATCCTCGGCCAGATGAACCAGATCATCGGCCAGTCGCGTACCGAACTGTCGGCCAACGCTCCGACCATGATCGCTATGAAGATCGACACCGACAAGATCCGTGACGTTATCGGTAAGGGTGGCGCGACCATCCGTGCGATCTGCGAAGAGACCAAGGCTTCGATCGACATCGAAGACGACGGCTCGATCAAGATCTTCGGCGAAACCAAGGAAGCGGCTGAAGCAGCTCGTCAGCGCGTTCTGGGTATCACCGCAGAGGCCGAGATCGGCAAGATCTACGTCGGCAAGGTTGAGCGCATCGTCGACTTCGGCGCATTCGTCAACATCCTGCCGGGCAAGGACGGTCTGGTTCACATCTCGATGCTGAGCGACGCTCGCGTAGAGAAAGTGACCGACATCCTGAAAGAAGGCCAGGAAGTGGAAGTACTGGTACTGGACGTGGACAACCGCGGCCGTATCAAGCTGTCCATCAAAGACGTGGCAGCTGCCAAGGCTTCGGGCGTTTAATCACCCCGCAGTCCTAGCGCAATGAAAATGCCCCGCCGTGAAAACGGCGGGGCATTTTTTTGTCCATGAAATATCGAGTCATTCGGCGAAGTTGCCGACCTGCAAGACCAGTGCTAGGTTTAGCCCACCGCCCGTGTAGCTCAGCCGGTAGAGCAGCGCACTCGTAACGCGAAGGTCGCAGGTTCGATTCCTGTCTCGGGCACCACCTCTCCCTAATCCTTTTGAACCGGCATTTATGTTCCACAGGTCAACTTTTTGTGGGAGAGATGTAAAGAGCCGTGTAATTCGCCATGCAAACGTCCTATATTCGGTGCCTGCATGAGCATCGCCCAGCAGTTTTCAGATGATCCCGAATGGTTCCGAAGGCCGGACAGTCCGCGTCAGAGAGATCCTTGATGATCCAGATCCATCCTCCATTCCTATGATCAGCGAGAACGCCATGACCGAATTAACTCAAGAGCAACGTCACGAAGAAGCGCTTAGAAAATACATCCTGGATGTTCCGGATCTGAAGGAAGAGATCAAGGACCTGAGTCCCGGTGATCAGAAAGACCAGATCCAGTGGGCGTTCGAAGATGAAGCCGAAGCCCAGGGCCTGCAGCCGTGGGAATTGACCCTCAAGTACACCAGCACACCTGAGGAGTTCGAGGCCAAGCGCCTGGAGCTGCACAAGGAAGCGGCCGAGGTGTTGGGCGTCGAGTGGGAAGAGTACTGCGAGATGAACAATCTCGTCGTTTGACGAGAGCTGCCAGCTACAAGCCGCAAGCTACAAGTAAAAGCACAACCGCTTTGGCTTGCAGCTTGTAGCTCGCATCTTGCCGCTGCCCTTAAATGCTCAGTCGCATCGACAGATCCACGGCCTTCACGTCCTTGGTCATCGCGCCGATCGAGATGTAATCCACCCCGGTCTGTGCGATCGGCAGCAGCGTGCTTTCGTTGATGCCGCCACTGGCTTCCAGTTTTGCCTTGCCGCCATTCAGGCGCACGGCTTCGCGCATGTCGTCGAGGCTCAGCTCATCGAGCATGATGATGTCGGCACCGGCGGCCAGCGCCTCCTTCAGCTCTTCCAGACTTTCCACTTCGATTTCCACCGGCTTGCCCGGGGCGATCTTGTGCGCAGCGGCAATGGCCTGCGGGATGCCGCCGCTGGCAGCGATGTGGTTTTCCTTGATCAGGAACGCGTCGTAGAGACCGATGCGATGGTTATGGCAACCGCCGCAGGTGACCGCGTATTTCTGCGCCAGACGCAGGCCCGGCAGGGTCTTGCGGGTGTCGAGCAGTTTTACCGAGGTCTCGGCGACGAAGTCCGCCAGGTACTGCGCGCGGGTCGCCACGCCCGACAGCAATTGCAGGAAGTTCAGGGCGCTGCGCTCGCCGGTCAGTAGTGAGCGGGCAGGGCCTTCCAGATGAAACAACGGCTGATTCGGCGAAACCCGTTCGCCATCGCGCACCTGCCAATGCACCGCCACCCGCGGATCGAGCTGGCGGAACACCGCATCGACCCAGGCCGTGCCACTGATGACGGCGGCGTCACGGGTGATGATGGTGGCTTTGGCCAGGCGTTCGGCCGGGATCAGTTGCGCGGTGATGTCGCCGCTGCCGATGTCTTCGAGCAACGCACGGCGCACGTTGGCTTCGATTTCGGCGGTCAAATCGGCGAGACGTAGATTCGGCATAACGGGCTCCACAAACTAAGTGGTCCGATTATAGGGGCATGGCGTCGGCCAACCCAAGGCGAGAACAGCCACGCAGCCCTGCATCCGGTCGATTTTCTTTGAGCAAACCCGATTCTGTCGTGGTCACTTCAAGGTGTCGGCGCATAGGGGAAACCCTGACGGCTCTGGCGCCGGAGACATCTTTTGCAAGATAATCCGCCTTGCATTTGACGCCATAGCTTTGACGTCGGCAAATCACCGTTTCAGGAGGCTTGGATGCACAACGACGGGAATGTAGTGCCTCTGCACAAGGCCACTACCGATCAGGCGCCTCACTCGCCGCTCGCCCGCCTGCCTGTGATTCTGCTTCAGGTCCGCGACAAGGCTGCCCAGCGCCTGCGCAACGGTTTGCAGGAGCTGTTCGATAACGCCGACGACACCCTGTTCGAAATGGCCGACCGGGCACGTAACGACGTCGAACAGAACATCTTTTTCGAAGCCATGCGCGACCTGCGCCTCAAGCGCAAGAACATCGAGCGTGGTTTTCTCGAGCAGTTTTTCGAAGCCTTTGTCGGCCTCACTCAATTCGATCCCGTTCCCGGCGTCCTCTCGCACGCCTTGCAATACGGGGACACGACAGCGCGCACCGATGACATGGAGCGCAGCGTTGCGGTCGAAACCATGGTCGGCCGCGTGCTCAATCGCGACGGCTTCGCCCTCGACCAACTGACCGCGCGGTTCAATGCGTTGTTGGGCAAGACGCTGGGCGATCATTACAACCCGCTGGGCCCGGCGATGCTTTGCGAGTACTTCCTGCAGGCCGGGCGCAATCTGGGGGTGGAGATCAAGGTCAAGCTGATCCTGCTCAAATTGTTCGAGCGCTATGTGCTGGCCGATACCGATCAACTCTACGCCGAAGCCAACCAACTGCTGATCGCCACGGGTGTGTTGCCCGAACTCAAGCCGGCACCGGCCCGTCGTGCCATCGATCAGGCCGTGGCCAGCGTGCAGAGCGAATTCGAGGGCGTCGACAAACCCCAGACCGATGCCGGCGTGCAGGAGGTCTTCGCCGCGTTGCAGGAGTTGCTGCTGCACGTGCGCGGCACCGTCGCGCCGACCCTTGAACCCAGCGCTCCGGCGCAGCCGATTTCCACCCGCGACCTGCTGCGCCTGCTCTCGCACCTGCAGCAATACGTGCCGGCGCTGGCAGTGCAGGACGACTTCGATCTGCGCCATCAGCTTGAACAACTGCTGACGCGGGTCAGCGTACGCAGCGGCAAATCGCGAATTGTCGGCGGGGCTGACGAGGACGTGATCAATCTGGTGGCCATGGTCTTCGACTGCATCCTCGATGATCGCAACCTGCCGGATTCCCTCAAGGCGCTGATTGCCCGGTTGCAGATCCCGATGTTGAAGGTCGCGGTGATCGACAAGAGCTTCTTCAGCCGCAGCAGCCACCCGGCGCGCCGCCTGCTCAACGAAATCGCCGAGGCGGCGATGGGCTGGGGCGAGTGCGACGGTAATGCGCGCGACAGCCTGTACCTGCGCATCGAGCAAGTGGTGCAGCGCCTGCTGACGGATTTCGTCGATGACCCGGCGATTTTTTCCGAGTTGCTGGCGGACTTCCTCGCCTTCACCAGTGACGAGCGCCGTCGCAGCGAATTGCTTGAACAGCGTTTGCGCGATGCCGAAGAGGGCCGGGCGAAAACCGAACTGGCTCGCCAGCGGGTCGAGCAGGCGCTCAATCAGGCGTTGCTGGGCAAGGTCCTGCCACCGTCGGTGGTGACGTTCGTGCAGGACGCCTGGAGCAAGGTGTTGCTGCTGACCTGCCTCAAGCACGGCGATCAGTCCGCCGAATGGCAGGCCGACGTGCAGACCATGGAGCAATTGATCTGGAGCGTGCAGCGTCACGACGATGCCGAAGCCGGCCTGCGTCTGCTGGCGCTGGTGCCGGGGTTGCTCAAGTCATTGCGCGACGGCCTGAGCACTTCGGCCTTCGATCCGTTTGCCACCAGCGGCTTTTTCAGTGAGCTGGAAGCGCTGCATGTGCGGCTGCTCGAACCGTCCGGCGCACCGGATCAGTCCGTGCTGCCGGAAATGATCGAAGTGTCGCAGACGATTGTCCTGCAGATGGCCGACGACGGTCTCAAGCCACGCACGCCAGCGCGTTTGCCAGCCGACGATGTCGGTCTGCGGCAGGTCGAACAGTTGCGTCTGGGCAGCTGGGTGGCGTTCGAGGAGGACGAAGAACACACTCTGCGCTGCAAACTGGCGGCGATCATCGAGGCGACCGGCAAGTACGTGTTCGTCGACCGCACCGGCATGAAAGTGCTGGAGCGCGACCGCACGGAACTGGCCCTGGCGTTTCGTCGCGGCGCGGTGCGGGCGCTGGACGACACCTTGCTGTTCGACCGGGCGCTCGAGTCGGTGCTCGGCAATCTGCGGCGGCTCAATCGCGGCAAGTGATCGCGCGCCGGGGGCCGATCACGGCATACTGGTCGCCAACACAGTCGGCGTTGAAGGAATCGGTATGCAGTTGGATCCCGCAAGCGGGTGGTGTCACGGGGTGCAGGTCTGCCCTTCGCCCAACTTCAATGAACGCCCGGCGGGCGAAGTCTCCCTGTTGGTCATCCACAACATCAGCCTGCCACCGGCGCAGTTCGCCACCGGCAAGGTCCAGGAATTTTTCCAGAATCGTCTGGATGTCACGGAACATCCCTACTTTGCGGGGATCGCCGACCTGCGCGTGTCTGCACATTTTCTGATCGAACGTGACGGCAAGGTCACCCAGTTTGTCTCCTGTCTTGAACGGGCCTGGCATGCCGGTGTTTCGATGTTCGAGGGACGGGAAACCTGTAACGATTTTTCCGTAGGCATCGAGCTGGAAGGCACCGATGATCTGCCGTTCACCGATGCGCAGTACCGGGCGCTGACCGCGCTGACCCGGCAGATACAGGCGGCGTTCCCGGCAATCACCGTCGAGCGCATCTGCGGGCACAGTGACATCGCCCCCGGACGCAAGACCGACCCCGGACCCGCATTCGACTGGGCACGCTACCGCGCCGCCCTGGCACAAGAGGAAGGACAATGAGTTTTCTGGTGTTACTGCTGGCGGTATGGATCGAGAAGTTCTCGGCTCTGCGCCAACGGGTGCAACGCGATGGCGGATGGATCCGCGAACTGCACAAGCTTGAAACTGGTGGGCTGGCGAAACAGCCGTGGCTGGTGCTGATTGTTCTGGTGCTGCTGCCGGTGGCATTGCTGGGCTTGCTGCTGCTGGTATTGGAGCCGGTGGCCTATGGTCTGCTGGCATTGCCGGTGCATTTGCTGGTGGTGATTTACAGCCTGGGGCGGGGTGACTTGCTCGGCGAGCTCGGGCCGTTTCGCGACGCCTGGCGCCGCGAGGACCTGCAGGCCGCCGCCCATGTGGCCAAGCGTGATCTGAACATCTGCGCCGAAAGCGGCGAACAATTGCTGGAGCAAGTGCAGCGGCATCTGTTGTGGCAGGCCTACCAGAGCTTTTTTGCGGTGATTTTCTGGTACTTCCTGCTCGGTCCGGTGGCGGCACTGAGTTACCGCTTGCTGGCGCTGGCGGAGGAAAACGCCCAGAACCCGGCGGTGGCCGAACGGGCCGGGCAACTGCGTCACGCCTTCGACTGGGTGCCGGTGCGCCTGCTGGCGGCGAGCCTCGCCCTGGTCGGCAATTTCGTCGCGGTCAGTCGGGTGATGCTGCACGAGCTGCTGAACTGGAACATCAGCGCCGCGCAACTGATCAACAGGGTCGGGCTCGCGGCCGGGGAAATCCCGCCGGCCGCTGTCGGCCCCGAAGGCATCAACACCCTCGACTGCCTGTGGGAGTTGCTGCTGCGGGCGGCGGTGCTGTGGTATGCCGGATTTGCCCTGTGGACAGTGCTGGCGTAGGCCGTTCGAGTGATGAGGGGGGCAATCCCCCTCGTTAACCTTAAGTTACAAAACCTCCCTTCGATTTGAGCTATACAGAGATAGCGCCCGATAGTGGCTATCTGCTGTCGCCCCGCGCCTGCCAATAAAAACAAGAAAAAACCAAGGGAGCCTTCCAGTGAAGAGCTTGCTCTATCCCGCCGTCTCGCTGATGAACCGCTTGAGCTTCGGCATGAAGTTCAGCCTGATCAGCGTGCTGTTCCTGGTGCCGATGCTGGTGACCAATTTCTATCTGGTGCGCGATTCCTACCGCGAATTCCAGGGCACCCGGGTCGAGCTGCAGAGCCTCGATCTGCTGGGCAGCAGCCTGACCCTGCGCCGGGATCTGGAAACCCTCAACAATCTGGTGCAGATCGATGTCACCCTCGGCCAGTCCGGAAAGGCCGGCAATGTTGAGGCGCAGATCACCAGTCTTGAGCAAAACGTTCTGGCGCGCCTGCAAGGGCTGACGCCCATGACCGAGGATCCGGAGCAGATCAAATTCTTCGAGGCCAAGCGCGATGAAATGATCGCCGCTTTCAAGGCCCAGCAGGCGGAAAACTCTCTGCAAAGCAAAAGTGCGCTGATTGGCAAATTGCTCGGCAATGCGCAGATTTTCAGCCAGATCGTGGCCAGTCAGGCCGGATTGAGTCGCGACAACCAGAGCGACATACGCCAGCTCAGCGAGCTGATCACCGCGATCACGCCGGCCGTCACCCAGGCGTTGGGCGAAGGTCGGGCGATGGGCTCGTATTCATTGGGCCAGGGCTTTCTCAACAGTTCGTCGAGTACCCGTTTCGACGAGTTGCTGGTGCAGATCGAAAAGCTTCAGGCCGAATATGGCCTGAAATTGCAGGACGCGCTGGGTTCGAGCAAAGCCGCCCGTGACTCCCTGAGTGCCCCGGCGGATGCCAGCAAGGCGTCGCTGAAACAGGCCGGCACCCTGATCGAAGAACAAGTGGTGATGGCCGAAACTCTCGACGCCCCATGGCAGGGTTTTTATGACCAGCTCACCGGGCTGATGGACCAGACCTATCAGCTCAACGACGCCACCCTGAAATTTCTCGACACCCAATTGCAGCAGCGTTTGGGACAAAACCGCACGCACATGGTGCTGCAAGCCGCGGCGCTGTCGCTGGTGTTCGTGCTGATTTTCTATCTCTACGGTGGCTTCTATGCCTCGACCCGCGCCACCCTGAAAAACCTCGGCGCCATGATGGATAAAGTCGCGGCGGGCGACATGACGGTGAATTTCCACGCCAACAGCCGCGATGAACTCGGCGAGTTGGGCGAAGTGTTCAACGGTACGGTGAGGAAAATCCATGACCTGATCGAACGGGTCGGCCACACCGTTGGCGAGGTCGAGCGACAGGCGGGGCAGGTGGAAAACGTCTCGGCGCGAAGCAATCAGGCGGTCGCCGGGCAACGCACACAGATCGAACAAGTGGCGACGGCGATGAACCAGATGTCGGCAACGTCGCTGGAGGTGGCACGCAGTGCGGCGGCAGCGGTCAGCAGCGCCCACAGCGTGAACGATGAAACCATCAATGGGCGCGGACTGGTGGAATCGCAGCAGGGCAGCATCGCGGCACTGGCGAGCGAAATCGATCAATCGGTGCTGGTGATCAACCAGTTGGCCAGCGACAGTCAGTCGATCAGTCGCGTTCTGGAAGTGATCAAGAGCATCGCCGAACAGACCAATCTGCTGGCGCTCAACGCCGCGATCGAGGCTGCGCGGGCCGGTGAGCAGGGGCGCGGTTTTGCCGTGGTCGCTGACGAAGTCCGCACGCTGGCCAAACGCACTCAGCAATCGACCGAAGAAATCGAGCAGATGATCGCCAAGCTCCATGGCGGCGTCGGCGCGGCAGTGAAGGCCATGGGCGTCAGCCATCAGATGGCCAACGGCACGGTGGGGCAGTCGGAGAAAGTCCAGCAGGCGCTGGAAAACATCCTCGGCGCTGTCGGCATGATCGTCGATCAGAACCAGCAGATCGCCGCCGCTGTCGAGCAGCAGACCGCCGTCGCCCACGATATCGACCAGAACATCGTCGAGATCAACCGTGCCGGCGAGCGCACCGCAGAAGGTGCGCATCAGACCGAAGACGCCAGCCGTGCGTTGTCGGCGCAGGTGGTCGAGTTGAAGCAGCTGATCAGCGCGTTCCGGGTTTGAAGCTACCTGCCTCCTGTGAGGCAGGTTTTTTCGGAATGGCTTGTAGTACTTTTTTGCCTACATCTGTAAGCCCAATCCTGTTTTCCTCCAGGCGCTGGTTTTTCGGCTTCAATGAACCAAGATCAATTCATTGACCACTTGGAGGAGATCGCACATGTCCGTCGCAACCCTGGGCGTCCAGGGCCGCTGCGCCCACTGCCAGACCACGCTGGTGCTCAAGCCCTGGCAACTGAATGCCATTTCGATCCACGAAGCGTTCACCTGCGCGAATTGCCAGAAAAGCCTGGAATTGCGTTGCCCCAAGCAGATCAAACGTTTCCGTTCGCTCGATTCACTTGGCCTGCTGCGCGCCAGTGCGCTGGTGACGGTGTGCACCGCGCTGCTGGTGGCCCTGGTGATGGAATGGGTGGGTCTGCTCAGCGTCACCGAGCAGCTGAACGGATCGCTGATCGCGATTTTCGTGTACTTCGCGGTGATTCGTTATGCCCGGCAGCGCCAGCACCTGACGCTGATTCTCGACGCGGCCAAGGCCCACGCCGACTGACTACCAGCCGAACACCTCGCAACTGTTGGCGGTACTGGCGGCAGCGAGCTGTTGCGCACTGATGTTCATCAAAGTGGCCAGTGAGTCGCAGATCGCCGGCAAATGCGCCGGCGTATTGCGCACGCCGGGAAACATGGCGGGCGCCATGTCCGGTGAGTCGGTTTCCAGCACCACCGCGTCCAGCGGCAAGTCGGCCAGCACCCGATGCATGCGCAACGCCTGCGGCCAGGTCGGTGCACCACCGAGGCCGAGTTTGAAACCGAGCCTGATGTATTCCCGCGCTTCTTCACGGCTGCCGGCGAACGCGTGGATGATCCCGGCGCGCTTTAGCTTGAAGCGCTTGAGCGTGGCAATCACCGCCGCATGGCTGCGTCGTACATGGATCAGCGCCGGTAATTCGAAATCCGCCGCCAGTTGCAGCTGCGCTTCGAACAGCGCCTGCTGGCGTTCGCGGTCGAGGGTTTCGATGAAGTAATCCAGGCCGATTTCGCCGACCGCACACAGTTGCCGATGACCTTTTAGCCGTGTCAGCCAATCGCCCAGTGCATTCAGGTCTTCAGGCCGATGCTGATCGAGATAGACCGGGTGCAAACCGAACGCCGCGTACAGATCGGCATCGCTTTGCACCAGATCCCACACCCGTTGCCAGTTACCCTCGTAGACCCCGAGTACCACCATTCGCCGCACCCCGAGGGCGCGGCTTTCGGTGAGCAGCGCCGCGCGGTCGGCGTCGAAGTCAGGGAAGTCCAGATGGGTGTGGCTGTCGATCAGCTCCACGGCTCAGTCCCGGTGAATACGCTGCTTGAAGGTACGGGCGATGGCCTGCACGCCGGGCTGGTAGTCCGATTGCTCGACGGCTGCGAGTGCCAGTTCCAGCGCCTTGTCGGCGATCAACTGGTGCTGCTGGGCCATGGCGTTGACCGGCAGCGGCAGGAAGTCGAGCAGTTGGGTGTCGCCGAATGTGCCGAGGCGCAGCGGGCGGTTTTTAAGCGGGAAGTCATGCAGCGCGTCGAACACACCCTGCAGCAGCACGTAGGACGTGGTCACCAGCGCATCCGGCAAATGCCCGAGGCGTTGCAGGAGTTCTTCCATCAACTGCTTGCCGCACTCGCGGCTGAAGGATTCGGCGTGTTCGATCAGCACTTCGCCCTTGAATCCGGCGAGGGCTTGCTTGAATCCGGCCGCACGTTCCTGGCTGATGCTCAGTTCCGGGCGGGCGCCCAGCAGCACGATCTGCTTCGGCTGCGGGTCGAGCAGGCTTTCGGTCAGGTGCAGGCTGGCTTCGCGGTCATCGCTGACCACCGAGCAGAAATGCTCGGCATCCATCACCCGGTCGATGGCGATGATCGGCAAGCCCTTGGCCTGCAACTGGCGATAACTGTCGTCACCGGCCGGGAGACAACTGGCGACGATCAACGCATCGCAGCGCCGGGCGCGGAACAGTTGCAGCAGTTGTCGCTCGCTGTCCGGCGCGTCGTCGGAGCTGGCGATCAGCAGCTGATAACCCCGCGCCCGGGCGCCTTGCTCCAGCAGTTTGGCGATCCGCGCGTAACTGGGGTTTTCCAGATCCGGCAGGATAAAACCCAGGGTTCGGGTGTGCCGACTGCGCAGCCCGGCCGCCTGTGGATTGGGGGTAAAGCCGTGCAGATCGACCACCGCTCGCACCCGCTCGACGGTGGCGGTGCTGATGCGCTGCTGTTCGGCCTTGCCGTTGATGACGTAGCTGGCGGTGGTCACGGACACTCCGGCCAACCGCGCGATATCACTGAGTTTCAACCCGGGATTTCCTTGTTTTTTCGAGCTTGCCGCGACATTTTCGCCAATCCTACCCGATTCAGGCAGGCGACCATTGTCTCAGCGCATCCGACAAGTTGGACTTCAAGGATGGGACATTATCGAGTAACGTGCCGATCAATCTAGATTAAACGTTTCAGCAAGCGTATTTTCTACGTTTTAGACGCCTTTGGCCGGTTCTGCCGTGAAACCGCCAAAACTGCCTCCTGAAAAGGATGGCCTACAGCGCCTAAGCTGCAACCATTCAAAACAATACCTGGCGTCAAACGACGCCAAAAAGGAGATCGCATGCTCGAGCTCACTGTAGAGCAGATATCCATGGGCCAGTCGGCTGTGGATAAACCCGCCGCCTTGCAATTGCTGGCCAGTCATCTGGTCGCCGATGGACTTGTCGCCGACGGCTACCTCGCCGGCCTGCAGGCCCGGGAGGCTCAGGGCTCGACCTTCCTCGGCCAAGGCATTGCGATTCCCCACGGCACCCCTGAAACCCGTGATCAGGTGTTCGCCACCGGCGTGCGCCTGATGCAGTTCCCCGACGGCGTGGACTGGGGCGATGGCCAGATCGTCTATCTGGCCATCGGCATCGCCGCCAAATCCGACGAACACCTGCGCCTGCTGCAGCTGCTGACCCGTGCCCTCGGCGAGACCGATCTGGGCCAGGCCCTGCGCCGCTCAAGTTCGCCCGAAGCATTGCTGAAACTGCTGCAAGGCGCGCCGCAGGAACTGGCGCTGGATGCGCAGATGATTGGCCTCGGGGTCTCCGCCGACGATTTCGAAGAACTGGTCTGGCGTGGTGCGCGTCTGCTGCGCCAGGCCGATTGCGTGAGCAACGGTTTCGCCGGCGTGCTGCAGCAAGTCGAAGCGCTGCCGCTGGGCGATGGCCTGTGGTGGCTGCACAGCGAGCAGACCGTGAAGCGTCCGGGCCTGGCGTTCGTCACCCCGGACAAACCGATGCGTTACCTCGGCCAGCCGCTCAGCGGTCTGTTCTGTCTGGCCAGCCTCGGTGAAGCGCATCAGGCGTTGCTCGAGCGTTTGTGCGCGTTGCTGATCGAAGGTCGCGGCCATGAACTGGGCCGCGCCACCAGCAGCCGCAAGGTTCTCGAAGTGCTTGGCGGTGAGTTGCCGGCCGACTGGCCGAGCGCACGTATCGCACTGGCCAACGCCCATGGTCTGCACGCGCGGCCGGCGAAGATCCTCGCGCAACTGGCGAAAAGTTTTGACGGCGAGATTCGTGTGCGCATCGTCGACAGTCAGGACAGCGCCGTATCGGTGAAAAGCCTGAGCAAACTGCTGAGCCTCGGCGCCCGTCGCGGCCAGGTGCTGGAAATCATCGCCGAGCCGAGCATTGCCGCCGATGCCTTGCCGGCCTTGCTCGCCGCTATCGAAGAAGGCCTCGGCGAAGAAGTCGAACCGTTGCCCGCAGTCAGTCAACAGCGCGAAGTGATTACGGACATTGCAGAAGTGCTGACCGCCCCGGCTTCCGGCAGCCTGCTGCAAGCGATTCCCGCCGCCCCCGGCATCGCCATCGGCCCGGCGCATATTCAGGTCCTGCAAGCCATCGATTACCCGTTGCGCGGCGAGTCCGCCGCCATCGAGCGCGAGCGTCTCAAGCAAGCGCTGACCGACGTGCGTCAGGACATTCAGGGCCTAATTGAGCGCAGCAAGGCCAAGGCGATCCGCGAGATTTTCATCACCCACCAGGAAATGCTCGACGACCCGGAACTCACCGACGAAGTCGACACCCGCCTCAAGCAGGGCGAAAGCGCCGAAGCGGCGTGGATGGCCGTGATCGAGGCCGCCGCAAAACAACAGGAATCGTTGCAGGACGCGTTGCTCGCCGAACGCGCTGCCGACCTGCGCGACATCGGTCGCCGGGTGCTGGCGCAACTGTGTGGTGTGCAGACGCCCGCCGAGCCCGAGCAACCGTACATTCTGGTGATGGATGAGGTCGGCCCGTCCGACGTGGCGCGGCTGGATCCGGCGCGGGTCGCGGGGATTCTTACCGCCCGTGGCGGCGCCACCGCTCACAGCGCCATCGTGGCTCGCGCGCTGGGGATTCCGGCGCTGGTCGGTGCGGGCGCTGCGGTGTTGCTGCTGAAGCCGGGCACGCCGTTGCTGCTCGATGGTCAGCGCGGTCGCCTGCATGTGGACGCGGATGCCGCGACCCTGCAACGTGCCAGCGAAGAACGCGACACCCGCGAACAACGCTTGAAAGCCGCCGCCGAACAACGCCATCAACCGGCGCACACCACCGACGGCCACGCCGTGGAAGTGTTCGCCAACATCGGTGAAAGCGCCGGTGTGATCAGCGCGGTGGAGCAGGGCGCCGAAGGCATCGGCCTGCTGCGCACCGAGTTGATTTTCATGGCTCATCCACAGGCGCCGGACGAGGCGACTCAGGAAGCCGAATACCGCCGCGTCCTCGACGGTCTCGCCGGTCGGCCACTGGTGGTGCGCACCCTCGATGTCGGCGGCGACAAACCGCTGCCGTATTGGCCGATCGCCAAGGAAGAAAACCCGTTCCTCGGCGTACGCGGGATTCGCCTGACCTTGCAGCGTCCGCAGATCATGGAAGCGCAGTTGCGCGCCTTGCTGCGTTCGGCGGACAACCGTCCATTGCGGATCATGTTCCCGATGGTCGGCAGCGTCGAAGAGTGGCGTCAAGCTCGTGACATGACCGAGCGTCTGCGCCTGGAAATCCCGGTCGCCGACCTGCAACTGGGGATCATGATCGAAGTGCCGTCCGCCGCACTGCTGGCGCCGGTGCTGGCCAAAGAGGTGGACTTCTTCAGCGTCGGCACCAACGACCTGACTCAGTACACGCTGGCGATCGACCGTGGTCATCCGACCCTGTCCGCCCAGGCTGACGGCCTGCACCCGGCGGTGCTGCAACTGATCGACATCACCGTGCGCGCGGCCCATGCCCATGGCAAATGGGTCGGCGTGTGCGGCGAACTGGCGGCGGATCCGCTGGCGGTGCCGGTGCTGGTCGGCCTCGGTGTGGATGAATTGAGCGTCTCCGGGCGCAGCATCGCCGAGGTCAAGGCGCGCATCCGCGAACTCAGCCTGACGCAAACGCAAACCCTTGCTCAACAAGCCCTGGCCGTGGGCAGCGCCAACGACGTGCGTGCATTAGTGGAGGCCCTGTAATGGCCAAGATTCTCACCCTGACCCTCAACCCGGCACTGGACCTCACGGTGCAGTTGCCTCGTCTTGAGGTCGGTCAGGTCAACCGCAGCGACGAGATGCACACCCACGCCGCCGGCAAGGGCGTCAACGTTGCGCAAGTGCTGGCCGACCTCGGTCATCAACTGACGGTCAGCGGCTTTCTCGGCGAAGACAATCTGCAAGCGTTCGAAACCCTGTTCGCCAAACGCGGTTTCACCGATGCGTTTATCCGGGTGCCCGGCGAGACCCGCAGCAACATCAAGGTCGCGGAACAGGATGGCCGCATTACCGACATCAACGGCCCTGGGCCGGTGGTCGGCGTAGTGGCGCAACAGGCGTTGCTGGATCGACTGGTGCAGATCGCGCCGGGGCAGGACGCGGTTGTAGTTGCGGGCAGCTTGCCGCGCGGAGTCACTGCACAGTGGTTGCGCGAACTGGTCGAACGTTTGAAAACGTTGGGCCTGAAAGTCGCCCTGGACACCAGCGGCGATGCCTTGCGTGCAGCGCTCAAGGCCGGCCCGTGGCTGATCAAGCCGAATACCGAAGAGCTGGCCGATGCGCTGGGCTGTGAGGTGGTGTCCCACGCGTCTCAGGCTGAAGCGGCCAATCGGCTGCACGCCCAAGGCATCGAGCATGTGGTGATTTCCCATGGCGCCGAGGGTGTGAACTGGTACAGCGTCGGCTCGGCGCTGCATGCGACGCCGCCGAAGGTCAGCGTGGCAAGCACGGTCGGTGCCGGCGATTCGTTGCTGGCCGGCATGCTCCACGGCCTGCTCAGCGCCGACACGCCGGAACAAACCCTGCGCACGGCCACCGCAATTGCGGCGCAGGCGGTGACCCAGATCGGATTCGGTATTCACGATGCTGCGCAACTGACGCAGCTCGAACAGGGTGTGCGCGTGCGCCCCCTGACAGAACAATAAGAGGGTTTGTCATGAAGTTAGCCATTGTCACGGCCTGCCCGAACGGCATGGTCACCAGTGTGCTGTGCGCCCGGCTGCTGGATGCCGCGGCCCAGCGTCAGGGCTGGAGCACCAGCGTCGAAGTGGTGGATGCGGCGCACCCGGAACGCGAGTTGTCAGCGGCCACCATCGAAGCCGCCGAGTGGGTGTTGCTGGTGACCACGGGACCGGTGGACATGACCCGGTTCATCGGCAAGAAAGTCTTTCGGATTGCGCCGGCGCAAGCCCTGCAGGATGTTGAAGACGTGTTGCGGCGTGGCGCCGTCGAGGCGCAGGTTTACGTCGCTGACGAAACGCCGCCCGTGGTTGCCAGCGCGCAAGCGCCGCGTCTGGTCGCGGTCACTGCATGCCCGACCGGCGTCGCCCACACCTTCATGGCCGCCGAAGCCTTGCAGCAAGCCGCCAAGCGTCTGGGCTACGACCTGCAAGTCGAAACCCAGGGCTCGGTCGGCGCGCGAAATCCGCTGAGCGCAACCGCGATTGCCGAGGCTGACGTAGTGCTGCTGGCGGCTGACATTGAAGTCGCCACCGAGCGTTTCGCCGGCAAGAAAATCTACCGCTGCAGCACCGGCATTGCGTTGAAGCAATCCGAAGCCACGCTGAAAAAAGCCCTGGCCGAAGGTGTCGTTGAAAACGCTGCCGGCGACGGCAAGGCCCCGGCCAAACAAGAGAAAAGCGGCGTCTACAAACACCTGCTGACCGGTGTGTCGTTCATGCTGCCGATGGTGGTAGCGGGCGGTCTGATGATCGCCTTGTCGTTCGTGTTCGGCATCACCGCGTTCAAGGAAGAGGGCACGCTGGCGGCGGCGCTGATGCAGATCGGTGGCGAGACCGCGTTCAAATTGATGGTGCCGCTGCTGGCCGGTTACATCGCCTGGTCGATTGCCGACCGTCCCGGACTCGCACCGGGGATGATCGGCGGTTTGCTGGCGAGCACCCTGGGCGCCGGATTCATCGGTGGGATCGTTGCCGGGTTTATCGCAGGCTATGCCGCCAAAGCAATCAGTCGCTATGTGGCGCTGCCGCAAAGTCTCGAAGCGCTGAAACCGATTCTGATCATCCCGTTGTTCGCCAGTCTGTTCACCGGACTGGTGATGATTTACGTGGTCGGCAAACCGGTGGCCGGGATGCTTGCGGCGCTGACGCATTTCCTCGACAGCATGGGCACCACCAACGCGATCCTGCTCGGTGTGCTGCTGGGCGGCATGATGTGCGTCGACCTCGGCGGGCCGATCAACAAGGCCGCGTATGCGTTCTCGGTGGGGCTGCTCGCCTCGCAGAGTTATGCACCGATGGCCGCGACCATGGCCGCCGGCATGGTGCCGCCGATCGGTCTGGGTATCGCCACCTTCATCGCCCGACGCAAGTTTGCCCAGACCGAACGCGAGGCCGGTAAAGCGGCGCTGGTGCTCGGGTTGTGCTTCATCTCCGAAGGGGCGATTCCGTTTGCCGCGAAAGACCCTTTGCGGGTGATCCCGGCGAGCATTGCCGGCGGTGCGCTGACCGGTGCGCTGTCGATGTACTTCGGCTGCAAACTGATGGCGCCCCACGGTGGCCTGTTCGTGCTGGCGATTCCGAATGCGATCAACCATGCGCTGTTGTACCTGCTGGCGATTGTCGCGGGCAGTCTGCTGACGGCGGTGGTGTATGCGCTGGTCAAGCGGCCGGAAGCCGTGGAACTGGCGCTGGAGCCCGCGAAGGCGTGAGGTGTCACACCCCTTTCATCTAGCGGTGCTTAAGTTTTCCTTTTTTCAGGGAGAACACCATGAGCGATTTCAATCCCGGTCGCCGGCGCGTGATGCAAGCCGTCGGCGCCGGACTGCTGATGCCGGGGCTGGCGCCGGCCGTCATCGCCTCGGTCAAGGATCGACCGCAACTGACTGACGGCGTGCAATCTGGCGACTTGCAGGGCGACCGGGCGATGATCTGGAGCCGCGCCGACCGCCCGGCGCAGATGGTGGTGGAGTGGGACACTCGCAGTCAGTTCCGCCATCCGCGCCGCGTGGTCTCGGCGCTGGCCGATGCCCGCAGCGATTTCACCGCCTGCGTCGAGCTCACCGGGTTGCCCGCCGATCAGGCGATTTTCTACCGCGTGTATTTCAAGGACGCCCGCACCGGCGTCGCCAGTGAACCGTGGCTTGGCCATTTGCGCAGCGCACCGACCGCGCGGCGCAATCTCCGTTTTGTCTGGAGCGGCGACACCGTCGGCCAGGGCTTCGGCATCAACCCCGATATCGGCGGCATGCGCATCTATGAAGCCATGCGCATGCGCCTGCCGGACTTCTTTATCCACAGCGGCGACACCATCTACGCCGACGGCCCGGTGCCGGCGCAACTGACCACCGAAGGTGGCCGGATCTGGCGCAACCTCACCACCGAAGCCAAGAGCAAGGTCGCGCAAACCCTCGACGATTATCGCGGCAATTACCGCTACAACCTGATGGACGAAAACGTCCGTCGTTTCAACGCCGAAGTGCCGCAGATCTGGCAGTGGGACGACCATGAAGTGGTCAACAACTGGTCGCCGGGCAAGCAGCTCGACGAGCGTTATCAGGAAAAAAATATCCACACCCTGGTCGGCCGTGCGCGTCAGGCCTGGCTCGAATATGCGCCGATGCGTTTGCAGGCGGCCGATGGCGGCGGGCGGATTTATCGCAAGCTCAGTTACGGGCCGATGCTCGATGTGTTTGTGCTCGACATGCGCAGTTATCGCGGCGCCAACGACGACAATCTCGGGGCGGAAAAACCGTTCCTCGGACGCGAGCAACTGAACTGGCTCAAGCGTGGATTGAAGGCCTCGAAAGCCCAGTGGAAAGTGATTGCCGCCGACATGCCGATCGGTCTCGGCGTGCCCGACGGCGAAGTCAGTCCTGGTGTTGCGCGCTGGGAAGCGGTGGCCAACGGCGATCCCGGCCCGGCGCAGGGGCGCGAACTGGAAGTGGCCGAATTGCTCGGGTTCCTGCGGGCACATCAGGTGCGCAATTTCGTGTTCCTGACGGCGGACGTGCATTACTGCGCGGCGCATCACTATCACCCTGATCGCGCGGCGTTCCAGGATTTCGAACCGTTCTGGGAGTTTGTCGCAGGGCCGTTGAACGCCGGCAGTTTCGGCCCCAATCCGCTGGACAAGACCTTCGGCCCGCAAGTGGTGTTTCAGAAAGCGCCACCGACGCAAAACGCTTCACCGTTTGCCGGTTTTCAGTTTTTCGGCGAGGTGAACATTGAGGGGCAGAGCGGGGAGATGAGCGTGGTGTTGCGGGATCTGGAGGGGGTGGCGGTGTTTGAGCAGAAGCTGCAGCCGGTCTGAATGCAGCGCTGAAGCTGTGGGAGCAAGCTTGCTCCCACAGTTATCCAAGGTGAATCAGTAAACGTCGCGGCGATAACGACCCTGTTCGATCAGGCGTTCGACTTCGGCAGCGCCCAGCACTTCATTGAGCACCTGATCCACCCCCGACGCCATCCCTTGAAGGCTGCCGCAGATGTAGATAACTGCACCGTCCGCCAGCCATTTCTTCAACTCGCCGGCCGATTCGCGCAGGCGATCCTGCACGTAAATCTTCTCGGCCTGATCCCGCGAGAACGCCAGATCGAGGCGTTCCAGATCGCCGTTGATCAACCACTCTTCCAGCTCCGCACGACAGAGGAAATCGTGCTCGCGATTGCGCTCGCCAAACAGCAGCCAATGACGTTGTTGATTGTCGGCGATCCGTGCCTTGAGCAAGCTGCGCAGCCCGGCAAGGCCGGTGCCGTTGCCCAGCAGGATCATCGGCACCGGAGCGTTCGGCAGGTGGAAACCGCTGTTGCGGCGGACCCGCAGGCTGATGCTGCCGCCGACCGGAGCATGCTCGGTCAGCCAGCCGGAACCGATGCCGAGGCTGCCGTCGGCGTGTTGTTCCTGACGCACGATCAGCTCCAGCACGCCGTCGGCGGCAATCGAGGCGATCGAGTATTCGCGCATTGCCAACGGCACCATCGCATCGACCAGCGCCTGGGCGTGCAGGCCCACCAGATGGGCGCGGTGCTCGGGCAATTGGCGGCTGGCGAGGGCCACTTCCAGCGGCTCTTGCAGGCCGTTGACCTTGACGCTGGTTTCGCCACGGATGCCGAGGCCGTCGAGGAAATGCTCGATGGCCCACGGGCAGTTGCGCGGCAGCACTTCCACCAGGTCACCGGCCAGCCAGCTGCGAGAAGTCGGCGCGGTCAGGCCGAGCAGGAAAACCGGGGCGCCGGCGCTGTCCGGGTTCATCAGCTCGCGGCGCACCAGTGTCCAGTTCTCGTAGCTCGGTGCCTGCCAGGTGTCGACCGGTGCTTGCCCGGTGAGCAGGCCGAGCTGGGTCTGCCAGTGACGCAGGGCGTAAGGGTCGCCGCTGTCGACTTCGACCGGGGCGAACAGGGTCTTGCCACCGTGTTCGCCCAGCCATTGATGCAGGCGTCGGGCGAAACCGCAGAAGTGTTGATACTGCCGATCGCCAAGGCCGAGTACGGCGTAGTTGAGGCTGTCGAGGGTCGAGGCGTTGTTCAGCACTTTGCGTTCGAAACCGCGCGCGCTGTCCGGCGCTTCGCCGTCGCCGAAGGTACTGACCACGAACAGCGCGTTGTTCGATTCGCGCAGATCCTGCTCGCTGACATTCGCCAGCGGCTGCACCTTCACCGGCAATCCGGCGGCCTGCAATTGCCCGGCGGTCTGCCACGCCAGTTGCTCGGCAAAACCGCTCTGGCTGGCGAAACCGATCAGCCACGCCGGTGTATCGCCGGCCGGTTGGTCGAGGCCTTTGCGGGCATCCTTGATCTGCTTTTTCTTGCGCCGGCGATCCAGGTACAACAGCCAGCCGGTGATGAAGAACAGCGGCATCAAGACGGCCGCGACGGTGACGATGATCCGCCCGACCAGTCCGAAATAACTGCCGACGTGCAGCGCGTAAATGCTGGTCAGCAATTGCGCCTTGAAGCTTTTGTCGGCGTAGCGGTCGACGCGCTTGACCACGCCGGTGGCCGGGTCGAGGGTGATCTGGTTCAGCGCGCGGTCATGGGGCGAGCTGTCGAGCAGGTAGAACACGGTCGCCGGTTGACCGGCGACTGGCGGCATGCGGATGTTGTAGGCGGCGAGGCCCGGGCCGGCGGTGCTGTAGATGCTGAGCCACATGGCGGCGTAATCGGCAGTCGGCGCCGGACCTTCAGGGGCCGGGCCACGACCGCCGCGCACGCGCTCGTTTTGCGGTGCATCGGAAAGCAGTCGGGTCAGGCCCTTGTTGTACCACTCGTAGGACCAGGACAGTCCGGTCAGTGCCAGCAGCAGATACACCAGCATGCACCAGGTGCCGAACACCGAGTGCAGATCCCAGTTGAAGCTGCGGCCCTTTTTCTTCCAGTCGAGAGTCAGCCACACGCGCCAGCTGTGCCACTGGCGCGGCCAGCGCAGGTACAGGCCGGACAGGCAGAAGAACAGCAGCATCAGGGTGCAGGCGCCGGTGATGTTGCGACCGGTATCGCCCATGGCGAGGAACCGGTGCAGTTGCAGCATCAGGCCAAAGAAGTCCTGGCCCGTGGCATCGCCCTTGAACTCGGCGGTGTAGGGATCGAAGTAGCGCATCTCGCCCCGGCGTTCGCCTTTGGGCGGGGTGAACCAGACACGTCCGGCGCTGCCGCTTTCGGTCTCGACCGAGAGCATCGAGACTTTCTTGCCCGAGGCCGCTTCGATGTGCGCCACCAGATCGGCGGGGGGCAGCACGCCGGCGACCTGCTTCTCTACCTGCAACACCGAAGGGTTGAGGGCTTTGAGAATTTCGTCCTGAAACGAATAGGCAGCGCCGGTGATGCCCATCAGGGCCAGCACCAGCCCGGCAGTGATGCCAAAAAACCAGTGCAACTGGAACAGGGTTTTCTTCAACACGTTGCTTGCCTTGTCCGTTCGGAGGTTGTGTTCACGGCGTGCATTATGCCGTGGCCTATCGAGAAACGTTCTTTATTACGCACAAAAGCCCCGCTCAAATGAATGAACGGGGCTCGGTACTTCCCGCTTCGATCAGAAGTGGAAGTTGGTGCTCAGCAATGCCGTACGGCCCGCCGCCTGATTGGCGAAGTGGGTCGAGAAGGCCTTGTCGTAGTAGGTCTCGTTGGTCAGGTTCTGCACGTTCAGTTGCAGGTCGACGTTCTTGCTCAGCTTGTACGCCGCCATCGCGTCGTAGCGAACGTAGGAATCGACCATGGTGGTGTTGGCCACGTTGCCGAATACGTCATCCACATAGAACGCACCGCCACCGATGGTCAGCTTCGGCGTGACCTGGTAAGTGGTCCACAGGCTGGCGCTGTTCTTCGGCGTGTTGGGCAGTTCGTTACCGTTGTTGGCCTTGTTGGCTGGCAGGTCACCACCGTCCACCTGTTCGCTGTCCATGTAGGCGTAGCCGGCGAACACTTGCCACTTGTCGGTGATCTTGCCGCTGGCGGACAACTCGATACCTTGTACACGAGTCTTGCCGGCGTTTTCGTACGAGGTGGTATCGACCTGGACACGCGCGTTTTCTTTCTCGGTGCGGAAGATGTCGGCGGTCAGCGACAGGCGATCGTTCAGCAGATCCCACTTGGTACCGACTTCGTAGTTCTTGGTGGTTTCCGGCTCCATGTCGCTCTTGAGCAGGTTGCCATTGCGATCCGGCGTGCCGCCCAGCGGGTTGCCTTCCTGACCTTCACCCAGGGTGTTGCCCGGCGGAGTGGCGGAGGTGGCGTAGGACGCATAGATGCTGCCGTTCTCTGCCGGTTTGTAGACGATGCCGAACTGACCGGTGACGAACTCGCTGGTGTCCGAACCCTTGGAGGTGGTGCGGCCAGCGTTGGTGTAAGTCTTGTAGCCGGTTTCGAAGTGGTCGTAACGCAGGCCCGTGTTCACCAGCCATTGCTCGGACAGCTCGAGGGTGTCGAACGCATACAGTGCGTAGGTATCGGACTGGGTGTCGGTGCCGGCGTAGTTGCGCGAAATGGCGCCGTTCCACGGATCGTTCGGCGTCGGGTTCGACAGCGAGGTGCAGTTGTAGCCGCTGGCGGCGCCGATCAGACCCGGGTTGCAGTTGGTGGTCACGGCCGAGGTGCGCGGCGTGGTATCGGTGTTGACGTTGTACGAGGATTTGCTGCTTTCCTCACGGGTGTACTCGACACCGGTGGAGAAGCTGTTCTTGAAGCCGGCAACGTAGAAGTTGCCGAACAGATCGGTCTGGTTGGTGGTGGTCTCGGTGTTGCTCACGCGAGTGTTCGCACGACGCCAGACGCTGCCGTTGTTCACGTTGCCCTTGCTGTCGTCCGGCTGGGTCAGGATGTAATCCTGCATGCTGGTGCCGTGACGCAGGGTGTTCTTGATCGTCAGCGAGTCGCTCAGGTCATGCTCGATGGCGAAGGTCGCGGTGTCGGTGCGTCCCTTGCGGAAGTCGCGGTCCAGACCGTAGAAATTGCTGTGATCGCCGCCGGCGTACGGTTTGTCCGGGTTGGACTTGGTGCGCGCCGCCGAGCCACCGGCCGGGATGGTGTAAGGGATGCCCGAATCCGGGGTGTCGTTGCTTTCGAGATGGTAGTAATCGAGGTTGACGCGAGTGTCGGTGCCCAGGCCGAAGGCCAGGGATGGCGCGATGCCCCAGCGGTCGTAGTCGACCTTGTCGCGACCGGCGACGTTGCTCTCGTGGCTCATCAGGTTCAGACGGCCGGCAGCGGTGTCGCTGAACTGGTAGTTGCCATCCATGGTGTAGCGCTGGGTCTGGTCGGAGCCCCAGGTGAAGCCACCGTCGAACGAGTTGCCCAAGTGGGCTTTCTTGCTCACCAGGTTGATGCTGCCGCCGGCTGCGCCGCGACCGCCGATGGCGGAGTTCGGGCCCTTGCTGACTTCGATGTTTTCCACGGCGAAGATTTCGCGGCTCTGGGAGCCGGTGTCGCGCACGCCGTCGAGGTAGGTGTCGCCCTGGGCGTCGAAACCACGGATGAACGGACGGTCGCCCTGCGGGTTGCCGCCTTCACCGGCACCGAAAGTGATGCCCGGCACGGTGCGCAGCGCGTCCTGCATGTTCAGGGCGCCGGTGTCTTTCAGCACTTGCTGCGGGATAACGGTGACCGAGCGTGGCGTGTCGACCAGCGGCGCGGTGTACTTGGGCGAGGAGGCTTTCTCGACCTGGTAGGAGGTCGAGTCCTGGGCTTCGCCGGTGATGGCGGTGGCGTCCAGGGCGATGGCATTGCCGGTGGCTTTACTGTCGGTTTTTTCGGCGGCGAACACCATGTGGCCTGCGGAGCCGGCGGTGATCGCCACGCCGATGGCGGAAGCGAGCAGACGTGGTGAACTGACCGGTACTTGTGCTGGTTGACGTGCCATTTTTATTCCCCTCCCCAAGGATTTGAGGCGGCGGAATATAGGGTAAACAGGTATTCGTATCAATTGCGAAACATTACTATTCGCGACAAATTTACATTCTTTACAATTTAACCTTACGGTTTTTACCAGTTCATTCGTCTAGCGGGTTTTACACAGTCAATAAGAATCAATACCATTGGCATCCTTTTGCCATCTGGTGACGTCGCCATGCTCCTGCACATCCCCGCGCTGTTCGAGAAAGACGAAGTGCAGCGCATTCGCGAGGCGCTGGAACAAGCGGACTGGGCCGATGGCAAGATCACCGCCGGCTATCAATCGGCCAAGGCCAAGCACAATCTGCAACTGCCCGAAGGCCATCCGCTGGCCAAGGAAATCGGCGCGGCGATGCTCGAACGCCTGTGGAAAAACCCGCTGTTCATGTCGGCCGCGCTGCCGCACAAAGTGTTCCCGCCGTTACTCAACTGCTACACGGCGGGCGGCAGTTTCGATTTTCACATCGACAATGCCGTACGCCAGCCCAAGGGCAGCATCGAACGGGTACGCACTGATCTGTCGGCCACGCTGTTCTTCAGCGAACCTGAGGACTACGACGGCGGCGAGCTGGAAATCCAGGACACCTTCGGCACCCAGCGGGTAAAACTGCCCGCCGGCGATATGGTGCTGTACCCCGGCACCAGCCTGCACAAGGTCAACGCGGTCACTCGCGGTGCGCGCTATGCCTCGTTCTTCTGGACTCAAAGCCTGGTGCGCGAGGACAGCCAACGCGCGTTGCTGTTCGAGATGGACGGTGCGATCCAGCAGCTTACCCAGGACATGCCCGATCACCCTTCGCTGATCCGCCTCACCGGCACCTATCACAACCTGCTGCGTCGCTGGGTCGAGGTGTAAGTGGCGGACTTTCGTTTGCGCCGCGAGGAAGTCCTCGACGGCGAACGCCTCACGGCCATGCTCGAAGAAAGCCCTGCCCGCGCGGCTCAGGCGATTCTGATCGCGGCGGGTGAGGGCGTGCTGGAAGCGCAGGCGCTGCTTGGGCAGATCCTGCTCGATGGTCACGGGATTGCTCAGGATCAGCCGCTGGCCTTGCGCTGGTTTGAAATCGCCGCAGGGCAAGGTCATCTGATGGCGCGTAACATGCTCGGTCGCTGCCATGAGCACGGATGGGGTTGTGTGGCCGACGCAGCGATTGCCGCCCAGCAATATCGCGTTGCAGCGGATGCCGGGCTGGATTGGGCGATGTATAACCTGGCCAACCTGCTGGCAACCGGGCGCGGTGTTGCGGTCGATCATCTTCAGGCCATGGCGCTGTATCAACGCGCGGCAGAGTCCGGGCATGCCAAGTCGATGAACCTGCTCGGGCGTTATCTGGAAGAGGGGCAAGTGTGCCCGGCGAATCCGGCAGCGGCCCGTGACTGGTATCGACGTTCGGCCGAAGGCGGAGACTTTCGTGGGCAGTTCAGTTATGCGGCGGTGCTGGCGGCTGAGGGGCGCGTTGATGAGGCGTTGGTCTGGCTGGAGAAAGCGCTGGCCGGCGGCAACCTGAATTTTCTGCGCGTGGCCAGCCAGACGCTGGCGAGCGCAACCGATCCGCGAATACAGGCGCTGGCGCAGGCCTACGCTCACCGTTGCACCGAGTTACAGAACACCTGAACCGCAGCTACAAAAAAGCCCATGACACGTCATGGGCTTTTTGCATTACGCCAGCATCGCTTACACGTAGAACGATTTCAGCGGCGGGAAGCCGTTGAACTCTACGGCGCTGTAGCTGGTGGTGTACGCACCGGTCGACAGCCAGTACAGGCGATCACCGATCGCCAGGTTCAGCGGCAGGCCGTACTTGTAGTTTTCGTACATGATGTCGGCGCTGTCGCAGGTCGGGCCGGCGATCACGACTTCTTCCATCTCGCCTTTCTTCTCGGTCCAGATCGGGAACTTGATCGCTTCGTCCATGGTTTCGATCAGGCCGGAGAACTTGCCCACATCGGTGTAAACCCAACGCTCGACGGCGGTGCGGGATTTACGCGCAACCAGCACCACTTCGCTGACCAGGATGCCAGCGTTGGCGATCAGCGAACGGCCCGGCTCCAGAATGATTTCCGGCAGGTCATCACCGAAGTCTTCCTTGAGGAAGCGGATGATTTCTTCGGCATAGGTTTCCAGGCTGTTGGTGCGAGTGATGTAGTTGGCCGGGAAGCCACCGCCCATGTTGATCAGCTTCAGGTGGATGCCGTCTTCTTCTTTCAGGCGCTCGAAGATCACTTTGACCTTGGCGATCGCCGCGTCCCAGACGCTGATGTCACGCTGTTGCGAACCGACGTGGAACGAGATGCCGTAAGGCACCAGGCCCAGGTCACGAGCAAGGATCAGCAGGTCCATGGCCATGTCGGTCTGGCAGCCGAATTTGCGCGACAGTGGCCAGTCGGCCGTGGTCGAGCCTTCAGTCAGGATGCGCACATAGACTTTGGCGCCCGGTGCAGCCTTGGCGATGTTGCGCAGGTCGGCTTCCGAGTCGGTGGCGAACAGGCGCACGCCCTTCTCGTAGAAGTAGCGAATGTCCTTGGACTTCTTGATGGTGTTGCCGTAGCTGATCTGGTCCGCGCTGACGCCACGGCTCAGCACTTTGTCCAGCTCATAGATCGAGGCGATGTCGAAGCTCGAACCTTTCTCTTTGAGCAGATCGATGATCTCGACGGCCGGGTTGGCCTTGACCGCGTAGTAGACCTTGGCGAATTCGAAACCGGCGCGCAGGTCATCGTAGGCCTGGGCGATCATCGCGGTGTCGATCACTACGAACGGGGTTTCCTGTTTGTCGGCGAACGCCTTCATTTTCTGAAAGGTTTCGCGCGCGAAATAGTCTTCGACCTGGATCGACATGCTGGGAACTCTCCTACTGGCAAACAAAGTTAATCAATGGGTGCGAGGGTGTGTCATCAATGAATTCGCGAGTGCGTTGTGCCTGAGCGCGTGCCAGGCAAGGCGCAGGCCGCAGCTAATGGTTGCTCCCTTCGCAAGGCCTGCAACGCAGCATGGCGCGCGCTCAGGCACAACCCGAAGGGCCGGGCCTGCTTTTGCGCAGGGCTGCGTTGCTCGTCCCTTATTTGGAACAACCAAACTGCGGGCCTCGCGCCTTGCCCTGCGCAAAAGCATGCCCGGCGCACTCGTGAATTCATTGATGACACACCCTCCTGAACGTCCTCCGTATCCCCACTTTGGTTCGCCTACTTCCCAAGGCATGTCGCCGAAAGCAAAAAGGCCATGGGAAATGAAGCTTTCTTTCCCTTGGCCTTGCTGTCTCGTCGTCAGTACTTGAGCCGGATGGATCGTTTCCAGCATGGACGTTCGGCGCGAACTTTAGGGCGTGAGGGGCCTGAGATCAACTAAAAATGTCGCGTTTTTGCACGCTTCTGACGTACGTCGCGGATATCACTCTTTGTACCCGACCGAGATGACGGCCAGATGTTCCGCAATAATTTTCAGGTGTTAAAAATACCTGCACGTTCGACGCTGATGTGTGCCAAGTCTCAGATAAGTGCGTTCACTTCAACATCGGCGACGTTGGCGGCGAGAAGGGGAGGTGCGAGGGAAGTTGCTGGTTGAGGCAGAGATCTTCGGGCGGGTTCAACCTTCTGACGTGTTGATATTTCTTGCCGGCTCATAGTCGGCAAATTAATCACGGCTTTCAGATTCCGGCGGTCGAAAAAAAGGGCTGTCGAACAGCCCTTTTGCATTTGATCAGGCCACCGCTTCGGCCGGTGACACGATATTGGTCTTCATTCCGCGCGAACGGCCCGAACTCAGGTAAGCCGCAATCGACTCCTGGGTGACCTCGCCAAGGAACACACGCTCGGCATCCATCACTGGCAGCCATGAGCGATTGAACTCGTACATGCGCGACAACAGAATGCGCAAATGCTCGTCGTAGGCAGCGGTGGCGTTGAACTCGCGGAGGAATTGCGCACAGGTGCCGGTCTGACGGTGCAGGTCGCGACGGCGCACATAACCCAGAGCCTTGTTCTCCGCGTCAGTGACGACGACATAACGACGGTCATGCTCGTCCATCAACTCCAGCGCATCGGCCACCGGGGTTTCCGGGCTCACCGACGGCGCGTTGTCCGCGGCGTCTTCGGCTTTGACCAGCAGCAGACGTTTGAGGGTGCTGTCCTGACCGACGAAGTTGCTGACAAAGTCGTCCGCCGGATGAGCGAGCAGGGTGTCCGGATGATCGATCTGCAGCAACTTGCCGGCGCGGAAGATCGCGATCTTGTCGCCGAGCTTGATCGCTTCGTCGATGTCGTGGCTGACCATGATCACGGTCTTGTTCAGCGCCCGCTGCATCTCGAAGAATTCGTTCTGGATCATCTCGCGGTTGATCGGGTCGACCGCGCCGAACGGTTCGTCCATCAGCAGCAGCGGTGCATCCGCCGCCAGCGCACGGATCACGCCGATCCGTTGCTGCTGGCCACCGGACAGTTCGCGCGGGTAGCGATGCAGATACTGCTTGGGTTCAAGCTTGATCATGCTCATCAGTTCGCGGGCGCGGTCGTGGCATTTCTGTTTGTCCCAGCCGAGCAGTTTCGGCACCACGACAATGTTCTCTTCGATGGTCATGTTCGGGAACAGACCGATCTGCTGGATCACGTAGCCGATGTTGCGGCGCAAGGTCACTTCGTCGAGGTCGGTGGTGTCTTCGCCGTTGATCAGGATCTTGCCCGAGGTCGGCTTGATCAGGCGGTTGATCATTTTCAGCGTGGTGCTTTTGCCGCAGCCCGATGGCCCGAGGAACACACAGATTTCGCCTTCATTGACGGTCAGGCTTACCGAGTCCACGGCTTTCACATCTTTGCCGTTGCTTTGGAAGGTCTTGCTGAGGTTTTGAAGTTCGATCATTTGAGGAGTCCTTTTGGAGTCAGCGAACGTTGCAGCCACTGCAAAATGAGGTCGGCGAAGATCGCCAGAAGACTGACCAGCAGCGCGCCGACAATGAGCATCGACATGTCGCTGCGGCTGATGGAGGCGAGGATCAGCACACCGAGACCGCCGGCGCCGATGGTCGCGGCGATGGTCATCACGCCGATGTTCATCACCACGGCGGTGCGCACTCCGGCGAGGATCACCGGCACTGCGATCGGCAACTCGACCATGCGCAGGCGCTGGCCGAAGGTCATGCCGATGCCGCGTGCGGCCTCGCGAATACCCGGTTCGACGCCGGTCAGGGCGAGGTAGGTGTTGCGCATGATCGGCAGCAGTGAATACAGGAACACGGCGGTGATCGCCGGCATCGGGCCGAGGCCCTGGCCGAATTTCGAATAGAACGGCAGCAGCAGGCCGAACAACGCAATCGACGGCACGGTCAGCAAAACCGTGGCGCTGGCCTGCAAGGGACCGGCGAGGCTCGGGAAGCGCGTCATCAAAATGCCCAGCGGCACGCCGATAAGAATCGCCAGGCTGACGGCGATGCCGACCAGGGTGATGTGCTGCCAGGTCAGGTGCATCACCTGCTGCCAGTCGAGGTGGGAAAAGGCGTTCAAAAATTCCATGACTTTTCCTCCTTTAATTCAGTGGGTGCTGGCGCAGGAAATCGGCAGCGACTTTCGACGGGCTCTCGTGATCGACATCGACCCGCGCGTTGAGCTGGCGCATGGTTTCATCGTCGAACAGTTCGGCCAGCGGCTTGAGTTGCTCCGCCAGTTGCGGGTGCGCGTCGAGGTAGGCCTGACGCACCACTGGCGCAGCGGTGTAGTCCGGGAAGTAGTGCTTGTCGTCTTCCAGCAACTTCAGGCCGAAGGCGTTGAGACGACCGTCGGTGGTGTAGACCAGACCGGCAAACACCTGACCGTTGCGCAGTGCGGTGTAGACCAGGCCCGCGTCCATCTGCCGGATGTTCTTGCGGGTCAGGTTCATGTCGTAGAGCTTGACCATGCCGTCCAGACCGTCGGAGCGGTTGGCGAACTCGGTGTCCAGCGCCACCAGATGATTGGTTTTGGCTTCAGCGCGCAGCACTTCGTTCAACTGGCTGATGGTGTGGATCTGCGGATATTCCTCGGCCACGGTCTTCGGCAGGGCGAGGGCGTAGGTGTTGCTGAATTTCGACGGCGTGAGCCAGACCAGGCCTTTCTTCGCATCGAGTTCTTTGACCCGGGCGTAGGACTGTGCACTGTCGAGTTTTTCGGTGACGTGGTTGTAGGCCACCAGCGACACACCGGTGTATTCCCAGAGCATGTCCAGTTGCCCGGTTTCGTGGGCGCTGCGGGCCAGGTTACTGCCCAGACCACCGGTGATCTGCGCGTCGTAGCCTTTGCTGCGCAGGTATTGCGCGGTGATTTCCGCGAGCAGGGTCTGCTCGGTGAATACCCGGGCGCCAAGGCGGATCACTGGTTTGTCAGCGGCTTGGGCGATGCCTGCGAAGAGCAGCACGCAGCCCAGAATCAAACTAAGTCTTTTCATAAATATTCCTTCGCAAAGCCTCAAGACGGGCGCAAACCGCGTTCCAGCCAGAGACGGCTGGCGAGGGTGACCACGCCATCGAGCAGCAGGGCCAGCAGCGCGGTGCACGCGGCGCCGAGCAGCAGTTGCGGCTGATTGTTCAGGGCGATGCCGGGGAAGATCAGGCTGCCGAGGCTGTTGGCGCCGATCAGGAAGGCCAGCGGCGCCGTACCGACGTTGATCGCCAGCGCCACCCGCACACCGCCGACGATGATCGGCACGGCGTTGGGCAATTCGACTTTCCACAGCACCTGACGCGGGGTCATGCCGATGCCGACGGCGGCCTCTTTCAGTGAACCCTGAACGTTTTTCAGGCCTTCATAGGTGTTGCGCACAATCGGCAACAGCGAGGCGAGGAACAAAGCGAAGATCGCCGGACCGCTGCCGATGCCGAGAATCCCCAGGGCAATCGCCAGCACGGCCAGCGGCGGCACGGTGTTGCCGATGTTGAAGATCTGCATGAAGCGTTCAGCGCGGCCGACCATGGTCGGGCGGCTCAGGAAGATGCCGGCGGGGAGGCCCACGATCAGGGCGGCCAGCATTGAGGCGAGGACGAGAATCAGATGAGCTTGCAGGTAAAACAACAAATCGTCGCGGTAGTGTTCGATCGTGTTGATGCCGATCCAGTGGACCAGCAGGGCCAGGAGCGCGATCACCACCGCACCTCCCATCAGCCCTTTGCCATAGCGGATAGCCACAGGCGGACTCCTTTTTTTAGTCGGCGAACGCAGTCCCGTGTGGCATGCCAAGCCTTGGCTGCCGGGAGAGTCGTTCGCGAGAAGCAGCTTTTTTTCAGTCCGGCAAAAGCGGTCTGAAAGCGAGCCATGAGCGCAGCCTCGTCAGGCTAACTTGCTGATTTTTCAGCCCCTGACGAATTGTCGTAACAGGGGATGGACGTCTCCGTGCTTTAAAAGGTTCCCATCTGAGGCAGCATTTGGCCACCCTTAATGTGCTCAACGGTTCGGTTATTGAATCGAGTTGGGCTATAATCGCCGCCCTTTTTTGAATCACCGCCAGGCGATTTCCCATGACCAGACAGGCCGCCGAAGTCGCGAAACGCCGCACTTTCGCCATTATTTCCCACCCCGATGCCGGTAAAACCACCATCACCGAAAAGCTCTTGCTGATGGGCAAGGCGATTGCCGTGGCCGGTACGGTGAAATCCCGTAAATCCGACCGCCACGCGACATCCGACTGGATGGAGATGGAAAAGCAGCGGGGCATCTCGATCACCACGTCGGTCATGCAGTTCCCGTATCGCGAACACATGATCAACCTGCTCGACACCCCGGGCCACGAAGACTTCTCCGAAGACACCTACCGCACCCTGACTGCGGTGGACTCGGCCTTGATGGTTCTCGACGGCGGTAAAGGTGTAGAGCCACGGACCATCGCCCTGATGGACGTCTGCCGTCTGCGTGACACGCCTATCGTCAGCTTCATCAACAAACTCGACCGTGACATCCGCGACCCGATCGAACTGCTCGACGAGATCGAAGCCGTCCTGAAGATCAAGGCTGCGCCGATCACCTGGCCGATCGGTTGCTACCGCGACTTCAAGGGCGTGTACCACCTGGCGGACGACTACATCATTGTCTACACCGCCGGTCACGGTCACGAACGCACCGAAACCAAGATCATCGAGAAGCTCGACTCCGACGAAGCCCGCGCACACCTGGGCGATGAGTACGAGCGTTTCCTCGAACAGCTGGAACTGGTGCAGGGCGCCTGCCACGAGTTCAACCAGCAGGAGTTCCTCGACGGTCAACTGACCCCGGTGTTCTTCGGTACCGCACTGGGCAACTTTGGTGTCGACCACGTGCTCGACGCTGTAGTCGACTGGGCCCCGCGCCCGCTGCCGCGCGTAGCCAACGAGCGCACCGTGGAGCCGGTGGAAGAGAAGTTCTCGGGCTTCATCTTCAAGATCCAGGCGAACATGGACCCGAAACACCGCGACCGTATCGCCTTCATGCGTATCTGCTCCGGCAAGTACGAGAAAGGCATGAAGATGCGTCATGTGCGTACCGGCAAGGACGTGCGCATCGGCGACGCCCTGACGTTCTTCTCCTCCGAGCGTGAACAGCTGGAAGAAGCGTACGCCGGCGACATCATCGGTCTGCACAACCACGGCACGATCCAGATTGGCGACACCTTCAGCGAAGGCGAAACCCTGGGCTTCACCGGTATCCCGCACTTCGCCCCGGAACTGTTCCGCCGCGTACGCCTGCGCGACCCGCTGAAATCCAAGCAACTGCGCCAGGGCCTGCAACAGCTCGCCGAAGAAGGCGCGACCCAAGTGTTCTTCCCGGAGCGCAGCAACGACATCATCCTCGGCGCCGTCGGTGTGCTGCAGTTCGATGTGGTCGCCAGCCGCCTGAAAGAGGAATACAAGGTCGAGTGCTCCTACGAGCCGATCACCGTGTACTCCGCGCGCTGGATCGAATGCAGCGACAAGAAGAAGCTCGAGGAATTCTCCAACAAGGCCGTGGAAAACCTGGCACTGGACGGCGGCGGTCACCTGACCTACCTCGCGCCGACCCGGGTCAACCTGGCCCTGATGGAAGAGCGCTGGCCGGACGTGAAATTCCGTGCGACGCGTGAGCATCACTAAGCGCTGATTGGCTGCACCCAAAACCCCGTCGCGAAAGCTGCGGGGTTTTTTATTGCCGGAAAATACCTGTGGGGAGCGAGCCAGCTCGCGATAGCGGATGGTCAGCCGAAGTTGGACGGGCTCATCAATCGCCATCGCGAGCAGGCTCGCTCCCCTAGGAGACCTTCCACATTAGATGGATTGGGTATAGGCGTTATTTCCAACCAGTCTCTACAGTCACGGCATTTCCAGCCGCTCCACAACGTCCTATCTGGTGAACCCGGCGGATTGGAACTAGATTTCAATCAGCGTCAGGTCAGCATGAATTTCTCACTTGGAACAGGATGGACTCGGCTATGAAAAGCAGGTTGCTACGGATTTTGCTGCTGTTGAAAGTGATGGTGATGCTGTCCCTCGGCACCGCGACGGCCTGGGCCGAGTGCGAGGATCACGATACCCAGGCGTCCAGCGGGCAGGTGGGGCACAGCACGCTGATGCTGGCCAAGTCCGAGTCCGAGCCGGGCGATAAGGGCCAGGGTGGCAGCGCCGACGATGACGACTCGACCACCGACGAGCCGGACTCCGATGATCCGGATGAAGGCGACAGCCAAACTTAGTGTGCGGAGGGCACATTTCTACGCATTCGGGTTTCAGATGGACGGGTTGAGAAAAGGCGAAGCGTGGAGCTTCGCCTTTTTGTTTTCTCTGCGTGCTTAGCGTGGCTGGATTGGAGCCTTTCCGAAATTGAGGATTGGGACTTCGTAAGTGCTGTACCACTCATCTTTCATGTGGTCGTAGATACCGCTGACAATCCCTTTGCAAACAGCAATGGTGTTTTCCAGGAAAAAGTATCCACCCGGAGTTCCAGCCTTGGAGCGAGGCTGCGACAAGAAGTACTGGATCTTACGAGCACGGCTAACCGTCAGCTTGTCCTCGTCCGACAGTTCGTCCATACCCAGTGTTGCAATGATGTCTTTCAGTGGTTCGTATTTCTCCAGCAAGTTCAGAACGCTATTAGCTGTTTTGTAGTGTTCTTCACTGACCACGTCCGGGTTCAGCAGGCGCGAAGTCGAGCTCAGTGGATCTACCGCTGGATAGATATTGTCGGCGGCCAGTTTTGTAGACAGAACGAAGGAGGCGTCCAGGTCGGCGAAAGTGGTCGACGGCGCCGGGTCGGTCAGGTCCTCCGCAGGTGTGTAGATGGCTTGTACAGAAGTTATCGATCCCCTCGGCTCTCGCGGGGCGCCTATCTCTGTCGCGAGGGTCGGCTGGTAAGCGACTTCCGAAGGTATTCGACCGAGCAGTGCGGAGACTTCGCTACCGGCCTGGGTGAATCGGGGGGAGGAATCGATTGTCACCAGAACGTTACGACCTTCGTCACGGAAATGCTCGGCCACGGCCAATCCGACTTTTACCGCCCTTAGATAGTCGTCCTGTGAGTCATGTTCCGAGCCGATCAATCTCAATCGTTTGTCATCACTTGCGTCCTTACTTATGGAGTTCGGGTAGCTCGACCCAAGCCCGTTTTCTATAGAAACAACAAAAAACGATTGCTGAGATTTTGCGATGTTATTTATCAGTTCCTGTATCAATACCGTCTTGCCAACCCCTGCTCCCCCGAACACACCGATTTTGCTGCCCTTCAGAACGGGGCACAGCAGATCGATCGTCTTGATCCCGGTTTTCAGCGTGTGGGAATCCGTTGGCTCTGACGTGATGTCTATGGGGTAGTCTTTGCTAGCCCTGGCAGTGAGCTCCCCCTTGCCGTCCCGCGGTTGGAGATTAAAGTCAACTACCCGACCCAGCAGCGCACGAGGGTGCGGTGTAGCGATGTGTTCATCGTTCATTTCCCGATACTCCAGATCCAACAATAGAGGGATTGAGTGCAGCGTCACGCGTATTGAGTACGTGAAACCATAAGCCTGCCTCGCTCTATCGAGCACCTGTCATAACTGACAGTTGTTTAGACCGTTGCGCGATAGCCCGGGATTTTTTGGTCACCCCACCGAATATCCAACGACGCCGGGTCAGCCGGATGTAAACGCCGGGCAAAAGAAAACCCCTTCTTTCTCGACTGATGCGCAATCGGGGCAGAAGGGGTTTGGTCAACTCATCAACAACCCGCCCCGGGAAACGGGGCGGGTTTTTTCATGCCGCGCCGTCGAGGAACTGCTCGGCGTAGTGGCACGCGACCTGACGCGTGTCGAGCTGGCGCAGGGCCGGCTCTTCGCTGCTGCAACGCGCGGTGGCGTACGGGCAGCGCTTGTGGAACGCGCAGCCAGGTGGCGGGTTCAGCGGGTTGGGCAACTCGCCGACGATCTTGATTTTCGGCTTGTCCGGATCCGGGTGGATGGTCGGGGTCGCCGACAACAGCGCCTGGGTGTACGGGTGCAGAGGGCGGGCATAGATGTCGTGCTTCGGACCGATTTCCACCGGGCGACCGAGGTACATCACCATCACGTCGTCGGCCACGTGCTGCACCACCGCCAGGTTGTGCGAGATGAACACGTAACCGGTGTTGAACTCCTGCTGCATGTCCATGAACAGGTTCAGCACCTGCGCCTGGATCGACACGTCCAGCGCCGAGGTCGGTTCGTCCGCCACCAGCACTTTCGGTTGCAGCATCATGGCGCGGGCCAGCGCGATACGCTGACGCTGACCGCCGGAGAACATGTGCGGATAACGCTGGTAGTGCTCGGGACGCAAGCCGACCTGCTTCATCATCGCCTGGACTTTCTCGCGACGTTCGGCGGCCGACAGGTTGGTGTTGATCAACAGCGGCTCGGCCAGTTGATCACCGATTTTCTGCCGTGGGTTCAACGACGCGTACGGGCTCTGGAACACCATCTGCACGTCTTTGCGCAGTTGCTTGCGCTGGGCCTTGTCGGCGCCGGCCACTTCTTGCCCGGCGATTTTCAGGGAGCCGGATGACGGCTCCTCGATCAGGGTCAGGGCGCGGGCGAGGGTGGATTTGCCGCAGCCCGATTCACCGACGACGGCGAGGGTCTTGCCGGCTTCCAGCTCGAACGACACGCCGTTGAGGGCGCGCACGGTGGCATGGCCCTTGAACAGGCCACGGGAGACTTCGTAGTGACGGGTCAGGTCGCGGGCGGTAAGTACGACGGCCATTACGCCACCTCCTGGTTCAGCGGATAGAAGCAGCGGGCGAGGCTGTGGCTTTTCGGGTCAAGGGTCGGACGCTGCGCGCGGCAGCTGTCCTGCACGTACGGGCAGCGCGGCGACAGCAGGCAGCCTTGCGGGCGGTCGTAACGGCCGGGAACGATGCCCGGCAGCGTGGCCAGACGCTCGGCACCCTGGCTGTGTTCCGGAATCGCCTTGAGCAGCGCTTCGCTGTACGGGTGGGCCGGGATGTCGAACAGTTGCGGCACCTGACCGACTTCAACGGCTTGACCTGCGTACATCACGCAAACGCGCTGGGCGGTTTCGGCCACCACGGCGAGGTCGTGGGTGATCAGCACCAGGCCCATGTTCTGCTCTTTCTGCAACGCCAGCAGCAGATCCATGATTTGCGCCTGAATGGTCACGTCGAGTGCAGTGGTCGGTTCGTCGGCGATCAGCAGTTTCGGCTCGCCGGCAATCGCCATGGCAATTGCCACACGCTGGCTCATGCCGCCGGACAGTTGATGCGGGTAGGCATCCATACGGCTGGCGGCGCCCGGGATTTCGACTTTTTCCAGCAGTTCGATCGCGCGTTTGCGCGCTTGCTTGCCGGACATTTTCAGGTGCAGGCGCAGCACTTCTTCGATCTGGAAACCGACGGTGTAGCTCGGGTTCAGCGCGGTCATCGGGTCCTGGAACACCATCGCCAGGTCTTTGCCGACAATCTGCCGACGCTGGCGGTTGTTCAGCTTGAGCATGTTCTTGCCGTCGAAGCTCAGCGAATCGGCGGTGACGATCCCCGGGTGCTCGATCAGGCCCATCAGCGCCATCATGGTCACGGACTTGCCGGAACCCGACTCGCCCACGATCGCCAGGACTTCGCCCTTGTCGACTTTCAGGTCGAGGCCGTCGACGACCGGGGTGGCGTTCTTGTCGCCGAAGCGAACGTTGAGATTCTTGATTTCTAACAGTGACATGGGAATCTCCTCAGGCGGCGTTCTTGAGTTTCGGGTCCAGCGCATCGCGCAGGCCGTCGCCCATCAAGTTGATTGCCAGCACGCTGAGCAAAATGGTCAAACCAGGCAGACTCACCACCCACCAGGCGCGTTCGATGTAGTCGCGGGCCGAAGCCAGCATGGTGCCCCACTCAGGGGTTGGCGGCTGGACGCCGAGGCCGAGGAAGCCCAGGGCGGCGGCATCGAGGATCGCCGAGGAGAAGCTCAACGTCGCCTGGACGATCAGCGGTGCCATGCAGTTCGGCAGCACGGTGATGAACATCAGGCGTGGCAGACCGGCACCGGCCAGGCGCGCGGCGGTCACGTAGTCGCGGTTCAGCTCGCCCATCACGGCGGCACGGGTCAGACGCACGTAGGACGGCAAGGACACCACGGCAATCGCGATCACGGTGTTGATCAGGCCAGGGCCGAGGATGGCGACGATCGCCACGGCCAGTAGCAGCGACGGCAGGGCCAGCATGATGTCCATCAGACGCATGATGGTCGGGCCGACCACTTTCGGGAAGAAACCGGCGAACAGGCCCAGCAGGATCCCCGGGATCAGCGACATCACCACCGACGACAGACCGATCAGCAGCGACAGGCGCGAACCCTGGATCAGACGCGACAGCAGGTCGCGACCCAGTTCATCGGTGCCGAGCAGGAATTGCATCTGCCCGCCTTCGAGCCACGCCGGCGGCGTCAGCAGGAAGTCGCGGTATTGCTCGCTCGGGTTATGCGGGGCGACCCACGGCGCGAAGATCGCGCAGAAAATCACCAGCAGCATGAACAGCAGGCCGGCGACGGCGCCCTTGTTCTTGGCAAAGGCCTGCCAGAACTCTTTGTACGGTGACGGATACAGCAGACTTTGATCCACGGCGGTGGCGGCGGTGACTACTGAGGAAGTTGGAGTGCTCATGGGTATTGACCTCAGCGCTGATGACGGATGCGTGGGTTGGCAAAGCCGTAGAGGATGTCCACCACGAAGTTGACCAGAATCACCAGGCAGGCGATTAACAGGATGCCGTTTTGTACAACCGGGTAGTCCCGGGCGCCGATGGCTTCGATCAGCCATTTACCGATGCCGGGCCAGGAGAAGATGGTTTCGGTCAGGACCGCGCCGGCCAGCAGGGTGCCGACTTGCAGGCCGACTACGGTCAGTACCGGAATCAGGGCGTTGCGCAGGCCGTGCACGAACACCACGCGCGACGGCGACAGGCCTTTGGCCTTGGCGGTACGGATGTAGTCCTCACGCAGCACTTCGAGCATCGACGAACGGGTCATCCGCGCGATCACCGCCAGCGGAATGGTGCCCAAAACGATGGCCGGCAGGATCAGGTGGTGCAGGGCATCGAGGAACGCGCCCATGTCATCGGCCAGCAGAGTGTCGATCAGCATGAAGCCGGTGCGCGGCTCGATGTCGTAAAGCAGGTCGATCCGCCCGGACACCGGGGTCCAGCCCAGGCTCACCGAGAAGAACATGATGAGGATCAGGCCCCACCAGAAGATCGGCATCGAGTAACCCGCGAGGGAGATGCCCATCACCCCGTGGTCGAACAGGGATCCTCGCTTGAGGGCCGCGATCACCCCGGCCAAGAGGCCCAGGATGCCGGCGAACAGCAGGGCGGCCATGGACAGTTCCAGGGTCGCCGGGAAGAGGGAGGTGAACTCGGTCCATACGCTCTCACGGGTGCGCAGGGATTCGCCGAGATCGCCGTGGGCCAGTTTGCCGATGTAGTCCAGGTACTGGGCGTACAGCGGTTTGTTCAGACCGAGGCGTTCCATTGCCTGAGCGTGCATTTCGGGGTCGACCCGACGTTCGCCCATCATCACTTCCACGGGGTCGCCGGGAATCATGCGAATCAACGCGAAAGTCAGCAAGGTGATGCCGAAAAACGTGGGGATCAATAACCCCAGTCGGCGGGCAATAAAACTAAACATCGTGTGTGGTACCTCATCAGCCGGTTAGGCGTGCCCGGTTTCCCTGGGGTCAGGGAAACCGGGAGTTTTCTTATCTACTTCACCTGGGTGGTGGCGAAGTTATTGGTTGTCAGAGGGCTGATGTGATAACCCTCTACGTTGTTGCGCATTGCGGTGAACATGCGGGTGTGGGCCATGCTGATCCACGGCTGATCCTGATTGAACAGCACTTGAGCCTGCTCATACAGCCTGGCGCGTTCGGCCGGATCTACTTTAGCCCGTGCTTCGTCGAGCAGGGCCTGGAATTTTTCGTTGCACCAGCGCGCGTAGTTTTCGCCGTTCTTGGCGGCTTCGCAACTGAGCATAGGCGTCAGGAAGTTATCCGGGTCGCCGTTGTCGCCCGCCCATCCGGCCGAGACCATGTCGTGCTCGCCGGCCTTGGCGCGTTTGAGCATCTCGCCCCATTCCATCACGCGGATGTCGATCTTGATCCCGACTTTCGCCAGGTCGGCCTGCATCATCTGCGCGCCGAGCATCGGGTTCGGGTTGGTCGGGCCGCCGCCGTTGCGGGTGAACAGGGTGAACGTGGTGCCTTCCGGTACGCCGGCTTCCTTGAGCAGCTTGCGGGCAGCATCGAGGTCACGTGGCGGGTTCTTCAGTTCGTGGTTGTAGCCCAGCAGGGTCGGCGGGTACGGGTTGACCGCCACGCTGGCGTTGCCTTTGCCGAACAGGGCGTTGACGTAGGCTTCCTTGTCGAAGGCGATGTCGATCGCTTTGCGCACCCGCACGTCGCTGATGTACTTGTGCTGGGTGTTCATGGCGACGTACGAGACGGTCATCGCATCCAGTTCGTCGACTTTCAGGTTGCTGTCTTTCTTGATGCTCGGGATGTCATCCGGTTTCGGGTACAGCGCGATCTGGCACTCGTTGGCCTTGAGTTTCTGCAAGCGCACGTTGTTGTCGGTGGCGATCGCCAGGATCAGCGCGTCAGCCGGCGGCTTGCCACGGAAATAGTCCGGGTTGGCCTTGAAGCGAACCTGGGCGTCCTTGTTGTAGCGCTGGAAGATGAACGGCCCGGTGCCGACCGGTTTGTTGTTCAGGTCGCCGGTCTTGTTGGCCTTGAGCAACTGGTCGGCGTACTCGGCCGAGTAGATCGAGGAGAACGCCATGGCGATGTCGGCCAGGAATGGCGCTTCGCGACGGGTCAGGGTGAACTTGACGGTGCTGTCGTCGACTTTCTCGACGCTTTTGAGCAGTTCCTTGAAGCCCATGCTTTCAAAGTACGGGAAGCCCACGCTCGACAGCTTGTGCCACGGGTGATTCGGGTCCAGCTGACGCTGGAAACTCCAGACCACGTCGTCGGCGTTCATGTCGCGGGTCGGCTTGAAATATTCGGTGGTGTGAAACTTGACGCCTTTGCGCAGGTGGAACGTGTAGGTCAGGCCGTCTTCGCTGATGTCCCACGACTCGGCCAGCGCCGGAATCACTTCGGTAGTACCGGGCTTGAAGTCCGCCAGACGGTTGAAGATGGTTTCGGCCACCGCGTCGGCAGTGACTGCAGTCGTGTACTGGACCATATCGAAGCCTTCCGGACTGGCTTCGGTGCAGACCACCAAGGGTTTGGCCGAGACGCCGACAGCGACACTCAGCAACGCAGCCGCGATGGCCGCACGTAGGGGAAGCATTTTCATCAAGAACCCTCTGCAATCGGTTGAAGACAAAAGCCGAACGGCCGACTCGTCACTGAGTCAGCCGTCGGCGTGCGGTTTTACAGGATGTTGAACGGGATGGTGGTCACGAGACGGAACTCGTTGATGCTGCCGTCCGACTGGAATTCGCTCGCACGGTGCGCGGTGTAGGTGCCGCGAATGGTGGTCGCTTTAAGAGGGCCGCTCTGTACTGCGTAGGTGGCACCGATACCGTATTCATAATGGTGCTCGCCATCTTGTTCCTGGATACCGTCGTAACCCTTGCCGGCAACGCCTTTGTTGCCGTTGTAGTGGGTACCGTCGATGCCCCAGCCGCGTGCCTGATAGATGTTGAACTTCAGGCCTGGCACGCCGTATTCGGCCATGTTGATGCCGTAGGAAACCTGGAAGGATTTCTCGTTCGGGCCGTTGAAGTCCGACAGCAGGGAGTTGGCCAGGTAGATGCCGTTGGTTTCATGCAGGTAGTCGAAGTACTCGTTACCGTTCACTTGCTGGTACGAGAACGTCAGGCTGTGGGCCTGGTGGGTCAGGCCGAAAGACAGAGAGTAGGTGTCGTTGTCGATATCGCCCAGCAGTTTTTTGCCTTCATCAACGGTCTTGTAGTAGTTAAGACCGGTAGTCAGGGCGAGGACATTGCTGTCACCCAGTTCATGGGTGGCGCCGAAGTAGTACTGGTTCCACAGGTCTTCGACCTGAGTGCCCCAAACACTGGTTTTCAGGCTTTCAAGTGGCTGGTAGCTGATACCGGCAGTGTGCACGTGATCGGATTCGACACGGCCGTTGGCGTATTCGGCGCGGAATTTCTGCAGGCTCTGTTCCGAACGTGGCGACACGCGGTCGAACGTGGCCAGGTCGAAGGACAGGTTGTTCAGCTCTTCACTGTGCAGGGAAATACCTTCGAAGCTCGAAGGCAGTGCACGGTTGCCGATCACGTCGACTTGCGGGCTGCTGAAGTTCATGCGACCTGCGGTCAGCGTGGTGTTGGAAATACGGGCCTTGATGTTGGCCAGCCCGATTTTGCTCCACTGATCGACCGCTTCACCGTTGTTCTTGTGAGTCAGGGTACGGTTGTTACCGGAGAAGGAGCCGGTCTTCGGTGCACCACCGTTGCCGGAGGCCAGATTCTCACGATCACGCTCCAGCGCGATGGCGTTGTACGCCGCAACTTCGGTGCTGATCCCTACAGTGCCTTCGGTGAAGCCCGAGTTGTACTTGACGATGGTGCCTTGCACCCAGTTGATACGACGGTCGGTCTCGGCGATTGCACCATCTTTCTTATAGGCAAACTTGCCGCCGCGCTTCAGTTGTTCGTTGGCGTACCAGTTGCGGGTAGTGCCGGTGATCGACTGACCTTCGACGAAACCGGTGGCTTCTGCCTGGGCGCTCTTGGTGTTGACGGTCACCGGGGTGAACGCCTGGCTTTGGGTTTCCGCGTAAGCCGTGGCGGTGATGCTGCTGATGGCCAGGGCCAGTATCGCGGTATTGCTCAGTTTCATGGGTGAAGCTCCTTTACTTTCTTTTTATGCCGGCTTTTTTGGGTTGGCCGGTTATTGGTTTAGAACTCATTCACACATCGCAAACGTTTGCAAAAGGCCTGATTGGCGAATTTCGGCAAAGCGCTTGCGTGAGGGGGTAGACGGCCCCCTCAGCATTGCGGCTAATCGGTTTTTTGTTTAATCGATGCTGACACCCGAAAACACGTTGCGACCGAACGGGCTCACCTTGAACCCTTCGACTTTGGCGCTCAGCGGCTGGTTGACCGTCGAGTGGGCGACAGGCGTGATCGGCACTTGCTGCTTGAGCAGTTGCTGGGCCTGTTTGTAGAGCACGGTGCGCTGGTCGCGGTCGGTGACGACCTTGGCCTGCTTGATCAGCTTGTCGTAAGCCGGATCGCACCACATGGAGTAGTTGTTGCCGCCGATGGCGTCGCAGCTGTATAGCGTGCCGAGCCAGTTGTCCGGATCCCCGTTGTCACCGGTCCAGCCGATCAGGCTGACGTCGTGCTCGCCATTCTTGGTGCGTTTGATGTACTCGCCCCATTCGTAGCTGACGATCTTCACTTTCAGACCGATCTTGGCCCAGTCGGCCTGGAGCATTTCGGCCATCAGTTTGGCGTTCGGGTTGTACGGACGTTGTACCGGCATCGCCCACAGGGTGATCTCGGTGCCTTCCTTGACGCCGGCAGCCTTGAGCAGCTCTTTGGCTTTCTCCGGGTTATAGGCGGCGTCCTTGATCGTGTCGTCGTAGGACCATTGGGTCGGCGGCATGGCGTTGACGGCCAGTTGACCGGCGCCTTGATAAACAGCGTTGAGAATTCCCTGTTTATTCACCGCCATGTCCAGCGCCTGACGCACTTCGAGCTGGTCGAACGGCTTGTGACGGACGTTGTAGGCGATGTAGCCGAGGTTGAAGCCCGGTTTCTCGATCAATTGCAGTTTCGGGTCGTTCTTCAGTGCCGGCACATCGGCCGGACGCGGGTGCAGGGTGACCTGACATTCACCGGCCTTGAGCTTCTGCACACGTACCGAGGCGTCGGTATTGATCGCGAAAATCAGGTTCTTCAGCTTCACCCGGCTCGGATCCCAGTAGTGCGGGTTGCCGGTGTAGCGAATGTTCGAGTCTTTCTGGTAGCTCTTGAACACGAACGGGCCAGTGCCGATCGGCTTCTGGTTGATGTCGCTCGGCTTGCCTTCGGCCAGCAGCTTGTCGGCGTACTCGGCGGACAGAATGGCGGCGAAGCTCATGGCAATGTTCTGGATGAACGCGGCGTCGACGCTGTTGAGCGTGAACTGCACGGTCAGCGGCCCGGTCTTCTCGACCTTGGCGATGTTCTTGTTGAGGCTCATCCCGTTGAAATACGGGAACTCGGTCGGATAAGCCTTACGGAAAGGCTGTTGCGGATCGAGCATGCGGTTAAACGTGAACAGCACGTCGTCGGCGTTGAAATCGCGTGTAGGTTTGAAGTACGGCGTTGTATGAAATTTCACACCTTCACGCAGGTGAAAGGTGTACTTGAGGCCGTCCTCGGAAATATCCCAGCTGGTTGCGAGGCCCGGTACTACACCGGTCGCACCTTTTTCGAACTCGGCCAGGCGGTTGTACAGCGGTTCGGCGGCGTCGTTATCGGTCGCCGTCGTGTACTGCGCGGTATCGAAACCGGCCGGGCTGCCTTCGGAGCAGAACACCAGACTGTCGCTGGCGGCGAAACTGGCGGACGTGGCGGCCAACAGGCCGGCGCCCAGCAATGCGGAAAAAACCAAGGTATGGCGCATGACGCTCCCTCTTTTTTAGTGTTTTTCAATGCGCCGCGATCCCGTCCAGGGACGTTGTGGCTGCATTGAGCTCCAACCGAAACGAACAGCAAAACCGAAAGCCCACGCAGTCACTGGTCAGAACCCGACGGTAGGGGCCGTGGGTCTGGCAGTAAATGCGCTGAGTCCTAAAGACTCGTAGGAAAAGGCGACACGTCCTAAACCATCCCGGTAAGACGGGGTGGAAAAAGTTGTAGGCAAATTCCTAACTTCTCGGCAAAAAAACAGCGGCGACGCTGAAAACGTCGCCGCTGCCTCTTTTATTTGCTGACGCTGACGCCGTAGAAGGAGTTCAAGCCGAACGGGCTGATCTTGAAGTCCTGCACGTTGGCGCGCATGGGTTGATACACCGTCGAGTGAGCGATAGGTGTCATAGGGACTGCATCTTTGAGGACGTGCTGCGCCTCTTTGTAGAGTTCGGTGCGCTTGGCCTGGTCAGTGGTGCGCTTGGCTTCTTTCACGAGGCCGTCGAATTTCTTGTCGCACCATTTGGAGAAGTTGTTGCCACTCAGGGAGTCGCAACCAAACAACACGTTGAGCCAGTTGTCCGGATCACCATTGTCACCGCTCCAGCCAATCAGCATGCCCTGGTTCTCGCCACCCTTGGAACGCTTGATGTACTCGCCCCACTCGTAGCTCTGAATCTTCACGTTCAGACCGATTTTCTTCCAGTCGGACTGGAGCATTTCGGCCATCAGTTTGGCGTTCGGGTTGTACGGACGCTGAACCGGCATCGCCCACAGAACGATCTCGGTACCTTCCTTGACGCCGGCTTCCTTGAGCAGCTGTTTGGCTTTCTCAGGATCGTACTTGGCGTCCTTGATGGTGGTGTCGTAGGACCACTGGGTCGGCGGCATGGCGTTGACGGCCAGTTGGCCCGCGCCCTGGTATACCGAGTCGATGATCTGTGGCTTGTTGACCGACATGTCCAGCGCCTGGCGAACGCGCAGGTCGGCCAGCGGATTAGGCTCGTTGCTGCCCTTGACCTTGTCCATCACGTTGTAGGCGATGTAGCCCAGGTTGAAGCCAGCCTGGTCAGGCATCTTCAGCGCAGGATCGGCTTTCAGTGCCGCGAGGTCGGCCGGACGCGGGAACAGGGTGACCTGACACTCGTTCTTCTTCAGCTTCTGGATACGTACCGACGGGTCGGTGGTGATGGCGAAGATCAGGTTGTCGATCTTCACGTCTTCAGGCTTCCAGTATTCCTTGTTGCCGGTATAGCGGATGTTGGAGTCTTTCTGGTAGCTCTTGAACACGAAAGGACCAGTGCCGATCGGCTTCTGGTTGATGTCGGCAGCCTTGCCTTCTTTCAGCAGCTGGGCTGCGTACTCGGCGGACTGGATCGACGCGAAGCTCATGGCCATGTTCTGGATGAACGCAGCGTCGACTTCTTTCAGGGTGAACTTGACGGTGTGGTCGTCGACTTTATCGATCTTGGTGATGTTGGTGTCCATCCCCATGTCGGTGAAGTACGGGAATTCGGTCGGGTACGCCTTACGGAACGGGTCATCCTTGTTAATCATGCGATTGAAGGTGAACAGCACGTCGTCGGCGTTGAACTCACGAGTCGGCTTGAAATACGGGGTGGTGTGGAACTTGACGCCTTCGCGCAGGTGGAAGGTGTAAGTCAGGCCGTCATCCGAAATGTCCCACTTGGTCGCCAGACCAGGAATCACGGCGGTACCGCCACGCTCGAACTGGGTCAGACGGTTGAACATGGTTTCGGCTGAGGCGTCGAAGTCGGTTCCGGTGGTGTATTGGCCTGGATCGAAACCGGCCGGGCTGCCTTCGGAGCAGAACACCAGGTTAGTCGCAGCGGTGGCGAAAGGTGCGGAGGCTAACAAGCCTGCGCCGACTAAAAACGGAATGACCGCGTGTTTAAGCATGTTGGCCTCATGATTTGTTGTCATTTTTTAGTAGTGAGGTACGACCTCGTGAGTCGTGCCTGCGGATACTTATGCAGGGCCCATACCCAATGCAAGATCCAGAGCGCTCGGCGGCCTCAAAGCGTGGCACGAACGTACCTTAATGTCGCATCCGTATAACTTCTGACGCATTTGACCGTTTGCGACCGGTTTTTACGGTGCAAATGGAGCCCCAAAACGGTGCATTGGTCACGCTGTGCGCGCCGGATTGGGGCCGGGTGTTACTTATTTATACCCACGCCATAGAAGGGGGTTAGACCGAACGGGCTGATCTTGAAATCGGTGACTTCCTTGCGCAGCGGCTGGAACACCGTGGAGTTGGCGATCGGCGTGATCGGCACCTGCTGTTTAAGGATGAGTTGCGCCTGTTGATACAGTTTTACCCGTTGCGATTTATCGGTGAACACCTTGGCCTGCTGCACCAGCTTGTCGTAGGCCGGATCGCACCATTTGGCGTAGTTGCTGCCGTTCACCGCCGCGCAGCTGTAAAGCACGCCCAGCCAGTTGTCCGGGTCGCCGTTGTCACCGGTCCAGCCGTAGATCATCGCGTCATGTTCGCCATTCTTGGCGCGCTTGATGTACTCGCCCCATTCATAGCTGACGATGTTGGCCTTGATACCGATCTTCTCCCAATCCTGCTGGATCATCTGTGCCGACATCCGCGCATTCGGGTTCGAGGCGCGCTGCACGGTCATGGCCCAGAGGTTGATGGTTGTACCCGGTGCAACCCCGGCTTCCTTGAGTAGCGCTTTGGCTTTCACAGGGTCGTGCGGCGCGTCTTTTATGTTCGGATCGAACGACCATTGCGCTGGCGGCAAGGCGTTTTGCGCCAGCTGTCCGGCACTCTGATAAACCGCTTTGATGATTGCCGGTTTGTCGATGGCCATGTCCAGCGCCTGGCGCACTTTGAGCTGATCCAGCGGCGGATGGGTGGTGTTGTAGGCGAGGAAGCCGAGGTTGAAACCGGGCTGCTTCAACACCCGCAGGTTCGGGTCTTTTTCCATCACTTCGATGTCGGCGGGGCGCGGGTAACCGCTGACCTGGCATTCGCCGGTCTTGAGCTTTTGCAGGCGTACGGCGGCGTCCGGGGTGATCGAGAACACCAGGTTGTCGAGCTTCACGTCCTCGGGTTTCCAGTAGTCCTTGTTCGCTGCGTAGCGGATCTGCGCGTCCTTCTGATAGCGCTTGAACACGAACGGGCCGGTGCCGACCGGTTTCTGGTTGAGGTCTGCTGCTTTGCCTTCCTTCAGCAATTGGGCGGCGTATTCGGCCGATTGCACCGAGGCGAAGCTCATGGCGAGGTTTTGCACGAACGCGGCGTCGACGTTGTTCAGGTTGAAGCGCACGGTGTTGTCGTCGAGTTTTTCCACGGATTTGATCGTGGTGTTCAGGCCCATGTCGGTGAAGTACGGGGACTCGGCGGGGTAGGCCTTGCGAAAGGCGTTGTCCGGGTCGAGCAGGCGCTGGAAGGTGAAGAGGACGTCGTCGGCGTTGAAGGTTCGGGTTGGGGTGAAGTAGTCGGTGGTGTGGAATTTTACGTTTTGGCGCAGGTGGAAGGTGTACTGGAGGCCGTCCGGGCTTACGTCCCATTTGGTCGCCAGACCGGGTTCGACTTCGGTGCCGCCGCGTTTGAATTGGGTTAGGCGGTTGAAGACGGTTTCGGCGGAGGCGTCGAAGTCGGTGCCGCTGGTGTATTGGCTGGGGTCGAAGCCGGCGGGGCTGGCTTCGGAGCAGTAGACGAGGGTTGTTGCTGCGTTGGCGAGTGGGGTTATGGCGGTCAGGGCCAGGGTTATTAGAAGTGGTTTGAGGGTGAATCGATCCATGGAGTCCCCGGGTGCATTGGAGGTAGTTGTGGGGAGGAGGGTAGCCGGGGTTTCGGTGGGCGCGGAAATATCGTTTTTCTAGGTGAGGTGTCTATCTCGGTATATCTGGGGTGATTGTGTGCATATCCGATGCTGCGGTAACGGCTTCTTATGGTTCCGCCCTTACGGCGGGTCACTTTTTACAAACGCCTAAAAAGTAACCAAAAACGCTTTGCTCCTGCGTTCGGCCCCTCGCTGGGGCTCGGGGTTCCTTCGTTACGGGATTCATCCGGGGGCATCGCCTACGGTTTGCTTCGCTGCACCTCCTCTCGATGTGTTTGGCTTCGCCAAACGGTCGCTACGCTCCCACCCCCGGATAAATCCCTCCACTCAGCCTTCCGACGTCGCCAAAAGATCAAGAGCTTTACTCGAGCTAACGCTCATCGTGTTGAGTGGTGGGAAGCGAGAAGCGGGAAGCCGAAATCAGAAAGCGGAAAGCGGAAAGCTGAATGCAACTGCGGACTGCTTGATCGTTCCCACGCTCCGCGTGGGAATGCAGCCCGGGACGCTCCGCGTTCCATTTTCGGATGTTTAAAGATGTGTGGGATTCACCGAACCTTCCCACAAGCTTTTCAGGTTGTCCGTCGGAACCACGATCCCTAGTCTTTGGTTGTCGCAGAAGACTCTGCGATCGGGAGGTGAGATTCCCGGTTACTGAATTTGGAAACCAGAGCAAGCCGCCCCATAATCGCCGCCAGTTCATGCTGTCGGCAGTTCTTTATGGCGGCTATGTACGGGCGGACTTCGGTCCGGCCGGGTTGGTTTCCTTACCGGTAATCTCACTCCGTACATAGTTGCCACCTCATTTCTCGAGTGAGATCGGAAATGAGTGGCGCAAATTCATAAGGAAATGCTCCATGAACAAGCCCGTACCCGACCCACCCCTCGAAACACCCACACCCCTCGAAGAAGCCATGCGCGCCGAAGACCTCGCCCGCAACCGCGAAGCCATCAAACGCGCCCTCGACTATTACCTGTGCCCCAACCCCACCAAACCGCGCCCGAGCACGATGTACATGGTCACGCCCAACGTCGACACCGAAAGCCTGCTGGCCAATGCCTGCGAATCCCTGGCCTCGGCCAATACCATCGCCAGCAATTTCGCCAATGAGCTTTCGGGCCCGCAGCGCAGTACGGCGCTGGGTATTCAGCAGATCATCATGCTGGCCGAGCTCGCAGTGAACCGCGCGCTGGACCGGGTTGATCCGCAAACCTGACAACACAAATCCCAGGTATAAAAAAACCGGCGATCATCACTGATCGCCGGTTTTTCATTCAGTCGTCATTCAATCACTGCATCAACACTTCAATCGAGCCATCAGCGGTCAGGCTGACCTGGCTGGTGCCGGCTTCGACTTCAGGCGTGACGGGCGCTGAATCCATGCCCGCGGCTTTCATCATCATCGGGGCGCGCATGTACGGTTGCGGGAAGCCGTTGCTGTTGAGGTTCAGGTTGACGATTTTGTAGCCCTTGCCGCCCAGGGCGTCGGTGGCCAGTTGGGCGCGGGCCTTGAAGGCGGTGACGGCTTCTTTCAGCAGTTTGTCTTCGCTGGCCTTGCGGGTCGGGTCGGCGATGGCGAAGTCCATGCCGCCCATTTTCAGGTCGGTCAGCAACTCGCCGGTGAGTTTGGACAGGGCGGCGAAGTCGGCGCTTTCCAGGCGCAGTTCGGCGCGTTCGCGCCAGCCGGTGATTTTCTGGCCCTTGGTGTCGTAGATCGGGTAGCTGTTGCGGCTGCCCTGGCGCAGGGTGATGTCTTTGACCTGCTTCGCCTGGGCGAGGGCCTTGTTCATGGTGGTGCTGACGTCGGCGGCGAGTTTGGCCGGGTCGGTGTTCTGTTCTTCGGTGTAGAGGGTCACGATCATCAGGTCGCGGGCCACTTCCTGGCTGACTTCGGCGCGCAGGGAAATCTGGTTGTAGTGCAGCTCATCGGCGGCCAGGGCCGGAAGGCTGGCGATGCTGCCGACGGTCAGGGCGAGAAGGGCGGCGCTGCGGCGAAATGTGTGCATGAAAGCTCCTTGATGAGGGCGCAGGTGATGGTTCGGGGGCCTGCGTGAAACCATCAGACTCTAGCTTTTATGATCCGGTTCGCCCAGTTACAACTTCTATACAGATGACAAGGCCAGCGACGAGATTCAAGCTGCAAGCCGCAAGCTTTTGCTCGTAGCTTGAAGCTCGCAACTTGCAACTGCTTTTGGGTGTGGTCGTTTGCCGCACTTTCGCCTCTCAAGCCCGCGCCTTGGTTATACTCCGTGCGATCCGCCTGGAGCGCTCATCAGGAGAGCTCATGCTCGCCCCCGTACAACTGACTTCCGCCACTCGCCAGAATCTCTGGCGGCTGACTTTCATCCGCACCCTGGTGCTCGCCGCGCAGGCCGGTTCCGTGGGCCTGGCCTACTGGCTGGATCTGTTGCCGTTGCCGTGGGTGCAACTGGTGATGACCCTCGGCTGTTCGATCCTGCTGTGTGTGTTCACCGCTGTGCGCCTGCGTACCTCGTGGCCGGTGACCGAGCTCGAGTACGCGCTGCAACTGGCCTGCGATCTGGTTATCCACAGTGCCTTGCTGTATTTCTCCGGTGGTTCGACCAACCCGTTCGTTTCGTATTATCTGGTGCCGCTGACCATCGCTGCGGTGACGCTGCCATGGCGTTATTCGGTGGTGCTGTCCGGTATTGCGCTGGCCTTGTACACATTGATGCTGACGCACTTCTATCCGCTGGAGACCCTGCCGGTCGCCCGGGAGAACCTGCAGATCTACGGCATGTGGCTGAGTTTCGCCCTGGCGGCAGCGGTGATTACGTTTTTCGCCGCGCGCATGGCTGAAGAGCTGCGCCGGCAGGAAGAGTTACGGGCGATCCGCCGTGAAGAAGGCCTGCGCGATCAGCAATTGCTGGCCGTCGCGACTCAGGCCGCCGGTGCCGCCCATGAACTGGGCACCCCGCTGGCAACCATGAGCGTGCTGCTCAACGAAATGCAGCAGGATCATCATGACCCGATGCTTCAGGAAGATCTGAAGGTGCTGAAGGATCAGGTGAAACTCTGCAAGGAGACCCTGCAGCAACTGGTGCGCGCCGCCGAGGCCAATCGCCGGATGGCGGTGGAGATGCAGGACGTTACCGAGTGGCTCGACGAAGCGCTCAATCGCTGGCACCTGATGCGTCCCGAGGCCAGTTATCGCTTCCAGCGTCTGGGCCAGGGCCCGTTGCCGCGTGTGGCACCGCCGCCGGATCTGACCCAGGCACTGTTGAATCTGTTGAACAACGCCGCCGACGCCTGCCCGGAAAACCTTCAGGTGACCCTGGACTGGACCGCCGAAGACCTGACCATCAGCATCCGCGATCATGGTGCCGGTGTGCCGCTGGCCATCGCCGAGCAGATCGGCAAACCGTTTTTTACCACCAAGGGCAAAGGTTTCGGCCTGGGCCTGTTTTTGAGCAAGGCCAGCGTGACACGCGCCGGCGGCTCAGTGAAACTCTATAGTCATGAGGAAGGCGGCACGCTCACCGAGCTGCGCCTGCCCCACGGCGCACGAGGAGAGCAACATGAGTGACGAAATCCAAGTCGAAGGCGAAGAACTGCCGCATTTGCTGCTGGTCGATGACGACGCGACCTTCACCCGAGTGATGGCCCGTGCCATGGCCCGCCGCGGTTTCCGCGTCAGCACCGCCGGTTCTGCCGAAGAAGGCCTGACCATCGCTCAGGCCGATCTGCCGGACTACGCCGCGCTGGACCTGAAAATGGACGGCGACTCCGGTCTGGTCTTGCTGCCGAAGCTGCTGGAGCTGGACCCGGAAATGCGCGTAGTAATCCTCACCGGTTATTCGAGCATCGCCACGGCGGTTGAAGCGATCAAGCGCGGCGCCTGCAATTACCTGTGCAAACCGGCGGATGCCGACGACGTGCTGGCAGCGCTGCTTTCCGAGCATGCCGACCTCGACAGCCTGGTGCCGGAAAACCCGATGTCGGTGGATCGCCTGCAGTGGGAGCACATCCAGCGCGTGCTGACCGAGCACGAAGGCAACATTTCCGCCACTGCCCGCGCCCTGGGCATGCACCGCCGCACCCTGCAGCGCAAGCTGCAGAAGCGCCCGGTTCGTCGCTGAACCTGCGCTGAACGACCATCGCCAGCCCTCGCGATAAAGCGCGCCGATCATCTATGATCGGTGCGTGTCTGTTCTTTTCTTTATCGAGCCTTTTCCATGAATCAGAACGCTGAATATTCCGCGGTCAACGATACTGTGCGCGGGCAGTTTTTTCGCAAGGTGTGGGCCATGACCACGCCTTACTGGCGCAGCGAAGAGAAGGGCAAGGCCTGGACGTTGCTGATCGCCGTGATTGCGCTGACGTTGTTCAGCGTGGCGATCTCGGTGTGGATCAACAGTTGGTACAAGGATTTCTATAACGCCCTGCAGAAGAAGGATGAGGCGGCGTTCTGGCAGTTGATCCTGTATTTCTGCGGCATTGCGGCGGTGGCGATTCTTGGCGCGGTGTATCGCCTGTACCTGACGCAGATGCTGACCATCCGTTGGCGGGCATGGCTCACCGAGAACCATTTCAAACGCTGGCTCGGGCACAAGAACTATTACCAGCTGGAGCAGGGCGGTTACACCGACAACCCTGACCAGCGGATTTCCGAAGACCTCAATACCTTCACCACCAACACCTTGAATCTCGCGTTGGGCCTGATCCGCACGGTGGTCAGCCTGGTGTCGTTTTCGATCATTCTGTGGGGCGTCTCCGGCAGCATCGAAGTGTTTGGTATCGAGATTCCCGGCTACATGTTCTGGTGTGCGCTGCTGTACGCAGCGGTCGGCAGTTGGCTGACGCACCTGATCGGTCGACGCCTGATCGGCCTGAACAATCAACAACAACGCTTCGAAGCTGACCTGCGTTTCTCCATGGTCCGCGTACGTGAGAACGCCGAGAGCATTGCGCTGTACAACGGTGAGCCGAACGAGAATCGCCGTCTGAGCAATCGCTTCGGTCTGGTCTGGCACAACTTCTGGGACATCATGCGGGTGTCCAAGCGCCTGACGTTCTTCACCTCGGGTTACGGCCAGATCGCAATCATCTTCCCGTTCATCGTCGCGGCCCCGCGTTACCTGACCGGCAAGATCGAACTGGGTGAGCTGATGCAGATCAACTCGGCGTTCGGCAACGTGCAGGAGAACTTCAGTTGGTTCATCAATGCCTATGCGGATCTCGCCGCGTGGCGCGCCACCTGTGATCGTCTGCTGAGCTTCCGCCAGGCCATGGCCGACAACGAAGAACGTGCGCCAGCCATCGACGTGCAGAATCAGGGTGATGAGCTGAAGGTTCATAACCTCGGCCTCGATCTGGCCGACGGTCGTCATCTACTGACCAGCGCCGACATGACCGTGGAGCAGGGCGATCGGGTGATGCTCAGCGGTCGTTCCGGCAGCGGTAAATCCACGCTGCTGCGGGCGATGGGCCATTTGTGGCCGGCCGGGCACGGCAGTATTCGATTGCCGGCTTCGCGTTATCTGTTCCTGCCACAGAAACCGTATCTGCCGATCGGCACCCTGCGCGACGCCTTGAGTTATCCACAACCGGGCGACACCTACGCGCCCGAGCGTTATGCACAAGTGCTGGAAATCTGCCGTTTGCCGCATCTGGTGGCTCGACTGGACGAGGCCAATCACTGGCAGCGCATGCTCTCGCCGGGTGAACAGCAACGTCTGGCCTTCGCCCGCGCGCTGCTCTATGCGCCGCAATGGCTGTACATGGACGAAGCAACGTCGGCAATGGATGAAGAGGATGAAGCCACGCTGTATCAGGCGCTGATCGATCAGTTGCCCGGCCTGAGCATCGTCAGCGTCGGCCATCGCAGCAGCCTCAAGCGCTTCCATCCACGGCATGTGCGGATCGACAGTGGTCACCTGGTTGAGCAGAACGTGACCGCCTGATATGTCCACACAAACCCTGTGAGGGCTGGCTTGCCGCCTCCCACAGGGTTTGTGTGGAAACGGAAAGTGATCGTACAACCCGCTTGAGCTATGATGCCCACAAGCCGAATTTTCGAGACAAGATGCAGACCATGGAAAACCTGATCGACACCCCGCGACTCCCTCGCAAGCGCCGCAGCCTGGCTCAGGAACTGGTGACGGTGCTGACCGAGCAGATCCGCGACGGTCTGCTCAAGCGCGGCGACAAGTTGCCGACCGAGTCGGCGATCATGGAGGCCCATGGCGTCAGCCGCACCGTGGTGCGCGAGGCGATTTCCCGTTTGCAGGCGGCGGGGCAGGTGGAAACCCGTCATGGCATCGGCACCTTCGTGCTCGACACCCCGAGCCCAAGCGGTTTCCGGATCGACCCGGCCACCGTGGTCACCCTGCGTGACGTGTTGGCCATTCTCGAATTGCGTATCAGCCTCGAAGTCGAATCCGCCGGCCTTGCCGCGCAGCGCCGCAGCACCGAGCAACTTGCTGCGATGCGCGCGGCCCTTGATGCGCTGAATGACAGCGTGGCCCACGCCAGCGATGCAGTGGCCTCGGATTTCCAGTTCCATCTGCAAATTGCCCTGTCCACCGGCAACCGCTATTTCACCGACATCATGACCCACCTGGGCACCAGCATCATTCCGCGCACGCGGCTGAATTCGGCGCGCCTGGCCCATGACGATCAGCAGCACTACATGAATCGCCTGAGTCGCGAACACGAGGAAATCTACGACGCCATCGCCCGTCAGGATTCCGATGCCGCCCGTGCGGCCATGCGCCTCCATTTGACCAACAGCCGGGAAAGACTGCGCCAGGCTCATGAAGAGGCACAGGCGCAGGGGTGATTGTTGCTTATCGTTCGAGTTGAACTGTCAGCAATGGGGATGACGAAGCATTACCGTTGTTTATGGTGACGGTGTAATGCAGTTCGGCCCTCGCACCGGGAACAAGTTTTTTCTCAAAGACATCTTTGGGGATGGCGAAGATCACTGACTTTCCCACCTCGGCTGCGGTCAGGGTATGTCTTGCTTCCCATTTGTTACCGGTCGAGGTCTCTACTTTCATGGTAATCACGTCGCCAGCGACGGCCTGCTGGTAAGGCGGTACATCACCGTGAGCGTCTCCTTTGAGTTTGCTAAGGAAGAGCACACCGTTCTCGGCTTCCTTGAGAATAGGTGCCACCAAGGTTTTGACTTGTGCAGTCATGATCAAACTCCTTTTCACATCCATTTGAACCGTTGTAAGAACGCAAACCATGGTGTTGCGTCGATGGAGCCGGTTCGTTAACTCCCAAGTCAGTAAGCCCGAACCTGCCAAGCGTTCGCACCTGTCAGAAATGACAGTTGCGATGAACGGTAGTAGTGGGCTCGGTCTTGGAAGGACTCGAAAGAGCAGGATCAGGACTCGATGTACAGTTTCAGCGGCTCCGAACAAGGCTCGAGACCGGCCTCATCAGCGAACTTGTAGCGCAGTTCAACGGTGCTGTTCAGGTACTTTTCCAGCTCGAATCTCGGGATGCTCAGTTCGATTCCGGTCAGGCCGACCATGTCATCCAGTGTGTCATCCCAGACGCCGGTCGGCTCCGCCAAACCCTGCCATTCAGGCTCCTCCGGATCATCACCGAGGATCGGGTACACATCCCAGTTCGGCGGTGTGTTCTGCCCGTCGGGCACACGGACGATCAAGTCATCATCCAGAGTTGATAACCGCAGGATGATCGAGTCGCTGGCGTGGTCGGGGAATTGCGGAAGGTGTGCAGCGGCAAACGTCATGTTTCGCTCTCCTTAAAAGATCTGCCGCGATCCTTCGCGGCAGTCGTCGCACTTTACCCGGCGAATCGGTGAGGCGCGCCGGGGCAATCTTGTCCGGGCATTTCAGCTCTGGGGCAGAGTCGAACGATCCACCCTGACTGCGAGTTTGCCGGGGCCGGGCCGGACGTCGAACGTCGCCTGGCCATGAGCATCCACCGACGCCCGGGCGATGGCCACGCCATCGCGCAGCAATTGCAGCGGCGCACCTTCCATCGATTGGCCCGAGGCCAGTTCGAGTTTCAATTTGATGGTCATCGAATCGCTCCTTAATTCGTGTTGCCCGTTGGGTGATAGTCCTTGAGCAGCAGGTAAGTGCTCCAGCCCCACCAGTCGTCGACGGTGGCGGTGTCGTTGAGGTTGTTGACGTCCTTGCGCCGCAGGACTTTGTTGCCCTCGACGCGGAACAGTGGCGAGAAGTTGTTGGCCGGGTCCAGCACGGCCGTCAGATCCGGCAACCGTTGCAGCGCGTTGAAGGTGGTCGGCACGTTGCCGCTTGAATACGCGGCGTACACCTCGTCCGCCGAATCCTGTACCGCCCGATTCACCTGATTGCGGTTGTCAGCGTCCGTGGCGTCGAAGTAGCGCTTGTCACCGAATGCCCGCCATTGCTCGCCATGTCCGTTGCGTACCTTGAGGCCGAACTTGCTGTCTTCGTCGTGCATGAAACGTGTGATGAGCGAGCCCAGATCGCTCGGTGTCACCGCTGCGGCCATGGCTTTGCGCGGCACTCGCAAATGCCCGGAAGAGAACAGATCGGTGAGGTAGTGGTCGGCGAATGCGTTCATCGCGTAGGCCCGTTCCAGTTGCAGTTCGTCCTGACTGGCGTGGGCGGCAGCGGCGGTTTGCAGGGCGGCGGTGTGCCCGGCGATGTAGGCCTGGCGAGCCCATTCGCCGAAGTGGTCGGCGTTGTTCGCTGCCAGTTTCAGATAGCGACCGAGCGGGAACAGGGCCGAGACAAAACTCCCGCCGCCGGTGATTTTGTTCCACTCTTCCGACAACGTATCTCCTAACGCGTCGTAGGCCTCATGAGGTTGCTTGCCATCCTTGATGGCCTGTTTAACCGCGTCGATCTCCTTTTGCATGATTGCGAGAATTTGCGTCGCTTCAACTTTAGAAGCGGGCAGCGCTGCGAGGCTGTCGAAGGCTGCCGTGAAGCGCTGAAGGCGATCAGCCGGGGTCGATCCTTCATTGATCGGGCGGTCGACGATTCCGTAGAAATCACCGCCCAGCGCCAGCACCTGGCCGTAGGTCAGCGCCAATCCGTTCGGCAGATGCAGGGGCACGTTTTGCGCGAGTAGCGGCTCGGCATTTTCAACGAAGCGCAGTCGGGTGTTATCGCCGATAGCCGTGTGTTCCGCACCTTCGAAGCGCAGTTGCGGCTTGCCTTTCAAGGCTTGAGCGGGCAGGGCGATCGCGGGTTCGACATCGCTGTGCGAGTCGGCGATGTGCAACAGCAAGTGCGGGTTCTCGGCATTGAAGGCGATGCCGCCGGGGGTAAACAAGTCATCAAAACGGGCGATGACCGGTGCAGGTTTTTCGAGGCATTTTGTTTGTAGACCGGACATTTCTTTCTCCTTGATATGTCGTCGGCAGGTTGTATTTGACTGTACGTATATACAGTTAAAATCAGCCTAGTCGAGAAATTTCCTACGTCAAAAAGAAATCTTGTCCGACAAAAAATGCCCTGCAACGATGAAATGCAGTTGACGGTTATATTTTAAGTTGTACGATGACCTACAACTTCGGCGAAGGCTGAACGGTCCACTCACAAAAAAACGTTGCTACCAGGGTGTTCGAATAATGAATCCACAAGAACTGAAGTCCATCCTCTCCGCCGGCCTGCTCTCGTTCCCGGTGACCGATTTCAATGCTCAGGGCGATTTCAACCGCGCTGGCTACATCAAACGCCTGGAATGGCTGGCCCCGTACGGTGCTTCAGCCCTGTTCGCCGCCGGTGGTACCGGTGAATTCTTCTCCCTGGCTGCCAGCGAATACTCGGAAATCATCAAGACTGCCGTCGACACCTGCGCCAGCAGCGTGCCGATCCTCGCCGGTGTCGGTGGTTCGACCCGCCAGGCCATCGAATACGCTCAGGAAGCCGAGCGCCTGGGCGCCAAAGGTTTGTTGCTGCTGCCGCACTACCTGACCGAAGCCAGCCAGGACGGCGTTGCCGCCCACGTTGAAGCGGTGTGCAAATCGGTCAACATCGGCGTGGTGGTCTACAACCGTAACGTCTGCCGCCTGACCGCGCCGCTGCTGGAGCGTCTGGCCGAGCGCTGCCCGAACCTGATCGGTTACAAGGACGGTCTGGGCGATATCGAACTGATGGTGTCGATCCGTCGTCGCCTCGGTGATCGCTTCAGCTACCTCGGTGGTCTGCCGACCGCCGAAGTCTACGCCGCGGCCTACAAGGCCCTGGGCGTGCCGGTCTACTCGTCTGCGGTGTTCAACTTCATCCCGAAAACCGCGATGGACTTCTACCACGCGATTGCCCGTGAAGATCACGCCACCGTCGGCAAGATCATCGACGACTTCTTCCTGCCGTACCTGGACATCCGCAACCGCAAAGCCGGTTACGCCGTGAGCATCGTCAAGGCAGGCGCCAAGATCGCCGGCTATGACGCAGGCCCGGTGCGGGCGCCGCTGACCGACCTGACCGGCGAAGAGTACGAAATGCTCGCTGCGCTGATCGACAAGCAAGGTGCGCAGTAACACACCTCTATAAACAAGGCCGCTGAGCAATCAGCGGCCTTTTGCGTCAGGAGAATGATTCGTGACCAAGCGCTATGACAACTACATCAACGGTGAATGGGTCGCCGCTAACGATTACTCGGCGAACATCAACCCGTCCGAACTGAGCGACACCATCGGCGATTACGCCAAGGCTGACCTGGCTCAGGTCAACGCCGCCATCGACGCCGCGCGCGCCGCGTTCCCGGCGTGGTCGACCTCGGGCATTCAGGCCCGTCACGATTCGCTGGACAAAGTCGGTACTGAAATCCTCGCCCGCCGCGAAGAGCTCGGCACCCTGCTGGCCCGGGAAGAGGGCAAGACCCTGCCCGAAGCCATCGGCGAAGTGACCCGCGCCGGCAACATCTTCAAGTTCTTCGCTGGCGAGTGCCTGCGCCTGTCCGGCGACTACGTGCCGTCGGTGCGCCCGGGCGTCAACGTTGAAGTCACCCGCGAAGCCCTCGGCGTGGTCGGCCTGATCACCCCGTGGAACTTCCCGATTGCCATCCCGTCGTGGAAAATCGCCCCGGCCCTGGCCTATGGCAACTGCGTGGTGTTGAAACCGGCGGATCTGGTGCCGGGTTGCGCCTGGGCCCTGGCTGAAATCATCTCCCGCGCAGGCTTCCCGGCCGGCGTGTTCAACCTGGTGATGGGCAGCGGTCGTGTGGTCGGTGAAGCGTTGGTCAATAGCCCGAAAGTCGACGGCATCAGCTTCACCGGCTCCGTCGGTGTGGGCCGTCAGATCGCCGTCAACTGCGTGTCGCGTCAAGCCAAGGTTCAGTTGGAGATGGGCGGCAAGAACCCGCAGATCATTCTCGACGACGCCGACCTCAAGCAGGCGGTCGAGTTGTCGGTGCAGAGCGCGTTCTACTCCACCGGCCAGCGTTGCACGGCTTCGAGCCGACTGATCGTCACTGCCGGGATTCATGACAAGTTCGTCGAAGCCATGGCCGAGCGCATGAAGTCGATCAAGGTCGGCCACGCGCTGAAGGCTGGCACCGATATCGGTCCGGTGGTTTCGCAAGCGCAGCTTGAACAGGACATGAAGTACATCGACATCGGTCAGTCCGAAGGTGCGCGTCTGGTCAGCGGCGGTGCTCTGGTGACCTGCGACACCGAGGGTTACTTCCTTGCGCCGACCCTGTTTGCCGACAGCGAAGCGTCGATGCGCATCAGCCGCGAAGAAATCTTCGGCCCGGTGGCCAACATCGTTCGCGTGGCCGATTACGAGGCTGCACTGGCCATGGCCAACGACACCGAATTCGGTCTGTCGGCGGGTATCGCCACCACGTCGCTGAAGTACGCCAACCACTTCAAGCGTCATTCCCAGGCCGGGATGGTGATGGTCAACCTGCCGACCGCCGGTGTCGATTACCACGTTCCGTTCGGTGGCCGTAAGGGTTCATCCTATGGCTCACGTGAGCAAGGCCGCTATGCGCAAGAGTTCTACACGGTCGTGAAGACCAGCTACATCGGTTCGTAAATCGCTGCACCCGCGCCGGGCCTTCGCCTGAGGCCCTGCGCGGCACAAGACCAAAGAATGTTTTACCCGCATAAAAATAATCAGTGGGAGTACATCTACATGCAATCGTCCAAGCCGACTCACGTCCGCTATTTGATCCTGCTCATGCTGTTTCTGGTGACCACGATCAACTACGCCGACCGCGCCACCATCGCGATCGCCGGTTCCAGTTTGCAAAAAGACCTCGGCATCGACGCGGTCACCCTCGGCTACATCTTCTCTGCTTTCGGTTGGGCCTACGTGGCCGGGCAAATTCCCGGCGGCTGGCTGCTCGATCGCTTCGGCTCGAAAAAAGTCTATGCCCTGAGCATTTTCACCTGGTCGCTGTTCACCGTGCTGCAAGGCTTCGTCGGTGAGTTCGGCATGTCCACGGCCATCGTCGCGCTGTTCATGTTGCGCTTCCTCGTGGGTCTGGCCGAGGCGCCATCGTTCCCCGGCAACGCACGCATTGTGGCGGCCTGGTTCCCGACTGCCGAACGCGGCACCGCTTCGGCGATCTTCAACTCGGCGCAATACTTTGCCACCGTGTTGTTCGCGCCGCTGATGGGCTGGATCGTGTTCTCCTTTGGCTGGGAGCACGTGTTCATCGTCATGGGCCTGCTCGGCATCGTGTTCTCGCTGGTCTGGCTCAAGGTTATCCACAGCCCGCGCCAACACCCGATGGCCAACGAAGCGGAAGTGAAGTTCATCGCCGACAACGGCGGCATGGTCGACATGGACCAGAAACAAGGCAAAAAGGCAGACGGCCCGAAATGGGATTACATCCGCCAGCTGCTGACCAACCGCATGATGCTCGGCGTGTACCTGGGCCAGTACTGCATCAACGGCATCACCTATTTCTTCCTGACCTGGTTCCCGGTGTACCTGGTGCAGGAGCGCGGCATGACCATCCTCAAGGCCGGTTTCATTGCTTCGTTGCCGGCGATCTGCGGGTTTATCGGCGGCGTGCTCGGCGGGGTGATTTCCGATTACCTGCTGCGCAAGGGCCATTCGCTGACCTTCGCCCGCAAGGCGCCGATCATTGCCGGCCTGCTGGTTTCGAGCAGCATCGTGGCGTGCAACTATGTGGACGTTGAATGGATGGTGGTCGGCTTCATGGCCCTGGCATTCTTCGGCAAAGGCGTGGGGGCTCTGGGCTGGGCAGTGGTGTCCGACACTTCGCCGAAACAGATCGCCGGTCTGAGCGGTGGCCTGTTCAACACCTTCGGCAACATCGCCTCGATCACCACCCCGATCGTCATCGGTTACATCATCAGCTCCACCGGTTCGTTCAAATGGGCGCTGGTGTTCGTCGGTGCCAACGCACTCGTGGCGGTGTTCAGCTACCTGGTGATCGTCGGCCCGATCAAACGTGTGGTCCTTAAAGAGCCGCCAACCCAAGGCGGTTCCGAAGCCACCGGCAAATTGTCTCAAGCGCATTCCTGAGGAGCGGCGTCATGCAGTTGATTGAACATTCCGACTCGCCGCGCTACATCCGCCTGCACGAGCGGGACAACGTAGTGGTAGTGGTGAACGACCAGGGCGTGCCGGCCGGCACCGCATTTGCCGATGGCCTGGTGACGGTGGATTTCGTGCCGCAGAGTCACAAGGTCAGCCTCGTGGATATCCCCGAGGGGGGCACGGTGATTCGCTACGGCCAGATCATTGGCTACGCGTTGCAGCCGATTCCCCGTGGCAGTTGGGTCAAGGAAGATCAACTGCGCATGCCGACCGCGCCACCGCTGGACAGCCTGCCGCTGTCCACCGATGTGCCGGCCGCCCAGGCACCGCTGGAAGGCTTCACGTTCGAGGGTTATCGCAACGCCGACGGTACCGTCGGCACGCGCAACATTCTCGGGATCACCACCACCGTGCAATGCGTCACCGGGGTGCTGGATCACGCGGTAAAACGCATCAAGGACGAACTGTTGCCCAAGTACCCGCACGTTGATGACGTGGTGGCGCTGACCCACAGTTATGGTTGCGGCGTGGCCATCACGGCCACCGACGCCTACATCCCGATCCGCACTGTGCGCAATCTGGCGCGCAACCCGAATCTCGGTGGCGAGGCGTTGGTGATCAGCCTGGGATGCGAGAAATTGCAGGCCGGGCAGGTGATGCACGAGGACGATGCTTCTGTAGATCTGAGCGAGCCATGGTTGTATCGCTTGCAGGACTCCAGTCACGGCTTCACCGAGATGATCGAGCAGATCATGGAACTGGCCGAAGTCCGCTTGAAGAAGCTCGACCAGCGCCGCCGGGAAACCGTGCCGGCGTCTGAGTTGATTCTCGGCATGCAGTGCGGCGGCAGTGATGCGTTTTCCGGCATTACCGCCAACCCCGCGCTGGGTTACGCCTCGGACTTGCTGCTGCGGGCGGGCGCGACGGTGATGTTTTCCGAAGTCACCGAAGTGCGCGATGCGATCTACCTGCTGACCTCACGGGCGCAGAGCAAAACCGTTGCCGAGGAACTGGTGCGCGAAATGGACTGGTACGACCGTTACCTGGCCAAGGGTGAAGCGGATCGCAGCGCCAACACCACGCCGGGCAACAAGAAGGGCGGGTTGTCGAACATTGTCGAGAAGTCGCTGGGCTCGATCGTGAAGTCCGGCAGCAGTGCGATCAGCGGTGTGCTCGGCCCGGGGGAGCGGTTCAAGCAGAAGGGTTTGATTTTCTGTGCGACGCCGGCCAGTGATTTTGTCTGCGGTACGTTGCAACTGGCGGCGGGGATGAACCTGCATGTGTTCACTACCGGGCGTGGCACGCCTTATGGTCTGGCCATGGCGCCGGTGGTGAAGGTTTCGACCCGTACGGAGCTGGCGCAGCGTTGGCCGGATCTGATCGATATCGATGCCGGGCGGATTGCTACCGGACGCGCGTCCATCGAGGAGTTGGGTTGGGAGTTGTTCCACTACTACCTGGATGTGGCGAGCGGCAAGCAACAGACGTGGGCGGAGAAGCACAAGCTGCATAACGACATTACGTTGTTCAATCCGGCGCCGATTACTTGATCTGCTTGAGGGGTATGGATCGTTCCCACGCTCCGCGTGGGAATGCAGCCCGGGACGCTCCGCGTCCCAACAGCGTGACGCGGAGCGTCACAGGAGACGTTACCACGCAGAGCGTGGGAACGATCAGGGTGAAAGTGGCTTATCATTAGCCCCCTAACGACGCTCACCTCCAAGGCTCCCCGGCATGCTGGCTATCTTCCTCGAAACCCTGAACATCACCGCGCCGGTGTTTGCCATGCTGTTTCTCGGTGTGCTGCTCAAGCGCATCGACTGGATCAACGACAACTTTATCCACACCGCTTCGTCGCTGGTGTTCAACGTCACCATGCCGGCGCTGCTGTTTCTCGGCATCCTGCACGCCGACCTGCACGCCGCGCTGCAACCGGCGCTGCTGATCTATTTCGCCCTCGCCACGCTGGTCAGTTTTGCCGTGGCCTGGGGCTGGGCGATTTTCCGTTGTCCGCGTGAAGATCGTGGCATCTACACCCAAGGCGCGTTTCGCGGCAACAACGGGGTGATCGGCCTGGCGCTGGCGGCGAGCATGTATGGCGACTACGGAATTTCCCTCGGCGCGATTCTCGCGGCGCTGGTGATCCTGTTCTACAACACCCTGTCGACCATCGTGCTGGCGGTCTACAGCCCGGTGATCAAGTCGGACCCGTGGAGCATCTGCAAAAGCGTGGTCAGCAATCCGTTGATCATCAGCGTGATCGCGGCGGCGCCGTTCGCTTATTTCAAGATCGGTCTGCCGGGGTGGCTGGAAACCTCCGGTCAGTACCTGGCACAGACCACGCTGCCGCTGGCACTGATCTGCATTGGCGGCACGCTGTCGCTGGCGGCGCTGCGCAAGAGCGGCAACATGGCGCTCAGTTCGAGTCTGGTGAAGATGGTCGGCCTGCCGGTGATCGCCACGCTGGGTGCATGGCTGTGGGGCTTTCGCGGGGCGGAACTGGGGATTCTGTTTCTGTACTTCGGCAGCCCGACCGCCGCCGCCAGTTTTGTCATGGCCCGTGCGGCCCAGGGCAATCATGAACTGGCGGCGGCGATCATCGTGCTGACCACGTTGATGGCGGCGATCACCACCAACATCGGGATCTTCTTCTTGCAGTGGGGCGGGTGGATCTGAGGCCGGCGTTTACTCGGGCTTCTGGTAACTGTCGATCACTTCCTGCGCCGCGCGGAACGCATCGATCGCCGCCGGCACGCCGGCGTACACCGCGCAATGCAACAGGGCTTCGCGGATCTCATCGACCGTGCAGCCGTTGTTCAACGCGCCGCGCACGTGACCTTTCAACTCTTGCGGACATTTCAATGCGGTCAGCGCGGCGAGGGTGATCAGGCTGCGGGTTTTCAGCGGCAGACCTTCGCGATTCCACACGCCGCCCCAGGCGTGTTCGTTGACGAAATCCTGCAGCGGTTGAGTGAACTCGGTAGCGTTGCCCAATGCGCGATCGACAAACGCGTCGCCCATTACCTGGCGGCGGACTTCAACCCCGGATTTCTTCGATTCGGTCATGGCACATCCCTCTTGTGGTGTTGGCGGCGCCAGGCGCGCACGGACGTGAAAAACAGAAACGCCAGCAGCGTCGGCAGCACATAAAACAGCATCAATCGCTCGAGCTTGCCGGCCAGTGGCATGCCGGTGGTGAACGACACCACGTGCAGCCCGTACGCCAGATACAAACCCAGCAGCAGCAGACCTTCGGCGCGGGTCACGCGGTAGCCGGAATAGAACACCGGCAGGCATAGCAACGCGACGCCGAGCATTACCGGCAGGTCGAAATCCAGCGCATTGGGCGAGACCGACAGCGGTGTCGGCGCGATCAAAGCGGTGAGGCCCAGCACCCCAAGCAGGTTGAACAGGTTGGCACCAATCACGTTGCCCACGGCGATGTCCCGCTGACCGCGCAACGCAGCGATCAGCGAGGTGGCGAGTTCCGGCAGCGAGGTGCCGACCGCGACCACGGTCAGGCCGATGACCCGTTCGGAGAAACCCAGATCGGTGGCCACCACCACGGCCGCCCCCAGCAGCAAGTGTCCGGCGAACACCAGCATGCCCAGGCCGCCGACAATCATCAGCAGGCTGGTGAACCACGGGGCTTGCGGATCGTGGGGTTGATCGGAATGCGGTCGGGTCGAATGCCGTGATTGGCGCAGCAGTAATCCGAGATAAAGCGCCAGGGCGCCGAGCAACAGAATGCCGTCGAGGCGCCCGAGTTCTTCATTCCACGCCAGCACGAATACCAGCAGGCTGGCGCCGATCATCAACGGGATGTCGAGGCGCACCAATTGCCGCGACACCCGCAGCGGAATGATCAGCGCCGACAGGCCGAGGGTGACGAGAATGTTGAAAATGCTGCTGCCGATCACGCTGCTGACCGCGATGTCCGGCGTGTGCGCCTGCACGGCTTGCAGGCTGACCGCCATTTGCGGGGCGCTGCTGCCGAGGGCGACGATGGTCAGGCCGATGATCAGCGGTCGTACATGCAGGCGCGCGGCCAGGCGCACGGCGGCGCGCACCATCAGCTCGGCGCCGGCGATCAGCAGGAACAGCCCGCTGAGCAATTCGATCACGCTGATCAGCGGCAAGTCGGTCAGTCCGAAAATGGTGGACGCTCCATCAGTCGTCGAGGGCCTGCACCCGAACCCGGGCGGTTCCACTGCGCAGCATACCGAGCTGTTCGGCCGCCGCACGTGAAACATCGATCAGGCGGCCACGGGTGTGCGGGCCACGGTCGTTGATGCGGACCACGACGGATTCATCGTTTTTCAGGTTGGTGACCTTCACCCGAGTGCCGAAGGGCAATTGGCGGTGAGCGGCGGTCAGGGAATTCTGGTTGAACGCTTCGCCGCTGGCGGTACGTTTACCGTGGTGTTTGGCTCCGTAATAGGAGGCGACGCCGGTCTGGTCGTAACCGTGCGGGTCGATGATGTCGGTGCTGGCGCAACCGGCCAGCAAAGAAAGCAGGGCGCAGGCGCCGAGCAGACGTTTCATTCATAAGCTCCCAAGTGATCGTTCCCACGCTCCGGCGTGGGAATGCACCCCGTGACGCTCTGCGTCACACCGCAATGGACGCGGAGCGTCCGAGGCGGCATTCCCACGCAGAGCGTGGGAACGATCCTCAGGCGCGGGGCCATCGTCAGCCTTCGAGCTTGCTTTTCAGCAGTTCGTTCACTTGCTGCGGGTTGGCCTTGCCCTTGGAGGCTTTCATGGCCTGACCGACGAAGAAGCCGAACATCTTGCCGCGCTTGGCTTCGTCTGCCGCGCGGTATTGTTCGACCTGCTCGGCGTTGCCCGCGAGCATTTCGTCCAGCACCGCCGAGATCGCGCCGGTGTCGGTAACCTGCTTCAGGCCGCGCTTTTCGATGATCTCGTCTGCGCTGCCTTCGCCGTTGGCCATCGCTTCGAACACCACTTTGGCGATCTTGCCGGAGATGGTGTTGTCCTTGATGCGCTGCAGCATGCCGCCCAGTTGCTCGGCGGAAACCGGCGAATCCTCGATGTCCAGGTTCTGCTTGTTGAGCAGGCTGCCCAACTCGACCATCACCCAGTTCGCCGCCAGTTTGGCGTCGCCGCCGATGCTCGCGACTTTCTCGAAGTAGTCCGCCTGCTCACGGCTGGTGGCCAGCACGTTGGCGTCGTAGGCCGACAGACCAAAGGCACTCTGGAAGCGCTCGCGTTTCTGCGGTGGCAGCTCCGGCAGAGTGGCGCGCACGTCGTTGAGGAACGAGTCCTCGATGACCACCGGCAGCAGGTCCGGATCGGGGAAGTAACGGTAGTCGTTGGCTTCCTCTTTGCTGCGCATCGGACGGGTTTCGTCCTTGTTCGGATCGTACAGACGGGTCTGCTGGATCACTTTGCCGCCGTCTTCGATCAGGTCGATCTGACGCTGGATCTCGGAGTTGATCGCTTTCTCGATGAAGCGGAACGAGTTGACGTTCTTGATCTCGCAGCGGGTGCCGAACTCGACCTGGCCTTTCGGACGTACCGACACGTTGCAGTCGCAACGCAGCGAACCCTCGGCCATGTTGCCGTCGCAGATGCCCAGGTAACGCACCAGCGCGTGGATCGCCTTGACGTAGGCCACCGCTTCCTTGGCGCTGCGCATGTCAGGCTCGGACACGATTTCCAGCAGCGGCGTGCCGGCACGGTTCAGGTCGATGCCGGTGGCACCGCTGAATTCTTCGTGCAGGCTCTTGCCGGCGTCTTCTTCCAGGTGCGCACGGGTGATACCGACGCGTTTGACCGTGCCGTCTTCCAGGGCGATGTCCAGGTGGCCCTTGCCGACGATCGGCAACTCCATCTGGCTGATCTGGTAGCCCTTCGGCAGATCCGGGTAGAAGTAGTTTTTACGGGCGAACACGTTGTGCTGGCCGATCTCGGCGTCAATCGCCAGACCGAACATCACCGCCATGCGCACCGCTTCCTGGTTGAGCACTGGCAGCACGCCGGGCATGCCCAGGTCGATCAGGCTGGCCTGGGTGTTCGGCTCGGAACCGAACTGGGTGGAACTACCGGAAAAGATTTTCGACCGGGTGGTGAGCTGGGTGTGAATCTCCAGCCCGATCACGACTTCCCATTGCATGTGTGTCTCCTCAGAAGCCGGTTGGGGTGCGAGTGTGCCAGTCAGTGTTCAACTGATACTGGTGCGCAACGTTGAGCAAGCGGCCTTCCTGGAAATACGGAGCGAGCAGTTGCACGCCGACCGGCAGACCGTCGACGAAACCGGCCGGCATCGACAGGCCCGGCAGGCCCGCGAGGTTGGCGGTGATGGTGTAGACGTCTTCCAGGTAGGCAGCGACCGGGTCGCTGTTCTTGGCACCGAGTTTCCAGGCCGGGTTTGGCGTGGTCGGGCCGAGGATGATGTCGACTTCATTAAAGGCAGTCATGAAGTCGTTCTTCACCAGGCGACGGATCTTCTGTGCTTTCAGGTAGTAGGCGTCGTAGTAACCGGCGGACAGCGCGTAGGCACCGACCATGATCCGGCGCTGTACTTCAGGCCCGAAACCTTCGCCACGGGAGCGCTTGTACAGGTCTTCCAGGTTCTTCGGGTCTGCGCAGCGGTGGCCGAAGCGCACGCCGTCGAAACGCGACAGGTTGGAGGACGCTTCTGCCGGGGCGATCACGTAGTACGCAGGAATCGCGTGCTGCATGTTCGGCAGGCTGATTTCCTTGATCACGGCACCGAGCTTCTGCAGCTCTTTGATGCTGTTCTGGATCAGGTCGGCGATGCGCGGGTCGAGACCTGCACCGAAGTACTCCTTCGGCACACCGATGCGCAGGCCTTGCAGCGAACCATTCAGGCCAGCGGCGTAGTCCGGCACTGGCTCATCGATGCTGGTGGAGTCGTTCGGATCGAACCCGGCCATACCTTGCAACAAAATTGCGCAGTCTTCGGCCGTGCGTGCCAGAGGGCCGCCCTGATCGAGGCTGGAGGCGTAAGCGATCATGCCCCAGCGCGAAACGCGACCGTAGGTCGGTTTCAGGCCGGTGAGGTTGGTGAATGCAGCTGGCTGCCGGATCGAACCGCCGGTGTCGGTGGCCGTCGCAGCAGGCAACAGACGAGCGGCAACCGCGGCAGCCGAACCACCGGACGAACCGCCCGGCACGTGTTCCAGGTTCCACGGGTTTTTCACCGCGCCGTACCAGCTCGACTCGTTGGCCGAACCCATGGCGAATTCGTCCATGTTGGTCTTGCCCAGGGTCACGGTGCCGGCGGCGGCCAGCTTCGACACCACGGTGGCGTCGTACGGGGCCTTGAAGTTGTCGAGCATCTTCGAGCCGCAGCTGGTGCGGATGCCCTGGGTGCAGAACAGGTCTTTATGGGCGATCGGCGCGCCGAGCAGGGCGCCGTTCTCACCATTGGCCCGGCGCACGTCGGCGGCTTTCGCCTGCTCAAGGGCCAGCTCTTCGGTGAGGCTGATGAAACTGTTGAGCTGCGGGTCGAGCTGGGTAATGCGCGCCAGCAGGACTTTGGTCAGCTCTTCGGAGGAAAACTTTTTATCGGCGAGACCGCGGGCGATCTCGGCCAGAGTCAATTGGTGCATTGCAGGCTCTTTCCCTTTAGTCGATGACTTTCGGAACCAGGTACAGGCCGTTTTCGACCGCTGGTGCGATGGACTGATAAGCCTCGCGGTTATTGCTTTCGGTCACGACGTCGGCGCGCAGGCGCTGACTGGCTTCCAGCGGGTGGGCCAGCGGCTCGATACCGTCGGTATTGACCGCCTGCATTTCGTCGACCAGCCCGAGAATGCTGTTGAGGGCCGAAGTGATGTGTGGAAGATCGGCGTCATTCAGGCCAAGGCTGGCCAGATGAGCGATTTTTTCCACGTCGGAGCGTTCTAGCGCCATCGGGTTTCTCCAGTGGAAAACAGGACGGACGGCGTCCGTGTGTTAGATTGTCGGAACACTACCGCACTTCTACGGTCATAAGGCCGCGATTGTGGGGCTTGGTGCACAGAAAAGCGGCCAATTTAACATATTGGCGCCTTGCCCAAAATCCCTGTCGTTGTTAGAGTTTGCCGCACTTTTTTACCCACGCGTTGCCTAGGGTCCCTTTCCCATGTTCAAGAAACTGCGTGGCATGTTTTCCAGCGATCTTTCCATTGACCTGGGCACTGCCAACACCCTTATTTACGTGCGCGAGCGCGGTATCGTCCTGAATGAGCCATCGGTTGTGGCCATTCGGACACACGGTAACCAGAAAAGTGTCGTCGCTGTCGGCACCGAGGCCAAGCGCATGCTCGGCCGTACGCCGGGCAACATTGCTGCCATTCGTCCGATGAAGGACGGCGTGATCGCCGACTTCAGCGTCTGCGAAAAGATGCTGCAATACTTTATCAACAAGGTTCACGAAAACAGCTTTCTGCAGCCCAGCCCTCGTGTGCTGATCTGCGTTCCATGCAAGTCCACCCAGGTTGAGCGTCGTGCCATCCGTGAATCGGCCCTTGGTGCCGGTGCCCGTGAAGTGTTCCTGATCGAAGAGCCGATGGCCGCTGCGATCGGTGCCGGCCTGCCGGTTGAAGAAGCTCGCGGTTCGATGGTCGTGGATATCGGTGGTGGTACCACCGAAATCGCGCTGATCTCCCTGAACGGTGTGGTCTATGCCGAATCCGTACGCGTTGGCGGCGACCGCTTCGACGAAGCGATCATCACCTACGTGCGCCGCAACTACGGCAGCCTGATCGGCGAATCCACCGCCGAGCGCATCAAGCAGGAAATCGGCACGGCCTATCCGGGCGGTGAAGTTCGCGAAGTCGACGTTCGCGGTCGCAACCTGGCCGAAGGCGTTCCACGCGCATTCACCCTGAACTCCAACGAAGTGCTGGAAGCTCTGCAAGAGTCCCTGGCAACCATCGTTCAGGCCGTGAAAAGCGCCCTGGAGCAATCGCCGCCGGAACTGGCTTCCGACATCGCCGAGCGTGGCCTGGTGCTGACGGGCGGTGGCGCGCTGCTGCGTGACCTCGACAAGCTGCTGGCCCAGGAAACCGGTCTGCCGGTGATCGTTGCCGAAGATCCGCTGACCTGCGTTGCTCGCGGCGGTGGCCGTGCACTGGAAATGATGGACAAGCACACCATGGACCTGCTCTCCAGCGAATAATCGCCGGGTGCAATACGTGGGTGAGCGCACAGGCAGCACTTTGCAGTGCTGCCTGTTGGCGTTTATCTTCTGTCAGTCTTCATCCAGGCCGGTTTGATGCCGTATGAATAAACAGAACATTTGCCTGGGAGGAGCGGCTTATTAAACCGCTTTTCGCCAAGGGCCCCTCACTGGGCGTGCGCTTGTTGGTGCTGGCCGTACTGTCGGTCGCGCTGATGGTCGTTGACGCGCGCTTCAGCCTGCTTAAACCCGTACGCAGCCAGGCCTCGCTGGTGCTGATGGACGCCTACTGGATTACTGACCTGCCCGGACGGTTGTGGGAAGGTATCGCCAGCCAGTTCGGCAGTCGCACCGAGCTCGTCGCCGAAAATGAAAAACTCAAGTCGGAGAACCTGCTGTTGCAGGGTCGCATGCAGAAGCTTGCCGCCCTCACCGAGCAGAACGTCCGTCTGCGCGAGTTGCTCAATTCCTCCGCGCTGGTCAACGAGAAGGTCGAAGTGGCCGAGCTGATCGGCATGGACCCCAACCCCTTCACCCATCGCATCATCATCAACAAAGGCGAGCGTGATGGCGTGGTGCTCGGTCAGCCGGTGCTCGATGCTCGCGGCCTGATGGGGCAGGTGGTCGAACTGATGCCGTACACCTCCCGTGTGCTGCTGCTGACCGACTCCACCCACAGCATTCCTGTGCAGGTGAACCGTAACGGTCTGCGGGCGATCGCCAGCGGCACCGGTAACCCGGAACGCCTTGAGTTGCGCCATGTCGCCGACACCGCCGATATCAAGGAAGGGGACCTGTTGGTCAGCTCCGGTCTCGGCCAGCGTTTCCCGGCCGGTTATCCGGTGGCGACGGTCAAGGAAGTGATCCACGATTCCGGCCAGCCATTCGCCATTGTTCGCGCCGTACCGACCGCCGCATTGAACCGCAGCCGTTACCTTCTGCTGGTATTCAGTGACAACCGCACCGCCGAAGAACGTGCCAACGATGCCGCGCAGGCTCAGGAAAACCTCGATGCCTTTGGTGGCGGTCCGGTGGTTCCGGCCACGGTGCCGAAAATCGTCACCCCGCCTGCCGCAGCCGCAGCCGCAACCCCTGCCACGACGACAGCGCCGGCTACGCCTGCCGCCGACACCACGCCGGCCAAACCCGCTGCGAGCAAACCGCCTGCAGCCACACCCGCGGTCAGCAAGCCACCGGCGAATCAGCCCGCTGCTCGACCAGCAGCCAAACCGCCTGTCACTGCGCCGGCGACCACCGGGAGGCAAGAATAATGGTCGGAGCTACCGCATCGCGTAACGGCTGGATCGTCTGGCTGACGTTTATCGTCGGCATACTGCTCAGCGTGTCGCCATTGCCGATTTTCATGGAAATCCTGCGCCCGCTGTGGCTGGCTTTGCTCCTGGCCTTCTGGGCTTTGTACCTGCCGCATACGGTCGGCATGGTCACGGCTTTCTGCCTGGGGCTGGCCGAAGACGTGCTGCAAGGCGATCTGCTCGGTCAGAATGCATTGATCCTGACACTGATCACGTTCCTGGTGCTGTCATTGCAGCAACGCCTGCGAATGTTCCCGATGTGGCAGCAGAGCCTGGTGATTCTGGTGATCTTCGGCCTCGCCCAGCTCGTACAGCTTTGGCTCAGTGCCTTGACCGGCAACCGTCAGCCGACCCTTGCGCTGGTCCTGCCGGCACTGGTCAGTGCCTTGCTCTGGCCATGGGTCAGCTTCGCTTTGCGTGGATTGCGCCGGCGCTACAAAATCAACTGATTCGGTCAGGCATGGGCCCCCACCGGTGCCATGAGGCAGGGCACTCAACAGGGAGATGTTTGGATGAAGCCGCTTTACCTCGCCTCAGGATCGCCGCGTCGGCGTGAATTGCTCACTCAGATCGGCATCCCGTTTACCGCCATCAGCGCGGATATCGATGAAACCCCTCTCGCCAATGAATCCCCATCGGCCTACGTCGAGCGCCTGGCGCGCGGCAAGGCAGACGCCGGACGGCGCACCGTCGTCTGCGACGTAGCGTTTTGCGTACTGGGCGCCGACACCGCCGTGGTGCTGGACGGCAAAATTCTTGGCAAACCGGTGGACGAAGCCGATGCATGCGCCATGCTGATGATGTTGTCCGGCAAGGAGCATGAAGTGCTGACGGCGATTGCCGTGCTCGACGGCGAGCGCTGCGAGTCGCGGGTGGTGCGCAGTCGGGTGCGGTTCCGCTCGATCAGTCGCGAAGAAGCCGCCGCCTACTGGGCCAGCGGCGAGCCCCGGGACAAGGCGGGTGGCTACGGCATTCAGGGGCTTGGCGCGGTGTTCGTCGCCGGCCTAAACGGCAGTTACTCGGCGGTCGTCGGCTTGCCGGTGTGCGAAAGCGCAGAACTGCTCGGCCATTTCGGCATACCCTGTTGGCAAACCCTGAACGCGCAATGAGCGTCGAACGGACAAGATGCAGCCATTATCGTGAACATGCCTGAACGAGACCCTGCCATGAGTGAAGAGATTCTGATCAACATCACGCCGATGGAATCGCGCGTGGCGGTGGTCGAAAACGGTGTGCTGCAAGAAGTGCACGTCGAGCGTACGCAAAAACGCGGGATCGTCGGCAACATCTATAAAGGCAAGGTGGTGCGGGTCCTGCCGGGCATGCAGGCGGCATTCGTCGACATCGGCCTGGATCGCGCAGCCTTCATTCATGCCTCGGAAATTTCCCTGCGCGAAGGTCCTGCGGTGGAAAGCATCAGTGCGCTTGTACACGAAGGCCAGAGCCTGGTGGTGCAAGTCACCAAGGACCCGATCGGTTCCAAAGGTGCGCGATTGACAACGCAATTGTCGATCCCGTCGCGCTATCTGGTGTACATGCCGCGCACCGCCCACGTCGGCATTTCCCTGAAGATCGAAGACGAAGCCGAGCGCGAACGCCTCAAACAGGTGGTCAGCGACTGCGTGGCCAAAGAAGGCATCAAGGAGGCCGGCGGCTTCATTTTGCGTACCGCCGCCGAAGGTGCCGGGGCCGATGAGATCCTGATGGACATCCGCTACCTGCGCCGCCTGTGGGATCAGATCAACGAGCAGATCAAGACCATCGGCGCACCGAGCGTGATCTACGAAGACTTGGGCCTGGCGCTGCGTACCCTGCGCGATCTGGTCAGCCCGAAGATCGAGAAGATCCGCATCGACTCCCGGGAAACGTTTCAGAAAACCACGCAGTTCGTCGCCGAACTGATGCCGGAAATCGCCGATCGTCTGGAACACTACCCGGGTGAGCGGCCGATCTTCGACCTGTACGGCGTCGAAGACGAAATCCAGAAAGCCCTGGAGCGCAAGGTGCCGCTGAAGTCCGGTGGTTATCTGGTGATCGATCCGGCGGAAGCCATGACCACCATCGATGTGAACACCGGGGCGTTCGTCGGTCATCGCAACCTCGAAGAAACCATCTTCAAGACCAACCTCGAAGCCGCGACCGCGATTGCCCGGCAGATGCGCCTGCGCAACCTGGGCGGGATCATCATCATCGACTTCATCGACATGGAAGACGAAGAGCACCAGCGTCAGGTGCTGCGTACCCTGGAGAAACAACTGGAGCGCGATCACGCCAAGACCAACATCATCGGCATTACCGAGTTGGGCCTGGTGCAGATGACGCGCAAGCGCACCCGTGAAAGCCTTGAGCAAGTGTTGTGCGAACCGTGCAGCAGCTGTCAGGGCCGGGGCAAGCTGAAAACTCCGGAAACCATTTGCTACGAGATTTTCCGCGAGATCCTGCGCGAAGCCCGGGCCTATCAGGCCGAGGGTTATCGGGTGCTGGCGAACCAGAAAGTCGTCGACCGGCTGCTCGATGAAGAGTCCGGTAACGTGGCCGAACTTGAAGGTTTCATCGGGCGCACCATACGCTTCCAGGTGGAAACCATGTATTCCCAGGAACAATATGACGTGGTGCTGCTCTGAACCCCTGCATCACCTTTTTCCTGAAACGGCTGGCCTCAGCTTTTTGCAGTATTTTTGCCATGGGAGCCAACTGACATGGAACGTCTGACACGCATTTTGGCCGCACTGACCCGCTGGGGTCTGGGCCTGTGCGCGTTGGTTCTGGTATTGATGGCGTTGTACGTCAGTCTCGGCCGGGAACTCACGCCACTGGTGGCCGAATACCGCACCGATATCGAAGACAAGGCCAGTGCCGCATTGGGCATGCCGCTGCAGATCGGCGAGCTGGAAGGCAACTGGAGCGGGTTTGCCCCGATCCTGCTGGCCCACGACGTGATGGTCGGCAGCGGCGCCAATGCCCTGCGCCTGGATCGGGTGCGCGCGGTGCCGGATCTTTGGGCCAGTTTGCTCGCCCGGGAAGTACGCATCGCCCATCTTGAACTCAACGGTCTGAAGATCAGCCTCAAGGAAGGCGAAGACGGAAAGTGGGCGCTGGAAGGCTTGCCGGTGCAGCAGGATCAGCCCATGGATCCCGAGCAACTGTTCAACCGCATGCAAATGATTCAGCAACTGTCGGTGCTCGACAGTCAGGTGACGTTGCAGCCGCTGGAGCAGGCGCCGCTGACCCTCACTTATGTCGGCCTCAATCTGAAGACCGGGTCCAGCCGCCAACGCCTCGATGCGCGCCTGACCCTGCCCGACGGTCAGCCTGTGGCGCTGAGCCTACGCACACGACTTCGTCCGAATCAGTGGCAGAGCAGCGAAGTGGAAGGTTATGTCAGCCTGCCGCAGAGCGACTGGTCAAAATGGCTACCCGAGCGCTTGACCCAACAATGGAATTTCTCCGAGATCAAGGCCGGTGGCGAGCTGTGGGTCAACTGGCGCGAGGGGGCGTTGCAGAGTGCTGCGATCCGTCTCAATGCGCCGCAACTGACCGGCGCCTACGCTGAACGCAAGCCGATCCAGATCAACAATCTGGCGCTCAATGGCTATTTCCAGCGCGGTTCCGAGGGAGCCATTGTCACGCTTGATTCGCTGGCGATGAATTTCGGCGAAACCCGCTGGGAATCCCATGTCCAGATCAAACAGACTGCCGCCACCGACAAGAACGAAGAACTCTGGCATCTGCAGGCTGACCGGCTCGACCTGACGCCGATCACCCCTTTGCTCAATGCCCTCGGCCCGTTGCCCCAAGGCGTCGCCACCGTGGTCGAGCGCCTGAAAGTAACCGGCGGTCTGCGTAACGTGCTGCTGGATTTCCGGCCGAACGCCACCGACGACAGCAAATTCAGCTTCGCCGCCAACCTCGATCAAGTCGGCTTCGACGCCTACCACGGCGCGCCGGCCGCACGGAATGTCAGCGGCAGTCTTACCGGCAATCTCGGCGGGGGCGAACTGCGCATGGACAGCAAGGATTTCGTCCTGCACCTCGATCCGATTTTCGCCAAGCCGTGGCAATACATTCAGGCCAACGCCCGGTTGACCTGGAAGCTCGATAAAGAAGGTTTCACCCTGATCGCGCCGTACCTGAAGGTGCTCGGCGAGGAAGGCAAGATCGCCGGCGACTTCCTGATCCGCCTGCATTTCGATCACAGCCAGGAAGACTACATGGATCTACGGGTCGGTCTGGTGGATGGCGACGGTCGCTACACCGCCAAGTACCTGCCGCAAGTCCTGAGCCCGGCCCTCGACGAATGGCTGCGTACGGCGATTCTCAAGGGCGCGGTGGATCAGGGGTTCTTCCAGTATCAAGGCTCGCTGAACAAGAACGCCGGGGAAGCGGATCGCAGCATCAGTCTGTTCTTCAAGGTGCACGACGCCGAGCTGGCTTTCCAGCCGGGCTGGCCGCACGTGAGCAAGGTCAACGGTGACGTATTCATCGAAGACAGCGGCGTGCGCATTCTCGCCAGCAAGGGCCAGTTGCTCGATACCCAGGTCGGCGACGTCTTCGTCAATATTCCCCATGTGCCGAGCGGCGAGCACAGCCACATGTTCCTCGACGGCAGCTTTGCTGGCGGGCTGGGCGATGGCCTGAAGATTCTTCAGGAGGCGCCGATTGGCACCGCCGATACTTTTGCCGGCTGGGAAGGCGAGGGTGACCTGCAAGGCAAGCTCAAACTCGATGTGCCATTGGCCAAGGGCGATCAGCCGAAAATTCTCGTCGACTTCAAAACCGCCAATGCGCGCTTGAAGCTGGCGGAGCCGAAGCTTGAATTGAGCCAGCTCAAGGGCGACTTCCGCTTCGACAGCGCAAAAGGGCTGAGCGGACAGAACATCAGTGCCCGGGCTTTTGACAAGCCGGTGACCGCGCAGATCTTCGCCGACGGTGCCCCCGGCAATCTCAAGACCCGGATCGCGGCGTCAGGGCAGGTCGAGGTCAAGAAACTCACCGACTGGCTGGGCGTGACTCAGCCATTGCCGGTGTCCGGGACCATCCCATATCAGTTGCAAGTGAATCTGGACGGCGCCGACAGCCAATTGATGGTCAGTTCCAGTCTGAAGGGCGTGGCGGTGGATCTGCCGGCGCCGTTCGGCATGGCCGCCGATGTCGGGCGTGACACGGTGTTCCGCATGACGTTGCAGGGGCAGGAGCGGCGTTACTGGGTCAATTACGATCAACTGGCCAACTTCACCTTCGCCGCGCCACCGGGCAACTTTGCCGATGGTCGGGGTGAGCTGTTCCTCGGCGCTGGCGAAGCGGTGTTGCCGGGCAGCAAAGGCCTGCGGGTGCGTGGCGTGTTGTCGGAGCTGGACGTAAAGCCGTGGCAGGATCTGCTGGACAAATACGCCGGCCAGGATCCAGGCGGCAACGCCAAACAGTTGCTCAGCAGCGCAGATTTCAAGATCGGCAAACTCACCGCCTTCGGCACCACCCTGGATCAGGCAGCCGTGCAGGTGAATCGCAAGCCCGGTGCCTGGGCGCTGGCCCTCGACAGCCAGCAGGCCAAAGGCACGGCGGGCATTCCTGACGCCAAGGGCGCGCCGATTGCGGTGAACCTGCAATACGTGCGATTGCCAGCGCCGGACCCGACGGTGCAGGCCGACGAGAACGCGCCGGACCCGCTGGCTTCCGTCGATCCGAGCAAGATCCCGGCGCTGGATATCACCATCAATCAATTGTTCCAGGGCCAGGACTTGGTCGGTGGCTGGTCACTCAAGATTCGGCCGACCGCCAAGGGCATCGCCCTGAACAACCTCGATCTGGGCCTCAAGGGCATCCTCCTGCAGGGCAGCGGCGGCTGGGAAGGAACCCCCGGTGCCACGACCAGTTGGTACAAGGGCCGGATCGGCGGCAAGAACCTCGCCGATGTGCTCAAGGGCTGGGGTTTTGCGCCGAGCGTGACCAGCGAAGAATTCCACATGGATGTCGATGGCCGCTGGCCGGGCTCGCCGGCGTGGCTGGCGACCAAGCGCTTCTCCGGCACCCTCGATGCGTCCCTCAACAAAGGCCAGTTTGTTGAAGTGGAGGGCGGCGCTCAGGCATTGCGCGTGTTCGGTCTGCTCAACTTCAACTCGATTGGCCGGCGTTTGCGTCTCGACTTCTCCGACCTGTTCGGCAAAGGCCTGAGCTACGACCGGGTCAAGGGATTGCTGGTGGCGACCAACGGCGTGTATGTGACGAAAGAGCCGATCAAGTTGACCGGTCCCTCGAGCAACCTGGAACTGGACGGCACGCTGGATCTGGTGGGCGACAAGGTGGATGCCAAATTGCTGGTGACTTTGCCTGTGACCAACAACCTGCCGATTGCCGCGCTGATTGTCGGCGCGCCGGCCGTCGGCGGTGCGTTGTTCCTGATCGACAAGCTGATCGGCGATCGCGTGGCGCGGTTCGCCAGCGTCAAATACACCGTGAAAGGCCCGTGGAAAGAGCCGAAAATCACCTTCGACAAGCCTTTTTGAACAGCCAGCCCCTGAACCGATGGAGTAGCATGGCCGCATACCTCTTGCGGAGTGCGCCATGTCTTTAGCGGTGATTCAAATGGTCAGCCAGAGCGATGTGCTGGCCAATCTGCGCGATGCCCGACGTTTGCTCGAACAGGCAGCCAACGCCGGCGCGAAGCTGGCGGTGCTGCCGGAAAACTTCGCGGCCATGGGCCGTCGCGACATCGCCGATATTGGCCGCGCCGAAGCGCTTGGCGAAGGCCCGATCCTGCCGTGGTTGAAACAGACCGCCCGCGACCTCAGGTTATGGATTGTGGCCGGCACCTTGCCGTTGCCGCCGGCGGGTCAGCCTGAGGCGAAGTCCCATGCCTGCTCGCTGCTGGTGAACGATCAGGGCGAAATCGTTGCACGCTATGACAAGTTGCACCTGTTCGATGTCGACGTAGCGGACAATCGCGGCCGTTACCGCGAATCCGATGACTATGCTTATGGCAGTGGCGTGGTGGTCGCGGACACGCCGGTCGGGCGATTGGGCCTGACGGTGTGCTACGACCTGCGCTTCCCGGAGATGTACAGCGAACTGCGCGCTGCCGGGGCTGAACTGATTACCGCACCGTCGGCCTTCACTGCGGTGACCGGGGCGGCGCACTGGGATGTACTGATCCGCGCGCGGGCCATTGAAACCCAGTGCTACGTGCTGGCGGCAGCCCAGGGCGGAACGCATCCGGGGCCGCGGGAAACCTTTGGCCACGGGGCGATTGTCGACCCGTGGGGCCGCGTGCTGGCGCAGCAGGAACAAGGCGAAGCCGTGTTGCTGGCCGAGCGCGACAGCAATGAACAAGCGTCCATCCGGGCGCGAATGCCGGTGACCGGTCATCGGCGGTTTTTTTCGCAGGGCGCACAGCGACCTGCTTCAGAACACGAATTTAAGGCGTAAAACCTATGAGCGAGTTGTTGTCCTCAGTCAGTGATCACCTGTTGGCGCCCGGCGGCGTGACGATCGAGAGCCTGCAAGGCGTGCTCGGTGATCTGGCGGGTCCAGGCATCGATGCGGCCGACCTGTATTTCCAGGGGCAGATTTCCGAGTCCTGGTCGCTGGAAGACGGCATCGTCAAGGAAGGCAGTTTCAACCTCGACCAGGGTGTTGGCGTACGTGCGCAGTCCGGTGAGAAAACCGGTTTCGCCTACAGCAACGCGATCACCCTCGAGGCCCTGGGCGCGGCGGCCCGTGCGGCCCGTTCGATTTCCCGCGCCGGGCAGAACGGCACGGTGCAGGCGTTCAGCACCCAGGATGTCGCCCAGTTGTACGCGCCGGACAATCCGCTGGAAGTCTTGAGCCGCGCTGAGAAAGTCGAACTGCTCAAGCGCATCGATGTGGCGACCCGCGCGCTTGACCCGCGAATTCAGCAGGTCAGCGTGAGCATGGCCGGGGTCTGGGAGCGCATTCTGGTGGCCTCGACCGACGGTGGTCTGGCTGCCGACGTGCGTCCGCTGGTACGTTTCAACGTCAGCGTGATCGTCGAGCAGAACGGCCGCCGCGAGCGCGGCGGTCATGGCGGCGGCGGGCGTACCGACTACCGTTATTTCCTCGCCGAAGACCGCGCCATGGGCTATGCCCGTGAGGCGCTGCGTCAGGCGCTGGTGAACCTGGAAGCGATTCCGGCACCGGCCGGGACCTTGCCGGTGGTTCTCGGCTCGGGCTGGTCCGGCGTGCTGCTGCACGAGGCGGTCGGCCACGGCCTGGAAGGCGATTTCAACCGCAAGGGCAGTTCAGCCTACAGCGGACGCATGGGCGAAATGGTTGCCTCGAAACTCTGCACCATCGTCGATGACGGCACCCTGAGCGGTCGTCGCGGTTCCCTGAGCGTCGACGACGAAGGCACCCCGACCGAGTGCACCACGCTGATCGAAAACGGCGTACTCAAGGGCTACATGCAGGACAAGCTCAATGCGCGGCTGATGGGCGTGGCCCGCACAGGCAACGGTCGTCGCGAATCCTACGCACACTTGCCGATGCCTCGGATGACCAACACCTACATGCTCGGCGGCCAGAGCGATCCGGCGGAAATCATCGCCTCGGTGAAGAAGGGCATCTATTGCGCCAATCTCGGCGGCGGTCAGGTCGACATCACCAGCGGCAAGTTCGTGTTCTCCACCAGCGAGGCGTATCTGATCGAGGACGGCAAGATCACCGCACCGGTCAAAGGCGCAACGTTGATCGGCAACGGTCCGGAAGCGATGAGCCGGGTGTCGATGGTTGGTAACGATCTGGCGCTGGACAGCGGTGTGGGCACGTGTGGCAAGGACGGGCAGTCGGTGCCGGTGGGTGTGGGTCAGCCGACCCTGAAAATCGATGCGATCACCGTGGGTGGCACGGGCGCATAAGAAGGGATGGAGCTTCGGGTGGCGCGCGGTGCGACCACCCGGTGGCGAATATCAGCGCAGACCGCGTTGAGTCTCGTCCAGCTCACGGATGTACTTGAAGATCTTGCGGCTCGAGGCAGGAGGTTTGTTTTGCGCAACCTCGTGCTGGGCCTGACGGATCAGGGAACGCAGTTGCTGGCGGTCGGCGTCCGGGTAATCGACGACGAATTTCTCCAGCACGGCATCGTCACCGGCGATCAGGCGGTCACGCCAGCGTTCGAGGTTGTGGAAGCGCTCGTTGTACTGACGGGTCGAGGCATCGAGTTGATCGAGCAAGGTGAGAATCGCGTCAGTGTCCTGATCGCGCATCAGTTTGCCGATGAACTGCAAGTGCCGTTTACGCGCGATGTTCGCGGTGTGCTTGGGCGCATCGGCCAGGGCCCGGCGCAAAGCGTCGGTCAATGGCAGTTTTGCCTGCAAGTCGGGCTTGAGCGTTGTAAGGCGCTCGCCAAGGTCAACCAGAGCATGCAGCTCGCGTTTGACCTGGGATTTGCTTTTTTCTCCCGTATCGAGGGAGTCGTCGTAAGAATCAACCATGGTGGCAGTCCGCAAAGAAACGCCGCCATGATAACCAGTCGGGGGCCGCTTGTCCGGCCCGGTCGCTCGAAGGCCCCAGCCGAAAGCAGAATTTGAGTGGAGATGAGCATGAGTGCAGTTGAAAGCGTCGGCCCACAGGCATTGCCGGCACTGCAGGAACAGGTCGAACAGATCATCGCCGAAGCCAAGCGTCAGGGTGCCAGTGCCTGTGAAGTGGCGGTGTCGCTGGAGCAGGGCCTGTCGACGTCGGTGCGTCAACGTGAAGTCGAAACGGTCGAGTTCAACCGCGATCAGGGTTTTGGCATCACGTTATATGTCGGCCAGCGCAAGGGCTCGGCCAGCACTTCCGCCACCGGGCCGGATGCGATTCGCGAGACTGTCGCCGCCGCGCTGGCGATTGCCAAACACACGTCGGAAGACGAAGCCTCGGGGTTGGCCGATGCGGCGCTGATGGCCAGGGATATTCAGGATTTCGACCTGTTCCACCAATGGGACATCACGCCGGAGCAGGCCATCGAGAAGGCGTTGCTCTGTGAAGCTGCCGCGTTCGACGCCGATGCGCGCATCAAGAATGCTGATGGCACCACGTTGAGCACTCATCAGGGCTGCCGCGTGTATGGCAACAGCCATGGTTTCATCGGCGGTTACGCTTCGACCCGGCACAGCCTGAGCTGCGTGATGATCGCCGAGGCCGATGGCCAGATGCAGCGCGATTACTGGTATGACGTGAACCGCCAGGGCAGTTTGCTGGCGGATCCGGTGAGCATTGGCCAGCGCGCGGCGCAGCGTGCGGCTAGCCGTCTGGGTGCGCGCCCGGTGCCGACCTGCGAAGTGCCTGTATTGTTTTCGGCGGAACTGGCGGGTGGGTTGTTCGGCAGCTTCCTGTCGGCGATTTCCGGCGGCAGTCTGTACCGCAAATCGTCGTTCCTCGAAGGCACTTTGGGGCAGAAGCTGTTCCCGGAATGGCTGACCATCGACGAGCGTCCGCATCTGATGCGCGCCATGGGCAGTGCTTCCTACGATGGTGACGGTCTGGCGACTTATGCCAAACCGTTCGTCGAGAAGGGCGAGCTGGTCTCGTACATCCTTGGCACCTATTCCGGTCGCAAACTCGGCATGCCGAGCACCGCCAACGCGGGCGGTGTGCATAACCTGTTCGTCACCCATGGCGATGAAGACCAGGCCGCCTTGCTGCGGCGCATGGGTCGTGGCCTGCTGGTCACCGAACTGATGGGCCATGGTCTGAACATGGTGACCGGTGATTACTCGCGCGGTGCGGCAGGTTTCTGGGTCGAGAACGGTGAAATCCAGTTCGCGGTGCAAGAAGTGACTATCGCCGGCAACATGCGGGACATGTTCAAGCAGATCGTCGCGGTGGGTAACGATCTGGAACTGCGCAGCAACATTCGCACCGGTTCGGTGTTGATCGAGAAGATGACTGTCGCGGGCAGCTAAGCCCAGACAGGTACACAAAAGGCGCGCCACCCGATTGGGTGGCGCGCCTTTTTTGTGTTCGCAAATTTGTCGGGTTGGTGAACGCAGCAAAAAAAGCCGCTCTTGTTTTGGTTCTCATTATCATCTAATAATAAATCTCATTATCGGATGGGCCCAGAATCATGAGTTCTGCCTTGCACGAGCAGCCGTATCTCGAAAGCTGGCGCTGGATGAGTCGCCGGATCCGTTGCGCGATGGATCCCGACGAGCCACGACTGATCGAACACTACCTGGCCGAAGGCCGGTATCTGGCCTGCTGCACGGCGACTTCGCCCTGGATGATCGCTGAAACCTCCTTCCGTCTGCTGCTCGACACGGCCACCGATATCGCGCTGCCGTGGCACTGGCGCAGCCTGTGTCTCGATCAAGCCTGGCGCCCCTTGCGTGAAATGGAGCGCCTCTCGCTGTGCAAGTGCCGGCTCAAGCGCTGGCAAAGCTACACCTGGCAATTGGCGACCTGCGAGTTGCTTCCCTCGATTCCTCTCATAGAACTGGTGCAAGGATTTTCAGATGACCAAGACACGTATTGAGCGCGACAGCATGGGCGAACTGCAGGTGCCGGTGGACGCTCTCTACGGCGCGCAGACCCAGCGCGCAGTGGATAACTTCCCGATCAGCGGCAAGCCGATGCCGACCCAGTTCATCCGCGCCCTGATTCTGGCGAAAGCGGCCGCCGCGCGCGCCAACGTTGAACTCAACCAGCTCAGCGCCGCCCAGGGCAAGGCAATCAGCGATGCCGCCCAAGGGTTGCTGGAAGGCGACTTCATGCGGCATTTCCCGGTGGACATCTTCCAGACCGGTTCCGGCACCAGCTCCAATATGAACGCCAATGAAGTGATTGCCACCCTGGCCAGCCGCTTGCTCGACGAACCGGTGAACGCCAACGACCACGTCAACTGTGGGCAGAGCAGCAACGACATCATTCCTACCACTATCCACGTCAGCGCCGCGCTGGCCCTGCACGAACAACTGCTGCCGGCACTGCTGCACCTGGTGCAAGTGATCGAACGCAAGGCCGAGCAAGTCCATCACCACGTCAAGACTGGCCGCACCCACTTGATGGATGCCATGCCGGTGCGTATGAGTCAGGCGTTGAACGGTTGGGCGCAGCAGCTCAAGGCCAATATCGGTCACCTGCAGGATTTGCTGCCAAGCCTGCAATCCCTGGCCCAGGGCGGCACGGCGGTCGGTACCGGGATCAATGCGCATCCGGAATTTGCTGCGCGGTTCAGCCGCCAGCTCAGCCAGTTGACCAATGTCCAGTTCACCCCTGGCAAGAATCTGTTCGCCCTGATCGGCTCGCAGGACACTGCCGTGGCCGTCTCGGGCCAGCTCAAGGCCACCGCCGTGTCCCTGATGAAAGTCGCCAACGACCTGCGCTGGATGAACTCCGGCCCGCTCGCCGGGCTCGGTGAAATCGAGCTTGAGGGCCTGCAGCCGGGCTCATCGATCATGCCAGGCAAGGTCAATCCGGTGATTCCGGAAGCCACCGCCATGGTAGCTGCGCAAGTGATCGGCAATGACTCGGTGATCACCATCGCCGGTCAATCAGGCAATTTCGAGCTGAACGTGATGCTGCCTATCATTGCCCAGAATCTGCTGAGCAGCATTGAGTTGCTGGCCAACTCCAGCCGTTTGCTGGGTGACAAGGCCATCGCCACCTTCAAGGTCAACGAGTCGCGCCTCAAGGAAGCGCTGTCGCGCAACCCGATTCTGGTGACCGCGCTCAACCCGATCATCGGTTACCAGAAAGCTGCCGAGATTGCCAAGCAGGCCTACAAGCAGGGTCGCGCGGTGATCGACGTTGCGCTGGAACACACCGACCTGTCGCGCAGCCAGCTGGAAGAGTTGCTCAATCCCGAGAAACTCACCGCCGGTGGCGTGTAAGCACCGCAACCGCTTTGGAGGTTCACCATGGAGCACTGGAAACGCACGATCGAACGGGCCAATCGCTGCTTCATCCTGGGCGAGCTGATCGATGCCCGCGAGGCCTACCTGCAAGCATTGGCTTTGGCGCAGGTGTTGTTCGAGCGCTGGGCCGATGCCGACGAAGCGGTGGCGGCTTGCGTCATCTCCCATCACAACCTTGCCGATCTGCACCTGCGCCTGAATCAGCCGGAGGAGAGCGCCGAGTACCTGTGCGCGATTCATCAACGGCTGTTGCAGACCATGCAGGACGAGCGCCTGCGTCCGGCCCTGCGTGAAGCCGCGCTGCGCCAGAGCAGCAAGACCTACGTCGAGCTGCTCAATTTCATCAGCGAACACGGCGAATACCCGCGCACCCAGCGTTTGCTGCACTCGGATACCGGCAACGCGCGCCGAGTGCCTGCCCCACATCACCATGGAGTCCACTGAAATGGCTTTTACCCTGCCAGCCTTGCCTTACGCCTACGACGCACTGGAGCCGCACATCGATGCGCAAACCATGGAGATCCACTACACCAAGCATCATCAGACTTACATCAACAACCTGAACGCTGCGGTCGAGGGCACCGAATTCGCGGAATGGCCGGTGGAGAAGCTGGTCGCCAGCGTCCAGCAACTGCCGGAAAAGCTCCGCGCGGCGGTGATCAACCAGGGCGGCGGTCATGCCAACCATTCGCTGTTCTGGGAAGTGATGGTGCCCAACGGCGGTGGCAAACCGGACGGTGCGCTGGCCAGGGCGATCGATGAGCAGCTGGGTGGCCTCGACAGCTTCAAGGACGCCTTCACCAAAGCCGCGTTGACCCGTTTCGGCAGTGGCTGGGCGTGGCTCAGCGTCATGCCCGACAAGAAACTGGTGGTGGAAAGCAGCGGCAACCAGGACAGCCCGCTGATGAACGGCAACACGCCGATTCTCGGGCTCGACGTGTGGGAACACGCGTACTACCTGCGTTATCAGAACCGTCGGCCGGAATACATCAGCGCGTTCTACAACGTGATCAACTGGCCGCAAGTTGCTGCGCGCTATCAGGCCGCGATGGTTTAAGTCCCTATAAAAACAATCCAAGGCTGACTATGGGCACTGAAACACTGGCGATCGGAAGTGGGCGTATGTTTCGTTACGCAATCGGTTCGCTGCTGCTGTTGGCGGGCATGTCCCTGTTGGTCGCACACGGACTCGATTGGCTGAATCTGGAGCCGAGGTTGTCGCGGGCATTGCAGGGCGGCGCGATTTGCGCCCTCGGCACCGCGCTGGGGGCTGTTCCGGTGCTGGTAATCCGCAACATGCCCCAGGCGCTGGGCGATACGCTGTTGGGTTTTGGCGCCGGTGTAATGCTGGCGGCGACCGCGTTTTCACTGATCGTGCCGGGAATCGCCGCCGCCGAAAGTCTGGGACTGAGCCCATGGGGCGCCAGCGGCCTGATTTGCTTCGGCATCATGCTCGGGGCGTTCGGTCTGTATCTGGTTGATCGCCGTGTGTCGGGGGCCTCGCCGGAAATGCTCATCGGCACCGTCGAACATCCGGTGATTCCGCCACGGATCTGGTTGTTCGTGTTCGCCATCATTGCCCATAACATCCCGGAAGGCATGGCGGTCGGTGTCTCGGCGGGCGGTGGAATGCCTGACGCAGAAAGTCTGGCGATGGGCATTGCCTTGCAGGATGTGCCGGAAGGGCTGGTGATTGCACTGGTGCTCGCCGGCGCCGGGATGTCGCGGGTCAAGGCGTTTTTGATTGGCGCAGCGTCAGGTCTGGTCGAACCGGTATTTGCGCTGCTCTGTGCGTGGCTGGTCAGTCTTGCCGAACTGTTGCTGCCCTTGGGGTTGGCGCTGGCGGCTGGTGCCATGCTGCTGGTGGTGACTCACGAGGTCATCCCCGAGTCGCGACGCAATGGTCACGAGAAGCTGGCCAGTCTGGGATTGCTGATCGGCTTCTGTCTGATGATGGTGATGGATACGGCGTTGGGATGAACCGGGGGAGGGAGCGGGCTACTTCGCCTCAGGCGTTTCAACCGCCTTCGTCGAAGTAGTTGTTGATCAGTGTCACCAGCGCGTCCATGGCTTCCTGTTCCTGGTGACCTTCGGTACTCAGGTGGATTTTGGTGCCCTTGCCCGCAGCGAGCATCATCATCGCCATGATGCTTTTACCGTCAACCGTGGTGTCCGGTGTGCGGCCGACTCTGATCGTGCAATCGGGAAACTGGCCCGCCACTCCGACGAATTTTGCCGATGCGCGGGCGTGCAGGCCCAGCTTGTTGATGATTTCTATTTCCCGAGCAGGCATCGCGTTGTGAATCCTTTAGCTGAGGTCGCGGTGGCGAACCTGGACGTTCTTCAGGGTCTTCTGCAGCGCCTGGCCAAGACGTTCGGTCAGGTAAACGGAACGGTGATGCCCGCCGGTGCAGCCGATGGCAATGGTGACGTAAGCGCGGTTGCTCGCCGCAAAGCGCGGCAACCATTTGTTCAGATACGTATAAATGTCCTGGTACATCTCCTCGACCTCCGGCTGCGCCGCCAGATACTCGGCGACCGGCTGATCGAGACCGGATTGCGCGCGCAGTTCCGGTTTCCAGTACGGGTTCGGCAGGCAGCGTACATCGAACACCAGATCCGCATCCACCGGCATGCCGCGTTTGAAACCGAAGGACTCCACCAGAAACGCGGTACCCGGCTCCGGCTGGTTCAACAGGCGCAGCTTGATGGTGTCGCGCAGTTGGTAGAGGTTCAGATTGGTGGTATTGACCTTCAGATCGGCCAGATCGGCAATCGGGCCCAGCAGGGCGGTTTCGTCGTCGATGGCTTCGGCCAGCGAGCGGTTGGCGTTGCTGAGCGGGTGACGACGACGAGTTTCCGAAAAGCGTTTGAGCAACGTTTCGTCATCGGCGTCGAGGTACAGGACATCGCACTGGATATGCCGGCTGCGCACTTCCTCGAGCAACTCTGGAAAACGTGACAGATGACTCGGCAGGTTGCGGGCGTCGATCGAGACGGCCACCAGCGGCTGGAGCATTTCGGTATGAACCAGCGCACGTTCGGCCAGATCCGGCAGAAGACCTGCCGGCAGGTTATCGATGCAGTAGTAACCGTTGTCCTCAAGGACATCCAGGGCGGTACTTTTACCCGAGCCGGAACGGCCACTGACAATGATCAAGCGCATGGTTACGGCCTGTTCTGTTCTTCCAGTACAACCTGGTACAAGGCTTCGTTGCTAGGCGCGCTACGCAGTCTGTCGCGCACGTCCTTGCGGTCGAGCATGCTGGCGATCTGGCGTAACAGCTCCAGGTGCGCATCGGTGGCGGCTTCCGGCACCAGCAGGACGAAGAGCAGGTCCACGGGCGCGCCGTCGATAGCGTCGAAATCGATAGGGGCATCAAGGTGCATCAGCGCACTGATCGGCGCTTCGCAGCCCTTGAGGCGGCAGTGGGGAATGGCGATGCCGTTGCCAAAACCGGTGGAGCCCAGTTTTTCACGGGCAATCAATGCCTCGAATACATCTTGCATCTCCAGATCCGGAACTTCCCGGGCGATCAGGTTGGCAATTTGTTCCAGGGCTTTCTTTTTACTGCCGCCCGGCACGTTCACCAGGGAACGGCCGGGGGTCAGGATACTTTCAAGTCGGATCATGGGGGTGGGGGTTATCGACCGGTAGCGCCCTGAAGCAGGCTCTGGGTCTTTTCCTTATGCTTTTTGAGTTGTTTATCAAGCTTGTCGGTCAGCGCGTCGATCGCAGCGTACATATCGGTATGTTCCGCGTTTGCGACGACCTCATTGCCGGGAATATGCAGCGTGGCTTCGATTTTCTGCTTCAGTTTTTCGACGCACATCGTGACTTGCACGTTGGTGATCTTGTCGAAATGCCCTTCGAGCTTCTTGAGCTTGAGCTCGATGTACTCGCGCAGAGGCTGGGTAACTTCCAGTTGGTGTCCACTGATGTTGACTTGCATACAGCTTCTCCTTCGTTGCCAGTGCATAAAGCGGCAGGCCGAAGAGCCTGCCACTGGAACGCTGTAACGTGGCTTACATCAACCGCTTGCGTTCGCTCGAAGGCGCGATCCCGAGGGATTCGCGGTACTTGGCGACCGTGCGGCGAGCCACCTGAATGCCTTGTGCCTCCAGTAAACCAGCGATCTTGCTGTCACTCAACGGCTTTTTCTGATTTTCCGCGGCAACCAGTTTCTTGATGATCGCGCGGATCGCCGTGGACGAGCATTCACCGCCCTCGGAGGTGCTCACATGGCTGGAGAAAAAGTATTTCAGCTCATATATGCCCCGTGGGGTATGCATGAATTTTTGCGTGGTTACGCGGGAAATCGTCGACTCGTGCATGCCTACCGCTTCCGCGATGTCATGCAGGACCAACGGCTTCATGGCTTCGTCGCCATACTCCAGAAAACCGCGCTGATGCTCGACGATCTGGGTGGCCACTTTCATCAGGGTTTCGTTGCGGCTTTGCAGGCTCTTGATGAACCAGCGGGCTTCCTGCAACTGATTGCGCATGAAGGTGTTGTCGGCGCTGGTGTCGGCGCGGCGCACGAAACCGGCGTACTGGGCGTTGACCCGCAGGCGCGGCACCGACTCCTGGTTGAGCTCGACCAGCCAGCGCTCGTTGTCCTTGCGCACGATGACGTCAGGCACCACGTATTCGGCTTCGGTGGACTCGATCTGCGAACCGGGGCGCGGGTTGAGGCTCTGCACCAGTTCGATGACCTGACGCAGCTCGTCTTCCTTGAGCTTCATGCGGCGCATCAACTGGCTGTAGTCGCGGCTGCCGAGCAAGTCGATGTAATCGGTGACCAGGCGCTTGGCTTCGGCCAGCCAAGGGGTCTTGGCCGACAGCTGGCGCAATTGCAGCAGCAGGCATTCGCCCAGGTTGCGTGCGCCGATGCCGGCCGGTTCGAATTGCTGGATGCGGTGCAGGACGGCTTCGATCTCGTCCAGCTCGATGTCGAGTTCCGGATCAAAGGCGTCGAGGATTTCTTCGAGGGTTTCGTCCAGGTAGCCCTGATTGTTGATGCAATCGATCAGGGTGACAGCGATTAGGCGATCGGTGTCGGACATCGGTGCCAGGTTCAACTGCCACAGCAGGTGGCTTTGCAGGCTCTCGCCGGCGGAGGTGCGGGTGGTGAAGTCCCACTCGTCATCGTCGCTGCTCGGCAGGCTGCTGGCGCTGGTCTGGTAGACGTCTTCCCAGGCGGTGTCGACGGGCAGTTCGTTGGGGATTCGCTCGTTCCATTCGCCGTCTTCGAGGTTATCGACTGTCGGCGCGGTCTCCTGATAGGAGGGTTCCTGGATCTCGGTGTTGGGCTTCTGTTCGGCGTTGTCGGCCATGGGATCGGAGTTGTCGAAGTCGTCGCCGTCTTCCTGGCGTTCGAGCATCGGATTGGATTCCAGAGCCTCCTGGATTTCCTGTTGCAGATCCAGGGTCGACAATTGGAGCAGGCGGATGGCCTGTTGCAGCTGCGGTGTCATCGTCAGCTGCTGGCCCATTCTCAAGACTAGCGATGGTTTCATGGCAGGGGCTTAACACCTTATTCGCCGGCGCTATGCGCCATCCACTACAGGGCGCCGGAGCGCCAAACTTAAGCAAATTATATGCCTGAAACTGTCGTGTTTGCCTAGAGCGCTGTAACAATAAAAGCGTAGAAAAAAGGCGCTTCAACGTTACAGCACCCGGACGGCTGGTCGGATGCTGTCGCGCTTACAGGCGGAACTCGTGACCCAGATAGACTTCCTTCACCAGATCGTTGGCGAGGATGGTCGCGGAGTCGCCCTCGGCGATCAACTGGCCGTCATTGACGATGTAGGCGGTTTCGCAGATATCCAGCGTCTCACGGACGTTGTGGTCGGTGATCAATACACCGATACCCTTGGCCTTGAGGTGGTGGATGATCTGCTTGATGTCGCCGACCGAGATCGGGTCGACACCGGCGAACGGTTCGTCGAGCAGGATGAACTTCGGTGCCGTGGCCAGTGCGCGGGCGATTTCCACGCGACGGCGCTCACCACCGGACAGGCTCATGCCGAGGTTGTCGCGGATGTGGCTGATATGGAATTCCTGCAGCAGGCTTTCCAACTCCTTGCGACGACCGGCCTTGTCGAGCTCCTGACGGGTCTCAAGGATGGCCATGATGTTGTCGGCTACCGACAGTTTGCGGAAGATCGACGCTTCTTGCGGCAGATAGCCGATACCGGCCTTGGCGCGACCGTGCATCGGCTGATGGCTGACGTCCAGATCGTCGATCAATACGCGACCCTGATCGGCCTGGACCAGGCCGACGATCATGTAGAAGCAGGTGGTCTTGCCGGCGCCGTTCGGGCCGAGCAGGCCGACGATCTGACCGCTGTCGATCGACAGGCTGACGTCGCGCACGACCTGGCGGCTTTTATAGGCCTTGGCCAGGTGCTGAGCTTTCAGAGTTGCCATTACTGGGTTTTCTCGTCGGTTTTCTTCTTCGGCTGGATCACCATGTCAATGCGCGGACGCGCTTCGGTGACCTTGTTGCCGGTGGCACGACCAGCGCTGGCCAGCTTTTTCACCGTGTCATAGACGATTTTCTCGCCCTGAGTGGTGTTGTTGTCCTTGTCGACGACTTTCGCCTTGTCGATCAGCACAACGCGGTTTTGCGCGGCGTGGTACTGAATGGTCACGCCCCAGCCCTGTACAGGCTTGGTGTCGCCCGCCGTCTGCAACTGCTCGAAGTAGGCAAGGTTGCCCACCGAGGTCACGACGTCGATATCGCCGGTCTGGGTGCGGGTGATGGTCACGGTGTTGCCTTTGACGATCATCGAACCCTGAGTGATGATTACGTCACCTTTATAGGTAGCAACGCCGTTCTTGTCGTCCAGCTGGGCATCGTCGGCCTGAATACGGATTGGCTGCTCTTGATCGTTCGGCAGAGCCCAGGCGCTCACGCTTCCCAGTGCTGCGCCCAGACTGAGCAAAATAGGGAGGGTTTTAACGAGCCTCATACTGTCCTCTTACGTTCGATAGCAGGTGTATCCTGCTTTCCTTCAAATACGCTTTCATTCCTACGCCAGTCGATACACCGCCAGCGCCGTCGATTCTAACGGGTTGCTGGGTCTGCGCATATTGCTGCTGCGGGAACACCGTCATGCGAGTGGAGGTGATCAGGGTGTCGCGGTTCTTTTCGTCGGTGCGCTTGACGCGTACCGAGTCGATCAGCTCGACCTCGGTGCCACCGGAGTTCACTTCACCGCGTTCGCTGGTCACGTGCCACGGGAAGTCGGTGCCACGGAACATGTTCAGATCGGGCTTGGTGACCAGTGTAATGTCGGTTGCCTTGACGTGCTCGGCCTTGTCGGACGTCATTTCGTACTGCACTTTGCCGTCTTCGAGGTACTGGATCGTGTGCGTATTGGTCGCGTACCAGTCGATCGGGCTTTCCTCTGCCGAAACCGGCGGTTTGTCGAGGAAGCGTTCCGGGCTGATGTTCCAGTAGCCGACCGCACCGAAAATCGCCGCGATGCAACCGAACAGCAGGATGTTGCGAAACTTTTTGCTAAACATGGTTGGACTCACAGGTACGCGTTGTTGGCGGCGTCGAGGCTGCCTTGGGCGCGCAGGATCAGTTCGCAGAATTCGCGGGCGGCACCTTCGCCGCCACGGGCGTGGGTGACGCCGTGAGCGTGTTCGCGCACGAAGGCTGCTGCGTTGGCCACGGCCATGCCCAGCCCCACGCGACGGATCACCGGCAGGTCGGGCAGGTCGTCACCGAGATAGGCGACTTGTTCATAGCTTAGGCCCAGTTGCTCCAGAAGACCGTCGAGAACGACCAGTTTGTCTTCGCGACCCTGAAACAGGTGCGGGATCCCCAGGTTCTTCGCCCGACGCTCGACCACCGGAGTCTTGCGACCGCTGATGATGGCGGTCTGTACGCCGGCGTTCATCAGCATCTTGATGCCCTGGCCATCGAGCGTGTTGAAGGTCTTGAATTCACTTCCGTCTTCAAGGAAGTACAGGCGCCCGTCGGTGAGGACGCCGTCGACGTCGAAAACCGCCAGTTTGATGGCCTTGCCGCGTTGCAGCAGATCGGTGCTCATTTACATCACTCCTGCGCGCAGCAGATCGGAGAGGTTGAAGGCGCCGATCGGGCGATCCTCTTCATCTACGACAACCAGCGCGTTGATTCGGTGGTCTTCCATGATTTTCAGGGCTTCGGCCGCGAGCATCTCGGCGCGGGCGGTCTTGCCGTGCACGGTCATCACCTGGTCGATGGTGGCGCTGTGGATATCGATGCTGCGATCCAGGGTGCGACGAAGGTCGCCGTCAGTGAAGATCCCGGCCAGTTTGCCGTCCGCTTCAAGAATGACGGTCATGCCCAGACCCTTGCGAGTCATTTCCATCAGCGCGTCCTTGAGCAGGGTGCCGCGCTGTACCTGTGGCAGCTCATGACCGGCGTGCATGACATTTTCCACTTTCAGCAGCAGGCGTCGGCCCAATGCACCGCCCGGGTGGGAAAAGGCGAAGTCTTCGGCGGTGAAACCGCGCGCTTCCAGCAGTGCCACGGCCAGGGCGTCGCCCATGACCAATGCGGCGGTGGTCGAGGAGGTCGGCGCCAGGTTCAGCGGGCAGGCTTCGTGCTCGACGTGCACGTTGAGATTGACCTCTGCCGCTTTGGCCAGCGGCGACTGTGGGTTGCCGGTGACGCTGATCAGCTGGATGCCCAGGCGCTTGATCAGTGGCAGCAGGGTGACGATTTCGTTGGTGGAGCCGGAGTTCGACAGGGCCAGGATCACGTCGTCACGGGTGATCATGCCCATATCGCCGTGACTGGCCTCGGCCGGGTGTACGAAAAACGCCGGGGTGCCGGTGCTGGCCAGGGTCGCGGCAATCTTGTTGCCGATGTGCCCGGACTTGCCCATGCCGACCACGACAACACGGCCCTTGCTGGCCAGAATCATCTCGCAAGCGCGTACGAAATCGGCGTCGATATGGGGCAACAAGCCTTGTACGGCTTCCACTTCGAGGCGGATGGTGCGTTGTGCCGATTGAATCAGGTCGCTGGTTTGGCTCATGTCAGAAATCGTATAGCCCGATGAAAAGGCGGCGATTATAGCGGTTATGTTGAAAAGCCTCACGCAAGTTCGTCGTGCTTTGTCATTCCTCGTTACCAAATCTCTGCAAATAAGGCGTCAAGCCCTTCAACTCGCAGAATGCGGGCCGGTGCAGGCCTTGGGCGCTTGCCCTTTGCAGTGATATAGTTCGCCGCCAGTTCGGCCTGCCCGGGATGTAGGGGCTTTCCTCAGAAAGCCAGGCGTCCGAGTGAGAGGCTGCATCGCAAGGAGTTTAGATGAGTGCCGATAACGCCTACGCGGTCGAGCTGAAGGGAGTCTCCTTCAAGCGCGGTGCGCGGAGCATTTTCAATAACGTCGATATCCGCATCCCGCGCGGCAAGGTCACCGGCATCATGGGGCCTTCCGGGTGTGGCAAGACCACACTGTTGCGCCTGATGGGCGCCCAGTTGCGGCCATCCAAGGGCGAGGTCTGGGTCAACGGCCAGAACCTGCCGAAGCTGTCGCGCAGCGATCTGTTCGATGCGCGCAAGCACATGGGCGTGCTGTTTCAGAGTGGCGCCCTGTTCACCGATCTCGATGTGTTCGAGAACGTCGCCTTCCCGCTGCGTGTTCATACCGACCTGCCGGACGAGATGATCCGCGACATCGTCCTGCTCAAATTGCAGGCAGTGGGGTTGCGCGGTGCGATCGAGCTGATGCCTGACGAGCTGTCCGGCGGCATGAAGCGCCGGGTCGCCCTGGCCCGGGCCATCGCCCTCGATCCGCAGATCCTCATGTACGACGAACCGTTCGTCGGCCAGGATCCGATCGCCATGGGTGTGCTGGTTCGCCTGATCCGTCTGCTCAACGATGCGCTGGGAATCACCAGCATCGTGGTGTCCCACGACCTCGCCGAAACCGCGAGCATTGCTGACTACATCTATGTGGTCGGTGATGGCCAGGTATTGGGGCAGGGCACGCCGGACGAACTGATGGGCTCGGACGATCCGCGTATCCGCCAGTTCATGACCGGTGAACCCGACGGCCCGGTGCCGTATCACTTTCCAGCGCCGGATTACCGCGCAGATCTTCTGGGGAAGCGCCGCTGATGCGCAGAATTACATTAATGGAGCGTGTGCGTCGTTTCGGCCTCGCCGGAATCGACAGCGTCGCAGTGTTCGGGCGTTCGACCCTGTTCCTGTTTCATGCCCTGCTCGGGCGAGGCGGCATCGGCGGCGGGTTTGGCCTGCTGGTCAAGCAGCTGCATTCCGTCGGCGTGATGTCGCTGGTGATCATCGTGGTGTCCGGGATTTTCATCGGCATGGTACTGGCGCTGCAGGGCTTCAACATTCTGTCGAGTTACGGTTCGGAGCAGGCTGTCGGGCAGATGGTGGCGCTGACCCTGTTGCGTGAGCTGGGGCCGGTGGTGACCGCGCTGTTGTTCGCCGGTCGTGCCGGTTCGGCGCTGACGGCGGAAATCGGCAACATGAAATCCACCGAACAGCTGTCCAGCCTGGAAATGATCGGGGTCGACCCGCTCAAGTACATCATTGCCCCGCGTCTGTGGGCCGGCTTCATTTCCCTGCCGGTGCTGGCGATGATCTTTAGCGTGGTCGGCATCTGGGGCGGTTCGTGGGTCGCCGTTGACTGGCTGGGTGTCTACGAAGGTTCCTACTGGTCGAACATGCAGAACAGCGTGAGCTTCGGTGACGATGTGCTCAACGGCATCATCAAAAGTGCAGTATTCGCTTTTGTCGTCACCTGGATCGCCGTATTTCAAGGCTATGACTGCGAACCCACTTCCGAGGGGATCAGCCGTGCCACCACCAAGACCGTGGTTTACGCCTCGCTGGCAGTACTCGGCCTGGACTTTATTCTGACCGCTTTGATGTTTGGAGATTTCTGATGCAAAACCGCACCCTGGAAATCGGTGTCGGCCTGTTCCTGCTGGCAGGGATCCTGGCTTTGTTGCTGCTGGCCCTGCGGGTCAGTGGCCTGTCTCCGACTTCGACCACCGATACCTACAAGCTTTACGCGTATTTCGACAATATCGCCGGTTTGACGGTCAGAGCCAAAGTGACCATGGCGGGTGTGACCATCGGCAAGGTCACCGCGATCGATCTGGACCGCGACAGCTTCACCGGTCGGGTAACCCTGCAAGTGGACAAAAGCGTCGACAATCTGCCGACCGACTCCACAGCATCTATCCTGACAGCGGGTCTGCTGGGCGAGAAGTACATCGGTATCAGCGTGGGCGGCGAAGACACCCGCCTCAAGGATGGTGGAACCATCCACGACACGCAGTCGTCTCTGGTACTGGAAGACCTGATCGGTAAATTCCTGCTCAATACCGTTAGCAAAGACGCCAAATGAGGAGCTTTTGAATGATCTCTACCTTGCGACGTGGCCTGTTGGTGTTGCTTGCGGCACTGCCGCTGGTGGCTAACGCCGTGGCGGCACAATCGGCGCACGATCTGGTTCAGGACACCACGAACCGGATGCTCGCCGACCTGGCGGCCAATAAAGAGAAGTACAAGCAGGATCCGCAGGATTTCTATACGGCGCTGAACACCATCGTCGGCCCTGTGGTCGATGCCGAGGGCATTTCCAAGAGCATCATGACGGTCAAGTATTCGCGCAAGGCAACCCCGGCGCAGATGAAGACCTTCGAGGAAAACTTCAAGCGCGGCCTGTTCCAGTTCTACGGCAACGCCTTGCTCGAGTACAACAACCAGGGCATCACCGTGGATGCGCCCAAGGATGAGTCGGGCGACCGCACCAGCGTCGGCATGACCGTCCAGGGCAACAACGGCGCGATCTATCCCGTGTCGTACACCCTCGAGAAGATCAACGGCGAGTGGAAACTGCGCAATGTGATCATCAACGGCATCAACATCGGCAAGCTGTTCCGTGACCAGTTCGCCGACGCGATGCAACGCAATGGCAACGATCTGGACAAGACCATCAACGGCTGGGCCGGTGAAGTCGCCAAGGCCAAGCAGTCGGCCGAGCAGAACGAGAAGCCTGCCCAATGACCGAGTCGGCCATTCGTCTGGATGAAGCCAGTGAGCTGCAGCTCAGCGGCGTCCTGGATTACCGCACCGGCCCTGACCTGCGCGAGCAGGGCCGGGCGCTGATCAAGTCGTGCACCGCGCCAGCATTGGTGATCGATTGCTCGGCGGTGGAGAAGTCCAGCAGCGTCGGTCTGTCGCTGCTGCTGTGCTTCATTCGCGATGCAAAGGCTGCCGGCAAGGCGGTCAGCATCCGCGGGATGCCTGAAGACATGCGCGAAATTGCTCAGGTCAGCGAACTGACCGAGCTGTTGGCGCAACCCTGAACCCGCATCTATAGAGAAGCCCCCCGTCAGAGTCCTGCGCAGCGGGGTTCGCAGGCGCGGGGCTTTTTTGTATGATGTCCGACCCGTGCGCACAGGGCGCCGATTGAGGTTGAGCATGCAGGCCATAGAAGTGAAGAGCTTCCTTGAAGGAAAGCTGCCAGGAACGCTGGTGGAAGTTGAAGGCGAAGGCTGCAACTTTCAGCTGAACGTGATTAGTGATGAACTGGCGGCGTTGAGCCCGGTCAAGCGTCAGCAAAGCATCTATGCCCATTTGAACCCTTGGATCGCCGATGGCAGCATCCACGCGGTCACTATGAAATTTTTCAGCAGCGCGGCCTGGGCCGAGCGCACCTGAGCCCTAGGGCGTCGAGATTCTTATGGATAAATTGATTATTACCGGTGGCGCTCGTCTTGATGGCGAGATCCGCATCTCCGGGGCGAAGAACTCCGCCCTGCCGATCCTGGCCGCCACCCTGCTGTGCGATGGCCCGGTTACCGTCGGCAACCTGCCGCACCTGCACGACATCACCACCATGATCGAGCTGTTCGGTCGCATGGGCATCGAGCCTGTGATCGACGAGAAGCTCAGCGTCGAAATCGACCCGCGCACCATCAAGACCCTGATCGCTCCGTACGAACTGGTGAAAACCATGCGTGCGTCGATCCTGGTGCTTGGCCCGATGGTTGCGCGCTTCGGTGAAGCCGAAGTTGCACTGCCTGGCGGTTGCGCCATCGGTTCGCGTCCGGTCGACCTGCACATCCGTGGTCTGGAAGCCATGGGCGCGGTCATCGACGTCGAAGGCGGCTACATCAAGGCCAAGGCGCCTGAGGGCGGCCTGCGCGGCGCGCATTTCTTCTTCGATACCGTCAGTGTGACCGGTACCGAAAACATCATGATGGCTGCCGCTCTGGCCAAGGGCCGCAGCGTGTTGCAGAACGCCGCTCGCGAACCTGAAGTGGTCGACCTGGCGAACTTCCTCAACGCCATGGGCGCCAAGGTATCCGGTGCCGGCACCGACACCATCACCATCGACGGCGTCGAGCGTCTGGGGTCGGCTTTCTACAAGGTCATGCCTGACCGAATCGAAACCGGCACCTACCTGGTGGCCGCTGCGGTTACCGGTGGCCGTGTGAAGGTCAAGGACACCGATCCGACCATCCTCGAAGCCGTTCTGGAAAAACTCCGTGAAGCCGGCGCAGAAATCACCTGTGGTGAAGACTGGATCGAGCTGAACATGCACGGCAAGCGTCCGAAAGCGGTCAACGTGCGCACTGCGCCGTACCCGGCGTTCCCGACCGACATGCAGGCGCAGTTCATTTCGCTCAACGCCATTGCCGAAGGCACCGGTGCCGTGATCGAGACGATCTTCGAAAACCGCTTCATGCACGTGTACGAACTGCACCGCATGGGCGCCAAGATCCAGGTCGAAGGCAACACGGCCATCGTCACCGGCACCGAAATCCTCAAGGGCGCGCCGGTCATGGCTACCGACCTGCGGGCTTCGGCAAGCCTCGTGATCTCGGCCCTGATGGCTGAAGGCGATACCCTGATCGACCGCATCTACCACATCGACCGTGGTTACGAGTGCATCGAGGAAAAACTGCAGATGCTGGGCGCCAGGATCCGTCGCGTTCCGGGCTAGTCGCTGCATCTGGACACAGGGAAGTGTCCGTTGAATTCGTTTTGATCGGGGGTGGCAACGCCCTCGATGTATGTCCGGCGCCGATTGCGACCGGGCATGAGTACCTTGATAAGGACTGACGTTTCCCATGTTGACCATCGCACTGTCCAAGGGCCGCATCCTTGACGACACCCTGCCGCTTCTCGCCGAAGCGGGCATCGTGCCGACCGAGAATCCGGACAAGAGCCGCAAGCTGATCATCCCCACGACCCAGGAAGACGTTCGCCTGTTGATCGTGCGGGCCACCGACGTGCCGACCTATGTCGAGCATGGCGCGGCCGACCTCGGCGTTGCCGGTAAAGACGTGCTGATGGAATACACCGGTCAGGGCCTGTACGAGCCGCTGGATCTGCAGATTGCCCAGTGCAAGCTGATGACCGCCGGCAAGGTCGGCGCGGTCGAGCCCAAGGGCCGCCTGCGCGTCGCCACCAAATTCGTCAATGTCGCCAAGCGTTACTACGCCGAGCAGGGCCGTCAGGTCGACATCATCAAGCTGTATGGCTCGATGGAGCTGGCACCGCTGATCGGTCTGGCTGACAAGATCATCGACGTGGTCGACACCGGCAACACCCTGCGTGCCAACGGCCTGGAACCCCAGGAACTGATCGCCACGATCAGCTCGCGTCTGGTGGTGAACAAGGCTTCGATGAAAATGCAACACGCCCGAATCCAGGCGTTGATCGACACCCTGCGCAAGGCAGTGGAGTCTCGACACCGCGGCTGATGTACCTGCGCGACGTTAAGTCGCGCCCGTCTATCCGCCTCATAGCCAGAATCTCAGGTGCCCAAGCGGATCGAATGGTAATTTCGGGCGCCTGAGTTTTTTGCCATTCCTATGAGGCTCTCGCTATGACCGCACCGACTGCAATTCGCCGACTCAACGCTGCTGACCCGGATTTCGCGCATCATCTGGATCATCTGCTGAGCTGGGAAAGTGTGTCTGACGACTCGGTCAATCAGCGGGTGCTGGACATCATCAAGGCTGTGCGCGAGCGCGGTGATGCGGCGCTGGTCGAGTTCACCCAGAAATTCGACGGCCTCGAAGTCGCTTCGATGGCGGACCTGATCCTGCCGCGCGAGCGTCTGGAACTGGCCCTGACCCGCATCACCGTGCCGCAACGCGAAGCGCTGGAAAAAGCCGCCGCCCGCGTGCGCAGCTATCACGAAAAACAGAAGCAGGACTCCTGGAGCTACACCGAAGCCGACGGCACCGTGCTGGGTCAGAAGGTCACGCCACTGGATCGCGCCGGTCTGTACGTGCCGGGCGGCAAGGCGTCGTACCCGTCCTCGGTGTTGATGAACGCGATTCCGGCCAAGGTCGCCGGCGTGACCGAAGTGGTCATGGTGGTGCCGACCCCGCGCGGTGAAGTCAACGAGCTGGTGCTGGCGGCGGCATGCATCGCCGGCGTTGATCGGGTGTTCACTATCGGCGGCGCGCAAGCCGTTGCCGCATTGGCCTATGGCACCGAAAGCGTGCCGCAGGTGGACAAGGTCGTCGGTCCGGGCAACATCTATGTTGCCACGGCCAAGCGACACGTATTCGGTCAGGTCGGTATCGACATGATCGCCGGCCCGTCGGAAATCCTCGTGGTATGCGACGGCCAGACCGACCCGGACTGGATCGCCATGGACCTGTTCTCCCAGGCCGAGCACGACGAAGACGCCCAGGCGATCCTGGTCAGCCCGGACGCCGAGTTCCTCGACAAGGTCGCCGCGAGCATCGACAAGCTGCTGCCGACCATGGATCGCGCAACCATCATCGAAACCTCGATCAACGGCCGTGGTGCCCTGATCCACGTGCGTGACATGACCCAGGCCATCGAAGTCGCCAACCGCATCGCCCCGGAACACCTTGAGCTGTCGGTCGCCGACCCGCAGGCCTGGCTGCCGCAGATCCGCCACGCCGGCGCGATCTTCATGGGCCGCCACACCTCCGAGGCGCTGGGCGACTACTGCGCGGGTCCGAACCACGTGCTGCCGACCTCCGGCACCGCGCGTTTCTCCTCGCCGCTGGGCGTGTATGACTTCCAGAAACGCTCGTCGATCATCTTCTGCTCCGAAGACGGTGCTTCGGAACTTGGCAAGACCGCCTCGATCCTGGCCCGTGGCGAATCGCTGAGCGCCCACGCGCGCAGCGCCGAATACCGCATCAAAGACGAAGTGAAGGGGAACTGAGCATGAGTAAATTCTGGAGCCCGTTCGTCAAGGATCTGGTGCCTTACGTGCCGGGCGAGCAGCCGAAGCTGACCCGTCTGGTCAAGCTCAACACCAACGAAAACCCGTACGGCCCGTCGCCCAAAGCCCTGGCGGCGATGCAGACCGAACTCAACGACAACCTGCGCCTGTACCCGGACCCGAACAGCGATCTGCTGAAAAACGCCGTCGCCAAGTACTACGGCGTACAAAGCAATCAGGTGTTCCTCGGCAACGGTTCGGATGAAGTGCTGGCGCACATCTTCCACGGTCTGCTGCAACACGATCAGCCGATCCTGTTCCCGGACATCAGCTACAGCTTCTATCCGGTGTACTGCGGCCTTTACGGCGTCAAGTTCGATTCGGTGCCGCTGGACGCGCAGTTCCAGATCAACCCGGCGGACTACGCCAAGCCGAACGGCGGGATCATCTTCCCTAATCCGAACGCACCAACCGGTTGCCTGCTGGCGCTGGAAGCGGTCGAGCAGATTCTCAAGGCCAGCCAGGATTCGGTGGTGGTGGTCGACGAGGCCTATATCGACTTCGGCGGAGAAACTGCGATCAGCCTGGTGGACCGTTATCCGAACCTGCTGGTGACCCAGACCCTGTCCAAGTCCCGTTCGCTGGCGGGCCTGCGGGTCGGTCTGGCGGTCGGCCATCCGGACCTGATCGAGGCGCTGGAGCGGATCAAGAACAGCTTCAATTCCTACCCGATCGATCGCATGGCGAATGTCGGCGCGGCGGCGGCGTTCGAGGATCGCGAGTACTTCGACAAGACCTGCGCACTGGTCATCGAGAGTCGGGAATGGGTGGTTGCACAGTTGCAGGCCAAGGGCTTTGAAGTGCTGCCATCGGCGGCAAACTTCATCTTCGCCCGGCATCCGCAACACGATGCGGCAGGGCTGGCGGCCAAGCTGCGTGAGCAGGGCGTGATCGTGCGCCACTTCAAGCAGGAGCGGATTGCCCAGTTCCTGCGGATCTCGATCGGCACGCCGGAGCAGAATCAGGCGTTGATCGACGGTCTGGGCGACCTCTAAATTTTTATAGAAAATGCAGAGGATTCTGTGTTGCAGGGATAAACATGGAATCCTCTTTAAGAATTATATTTTCTTTTTTTTTTGTCAGTGCTTTGCGGGTACTGATTAGATCTGAAGAGTAGGCGTTGTACCAATCAGATTGATGCAAAGTCTGTTTCTGAATTACTGCGCTAATTCCAGTTGATTTCAAAATTCCCGTCGATTTTTTTGCCACTTCCATCGGTAAATTCAAATGATCCGGAGGTATTCAGATTTTGGGAGAACTTTACAGTCACTCGTCCTGTTACTGCACTATAACGCTTGTTGTTATAGTCCAAAGTCCAATTGATGTAGGGTTTGTTCTCGAAATCAATCGGGTAGAGGTAGGTGGACTCTGTATTCGGCTTCGCGCTTTTGGCATAGCCGATGATAATACCTTTTCCGTTGTTTCTTCCTGCTAAATAACCGCCGTAGTCATCCGAAAATTCATGCCGCTCTACATCGTTGAAATATATGGGCGAGCTGCCGTCAATTCGCACAGTAAAGTGGCCGACTTGTTTAACCGAAGCCATGATTTTCATTCCTTGGTAAGAAGCTATTTTTAAGAGGCGTTTAATAAACTTGTTGCATTGGTGATGCTAGTTTCACGTGATTCGGTTAGCTACTGTCAGAAATGACAGGTTCTTAGAACTTTTTGCGATAATTCTCCGCTCAATCAGAGGGAGTCGTGTGGCGCTTCAGGCAGGAGCGGATTGCCCAGTTCCTGAGGATCTCGATCGGCACGCCGGAGCAGAATCAGGCGCTGATCGATGGGCTCGGCGATTTATGATTGTTGAATAAGCACAGTTCCCGCTTTGTCGGCGGGGACTGTGCGGATCAGCGGTCATGGCTCTGTTCTTGAACAGACTTATTCGAGACGTTTTTGGGCTTTGAATGTAATTTTTGCAACATCGCCGCTCTCGGAAATCATTTCAATGGTTGCGTCAATACTTCTGTAACCAGTTGAGAATGTTCCGGTGGTCGAGCCGGTTCTAGGATAGTGCAGTTTATTTTCGTACTTTAAAGCCCAGCCAAAATGATGGTCTGTGACGCCGCGTTCGTAAAACTGTTGAAAGTTATATTGTGTTTTGGCAAGCAGGCTAACGACAAAGACATCATTGTCTGTCCCCCCCCTCGGGTGAGCCGTCAGCCGGTTTTTATGTAATTTGCGGTCATCAAGCCGCTATTGAAGAAAACAATTTTCGACGTAAGCCTTTTACCCTGCCATTCGATGTTGGCCTCTCCGATGTCGAAGCTTGGTTCATCCTTGCTGTCTGGTAGTTTTTTGAAATCGTACGGTTGTTGAGTTGTCATGGTTCTTCCTTTCAGAAACGAAGTTGATGGGATCAAACTCAACTCTCTGTGGCCGAGTTGCGGAAGCTCAACATTAATAGACAGACGAACCGAGCTCACCTGTCATATCTGACAGGTGAGCTAGATTCATTGGTTTGGAAAGTTATCGCGAACGCAATCAAAGGACATTCAGACACATTGCATGTCTGGGTGAGGGGGCGGCGCGAACGCCCCCGCTTTCATAGCCATTTGGGGCGAGTCTTACTCTTCTTTTTCCTTCATCGGTGCCGGCGGCGGACGCAGACCGATCTCGGCGGTCAGCTTCAACTCCTTGCCATTGCGCATCACCTGAATCGTGACCTTGTCGGTCGGCTTGATCCGTGCAACCTGATTCATCGACTTGCGGCCATCGCCCGCCGGCTCGCCATCGATGCTCAGGATCACGTCACCCAGTTGCAGGCCGGCCTTCTGGGCCGGGCCGTCGCGGAAAATCCCCGCCACGACGATTCCCGGACGCCCGGACAGGCCAAACGACTCGGCCAGTTCCTGAGTCAGCGGTTGTACTTCGATGCCGAGCCAGCCGCGAATCACCTGGCCGTGCTCGATGATCGATTTCATCACTTCCATCGCCAGTTTCACCGGGATCGCAAAACCGATGCCCTGGGAGCCGCCGGACTTGGAGAAAATCGCGGTGTTGATGCCGGTGAGGTTGCCGTTGGCGTCGACCAGTGCGCCGCCGGAGTTGCCCGGGTTGATCGCCGCGTCGGTCTGGATGAAGTCTTCGTAGTTGTTCAGGCCCAGCTGATTACGGCCGGTGGCGCTGATGATGCCCATGGTCACGGTCTGGCCGACGCCGAACGGGTTGCCGATGGCCAGTGCGACGTCGCCGATGCGGATGTTGTCGGAGCGGCCGACGGTGATCGACGGCAGGGTTTTCAGGTCGATCTTCAGGACTGCGAGGTCGGTTTCCGGGTCGCTGCCGATCACTCGGGCCAGGGTTTCGCGACCGTCCTTGAGCGCCACGACGATCTGGTCGGCACCGCTGGTGACGTGGTTGTTGGTCAGGATGTAGCCTTCCGGGCTCATGATCACCCCGGAGCCGAGGCTCGATTCCATGCGCTTCTGCTTCGGCGAGTTGTCACCGAAGAAGCGGCGGAACTGCGGGTCTTCGAACAGCGGATGGCTTGGTTTGTTGATGACTTTGGTGGTGTACAGGTTAACCACCGACGGCGCGGCGATGCTCACCGCGTCGGCATAGGACACCGGCCCCTGCTGCACGCTGGTGGTCTGCGGGGCCTGTTGCAGGTTGACGTCGAGGCTCGGAAGCCCGACCCACTGCGGGTAACGCTGAATAATCAACAGAGCGATAAGCACGCCGGCCAACAGCGGCCAGCCGAAAAAACGCAGCGCCTTGAGCATTAAGCACGTCCTGGAAAAGTTGCAGGCGGGGTCAGACCGCCCATAATGTCGCGCATTATACGAGGCCGCGCGTGCCTCTGAACGGGATATTTAGGAGTCTTTCATGGCCGTCGCCCTGAGCACCCTGGTCGAAGAAGCCGACCGTTACCTTGGCAGTGCGAAAATTGCCGATTATTGCCCCAATGGTCTGCAGGTCGAGGGCCGTCCGCAGGTGATGCGCATCGTCAGTGGTGTCACCGCCAGCCAGGCGTTGCTCGATGCCGCCGTCGAAGCCGAAGCCGATCTGGTGCTGGTGCATCACGGTTATTTCTGGAAGGGCGAGAACCCGTGCATTACCGGCATGAAGCAGCGCCGTTTGAAGACGCTGCTCAAGCACGACATCAGTCTGCTCGGTTATCACCTGCCGCTGGATCTGCACCCGGACGTCGGCAATAACGTGCAACTGGCCCGTCAGCTGGACATCACCGTCGAAGGGCCGCTGGATCCGGACAATCTGAAGATCGTCGGTCTGGTCGGTTCACTGAGCGAGCCGATGACTCCGCGTGACTTCGCTCGCAAAGTGCAGGAAGTCATGGGCCGTGAGCCGCTGCTGGTCGAAGGCAGTGCGATGATCCGCCGTGTTGGCTGGTGCACCGGCGGCGGTCAGGGCTACATCGACAACGCCATCGCTGCCGGCGTCGATCTGTTCCTCAGCGGCGAAGCCTCCGAGCAGACGTTCCACAGCGCCCGGGAAAACGACATCAGCTTCATCGCCGCCGGCCACCACGCCACCGAACGCTATGGCGTGCAGGCGCTGGGCGATTATCTGGCGAAACGTTTTGCGCTGGAGCACATCTTTATCGATTGCCCGAATCCGATCTGAGCGCCCGAACAGGCAGGCATATTCATATACCCTTTCGATCTAGTTGGCGTCCTGATTAGAAGGGGTCGCTGTGCTAGGATTCCCCGCTCGAACACGGCCCGCTGGCCGTTCATAAGAAAGCTTTCGTGAGTAGCCATGGTCGACAAACTGACGCATCTGAAACAGCTGGAGGCGGAAAGCATCCACATCATCCGCGAGGTGGCCGCCGAGTTCGACAACCCGGTGATGCTGTACTCCATCGGTAAAGACTCCGCCGTGATGCTGCATCTGGCACGCAAGGCGTTCTTCCCGGGCAAACTGCCGTTTCCGGTGATGCACGTCGACACCCGCTGGAAATTCCAGGAAATGTACAAGTTCCGCGACAAGATGGTCGAAGAGCTTGGCCTGGACCTCATCACTCACATCAACCCCGATGGCGTGGCGCAGAACATCAACCCGTTCACCCACGGCAGCGCCAAGCACACCGACATCATGAAGACCGAGGGCCTGAAGCAGGCACTCGACAAGCATGGTTTCGACGCCGCTTTCGGCGGTGCCCGTCGCGATGAAGAGAAGTCCCGCGCCAAGGAGCGCGTCTACTCGTTCCGTGACAGCAAACACCGCTGGGACCCGAAGAACCAGCGTCCCGAGCTGTGGAACGTCTACAACGGCAAGGTCAACAAGGGCGAATCCATTCGTGTGTTCCCGCTGTCGAACTGGACCGAGCTGGACATCTGGCAGTACATCTACCTCGAAGGCATCCCGATCGTACCTTTGTACTTCGCCGCCGAACGCGAAGTGATCGAAAAGAACGGCACGCTGATCATGATCGACGACGAGCGCATCCTCGAGCACCTGTCCGATGAGGACAAGGCGCGCATCGTCAAAAAGAAAGTGCGTTTCCGTACCCTTGGCTGCTACCCGTTGACGGGCGCGGTGGAGTCCGAGGCCGAAAGCCTGACGGACATCATTCAGGAAATGCTCCTGACGCGAACTTCCGAGCGCCAGGGCCGGGTCATCGACCACGATGGCGCAGGCTCGATGGAAGACAAGAAACGTCAGGGGTACTTTTAAGCTTCGAGTTACAAGCCGCAAGCTGCAAGTTAAAGGCGGTATGCGTAACTTTGCAGTTTGGTGCTTGCAGACGGTTGCTGTGAGCCGGAATCGGATGGCTCGTAATGGATTTCGAGAAGCTGGTTGTTTGGCAGCGAAGCAAGTGTCTGGCAGTGGGGATCTACAGAGAGTTCGCACGATGTGGGGATTTTGGATTCAAGGACCAAATCACCCGCTCAGCACTTTCAGTGCCTTCCAATATCGCCGAGGGCATGGAGCGTCGTAGTACCAGAGAAAAAATTCATTTTCTTTGGGTTGCGAAAGGCTCTTGTGGGGAGTTGCGAACCCAGGTCCTTATTGCTCGAGACATTGCATATATCGCAGACCCGCTGGCTGAAAACTGGATTATGGAAACTCGCGAGCTTTCTCGAATGCTGGGCGGGTTGATTAACAAAATTTCTGACTAGCTGTACGCCGACAAGCTTGCCGCTTGAAGCTTACAGCTCGGAGCTTGAATGCAATGAGCCACGCATCTGATTTGATCAGCGAGGACATCCTCGCCTACCTGGGCCAGCACGAACGTAAAGAGCTGCTGCGCTTTTTGACCTGCGGTAACGTCGATGACGGCAAGAGCACCCTGATCGGGCGCCTGCTGCACGACTCGAAGATGATCTACGAAGATCACCTCGAAGCCATCACCCGCGACTCGAAGAAAGTCGGCACCACCGGTGACGACATCGACCTGGCATTGCTGGTCGACGGCCTGCAGGCCGAGCGCGAGCAGGGCATCACCATCGATGTCGCCTACCGCTATTTCTCCACCGCCAAGCGCAAATTCATCATCGCCGACACCCCCGGCCATGAGCAGTACACCCGCAACATGGCCACCGGTGCGTCCACCTGTGACCTGGCGATCATCCTGGTCGACGCCCGTTACGGCGTGCAGACCCAGACCCGCCGCCACAGCTTTATCGCATCCCTGCTGGGCATCAAGCACATCGTTGTTGCCATCAACAAGATGGACCTCAAGGGCTTCGATCAGGGCGTGTTCGAGTCGATCAAGGCCGACTACCTGAAGTTCGCCGAAGGCTTGAAGATGAAGCCGACCAGCATGCACTTCGTGCCGATGTCCGCTCTGAAGGGCGACAACGTGGTGAACAAGTCCGAGCGCTCGCCGTGGTACACCGGCCAGTCGCTGATGGAAATCCTCGAGACCGTGGAAGTGGCGGGCGACCGCAACTTCACCGATCTGCGTTTCCCGGTGCAGTACGTCAACCGTCCGAACCTGAACTTCCGCGGTTTCGCCGGCACCCTGGCCAGCGGCATCGTCAAGAAGGGCGACGAGGTCGTGGTGCTGCCGTCAGGCAAGAGCAGCCGCGTGAAATCCATCGTCACTTTCGAAGGTGAACTGGAACACGCCGGCCCTGGCCAGGCCGTGACGCTGACCATGGAAGACGAGATCGACATCTCCCGTGGCGACCTGCTGGTACACGCCGACAACGTTCCGCCAGTGACCGACAGCTTCGAAGCGATGCTGGTATGGATGGCTGAAGAGCCGATGCTGCCGGGCAAGAAATACGACATCAAGCGCGCCACCAGTTACGTGCCGGGCTCCATCGCCAGCATCGTCAACAAGGTCGACGTCAACACCCTCGAAGAGGGCCCGGCGAGCGCGTTGCAGCTCAACGAAATCGGCAAGGTGAAGATCGCGCTCGACGCGCCGATCGCCCTCGACGGTTACGACAGCAACCGCACCACCGGCGCGTTCATCGTCATCGACCGTTTGACCAACGGCACCGTCGGCGCCGGCATGATCGTCGCCCAGCCGGTGACCCACGGTACGGCTACGCATCACGGCAAACTGGCCCATGTAGCGACCGAAGAACGCGCTCAGCGTTTCGGTCAGCAACCGGCTACCGTGCTGTTCAGCGGCCTGTCCGGTGCTGGCAAGAGCACCTTGGCATACGCGGTCGAGCGCAAGCTGTTCGATCTGGGGCGTGCGGTGTTTGTGCTGGATGGCCAGAACCTGCGTCACGATCTCAACAAGGGTCTGCCGCAGGATCGCGCCGGTCGCACCGAGAACTGGCGTCGTGCCGCGCATGTGGCGCGTCAGTTCAACGAAGCGGGTCTGCTGACGCTTGCGGCGTTTGTGGCGCCGAGTGCTGAAGGTCGTGAGCAGGCGAAGGATCTGATTGGCAAGGATCGTCTGCTGACGGTTTATGTTCAGGCGTCGCCGACTGTTTGCGCCGAGCGTGATCCGCAAGGTCTGTATGCTGCGGGTGGCGACAACATTCCGGGCGAATCCTTCCCGTATGACGTGCCGCTGGATGCTGATCTGGTGATCGACACCCAGTCGCTGTCGCTGGATGAAAGCGTCAAGCAGGTGCTGGATCTGCTGCGCAAGCGTGGCGCGATTTAAGCGTTCGCTGCAAAAAGAAAACCCGCAGACAAGCGATTGTCTGCGGGTTTTTTATAGATCGTTCCCACGCTCTGCGTGGGAATGCCTCATTGGACGCTCCGCGTCCGCTTCGACAGGGACGCAGAGCGATTCCCACGCAGAGCGTGGGAACGATCAGTGCCTCAAGGTGCGAACGATCGATTAGCGGCGATCCGGATACTCGCGGTGCATCTGTTCGAGCAACGCATCCTTGTCTTGCCACAGCTGGTTGATCCAGCCTTGGAATTGCAGGCGGTATTCGCCGTCCTGGTCGTAGTTTTTGCCGATGAACTGCGGTGGGATTTTCAGTTCTTCGAAGTGCACCACTACGTCTCGGACGTTGCCGCACAACAGATCCCAGAAGCCAGGGCGTCCGCCCGGGTAGTGGATGGTGACGTTGACGATCGATTCCAGCTGTTCGCCCATCGCATCCAGCACGAATGCGATGCCGCCGGCCTTGGGCTTGAGCAGGTATTTGAACGGTGATTGCTGCTGCGCATGCTTGCCTTCGGTAAAGCGTGTGCCCTCGACGAAGTTGAAGATGCCTACCGGATTGTCGCGGAATTTCGCGCAGGTCTTGCGGGTGGTTTCGAGGTCTTTGCCTTTCTTTTCCGGGTGCTTCTGCAGATAGGCTTTTGAATAGCGCTTCATGAACGGGAAGCCCAGTGTCCACCACGCCAGGCCGATGACCGGGACCCAGATCAGTTCCTGCTTGAGAAAGAACTTCAACGGCTGGATGCGCCGGTTGAGCACGTATTGCAGCACCAGGATGTCGACCCAGCTCTGGTGGTTGCTGGTGATCAGGTACGAGTGCTGGTAGTCCAGGCCTTGCAGGCCGCTGAGGTGCCAGCGGGTGCGGCGGACCAGGTTCATCCAGCCTTTGTTGTTGCTGATCCAGGCCTCGTGGGTGTGGCTCATCAGCCAGCGCGAGGTGCGGCGTGCGAGGTCGAACGGCAGCACTTTGATCAGCGCCACGAGAAACAGGAACGAGCACAGCAGGATCGTGTTCAGCGCCAGCAGCAGCGCGGCGATCACGCCGCGCAGGGGGGCAGGGAGAAAAGCCAGCATCGGGTCAGATATCCAGAGGTCGGTTGGCAGCCTGAATCGCGGTCAGGGCGATGGTGTAGACGATGTCATCGACCTGCGCGCCGCGCGGCAGATCGTTCACCGGTTTGCGCAGGCCTTGCAGCATCGGGCCGAGGCTCACGCAATCGGCGCTGCGCTGCACGGCTTTGTGGGTGGTGTTGCCGGTGTTCAGGTCGGGGAACACGAACACCGTGGCGCGACCGGCCACCTGGCTGTTCGGCGCCAGTTGCCGGGCCACGGTTTCGTTGGCGGCGGCGTCGTACTGCAACGGCCCGTCGATCAGCAGCGAGTGCTGTTGTTCGTGGGCGAGCAGGGTGGCTTCGCGGACTTTCTCGACTTCTTCGCCGGTGGCGGATTCGCCGCTGGAGTAGCTGATCATCGCCACGCGCGGGGTGATGCCGAAGGCGGCGGCCGAGTCGGCGCTTTGCAGGGCGATCTCCGCCAGTTCGCTGGCGCTCGGGTGCGGGTTCATCACGCAGTCGCCGTAGACCAGTACTTCCTCGGGAAACAGCATGAAGAACACCGACGACACCAGCGTGCAGCCCGGCGCCGTCTTGATCAACTGCAAGGCCGGGCGGATGGTGTTGGCGGTGGTGTTGATGACGCCGGAAACCAGCCCGTCGACTTCATCCAGCGCCAGCATCATGGTGCCGATCACCACGGTGTCTTCCAATTGCTGCTCGGCCATCGGCGCGTTGAGGCTTTTGCTCTTGCGCAGGGCGACCATCGGTTCGACGTAGCGCTCACGGATCAGGTCCGGATCGAGAATTTCCAGCCCCGGCGGCAACACGATGCCCTGGGCCCGGGCGACGGCTTCGACGTCCGCCGGTTTGGCCAGCAGCACGCAACGGGCAATCCCGCGCTCCTGACAGATCGCCGCCGCCTGCACGGTGAGCGGTTCGCTGCCTTCGGGCAGGACGATGCGTTTGTTGGCCGCCTGGGCACGTTGAATCAACTGATAACGGAACACCGCTGGCGACAGGCGCATTTCCCGTGGCGTGCCGCAGCGCTGGTGCAGCCAGTTGGCATCCAGATGGCTGGCGACGAAATCGGTGATGATCTCCGCACGTTCGCGGTCATCGACGGGGATTTCCTTGTTCAGGCCGTTGAGCAGGTTGGCCGTGTCGTAGGAGCCGGTGCTCACCGACAACACCGGCAAACCGGCCTGCAAAGCACCACGGCACAAGTCCATGATGCGTGGGTCGGGCAGGGTGTCGCTGGTCAGCAGCAGGCCGGCCAGCGGCACACCGTTGATGGCCGCGAGGCTGACCGCGAGGATGATGTCGTCGCGATCGCCGGGGGTCACCACCAGCACGCCGGGCTTGAGCAGATCCACGGTGTTGCGCATGGTGCGCGCGCAAATGATGGTCTTGGTCATGCGCCGGGTTTCGTAGTCGCCGGCGTTGAGCACCTGGGCGCCCATCAGGTCGGCGACGTCGCGGGTGCGCGGGGCGTTGAGTTCAGGCTGGAACGGAATGCAGCCGAGCAGACGGAAATCCCCCGTGCGCAGCAATGGCGAATGCTCTTTCAGACGCGCGGCGAAGGCGTCCATGCTTTCGTCGGTCTTGACCTTGTTGAGGATCACGCCGAGGACTTTCGGGTCTTTCGGCCCACCGAACAACTGCGCCTGCAACTCGACGCGGCCGGACAGCTCGGTCAGCACTTCGTTTTCCGGGGCCGAGACCAGAATCACCTCGGCATCCAGGCTCTTGGCCAGGTGCAGGTTGACCCGCGCGGCGTAGCTGGCGCTGCGGGTCGGCACCATGCCTTCGACGACCAGTACGTCTTTGCCGATGGCGGCCTGCTGGTAGAGAGTGATGATTTCTTCAAGCAACTCGTCGAGCTGGCCGTCGCCGAGCATCCGCTCGACGTGGGCCAGGCCCAGTGGCTGCGGCGGTTTCAGGCCGTGGGTGCGGGCCACCAGCTCGGTGGAGCGCTCAGGGCCGGTGTCGCCCGGATGCGGCTGGGCGATCGGTTTGAAGAAGCCGACTTTCAGCCCGGCCCGTTCCAGCGTACGCACCAGCCCGAGGCTGATGGAGGTCAGACCCACACCAAAGTCGGTGGGCGCGATAAAAAAAGTTTGCATGCGGATTCTCTAAGGGTGCATGGCAATGGCGATCGTCTCTGTGTGCCGATCTGCCGCAATTCAGTCGCCAAGGTTATCGCTAACCGAGCCTTGTGCGCACCAACCGCAAGCAAAGGGTTGGCCTATTTTTTCAATACGTTGCGCGGCGTTCAGCACCCATGCTCTCGACTGCCACGGCGGCTGGTGGCGCAGGTGCTGGGTGTGGCCGCAGGACAGCTCGGCGACCCAGTGGCCGTCTTCGTCCTGATGGAATCCGGTGACGGTCACGGGCGTCAATCCGTCCCGTCTGTCCGGGTTCTGTTCGCTTTCGGGCAAATCCTTGTTTAGACTTGTCCGTTCTTCATTCTTATGCAAAAGGTCTCGCCCCATGCTGATCGCCGCCAATAAGGCTGTCTCCATCGACTATACCCTGACCAACGACGCTGGTGAGGTCATCGACAGCTCCGCCGGCGGCGCTCCGCTGGTCTACCTGCATGGCGCAGGCAACATCATCCCGGGCCTGGAAAAGGCCCTGGAAGGTAAAGAAGTCGGCAACGATCTGGAAGTTTCCGTCGAGCCGGAAGATGCCTACGGCGAATACGCCGCTGAACTGGTCAGCACCCTGAGCCGCAGCATGTTCGAAGGCGTTGACGAGCTGGAAGTCGGCATGCAGTTCCACGCTTCGGCGCCGGACGGCCAGATGCAGATCGTCACCATCCGTGACCTGGACGGCGACGACGTGACTGTCGACGGCAACCACCCGCTGGCCGGTCAGCGCCTGAACTTCAAAGTGAAGGTCGTTGCCATCCGTGACGCCAGCCAGGAAGAAATCGCTCATGGTCACGTCCATGGCGAAGGTGGCCATCACCACTGATTTTCTGCGCTAAGCTTCGAGTACTGGAGAGGCGCCCGAGGGCGCCTTTTTAGTCCGCGGCTGTCCTTGGTGGCCTCGCCAAGTGGCTGTTTCGAGTAGAAAACGGGAATCTGGAGTTCGTCATGAGTGCTTTTCACGACCTTAAGTTGACAGCCCTGGATGGTCAGGAGCTACCGCTGGCACCCTTCAAGGGCCAAGTCGTGCTGGTGGTCAACGTCGCCTCCAAATGCGGCTTGACCCCACAGTACGCGGCGCTGGAAAACCTTTATCAGCAATACAAAGGCAAAGGCTTCAGTGTGCTGGGCCTGCCGTGCAACCAGTTTGCCGGTCAGGAGCCGGGCAGTGAGCAGGAGATCCAGGAATTCTGCAGCCTCAACTATGGCGTGAGTTTTCCGTTGTCGAAAAAGCTCGAAGTCAACGGTCACGACCGTCATCAGTTGTACCGTCTGCTGGCGGGCGAGGGCGCGGAGTTTCCCGGTGACATCACCTGGAATTTCGAGAAATTCCTGCTCGGCAAGGACGGTCGGGTACTGGCCCGGTTCTCGCCGCGCACGGCGCCGGATGATCCTTCGGTGATTACGGCGATTGAAAAAGCCCTGAGCTGAAACAGAAAAATCGCAGCCCTCGAGCTGCGATTTTTTTCGCCTGCCTTTTGACCCTTAATCATTCAGATCAATAGTGCTATCGCACGGTTGGAACTCCGCATATTATCGCCGTCATATGAATCGCATGCCCGTCGATCAATTTTTCGTGGAGCCTCCCATGCCCGTGCAAGCCCTGTTCAAACCGTTCCAGCTCGGTGCCCTCGAACTGCCGACCCGCGTGGTCATGGCGCCGATGACCCGTTCGTTTTCCCCGGGCGGCGTCCCGAACTCCAAAGTGATCGAGTACTACCGTCGCCGCGCGGCGGCCGGCGTCGGTCTGATCATCACCGAAGGCACTACCGTCGGCCATCAGGCTTCCAACGGTTACCCGAACGTGCCGCACTTCTACGGTGAAGCCGCGCTGGCCGGTTGGAAAAAAGTCGTGGAAGCGGTACACGCCGAAGGCGGCAAAATCGTTCCGCAACTGTGGCACGTCGGCAATGTGCGCCGTCTGGGCACCGAGCCGGACGCGAGCGTGCCGGGTTATGGCCCGTCGGAAAAACTCAAGGACGGTCAGGTCGTCGTACACGGCATGACCAAACAGGACATTCAGGACGTGATCGCCGCCTTCGCCCAAGCGGCGAAAGATGCCCAGAGCATCGGCATGGACGGCGTGGAAATCCACGGCGCCCACGGTTACCTGATCGACCAGTTCTTCTGGGAGGGCAGCAACCAGCGCACCGACGAATACGGTGGCAGCCTGGCCAACCGTTCGCGTTTCGCCATCGAGCTGATTCAGGCCGTACGTGAGGCGGTGGGCGAAGGCTTCCCGATCATCTTCCGCTTCTCGCAGTGGAAACAGCAGGACTACACCGCGCGTCTGGTGCAAACCGCCGAAGCGCTGGGCGAGTTCCTCAAGCCGTTGTCCGACGCCGGCGTGGACATTTTCCACTGCTCGACGCGCCGTTTCTGGGAGCCGGAATTCGACGGTTCCGACCTGAACCTGGCTGGCTGGACACGCAAGCTGACCGGCAAACCGACCATCACCGTCGGCAGCGTCGGCCTCGACGGCGAGTTCCTGCAGTTCATGGTCAACACCGACAAGGTCGCGCAACCGGCCAGTCTGGAAAAACTGCTGGAGCGTCTGAACAACGACGAGTTCGATCTGGTGGCAGTGGGGCGTGCGCTGCTGGTGGATCCGGACTGGGCGCTGAAAGTGCGCGAAGGCCGCGAGCAGGACATTCTGCCGTTCAGCCGTGAGGCGTTGATGACGCTGGTTTGATCGTTGTGGGAGGCTTGTCGCGCAGGTCGCGGCAAGCCCCCAACAAATGGTTTTCAAACTGTTCGACGATAGCCGCCCAACCCTGGCGGCTGGCGTGTTGGCGTGCGTTCAGGCGTACGCAGCGCAACCGTTCATCCTCTTCCAGCAGCCACGCCGCTGCCTCGCAGAACGCCTCTTCATCCCCGGGCATCGCCAGCACGCCGTTGTAGCCATGGCGAATATGCTGGGCCGCCGCAGCCTGATCGTAAGCCACCACCCCGAGGCCCGAGGCCAGCGCTTCCAGCACGACGTTGCCGAAGGTTTCGGTCAGGCTCGGAAACAAAAACACATCCCCTGATGCATAGTGCGCCGCCAGCGCTTCGCCCCGTTGCGAGCCGCAGAAAATTGCCTCGGGCAGTTCATTTTCCAGTGCCATTCGTTGCGGCCCGTCGCCGACCACGATCAGCTTCAGATTGCGTTGTGGATAAGTGCCGGCGAGCTTTTCGAAACTGCGCTTGAGCAGGCCCAGATTCTTCTCTGGTGCCAGGCGTCCTACGTGAATGACCGCAATGTCCTGCTCGCCAAGACCCCATTGCTCACGCAAGGCATTCAGGCGCTTGGCCGGGTGAAACAACTGACTGTCGACACCTCGCGACAGCAGCGCCAGGCGCTCGAAGTGCCGGCGCTCCAGTTCCAGGCGCTGGCTGACGCTCGGCACCAGGGTCAGGGCCGAACGATTGTGAAACCAGCGCAGATAGTGGGTGAGCAAGCGCGTCAGCAAACCCAGCCCATATTGGTGGGTGTACTGCTGGAAATTGGTATGAAAGCCGCTGACCACGGCAATCCCCAGACGCCGTGCCGCGCGCAATGCCGACAACCCGAGCGGGCCTTCGGTGGCGATATAGAGCACGTCCGGGCGCTGGCGCGTCCAGCGCCGCAGCAACTTGTGCATCGACGACTGCCCCCATTGCAGCCCCGGATAACCCGGCAACGGCCAGCCTCGGCACAGCAGCAGCGAGTCATCTTCACTTCGCTGCGGATCGTCGGCCTGACGCGGTCGCACCAGTTCCACCCGATGCCCGCGTGCGCGCAAGCCGTCGCACAAGCGGCCAAGGGTATTGGCCACGCCGTTGATTTCCGGTGGGAAAGTTTCGCTGATGAGGGTGATATGTAGAGCTGTCGTCATGACCTCAGTGTCGGCTGAGGCCATGTCGCGGTTGTGACGTTCGGATGATGGATTTGTGACGCGGCCTCAGCGTTGCGTCACCAGATTCTCGGCCCCGCGCTCGCGCACCCAGAACAGTGTCGCGCCAGCCACGGCGGCCGGCATCATCAGGATGTTGACCACCGGAATCAGCAACACCAGATAGACGATTGCGCCGAAGCTCATGCTCTGCCAGCGTTTCTGCCGCAGCCAGGCGAGCATCTCGTTCCAGCCGAGCTTGTGGTTGTCCGCCGGGTAGTCTATGTACTGGATTGCCATCATCCACACCCCGAACAGCAGCCACAGCGGTGCGGCGACGATGTTCACCACCGGGATGAACGAGAGGATGAACAGGCCGATCGCCCGGGGCAGGAAGTAACCGAGTTTGCGCATTTCCCGGGCCAGGGTACGCGGGATCATCGCGATCAGTTCACCCCAGCTGAAGGCCGGAAAGTCGTCGGTACCGCGTACCACCACTTCAACCTTTTCCGCGAGGAAACCGTTGAATGGGGCGGCGATCACGTTGGCCAGCATGGTGAAGGTGAAGAACACCATCAACGCCACCAGCACCACGAACAGCGGCCACAGGATGTAACTGAGAAAGCTCAGCCATTCGGGCAGCGACGGCATCAGCGTGTCGACCCACAGGCTGAATTGGTGACCGGCCAGATAGATCAATCCGACGAACAGCACCAGGTTGATGGCCAGCGGCAGCAGCACGAACAGGCGCAGGCCCGGGCTCAATACCAGTTTGAGGCCCTCGCGCAGGTATTGCGGGCCGGACAGAACAGGGGCGGGCATAGGGTGCTCCGAGCAAGGGAAAACGCGCCGACCTTACCGACTTTGCAGAACCTGTGAAAGCGCGGCAGCGGGATCGACACTCACTGTAACAAAGACGTCCATCTCGTCAGTGTGTCGGCATAGAGACCACCTATGAGCTGGATTGTTAAACCGTATTTCCTTAATCTTGCCCCCCTCGATACGCTGCACCCAACTTTTTACAGGACTGTCGAGCTCACGCCTTCCCCAAGGTTATCCACAGTCCTTTTTTATTCCCGCCGGCAATCCGGCGTCCGGCCAGGTGTCTTGGCCGGTCAACAGGAGCAGGTTCATGTCTGAAGTCCGTCATTCGCGAGTGATCATCCTCGGTTCCGGCCCTGCCGGTTACAGCGCTGCCGTCTACGCTGCCCGCGCCAACCTCAAGCCGCTGCTGATCACCGGCATGCAGGCCGGCGGTCAACTGACCACCACCACCGAAGTCGACAACTGGCCGGGCGACGTCCATGGTCTGACCGGCCCGGTGCTGATGGAGCGCATGCGTGAGCACGCCGAGCGTTTTGAAACCGAGATCGTCTTCGATCACATCAATGCTGTGGACTTCGCTTCCAAGCCATACAGCCTGACCGGCGACAGCGGCACCTACACCTGCGACGCGCTGATCATTGCTACCGGCGCCAGCGCTCGTTACCTGGGCCTGCCGTCGGAAGAAGCGTTCATGGGCAAAGGCGTTTCGGCCTGTGCGACCTGCGACGGTTTCTTCTATCGCAACAAGCCGGTGGCCGTGGTCGGCGGCGGCAACACCGCTGTCGAAGAAGCCCTGTACCTGGCCAACATCGCCAGCAAGGTCACCCTGATCCACCGTCGCGAAACCTTCCGCGCCGAGAAGATCCTGATCGACAAGCTCAACGCCCGTGTGGCCGAAGGCAAGATCGAGCTGAAACTGAACGCGACCCTGGACGAAGTGCTGGGCGACAACATGGGCGTGACCGGTGCACGTCTGAAGAACAACGACGGCAGCTTCGACGAAATCAAGGTCGACGGCGTGTTCATCGCGATCGGCCACACCCCGAACACCTCGCTGTTCGAAGGTCAGCTGGAGCTGAAGGACGGTTACCTCGTCGTTCAGGGCGGCCGTGAAGGCAACGCCACCGCGACCAGCGTCGAAGGCATCTTCGCTGCCGGCGACGTGGCCGACCACGTTTACCGTCAGGCCATCACCTCGGCCGGCGCTGGCTGTATGGCGGCACTGGACACCGAGCGTTACCTGGACGGTCTGCAGAACGCTTCGTTCTAAGAACGCAGACAACACGACAATGATCGTTCCCAGGCTCTGCGTGGGAATGCCTCATCTGGACGCTCTGCGTCCTTGGGACGCGGAGCGTCCCCGGCTGCATTCCCACGCTGAGCGTGGGAACGATCTGACGAAAAAAACCGGCCAACTGGCCGGTTTTTTCATGCCTGCGATTCGCTCGGAATCAGCGGCGGGTCAGCGGTTGCGCTTCGAATTTCACGCCCGCCAGACCGTGCTGGATCAGCGCACGGATATTGCCGTGATCGCTGCCTTCAGGTGTTGCCACGACCGAGCGGTAGTGCTCGCCGAACGCCAGCAGTGCTTCTTCATCGCTCAAGCCTTCCAGCAACGCCAGACCCAGGGTCTTGCACGAACCTTCGTTCTGCCCGGCGGCGTTTTCCACGCCACCGTTGTTGAACGCCTGCGGCTGGTAGTCGTAACCGGCGGCGATGAAGGACAGGGTGTCGGCAAAAACGTGTTCGCCGCTCTTGAGGCTGGCGCGCAGGGTGTTCAGATCACTCATTGGGTTTTCCTTTGGCAAACGCCGCTTGCTGTTCGGCGCTGGCTTCTTGCTGATATTGGGCTTTCCAGTCGGCGTACGGCATGCCGTAAACCACTTCACGGGCATCGTCGAGGCTGACCTCGATCCGGCGCTCGTCGGCCTCGGCCTTGTACCACTTGGACAGGCAGTTGCGGCAGAACCCGGCGAGGTTCATCAGGTCAATGTTCTGCACGTCCTTGCGGCTGTCCAGGTGGGCGACCAGCCGGCGGAAGGCGGCGGCTTCGAGTTCGAGGCGTTGTTGTTCGGTCATGGAAGTCTCTTCGAGACAGCTGAGAGCGGCAAGCTCCAAGCTGCAAGATTCTGGATGGTGGGTGCCCCTAGCTTACCGCTTGAAGCTCGAGGCTTGAAGCTTAGCGGCTGGCGGCGAGGGTGATCGACACCGACTCGGCAAAACGCAAGGCATGCGGCTTGTCGACTTCAACCTCGGCATACAGCACCGACTCGTTGGCCATCACCAGATCCAGCAGCTCTTGGGTCAGGCGTTCGAGCAGCGCGAAGCGGTTGCCTTCCACGTGGGCGATGATCGCCTTGGTGATGGTGCGGTAGTTCAGCGCGTGGTCGATGTCGTTGTCACGCACCGCTTCCTGCGCGGCATACAGGATGGTCAGGTTGATCAGCACATCCTGCTTGTTGAGGATTTCGTCCTCGTTGATCCCGATAAAGGTGCGCAGGCGCAGATCCTTGACCCGGATGCGCGCCATTCCCGGTTGAAGTTGTGGCATTTACTTGCTCCGTCCAATCAATTGCAGGAACTCCTGGCGGGTGTTGCTCGACTCGCGGAAGGCGCCGAGCATGACCGAGGTGTTCATGGTCGAATTCTGTTTCTCGACACCGCGCATCATCATGCACATGTGCCGGGCTTCGATGACCACCGCGACACCGGCGGCATCGGTGACTTGCCGGACCGCTTCGGCGATCTGGCGGGTGAGGTTTTCCTGAATCTGCAGGCGGCGGGCGAACATGTCCACCAGCCGTGCGATCTTCGACAGCCCCAGCACCTTGCCCGTCGGAATATAAGCCACATGGGCCTTGCCGATGAAGGGCAACAGGTGATGTTCGCACAACGAATAGAGCTCGATGTCGGCGACGATAATCATTTCGTCGGTGTCGGAGGCAAACAACGCGCCATTGACGATCTCTTCAACGCTCTGTTCGTAGCCGTGACACAGATACTGCATGGCCTTGGCCGCCCGCACCGGTGTGTCGAGCAGTCCTTCGCGGTCAGGGTTTTCACCGAGGCCGATCAGGATCTCGCGGTAATTCTCGGGCAGGGAACGGGTCATGGAGCATCCTCGCGGGGGGCGTTTTACTTGACGTGCCGCCCGCCGTTGACGGTCAGGGTCGTGCCGGTGACATACGGATTGTCGAGCAGATAACGCAGGCTCTGATAAATCACTTCGCTGCCGGGTTCGATGCCCAGCGCGGACTTGGCCAGCGCCTTGGCGCGGTACGCCGCGTCGTCGTCGGGATTGAACAATAGCAGGGCTGGCGCGATGCCGTTGACCTTGATTGACGGCGCGTAGCGCGCAGCGAAGGACAACGTGAGACTGTCGAGTCCGGCCTTGCTGGCGCAATAGCCGATGTGTTTGCTGCTGCCCTTGCGCGTGACGTCATCGCTGATGTGGATGATGTCGGCAGGGCTCGAACGTTGCAGCAGTTCGGCGCAATGCAGGTTGATCAGGTAGGGCGCCAGCATATGAATGTTGAACATGCGGCTGAAGGCTTCGGCTTCGCCGTCGTCGGTTTCCGCCAGCCACTCCGAGGCGTTGTGCACGATGGCGCGCAGGCTGTCGGTGTGAGTCTTCAGTTCGGTGATGAACGCGAGGATCGAAGCTTCACTGGAAAAATCCGCATGCAACCCGAGGGCGCCCAGATCCCGCAACGTCTTCACCCCCGGTCGTTCGCTGCGGTAGGTAAAGATCACCCGATGGCCGTCTTCCAGCAGACGCTGCGCACAATGCAGGCCAACCCGCTGGCCGGCGCCGGTGATGAGGAAGGGAGCTGTGGAGGAAGTCATGTACGGCTCGCGTCGAAGTCAGAGCAAAAACTATAACAGCGACGCGAGCGACGGCTTCAGCGATTTTGTGTGGAGGGGGCGGCAGGCAGCGGGCGTGCAGGCGCCGGGTTGAGCCAGCCGGCCAGCAGGCGGGTCGACAGCGGAATGAAGAAATAGACCATCAACGGGGTCAGGCACAGCGTGCTGATGAAGACTCTCGGCAACAGGCTCATTTCAGCGAGCAGCGGGCCCAGCACGAAGTTGAACAGCAGCGACACCGGGAAGAACGCCAGCCAGATCGCCACGGCCTGTTTCCAGCGCGGCGGGCGATGACCGGCAGCACCGAACCAGCCTTCGATCCCGCTGACCCGATGTTCCGTCGGGTGGGCAAACAGATCGCTGCCACGGGCCAGCCATGCAGTGCGCGATGCCGAGTGTTCCCAGGCGTGCAGGGTCTGTTCGTCGACGAAGCGGAAAATGATCTGGAATTCGTCGTCGCCGGGAGGCGGTGCCAGTACGCCGGAGCCGAGATAACCGGGGAAGTCGGTGGCCAGTTGTTCGCCTTCTCGCAACCAGGCGATCAGGTCCTGATAACGACCATTGGCGACACGACGCGCTACCATCAGCGTCACGGGGGAAGTAGACATTGTGTATCTCCGTATTGCAGGTGCGTCGCTCCGGGTAGGAGTTTCGCCTGACGCAGCGCCGGGGTAGAGGGCTGCGTTTTTTGACAAGCAAGGATTATTCCTCATTTTCGTGTCGAACCAGAGACTTTCGTCCCATTTGATTGCTTGAACCCTCATAGGGCATCAGGAGTAGAATGGATCCAACTTTGCCAACAAGGACGTGTCCGCACCAATGCCTGTGATCACAGACGTTCGCCCTGCTTTGCAGGCGCCTGTTGCGCTGGAGCGCGAGGAGTTGTTCCCGATCCGCGAGGTGGCGCGTCTGACCGGCGTGAACCCGGTCACGCTGCGCGCGTGGGAGCGCCGCTATGGTTTGATCCAGCCGACACGCACCGAAAGTGGGCATCGTCTGTATTCGATGACCGATATCGAGCGCGTTCGCAGCATCGTCGACTGGATCGATCGGGGCGTTTCGGTTAGCAAGGTCGGCAAGATCCTGGCCAAGACCGAGCCAATGAAAGTGCTGGCCCACTTCATTCCCGATGATCTGGTGCAGGCGGACTATCTCCAGTGGCAGGAACAGGTCCGGCAGGCAGTCAGTTCGTTCGACGATCAGTTGCTTGATCGCGTCTACGGTCAGATTTTCTCCTCCTATGCTCTGCCCGTGGTGTTTCAGGACATCCTGATGCCGCTGTGGCTGCAAATGCTGCAGCGTCAGGATGCGTTCGGACAAACCAGTGAGTGGCTGTTCTTCGATGGTTTTCTACGGGCGAAGGTGCTGCAGCGCATCGTCGTGCTGCGGGGCACGCAGCCGCGCAAGGTGATCGTCAGCGCGCTGGCCGGTCAGTGCCGCGAGCTTGAGTTGTTGGTGGCAGCGCTGTTTCTCAGCGGCAATGACGCGGGGGTTCGTGTGCTAACCACCGGTCAACCGTTCGATGAGCTGACGCTGGTGTGCGAGAAGATCAAGCCCGAGGCGCTGGTGCTGTTTTCCAATCACGCCCCGGCACCCGAGTTGCCGCGTCGGCTGAATCGTCTGGCGTTGAGTCTTGATTGTCAGTTGATGCTGGCGGGGGATGCTGCCGACCTGGCGCAGGACAGCCTGGCGGGATCATCGGTCGGCTGTCTGGGCAATGAAGGATCGACCATGCGCCAGCGCATGAATCAGTTTCTGGCGGGGACGCTGGATACCTGAGAATCAGGTGTGCAGGGCAGGGTGGGTCAGACGATGCTGTTGCAGGATGAACTGGCGCAGGCGCTCGGTTTCGTCGGCATCGCTCTGGCTTAGCTCGTAAGCATAAAAGCCGCTTTCGGTTTCCCGCTCGAAGGTCCCGCGCAGGGCAATCCGCTCATAGCCCGACGGGCTGAACCACAACGCAAAATGCTTCGGCGGCTTGGTCTTGTTGCGCACTTCCAGCAGCACACCCTTGTGCGAAACCTCGTGAACCCACAGAGTGCCCGGCTGGCCCTTGGCATTTTCCAGTGCCACCGGCTCTTCCAGGGTCAGGCGCCATGGACGCACCATCGGCCCGTCTTCATAGATGCTCGGCACCCCAAGACGCAGATGCAGGGCGTGGAACTCGTCTTCCACCAGATGCAGCGGGAAGGTCATCTGCTGATTTTCGAAGTTGGCCTGGATGGTGACTTGCTCATGGGCCGCCAGGCGCGTGAGCAGATCACGGATCTGCGAACCACCGTTGACCAGCAGGCTCGACGTCGCATCCCGCACATTGAGTTGCGGGTTGTGTTGCATGGTCTGGATGAAATCCAGCTCATCCTGGGTCAGGAGGGCGTCACGCTGCATGGCTAACTCGAAATGAATAATTACAAAGTCATTGGTGATTGTAGTTAATGACAATTAGTTCGCTGTTTTGTTTACGCCGTTCGTCGCTTTCAAGGCAGCAATTTCTGCTTCCAGTGCCGCAACCTGGGCTTCCAGTTGCGCCACCCGCTGCTGCGCCTTGACCTGAACCGTAACGTCCTTTTGTACGCCGACAAAGTAGGTCTGCCCGTCGTCGGCATTTTTTACCGTCGAAAGAGACAGTTCGTTCCAGAAGGGAGTGCCGTCCTTGCGGTAATTGCGCAGGATTTCCCGGCATGAGCCACCGTTTTTCAAAACATCGCGAATCAGTTCCAGACTGGCCTGGTCGCGATCCCCGGCCTGCAGGAAACGGCAGTCCTGATAGAGAATTTCTTCGCTGGTGTAGCCGGTCAGTTTTTCGAAAGCCGGATTCACGTAGATCAGAATGTTGTCCTGATCGCCTTCTTTTTCTGCTACCACAATCCCGTCGTTCGACGCGTTGATCACCATTTGCAGCAGGCTGGCATTGATCATCTTTGAATCCTTTCAAGGTTGTCAGTGGCTGGCATTCTAGAAGATCGTCCAGCGCTGTCTACTGGCCGGCAGCCCTTATCGAGAGCCAATCGCATCATGGCGTCGCTGGCTGTTACTATCGCCGCTCTTTTTTCAGTTTCAGGATCAGATTGATGAAAGTCGCCATCCTCTCCGGCTCGGTGTACGGCACGGCCGAAGAAGTCGCTCGCCACGCTCAGAGCCTGTTGAACGCCGCCGGTTTTGAAACCTTCTACAACTCGCGCGCCAGCCTCGCCGATCTCCAGGCGTTTGGCCCTGAAGCCTTGCTCGGCGTGACCTCGACCACCGGCATGGGCGAACTGCCGGACAACCTGCAACCGTTGTATTCGGCCATTCGTGATCAACTGCCGGCAGCCTGGCGTGGTTTGCCCGGCGGGGTAATCGCACTGGGCGACGCCAGCTACGGCGACACTTTCTGCGGCGGCGGCGAGCAATTGCGCGAATTGTTCGGCGAGCTGGGTGTGCGCGAAGTGCAGGACATGCTGCGCATTGACGCCAGCGAAAGCGTTACCCCGGAATCCGACGCCGAGCCTTGGCTGGAACAGTTGATCGCCACGCTCAAGGGCTGATCCCGCGCTCACGCAGCAGCGCCAGCCAGGCCTGTGCAGCCTTTGACAGGTAGGCGCCCCGGCGCCAGATGAAGGCGATGTCCCAGCGCAAGTAATCCGGCGCGTTCAAGGTCAGGCGCACCACGCCTGGCCGCACCAGGCCCCGCGCCACTACGCTGGGCAGCAGCACCACACCTTGTCCGGCGGCGACCAGCGCCGCGAGAAAATCCGCCTGCCCGCTGCGTCCGCCTTCCCTCGGGGTGAAGCCCATTTGCTGGCACGCCTGGAGCAAACGATCGTTGAGCACGAAACTGCGCTGATACAAAAGAAACGGCGTATCTGCCAGCTCCTCCAGACCGATTTCACCTTTTGCCGCCAGTGGGTGATCCACAGGCAGCAGCGCATCCAGCGGTTCATCGCAGAATGGCTGAAAGTCGAATTGCGGATCCTTCGGCAGCAGACTGCCACCCAACTCCAGCTCCCCGCTGAGCACCGCCTGTTCGATGTTACGGCTGCCGCCTTCAAGCAATTGCACATTGATGTTCGGGTAGCGCCGTCGGTATTCGGCGAACAGACCGGCAAACAACGCATCGCTGCCCAGCAATGGCAACCCGAGACGTAACTCGCCGCGCGCGAGATGACTGAGGTCATCCAGTTCGCTGAGCAATTCATCGCGCAACCGCAGCATGCCTTCGGCCCGGTGCAGCACCACGCTGCCGGCGGCGGTCAGGCGTATCTGCGAGCCGAGTCGTTCAAGCAAAGGCGTGCCGAGGCTCTGTTCGAGCTGGGCGATTTGCTTGCTCACAGCGGACTGACTGATGTGCAGGGTTTTTGCAGCTTGAGTGAAACCGCCCTGATGCATGACTTCGACGAAACTTCTGAGTTGCTTGAATTCCATGGCATGATTCCAGATTGGAATGGCTTTGAGTCTAACAATTCGCTTCGGAGATGGTAGCCGGGTTCGTAAGATAGCCACCTGAAAGGAGCCCATCGATGAAAGCCTCGACCCTCAAATACCTCTCTCGCCTGCTGGCCGAACTGGCCGTGCTGCTTGCTCTTTACCTGCTCGGCTGCCAGATCGCAGCGTGGCTGGCCTGGCCGATTCCCGGCGGCGTGATCGGCATGGCGCTGTTGCTGCTGGGTTTTGCGTTCGGCTGGGTCAAACCGGCGGCGCTGCAAATGGGCGCAGGCTTGTTGATGGCCGAGATGCTGCTGTTCTTCATTCCGGCGCTGATGAGCCTGCTGGATTACGGCGCATTGTTGCGCGATGACGGCTGGCGGATCTTGTTGGTGATCGCAGCCAGTACGCTGATGGTGATGCTGGTGACCGCGTTCACCGTGGAGCTGGCCGTTCGCCTGAGGCGGTCCCATGAAGCTTGAGCTGATGCCGATGTTCTGGCTGGCGTTCACCTTGCTGGCTTATCTGTTCAGTCGCTGGCTGTATCGCCGGACCGGGCGCTACGTGCTGTCCCCACTGATTCTGGTCCCTGCGTTGCTGCTGGCGCTTGCCGTGCCGCTGCACACCGCTTACGCCGAGTACTCCAGCAACACCCATTGGCTGATGCTGGTGCTCGGGCCGGTCACCGTGGCGTTTGCGGTGCCGATCTGGCAACAGCGACGCCTGCTGGTGCGGCATTGGTCGGCGTTGCTGCTGGGCATTCTGGCCGGCAGCGCTGCGTCGATCGCCACCTCGTTCGGCCTGGCGAAAGCGCTGGCGCTGGACAGTTCGGTGACGCTGTCGCTGGTGCCGCGCTCGATCACCACACCGTTCGCCATGCCGCTGGCGCAGGACCTGGGTGGTGTACCGGAACTGACGGCCGTATTTGTGATGTTCACGGGGGTGATCGGCGCCATGCTCGGCGGTGTGCTGCTCAAGTGGCTGCCGTTGCGCAGTGCCTTGGCTCGTGGAGCGTTGTTTGCCGTGGGGGCTCATGGCGCGGGTGTCAGTCGCGCCCATGAAGTGGGTGGTGAAGAGGGCTCGGTGGCGGGGCTGGTGATGGTACTGACGGGGCTGCTCAATCTGTTCGCCGCGCCTTTGTTGGCGTCGTTGCTTTGACATGGATCCAAGCTGTTTGCGTCGCTGACTCGTTCAGTCATCAAGCTGGCTGCCAATGCAACTACGCGACCGTCCGGGGCTGACTAGACTGCTGACACACGCAAAAACAATAAGAACGCAGAGGTGCATACAGTGAGCGTAGCCCCCGTCCCTTCGTCCGTGAATGTCAAAGATCAGGTCAGTGCCGCGGAATGGCAGACCCGGGTCGATCTGGCCGCCTGTTATCGTCTGGTCGCGCTGCATGGCTGGGACGATCTGATCTTCACCCACATTTCCGCCAAGGTGCCCGGCACCGAAGATTTCCTGATCAACCCGTTCGGCCTGATGTTCCATGAGATCACCGCGTCCAGTCTGGTGAAGGTCGACCAGGCCGGTAACAAGCTCATGGACAGCCCCTACGAAATCAATCCCGCCGGCTACACCATCCACAGTGCCGTGCACGAAGTGCGGCACGACGTGGCCTGCGTGCTGCACACCCACACCGCCTCCGGTGTTGCGGTGTCGGCGCAGAAGCAGGGCGTGTTGCCGATCAGCCAGCAATCGTTGTTCGTGCTGTCGAGCCTGGCCTTTCACGCCTACGAGGGTGTGGCGCTCAACCATGAAGAGAAAGCGCGGTTGCAGGCGGATCTCGGTGACAACAATTTCCTGATGCTGCACAACCACGGTCTGCTGACCTGCGGCGGCACCATCGCCGACACGTTCCTGATGATGTTCACCTTCCAGCGCGCCTGCGACATCCAGGTCATGGCGCAGACCGGCGGTGCCGAACTGATCGCCATCGAACCGCAGATTCTGGCAGGCGCCAAAGCGATGATTGCCGGCGTCACCAAAAGTGCTCAAGGCATGGGTGGCGCGCTGGCCTGGCCGGCGCTGCTGCGCAAACTCGATAAACAAGACCCGGGGTATAGACTCTAATGCCTCTCGCCGAGATCCCTCTGAGTGTCTGGCGCAAACGCGGCCAGACGTTTGTCTTCCGTGGTCAGCCGATCCGTTACTGGACGGCCGGGCAGGGCGAACCGCTGCTGCTGATCCATGGCTTTCCGACGGCCAGTTGGGACTGGCATTACCTGTGGCAGCCGCTGTCCCAGCGCTACCGGGTGATTGCCTGCGACATGCTCGGCTTCGGCGACTCGGCCAAACCGCTCAATCACACCTATAGCCTGCTGGAACAGGCCGATCTGCAACAGGCCTTGCTGGCGCATCTGCAGATCGAACAACCAGTGCACATTCTGGCCCACGACTACGGTGACAGTGTTGCCCAGGAGTTGCTGGCCCGGCATTACGAAGATCTGATCGAGGTCGCCAGTTGCGTGTTTCTCAACGGTGGTCTGTTCCCGGAAACCCATCGACCGCTGCTGGCGCAAAAACTGCTGCTCAGCCCATTGGGCTGGATGATCGGCCGGGCCTTCTCCCGTGATGCGCTGGTCAAGAGCTTCCAGCAGATTTTCGGCCCGGACACCCGGCCCAGCGAGAGCGAAATGGATGATTTCTGGAGTCTGATCGAATGCAATCGCGGGCAACGCGTCATGCACAAGCTGATTCACTACATTCCCGAGCGCCGGGTCCAGCGTAACCGCTGGGTCGCGGCGATGCAGCGCGGCGAGGTGCCGCTGCGGGTGATCGATGGCGAAGTCGATCCGATCTCCGGGGCGCACATGATCGAGCGTTATCGCGAGCTGATCCCCGACGCCGACACCGTGTTGTTGCCAGGCATCGGCCATTACCCGCAAAGCGAAGCGCCGGTGCAGGTGCTCAAGCACTACCTCGAATTTCGCGATCACTTCGTGTTGCCGCCGCGCAAGGTGGCGTGCTCCTGACTTGGTGCCCGAGGCGCCTGACGCCTCGGCACGTTTCATCATCCCCCAGCCTTATCGCGCACCATTCAGCCTCAGCCTGTTCGTTGTGACCGCACGCCCTGTGCCTGACACTCGGGGACACTTGTCCCTCAGGCCTGCTGGAGTTGCCCCGATGAATGATTCTGTGCGTTTCGAAGATAAAGTCGTGATCGTCACCGGAGCCGGTGGTGGCCTGGGACGCGCTCATGCTTTGCTGTTCGCCAGACAGGGCGCCAAAGTGCTGGTCAACGACCTCGGCGGCTCGACCCAGGGTGAAGGCGCCAACGCTTCGGCCGCTGATCGCGTGGTGGCGGAAATCCGCGAGGCCGGCGGCATCGCCGAAGCCAACCATGACTCGGTCACCGACGGCGACAAACTGGTGCAGAACGCGCTCGATGTGTTCGGCCGCGTCGATGTGGTGGTCAACAACGCCGGGATCCTGCGTGACAAATCCTTCCACAAAATGGAAGACGCCGACTGGGATCTGGTCTACCGCGTCCACGTCGAAGGCGCCTACAAGGTGACCCGCGCCGCGTGGCCACACATGCGTGAGCAGAACTATGGGCGAGTGATTTTCACCGCATCGACTTCGGGCATCTACGGCAACTTCGGCCAGTCCAACTACGGCATGGCCAAACTCGGTCTCTACGGCCTGACCCGCACCCTGGCCATCGAAGGTCGCAAGAACAACATCCTGGTCAACGCCATTGCCCCCACCGGCGGTACGCGCATGACTGAAGGCCTGATCCCGCCGCAAGTGTTCGAACAACTCAAGCCGGAGCTGGTCAGCCCGTTGGTGGTGTACCTGGCCAGCGAGCAGTGCCAGGAAACCTCGGGCCTGTTCGAAGTCGGCGGCGGCTGGATGGGCAAGGTGCGTTGGGAACGCAGCCTTGGTGCCGGGTTCGATCCTCGCGTCGGATTTTCCCCGGAAGATGTCGCGGCGCACTGGCAGCAGATCTGTGATTTCGAAGGGGCGGCGCATCCGAAGGACAACATTGAGGCGCTGAAGGAGATGATGGGGAATTTGCAGAAGTATTCGTTGTAGCTTGAAGTGGCCACCAGGCGGGAGCCTGGTGGCTGATTTGCTGATCAGGTGTATCTGTTTTCGGTCATGAACTTTGGAGGGGACCAGTTCGGGCCTTTGATCGCCAGACCGTGCTCCCCAATAGCCAATACACCGGCAGCGAAGAGTCGCGAATATGCGCTTTCTAGCGCACCATACTCTTTAAGGATGTCGCGGTTGTAGAGCCTGATCATCCTGTCCAGATGCGGATTTGGTTTGATCAGCGCGAATACCGCAACGATGTCATCCAGAGACTCGTTTTTTATTATCTGTTCTACGGTGTTCATTTCCACATCTCCTTCAGCAACTGCTGGTAAGCGCGTTTTGCTTGTTCTGCGTCTGCTGCCAGCGCTTCAGGTGTGTAGAGCAGAGTAGCGTCATCTTTCAGTTTGAAGTCTTCCAATGTTGCTGTGTGCACATTGTTCCAAACAGGTGAGTCTGGATCAGGCCGCTCGGTATCGCCATAACCCAAGGCTCTGAATCTTTCCAGCTCCCTCAACTCGTGAGTGTAGAAGCGCTTGTCTGTGTCCGTTATTTCAAGCTCTCCTCTGATGATTTTTTCCAGGCGGTCAATCATTACCTTATTGGCGGCCGATTCAGGAAATCTGGATATATGCAGTTTCACGTCAGTTGCTCCTTCTGATGTTGCAGTAACAGGTGTCCATGCCAAATCAAGAATTGAGCCGCCACTTTCTGTGGGGTTGAATGCGCGGCCGCTGTGCTCGCCATCTTCGACGCCTCCGTCATAAGGACTGCTGAAAACCACATACAGCGGTTCAATCCCCGAATCAGCCGGAAACACGATGATGAATCGATCCCAGCCTTCCACCAGTATCGGATTCAAATCCAGCCGTCCTTCAACCGGCACGATGGATACCCCGGAGTAAGCGGGAGAATCGGTATCCACTATTGGCGAGGCGGTCGAGGCGTCACCCGGCGAGATAGCGGGTGTCCAGGTCAAGTAGTCGGTGGGCGAGTCCGATAGCGCGACCTTGTATACGTCGTTGAGCAGATCGTAGGCGGCATTCAGGACCAGCACACTTGAGCGAATATGGAAGTCATCGCTCGTAGCGACGAACACTTGCATACCTGCACCGAGTCGCCTGACGCCGAGCCCGGCTTGCATCTCCAGCGTACCCTGTCGATCGGCGATTTCCCGGAGCGTCTCTGCCGGCTCGGACGACAACTCGGCGAAAGGAACACTCATGGAAAAACGCTCGCCGTTGCCCAGATTTGAAGGCATCAACAGCGCCGCGAACCCCATCAATACCGGACTGCCGAACAGCGCCGTGCCCGTCGCTGTCAGGGTCGCTGTTGCGGTACGTAGTGCATTGAGTATTCCCGCCGAGTTGGCCGGGCTGAGGTTGACCGCTGTCGAAGCGAAAGAAACGGCAGGGCCGTTGCTGGCCATTGCTCCGGAAGCCGGGAAGACATGCTTCCTTTCCTCCTGTAACCGAGCCTGTTCTGCCGCAAGCGCCAGCGCCGCTGTTTCAGCTTTGGCTTGTGCCTCGGCCTGGGCGATCTTCAACGCAGCCACCCGCTCTTTCTCCCGAGCTTCAGCCTCAGCGTTCAGGCGCGCGGTCTCGGCCGCCAGTCGAGCCTGTTCGGCATCCCGACGTTGTTTCTCCGCCAATGCGGCCAGTCGAGCCTGTTCTCGTGCACGTATTTCCTCCTGCTCCCGGCGCGCTGCTTCGGCAATGTCTCGCTGGCGTTGTTGCTCCGCCGCAATTCGGGCACGTTCCGCGGCCTGCCGCTGCGCCTCTGCCGCAGCCGCCTGATCCTGTGCTTGCACGGTGGCCAGCCAGTTGAGCACGCCGACCTGTTGCTGGTTGAGAAGCGCCAATGTCTGGCCCAGCAGCCGGGCTTCGTGGGCGGCCCGAAACGATTCACTCCATAACGCTCTGCTCTTGACCCCCGCGCCGTGCGCTCGTCGAAGGGCAGATGCCTGATCCAGGTAATCCTTGAAGGTTTTCCCCAGCGGATCGCTGCCATAAAAGCGGTTGGCGATGGCGGTCTGTCTTTGAAACTCTGCGCTCTTGCGTTGAATCAGCGTGTTCCTGACGCCCACTTCGCGAGCCAATGCCGCCGCGGGTGGCAGAGGGGTCGTCGGGCCTTCCAGTCTGATGGTCGCCAGTTCCACTTCGATGGATTGTGGGATCGAGGCGGCTTTTGCGTTGAATTCCTGTTCAACGGCAAGTTGTGTTTCATGCATCAATTGACGCGTTTGCGAATTGGCACCGGCAGGGCCGAATGTGCCACTGTAGGAATAACCCACATTGGTTTCTTTGAATGGCTCGTAATCATCCGGGGCGAACTCCCGGATATGTAATGCGTCCAGCTCTAACGGTGGAGGTTTTGGCATATTCATGTCCTTTTGAATGTGCGTTTTCATTCGCCCGAAAAATGCCCAGGGGGGCGATGACATCCGTGTCACCGGCGAATGGTTGAGGTGTTTCAGGTTACCTCGCAACGGCGGTGATCAAATCCGAGAAGCCCGTAAGTAACAGGGCGTTGTGTGGAAAGGGTTTTCGCGGGTTGCTGTTAATGCAGAAGGGATTCGTTCGGGACTCAAGGAAATGTCTGACGCGGTAATCGGAGGATCTTTGCAATCCGCCATCCACATTTTTTAAACGCCCATAAAAAAGGCCGCTGCAAACGCAGCGGCCAAGGTAAGACGTTGGATCAAGGAGCTACAAATCAACGTCAGTGAACACCGGGGCGATGGATCGAAAAACGCTTCGCGCCATCAGAAATCGGTTGCCGACGACTCGGTCGCGGACTTCGTGCTTTCTCGCGGTCTGCGGTGAAAGCCGGCACAGAATAAGGGCTGGCGCCTCAGGGAAAAATAGCGATTCCGGACATGCACTGTTGCGGGGCGTGTAACAGTGGCGCGCACTGGGGTGGTCATTATCCGCTGCGTTGATAGTGGTCCATCCAGCCTGTTCATGGCGGGCGCAAACCCTTGTCGCAGGCGGGGATTCATCCTTTCGAGCGACAGCGTGAATACCTCCTTTGTGCGCTTATCCTCGCCGTGGCGCGGCAGTAGGGTGGGGCCTTCTGTCACTCACCGGGGAAGACGCATGACAAAAACAACAATGCGCGCCATCTTCACGCCGCAGGCGCTCGCCGCTGCTGTGGCTTTGGGTTGCTGTGCCCAGGCGCAAGCGGTCGCTTTCAATATCGGGGAAATCGAAGGCACCTTCGATTCGTCGCTGTCGGTCGGAGCGAGCTGGGGCATGCGCGATGCCGACAAGTCGCTGGTCGGTACGGTCAACGGCGGCACGGGCCAGTCTTCCACCGGTGATGACGGGCGTTTGAACTTCAAGAAGGGTGAGACCTTTTCCAAGATCTTCAAAGGCATCCACGACCTCGAACTGAAGTACGGCGACACCGGTGTGTTTGTGCGCGGCAAGTACTGGTACGACTTCGAACTCAAGGACGAAGACCGCGAGTTCAAACAGATCAGTGACAAGGGACGCAAGGAAGGCGCGAAGTCGTCCGGCGCGCAGATTCTCGACGCGTTCGTTTATCACAACTACTCCATCGCCGATTTGCCGGGCACCGTGCGCGCCGGCAAACAGGTGGTGAGCTGGGGCGAAAGCACCTTCATCGGCAACTCGATCAACAGCATCAACCCGATCGACGTCTCGGCGTTCCGGCGGCCGGGTGCGGAGATCAAGGAGGGGCTGATTCCGGTGAACATGCTGTTCGCCTCTCAGGGGCTCACCGACCAACTGACGGTCGAGGGCTTCTATCAACTGGAATGGGATCAGACCGTCCTCGACAACTGCGGGACGTTTTTCGGCGTCGATGTGGCAGCGGACGGTTGCAACAACGGCTACACCGTCGGCAGCCCGGCGATCGCCCCGTTGGCGCCGCTGGCGGCAGCCTTCGGCCAGCCGATCCAGGTGACCCGCGAAGGGGTGATCGTGCCCCGTGGCGGCGACCGCGATGCGCGGGACTCCGGGCAATGGGGCACGGCGTTGCGCTGGCTCGGCGACGACACCGAATACGGCCTCTACTTCATGAACTACCACAGCCGCACGCCGACCGTTGGCACCAGTACCGCCGGTCTGTCGACCCTGGCGTCATTGCCGGGCATGGTCGGGATCGCCAACCGCCTGGCGCCCGGCAGCGGTTCGGGACTGGCGCAAAGCGTGATGCTCGGGCGCGGCCAGTACTACCTCGAATACCCGGAAGACATTCGCCTGTACGGCGCGAGTTTCTCCACCACGTTGCCAACCGGCACCGCCTGGACCGGTGAGATCAGCTATCGGCCCAATGCGCCGGTGCAGGTCAACACCAACGACCTGACCCTGGCGCTGGTCAATCCGATTGCCGGCGGTGCCGCGTCGCCGCTGGTCACCTCGCCGGGGGCCGACAACAAGGGTTACCGACGCAAGGAAGTGACGCAGATCCAGAGCACGCTGACGCACTTTATCGATCAGGTCTGGGGGGCGCAGCGCCTGACCCTGGTCGGCGAGGCGGCGGTGGTGCGGGTTGGCGGACTGGAGTCGCGCAGCAAGCTGCGTTATGGGCGTGACTCGGTCTACGGCCAGTATGGTTTCGGGGGGGATACCGACGGTTTCGTTACTTCCACCTCCTGGGGCTATCGCGCCCGGGCGATCCTCGATTACGCCAACGTGATCGGCGGGATCAACCTCAAGCCCAACCTGTCCTGGTCCCACGACGTCGCCGGCTATGGCCCCAACGGTCTGTTCAACGAAGGCGCCAAGGCTGTCAGCGTCGGAGTCGATGCCGACTATCGCAACACCTATACCGCGAGCCTGAGTTACACCGACTTTTTCGGTGGTGACTACAACACCCTCGAAGACCGTGACTTCGTGGCCCTGAGCTTCGGTGTGAACTTCTGATCTGCCCGAGAAGGATGAATGCAATGCGCAAGATGATTCTGCAATGCGGTGTCCTGGCCTTGAGCCTGCTGGCCGCCAACGTGATCGCGGCGGTGTCGCCGGAGGAAGCCAACAAGCTCGGCACCAGCCTGACGCCGCTGGGCGCCGAGAAGGCCGGCAACGCCGACGGCTCGATTCCGGCCTGGACCGGCGGTATCCCGAAAAACGCCGGAGCAGTCGACAGCAAGGGTTTTCTGGCTGACCCGTTTGCCAGCGAAAAACCGTTGTTCACGATTACTGCCGCCAACGTCGACAAGTACAAGGACAAGCTGTCCGACGGCCAGGTGGCGATGTTCAAGCGCTACCCGGAAACCTACAGGATCCCGGTCTACCCGACCCATCGCACCGTGGCCGCACCGCCGGAAATCTACGAGTCGGCCAAACGCAGCGCACTCAACGTCACCAGCATCAACGATGGCAACGGCCTGGCCAATTTCACCGGTAACCGCTACTACGCGTTCCCCATTCCCAAAAATGGCGTCGAGGTGTTGTGGAACCACATCACCCGTTATCACGGCGGCAACCTGCGGCGGATCATCACGCAGGTGACGCCGCAAACCAACGGCAGCTACACGCCGATCCGCTTCGAAGAAGAGATCGCCGTGCCGCAACTGATGAAGGATCTCGATCCGGAAAAAGCCGCCAACGTCCTGACCTTCTTCAAGCAGTCGGTGACGGCCCCGGCGCGCCTGGCCGGTAACGTGCTGCTGGTACACGAAACCCTCGATCAGGTGAAGGAACCGCGTCTGGCGTGGATCTACAACGCCGGTCAGCGTCGGGTCCGTCGTGCACCGCAAGTCGCCTATGACGGCCCGGGCACCGCCGCCGACGGCCTGCGCACCTCGGACAACTTCGACATGTTCTCCGGCGCCCCGGATCGCTATGACTGGAAACTGATCGGCAAGAAGGAAATGTACATTCCGTACAACAGCTACAAGCTCGACTCGCCGAGCCTCAAGTACGACGACATCGTCAAGGCCGGGCACATCAACCAGGACCTGACCCGCTATGAACTGCACCGGGTCTGGGAAGTGGTCGGCACAGTCAAACCGAACGAACGGCACATCTACGCCAAGCGCCACATGTACATCGACGAGGACAGCTGGCAAGTGGCGCTGGCCGATCACTACGACGGTCGCGGGCAACTGTGGCGAGTGGCTGAAGGACACGCGCAGTACTACTACGATCACCAGGCCCAGGCCTACACCCTCGAAGCGCTCTACGACATCATCGCCGGCCGTTACATTGCCCTGGGGATGAAGAACGAAGAGAAGCACAGCTTCGAATTCGGCTTCGAAGCCAAGGCCGCCGATTACACCCCGTCGGCCTTGCGTTCGGAGGGCGTACGGTAAGGGTCTCGATACAGGGGCAGACAAAAAGGCGACCGCACGGTCGCCTTTTTTATGGGCGCCAATCAGCGTACTGAATACTCGTCAACAAGCAGCAGGGAGAGGGCTAGGGTGAGCGTACAACGATAAAAAGGCGTACCCGATGACCGCCATGACCCACGCTCCGGATCGTCCGGGATTCTTGCCCAGACTCTCGGCTCATCATCTTCCACGTCCGCGTCTGACTGCATCACTGCTCGAATCTGCGGCAAGGGTCCGGCTGATCTGCGCACCGGCCGGCAGTGGCAAGAGCACGTTATTCACCGAATGCCTGTTGCAGGCGCCCGTCGAATGTACGGTGTGCTGGCTGCCGTTGGCGGGCATGTCGATGAGTGTTGCGGCATTTTGCGAGCGACTGGCGCAGGCATTGGGGCTGGCCACGGCGGATGAGTCGTCGCTGCTGCATGAGCTGGCGCGCCGGTCCTCGCCGGTTTGGGTGTTTCTCGACGATTACTGTCGTGTTGAAGAGCCGGCGCTGGATGCACTGCTCGACCGGATGCTGGCGCTTGCCGGCCCCGCCGTCACCTGGTGGATCGGCACGCGTCGACGCCCGCAATGCAACTGGCCGCGCCTGTTGCTCGATGACGCCTTGTACGAGTGCGAATGCGCGGCGCTGGCGTTGAGTCGCGGCGAGATCGCGCAATTGTTGCGGCACCTGCCGTCCGTCCAGGCCGATCAAGTGGCTGCTCGCATTCATCAGCGCAGCGGCGGCTGGTGCGCCGGGGTGCGAATGCTGTTGATGCAAAAATGCGACTGGTCGCAAAAGACCTTGCCGCAGCAACGCATGGACACTCTGCTGGATTATCTGCAACACGAACTGTTCAGTGGATTGAGCCCGGAACTGGCCGAGGCCTGGCGGGTGTTGGCGCATCTGCCGCGGTTCAACGCCAGCCTGTGCGATCACCTGTTCGGTGCAGGCGAAGGCGCGCAGTGGATGCGCACGCTGCAAACGCTTGGGTGTTTTATCGAACCCTGGCAAGGGTCGCCGGACTGGTTGCAGGTGTGCGCTGCGCTGTCGCGCTTGATGCGCGATGAGCCCTGGCCCGCCGGACGTTCCTGGCATCGTCGGGCCTGTCAGTGGTTCGCTGCCGGACAGCATTGGAAATGCGCCTTTGAACAGGCGCTGCTGGCCGAAGAATACGAGGTGGCGGTGAGCCTGCTGCAACACTTCAGTTTCGAGCATTTGTTCGAGGAACAGACAGTCGTGTTGTTACTGCGCCTGTACGAGCAACGCGGCGAGGAACTGCTGCTGGGCTCGGCGCAACTGGTCGGTCTGATCACGGCGGCGTTGCTGTTCGCCGGACGATTTACCCAGGCGGCGGAATGCATCGGACAACTGTCGCGTTTTCTACCGCCACCGTCGGCGGGTCAGCAACGGCAATTGATCGCGCGCTGGCAGGCTCAGCAAGGATGGCTGTTGCATTTGCAGGGGCATATGGACGAGGCGCGCGAGCATTTCGAGCAAGCCTTGAACGATCTTTCGCCGCAGGCCTGGACGGCCCGTCTGCTGTGCCTGTCGGGCCGCACTCAGCAAGCGTTGCTGTGCGGTGATCTGGAGCTGGCTCATTCGATCAATCGTGAAGCGCTGTGCCTGGCACGGGCCGAGGGCTCATTGCTGTTCGAGGCGTTGCTGGAGCTTGATCACGCCCAACTGCTGGAGCAACGGGGCGCGTCGGCTCGCGCCGAAGAGTTGCTGGCCAATCTTTGCGAAATGCTTGAGTCCTCCATCGAGCGACCGACGCCGTTGTTGGGCCGTATCGCCTTGCGCCGGGGGCGACTGGCGCTGAGCATGGGGCAATCAATACGGGCTGCCGAGCTCTTTCAGCAGGGGCTCGACGACTGCTTGCGCAGCTTTGACAAGCGCGTGCTGTACGGTTTTCTCGGTCAGGCGCAACTGGCCGCTGATCAGGGTGATTATTCGCAAGCATTCATGCACCTGCGCGATGCCGAACGTTTGATGCAGCAGCGGCAGATTCCAGACACGGTTTATCGCGGTGTTCTGTTGCAGGTCAGCAGTGAGTTCTGGCTGCAACAGGGACGACCCGAACTGGCTCGTGAAGCGTTGAGTCGAGTGCTCAGGCACTATCGTGGCCCGCGTGGACGGCAGGCGCCGCCGGCGACGCTGGAGCTGATCCCGCGTATCGAGTATTTGCTGATTCTGGCCGAGACCCGCTTGAAGCAGGCGCACCAGCCGCAGGCGCGGCTGCAGTCCTTGCTCGAGCAGGCTCAGTCTTGCCGGATGATCGTTCTGGAAGCCGAGCAGTGGCTGGCAATGAGCGAGGTGGCGTCGATTCTCAATGATCGGGAATCTGCCCGACAGTATTTCGACAGGGGCCGCAAGCTGGCCTGTCAGTTCAACTTGCAGCGTCTGGTCATGAAGTTTGACGAAGCTGCTTCGGATATTCGCCCTGAGTCACCCGAACATCCATTTCTTGATGGCAGTGACAATGAAAATTCATTAAGCCTGAGAGAATCGCAAGTGTTGGGGTTGATTGCGGCGGGAAGTTCCAATCAACAAATAGCGGATAAGTTGTTCATCTCGTTGCATACCGTTAAAACTCATGTCCGGCGAATTCATGCAAAGTTGGGCGTCGAACGCCGGACGCATGCCGTGGCGCGCGCGAGAATGCTGGGTTTGTGTTGTTAATTGTCAGTTAATCAGTATGTTGGTTTTTTTTAAGTTTGATCTTTTAAATGTCTTGCAAAGGACGGTGGGTTTTTTATTGGTTTTGCTCCGGTTAAGTTATTTGCACGGCTTGGGCGATGTTTTGTCGTCTGGTTATCCTGTGTAATAACGGAGTTTTATCATGAATGCAGTTGGAAGGTTATCGGCGGAAAAACATCTGAGTGAAATCAATAAGCGCAGGTACGACCTGGAAGGTTTGCTGGGTGCACTACCGTCGTTCAAATCGCTTTTGCAGGATTTGGTGTTAAAGGAACTTCAACAGTTATCACCGAATATTTATATCAGCAAAACTTACATTGCCGCCCAGCATTCAGAGATTGCGAATCCACAACCGACCGGGTTGTTGATGGACGTGTTCATGCAGTGCCTGGTGTCCGGCAATGCGCCCGTCTATGACGCCAGTCTGTACGGCGTCTACGATTGGCCTGACTCCACGGATGAAGAGGACCGGATTGAAGGGCTGGATGTAGTAGCCGTCGGTTCGTTGATCGGTAATGTGCTCGGATCGCTGGCGCAGAAGTACACGCCTTTGCTGGCGCAATACTGGGCTGCATCTTCGGGGAAGGACGGTCTGGGGCGTGAGCTGGCTTCGCGCAGTCGTCAGTTGCAGGATGCCTATGCAGCGCTGTTCTGGCAGGAATTGGGCGCGACGGTGCAGATGCAAGGCGTTCGGCCGGAGGTAGAGGAAAGCTATGCCGTTTTCATCAAGGGCACATCTTTGACTCCGGCCTACAGTCTTTCACTGCAACTGGAAAACGGTCGATTCGCAACGCTCGCCGGCTGCTTTGTCACGTACCTTTCGGGGCGCTCTATCCCCGAACTGGTTCTGGACGATGACGAATGGGTTGTCCTCTACACTTCCGTGAACGGCCTGGAAACATTCCGCACACCCACCTTGATGCATCAAGCGTTGCAGCAACGCCTGGGCAATGCAGAAACCCGGGCACAACTGCTCGGGAGTGTTTCACAGGAAGATGCCGAGCAGCTCGGCAGCGTTCCGGATATCCGTTACCTGAACATTCAAGGCGAAATCTTCCAGACCCTCACCGCCCAGCTTCTTGAAAAACAACAGCGCGACGTTGCTTACCATCTTCGTCGGTTACAGGCGCCGGGCGGGGATCGGCCTGCTCTCGTGCGTTCGGTCGAGAGCACCCTTCAGCAGCAGGCAGTCATCGACGCTGCCCGGGGGCGGGTCGCGAGACTACTGGCCCTGATGAACCGAAACGCCCGGCCGCAATGGTTGAAAGATGCCACCGCCAACCATCAGGAAGTATTCGCTTCTCTGGAAAAGGAACTGCTCAGGGGGCAGGTGAGCCTGCATGAGGCCCTGGGGGGAGTATCTTCTTTTCAGGACTACGTGCGCGGAGTTGTCGAAACCCACATCAGCGCGGGCGATACCCGGCGAGTGGACCCTGATACTGTCTGGGTAACAGTGGAATATTCTTTGCGTATGGGCACTCGGCGTATTGAACATGTCGAGCGTAAAACCCTGACTCAGTTGTTCATGTACGGCGTGCATGACACGGCGGCTCCCTACACGATCAAGCTCGAAGCCTTTCACACCAATCCTCGACTGACGGCTTCGAGTATCGAACTCGCCATCCGCCAGTTTGATCTGCGTTTGCAATATGCCAATCAACGCAATCAGCGTTTCGCACAGGCACGGATTCGCGAAGCCATGCGCGAAGTCCTGGGGCAGGAAATTGCGCTCAGCCACTTCGCCGCCGTCCTGCAAAAACACATCGGCCCGCAAGGGCAGAATATGGTGCAGCGGTATCTGCATGGCGATCCGGGAGTCGAAGCGTTTGGCGTTGCGTTTCGTCAATACTACAAGCCGTTCAAGGACATGATTGCGTTTCGTGCAAGGGGGGCTGCGCCAGACCTCCAGTTACATGTGCTGTATGCGCCAGGTGCCCCGACCGGGCAGCAATGGTACGAATTCTCCGATCTGACCGGATTGAAACGACAGTTCATCTCCTGGGGTTTCGAGCCACGTGATCGTGAATTCCTGATCGCTCAGGCTTTCAGCAAGGATCGCGCAGCTTTCGTGAAAGACGAGCTTTCTTATGTCGAGCCAGGCCCTGTGTTTGAACCGAGGTGGTGGGGTGGAGTCACCCTGGTCGAGTGGACTCGGGGGCACGGTGAAGGGCCACTGATGGGGGCCATCCATGAAATCATCGATTGGGAAATCGCTGAGGAACAGGTGGCCACGCCCGTCTGGTACAGGAATGCGGCGTCGCGGGATCGCGAGATGCTTACCCGAGTGAACACGGATTTCAAGGCGCTCTACGAACTGTCGAAAGACGAGCTGAATATCCCCACGCTGGTTTCTTATTCGCGAGACCAGGTGATGGAACGGTTGAACAGTCACCTGCGTCGTTCTGACCCGAACCACCCCTTGATCGATCCTGATCGCGTTAATGTCAAGGTGAAAGGGCAGGACTGGATGACGCTTACCCAGCTCTTCATTCAATGGCAGCTTTGGCCTGGTGATGATCAGGTGGCATTCGTCTCCAGGGATGGTTCTTCACTGGGAAATCTGAATGCGACGGTCGTCAAATCGTTGATCGGTTTGCGGCCGGGCATGATGTATGAGTGGCATCTGGTCGACCGCTTTGCCAACGGCCCGTCGCTGGATCTCAAGGCGAAACTGTTCTGCAAGCTCAAGCAGAACGAAATGCTCAGGGCCGCATTGACTCAGAAGATGCAGGGCTCTCTGTCCTCCGAACAGTTCAATTGGCTGGCGGGACTGGTCGACGGGCTCGATCATGACCGTCCTCATCAAGTGGAACCGTTCAAGCCGGGCACTACCCCGCAGGAGGGTATCTACACGCTGGTTCTTGAAGGGCGACGCATCGAGGGCGCTTATACGTTTGGACGCCGGGTGGCAGGGAAGCTGCAGCTGCTGGCCTATATTCCGAAGGCTCCGGACGGGCTGAGTTTCCGCCCGCTCGAATCCTTGACACTGGGGCTCAAGGACGCCGACCTGGGAAATCACGTCATTGCACTGACCAGGCTCGAACACAGGGGTGTCGTACAGAACTTTGTCATTCGCTGCCAAAACGCTTCAGGCGCTCTCCCTGTCCCTGCGTTGGACAACAGTTATGCCGTGACCCATTTCAAGTTCGAATTCGACAGCATGATTTCCCGTGTGCTCAGCGACGTTGACTATCAAACCACCACACCTGCCGAGCGATTCTGGAACACGGTCATGGTGATCACCGAGCTTGCGGTGGATATCGTCTCGCTGTTTGTCCCGCCGGTGGGATTGGTGAGCAGCATCGTGCGCATCACACGTTCGATCGTCCAGGGCATCGTTGCCTACAGTCTGGGAGATGACAAAGCCGGCAAGAACCATCTCGCCTCGGCGTGGAGAAGCTCCATTCTCTTGTATGTGGGAATTGTGGCAGGCGTTGGCGGATCTGTTTCGGCGGTGGGGCTGCTGTCGCGAGTCAAGGATATTTCCGAGATCGTGTCGACCGTGACCGGGGTGCCGGTGGGGATTGGATATGTCACCGCCGTGGCTTCTCCCTACGTGATCGCGGACAGTAAAACCCGAATCATCGGCTGACCCCTTGCCTCGTCAATCTGGCTGATAACCCATCCGCCAACTCACGGCCCGCGTCGCAGCCAATAACCGCTGCGCCGCCGGGCCGTTTTCGTCGGCGTGGAACAACGATGTCGGGCCGACGATGGTCAATACCGCAGCGACCTGGCCGGGGGCGTTGAACACCGGAGCCGACAGGGCATCGACGCCGGGCATCAGCAAGCCGTGGACATGATGCAGACCGCGTTCGCGGATCTGTTCGCACAATGCCTCATAAGCTTTTTCGTCCGCCAGCGGATGGCCGCCGACGGCGATTTCCTGCTCTCGCAATTCGTCGGTTTCCCGGTGCGGCAGGTAAGCGCCGAACACCAGGCCGGTGGAGGAACTGAGTAGCGGCAACACCGAGCCCAGTTGCGTCACCACCGTCACCGCGCGCACCGCCGGTTCGATGTGCACCACGGTCGCGCCCTGATTGCCCCACACCGCCAGGAAACAGGTTTCGTTGAGTTCGTCGCGCAACTCGGCCAGCGGCAGGGCGGCGACTTTCAGCACGTCCATACTGTTGAGGGCGGCCAGGCCCACGCGCAGCGCTTCACGGCCGAGGCCGTAGTGGTTGGTGGCGGTGTTCTGTTCGGCAAAGCCCGAGGCAATCAAGGCCTGCAGATAACGGTGAACCTTGCTCGCCGGCATCTGCACATGTTCGGCCAGACGCGACAGCGAAGTGGACGGCGACAACTCGGCCAAGGCCTTGAGGATGTCGGTGCCGACTTCGGCGGAGCGGACTTTCTGTTTGCCGTTGCTGTCGCTGGTTTTTTCCATGGTGCTGCCGTGTCCCGGAACGAATGGGCGTCTTTATAGCTTGACGCTCGATAGCGAGCAAATTACGTTATGCGTAATTGAATTACGATAAAAATAACCCCGGCGTGCCAAGACCTCTGATCCAGAGCGTCCGGCCATGCCGACTCCCTGTTCAGGAGGCTCCATGAACCTCGATTCAGCCCTGGCTTACCAGTCCGGTTTCGGCAATGAATTCAGCTCCGAAGCGTTGCCCGGCGCACTGCCCGTCGGCCAGAACTCCCCGCAGAAAGCCCCGTACGGTCTGTACACCGAACTGTTCTCCGGCACCGCGTTCACCATGACTCGCAGCGAAGCGCGGCGCACCTGGATGTACCGGATCCAGCCGTCGGCCAATCACCCGGCATTCGTCAAACTGGAGCGGCAACTGGCGGGTGGCCCGTTGGGCGAAGTCACCCCCAATCGCCTGCGCTGGAACCCGCTGGACATCCCGACCGAACCGACCGATTTCATCGACGGTCTGGTCAGCATGGCGGCCAATTCCGGCGCCGAAAAACCGGCCGGCATCAGCATCTATCACTACTGCGCCAACCGTTCGATGGAGCGCGTTTTCTTCAACGCCGACGGCGAGCTGCTGCTGGTGCCGCAACTGGGGCGCCTGCGCATCGCCACTGAACTGGGTGTGCTGGAAGTGGCGCCATTGGAAATCGTCGTGCTGCCACGGGGCCTGAAATTCCGTGTCGAACTGCTCGATCCGCAAGCGCGCGGTTATGTCGCCGAGAACCATGGCGCGCCGTTGCGCCTGCCGGATCTGGGGCCGATCGGCAGCAACGGTCTGGCCAATCCGCGGGACTTCCTGACCCCGGTCGCCGCCTACGAAAACCTGCAACAGCCGACTACGCTGGTGCAGAAATTCCTCGGCCAGTTGTGGGGCACCGAACTCAATCACTCGCCGCTGAACGTGGTCGCCTGGCACGGCAACAACGTGCCGTACAAATATGACCTGCGCCGCTTCAACACCATCGGCACCGTCAGTTTCGATCACCCGGATCCGTCGATCTTCACCGTGCTGACCTCGCCGACCAGCGTCCACGGTCTGGCCAACCTCGACTTCGTGATCTTCCCGCCGCGCTGGATGGTGGCCGAGAACACCTTCCGTCCGCCGTGGTTCCACCGCAACCTGATGAACGAATTCATGGGCCTGATCCAGGGCGAGTACGACGCCAAGGCCGAAGGCTTCCTGCCTGGCGGTGCATCGCTGCACAGCTGCATGAGCGCCCACGGCCCGGACGGCGAGACCTGCACCAAAGCCATCAACTCGGACCTCAAACCGGCGAAGATCGACAACACCATGGCCTTCATGTTCGAGACCAGCCAGGTGCTGCGCCCAAGCCGTTTCGCCCTCGACTGCCCGCAATTGCAATCCACTTACGACGCCTGCTGGGCCACGCTGCCCGCCACGTTCGACCCGACCCGGAGATAACCCATGACTCAGAATTCCATCACCCGCAGTTGGGTCGCTTCGGCCAACGGCCACACCGAATTCCCGCTGCAGAACCTGCCGCTGGGCGTGTTCAGCATCGAAGGCTCGGCACCGCGCGCGGGCGTGGCGATTGGCGAACACATCTTCGATCTGCAAGTGGCGCTGGAGGCCGGTCTGTTCGACGGCGCCGCGCGCAGTGCAGTCGAAGCCATGCACGGCGGTCAGCTGAACGCCTTCTTCGAGCTCGGACGCGATGCCCGCGTTGCCCTGCGCGAACGTCTGCTGGAACTGTTCAGCGAAGGCAGCACTCACCGCGGCAACATTGAAGCTCAGGGCGCAAAACTGCTGCCACTGGCCGCCGATTGCCAGCTGCACCTGCCGGCGCGCATCAGTGACTACACCGACTTCTACGTCGGCATCGAACACGCGCAGAACGTCGGCAAACTGTTCCGTCCGGACAACCCGTTGCTGCCGAACTACAAACACGTGCCGATCGGCTACCACGGTCGCGCGTCCACTGTGCGCGCTTCCGGTGCCGACGTGCGCCGCCCGAAAGGCCAGACCCTGCCGGCTGGTGCGACCGAGCCGACCTTCGGTCCATGCGCACGGCTGGACTATGAGCTGGAACTGGGGATCTGGATCGGTCAGGGCAACGAGATGGGCGAGCCGATCGCCATTGGTGACGCCGCTGAACACATCGCCGGTTTCTGTCTGCTCAACGACTGGTCGGCCCGTGATATCCAGGCCTGGGAATACCAGCCGCTCGGCCCGTTCCTGTCCAAGAGCTTCATCACCAGCGTCTCGCCATGGGTGGTGACCGCCGAAGCGCTGGCACCATTCCGCACCGCGCAACCGGCGCGTCCGCAAGGCGATCCGCAGCCGCTGCCGTACCTGCTCGACAAACGCGATCAGGAGGGCGGTGGTTTCGACATTGAGCTGGAAGTGCTGCTGCTCACCGAAAAAATGCGCGAGCAGAACCTGCCGGCCCATCGCCTGACCCTGAGCAACACCCGCTACATGTACTGGACTGTCGCGCAAATGGTTGCGCACCACAGTGTCAACGGTTGCCAGTTGCAGGCCGGTGACCTGTTCGGTTCGGGCACCTTGTCCGGCCCGGAAAACGGTCAGTTCGGCAGCCTGCTGGAAATCACCGAGGGTGGTAAGAAGCCGATCGAACTGGCGTCTGGTGAAGTGCGCAAGTTCCTTGAAGACGGCGACGAAATCATCCTGCGCGCCCGCTGCGCCCGCGAAGGTTTTGCCTCGATCGGTTTCGGCGAATGCCGTGGCACCGTGCTGGCGGCGCGCTGACAGGAGCGGCTCATGGATCTCTACACCTATTACCGCTCCACCTCGTCGTACCGGGTGCGGATCGCGCTGGCACTCAAGGGCCTCGACTATCAGGCGTTGCCGGTCAACCTGATCGCACCGCCCGGTGGCGAGCATCGGCAACCGGCGTACCTGGCGATCAATCCCCAGGGCCGGGTGCCGGCCTTGCGCACTGATGACGACAAGCTGCTGATTCAGTCGCCGGCGATCATCGAGTACCTGGAAGAACGTTATCCACAGGTGCCGTTGCTGCCCGAAGACCTCGTTGCCCGCGCCCAGGTGCGCGGCGTGGCGGCGGTGATCGGCTGCGACGTGCATCCGCTGCACAACGTCAGCGTGCTCAATCGCCTGCGCGGGTTGGGGCATGACGAGCCGCAGGTGACCGAGTGGATCGGCCACTGGATCAGTCAGGGGCTGACGACGGTGGAGCAGTTGATCGGCGACAGCGGCTTCTGTTTCGGCGAGTGGCCGTGCGTGGCGGACGTGTACCTGATTCCGCAGTTGTACGCGGCCGAGCGGTTCAACGTTTCGCTGGAGGCGTATCCACGGATTCGTCGGGTGGCCGCGTTGGCCGCTGAGCATCCGGCGTTCATTGCGGCGCATCCGGCGAATCAGCCGGACACGCCGAAATAACTGAGCACACCCACGCTCTGCGTGGGTGTGCTGCCAAGGATGCTCTGTGCCCAGTGTGACGCGGAGCGTCACGGGATGCATTCCCACGCGGAGCGTGGGAACGATCTCTCGATATGCGCTGTGACCAAAAAATCATAAAAACAAAACAGGTACCTTGCGATGCACAACCAGATTGCCAGCTTCCGGGCGGCACTCGACGCCCGTCCTGTGTCCCGCTTTCAGTGGTTACTCCTGATTCTTCTTGCCTTGCTGCTGGTCACCGACGGCTATGACGCCCAGGTGCTCGGTTACGTGGTGCCGGCGCTGGCGCAGGACTGGGGTCTGGAAAAGTCCGCGTTCGGCCCGGTGTTCAGCGCCAACCTGCTGGGGCTGACCCTCGGCTCCCTTGCTGTTACGCCGCTGGCCGACCGCTTCGGCGTTCGACGGATTTTGCTCGCCTGTGTACTGATCTATGCCAGCCTCACCGTGCTGATGGTGTTCGCCGATTCCCTGAATACCCTGATGATCGCGCGCTTCATCTGCGGCATCGGCATGGGCGGTGCGATGCCCAGCGCCATGGCCTTGATGTCGGAATATTCACCGCCTCGCCTGCGCACGTTGATGGTCACGCTGGCGGCGTGCGGCTTTTCATTCGGCGGTGCGGCGGGTGGTTTTGTCGCGGCCGGTTTCATCGACCGTTTCGGTTGGCAGGCAGTGTTCCTCGCCGGCGGTGTCACGCCGTTGCTGCTGTTTCCGTTTCTCTGGTGGATGCTGCCGGAATCCTTGCCACGCCTGCTGCGTGACGCGCCGCCCTATGCGCGCCTGCGCAAGGTCACCGCACGGATGCTTCCGGACTGGCAACCGCCCGCTGCATCGGTCGAGCAGAACGAGCGCGAGCAGGGCAGCAAACTCACCGTGGTGGAGTTGTTCCGCAACGGTTACGCCCGCCCGACCTTACTGATCTGGGCCACGTTTTTCGTCAGCCTGATCCTGCTGTATTTCATGATCAGCTGGCTGCCGTCGCTGCTACTGGAAAGTGGCCTGAAGCTCAATGAAGCGAATCTGGTGACGTCGATGTTCCTGTTCGCCGGTACGCTGGGCGCGATCTGCATGGCGTGGTTCGCCGACCGGCTGAAGAGCAAGGTGCGCCTGCTGTCCGGCGTGCTGGCGGGTGCGGCGGTGTGCACGATCCTGCTGGGCCTGAATCACGACAGTCCGCGCTATCTGGTGGCCTGTGTGTTTGCGGCGGGCTTCTGCATCATCGGCGGGCAACTGACGCTCAATGCGTTCGCCAGCAATTTCTATCCGGCCCACGTACGCGCCACCGGCACCGGTTGGGCGTTGGGAGTCGGGCGGTTCGGGTCGATTCTCGGGCCGCTGTTCGGCAGCCTGTTGTTGGCGATGCACATTCCAGTGGAGCAGATTTTCTTTTTCTGCGCGATTCCGGCGGTGATTGCGGCGTTGCTGATCATTCAGGTGCGTTCGCCAGCCACTGCGCTGTTCAGTGGACAACCGCGTTCGGTGGCAGATGCCCCAGCCGTTCCGTCAGGCGAAGTCGCTGAATCGGGTCGTCACTGAGCAATAGCGCGTGCTCCAGATCGAAACGCTCGGCGTTTGGGCAATCGAGGCGCTGGTACAGACTGGCCCGGGCCAGATAGTCGGCGGCGCTGGCATTGCCCAGTTCGAGCACGCGCTCGGCATCGATCAACGCGGCGATGAAGTCGTCGTGGGTCAGGTGCAACTGGCGCAGGTTGCGTGACAGGCGCTGAAGCATCTGCACCGGTTCGGCAGTCAGCAGATGGTCGGCGCTGAGTTTCATCTGGTGGCCGTACTGGCGGTGTAGCAGTTCACGGCAGTCGTTCGGATACAGACGCCGTCCGCCGCAGGGATCGAGCAGGTGATCGGCCCCGGGAACCTTAAGCAGGAAATGTCCGGGGAAGTTCACCCCGACCAGCGGAATCTCCAGGCCACGGGCCAGTTCCAGAGCGATCAATGCCAGCGCCAGCGGCTGGCCGCGTTTGGTCTGCATGACTTTGTGCACCATTGCGGCCTGTGGGCGCAGCGGTATGAAATCATCTTGCGCGAAGCCCAGATCGGTCATCCGCCGCAACAAAGGTTGCGCCAGTTCGCTGACCGGCAGCAACGGCAAGCCATAGCTGACCCGCTGTTGCAGCTCCTTGAAGTCCTGCAGCAGTGCTTCGGGATCGGCTTGTTTGTCGTGTTCGGCGGCCATCCACAACGCGGCTTCGAACAGCGCGGGCGGTGAACGGTGCAGACATTCGAAAAAACGTTGGCGCGGACTCATCTCAATCTCCGGGGCATGCCTCGTTTTAGCCCCGTCTTTGCCATTCGTCCAGTGCCGGGCCGCTCTGCCATCGGGTTATGCCACAACCCGGTGATCAGTGGCGGCGCTTATTCCGGCGCGCTTCAGCAATTTTCAGGCGCAAGCCTATACTGGCGTCTACCAGAAGTGATTCGGGAGCCTGCCGATGTTCGCTCTCATGCAAAGCACTCGCCTGGAATCGCTGCACCTTAGCGTTGATCCGGTGTCCGGATTGAAGGCGGTCATTGCCATTCATAACAGTCGCCTCGGGCCTGCCCTGGGCGGGTGTCGTTATCTTGCCTACCCGAACGACGAATCCGCAGTCGAGGACGCCATACGCCTGGCCCAGGGCATGAGCTACAAGGCTGCATTGGCCGGACTCGCCCAGGGTGGCGGGGTGGCCGTGATCGTGCGGCCGGCCCATGTGGAAAACCGCGCCGCACTGTTCGAGGCGTTCGGTCGTTGCATCGATCAGCTCGACGGGCGCTACATCACCGCCATCGACAGCGGCACTTCGGTGGCGGACATGGACTGCATTGCCCAGCAGACCCAGCATGTCACCAGCACCACCTCCGCCGGCGACCCGGCGCCGCATGCGGCGATGGGCGTGTTCACCGGAATTCGCGCCACGGCCATGGCGCGGCTGGGCAGCGACAACCTCGAAGGCTTGCGCGTGGCGATTCAGGGGCTGGGCAACGTTGGTTATGCCCTCGCTGAACAGTTGCACGCAGCCGGTGCCGAGTTGTTGGTCAGCGACATCGATCACGGCAAGGTGCAACTGGCGATGGAGCAGCTCAACGCCCATCCGATTGCCAACGACGCCTTGCTCAGCACGCCGTGCGACATCCTCGCGCCGTGCGGCCTCGGCGGGGTGCTCAACAGCCACACGGTCACCCAGTTGCGCTGCTCGGCGGTGGCGGGCTCGGCCAACAATCAGCTGACGCACTTGGATGTCGCCGATCAACTGGAACGACGCGGCATCCTGTATGCGCCGGATTACGTGATCAATGCCGGCGGGCTGATCTACGTTTCCCTCAAGCATCGTGGCGAAGAACTGACGACCATCACCGCGCACCTGTCGAAGATCAGTTCGCGCCTGACCGAAGTCTTCGCCCACGCCCAGGCAGAAAAGCGTTCACCTGCGCGGGTGGCAGACGAGCTGGCGGAAAAGGTGTTGTACCGCTGAGGTTTGTCCGGGCATGAAAAAGCCCCTGAGTCTTTCAACTCAGGGGCTATTCAATTCAGAGGCTGCAATTCAGGTGTCGATTACTTCGCAGCCTTTGCTGCCTTGGCGGGTTTGGCTGGCGCTTCTGCCGGTTCGGCCACTTCGGCCGTTTCGGTCGCCACAACCGGTGCCGCCGGTGCGTTGATCAGCTCCGACAGGGCATCAGGCTGGCTCTTGAACGCCCGGGCGAACACATCGCGGTTCTTCGCCATGAAGATCCCGACTTCTTCCACTTGCTGCTCGCTCAACGAAGGAACGGCTTTTTCCAGCACTTCGGCCAACAGTTCGGCCAGTTCGAGCATTTTGTCATGACGGTCAGCTTCGGCTTTATCCATGAACAAGCGCTCCAGATCTCGGCTGCTGCGGTATACCACTTCGACGGCCATTCACCACCTCACATGCCTTCACATTAAGTTGTCTTTGCGACTACTGTATCTATATACAGCGAAAAGGATAAGCGAATCCCTGCGCTTTGGGTAGTGGCTTTTTAATGTAGACCGGATTCGGATTTTGTCAGCCCGACGCCTGCGCACAGGTGCGACCAAACGCCACGGCGCAGGTTTCGCGGCGGCTCGCCATGATGGCGTGGCCTCTTTTCTGCATGCATCTGTGTACGTGCGCAATAACCGTCACGTCCAGCAAGCAACATCCGCTCGAACCGGGCTAAGGAACCTTCATCGTGAAAATCAACTGGGCCGAGAAACTGCGGCAAAACGTGCATCAACTGGCCGAGTCCCTGGGCAACCTGTTCGTCGAGACTTTCCACTACCTGGCGCTGTTCGCCATTGGTGCGGTAACCGCATGGGCGGCGGTGATGGAATTTCTCGGCATGCTCGAGGAAGGGCACATCAAGATCGATGACATTCTGTTGCTGTTCATCTATCTGGAACTGGGGGCGATGGTCGGGATTTACTTCAAGACCAACCACATGCCGGTGCGCTTCCTGATCTACGTGGCGATCACGGCACTGACGCGCCTGCTGATCTCCAACGTCTCGCACCACAATCCGCCGGACATGGGCATCATCTACCTGTGCGGCGGGATTCTGCTGCTGGCGTTCTCGATCCTGGTGGTGCGTTACGCCTCGTCGCAATTCCCTTCGGTGAAGATCGAGAACCCGCACCGCAAGATCGGCACGGGCTCCAGTGAACACCCGGAAGTAGAGAAGGGCGAACTCTAAAGGCCCGCGGCTGGCCGGGGCTGGTGCTTGACCCCGCGCGGTGGCGGGGTGATTGCGTCGCCGCGTGTCATGGCGTCGAGTACCGCCATGGCGCTGTGGCCCTGTTCGATGGCAATGCCGAACTGAATGCTTTGCACCAGGCGTTTGAGGCGCTTGGGGTCATTGCGCTGTTCGGCGCTGATCATCCGTTTGGCGACGATCCGCCCGCTTTTGGAGAGGGTCAGCATGATGCTGCCGTCGAGCCCCTGAATGCTCAGGTTGATCTGATAGTCCGGCGCGAAGGCATCGGTAATGATCTGAAAAGGATTGTCCATGATGCGTCACCGCCTGATTGAACGTGCAGTTGTTGACCGGCCTTGATCGGGTTGGTTCGCCAAACCTGACCATCGGCCTTTCCGTGGTCCTGTCTCCTTCAGCGATGTAGCAAGGGACATGCCGGGAATATTGTCGAACAATGAAACCGGCCAAAAAGAAGGCGAGCCCCTGGCTCGCCTTCTTCGTTTGCGGCCCGTTTCAGGGCAGAACCGAGTAGATGATCGCAGACAGTGCAATCAGGCCGATCAACACCACGAACACGTTGGACGCCTGGCCCGAATACTGGCGCAAGGCCGGCACACGGCGGATGGCGTACATCGGCATCAGGAACAGCAGGCAGGCAATCACCGGCCCGCCGAGGGTTTCGATCATGCCGAGGATGCTCGGGTTGAAGGTCGCCACGGCCCAGCAGCTGAGGATCATGAACAGTGCGGTCGCACGGTTCAGCCAGCTCGCCGACATCACCCGGCCACGACTGCGCAGGCTTTTGACGATCATGCCCTGGAAGCCTTCGCTGGCGCCGATGTAGTGGCCGAGGAAGGATTTGGTGATGGCCACCAGCGCAATCAACGGCGCAGCGTAAGCGATGACCGGGGTCTGGAAGTGGTTGGCCAGGTACGACAGGATCGAAATGTTCTGCGCCTTGGCCGCTGCCAGGTCTGCCGGCGACAGCGCCAGCACGCAGCTGAAGCAGAAGAACATCACCGTCACCACCATCATGCCGTGAGCCATGGCGAGAATGCCGCTGCTCTTGCGTTCGGCCTGTTCGCCATAGCGCTGTTTCTGCTCAACCGCGAACGCGGAAATGATCGGCGAATGGTTGAACGAGAACACCATCACCGGGATCGCCAGCCACAGGGTCTTGAGGAACACCGACATTTCCATCGGTTCTTGAGCACTGGCGAAGAATGCGCCGTTCCAGTTGGGAATCAGGCTGATGCCGAGCAACAGCAGCGCGGCGACGAACGGATAGACCAGCACGCTCATGGCTTTGACGATCACGCTCTGACCGCAGCGGACGATGGCCATCAAGCCGAGGATCAGCGCCAGCGACAGCACCGCGCGTGGCGGTGGGGCGATGTGCAATTGATGTTCGAGGAAGCTGCTGAGGGTGTTGGTCAGCGCCACGCTGTACACCAGCAGGATCGGGAAGATCGCGAAGAAATACAGCAGCGTGATCAGCTTGCCGGCGCCGATGCCGAAGTGTTCCTCCACCACTTCGGTGATGTCACCGGAGCGGCCGGACAGCACGAAGCGGGTCAGGCCCCGGTGCGCGAAGAAGGTCATCGGGAACGCCAGCACCGCCAGGATCAGCAACGGCCAGAAGCCGCCGACACCGGCGTTGATCGGCAGGAACAAGGTGCCGGCGCCGATGGCGGTGCCATACAGGCCGAGCATCCAGGTGGTGTCGAACTTGCTCCAGCCCTTGTGGGCGGTTTCGTTATTGCGTGTGCGGTCTACAGCGGGATTTTCGGCAGCAGGTGTGCGTACATCGGTCATCGTTTTTGCCTCGTTATTATTCTTGCTCGGGCTCACGTGTTACGGGCGGTCAGGGAGCGCTCCTCAGCACTCCACCCAGCTCACGGCCAGGCCGCCCCGTGAAGTCTCTTTGTATTTGTCATGCATGTCGGCGCCGGTATCGCGCATGGTGCGGATTACCCGGTCGAGGGAAATGAAGTGTTTTCCGTCACCGCGCAGGGCCATTTGCGTGGCGTTGATCGCCTTCACCGCAGCGATGGCGTTGCGCTCGATGCACGGCACCTGTACGAGCCCGCCAACCGGGTCGCACGTCAGGCCGAGATTGTGTTCAAGGCCGATTTCGGCGGCGTTTTCCAGCTGCTCCGGGGTTGCACCCAGCACATCGGCCAGACCCGCAGCGGCCATCGCACAGGCGGAGCCGACTTCACCCTGGCAGCCGACTTCGGCACCGGAAATGGAGGCGTTTTTCTTGCACAGGATGCCGACCGCTGCCGCGCCCAGAAAGAACGCAACCACGTCGTCGTCCGACGCATCCGGATTGAATTTCATGTAGTAGTGCAGGACGGCCGGGATGATCCCGGCGGCACCGTTGGTCGGCGCGGTCACCATGCGCCCGCCGGCGGCGTTCTCTTCGTTGACGGCGAGGGCGAACAGGTTGACCCACTCCATCGCCGACAGGGTCGAACTGATGACGTTCGGCTTGCCGATTTCCAGCAGGCTGCGGTGCAATTTCGCCGCACGACGCGGCACATTCAGACCGCCGGGCAGGATGCCCTCGTGGCGCAAGCCTTGCTCGACGCATTCGCGCATCACCGACCAGATGTGCAGCAGGCCCTGGCGGATCTCGGCGTCGCTGCGCCAGGCCCGTTCGTTGGCCATCATCAGTTCGGAAACCCGCAGGTTGTGCTGCTTGCACAGCGCCAGCAGTTCGACGGCGCTGGAGAATTCGTAAGGCAACTCGACGTCGCCGGCCGGCGCCACACCCGATTCGGCTTCGGCCGCTTCGATGATGAAACCGCCGCCGACCGAGTAGTACGTTTGCTCGAACAGTTGGCCGGATGCACCGAAGGCTGTCAGCGACATGGCGTTGGGGTGGTAGGGCAGGCTCTCGTCCAGCAGCAGGAGATCGTGCTGCCAGTTGAAGGCAATTGAACGTTTACCGGCCAGAGACAGTTGGCCGGTTTCGCGCAGTTGCTGGATGCGTGGCTCGATGGTCGACGGATCGATGCTGTCCGGCCATTCGCCCATCAAACCCATGACCGTTGCGCGGTCAGTGGCATGGCCGACGCCGGTGGCCGAAAGCGAGCCGTACAAACGGATTTCCACCCGCTGCACATCGTTCAGCAAATGCTGGTCGATCAGGGCTTGAGCGAAGGTCGCGGCGGCGCGCATCGGGCCGACGGTGTGGGAACTGGACGGGCCGATGCCGACTTTGAATAGATCGAAAACACTGATAGCCATGCTAAACCCTTACAAGCAATGGAGTAGGAATCGCTGCCATTTTTTGTAGGACAAGCGCAATGTCGGCGATACTGCCTACCTCGCTTCAACGTGACTAACGAAACTTCCTAAGTAAGCCTTTAGCAGGACTAAACCATGAGTCGTCAATTGCATGCCCAGACTTACGTATGGCTGCAGGTGTTTTCCTGTGCCGCGCGGCACCTGTCATTTACCCGTTGTGCCGAAGAACTGCACATCACGCCGGGGGCGGTGAGTCAGCAAATCCGACAGCTGGAAGAGCGGCTGGGATTTCGCCTGTTTCATCGCCGTGCGCGGGGCGTGGAGTTGAGCGCGGAAGGACAGCGACTGGCGATCACGGTCAACGAGGCTTACGGCAGCATCGACGCGGAATTGCGTCGCCTGGATGCGGGGATGATCAGCGGGATTCTGCGGGTCCGTTCGATTCCGTCGTTCCTCAGCAAGTGGCTGACCCCGCGCCTGCCGCGCCTGCAACAGCGATACCCGGACATCCAGTTGCGGCTGGTGGCCGAGGACAGCAGCGTGCCGTTGCATGAAGGGGATTTTGACCTGGCCATCGACCTGAACGACGGCAGTTATCCGGGACTGTTATCCACAGCCTTGCTCGACGAGCAGATTTTCCCGGTGTGCGCGCCGGGCCTGCTGCGCGGACGGCCGCCGCTGCACGGGCCGGCGGATCTGGTGCATTTCCCGCTGCTGCACGACATCACCGCCTGGCGCGGCAGCTATGAATACGCGGAGTGGGAGTTTTATCTCAATGCCATCGGTTTCGAGGGCGCGGATGTGCGGCGCGGGCATACGTTCAATCGCAACCACCTGACCATCGAAGCGGCGATTGCCGGCATGGGCGTGGCGATTGCCCGGCGCACGCTGCTCAACGACGAGCTGGAGCGGGGGACATTGATCGTGCCGTTCGGGATTTCGGTGCCCAATCACAAGCGCTATGTATTGCTTTATGCGCCGGGGGCCCTGAGCCATCCGGGCGTACGGGCGGTGCATGACTGGCTGGTGGAAGAAGCGGGGATTTTTCGCAGCCTGCACCCGTTGGGTGATGGCCAATTGTGAGCAGATTTTTCGGGGTGGCGGGGCGACCCAACTCCCGACCTTACCAGCGCTTTACTCGGTTGTCCGGCTTTTTTTGCGAATGAATATTTATCTTTTTTAAGGGGTTGAAATGTTCGTCCGGCGGGCCGATTGTTGTAATCAAGAGGTCACGAAATCCTGTTCCAGGCCTCTTGCGAGCTAGCTGAAATAAGGGATGAACTATGCAAATCCAAGTCAACAGCGACAACCATATTCAAAGCAGCAAACGACTGGAGGAGTGGGTACGAACCACAATTGAGAGCACGCTCGACCGTTATGAGGAAGACCTGACCCGTGTCGAAGTCCATCTGAGCGACGAGAACGGTGACAAACCAGGTCCTCATGATTTGCGCTGCCAACTGGAAGCGCGGCCAAAAGGCCATCAACCGATTTCCGTTACCCACAAAGCCGATTCGCTGGAACAGGCGATCGATGGTGCAGCCGAAAAACTGGAGCACGCGCTGGAGCACCTGTTTGGCAAACTGCGCGGCAAACCGCGAGCCGCTGTGGTGCCATTCACAAGCAAAGCCAATGACAAGCTGTTGGCGGAAGAGTTTGACGAGAACGAACAGGCAGCGATCAACAGTTGATACGCTGATTTTCCAAGCCACCCAATGAGAAAGGGCCTGCAATTGCAGGCCCTTTCTGTTTTCAGCAGGGATCAGAAAGCGACGGAGGTCTGCACGTATACCGTGCGTGGCTCACCGACATACTTGCCTTTGTTGTTGTCATCGAACGAGCGGGTGAAGTACTGGGTGTTGAAGATGTTCTTCACCCCCACCGCCACGTTCAGGTCCGACAGCTGCGGCCCGAAGTCATAACCGGCGCGGCTGCTGAACAGCATGTAGCCCGGGATCTTGCCGGTGCTGCCGTCGGCGCTTTCTTTCGAGGTGTTGGCGTTGTCGGCGAACTGGTCGCTCTGGAAGCTGCTGTCCAGGTTCAGTTTCCACGGCCCTTCGGTGTAACCGACGCCGATCGTGCCTTTGTGCCTGGACGAGAACGGCACACGATTGCCCTTGTTCGGCCCGTCTTCGCGGATGGTCGCGTCGACATAGGCGTAAGTGCCGTAGACGTCGAAGCCGGCCAGCGCCGGGCTCAAGTCGTCGAGAGCGTAATTGACGCTGGTCTCGATGCCCTGATGGCGGGTTTCGCCACGTGCGATCACCGAATCATTGGTCTGGTTGCTTTCGTACTGGTTGTCGAAGTTGATCAGGAACGCGCCGATCTCCGCTCGCAGCGCGCCGTTGTCGTAACGGGTGCCGACTTCCCAGGTGCGGGCCTTCTCCGGTTTCACTTCGCCGCTGCTGACGCGGTTGGGCATCTGACTGTATTGCACGCTGCCGAAGGAGCCTTCGGTGTTGGCGTACAGATTCCAGCTGTCGGTCAGGTGATACAGCACGTTCAACGCCGGCAGTGCGGTGTTGTAGTCGCCCTTGTATTTGACGTTGGTCAGATTGTTGGTCTGTTGCGACTCGATCATCTCGTAGCGCACGCCCGGGGTGATCGTCCACTTGCCGATGTCGATCCGGTCATCGACGAAGAACGCATTGGCTTCGGTGCCGCCGCGAGTGTCGCGGTCATTGCGGCTGTTGGTGGTCGGGTATTCGTTGCTGCTGATCGGCGTGCGATAGCGCAGTTCGTGGCCGGCTTCGTTGATGTAGCGATAGCCGACGCCGACTTCATGGCTGGTGGCGCCGAGGTCGAAGCCTTGGGCGAAGCGGGTTTCCAGACCGCGCACCCAATACTCGCGCGGCGACAGCGACAGGAACGTGCCCTGATCCAGGTAACCGCTGCGCAGGGTCTTGGTGAAGAAGGTATTGGCGGTGAATTCGCGGCGGTCTTCCTGATAGCGATAGCCGACATTGAACATCGTGCGACGGCCCCAGAACTGGTCTTTTGGCCGGGTCGACTGATACGGATCGGCATCGTAATCGGCGACATTCAGGCCGCCGGGCATGTCGGCCTTGCCTTCGTAATACTGGGCCATGGCGTTGAAACTGTTGGCCTCGTCGAGTTGGTATTTGCCCTTGAGGATCAGGTCGTCGATTTCTGTATCGCTGTGCTCACGCCAGTCGCCTCCGCGAGTGCCGGAGTACAGCAACGCGCCGCCCAGACCGTTGGCATTGGTGCCGCCGGCCAGCAGGTTGGCGCTGGTCTTGAAGCCGTCATGGCTGGACGATGGACTGGTTTCAGTCTGGAAACCGCCCTTGACGGTCGGCTCGTCCGGAATCGCCCGGGTCACGAAGTTGACCACGCCGCCGACGTTCTGCGGGCCGTAACGCACGGCGCCGCCGCCCCGCACCACGTCCACGGCGTCCATGTTGCCCATGCTGATCGGCGCGAACGACAACTGCGGCTGGCCATAAGGGGCGAAGGGCACCGGAATGCCGTCCATCAACACGGTCGAACGTGCGGCCAGGCGCGGGTTGAGACCGCGAATGCCGAAGTTCAGCGCCATGTCGTGGCTGCCGGTGCCGTTGTTTTCCGGGGCGTTGACGCCGGGAATGCGGTTGAGCACATCGCGGGCCTGGGTCGCGCCCTGGCGTTCGAACTCTTCGCGGCGGATCACGTCACGGGCACCGGGATGTTCGAACACGTTGACCTGCGCCGCCTCGCCCAGCCAGTCGCCGACCACTTTCGAGGTGTCCAGCTCCAGGGCGTTGTCGTTCGACGGCTGCAGGCTGAAGGCATTGCCACCCTCGGCGCGGGCTTGCAGGCCGGTGCCTTCGAGCAGCGCGTTCAGACCTTGTTCCGCTGTGTAGTTGCCTTCCAGACCACGGCTTTGCACACCGCTGGTGACTTGCGAGCCGAACGAGATCAGCACGCCGGCTTCACGGCCGAACTGGTTGAGGGCGTTTTCCAGCGTCGACGGGGCGATGTGATAAGCCTTGGTATCGGCGGCTTGCGCAAGGGGCAGGGCGCTGAGGCTCAGGCTGGCGCCGAGGACGAGGTTGCGCAGGGTTCGGGCCAGCGGCGTGAGACGGGTGGGGTGCATGGAGGACGGTCCTGAGAAGGTTGAATCAAGGGGGCTTTCCTTCTCTGTCACGCCAGATCTGAAAAACGGCTCATTTATTTTTACGGCTGATCAAACCTTGGCTTCGACCGTCACCCAATAGCGAGTAAAACGCTTCACTTTCACCGGCAGGCTGATTTCCAGCAGATCGAGAATCCGCTCGCTGTCGTCCAGTGGATAAGTCCCGGAAATCAGCAGGTCAGCCACTTTCGCATCGCAATGGAGCTGCCCGCGACGGTAGCGACCGAGTTCGTCGAGGAAGTCGCCCAGGCGCATGTGCGCGGCCACCAGCATGCCGTCGGCCCAGGCGCCACTGTTGGCGTCCAACGGTTTGGCGTCACTGATGGAGGTGGTGCTGAAACTCAGTTGTCGGGCGACCGGCAGCAGCATCGGCGCGCGACTTGGCACGTTCAGTTCAACCCGACCTTCAAACAGTGCAACCTGCGTGCGGTCGGCAAACTGCCGTACGTTTATTCGCGCGCCCTGGGTTTTCAGCACGCCTTGGGCGGTTTGCACGTCGAAGGATTGCGTGGCGGTCAGCAGCATTTCGCCTTCGAGCAGACGGATCAAACCATCGCCCCGGACATCCGCCGCGCTCGCGGTGTTGAGCTGCAACTGGCCGTCGGCGCCGAGCGAGATCTTGCGCCGCTGACCAATCGGGCTGCGGTAATCGGCCAGCAGCGATGGCAACGGATTGTGCTCGCGCATGCCCCAGGTGACCGCCGAACCGGCGCCGAGAATCAGCAACAACTTCAGCGCCTGACGACGGCTGCCGGACTTCGGCGCATTCAGTGCGGCGTGGGCCAGTGGCGATGACAATCCGCGCAGCCGCGAATTGACCCGTTGAATGTGCTCCCACGCGCGGCGGTGTTCGCTGTGGGCATCGATCCATTGTTGCCAGGCTTGTTGCTGACGCGGGCTCAATTGGCCCTGCTGCATTTCCAGCAACCAGTGCACCGCCTGTTCGGCGACCTGCGCGGAAAAATCCATCGACGGGTTCACAGGGCGAAGTAGCAGCGCATCGCTGCCTTGTTCAGATGACGTTTGACCGTGGCCACGGAAATGCCCAGTTCGGCGGCGATCTGCGGATAGGTCAGGCCATCGACCTGCGCCAGCAGAAATGCCCGTTTGACGACGCGCGGCAGGCCATCAAGCAACTGATCCAGCTCCATCAGGGTTTGCAGGATGATGGCTTTCTCTTCTTCCGAAGGCGCGACCATCTCCGGCATCTGCGCGAGGGTGTCGAGGTAGGCGCGCTCCAGGTCCTGGCGGCGGTAATGGTTGAACAGCACGCGCTTGGCCAGGGTGGTGAGGAATGCGCGCGGTTCGATAATCACTGGCGGCTCGCGGGCGGTCAGCACCCGGATGAAGGTGTCCTGAGCGAGATCGGCGGCGCTGTCCGGGCAGCCGAGTTTGCGCCGCAGCCAGCCGGTGAGCCAGCTGTGATGGGCCTGATAGAGCGATTCGACAGGATGGGCGGACGACAACGGCATTACTCCGGGCGCATGCGGGATGCGTTAGAGAACAAGAATGGTTCGCATTGTAGGGCTGTCGGTGATGCCCGGCAATCAGACTCTTTTGCGTATGAGAATATTTATCATTAATATTGCTCGCCTGTCGTCCGGCGTGTTGGCCGGGCGTTAACCGTTTCAGGGTCGAAACATGAAAGCCAAACTCGCCACACTTCCCCTGTCCTATCGTCTGGCCGTCACTTCGCGGGTGCTCGCGGCGGTGTTCGGCGGCTATCTGGTCGCGGCATTGGCCAGTGTCACGCTGACGTTGTGGCTGCCGCTGAACCGCGCCGAGGCGGTGGTGACCGGCATGACCGTTTCGTTCCTGGTCTATCTGGTGGCGGTGCTCTGGTGTTTCGCTTGTCGCACGGCGTGGTCGGCGTGGGTCGGTCTGCTGGTGCCGAGTGTGATTCTGGCGACCGTGTCCGGCGCTGCGCGCGGTCTGGGTCTGGCATGAAAGAGGGCTTCCGGCAGGCGATGGCCTGGCTTCACACATGGACCGGGCTGGTTTTCGGCTGGCTGTTGTTCGCGATTTTTCTGACAGGGACACTTGCTTATTTCAAAGACGAAATCAGTCACTGGATGCAGCCGGAGATCACGGCCCATCCATTGAATGCCGAAAAAAGCCTGACGCTGGCCCAGCAGTATCTGCAACAAAACGCCCCCGACGCTTCGCGCTGGATCATTGGCCTGCCCGACGCCCGCGATCCCGGGCTGAGCGTGGGCTGGCAGCAGACATCAGCCAAACCCGGCGAGCGCGGCGCATTCACCCGCAAGACCCTCGACGCGCAAACCGGTGCCGAAGTGCAGCCTCGGGAAAGCATGGGCGGCGAGTTTTTCTACCGATTCCACTTCCAGCTGCAAATGCCTTATCCGTGGGGCCGCTGGCTCTCGACCATCGCCGCGATGGTGATGTTTGTCGCGCTGATCACCGGGATCATCACCCACAAGAAAATCTTCAAGGACTTCTTCACCTTCCGCCCGCGCAAGGGCCAGCGTTCGTGGCTCGACGGGCACAACGCGGTGGGTGTGCTGGTGTTGCCGTTTCATCTGATGATCACCTACAGCAGTCTGGTGATCTTCATGTCGATGGTGATGCCGGCGAGCATTCTGGCTTCGTACGGCAACAACGTCCGAGCGTTTTACGACGAGGTATTTCCCGAATCCAGCATTCCTGAACGGGCCAATCAACCGGCGACACTGGCACCGCTGGCGCCCCTGTTGCTGGCGGCCAGTGAGCAATGGTCGGGTGGACGTGTCGGGCGTATCAGCGTGAACAATCCGGGCGATGCCAATGCCTCGGTGGTGATGTCCCGTGCGGGCTCCGACCGTGTGGTGAGTGATTCCGGCAGCGCCTTGACCTTCAGCGGTGTCAGCGGACAAGTCATCGGCACAACGCCCGATCAGCCAATGGCGATGGCGGTTGCCGGCAGTTTCTACGGTTTGCACATGGGCCACTTTGCCGGGCCGGTGTTGCGTTGGCTGTATTTCATCTGTGGTCTGGCGGGCACGGCGATGATCGGCACCGGGCTGGTGATCTGGCTCGGCAAGCGTCAGCTCAAACACATCAAAAGCGGTGTGATGCCCTTCGAGTTGCGGCTGGTGCAAGTGCTGAACATTGCCAGCATGGCCGGGCTGGTGGCGGCGGTCGCCGTGTTCTTCTGGGCCAATCGTGTGCTGCCGGTGAGTCTGGCCGGGCGTGCCGATTGGGAAGTGAACGCGTTTTTCATCGCCTGGGGCTTGAGCGTGGTGCACGCGATGTTGCGGCCGGGGCGCAAGGCCTGGGTCGAACAGCTGTCGCTGGGGGCTGCACTGTTTATCGCGGTTCCGCTTCTTAACGGTTTGACCTCCCCGTATCACCTCGGCGTGACAGTGCCTGAAGGCGACTGGGTTTTGGCCGGTTTCGACCTGACGTGTCTGGGCGGCGGCCTCTTTCTCGCCTGGGCCGCCCGGAAAATGCAGCGCGCCGGACACACCGTCAGCGTGCAAAAGCCAGCCCGCCAAAACGCCCGGTCGCTCACCGTTGAGCAGGGGGCGAACTGAATGCTGCTGGCGCTGTTGCTCTGTTATTGCGCATTCACGGCGCTGTGCCTGGCGATGCCTCGGCATCATGAAGAACTGCTGGGCCACAAACCTTCGACTCGCCGTCGGCAAGGTTTGAAACTCGCAGGCTGGCTGTTGCTGGGGCTGTCGCTGTGGGCGGCGGTTGCCATGAAGGGCTGGAGTTTTGGTCTGGTCGACTGGTGCGCGGTGTTGATGCTCAGTGCGCTGACGTTGGTGCTGTTGTTGCCCTATCGCCCACGCCTGGCCTTGACCATGGCCGGACTGAGCCTGCTCGCCAGCCCGGTCGCTGCATGGGCCTTGAACTGACATGCTGATCGGCCATCCTCCCGAGCACCGCGACGACGAACCCCACGGCGCCCGTGCGCATTTTCTTCAGGTGTTCCTGTCCCAGCGTTCGCAGATGGAAGCGCTGGTGAGCCGGCGCGTCGGTTGCCGGGCGACGGCAGCGGATCTGGTGCAGGATCTGTTCCTGCGTTTCTGGCGTCGACCGCTGGTGCAGGTCGAAGAACTCAGCACTTATCTGTTGCGCTGCGCCGGCAATATCGCCATCGATCATTTGCGCAGCGAAGGCGCGCGGGTGCGGGTCAACGAAGGCTGGCAACCGGACGAGCCGGACAGCAGCGCCAGCGAACCGCAAGCGGCGCTCGAAGCGGGCAACGATTTGCGCCATGTCGAAGCGGCGTTGCGCGCGTTGCCCGAGCGCACGCGGCAGATCTTTTTGCTCAATCGCATCCACGGGCGCAAGTACGCCGAGATCGCCAAAGCCATGGGCCTGTCCCAAAGCGCCGTGGAAAAACATATGATGCGCGCCCTCGAGGCCTGCAAGGCCAGCCTGCGCGAACCCGCGCCACGCCTGCCAGGGAAAGCACCGTGAACAACACCGACCGCGTCATCCCGACGCCCGCTCAGGAACAGGCCGCTTTCGCCTGGCTGAGCCTGCTGCATGACCGCCCGAGCACCGGTGATCAACTGACCTTCAGTCAATGGCTGCATGCCGATCCGGCCCACGCCGAGGCCTATGCCCAGGCGCAAGTGGTGTGGGAATTGAGCGAAGGGCCGGCGCGCACTCTGGCCGATGAAGACGCGCTGGCGTTGCAGGGGTTGCTCGATGCGATGGACCGGCCGCGTCGTCCGCAGGTCCGGCGTTGGGCCGGCGCGCTGGCGATGGCGGCCTGTCTGCTGTTGATGATCAGCCTCGGCAGCGGTTGGCAGCCGCAGCGCTGGATCGATGATCTGGGCGCTGATTACGTGTCGGCACCGGGCGAGATCCGCACCGTGACCCTGGCCGATCAATCACAGGTGACGCTGGACGCCGACAGCGCCATCGCCGTGGATTTCAGTCACGGCGAGCGGCATGTGCAATTGCGCCGAGGGGCCGGATTCTTCAGCGTGACTCACACGGGTGATCCCTTTGTGGTCGAGGCCGAGAAAGGCCAGGCGCGAGTGTTGGGCACGCAGTTCGAAGTGCGCCTGCAACCTCATGGCGCACAAGTCACTGTGCTTTCAGGGCGCGTCGGCGTGACGGCGGCGCGTGATGCCGAGCAGCAGATTCTCACCGCCGGCCAGCAAGTGGCGTACGGCGCCGGCACTGCAGAAAAACTCCACGCGGTGGACAGCGAAGCTCAACTGGCCTGGCGCCAGGGTTGGCTGACTTACTACAAGTCGACACTGGCCGATGTGGTGCAGGATCTGCGGCGTTATTACTCCGGACGGATCGTGTTGCTCAACGACGAACTGGGTGCGCGCAAGGTCAGCGGCAGCTTTCCGAGCAAGGATCCGCAAGCGGTGCTGAACTCGCTGCAAGGGGTGTTGGGATTCGAGCAGCATCAGGTGTTGGGCAAGCTGATCATCCTGCGCTGAAAATATTTTCAACTTTGTGGTGAGGTAAACCCGGACGCCATCCGTGTAGTGACTGAAACTGCGAGTCATTCGCATCCGTTGCGGTTCTACACAGGTCATGAGCAATGAAGTCCAGGGCAAAATCGGGTTCGGTCAAACAGTGGTTGGGCGTTTCGGCCTTGAGTTTTTCGGCATTGGCCCTGTTGCCGGTGAGCGTGGCGCTGGCCGCTGAATCCGTCAGCAGTCAGCCACAAAAGCAATTCAGTTTTTCCCTGGCCGCCAAGCCGTTGCCTCAGGCCCTGAGTGATTTCAGTCGTGTCACCGGGCAGAGCGTGGTCTATACCGATGAAGCGCCTTATGGCCTGACTGCTCCAGCGGTCAACGGCCAGATGAGTGCCGAGCAGGCGCTGCAACGTCTGCTCACCGGCTCCGGCCTGACCTTCCGCCGCACCGACAGCCATACCCTGGCGCTCGAACCGCAACCGACCGCAGGCGCGTTGAACCTCGGCGCGACGAGCATCACCTCGGTGGTCGACCAGCCGATGAGCTACCAGCCACCGGAAACCAGTTCGGTGATGCGCTCTTCCGCTTCGCTTCAGGAAATCCCCCAGACCGTCAACGTGATTGCGGCTCAGGTCATTCGCGATCAGGCTCCGCGCAATCTTGATGATGCACTGGCCAACGTCAGCGGCATCACCCAGGGCAACACCTTGGGCAGCACCCAGGATTCGGTGATGACCCGCGGCTTCGGTGACAACCGCAACGGCTCGATCATGCGCGACGGCATGCCGGTGGTGCAGGGCCGTGGCATGAACGCGACCGTGGATCGTGTCGAGGTGCTCAAGGGCCCGGCCTCGCTGCTCTACGGGATTCAGGACCCGGGCGGCGTGGTCAACATGGTCAGCAAGAAGCCCGAACTGACCCAGTACAACGCGCTGACCTTGCGCGGCTCGACCTACGGCGACGGCAAGAATGGCAGCGGCGGCTCCTTCGACAGCACCGGTGCGCTGGGGGATTCCGGCCTCGCGTATCGCATGGTGCTGGACCACGAAGACGAGGATTACTGGCGCAATTTCGGCACCCACCGTGAAACCCTGATCGCGCCGTCGCTGGCCTGGTACGGTGAGCGCACCAAGCTGTTGTTCGCTTACGAGCACCGTGAATTCCTGACCCCATTCGATCGTGGAACCCTGATCGATCCGCGCACCAACCATCCGCTGGACATCTCGCGCAACGAGCGTCTCGACGAGAAATTCAACGACATGGAAGGGCGCTCGGATCTCTATCACTTCGAGGCCGATCACGAACTCAACGACGATTGGAAAGCCCATTTCGGCTACAGCTGGAACCGCGAAACCTACGACGCCAGCCAGGTCCGCGTAACGGCGATCGACACAAAAAAAGGCACCTTGACCCGCAGCATGGACGGCACCCAGGGCGCGATCAGCACCGACCGCTTCACCACCGCCAGCCTCGAAGGCAAGGTCAACGTGCTGGGCATGCAGCATGACCTGGTGTTCGGCGTCGACGACGAGTACCGCAAGATCTACCGCGCCGACCTGATCCGCCAGAAAAGCCTGAGCACCTTCAGTTACGTCAATCCGGTGTACGGTCGTGAGGTCGAAGGCACCACCGTCAGCCCGGCGGACAGTGCGCAGACCGACGAACTGCGCAGCGATTCGGTGTTCCTGCAGGACTCGATCCACCTCAACGACCAGTGGATTCTGGTGGCCGGCGGGCGTTTCCAGGAATACGACCAGTACGCCGGCAAAGGCGTGCCGTTCAAGGCCAACACCGACAGCAACGGCCAGAAGTGGGTGCCGCGCGCAGGTCTGGTGTATCGCTACACCGACGCATTGTCGTTCTACGGCAGCTACACCGAATCGTTCAAACCCAACTCGACCATCGCCCCGCTCAGCGGCAGCAGCACCGTGCTCGACGGCAGCATCGCGCCGGAAGAAGCCAAGTCCTGGGAGCTGGGCGCACGCCTCGACATTCCGGGGCGTGTCACCGGCAACATCGCGCTGTTCGACATCAAGAAACGCAACGTGCTGGTGGCCAACGCCGAAGGCCCGACCACGATCTACAGCGCTGCCGGCGAAGTGCGTTCCCGTGGTCTGGAAGTGGATCTGACCGGTCAGCTCAGCGACCGCTGGAGCATGATCGGCAGCTACGCCTATACCGACGCCGAGGTTACGGAAGATCCGGACTACAAAGGCAACAGGCTGCAAAACGTGGCGAAGAATACCGGTTCGCTGTCGGCGGTCTACGACTTCGGCAGCGTGATCGGCGGCGATCAACTTCGGGTCGGCGCCGGCGCGCGCTATGTCGGTGAACGAGCGGGTAACGCGGTGAATGATTTCGATCTGCCGAGCTATACCGTGGCCGATGCGTTCGCCACTTACGACACCAGGGTTGAAGGGCAGAAGGTCAAGTTTCAACTCAACGTGAAGAACCTGTTCGATCGCACCTACTACACCTCGGCGGCGAGCCGGTTCTTCGTGTCGATGGGCGACTCGCGACAGATTTCGTTGTCGAGCACGCTGGAGTTCTGATCAGCGCAAAAACGCCTGGCGATACTCCCCGGGCGTTCCACCGAGCACCTGGCGAAAGCGGTTGGTGAAGTGGCTGGCACTGGCAAATCCGCACGCCAGGGCAATCTCCCCCAGCGGCAACGCTGTGCCCCGCAACAACTCCCGCGCCCGACTCAAACGCCGCGCCAGCACATACTGATGTGGCGGCAGTCCGAAGCTCACCCGGAACATCCGCGCGAAGTGGTATTCCGACAACGCACACAACCCCGCCAGTTGCCCGAGGCTGATCGGCTCGGCCAGTTGGCTGTCGATGAACTCCACCAGTTGCCGACGTTGATGCGACGCCAGCCCGCCCTTGAGACGCAAGCCGTGGCGTACGCCGACCTGGCTCAACAAGGTTTGGCTGATCAGTTCGTGGGCCAGGCTGCTGGTCAGCAGACGCTCGCCAGGCTCGTTCCAATTGAGAGTGAGTAACTGGCGAAACCGTCGGGCCTGTTGCGGATCTTCCAGAAAAGTCTGTTCGCGCAGCTGCATTTCCCGGGGCTCGCGATCCAGCAGCGTGACGCAACCCAAGGCAAATTGTTCGGCGCTGAAATACAGGTGGGCCAGGCGAATGTCGCCATTGATCACCCACCCCGACTCGTGGTCGGCTGGCAGGATGCACAACTTGTCCGGACTGCCTTTGTTTCCGGGGGCGCCACGGCGGAACGTGCCGGTGCCGCCAGCGATGTAGCAGGAGAGCGTGTGATGGCTCGGCGCGTCATAGTCGCGGGCGTCGTGGTGGTTGGTCCACAAGGCTGCGGACAGGCCGTCCCCCAGCTCGGCGCTGCGCACAAGGCATGCGTTGGGCGAGCTGTTCAAGGCTTGAAAGACTTGCAGGGTATCGATGGCGGCCATGGTCGGTTCTCTTCAACGCCTTGCATCCTACTCCGTAGATGTTGCGCTGCCAGCCTGCACGCCGACAAAAGCGCAAGTTTATGCAAGCGAGGGGTGAAGGCGCAGGCGGACACTGAAACCCAATCGAGGAGTGTCTGCCATGAACCTGTCGTTGTATTTGTTAACTGTGCTGATCTGGGGCACCACCTGGATTGCCCTTAAATGGCAACTGGGCGTGGTGGCGATTCCGGTGTCGATCGTCTATCGCTTCGGTCTCGCGGCGCTGGTGTTGTTCGCGCTGTTGCTGCTCAGCCGTCGCCTGCAACCGATGAATCGGCGCGGGCATCTGATCTGTGCCGCGCAGGGCTTGTGCCTGTTTTGTGTCAATTTCATGTGCTTCCTGACCGCCAGCCAATGGATTCCCAGCGGTCTGGTGGCTGTGGTGTTTTCTACCGCAACGTTGTGGAACGCGCTGAATGCGCGGGTGTTCTTCGGCCAACGCATCGCGCGCAATGTGCTGATGGGCGGGGCGCTGGGGCTGTCGGGCCTGGGCCTGTTGTTCTGGCCGGAGCTGGCCGGGCATCACGCCAGTCCGCAAACCTTGCTCGGTCTTGGCCTGGCGCTCTGCGGCACGCTGTGTTTCTCGGCGGGCAACATGCTCTCGAGCCTGCAACAGAAGGCCGGCCTCAAGCCGCTGACGACCAATGCCTGGGGCATGGCCTACGGCGCGGCGATGCTCTCGGTGTGGTGTCTGGTCAAAGGCATTCCGTTCGAGATGGAATGGACGTCGCGCTACATCGGCGCGCTGCTGTACCTGGTGATACCGGGTTCGGTGATCGGTTTCACGGCGTACCTGACGCTGGTCGGTCGCATGGGGCCGGAGCGCGCCGCCTATTGCACGGTGCTGTTCCCGGTGGTGGCTTTGAACGTTTCGGCCTTTGCCGAAGGCTATCAATGGACGGCACCCGCATTGGCGGGGCTGGTATTGGTGATGCTGGGGAATGTGCTGGTGTTTCGTAAACCCGCAGTTGCAGTTGTTTCCACGCATGGAAAGTTGGCCTGAGATCGATTTGGCTTTGAGCGCTGTCTATTCAGCGCTCGTTTTTCAATGTTATGAAAATCAGTACAGGCAATATGAAGTCGACAATATGTCGTGCCCAGTCTTTCGCATTCCATACTTGTGAAGTGTCCATGTCGAACCATTCAACACCGATGGTTTGCAGGCAAACGTAATAGGTGAAGATTGCGATCAGCAAGCCAATGATCGAGAACCTTTTTGCCTCGTGAAATACAGCCGCAGATTCATTGACTTTGCGATAGAGATAATAAGTGCCGAGCAGGCAATAGGCGGTGTAGATCGCTTCCGTCGTGATGATGAACCAATAGATCCGATGGTGCATCATGGGCGATTCAATCGCCCTGTAACGTATGTTCTCGTTGATTTGAGTGGTATCCATACTCAGGATATGTCCGACGTACACATAGTTTGCCGAGTAGTCGGTCAGGTTTCCGTACATCACCAATAGTCCAAAAAAACTGATGTAGGCCATCAGGCAGACTTTGCTGTAACGGATTAATTGATCGGTATTGGAAATTCTCAAGGTGGCTATTCTCTGGAGTGTTTATCGTTATATTTGATAAGTCCGGAAATTTTATAGCGCGATAGTTTATTTTGTTGGTGTGTTGATTTTCAAAGTGTGTATTGGCTGTAAGTTGTGCGGGCAAGTACTTTGCAATACTTGCCCGATTTATTTATCCGCGCCAGACCTGCGGGTTCACCAGATCCTGCGGACGCTCGCCGAGCAGGGCACTGCGCAGGTTGGCCAGGGCACGATTGGCCATGGCTTCGCGGGTTTCGTGGGTGGCCGAACCGATGTGCGGCAAGGTCACGGCGTTTTTCATCTGGAACAGCGGTGACTCGGCCAGCGGTTCCTTCTCGTAGACGTCCAGACCGGCACCGCGAATCCGGTTGTTCTGCAATGCCTCGATCAATGCCGGCTCGTTGACCACCGGGCCGCGGGAGATGTTCACCAGAATCGCATCCGGCTTCATCAGCGCCAGTTCGCGATGGCTGATCAGGTGGCGGGTCTTGTCGCTTAGCGGCACCACCAGGCAAACGAAGTCGGCCTCGGCCAGCAGTTGGTCAAGACTGCGGAACTGTGCGCCGAGTTGCTGTTCGAGTTCGGTCTTGCGGCTGTTGCCGCTGTAGAGGATCGGCATGTTGAAGCCGAAGTGGCCGCGACGGGCGACGGCGGCGCCGATGTTGCCCATGCCGACGATGCCCAGGGTCTTGCCGTGCACGTCGCAACCGAACAGCGGTGCGCCGACGCTGGCCTGCCATTGGCCGGCCTTGGTCCAGGCGTCGAGTTCGGCGACGCGGCGGGCGCTGCTCATGATCAGGGCGAAGGCCAGGTCGGCGGTGCTTTCGGTGAGCACGTCCGGGGTGTTGGTAAGCATGATACCGCGTTCGTTGAAATAGGCGAGGTCGTAGTTGTCGTAGCCGACGGAGACGCTGGAGACCACTTCGAGTCTGGCGGCGGTTTCCAGTTGGGCCTTGCCGAGTTTGCGACCGACGCCGATCAGGCCGTGGGCGTGGGGCAGGGCTTCGTTGAACTGGGCGTTGATGTCGCCGTTTTTCGGGTTGGGGACGATGACGTCGAACTCTTGTTGCAGGCGTTCGATCATGGGCGGGGTGATGCGGCTGAAGGCCAGGACTGTTTTTTTCATTGGCATTTGGCTCGGCTGTTCTGGGTTGCCAAGCAAGCTAACATTCTTCGCCAGGTTTGGCTTGTCCTTGGCGGCCTCTGGGCCGACCAGGTTCTTGGGGTTTTGGGTGAATATCCGTTGCTTCGGGGGTTGCGGCTGGCGGTTTCGCTTTTACAGCGAGTCACTTTGGCAAACGCCCCAAAGTAACCAAAACGCTGGGCCCCGGCGTTCGGCACCTCGCCTAGGCTCGGTGTTCCTTCGCTCCGGGATTCATCCGGGGGCATCGCCTCCGGTTTGCTTCGCTGCACCTCCTCTCGATGTGTTTGGCTTCGCCAAACGGTCGCTGCGCTCCCACCCCCGGATAAATCCCTCCACTCAGCCTTCCGATGGGGCCGGTACGTCAAAAGCCTTACTCGAGCTAACGCTCATCGTTTTGAGTGGTGAGAAGCGAACAGCGAACTCGAGCTAACGCTCATCGTTTTGAGTGGTGAGAAGCGAACAGCGAACTTGAGCTAACGCTCATCGTTTGATCGTTCCCACGCTCTGCGTGGGAATGCAGCCCGGGACGCTCTGCGTCCCATCCGAGCTGCCAGCGAATGCGGTTGTCGCTGGCAGGTCGGTTTGGTCAGAGCGGCTTAGCTGTGTGTGGGATGACGTTGTACTTCGACGTTATCCAGCACGCGGTTCACGGCGAGCTCGGCGAGCATGATGACTTGTTGAATGCCCAGAATCCGGTGTCGCTGTGGTGAGTCGACATAGGCTGCCACGTCACTGGCCATGACGCTGGCCGAGGCCAGGGATTCGCAGGCGTGGGCCAGCAGGCTTTCGTCGTCCATGTCCGGTGAAATCTGGAACATTTCGCTCGGTTTGCGGCCGGGGCATTTTTTCGGGAGAGGGTTCAGGTAGTGGTCGAGCGCGCGTTCGGCGGCGTCGTGGAGTTTGTTTGAATCGGCGGATTCGTAGGGCGAGGTGTCGTTGGTTTCGGGGGGATTCGGAGTAAGTTTTTTCATGGCATAGATCCTTAAGTCTTGGAGGAGCTGCCATTTTTCGTTTTCCAGGCGAAAGAGGTGGCAGCTGTACGCGGACTGGAAAAACCGGAAAGGATCAAACCCGGCAGACCCGAAGGTCTCCCACGTACAGCTACCATAACGTCGCGAAAAAACGCCGCATTATGTCATGGGCTGTGATCCTGAACTTCGGGTTTTCCAGACCCGGCCGCTGATGCGTCAGCGACCCCCAAAAGCCTATCTACCTCGTTTCCGAGGGACAACCGACGCGACTTGTCGGAAACGTCCCCCCAAATCACCCCGTCTGTAGGACGGTAAACTCAGTTCGCGAGCCTGGCTCCACCCAAACTCCCACTCATCTCATAAGCCGCCAGTTCCGCCTGATGCCCCGCCAATATCTCCGGCAGCGAACCACGCAGGTATTCAACCCAGGTCTTGATCTTCGCATCCAGGTACTGCCGTGACGGGTAGATCGCATACAGGTTCAGTTCCTGCGAGCGGTAGTTCGGCATTACCCGCACCAGTGAGCCGTTGCGCAAGCCTTCAATCGCCGCGTACACCGGCAATACGCCGACACCCATCCCACTGGTGATCGCGCTTTTCATCGCGTCAGCGGAGTTCACCAGGAAAGGGGAGCTGTTGATAGTGACCACTTCCTGACCGTCAGGACCATCGAAGGCCCATTTTTCCAGGGGGATCACCGGGCTCACCAGGCGCAGGCAGGCGTGGTTCAGCAGGTCGCTGGGTTTTTGTGCGCAGCCGTTGGCTTTCACGTAGGCCGGCGAGGCGCAGACGATGCTGTAGGTGATGCCCAGGCGTTGCGAAACGAAACCCGAGTCCGGCAGTTCGCGGGCCAGGACGATGGACACGTCGTAGCCTTCGTCGAGCAGGTCCGGCACGCGGTTGGCCATGGTCAGGTCGAAGGTCACGTCCGGGTGGGTCTTGCGGTAGCGGGCGATGGCGTCGATCACGAAGTGCTGGCCGATGCCGGTCATGGTGTGCACTTTCAATTGTCCGGCCGGGCGGGCGTGGGCCTCGCTGGCTTCGGCTTCGGCCTCTTCGACGTAGGCGAGGATCTGCTCGCAACGCAGCAGATAGCGCTTGCCGGCTTCGGTGAGCGCGATGCGGCGGGTCGTGCGATTGAGCAGGCGGGTTTGCAGGTGGGCCTCAAGGTTGGAGACCGCGCGCGATACGTTGGCGGTGGTGGTGTCGAGCTGCACGGCGGCGGCGGTGAAGCTGCCGGCTTCGGCCACACAACTGAAGGCGCGCATGTTTTGCAAAGTGTCCATGGGGTGCTCTCAAGGGAGATGGCAAATTGTGACACGAAGTTTCAGGGTCTGAGACCCCCGACCAAGGGATTATCTCGTTAACGGTAACAAAGATTCACAGGATTCCCAGCTTATCGCCGTAATGGCGCCCCCCTAGAATTGCGCCCACCTCGAAACATCTCCCACCTCAGGAATTCGCAGCAGTGCCGCGTCGCATCAACAGAGCGCTTTTGCCGCTCAGTGTTCTGGCTCTTTCGTTAGGTCTCGGCGGCTGCATTGGAACCGGAGGAATTGCCCCAAAGGGCAAGGCTCTGGAGGCTAATGAACTGGCCACCGACGAGGCCATCGCCCACGCCGCCCGTGACGCAAACTGGCCCACCGCCCAATGGTGGCAAGCCTACGGTGACCCGCAACTCAACCATTGGATCGACCTCGCCGTGCAGGGCAGCCCGACCCTGGCCATGGCCGCCGCGCGCGTGCGTCAGGCCCGGTCCATGGCCGGTGTCGCCGAGGCCGCCGAGTCGTTACAGATCAATGGCGAGTCGACCCTCAAGCGCCACAACTGGCCGACCGACCCGTTCTACGGCCCCGGTGAGCTGGCCAACAGCACCACCTGGGACAACAACGCCGCGCTGGGTTTCAGTTACGCCCTCGACCTCTGGGGGCGTGAAAGCAACAGCACCGAGCGTGCGGTCGATCTGGCGCACATGAGCGCGGCCGAGGCGCGGCAGGCGCAACTCGAATTGCAGAACAACATCGTGCGCGCCTATATCGAGCTGTCGCTGCATTACGCCCAGCGCGATATCGTGGCGGCGACGCTCAAGCAGCAACAGCAGATTCTCGAACTGGCACAGAAACGCCTGGACGGCGGGATCGGCACCCACTTCGAAGTCAGCCAGGCCGAAACCCCGCTGCCGGAAACCCATCGGCAACTGGATGCGCTGGACGAAGAAATCGCCCTGAGCCGCAACCAGATCGCTGCACTGGCCGGCAAGGGGCCGGGCGCCGGCGCGCAATTGCAGCGGCCGACCCTGTCCCTTGGCACAGCGCTCAAACTGCCGTCGGCACTGCCCGCCGAACTGCTCGGCCAGCGTCCGGACGTGGTCGCCAGTCGCTGGCAAGTGGCGGCGCAGGCGCGCGGGATCGATGTGGCGCATGCCGGGTTTTACCCTAACGTCGATCTGGTCGGCAGCCTCGGCTACATGGCCACCGGCGGCGGGGCGCTGGAGTTCCTGACCGGCAAGAAACTCAACTACAACGTCGGGCCGGCGATCTCGCTGCCGATCTTTGACGGCGGGCGACTGCGTGCGGAGCTCGGCGAAGCGTCGGCGGGTTATGACATCGCCGTCGCGCATTACAACCAGACCCTGGTCAATGCGCTGAAGAACATCTCGGATCAGTTGATCCGCCGCGAGTCGATGGACAAGCAGCAGACATTCGCCGCCGAATCCGTGGCCACGGCGCAGAAGACCTACGACATCGCGATGATCGCCTACAAGCGCGGGCTCACCGATTACCTCAACGTGCTCAATGCGCAGACCTTGCTGTTCAAACAGCAGCAGGTGCAGCAGCAGGTGCAGGCAGCGCGGTTGAGTGCCCATGCGGAACTGGTGACGGCATTGGGTGGTGGACTTGGTGCGGGTAAAGACGTGCCGACTGCCGCACAGACCGCCGCCCCGAAAACCCCGGCCCTTCTTCAAGCCCTCGACCACTGAGCAAGCCTTAATGACTCCCTTGCCCGCACCTTTACGCTGGCTCTACTCCCTGGAATGGCGCCGGGGCTTATTCGACTGGGCGCGCAGCGACGGCGTGACCTGGGTCTACATCTTCAAGGTGTTGATCGCCGCATTCCTGACCCTGTGGCTGGCGATGCGTCTGGAACTGCCGCAGCCGCGCACGGCGATGATCACCGTGTTCATCGTCATGCAGCCGCAGAGCGGTCAGGTGTTCGCCAAGAGTTTCTACCGTTTTCTCGGCACCCTGGCCGGGTCGGCGATGATGGTCACGCTGATTTCACTGTTCGCCCAGAACACTGAACTGTTCCTCGGTTCACTGGCGATCTGGGTCGGCATCTGCTCGGCCGGCGCCGCCCGTTGCCGCAACTTTCGCGCCTACGGTTTTGTGCTGGCCGGATACACCGCCGCGATGGTCGGTCTGCCGGCGCTGGCCCATCCTGACGGTGCGTTCATGGCGGCGGTGTGGCGGGTGCTGGAAATCTCGCTGGGTATTCTCTGTTCGACCCTGGTCAGTGCCGCGTTCCTGCCGCAAACCGCCAGCGCCGCGATGCGCAACGCCTTGTATCAGCGCTTCGGTGTGTTCGCGTTGTTCGTCACCGATGGCCTGCGCGGGCGCAGCAAACCGGAGTCGTTCGAGGCCAGCAACGTACGCTTCATCGCCGAAGCGGTAGGGCTGGAAGGGCTGCGCAGCGTGACCGTATTCGAAGACCCGCACATGCGTCGACGCAACGGCCGGCTCAGTCGCCTGAACAGCGAGTTCATGGGCATCACCACCCGTTTCAACGCCTTGCACCAGTTGCTCGAACGCCTGCGCAACAACGGTGCCGATCATGTGGAAGCGGCGATCAAACCGGGCCTGCAGGACTTGGCCGAAGTGCTCGACGGCTTCAGTGGCCGCGCCCTGACCAGCCCGGATGCGGCGCGTCTGGTGCTGGCGCTGGCGGCGTACAAGGAAGGCTTGCCGGCGCGGGTGCGCAGTCTGCGGGCGATCTTCCAGGAGAGTGAACCGAGCGACGCCGAGCAGCTGGATTTCCACACCGCATACGAGCTGCTCTATCGCTTCGTCGATGACTTGCACAGTTATGCACAGACCCACGCGTCTCTGGCCGATCACAGCCACGAACGCGAGCGCTGGGATGAGCCGTTCACCCCGCAAACCAGTTGGTGGGCTGCAGCGGCTTCGGGGATTCGTGCGTCATTCATTCTGATCGTGCTTGGCAGTTACTGGGTCGCCACTGCGTGGCCGAGCGGCGCGACCATGACCCTGATCGCTGCCGCTACCGTGGGCCTGTCGGCCGCCACGCCGAACCCGAAACGCATGGCGTTCCAGATGGCCTGCGGCACGTTCCTCGGGGCGTTGATCGGCTTCGTCGAGATGTTTTTCATTTTCCCGTGGATCGACGGTTTTCCACTGTTGTGCGTGATGCTCGCGCCGGTGATCGTGCTCGGTTCGTTCCTCACCTCGCGGCCGCAATATGCCGGTGTCGGCCTCGGGCTGCTGATTTTTTTCAGTACCGGTTCGGTGCCGGACAACCTGACGATCTACAACCCCTACACCTTCATCAACGACTACATCGCCATGGTCATGGGCATGCTGGTCTGCGCAGCGGCGGGCGCGATCATTCTGCCGCCGAACAGCCGCTGGTTGTGGCAGCGCCTGGAGCAGGACCTGCGCGGACAAGTGGTGTACGCGATCAGCGGCAAACTCAAGGGCCTGGCGTCGAGTTTCGAAAGCCGTACCCGCGACCTGATGCATCAGGCTTATGGGCTGGCGGCCGGTCAGCCGCTGGTGCAGAAAAACCTGCTGCGCTGGATGTTCGTGGTGCTGGAAGTCGGCCACGCGATCATCGAGTTGCGCAAGGAACAGGCGATCCTGCCGGTGCACCCGGCGTATGCCGAATCGCAGCCTTGGCGTCAGGCGATCAGGGTCATGGGGCGTTCGCTGGTGCGGCTGTTCCTGCAACCGAATTCGAGCAATCTGGAACGCGCGCTGGTCGCGGTCGATCACGCGATCAGCCGGGTCGCCGCCACTGACGAGCCGTTCGCCCCGCACTTCGATACCTCGGCACTGCGGCGGGTGAAAAGCTATCTGCACTTCATCCGCACCTCGTTGCTCGACCCGCAATCGCCCCTTGCTGCCTACGCCATCGCCAAGCCCGAAGGACTTGCCCATGCCTCGTGAAATCGCCTTCCACGGCGTGTACATGCCGACCATGACCCTGATGTTTTTCGTCGCCGCGGCACTGGCCTGGGCGCTGGACAGGTTTCTGTCGGGGTTCGATCTGTACCGCTTCTTCTGGCACCCGGCGCTGTTGCGCCTGAGCCTGTTTACCTGTCTGTTCGGCGCGATGGCGCTGACTGTCTACCGTTGAGAACGTTCTGATGAAAAAGTTTTTCAGCCTGCTCGCGACCCTGCTGGTGCTGGCCCTGGCGCTGTGGATCGGCCGCACGTTGTGGGAGCACTACATGAACACCCCGTGGACCCGCGACGGCCGGGTGCGCGCCGACATCATCAACGTCGCCGCCGACGTCACCGGTGAAGTGGTCGACGTGCCGGTGCGCGACAACCAGTTGGTGAAGAAAGGTGATCTGCTGATGCAGATCGACCCCGAGCACTACCGCCTCGCGGTGAAACAGGCGCAGTCGCTGGTCGCTTCGCGCAAGGCCACGTGGGAGATGCGCAAGGTCAACGCCCATCGCCGCGCCGACCTCGACAACCTGGTGATCTCCAAGGAAAACCGCGACGACGCCAGCAACATCGCCGACTCGGCGCTGGCCGATTACCAACAGGCCCAGGCACAACTGGAAGCCGCCGAACTCAACCTCAAGCGCACCGAAGTGCGGGCGGCGGTGGACGGCTACGTGACCAACCTTAACGTCCATCGCGGCGATTACGCCCGCATCGGCGAAGCGAAAATGGCTGTGGTCGACATGAACTCGTTCTGGGTCTACGGCTTCTTCGAAGAAACCAAACTGCCCCACGTGCGCGTCGGCGATAAAGCCGACATGCAGCTGATGAGCGGCGAAGTCCTCAAGGGCCACGTGGAAAGTATTTCCCGTGGCATCTACGACCGCGACAACCCGGAAAGCCGCGAGCTGATCGCCGATGTGAACCCGACCTTCAACTGGGTGCGTCTGGCGCAACGGGTGCCGGTGCGGATTCACATCGATGAAGTGCCGGAGGGTGTGCTGCTGGCGGCGGGGATTACCTGCACGGTAGTTATTGAGGGTTTGAACTAAAAGCAAGCATGTCGCGAGAGATAAGTGCTTTCGCGACTTGTGCTTTTAGTTGTGCTTTTAGTTGTGGTTGTTAGTGGGGTGTTTGAAGTTTTTTGAATTGTAAGTGCCTGTTGTTTTTCGGTTCCTGACTTTATTCCTGTGTTAGTGTTTTTTCGTCGTCTGGATAAAGGCGCTATCTCATTGATTTTAATATTGCCGATTGCAATCAGGCATTGGCAGCTATTGGCTTTTTAATAGGAAGTTTTAAGTTATGGAACTGATTGATATCAGGATGGATGACTTTGTCAGTCATATAGTCAGCGGGGAAACGGTGACATTGGGCTTTACAATGTTGACCGATGGTGCGCCACCCCCCGTTGGCTCGCGTATGCAGTTTCGGGCCTACAACGGCGCAGCGTTTGTGCACGCTTCGATGCCCGCCAGCGGTGCGCAGATGAGCTATTCCGAAGCGTCAAAGTCCGCCACTTTGACCATTACCGAAGATCAACTTGAAGGATGGAATCCAAGGCGCACGCTGACGTTTACAGCACCTGTGAACATGGACCCTTCAGAAGTGTGCGAAATGTTAAGCATTGTTTATTATCAGCCCCGGTATGAGGCAGGGAACTTTTCTGTACTCGTTAAGCCGGATGGGGAACAGGCCATTTCGGCCCGGCAGGTATTTACTGCAAAATGGCAGGACATTGTGACCGGCGGCTGGGTTTATAGTTACGACGTTATGGTCCAAGCAAATAATCAATCGTTTGCCCAATGGAAGTTTTCAAGTGCAGGCTTACCGGTGGGAACGATAATTTACGCCAATCCGTGGCTTGACGTCGTTCATGATGCAAAAGAGGGCATTGTCGAACTGGCCACACCACCGGGAGACAAGTATTTTCTGATCCCGGGCCAGGAAGTCGCCATTTCGATCCAGCTCTTATACCCAGCAGCATCGGGACAATCTCCAGCCTTTGAATCCTTGCCCAATCTGATGGCGTTCCCGCGCTGACGCTACGGGGTAACCAGGTTGTGATGGTTTGAGCCCGCCGCTGGCGAGCTCAAACCTGTGGATCAGAGTTTCCCTTGCAGCCCGAAGCGCTTCATCAACGTCGATTCCAGCAAGCCTTTCGGCAACAACGTCGCCAGCAACGGCAACGCCCGGCTGCCATTGCCGATGCGGATCAGCCGTGGCGGCTTGTTCTGCTGCACAGCCTTGAGCAGCTCGGCAGCAAATTCGCTGGCCGGGGTCGGTTTGTCCTGGGACGCCTTGGCCCGCGCCCGGATGCCTTCACGCAACGGAAACCACGGCGATTGTTCGTTGATCAGTTGTTCGGCCTCATGCCCGGCATTCCTGGCGAAACTGGACTGGATCGCTCCGGGCTGCACTTCCATGACGCGAATCCCTAACGGCGCCAGCTCCATGCGCAACGCATCGCTCAACGCGTGCACCGCCGCTTTCGACGCGCAATAGGCGCCGGCAAATGGCGTGACTAAAACCCCGGAAACACTGCCAACATTCACCACCAGGCCCTTGGCCCGGCGCAGCACCGGGAACAGCGCACGGGTCACGCCGACAATCGAAAACACGTTGGTTTCGAACTGGCGCTGCATGGCCGGAACACCGCCGTCGAGCAGCGGCCCCATGGCGCCGTAACCGGCGTTGTTGATCAGCACGTCGAGGCCGCCGTGTTGCTGGTTGATTCGCTCGGCAAGTTGTTCCAGCGCTGCATTGTCATTGACGTCAAGCTGCACGGCCGTGAACCCGGCAGCGGCAAGTGCCGCAACATCTTCAGCCTTGCGCGCGCTGGCCCAGACCTCGTAGCCGGCGGTTTTGAAGGCATCGGCGAGGGCGCGGCCGATGCCGCTCGAACAACCGGTAATCAACGCAACGGGCATGGCGCATTCCTTGTGCAAAAGAGTGGGAGAGGGGATCAGTCGGAGAAACTACCCTGCAATCGCTCGGCGCGAAACTCCAGGGTTTGCGGGCGATAACCGGGACGCAACGGCGGCATCGGCAGACAGTCTTCCCAGTTGCCGCCGGGCTGCAATTCGCCGGGGCCGCGATAGCGCGGGGCGGCGTATTGATTGTCGGCCAGATTCACGGTGTCGCCCGGCGCATACGCGGCAATGCGCCAGCGCAGTTCGGTCAGCGGCACGTCGTTACCATTGTTCAGCTTGAGCAGCAGCGGACGGTCGGCGGGGCAGTGTTCGGGGGCATAGACGATGCGCAGTTCCAGACGCGCCAGCTGCTTGACCTCGCGATTGTCCAGCCACACCACCCACATCGCCACCAGCCCCAGGCCCACAGCGGCGGCCATCGACACCGGCAAGGCCTTGGCCGGGTAGCGCAACAGCAGGATCAGCCAGGTGATGACCAGCAAGACGCCGATGAACATGTTCTAACGCTCCTTGAACTTGTGCCTGCCATCCTACCGAAGGGGCGCGGGAATGGACATTCGCGGATTGCGCGCAGGTGCCGTTGGTCGGGACTGTCATTTCCGACAGTAGCCGAAACAGCGCTGAGCTTGCTCTGATGCCAGAGGCAGTAAGAAATGCCGGTCGCGCGGGGAGCGCGCTTCATGAGCTTGCATACCAATACGCCGAGGATGTCTGTGGTCGACCCACGCGGCTTGCCGGTCCGCACGGTCGACTATTGCCGTGTAATCCAGGGTGGACCTGTCGAGCCCCGGATCAACCGAGTGCTTCATGATCCGCAGGGAAACGCGATCAAACAGTGGGATCCACGTCTGTGGGAACTACAAGCCGAAGACCTTCTGACACCGGCCAACCTGACGCAGGTGTTTACTCTGGACTCCACGGTGATTCGTTCGGACAGCGTTGATGCCGGCACGCAAATCGAGTTGAAGGGGCTCGCCGGGCAAACAGTGTTCAGTTGGGACAGCCGGCAGACGCGACGCGACATTGAATGCGACTTCATGCAGCGACCAGTCGCAATATTCGAACAAGGCGCAAACGAGCCACGTCGTTGCGTAGAGCGAATGACCTACGGTCATCCCGGCTGTGGGGATCAGTCGCGAAACCAGTACGGTCAGCTGATTCGTCATGATCATCCGGCCGGCAGCGTGCTGTTCGACGCGTTTGCAATCAGCGGTCCCCGCACCAAGGACATCCGCCACTTCACGCTGGAACCGCTGGCAACTGACTGGCCGGAGCGGGAGGAGGATCGTCTGCGGCTGCTGGAACCCGGCGCCGGTGCGACATCGCGGTGGCGCCATGGTGCGCTCGGCGATGTACTGGAGCAGACGGACGCCCGAGACAACCGACATACATTCGCGCTGACCGTCGATGGCCGCTTGCGCGAGCGCCGCTTGCAGTTGAGGGGTGAGGCTGAACAGATCCTGATCAGCGATATTCACTACAACGCTTACGGCAGTATCGAGCAGGAAACCGCTGGCAACGGTGTGCAGACCACCCGCGTATATCGGCCCGAAGACGGTCGCCTGATGGTCCGTCGGGACGAAGACACTCGCGGTGGAGTGCTGCAACACTTGCGTTATGGATACGACAGGACTGGCAATGTCCTGAGTATCGAAGACAAGGCGCTGCCGATCCGTTACTTCGCCAACCAGCGAATCGATCCGGTCAGCCGCTTTGTCTACGACAGCCTTGACCAGTTGATCATGGCGTCGGGCTGGGAAGCCGGAATGGCGAGGCAGGGCCCGCAATCGATAGGGCGCGTCGATCCGGCGGTTGTCAGTAACTATCAGCAGACTTACGAATATGATCCCGCTGGCAACCTGCGCAGGCTGACTCATGCGGGCGCACAAAGTCACGGGCGCAAACTGCAACCGGCGAGTTACAGCAACCGCGCTCTGCCTTATGACGACACACCTCCCGACGACGCTCAAATCGAAGCCGCCTACGACCGCAGAGGCAACGTGTTGCAGCTGGAGCCGGGGCGGATACTGAGCTGGAACCTGCGCAACCAACTGCAATCAGTCAGCCCGGTGGAGCGCACCTTCGGGCTCGCCGACCAAGAGGTCTATCTCTACGCGTCTGGCAGTCAGCGAGTACGCAAGATCCGCTCATTACGAACCAACGCCCGCACCCTGGTTTCCGATGTGCGCTATTTACCTGGACTGGAATTGCGCATCGACAACGGCACCGGCGAACGGGTGCAAGTCATCATTGCCGACAACGCTCGAGTACAGCACTGGGAAAGCCCGCCGCCTTCGGGAATCAACAATCGGTATAGATATCAACATGTCGATCATCTGGGTTCGGTCTGTCTGGAAACCGCCGCTGACGGCGCGATGATCAACCGCGAAAGGTTTCACCCTTTCGGCACCAGCGCCTGGCGGGACGGCGAATTCAGCTGCAAATTCGTCCGTTACTCGGGCAAGGAGCGCGATGCCTCCGGGCTCGACTACTTTGGTCTGCGTTACTACATCCCATGGCTACAACGCTGGTCCAGTGCGGACCCTGCCGGTCATGGCGACGGTGCCAACCTCTACCGAATGGTTCGCAACAATCCACTCACCTTCACCGATGACGAGGGGGCGGTCACGCGTAGAAGGCTGGCCAACGGATTGTGGCAGCCTGTTATCGCGACGGGGGCTGATCGATTGATGACCGGAGCTCTGGAGGTGAAAAGCGGCGCACCTCGGCGCGGAGTGCCCGCAACAGGCATGTCTGGCAACATCCGAAAGTCGCTGGAGATTGGCGAGCTGGGCAGGATTGAGGTCAGTACCAAACTGCTGGACCCCACTCCCGGACGTTACTCGAACGAAACCGTCGCGCAGTTGAGCCGCCGTAACGGTGGCGCCGAGTTTATTTTCAGTATGGATCGCATGACTTATTCCGGTGCTGGCAGTGGGGAATTCAATGCTTTGCGGATCGTCGATATTCCCAATGGCGAGATCCCTGACCAGAACAACGCGGTATCCGGGTATTGGGCGCCTCAGGGTGGCTATGTCGATATTCCGCTGCATCCGACAGGTACTCAGCCTGACTATGTATTTACCCCCGGTTTCAGCGGTTGCTCACTGACGGTGGATCAACTCAACGACAACGTGCTGCGTGTCCGGCATGTGGAAGGCGGATATGAAAATGCCCAATACAACGATCTCTCCGAAGGCCACGGAATGGGGCAGGCCGCCGCCATGGAATATCAGGATTATGGTTATGCACCGGATGATCAGGGCCGTCAGGAAAACCTCACGACCGGTTTCGCTTTCATGAAGTACGACCGCAAACAGCAGCAATGGAACATCCATTATCAGACCATTCAGGGCTCCAGCGGAATCGAGCGTTACAGCCCTGGCAGCACCGGGTTTTTCAAGAAAACCAATGCATCGGTTTCGGTTTATCCACAGACACGTATCAGGAAAACCATGAGCCGAGCAGTCATTCCGAGTGACAGGCGCAAGACGGGCTGAAAAAAGCCCCCGCCCAACCCGCTGCGGATAGGGGACGCAGCGGGCTGGACGGGGGCTTCTTGTTACGGAACGCTTACTGCGCGATGGTTTTCACCGACACGCCGCGTTCGACCGGGGTGGAGCGACCGTAGATATCTTCGAAGCGCTCGATATCGTCTTCGCCCAGGTATGAGCCCGACTGCACTTCGATGATTTCCAGCGGGATCTTGCCCGGGTTGCGCAGGCGATGCACCGAGGCGATCGGGATGTAGGTCGACTGGTTTTCAGTGAGCAGAAACACGTTCTCGTCGCAGGTCACTTCGGCGGTTCCGCTGACCACGATCCAGTGTTCGGCGCGGTGGTGGTGCATCTGCAGCGACAGGCACGCGCCCGGCTTGACCGAGATGTGCTTGACCTGGAAGCGGCCACCCATGTCCACCGAGTCGTACGAGCCCCACGGACGGTACACCTCGCAGTGGTTCTGGGTTTCGCTGCGGCCCTGGGCGTTGAGGGTGTTGACCATCTGCTTGACGCCTTGGACCTTGTCCTTGTGGGCGATCATCATGGCGTCCTTGGTTTCGACCACGACGATGTTTTCCAGACCGATCACCGACACCAGTTTGCCGTTGCCGTGGATCATGCAGTTCCTGCTGTCCTGGATCACCACGTCGCCCTTGCTGACGTTGCCGTTGGCGTCCTTCTCGTTGACCTCCCACAGCGACGACCAGCAACCGACATCGCTCCAGCCGGCGGTCAGCGGCACCACGCAGGCGCGCTGGGTTTTTTCCATCACGGAATAGTCGATGGAGTTGTCCGGGCAGCAGGCGAAGGTGGCTTCGTCCAGTGTGACGGTATCGGCATCCTGTTGGCTGCGCTCGAGGGTCAGCAGGCAGGTGTCGTAGATGTCCGGATCATGCTTTTTCAGTTCTTCGAGGAAGCGGCTGGCGCGGAACAGGAACATGCCGCTGTTCCAGTAGTAACCGCCGGACTCTACGTACTCGGTGGCGCGTTTGACGTCGGGTTTTTCCACGAAGTGCGAGACGCGGCTGACGCCTTCCGGCAGCAGCGAATCACCGGTGGACTTGATGTAGCCGTAACCGGTTTCCGGTTTGGTGGCCGGCACGCCGAACAGCACCATCTCGCCGTTTTCGGCGGCAACGGTGGCCAGAGCGAGGGCACGTTGCAGGGCTTTCTGGTCTTCCAGAACGTGGTCGGCCGGCAGCACCAGCATCAATTCGTCGCGACCTTCATTGACCAGCATCATCGCGGTCAGGGCCACGGCCGGCGCGGTGTTGCGCCCGAACGGTTCCATCAGGATGCGTTGGCATTCCAGATTGCGGCTGGCCAACTGCTCGTTGACGATGAAGCGGTGATCCTTGTTGCAGACCACGATCGGGGTGTCCATGCCTTCGAACACCAGACGCTCGAGGGTTTGCTGGAACAGTGTGTGTTCGCCGGTCAGGGCGAGGAACTGCTTGGGAAACTGCTTGCGCGAAAGCGGCCAAAGACGTGAGCCGCTACCACCTGACAAGATCACCGGAATCATATTGTTTACTCCTAAAAATGCAGTTGGGAGCTGCAAGCTGCAAGCGGCGAGTTAGAAGCACTTCACTTGCAGCTTGAGGCTTGTAGCTGATAGCTCGAGCGATTAGCGAGTCGACACCGGGCGTTTCACCCAGACTGGCGACAGGTTGCTGCCGTTGCCGGTGACGTACAGCACGGCTGCTTCACCGCGCTCCAGGGCGACTGGTTTGACGTCGCCGACTTTCTTGTCACCTTCGTACAGCGCCAGGCTGACTTTCACCGGGTTGATTTCACGCTCGCCACGGCCCTTGGCGGCCACGTTCGGCACCACGTCGGTCTTGCCGTCGGCGGTCTTCAGGGTCAGCGACTTGTCGCTGAGGTTCTGCACGCGCACCAGGGATTTCTGCTTGTTCTTGAACGGCGGTTCTTCGATCAGTTGCGGCGCGCCGGAAGCGTTGTTGACCAGGGTGTAGTAGTGGTCACCGGCGAGTTTCACCGGCAGGGTCTGGCTGCCGACCTTGGCGCTGTAATCACCGCCCGGCATGAAGCTGAAGTCGCTGCTGGCCAGCGGCGCGACGTCGGCGAGGTTAGTGCTGCCGACGGTGGCGCTGACTTCAGCGTTGCTGGCGTTGTAGACGCGCACGAAGGTCGAGCCTTTCGGTGCAGTCGGGCCGTACAGCGCAGCGTCGCCACCGGCGAAGGCCTGGACCGACAGCACGCTCAGACCCGCAACCAGAGCGAAGCGTTTAGCGAGACGACGAGGAGTTGTAGTGAAAGTCATGGTGTACCTCTCTTTCAGTTTTGCGCCCGATCGGGCGTCTCGGATTTAGTGTTTACAGCTACGTTTTGTTGGCGCGCGCCGGCTTGTTTAAGCTCTGCGACCCACTGCGGGTCGGCGTCGCCGATTTCGTTGTTCACAGGCAGATATCGTTCAGGAAACTCCCAGATCAGCACTTGTGGCGGGCTGTTCTTGAAGTCATCGCTTTTCAGGTAGCTGAGCATCGGCAGGATCGGGCCGTGGCCGTCTTCTGCGTAGTTGACGACGTCGCTGTGCAGGGCTTGCTTGAGCGCACCGACGAAGTTCCAGTTCGGGTTGGCGCTGTAGCTGGTGCCGATCAGCGCGACCGGCACTTCGTTGTTGGCGAACAGGGCGTCGTCCCCGGCAGGTTGCTCGACGGCCACGGTGTTGCGCTTTTGCAGCGGTTCCTTGGCCGGCATCAGGTTTTCGAACAGCGGATCCAGCGGCAGGAACAGACGCAGGTCGCCCTTGTGCGTGACCTTCTCCGCCGGGGTGGTGACGAAGCGCTGCGGCTCGCCACTGAGCGGGAACTTGTCGGCGATGGTCCTGGCCAGGGTGTTGGCGGCGATTTCCGCGCCTTCCGGGGTCCAGTGGGTGTCGGTGCGCAGGAACACTTGCTGACCGTTCTGCTTGGCCGCTTGCAGCGGGCCGAGCAGGTCGGGGGCGAGGATCTTGTCCGCCGCGACACGGGCGTGGAAGTCCTGATAGAGGTTGGCGTGGATGCTCGCCGGTTTCACTTCACCCAGGTGTTCCGGGTACAGGCGAGCCTTGGCCGGCACGATCGCCATCACCAGTTTCACGCCTTTCTCTTTCAGGGTCTGGCGCACGCCTTCGACCAGCGCGTAGTTGCCTTGCAGGTTCAGCTCTTCGTTGACGATCGGGTTGAATTCCTCATCGCTGTACAACCACTGATCGCGACCGAGCACCACGCCCGGACGACCTTCGTTGAACAGTTTGAAATCCAGCGCGGCCCAGAGGTTGGTGCCCAGGCGCTTGATCGGGAATTCGTCGTCGTAGTGGGTTTCCACCGCTTTGGTCCAGCGACCGTTGAGCACCGTCGCATCGGCGTTGGTGCTGAAGCCGAAGAAGCTGCGCACCGACCACAGACCAAGCACCAGCAGGGTCACCAGAAACAGCGCGATGTAGAAGATGCGTAATGAGCGGGTCATGTCAGATCCCTCAGAACTGGAAGTAAAGGAACGGCGAGAAGCTTTGCGCCGAGAGTTTGAGAATCGAGGCGATGAACAGCAGCAGGATCAGCCCGCGCATCACGTAGCGCGACCAGTCCGCGGTCCAGTAGGCCGGTTGCACCTGGGCTTCGACGCCGACGGTGTAGCCGGGCTCGTGGATGCTCGCCGGGTTTTCGCCCGGAGCGGCCTTGATCATTCCCGGCGTCGCCGTGGCAGGGCCATTGGCCTCGACGTTGACCTCAGGTTTGGTCTTGGCCGGCGGCTGGTTGGTGTACAGATCACGCAGGCCGAAGAACGCCAGGGTCACGTAAGCCACCACCAGGGTCGCCACTTGCAGACCGGTGAGGCTGGCCTGGTTGAGTTCCGACAGCGACCAGTCGCCGAAGCTGAACATCGCGCCGTACATGCGGCCGGCGACGTGCAGGTTCTCGGCGCGGAAGATCACCCAGCCCATGACCACCAGCAGGAAGGTCAGCGCCCAGCGGATCGGATTGAGGCTGCGCGGCGCGGTGTTGAGGCCGAGCATTTTTTCAATCGCCAGCCACATGCCGTGCCACGCACCCCAGACGATGTAGGTGATGTTCGCGCCGTGCCACAGACCACCGAGCAGCATGGTCAGGAACAGGTTGCGATAGGTCATCAGCGTGCCTTTGCGGTTGCCGCCAAGCGTGATGTACAGGTAGTCACGCAGCCAGGTCGACAGACTGATGTGCCAGCGGCGCCAGAACTCGGTGATCGACTGGCTGATGTACGGCTGCTTGAAGTTTTCCATGAAGCGAAAACCCATCATCAGGCCCAGGCCGATGGCCATGTCGCTGTAACCGGAGAAGTCGAAATACAGCTGCGCGGTGTAGGCCAGCGCGCCGAGCCAGGCATCGCCCGTGGTCGGGTTTTGCAGGGCGAAGCAATGGTCGGCCACCACGGCGAGGGTGTCGGCGATGAACACCTTCTTGATGAAACCCTGCATGAACCGCGTGCAGCCCTCGGAGAACTTGTCGAGGGTGTGGGTGCGGTTGTTGAACTGATCGGCCAGGTCACGGAAACGCAGAACGGGACCGGCAATCAGGTGCGGGAAGATCGCCACGAACGCCGCGAAGTCGATCAGGTTGCGGGTGGCCGGGGTATCGCCGCGGTAGACGTCGATGATGTAGCTGATCGACTCGAAGATGTAGAACGAGATACCGATCGGCAGCAGCACGTGGGTCAGGATGAACGGCTCAAGGCCCATCGAGGTCATGATCGCGTTGATGCTCTCGACCCCGAAGTTGGCGTACTTGAAGTAGCCGAGGATGCACAGGTCCACCGCCACGCCGAGCAGCAGCCAGCGCTGGGCCGGTTTGGTGCGCACGCCGGCGGCGCCGACTTTCAGGCCGATCCAGTAGTTCCACAGGGTGACGCCGGCGAACAGCGCCAGAAAGTCCACCCGCCACCACGCGTAGAACACGTAGCTGGCGATCAGCAGCAGCAGGTTGCGATAGCGTTGCCCGCTCAGGTAGTACAAGCCGAGAAAGATCGGCAAGAACAGAAACAGGAACACGTTGGATGAAAATACCATCCCGATCTCTCCATGTTTGAACCAACAGTCAAGGGCCAAAGCCCCCCCAAACCCCCCGTGGTGCTGGAGGGGTGAAACAGTCCTGCGATCGTTCCCACGCTCTGCGTGGGAATGCCTCAATGGACGCTCTGCGTCCGCTTCGGCATGGGACGCGGAGCGTCCCGGGCTGCGTTCCCACGCAGAGCGTGGGAACGATCAGCGGTCAGTGTCAGGAACCTTTGTTGCCCTTTTCATGGGACGGGTCGTAGACCTTGGTCAGGTCGCCGCCGAGGCGGAAGGTCTTGAACGGCTGCATGCCGTGTTTTTTCTCGATCACATCCGGCGAACAGGTGTAGAGGGTGCAGAACGGTTCGAGCCAGGCGAATTTCATGTCCTCTTTCAGGTCGGTCATGTCCTGCTCTTTGCCGTTCTTCTTCTCGAACTGATCCGGGTCTTTCACTCCGGCCAGCACCCGGTCACCCAGGCGTTTCAGCGCGCCGTTGTTTTCCTGACGCAGATCCACACCGTTGACCTGGGCGAAACTGGCGATCATCGCCAGTGGCGGCAGGGCGTAGTTGTGATAGGCGAGGGCGCGTTGCTGGCGCTTGAGTTCGTTCGGCAGGAAACCGTCGGCATCGACTTGATTGACGCCGACCTTGTATTCCTTGACTGCCCAATCGAACAGGTCGCGGCGGTTGGTCGCGACCGCTGTCGCCATCACCGACCACGCGGCCCAGTACGAGTGGTTGTTGGTTTTTTCCAGCGGCAGGTTGTCCCAGTCGCTGACCACCTGATCGGCCATCTTGCTGAACCAGGCTTCGATCACCTGGGCTTCCTGCTGATGCTGGGCCAGCGGATGGGAGTCGGAGAACTTCAGGCGAATGTACGAAGACGCCATGCTGCCCAGCGCCCATTTGCGCATCGACTTGCCGGTGTGGTTGAAGTCTTTCGACATCAGCGCATCGGCCTTGGCCCACGCGGTGAGCCAGTTGAGCGTGCAATCGAGCTGTTCCGGGCGACCGTCGCGCATGAACTGCATCACCCGTTTGGCAGTGCCGCGTTCCAGGTTGGTGATGTCTTTCGTGGTGTCGCGAAAGGCTTTTTCCGACTGCACGTTCAGCGTCGCGCGAGCCTTGTCCGAGCCTTCGTATTTGCTGCGAAATTGCAGCGGGCCGGTGTAGGGCGTCGGCATCGCATCGCAGCCTTCGCTCTTGTCGCCGGTCTTGAATTTATCCACAGGCGCAAAATAGCCCTGTGGCGGACGCAGTGGTGCGGCGGCCTGCGCGGTGCCGGCGAAGATCGCCAGCCCGAGCAGCGTCGGCGCCAAAAGAGTTTTCAGTTTCGGATTTCGCATAGCAGACCTCATTGCCCGACCTGAGCGGTTTGTTGCCCAGCGCCCGGGAATACGTTGCGTTTGCAGATTTTCGCTTCGACTTTCTGTGGCGCGGTGCCCGCTTCCGGGCCCTGGACTTCGACCGCCAGCAGGTTTTGCGAGGCCCAGTCTTCGTCCGTGCGCAACTCAAAGGCGAAACGACCGTCGGTATCGGAGGTTTCCGGTTTCTCGATCTTGATGTCCTCGTGGCGACCGTTCATGTACCAGAGGGTGGCTTGCAGGGTTTTCACCGAGGTGTCGGCGAAGCGGATGTCGACCTGGTGGCTGCTGTTCTGCAGGTTCAGGTTCTTGCTGTTGACCAGCAGTTCTTGTTTGCCGCCCGGCTTGAGCGTGGTGCTGGCGGACATTTGCGCCTCTTTGCCTTCGCAGCCGTTGTCGAGCAGCGCCATCATCTGGCGATAGATGGTTTCCTGGTCGAGGCGGTACAGCGGCGAGAATTCCCAGATGAGAATTTTCGGCGGCGTCTTCTGGAATTCGTCGCTGCCCAGGTACTGCAGCATCGAACCTTCCAGACCGCCGCCGGGGAACGCGACGTTGAGAATGTCGGCGCCGATGGCTTCTTCGAGGAAACCGGCGAAGTTGTAGTTCTTGCCGCTGTGCGAAGTGCCCACGAGGGTGATCTGCGGATTGCCGGAATCACCGAACAGGTCGCCGTCACCCGCTTCGCCTTTCGGCTCGGTGGTGAACTGGTCCATGTACTGGATCGCGTAACTGGTGCCGCACAGTTGCCCGGCCATGTTGTGCAGGGTGCCGGTCTTGCCCATGCGCCCGGAGCGTTTGGTTTCGAACTCACGCTTGGGAATGTCGGCGAAGGCCGGAATCTGCTTGACCTTCTCGGCGACGATTTTCGCCGTGCGCTGGGCGCCATACGGGGTCCAGTGCTGGTCGCCGCGGAAGTAGAAATCGTGGGCGGGCAGGGTCTCCGGTAGCGACTCGTTGGTCAGTGGCGACAGGTCCGGCACCACGTAACCCATCTTGGCGAAACGGCCGAGCATGGTCTTGTAGTTGCCCAGCGCTTTCTCGTAATCGAACGCGGCTTTTTCCGCCGGGTTGAGCTTGTTGCGGTTCACCAGGCCACGGGTCGGCTGGTAGACGATCACCAGTTCGACGCCTTTGGCCTTGAACGCATCGTGCAGCTGTTGCAGGCGCTTGTAGCCGGCCGGGGTGGTGTTGAACTCGGTGCGCAGGTCTTCCTGGGTCCGGAACAACCAGTCGCCCTGCGCTTGCACCAGAGTGGTGAAGTTCTGCTGATAGCGCGTGGTGTAGTTCTTCGCGTCATGGGCGGCCGGGCACAGGCTGCAGCACGGTTCGGCGGTGAACGTTGGCGCTTTCACTTCGTCCGCGCGGGCGCCGTTGCCGGCCGCCAGGATGCCCACGGTCAGGGCCGACAGGCTGAGTAATTTGATCAGGTGTGGGTGCATAAAATTATCCTCAGTCCTGCAATTCGGTCTGGCGTTCGACAGGGTCGATCAGCACGGCTTTCTGCTGGCGCACCAGCAGGTCGAGAATTTCATCCTGGCGCTCGCCGAGGATGCCGTTGAAGCTGATGCCGCTGGATTTGGTCGGCGCCAGCATCGACACGCGATACAGCTCGACACTCAACGGCGAATCGATCGACAGCGGGCCGCTGCCGTTGGCCGCCAGTTCACCGCCGACCACGATCAGCGAGACCTGGGCGTCGAACGGGTCAAGCTTGATGTCACGGTCGGTGTCGGTCAGGTCCTTGATGTGCCCGTAGACGCCGGTCAGGCCGTTGGCCATGGCGACGTTTTCGTAGAGGCGGATGTTCACGCTGTTACGAATGCGGATGCCGTGGCGCTTGTTGCTGATGACCTTGTTGCCCCACAGCAGGTTGTCGGCGGACTCGTAGAGGGTGATGCCGTCGGTGTGGTTCTTGTAGATCTCGTTGTAGGCGATCAGGTTGTTCACGCTGTTACGGTCGATCACCAGCCCCGAGAGGTGGTTGTCGTAGCTTTTGTTGTTGAAGATGAAGCTGTCGTTCACTTCACGGGAAATGATGATCCCGTGCTTCTTCTTCGTGCCGTACACCGTGTTCTCGGCAATGATCAGACCGTGGGAACGGTCGTGCGGGTCGATGCCGTAGACGATGTTGTCCTTGTAAGTGTTGCCCTTGACCACGAAGTCGCGGGTCTCGTAGCAGTAGAAGCCGTACCACATGTCCGAGAACTCGGAGCCGACGATCCAGCCGGTCGGCTCGGGACGCTTGAGCACCTTGGCCATGTTCGGCGTGTACTGGGAAATACTCACCCCGTAGGACTTACTGTTGGCGTAGCCGAAGCTGGCCATCTTGCTGTTGACGATGTAGGTCTCGGTGCCGCCCCAGGCCAACAGGAACGGGCGGAATTCCTTCGGCGAACGGAAGGTCGCCGGGCCGTTTTCCTTCTCGCGCCAGCCAGTGACCTTGGTATCACGCACGAACAACTGGCCGTCGTTGACCAGGAACGAACCGGCCTCCTGGGACAGGCGCAACTCCTGGGTCTGGCCGTCGATTTCGAGGATGCCTTTGCGGCCGACCACGATCGGCAACTTGGCCAGGTAGACGCCCGGCGAGGTTTCGCTGAAGTACTGCTTGGGCAGTTTCTGCGCCAGCTCTTTCAGGTTCATGTAGCCGTCGTCGACGAAGATCGCCTGCGGGATGCCGTGCTGACGCACCACCCATTCGGCCATCTTGTTGTCGCCGCCGATGAAGTCCTTCAGGGCGTCTTCCTGCATCATCCGGCGCACGCTGATCTTGCCCGGTTTGCTGCGCACGATTTTCGCGGCGGTGGCTTCGGCGGTGTAGCCGGAGAGGTCGGGCAATTTCGGCTTGGCCAGTTCCAGCGCTTCGGTCGGCGCGCTGCTGACGGTGTAGGTCTTGGCCTGTTGCAGCTCCTTGGCGGTGGTCGCGGGTTTGGCCGGTTCCACACTGGCGAAGGCGCCGGCCGAGGCCAGCAGCATCGCGCCGGCCAGCAGGCTGAGTGAGCCTTTGCGGGCACTGTTCATGTCGGGCACTCCCTTGGCGGTCAGCATCAGAAGCGCCAGATCACGTCGATGAACGCGCGGTGCATGTACGAATCGACCTGGCTGCCATAGGCGTCACCCGGCTTGAACACGCCGCCTCGGAAACGCACCAGCGCCGACGGTTCGTCGATCGACTGGCTCAGCGCCGCCGGCAGCAAGCCTTGCTTGAAGTACTTGGTGACCACCAGATCCATTTCCTGGCCCAGATCCTTGTTGCCGTCCTGCAGTGGCAGGGAAGTGCTGGAAAGGATCGCGCCGGTGACGTCGTCGGTGTTGTTCTCCACGGCGTTGATGCCGTTGCTGCCCACCGGCTTGTTGCCGTCCACACGCCAGAACTTGTGGTAGATCAGGCTGGCGTCGTACTGGTCGTTGAGCATCCACGAACCGAACAGGGTGGCGGTCTGCATGTTGTTCATTTCGCCACGGAAGGCCTCGCCGAAACGGTGAACCCGCGAGCGAGTACCGGTGTAGTTCGAGCGGTTGCTTTCCAGGCCGTTCTGTTCGTAATCGGCGCTGGCACGGGCATACGCCGCACCGACCTGCCATTGCGGATCGAGGCGCAGGCGCACACCGATATCGGTGGCCCAGCCGTCGACGTTGTCACTGCGCTTGGCTTGCGCCGGACGAGTGCCGTCGGCGTTGAGAGCGTTGACCGTATCGCGGTCGCCGCTCATGCCGGTGATGCTGCCCCAGTAGTTGACGGTGTTGGTGTTGCGCCAGTTGTAGGCGTCGCTGTCAGCGGTCAGGCCGAGCCAGCTGATGTCGCCGTTTTCTTTCTTGTCCAGCGAATCGCCGGCCACGCCCGGCTCCGGATAGTCGAGCTTGCCGTCGTCGTGGGTGTGGTGACCGCGAATCCCGACCCAGTTGCCCGGTGTCCACTGGTAAGCGGCATCGGCGTAGGCGTGCAGGCGATCCTTGTCTTTCGGCGCCAGCTCTTTCAAGTCGGTGCGGTATTCGCTGAAGCGTTCGGCGACACCGGCGTTGGCGCGCAGCAGGGTGGTGTCGAAGGTCCAGTTCAGGGCTTCGATGTTGGTGTCGCGCCACTGGCCGTCGTCGTTGCGCAGGCGCTGGCGACCGAACTTGAGGATCTCGCCGGGGTAGGGCGTCAGGCCGCTGTAGCCGACCCAGAACTCACGCATCGCCAGGTAGTTTTTCTTGGTCTTGCGGTCGCCGTTGTCGGTGGTCTGGGTGCCGTCGCTGTCGGACTGCTGCAGGGTATCGGTCTCGATGATGTCGGTCGAGGTCACGGCCTGGCCCATGGCGTAGGCGCTCCACGCGCCGCTTTCGCCGTAGACCCACGGGCGCAGGTCGAGGCCGAGGCCGTTGACGTCGCCGCCGCTGGCGGTGCCGAGGTCGCGGTCGTCTTCGGACTGGCCGGTGATTTTCACTTCGAGGCCGAAGTTCTTCGATTCAGTCATCGCAGCCAGGGTCGGGCAAGACCAGATCAGCGCGAACGTGAGGCCAATGCCGGCCTTCACAAAGGGATTCAATTTCATGGTTTTTCCTCGCCGTCTTCTTCTTGCAGGGCGTGCAGTTGCAGCGTGTTCTGGCTCAGGGCGCCACGGGTCGCCTGTTCCTGTTGCAGCAGGCGCCGGGCTTCGGCCAGGCGCTCGGGCGGCAGTTGGGCGGCGAGGGTGGTCGCCAGCTCATCGGCTTGCGGGGTGTTTTGCGCCTTGGCCAACTGGCTGAACACATAGGCATTGAGCGGGTCGGGCTTGGTGCCCTTGCCTTGGGAAAACAGCTGGGCGATGGCGAAATCGGCGCTGTTCTGGCCGTTGCGCGCAGCGGTCAGCAGATGGTCGAGGGCCTTCTGCGGATAGACCTTGCCCAGGTAGCCACGGCGGTAGATCTGGCCGAGGTAGTAATCGGCAGCGACTTCGCGGCCGACGGCTTTCTGGAAATGTTCCTCGGCGACTTTGGCGTCGGCCGGGACCAGTTTGCCTTCGTAGTAGAGCTTGCCCAGCAGCAGTTCGGCGCGCGGCTGATCGGCGGCGCGGCCGTTGTCCAAGTACTTCATCATCTGGTCGACGTCGCCCAGTTCCGGGAAGTCGTAGAGCAGTTGCGCGAGGGTGACCCACGACGCGGGGTAACCCGGCGCGATCGGCTCGAGCAGCGACTGCGCGGTTTTTTCGTCGGTCTTGCCCAGGGTCGAATCGGCCAGCACACGGGCCACGGAGTCCACCCGCTGAGCACTGACGGTGCCGCGGCTGTAACCGGCCTGCAGCTGCTTGATCAGTTCGGCCTGTTGCTCCGGCGCGCCACGTTTCTGATAGACCGTGGCCAGCTCGACGTAGCAGATGTCGGTGGTGTTGAGCGCGGCCTTGCAGATTTTTTCCACGTCATCCAGATGCTGGTCGTAAGTGCCCTGGGTGCGATACAGCAGCACTTGTGCGAGACCTGCTTCCGGGTAACCGGATTTGCGCCACTGGTCGATCTGCTGCTGGGCATTGATGTTCGGGAAACTGTGCGGGTATTGCAGGTACAGCATCGCGAGCGGGATCAGTGTGTTGCCTTCGCCACTGGCGGCGGCTTTCTTCAGCAGGCTTTCGGCTTCCTGATGCTCGGCCTCGGTGGAGCCGGGCTTGGCCACCAGCAGACGACCGAGCCGGGCCTGGGCACGCGGCGAAACACTGGCGGCTGCGCGGTAGGTGGCTTCGGCCTGTTTCATTTGTTCCGGATCGCGGCTGTCGACCTGGATATCGGCGAGGCCCACCTGGGCTTCGCTGTAACCCAGATCGGCCAGCGCACGGTAGTTCTGCGCGGCGGTCGCGGTGTCACCGCGCTTGAGCGCTTCGTTGGCCAGACGCTGGTCGGGCAGGCCGGCGCAACCGGCCAGGGCGATTGCCATGGCCAGCGTCAGCGGGACCGGCAGGATTCTGATAGGGCTCGTCACGGGCATGTCCTCGACTTAAAGACCGGCAGCCATGGCTTTGTCGATCAGCCAGTTCAGGTTCGGACCACGGTCGCTGTTGACTTCCACCGGGCGGCCGGCGAAGCGGCTGTCCAGCGGCTCGTCAGGCTGGATCTGCACACGGATGTCGGAGGACAGGTCGGCACTTTTCAGGCTGGTGCTGCTGACGATCTTGCCGGTGCGGGTCTTGTCTTCGCCGGCGATCTGGAAGCTCACCGGGGTGCCCGGACGCACGTCGCCGAACTGGCGATAGGAGAAGCGCGCATCGACGGTGGCCTGGGTGTTGCGCGGCACCAGCTGGAAGATCACGTCGCCCTTGCTCGCGTATTGACCGTCGGCCACCAGTTGCTGGGCCACGGTGCAATCGCACGGCGAGGTCAGGGTGCCGGTCATCTGCTTGCCGAAAAGTTCTTCAACCTTGGCCGGAGACAGTTGATCTTCTTCCAGGTGACCTTTGAGTACGTCGAGCATGCTGGTACTGAACGTTGCCAGTGGAGCGCCCTTGGCGGCGACGCCGTCGGACTTCACCAGGCTTTGTACGGTACCGTCGCGCGGCATGGTGATGTTCATCCCCGGCACGCTGACCAGACCGGCCTGCGCATGGCTGACGAAGTACATGCTGTACACCGATTTGAAAATGAAACCCGCCGCCACCAGGCCGACCGCGAAGATACCGGCGCTGAACGTCACCGCTTTCAGACGCCCGAACGGGGTCATGCCGGAGTCGCCGTCCTTGACCTTGCGGGCCTTGGTGAAGTTGTCGCGCTGCAGGGTTGCCAGCACTTCGCCGATGCTGACGATGTCGCCGGCCAGGTGCGAAGTGATCAGGTGGCGCAGGGTGGAAATGTCCTGCGGCTCGAGGTTCTGGAACTGGCAGCCAGCACGACCCGTCTGGCGGTCGTAGGAGCGCACTTGCAGTTCAACGTCCATGGCCAGGCCGAGGTTGTCGATGACGAACTGCAGACGCGCCTTGTACACCTCGCCGACGGTCAGCGGCAGTTGTCCGGCGTTGAACGCCAGACCACCGGCGGACAGGTCGAGGACCCGCGCTTCAACCGGACTCCGGTCGGGGCCGAAGAAACGCAGCTTGGCCGGGATTTTCACACGGGCGTGCTGGCGCTGGGCTTCGGATTCATGCACTACGTTGGCGTTGACGGCGGTATTCATGGGGGCGATTTCCTTGTTAATTCAATAGGGGCAGGTCAGACCATCATCAGCAGCACGGCGACGAAAATGCTGCCGGCGGAGAAGGTCATGGTCCGAGACGACCAGGTGTTGAACCAACGTTGAAAGCTGGCGAGATCACGGGTCAGGGAAGTGGGTTGGCGAGTCCAGGATTGTTGGTCGAGGCGGAAGAACACGTAGATCTTCACCAGCGCACCGACGATCTGGTTGTAATAGAGAATTGCCGGGTAAGCCGGGCCGATCCGGTGGCCGGAGCAGGACAGCAGCAGCGTCAGAATCAGACGGGTGATGCCGATCCACAGCAGGTAAACCAGGATGAACGCGGTGCCGTACTTGAAGCTGGCGATGATTGCCACGGTCAGGCCGAGCAAGGATGTCCACATCGATACGCGCTGGTCGAACAGCACCACCGAGGTGAAGGCGCCGAGGCGTTTTACACCCAGACCCAGAGCCCGGGAGTTCTGGCGCAGGTTGTTGCCGTACCAGCGGAACATCAGTTTGCGGCTGGCCTTGATGAAGCTCTTTTCCGGCGGGTGTTCAACGGTGTTGATCGCCGCATCCGGCACGTAGAAGGTGTCGTAGCCCAGGCGCATCAGGCTGAACCAGCTCGACTTGTCGTCGCCGGTCAGGAATTTGAAACGGCCCAGGCGCCAGTGTTGCAGCGAGTCGCTTTCAACGTCGGCGATGAATTCCGGGTTGGTGACCACGGTGGCGCGGAACACCGACATGCGCCCGGTCATGGTCAGCACGCGTTTGGACAGGGCCATCGAGCACATGTTGATGTGGCGCTGGGCGAAACGCAGCTTGTGCCATTCGCTCATGATGTAGCCGCCGCGCACTTCGCAGAATTCGTTGGTGGTCAGGCCGCCGACGTTGCCGAACATCTGGAACCACGGCACGGTTTTGCGCACTACGCCTTCGCCGAGCACGGTGTCGCCATCGATCACGGCCACCACGGCGCGGTCGTCCGGCAGGTGACGGGAGATCGCGCGGAAACCATAGGCCAGGCCATCGCGTTTGCCGGTGCCGGGAATGCGTACGAAGTCGAGTTTCACGCGGTCTGGCGGATTCATCCGCGCCCACAGTGCCTTGACCAGCAGCTCATCGGACATTTCGACGATGGAGCAGACCACGGTGGTCGGCAGTTCGCAGTCGATGGCTTCGCGGATCACCGAGCTGTAAACCTGCGCGGTGGTCAACGCGTCGATGCGGAAACTGGTGACCATCAGAAACACATGGGACGGGTCCGCCGCCTTACCCAGCTTGCGAACCTTGCGGCGCAGGTGCGGGTAGACGATGTAGAGAAAAATCATGCCGCGCACAAAGTGCGTGGCACCCATCGAGTAGCGCCAGATACCTACGGCGCCAATCAGGAAAATGAAGTCCTTCGACTCGGAGTCGAATGTGGACGTGGGCAGCATCAGGGCCAGGCCCATCAGCAGGCTCAGAAACAAAAGCCAGCCGGCGGATTGCAGAAAAAAATGTTTGAGCTTGGACATGACCGTCATCCGAAGGTGATGGGAGCTTTAAGCGACAAGCTTCAAGCTTCGAGCTGCAAGTGAAACGCTTTGGCTTGCAGCTCGAGGCTTGTCGCTTAGGGCCGAGTTACCAGCAGATGCCTTCAGTGCGGCTACCGGCACTGGTGGCCTTGGACATGAAGCCCACCAGGTCGATCACCTGCTTGCCCTGCGGCGCTTCTTCGGCGAGGGCGCGGAACTTCTCGTCGCGGTTGCCCAGGATGATCACGTCGGAGTTGTCGATCACCGAATCGAAGTCCGAATTGAGCAGGGACGATACGTGCGGGATCTTCGACTCGATGTAGTCCTTGTTCGCGCCGTGGACACGGGCGTACTGGACGTTGCTGTCGTAGATGCTCAGGTCGTAGCCTTTGCCGATCAGCATCTCGGCCAGTTCCACCAGCGGACTTTCGCGCAGGTCGTCGGTGCCGGCCTTGAAGCTCAGGCCCAGTAGGGCGACTTTGCGTTTGTCGTGGCTTTCAACGATGTCAAAGGCGTTCTGCACTTGCGATTCGTTGCTGCGCATCAGCGAGTTGAGCAGCGGCGCTTCGACGTCCAGGGAACCGGCGCGGTAGGTCAGGGCGCGCACATCTTTCGGCAGGCACGAACCGCCGAAGGCGAAGCCCGGGCGCATGTAGTACTGGGACAGGTTGAGGGTCTTGTCCTGGCAGACCACGTCCATCACTTCGCGGCCATCGACGCCCACCGCTTTGGCGATGTTGCCGATCTCGTTGGCGAAGGTCACTTTGGTGGCGTGCCAGACGTTGCAGGTGTACTTGATCATCTCGGCGACGGCGATGTCCTTGCGGATGATCGGTGCGTCGAGTTCTTCGTACAGCGATTGCAGAACGTCACCCGACGCCTTGTCGAATTCGCCGATGACGGTCATCGGTGGCAGGTCGTAGTCGGCGATCGCGGTGGATTCACGCAGGAACTCTGGGTTGACCGCCACGCCGAAATCGACGCCGGCTTTCTTGCCGGAGCAGTCTTCGAGAATCGGGATGACAACGTTTGCCACGGTGCCCGGCAGTACGGTGCTGCGCACGACGATGGTGTGACGGGTGGATTTTTCACGCAGGACAAAACCGATCTCGCGGCACACCGCTTCGATGTAGTTCAGTTCCAGGTCGCCGTTCTTCTTGCTCGGCGTACCGACGCAGATCATCGACAGGTCGGTGTCGCGAATCGCTTCGGCGAAGTTGGTCGTACCGCGCAGACGACCGGTCTGGATACCTTGTGCGAGCAACTCACCCAGGCCCGGTTCAACAATGGGAGATTTGCCAGCGTTGATCATGTCGATCTTGTCTTTGGCAACATCGACGCCCACCACGTCGTGGCCCCGAGCAGACAGGCAACCGGCACATACTGCGCCAACGTAACCCAAACCAAATATGCTGATGCGCATCGCAATTACCTCTGTATATATCAGGCCTTAGAGGGCCGGAGTTAATGGTGTTCAGCGTTCATTAGTGCACTCGAAAGTGCGGCATACAGGCGCCACAATGCCGTGTGCAGGCATACTAAGTTTCGAGTGTCTAAATAAGTGCACTCAAGATGTGCGTAACCAGGCCTTGTTGTTATGACGTGCCCTGTTATGCAGCCGATCTTCTTTGGAGAAGACTCTTGTGCAATCGTCTTGCGCGCTCGATGTCAGGATGAAAGTCCCGTAAATCAAGCGGTTGGGTGCTCAGGCGAGCACGTTTATAAGGGCGCGGCCATGGCCTTTGTAGGGGATATTAATGGTTCGTATCTCCTGTCCATCGTCTGCTTTGAGACTAGTTAGTCATCTAGGCAAGTTGCTGTGACAACTTGGTTACATGGCTATCTGCTCCGCGTAAGTTATCTCGTACAAACTCGGCGAGAATCGTTACCGGTGGTATGAGCTATGCATTCGGACGAAGTTCCTGTCCGCTCATCGCGAAATCTGAAATTTCTTGAAATATTGTCAGAGATGGCACCAGTATCAATTTGATAGCAATTTCGTTTTCGACCTTTAATAACAGGCGAAAAATCACGTTAGATAGTTTTGTGCCACTACAGTGAAAAAATTTAGGTGCCACTACTGAAAAAAATGATCAGTGTCGAGTGAAACTAATCTTAGAAACGGCAGGGAGGTTTTTCTGGCGCCATTAAAATGGCGAAATGTGGCGAGGGTTTTTTGACATCGTGCGAGCTGCACGACTCTTCATATAAAGAGTCGTGCATTAGGCATGCTTTATTCGGGGGCGTGATCGCGTAGAAACACCAGATTATCCGGTTTCGATTGCTCGGCGCTGTAGCGATAACCCTGCACATCGAACTGTTTGAGCAGGGCCGGATCGTTGATTTTTTCCTGGATCACGAAACGGCTCATCAGGCCTCGGGCCTTTTTCGCGTAGAAGCTGATGATCTTGTATTGGCCGTTCTTCTGATCCTTGAATTCGGTGTTGATGATCCGCGCGTTCAGGGCCGTGCGCTTGACCGCCGAGAAGTACTCGTTGGATGCCAGGTTCAACAGCACGTCATCGCCCTGATCGGCCAGCGCTTCGTTCAGCCACTCGCTGATGCGCGTGCCCCAGAAGGCGTACAAGTCTTTGCCCCGGGCGTTGGCCAGTTTGGTGCCCATTTCCAGGCGATATGGCTGCATCAGGTCGAGCGGGCGCAGCAGGCCATAGAGGCCGGAGAGCATGCGCAGGTGTTTTTGCGCGTAATCGAAATTGGCTTCACTGAAGGATTGCGCGTCGAGACCGGTGTAGACGTCACCCTTGAACGCGAGCAGCGCCTGCTTGGCGTTTTCCGGTGTGAACGCTGGTGTCCAGCTGCCGAAACGCGCGGCGTTGAGGCCGCCGATCTTGTCGGACACGTGCATCAGTTCGCTGATCTGCGCCGGGCTCAGTTCGCGCAGTTGCTGGATCAGTTCCTGGGAATGGTCGAGGTATTGCGGCTGAGTGAAGCGCTGGGTCGCCGGCGGTGTTTCGTAATCGAGGGTCTTGGCGGGGGAAATCACCATCAGCATGAAGTCGTCTCCTTTAATCGTGGGGGCGATTCTAGGGGGTTGGGGCGGATGACTCCAGCTATCAGGTCCATAGGTGATCGGCGGTGTGCCACCCAACCCTGATCGTTTCCACGCTCTGCATGGGAATGTAGTCAGTGACGCTCTGCGTCACCCCGGCAGCGGACGCAGCGCGTCCGGGGAGGCGTTACCACGCAGAGCGTGGGAACGATCATCTGTGTGCCTGCAGGAATTACTGTCGGATCGGCTATAGTGCGGCGCGGGTTTTGTAATGGAGACACCCTTTGCGCATTGTTCTTTTCTTCACCGCGTGGCTGTTGAGCGTCGGTGCCGTTGCGGCGCCGGGCGATATCGCGACGCTGGATCGCAGCACCTGGCCGGAAAAGCTCGACAACCCGACGCTGTTCGACGTCGCCTCGCGGGCGGAAATTCTGATGTTCGCCCGAGGCCTGCTCGGCACCGAAGCGCTGGATGAGGCTGCGCTGGCTCAGCGTCTGGGGCTGCGCACGGTCAATCTGGATGCGATCAACAGCCTGCGCGAGCGGCTGTGGCAGCGTCTGCTCGCCAACTACAACTTCGCCCAGCAAAGCTGCGATCAGGACGCCTCGTTCTGCTTCCTCGTCGAGGACCTGCCGACCCTGCGCGAGCAGGCCGCCAAATTCGTGGTCAGCGACGAAAGCTATTACACCAAATGGGCCGAGCCGAGCCGGATCTTCCATCTGCAATATCTCGATGAACTGATGCGCAAGGCTGCGCTGTCACCGCAGACCAGCAGCGAAATCGATCATTTCGGAGACTACGAGCGCAACGGCGACGACATGCACGATCGCCTGTTTCTGCTGACTTTCGACAGCGCCGCCAACCTGCAGCCGGACAATACCGACTGGCTCGCCGAGTACCTGCGCAAGTCGAACCTGAGCGGCACCTTCTTCATGTTGGGCAAGGATGTTCAGGCGCGATTGGCCGACCGTTCCGTCAGCAGCCTGCAAGCGGCGTTTTCGCAGCAGTGCGTCGGCGTGCAGGGCTGGGAATTCAGGTCCCACAGCCACTGGCAGGACTGGCAGGATTCGGTGCGGCGCAGTGCCGATCTGGTCCGCAACAAGCTGCCGGAAAACTACGTGCCGCTGTTCCGTCCACCGGAAGGGCAACGTCGCAGCGATGCCCGGAGCTTTTTCAACAGCCAGGGCCTGCAAGTGGCGCTGTGGGACATCGATGCCCAGGACGGCGCCGGCAAGCTCAAGGGCGCTCCGAGCGCGCAGCGGGTGCTGACCCTGATGCTGCTGTGGCGGCACGGGGTGATCAATTTCAACATGAAACAGGATGCGGTGAAGACCGCGTTGCCGTGGCTGATCACGCAAACCGCGCAAAGCGGCATCGGCTGGGAAGACTGTCAGGACGCGTTTCGCTGAAAAACGGCAAGAGCCCGGAAACATTGGGCTTGGGGTGAATTTTTTGCAGAATTCGATTCAGGCGGACTTCCGACTCTAACGGGGGCAGTGCGGTCCGCCAAGGGCTTTTCGTCACTTTGCAAAATAAACTTCAAAAAAGCGTCAAAGTGCTTTTTTCTGTCACGGGTTTTGGAGTATTACGAAGTCAGACCGCCGAAACCTGCAACACAGGTGGCGTCTTCCAAGACCCATTTTGTGTGCGGTTCACCTGCTATCCCGACAAAAGCTGTGCAGGTGGATTCGGCAGTCACTTCGAGGCGCAGCACCGCCGAGGTATTGCGTCGAATGGCTCCCACAAAGGTGACCGAGTATGGATGATCACGGACGTAGCCCTTCCTCCAACCAGCCAATCCTTTATGTACTCGATACCAACGTACTGATTCACGATCCGAACGCCCTGCTGAATTTCGAAGAACACCACGTCGCGATCCCGATGACCGTGCTTGAAGAGCTGGACAAGCTCAAGAGCGGGCATCACAGCGTGGCCGCCGAATGCCGTCAGGCGATCCGGCTGATCGACAAGACCCTGGGCGATGCCTCACCCGATGATGTCGAACAGGGCGTGCCGATCCAGCGTGGCAAGGGCGGTCCGAAGGGCTTGCTGTCGATTCTGATGAGCAAGCAGGCCGAATCGAACCTGATTCTGCCCGAGCATCTGAACGACAACAAAATCATCAACCAGCTGATTGACCTGCACACCCGCGACCCGAAAAAACCGGTGGTGCTGGTCACCAAAGACATCAACATGCGCCTCAAGGCGCGCGCATGCGGGATCGACGCCGAGGACTACAGCACCGACCAACTGGTCGACGACGTGTCCCTGCTGCCCAACGGTTATCACAACATGACCGGCTCTTTCTGGGACCGCGTGAGCAAGGTCGAAACCCGTCAGGACCACGGCCGCACGTGGCATCAGGTACAGCTGATCGACAACCTGCCTGCCGTGCACATCAACGAATTCATCATTGATGAGCAGGGCTTCGTCGGCTGGATCAAGGAGATCGAAGAAGACAAGCTGCTGATCCTCGACCTGCACCAGGAACCGCTGTTGCACCAGGAAGCCTGGGGCCTCAAGCCACGGGACATCTATCAGAGCCTGGCGCTGTATGCGCTGCTGGATCCGGATATTCACCTGGTCAACCTGTCCGGTGCCGCCGGTTCGGGTAAAACCATTCTGGCGCTGGCCGCTGCGATCGAGCAGACCATGGTCAGCAAGCGTTATCGCCGCATCATCGCCACCCGCAGCGTGCAGGGCCTGGACCAGGAAATCGGCTTCCTGCCGGGCACCGAAGCGGAAAAAATGGAGCCTTGGCTCGGCGCCATCACCGACAACCTCGAAGCCTTGCACATGGATGACGAAAACACCCATGGCAGCGTCGACTACATCCTCAGCAAAGTGCCGTTGCAGTTCAAATCGCTCAACTACATTCGCGGTCGCAGCTTCCAGCAGAGCCTGATCCTGATCGACGAATGCCAGAACCTCACGCCGCACCAGATGAAAACCATCATCACCCGGGCCGGCGCCGGTTCCAAAGTGGTGTGCCTGGGCAACCTGGCACAGATCGATACCCCTTACCTGTCCGCGACCAGTTCCGGGCTGACTTACCTGACCGAACGCTTCAAGGATTTCCCCAACGGTGTGCACATCACCCTGCAAGGGGTGCCTCGCTCGATCCTGGCCGAATACGCCGAATCGCATCTGTAACCGTCAAATCGAACCGGGCGACTGCAAAGTCGCCCGGTTTTTTATGTGCGCAATTCTGACCCCCAGGTTTACAATCGACGCTCCTGATCAGGAGTAATCCCGTGCTGACTCATCTCGATTCCCAAGGTCGCGCCAACATGGTCGACGTCACCGAAAAAGCCGTGACGTTCCGTGAAGCGACGGCCCAAGCGCTGGTGCGCATGCTGCCCGACACCCTGCAGATGATTGTCAGCGGCGGCCATCCCAAGGGCGATGTGTTCGCCGTGGCGCGCATTGCCGGCATTCAGGCGGCGAAGAAAACCAGTGACCTGATTCCCCTGTGCCATCCGTTGATGCTGACCGGCGTCAAGGTCGAACTCAGCGCCGAAGGCGATGACGCGGTACGCATCGTGGCCCGCTGCAAACTGTCCGGGCAGACCGGCGTCGAGATGGAAGCACTGACCGCCGCCAGCGTCGCCGCGCTGACGATCTACGACATGTGCAAGGCCGTGGATCGCGGCATGACCATCGAAAGCGTACGTCTGCTGGAGAAGGTCGGCGGCAAGAGCGGGCATTTCCAGGCGGAGCAGCCATGAACCTGACCGTGAAGTTTTTTGCCCGTTACCGCGAGGCGCTGGGCGTGGATTCGGTGAAGGTCGAGGGTGATTTCTTCACCGTCGATGACGTTCGTGCGTTGCTGGCGCAGCGTGAGGGGGCCGAGGTGCTGAGCGAACAGAACCTGATGTGCGCACGCAACGAAGACCTCTGCCAGCTCGACGAGCCGGTGGTGGATGGCGACGAAGTGGCGTTTTTCCCCACCGTGACCGGAGGCTGAGCCATGCACATTCGGGTGCAGTCCGAACCGTTCGATCCGGGTGCCGAAGTCAACGCGATGCACGCGGCCAATGTCGGCGTCGGCGCGGTGGTGAGTTTTGTCGGCTACGTGCGCGACTTCAACGATGGCCTCGATGTCGCCGGAATGTTCCTCGAACACTATCCGGGCATGACCGAAAAGGCCCTCGGCAAGATCGCCGTTGAAGCCGAGGAGCGCTGGCCGCTGTTGAAGCTGGAAGTGCTGCACCGCATCGGCGCGCTGGAACCGGGTGAGCCGATCGTGTTTGTCGCCGCTGCCAGTGCCCACCGCCAGGCAGCGTTCGACGCCTGCGCCTTCGTCATGGATTACCTGAAAACCCGCGCACCGTTCTGGAAGAAAGAGAACACCAGCGACGGCCCGCGCTGGGTCGAAGGCCGTGACAGCGATCATGCGGCGGCGGATCGCTGGAAGCAGTAAATCTTCTTTTATCCCCTCTAGTGCATCAGCCGACCATTGGCTGATGCCGATGGCTTTTGCCTGATTGACGATTTGTACATGAAAGTCCAATATGGATTTACAAGTACAAAAATAGTCTCATGCTTGAAGCTTCAGGCTTGCCGCTTGCAGCTGCTCTTCTTCGTCTTGCCAAACCAACAACAACCCGCGAGAGAACGAACATGAAGAAATTCCCCCTCATCACCGGTCTGGCACTGAGCCTGTTGGCGTGCAGCAGCGCGTTCGCCGCCGAGAAAACCCTGCGCATCGGTATCGAAGCGGCGTATCCGCCCTTCGCCTCGAAGACCGAGAAGGGTGAAATCGTCGGTTTCGACTACGACATCGGCAATGCCCTGTGCGCGCAGATGCAGGTCAAGTGCGTGTGGGTCGAGGGCGAGTTCGACGGTCTGATTCCTTCCCTGAAAGTGAAGAAAATCGACATGGCGCTGTCGTCCATGACCATCAACGAAGACCGCAAGAAGTCGGTGGACTTCACCCACAAGTACTATTTCACCTCGTCGCGGCTGGTGATGAAGGAAGGCGCGAGCGTCGATGACCAGTACGCCAGCCTCAAAGGCAAGACCGTCGGCGTACAGCGTGCAACCACCACCGACCGTTACGCCACCGAGGTGTTCGAGCCCAAGGGCATCAACGTCAAGCGCTACGGCAACAACGAAGAAATCTACATGGACCTGGCGGCCGGGCGTCTCGACGCGATCTTCGCCGACACCATCCCGCTGAACGACTTCCTGTCGATGCCGCGCGGCAAGGGGTACGCCTTTGTCGGGCCTGAGCTGAAGGATCCGAAGTATGTGGGCGAGGGCGCGGGGATTGCGGTGCGCAAGGGCAACACCGAACTGGTCAGCCAGTTGAACAGTGCCATCGACGGCATTCGCGCCAGTGGCGAATATCAGAAGATTTCCGAGAAGTACTTCAAATCGGACATCTACGGCGACTGATCGTCCGCCATCGCTGGCAAGCCAGCTCCCACAGAGGTTTTCGGTGTACACAAAACCTGTGGGAGCTGGCTTGCCAGCGATGAGGCCGTCAGATTCACCGCAAAATCTTCAGCCCTTCAATTCCTTCAAATGCTTGTACACCGTCGCCCGCCCCATGTTCAGCACATTGGCCACATAGTTCGAGGCGCTCTTGCCCTTGAACGCCCCCTCGGCGTGCAGCGCCAATACCAGTTCGCGTTTGTGATCGCGGGTCAGCAGGTTCAGGCTCAGTTGCCGTTCGCGTAGCCAGGCGTGCAGAAAGGTGTTGATCCGCTCCTGCCAGTCATCGCGAAACAGCGAGTCCGGTTGCGGGATCAGTTTGCTCGGCGAGAGGAACAGGTCCAGCGCAGCTTTGGCATTTTCGAACAGCGAAATATTCAGGTTGATGCACAGCACCGCCAGCGGATGACCTTCGCTGTCGCGCAGCACGGTGCTCAGGCTGCGAATCTTCTGGCCGTCCCAATTGAGCTTTTCATACGGGCCGATGTTCCGTTCGCTGACCTCGTCGCTGAGCATGTCTTCCAGTGACGATTCGTCGCCGATCACCCGTTTCGACAGGTTGTTGGCGATGTAATCGACCTTCTGCGTGCGCAGGTCGTGCAACACCACTTCGGCATGGGGAAAGAACAACGTGGCAATGGCATCGGCGATGGCGTGGTAGTTATCCAGCGCGGCGTCATGCAGCTCGGGCGTGTGTTCGGGGGCGGTCATAACTGTGGAGCTCCAGGCAACGTCAACGCCCCCGTGATCCGGGGGCGTTGCGAGTGTGCCGCAATCCGTCGGGCGCGTCATCCGGGCGGACGGTCAGGTCAGGCGGGCAGGGGCGAGCATGGCGGCGGTCAGGCCGAATTGCTGAAGGTGTTCGGGTAACGTTTCACCACGCACCAGCGCGGCACTGGCCTGACCCATCGCCGGCGAAGTCTGGATGCCGTAGCCACCCTGGGCCGCGACCCAGAACAGCCCCGGCACCTGCGGATCGAACCCGGACAGCAAATCGCCGTCAGCGACAAAACTACGCAGGCCGGCCCAGGTGCGGGTCGGGCGGCGAATGGTCAGGGTCGTCGCTTCCTCGATCTGGTAAATGCCCATGGCAATGTCCAGTTCTTCGGGCTGTACGTCGTGGGGTTCGACCGGATCGGCGTTGGCCGGCGAGCCGAGGAACATGCCGGCGTCGGGCTTCATATAGAAGGATTCGTCGAGGCTGACCAGCATCGGCCAATGGTGGATGTCGACGCCTTCAGGGCCAGCGAAGATGAACGCCGCACGGCGTTTCGGTTGCAGGCCCAGCGGCCGGGCGCCGGCCAGGGCAGCGATCTTGTCGGCCCAGGCGCCTGCCGCGTTGATTACGATGGGGGCGCTGAAGGTCTGGCCGTTGGTCTGCACTTGCCAGATGCCGTCGGCATCGCGGCTCAGTCCGATCACTTCGCAATCGGTCTGCACCTGACCGTTGTTGCGACGGATGCCGCGCAGATAGCCCTGATGCAGCGCATCGGTATCGATGTCGCTGGCGGTCGGGTCGTAGATCGCGCCATGGACTTTCTCCCGGCGCAGGATCGGCAGCCGCGCGCAGGCTTCATCCGCGCTGAGAAGCTGCATTTCCGGCACCGTGGCTTTGGCGCTGAGGTACTGATTGTTCAGCTCGGCGGCGTCCCCGGTGAAATCCACGGTCATCTCCCCGCGCGGGGTCAGCAGCGGGTGCTCGCAGAAACCGCTGGGCGGATGGTCGAAGAATTCGCGGCTGGCCTGGGTCAGCGCCCGGACCTGTGGCGTGCCGTAAGCGGCGGTGAACAGCGCAGCCGAGCGCCCGGTGGAGTGATAGGCCGGGTGCGACTCGCGCTCCAGCACCACGACCTTGCCGTGCTGCGACAGCCAGAAACCGGTGGAAGCGCCGGCAATCCCGCCGCCGATGATGATGAAATCTGCATGACTCATGAAAATCTCCGGTGTCAGCGCTGCAATTGATAGACGGCGTTGGCCAGGGCGATGTCTTCCAGGCCCAGACCGATGGAGCGGAAAAACACGTGACGGTGGTAATCGGGGCGCTGCACTTTTTCGCTGAGCAGATCCGCCAGGTCACCGAGGATCGAGCTGGTGTCCCAGCCATGTTGTTCGCGGGCGATCAGCATCTCGCCGGCCGAGCCCGGGGTGGTCAGACGATAGTCACAGAACACCTGCATGTCGTTGAGGCTTTGCGGCGGCACTTCGTGGGCGCGCGGTGCGTTGGTGCTGATCGAGGTGATCAGCGCCGGTTTGCTCAAGGTTGCCGGGTCAATCACCGGGCCAGCGGACGAAGTGCAGAGCATGATCACGTCGGCCCCGGCGATGGCGGTTTCGCGGCTGTCGGCGATGCTCACCCGTGAATCAAGGGTTTGCAGTTGGCGGGCGGTTGCCGGGTCTTCGCTCAAGGTCGGCGAGTACACACTGATGCTCTGCCAGTCGCGCAATGTCTTGACGTAATTCAGGTGCGCCTGAGCGACCTTGCCGCTGCCGATGATTGCCAGTCGTGTGGCTTTCAAGGGGGCGAGGGCATCGACCGCCACGGCGGTGGTCGCAGCGGTACGGGCGGTGGTCAGTTCGCCGGCATCGCAGAGCAGCAGAGGCTGGCCGGTGTGCATCGACATCAACAATGTCCACGCCGTCACCAGCGGGCCTTGTTCGCGAACGATGTACGGCGAGGTCTTGACTCCGTACACGCCGTCTTCCGCCAGCACGCCCAGATAGTTGATGAAGTCCCCGGCACCCTGGGGGAACTCTACCAGTTGCTGCGCCGGTTGCACGGCATGCCCGGCCGCCAGGTCGCGGAACAGCTTGCGCAGGATCTGCGGCACATCGATCCGGGCCAGCAGCTCGCGGGCCTGGGTTTGGTCGATCACGTAAGGCGTACTGGACATGTTGGACTCCGCAGATTGTTTCTAAACTAATTTGTCCATTATGGACTTTTAGTTTTGTTGAACAATATCCGGGCGAAAAAAAAGCGCAGTCCGTTGCCGGCTGCGCTTCGCTTTATAGCGTCGCTTACTGTGGACGCTTGCGCTCAACCGCCCGCAATAGATGGGTCGGCGGCGTTTCACAGCTGATCTTGCGACCGAGCTTTTCTTCGATGGACGGCAACTGATAGGAGTCGTCCTCACCGGCGAAGCTGATCGACACGCCGTCGGCGCCAGCACGACCGGTACGACCGATACGGTGCACATAGTCGTCCGGGACTTCCGGCAGGGTGAAGTTGATCACGTGGCTGATGCCGTCGATGTGGATACCGCGCCCGGCCACGTCGGTGGCGACCAGTACCCGGATCTTGCCTTCGCGGAAGCCTTCGAGCGTCTTGATCCGCTTGTGCTGCGGCACGTCGCCGGACAGTTGCGCGGCGTTGATGCCGTCACGCACCAGGCGTTCTTCGATACGGCGCACTTCGTCCTTGCGGTTGGCGAACACGATGACCCGCTCCCAGCCGTTATCGTTGACCAGGTTGAACAGCAGTTTGTATTTGTCGGCACCGGCCACCGCGTAGATGTGCTGCTCGACGTTCTCGTTGGCCACGTTGGTGACTTCGATTTCGACGATCGCAGGATCGGTGGTCCACTGCTTGGCGAGGTTCATCACGTCCTCGGTGAAGGTCGCAGAGAACAGCAGAGTCTGGCGTTCGCTTTTCGGCGGGGTCTGGCGAATGATCTGCCGGACCTGCGGGATGAAGCCCATGTCGAGCATGCGGTCGGCTTCGTCCAGCACCATCACTTCGACCATGTCCAGGTGCACGTCACCGCGCTGGTTGAAGTCAAGCAGGCGGCCCGGGGTCGCGACAAGGATGTCGCAATGGCGCGCTTCGAGGTGCTTGAGCTGCTTGTCGAAGTCCATGCCGCCGACGAACGTCATGACGTTGAGGCCGGTGTACTTGGTCAGGTCGGCTGCGTCCTTGGCGATCTGCACCACCAGCTCGCGGGTCGGCGCGATGATCAGCGCCCGTGGTTCGCCCATGTAGCGCTCTTTCGGCGGCGGGGTCTGCAACAGCTGGGTGATGATCGAGATCAGGAACGCGGCAGTCTTGCCGGTGCCGGTCTGGGCGCGGCCGATGGCGTCTTTGCCGGCGAGCGTATAACCCAGCACCTGGGCCTGGATCGGTGTGCAATACGGGAAACCCAGGTCGTGGATGGCGTGCATCAGTTCCGGGGCGAGTTTGAAATCGTGGAAGCGGGTCTTGCCTTCCTGCGGCTCGACGACGAAGTCTTCGAGTTTCCAGGGAATCACCGGCGCCTTGGGCTTGGGTTCGCGACGTGGTTTGGCCGGTTTCGGTGCTTCGCTGCGGGCCGGCTCGGTAGCGGGCGCGGCAGCTGGAGCGGGTTTCGGTTCGCGTTTGGGCGTCTGGCGGTCGGCCTGGCTGGCATCGTTGCGATGACCGGGGGCGTGCGACGGCGCAGTGGGGACTGGCGCGAGCTGCTCAGCCTCGCTTTTACCGAACATTTTCTTGAGTGCTTTGAGCACGGTCATCTCATCAATTGGTTAAGGAATGTACGCCGGCCAGTGTAATGCAAGAAACGGGCGCGGCGTAGTGGGATGATCAAAGGGCGACCCCTGTCGCAATTGTCAGCGCAGGCGTTCGCTCAACCATGTGCCGATGTCGCGAATTTCTTCGGGTAACACTTCGTGCTCCATTGGGTATTCCTGCCATGTCACGGTGACACCATGGGCCTTGATATACTCATAAGCCGTGCGACCCATGGAGTTCTGCACCACGTTGTCGAACTGGCCGTGCAGTGCCAGCACCGGAATCCGCTGCTGGCTGGCGGACAACTCCAGTTCATCGCTGAACGTCGGCGCGTATGTCGATAGTGCCAGCACCCCGCCCAACGGCCCCTGCCATTTCAGGAATGCGGTGTGATAGACCACGGCGCCGCCCTGGGAAAAGCCGGCGAGGAAAATCCGCGAAGCGTCTATTCCGCTGCTTCGCTGTTCTTCGATCAATTCGATGATGCGGTCGGCGGACGCTTCCAGCTCATCGCGGTCGATTGCCCGGGCCGGGCTCATGGCTTTGATGTCGTACCAGCTCGGCATGGCATATCCGCCATTTATCGTCACCGGACGGGTCGGCGCCTGGGGCAGGACGAACCGCGTGCTCAGCAGGCTTTCCTGAAGCGCTTCGGCCACCGGCAGAAAGTCGTAGCGGTCGGCGCCGAGGCCGTGCAGCCAGATCACGCAGGCGTCTGCGGGCTTAACAGGCTGAAGAATCAAGGGCTCGGTCATGGCTGCTCCAATTGTGTGCGGGCGCTCTCATTGAGTGCGTGATTTGCGTGCGCGCCCGGCTGATCCGTTAAGAAGATGTCGCAAGGGTGCAAGTTTTGCTATTGACCTGTCACTCAATCGCTTCAGCTGCCGGTGTGGTACGGGCTTTGCTATGAGGTAGTCGTGCAATCGATCTCGCGCCTGGCGGTAACACTATCAGTGAACGCCTGGCGACGGGATAGCAAAGAATCCGGTGATGGATGTTCGCCAATGGCCGCAACGGGCTTAGCGAACGTGAAAGGGCTACCGCCCGTTCGGCCGACTGGTGAGAAGTGAGTTGTCCATGATGTGGATTGTCTCCTACTAGACTCATAGCGAAGGTCCTGCGTCGGTTGACCCCAAAAAAAGCCAACACGGGTCAACAACGCCTCAAAAGGGTGCGACTGGACTCAAGCTCCGACACAACAAGAGCAAAACTGGAGGTTTGAATGAAGATGTTGAAATCCACTCTGGCGATCGTGACTGCTGCTGCAGTACTGGGTGTCAGCGGGTTCGCTCAGGCGGGTGCAACCCTGGATGCAGTGAAGAAGAAAGGATTCGTGCAGTGCGGCGTCAGCGATGGCTTGCCAGGCTTCTCGGTTCCGGATTCCACCGGCAAGATCGTGGGTATCGATGCTGACGTCTGCCGCGCCGTGGCCGCTGCCGTGTTCGGCGACGCGACCAAGGTCAAGTTCAGTCAGTTGAACGCCAAGGAGCGTTTCACCGCGCTGCAGTCGGGCGAGATTGACATCCTGTCGCGCAACACCACCATGACCAGCTCCCGTGACGCGGGCATGGGCCTGAAATTCCCGGGCTTCATTACCTACTACGACGGCATCGGCTTCCTGGTAAACAACAAGCTGGGCGTGAAGAGTGCCAAAGAGCTGGACGGTGCAACCATCTGCATCCAGGCGGGTACCACCACCGAGCTGAACGTTTCCGACTACTTCCGCGGCAACGGTCTGAAATACACCCCGATCACTTTCGACACCTCCGATGAAAGCGCCAAGTCGCTGGAATCCGGTCGTTGCGACGTGCTGACCTCCGACAAGTCCCAGCTGTTCGCCCAGCGCAGCAAGCTGGCTTCGCCGAAGGACTACGTGGTTCTGCCGGAAACCATTTCCAAGGAACCCCTGGGCCCGGTCGTGCGTAACGGCGACGACGAGTGGCTGGCCATCGTGCGTTGGGTTGGCTACGCGCTGCTGAACACCGAAGAAGCCGGCATCTCTTCGAAGAACGTCGAAGCGGAAGCCAAAGCGACCAAGAACCCGGATGTCGCTCGTATGCTCGGCGCAGACGGCGAATACGGCAAAGACCTGAAACTGCCGAAGGACTGGGTCGTACAGATCGTCAAGCAAGTCGGCAACTACGGCGAAATCTTCGAGAAAAACCTCGGCAAGAGCACTCCGCTGGAAATCGACCGCGGCCTGAACGCGCTGTGGAACAACGGCGGCATTCAATACGCACCACCAGTGCGCTGATGGTTCTGTCACCCGGCAGGCCAACTGCCGGGTGACGTTCTGTTCCATTATTTCCGGGGCACTTCATGCAAAATTCAATCGGCGCACCAAAGCAGAGGCTCAGCCTCAGCGATCCACGAGTGCGTGCGTGGGTATTTCAGATCATCACCATCGTGGCGGTGGTCTCCCTGGGCTGGTATCTGTTCGATAACACCCAGACCAACCTGCAACACCGGGGTATCACTTCGGGGTTCGACTTTCTCGAGCGCAGTGCCGGGTTCGGCATCGCTCAACACCTGATCTCCTACACCGAAGCGGACAGTTATGCCCGGGTGTTTGTCATCGGCCTGCTCAACACGCTGCTGGTGACCTTCATCGGCGTGATCTTGGCCACGATCCTCGGCTTCATCGTCGGCGTGGCGCGCCTGTCGAAGAACTGGATCATCGCCAAACTGGCGACGGTGTACGTGGAGGTGTTCCGTAACATCCCGCCACTGCTGCAGATCCTGTTCTGGTACTTCGCGGTGTTCCTGACCATGCCGGGGCCGCGCAACAGCCACAACTTCGGCGATACCTTCTTCGTCAGCAGCCGTGGCCTGAACATGCCGGCCGCGCAAATGGCCGACGGTTTCTGGGCGTTCGTGATCAGCATCGTGGTGGCCATCGTCGCCATCGTGCTGATGAGCCGCTGGGCCAACAAGCGCTTTGAAGCCACCGGCGAGCCGTTCCACAAGTTCTGGGCCGGTCTGGCGCTGTTCCTGGTGATCCCGGCGCTGTGCGCGCTGATCTTCGGTGCGCCCGTGCATTGGGAAATGCCGAAGCTGCAAGGCTTCAACTTCGTCGGTGGCTGGGTGCTGATTCCGGAACTGCTGGCCTTGACCCTGGCGCTGACGGTTTACACCGCCGCGTTTATCGCCGAGATCGTGCGTTCGGGCATCAAGTCGGTCAGCCACGGCCAGACCGAGGCGGCGCATTCGCTCGGCCTGCGCAACGGTCCGACCCTGCGCAAGGTGATCATTCCGCAAGCGCTGCGGGTCATCATCCCGCCGCTGACCAGCCAATACCTGAACCTGGCGAAGAACTCCTCGCTGGCGGCCGGTATCGGTTATCCGGAAATGGTTTCGCTGTTCGCCGGCACCGTGCTGAACCAGACCGGTCAGGCGATCGAAGTCATTGCCATCACCATGAGCGTGTACCTGGCGATCAGTATCAGCATTTCCCTGCTGATGAACTGGTACAACAAGCGCATCGCGCTGATCGAGCGGTAAGGAATAGCGCATGAGTACTCATACTTTCAAACCCGACATGCCACCGCCGGCCAAGGTCTTCGGCCCGATGGCGTGGATCCGCGCGAACATGTTCTCCAGTTGGCTCAACACCCTGCTGACCCTGTTCGCGTTCTACCTGATCTATCTGGTGATTCCGCCGATCCTCAGCTGGGCGATCATCGATGCCAACTGGGTCGGCACTACCCGCGCCGACTGCACCAAGGACGGCGCCTGCTGGGTGTTCATCCAGCAGCGTTTCGGTCAGTTCATGTACGGCTACTACCCGCCGGAACTACGCTGGCGCGTGGACCTGACGGTGTGGCTGGCTGTCATCGGCGTGGCGCCACTGTTCATCAAGCGCGTGGCGCACAAGGCGGTGTACGGCCTGAGCTTCCTGGTGGTCTACCCGATCGTTGCCTGGTGCCTGCTGCATGGCGGCGTCTTCGGCCTCGACACCGTGGCGACCAGCCAGTGGGGCGGTCTGATGCTGACCCTGGTGATCGCCACTGTCGGCATCGCCGGTGCGTTGCCGCTGGGGATTGTCCTGGCGCTGGGCCGGCGTTCGAACATGCCGGCGATCCGTGTGGTCTGCGTGACCTTCATCGAGTTCTGGCGCGGCGTGCCGTTGATCACGGTGCTGTTCATGTCCTCGGTGATGCTGCCGCTGTTCCTGCCCGAAGGCATGAACTTCGACAAGCTGCTGCGGGCGCTGATCGGCGTGATCCTGTTCCAGTCGGCGTACGTCGCCGAAGTGGTGCGCGGCGGTCTGCAAGCGATCCCCAAGGGCCAGTACGAAGCCGCGGCCGCGATGGGGCTCGGTTACTGGCGCGCCATGGGCCTGGTGATTCTGCCGCAAGCCCTGAAGCTGGTGATTCCCGGCATCGTCAACACCTTCATCGCGCTGTTCAAGGACACCAGCCTGGTGATCATCATCGGCCTCTTTGACCTGCTCAACAGCGTCAAGCAAGCCGCTGCCGATCCGAAATGGCTGGGCATGGCCACCGAAGGCTACGTGTTCGCCGCCCTGGTGTTCTGGATTTTCTGTTTTGGTATGTCGCGCTATTCCATGCACCTGGAACGCAAGCTCGACACTGGCCACAAGCGTTAGGAGTTTTTTCGATGAGCGAAGCAATCAAAAAGCCAGTGGGCCCTGAAGGCATCATTCAGATGCAGGGCGTGAACAAGTGGTACGGCCAGTTCCACGTGCTGAAAGACATCAACCTCAACGTGCGTCAGGGCGAGCGTATCGTGCTGTGCGGCCCGTCGGGTTCCGGCAAATCCACCACCATCCGCTGCCTCAACCGTCTGGAAGAGCACCAGCAGGGCCGCATCCTGGTCGATGGCGTGGAGCTGACCAACGACCTCAAGCAGATCGAAGCGATCCGCCGTGAAGTCGGCATGGTGTTCCAGCACTTCAACCTGTTCCCGCACCTGACCATCCTGCAGAACTGCACCCTGGCGCCGATGTGGGTACGCAAGATGCCCAAGCGCAAGGCCGAGGAAATCGCCATGCATTACCTGGAACGCGTACGCATTCCGGAGCAGGCGCACAAGTACCCGGGGCAACTGTCCGGCGGTCAGCAGCAGCGTGTGGCGATCGCCCGCGCGTTGTGCATGAAACCGAAAATCATGCTGTTCGACGAACCGACCTCGGCACTCGACCCGGAGATGGTGAAAGAAGTACTCGACACCATGATCGGCCTCGCCGAAGACGGTATGACCATGCTCTGCGTAACCCACGAAATGGGCTTCGCACGCACCGTGGCCAACCGCGTGATCTTCATGGACAAGGGCGAAATCGTCGAGCAGGCGGCACCGAACGATTTCTTCGACAATCCACAGAATGATCGGACGAAGCTGTTCCTGAGTCAGATCCTGCATTGAGATCTGATGCATAAAACCAACCCGGCCTAGTGCCGGGTTTGTTTTTTGTGGGTCAGGAGGCGGTGAGGGCTTCTTGTTCTTTGTGCTCGGTGAACTTGAAGGCGTTCCTCAGATCCGCCCCTTCACCCAGGGCTTTCGCATCGGCGAGCAAGTGCGGATAGCGATCGAGCAGGCGCATCAGCAGCATCAACGCCTTCGGCGGAAGCACTTCGCCGCGCTCATAGCGGGAAAATGCGTTGTGTCCGCCACCAGAAAGCAGTTGCACCGTTTCTTTTTGCGTCAGGTGCAATTTGCGCCGGATGCGCTTCATCTCGTTACCGATCATTTGTCGGGCAGCAATCACCAGATCATCACCGGCTTGCGTGTAGCGTTCTGCACTATCGGTATCGGCGTCCCACTCGACCTCACCGCATTTGCGACATTCCCAGCCAGCAAGGTCATCGATACGACGTTCCATGCCTTTGACACTGATGGTTTCGCCGCGGCCCTCGAAATGTGTCATTCCCTCACGTGCACCGCAGCTGAAACATTGCCGGGTCTTCATTGGTTTTTCTCCTTGAAGGAGATTACCGGTGGGCCACCTTCGGGGCGGTATGTCACCTTGATGTAAATCTCCAGATCGTGTGAGTGCGTGTGATAAACGTCTTGCCAGACTCGATGATCGTCATAGGTGGTCATCGACTTGTACAACATCCTGTTCTGCAGTTCGAAAACGATTTCTTGCATCTCTATGATGCTGAAGCCGAGATCCAGTCCGGTTTTTTCTGCGCTCTTGGTGAATGCCTGTCTTCCCCGTCGCCTGACCTCAGCCTTGATCACCACCAAGTCGTAATGGGGTGTGTTCTTTTCCATAAGAAACCAAAGCCCTGTCCCTGAAATTACCCTTAAAGGGTAATTTTGACCAATCGAAAATCCCGCTCCATTTGCCTCTCTTGACCCTAGGTGGTTGCCGTCCTACGCGGAGCTGACTAACATGTCAGAAAATTCATCCCATGATTGGATGAAAGGGCGAATCCTATGTCAGACATTTCTCCACTTATTAAGCGATCCCTGGTCGATCAGGCCTTGGATCAGTTGCGCCAACGCATCACCGACGGCACGTGGCAGGTCGGTCAGCGTCTGCCAACCGAGCCCGAGCTGTGCGCCGAACTCGGCATCAGCCGCAACACCGTGCGCGAGGCGATGCGGGTGCTGGCGTTTTCCGGATTGATCGAAATCCGTCAGGGTGACGGCAGTTACCTGCGGGCGGTGGTTGATCCGATGGACACGCTCAAGGCACTGTCCAGATGCTCGCTGGATCAGGCCCGGGAAACCCGGCACATCCTTGAAGTCGAGGCCATCGGCCTGGCGGCCTTGCGTCGGACCGACGACGACCTTGTGGCTCTGCGCGAGGCACTGGGGCACGCCGGCAGTCACTATCACGGCGACCTCGACAGTTACATCCGCTGCGATCTGGTGTTTCACCGCCGTCTGGTGGACGCCGCGCACAACCCGACCCTCAGCGAGTTGTATCGCTATTTTTCCAGCATCGTCGGCGCGCAATTGCGCCAGACCCTGAACATCGTCCCCCGGCGACAGGAAGTCTTCGATTTGCACGTCGCCTTGCTGGAGGCCGTCGAGCAACGCGACCCGGAGCGGGCCAAAGCCCTGTCGAGGCAGTTGATCAATGAACCTTGAAACCGAGAAAACCATGTCCCGTCCAGAAGTCTCCCCGGCTGCCGTTCGCAAGGCCGAGCTCGAAGAGTTGTTGATCGACGCCGAAGCCGATGACGAGCAGGTGCAGCAAAGCCATCCGCTGGTGCGGCGCCCGTGGCTGTTGCTGCTGGGGTTGATTCTGGTGGCGTTGAACCTGCGTCCGGCGCTGTCGAGCATGGCGCCGCTGCTCAGTGAGGTGTCGAAAAGCCTCGGTTTGTCCGCCGCTCAAGCGGGTTTGTTGACGACGTTGCCGGTGCTCTGCCTCGGTCTGTTCGCCCCGCTGGCCCCGATACTCGCGCGGCGTTTCGGTGCCGAGCGGGTGGTCTTGGGGATTCTTTTGACACTGGCCGGCGGCATTATCCTGCGCAGCAATTTCGGTGAGATCGGTCTGTTCGCCGGCAGCGTGCTGGGTGGCGCGAGCATCGGCATCATCGGCGTGTTGCTGCCGGGCATCGTCAAACGCGACTTCGCCAAACATGCCGGCACCATGACCGGTGTCTACACCATGGCCCTGTGCCTGGGTGCGGCGATGGCGGCGGGGTCTACCGTGCCACTGAGTGAGCACTTCAACCATAGTTGGGCCATGGGCCTGGGCTTCTGGGTGATTCCGGCACTGCTCGCGGCAGTGTTCTGGCTGCCGCAAATCGGCCAGAAGCACGGTGCGCACAACGTTGCCTACCGGGTACGCGGTCTGCTGCGGGATCCGCTGGCCTGGCAGGTGACCTTGTACATGGGCCTGCAATCGTCGCTGGCCTACATCGTGTTCGGCTGGTTGCCGTCGATCCTTATCGGTCGCGGGCTGACGCCAACCCAGGCCGGTCTGGTGCTGTCCGGCTCGGTGATCATCCAGCTCGCCAGCTCCCTGGCGGCACCGTGGCTGGCCACCCGGGGCAAGGATCAGCGCCTGGCGATCGTGGTAGTAATGGCGCTGACCCTCGGCGGCCTGTTCGGTTGCCTCTACGCGCCGATCGAAGGCCTGTGGGGCTGGGCGATCCTGCTGGGCCTGGGGCAGGGCGGTACGTTCAGCCTGGCGCTGACCCTGATCGTGCTGCGCTCGCGGGATTCCCACGTGGCGGCGAACCTGTCGAGCATGTCCCAGGGCTTTGGCTACACCCTCGCGTCCATGGGGCCGTTCGCGGTCGGCGTGGTGCACGACTGGACCGGCGGCTGGAACGCCGTGGGCTGGATCTTCGGCATCATCGGTGCCGGGGCAATCCTCGCCGGCCTCGGTGCCGGTCGCGCGCTGTACGTGCAGGTGACAAGCGAAAAGGTCTGACGCGCACACATTGTCGGTATTCGGAATGCGAATGCCGATAGTGTTTCGCGCGGTTGCGGATTATCGTGCTGGCAATCTGTACATTTCCTGGAGATTGCCCATGAGTGAAGAAGCCCACAGCGTCCTGATCACCCGTTTCTACCAGGCTTTCCAGCGCCTCGACGCCGAGGCCATGGCCGCCTGCTACACCGACGACGTAGTGTTCAGCGATCCGGCCTTCGGCGAACTGCGCGGGCGCGATGCCGGCGACATGTGGCGCATGCTCACCACCCGCGCCAAGGACTTCTCCCTGACCTTCGACAACGTCCGCGCCGACGAACGCAGCGGCGGCGCCCACTGGGTGGCGACCTACCTGTTCAGCCAGACCGGCAACGTCGTGATCAACGACATCCAGGCACGCTTCGTCTTCCGTGACGGCAAGATCTGTGAACACCACGACCAATTCGACCTGTGGCGCTGGTCGCGTCAGGCGCTGGGCTTCAAGGGCCTGCTGCTTGGCTGGACGCCACTGGTGCGCAACGCCGTCCGCGCCCAGGCGCTGAAAGGGCTGAAGGCATTTCAGGCGAGTCGCTGATAAGATCGCCGCCTGTTTTCCTTACGCCTGAATTGTCCCGTGATCAGCCTCAGCGAAAATCCTCCCGATGCCGACGTTCCAGTGAACAAGGCCTGGTTCGTCTACCTCGTACGCGCCGCCAACGGTTCGCTGTACTGCGGGATCAGCGATGATCCCGTGCGCCGTTTTGCCAAGCACCAGAGCGGCAAGGGCGCGCGGTTCTTTCTCTCAAGCCCGGCGATGGCGCTGGTCTACACCGAGCGTTGTCGCGACAAGGGTGATGCGTTGCGTCAGGAGCGGTTGATCAAGAAGCTCAGGAAGAGTGCGAAGGAATGTCTGGTGGCGTCTTATCGGCCTGATTGATCGGGGGCAGGCGGTAGAAGTCCCTGCATGTCGAAGGCGCTGCCTCAGGCAAGCGGCAGGCGAAAAAAAACCGCCTTTGCGGGGCGGTTTTTTCGGCAAGCATCGGTTTGCGGCCGCGCTTGGTGCATCTCACTGAATACACTGGCGTGGCTGAAGACTATTCGCCTTTGCGCCCATTATCAACCTGACTGATCAGTTCCCATCAGCCGGATCCGTAGGCTGCGAACGAATTGCGCGCTAAGCTGCGGGCTCACTTTCTGTGCGGCGGAGCCGAGCATGTCCGAGTTGATTCTGCATCATTACCCGACCTCTCCATTTGCCGAAAAGGCCCGGCTGCTGTTGGGTTTCAAGGGCTTGTCCTGGCGTTCGGTGCACATCTCGCCGGTGATGCCGAAGCCGGACCTGACTGCCCTGACCGGTGGCTACCGCAAGACCCCGGTGCTGCAGATCGGCGCCGATATCTACTGCGACACCGCGTTGATCGCCCGCCGCCTCGAGCAGGAAAAGGCCCAGCCGTCGTTCTTCCCGGAAGGTCAGGAGATGATCGCCGCCAGTTTTGCCGCCTGGGCCGATTCGGTGGTGTTCCAGCATGCGGTGAGCCTGGTGTTCCAGCCGGAATCGGTGGCGGTGCGTTTCGGCAAGTTGCCGCCGGAAGCGATCAAGGCCTTCCTCGCCGATCGGGCCGGGCTGTTCAGTGGTGGCAGCGCGACCAGGCTGTCGGCCGAGCAGGCCAAACACAACTGGCCGACTGTCATGGCACGTCTGGAGCAGCAGTTGCAGCGTGAAGACGGTGACTTCCTGTTCGGTGAACCGTCGATTGCCGACTTCGCCATGGCCCATCCGCTGTGGTTTCTCAAGGCCACGCACGTGACGGCGCCCTTGGTGGATGCTTATCCGGCAGTGTCGGCGTGGCTGGGGCGTGTGCTCGGTTTTGGCCATGGCGCGGCCAGCGAGATGAGCTCGGAGGAAGCACTGGAGATCGCGCGCAGTTCGAAGCCAGCGGCGTTGCCGGACGAGGAATTCACTGATCCGAACGGGTTCGTGGCAGGTCAGCAGGTGCTGATCGCCGCGACAGACTACGGCGTTGATCCGGTGGCCGGTGAGCTGGTGTTTGCCGGTCGAGAGGAGCTGATCCTGCGCCGTGAAGACGAACGTGGCGGGGTGGTGCATGTGCACTTCCCGCGTTTCGGTTTCCGAATCGAGAAACGCTGAAACAAATGAGGGAGCTCTTGGGCTCCCTCGTTCATTTCAGTGCAGCGAGAATCTCGTCCGGATCGAACCCGCGAATCAACGTGCCATTGACGTCGATCAGCGGGATCCCGCGCCCGCCCAGCGCTTCGTACGCCTTGCGTGCCTCGGTATCCTTCTCGATATCGAATTCCTTGAACGCAATGCCTTTCTGGTCGAGAAAGCGCTTGGTCTGCTTGCAGTAGCCGCACCAGTCCGTGGCGTACAGCACGACATGGGCGTTGGCGCGAACCTGCTCGGACGACATCTGCGACGGGTTGAACACCCGCTCGATCTTGCCCCAGTTCTGATAGACCACAACCACCAGCAGAACCAGCAGAACCTTTTTCAGCACATTGCCGAGCATCAGTTGCGGCGCTTGAGCTGATCGGTCAGCGAGGTCGGCAGACCTTTGATGACCAGGGTCCCGGCTTCTTCGTCGTACTCGATTTTCGAGCCCAGCAGGTGCGCTTCGAAGCTGATCGACAGGCCTTCGGCGCGACCGGTGAAGCGGCGGAACTGGTTGAGGGTGCGCTTATCCGCCGGGATCTCCGGCGAGAGGCCGTAATCCTTGTTGCGGATGTGATCGTAAAAGGCTTTCGGGCGTTCTTCGTCGATCAACTCCGAGAGTTCTTCCAGGCCCATTGGCTCGCCGAGCTTGGCCTGGCTGCTGGCGTAGTCGACCAGGGTCTTGGTCTTCTCGCGGGCGGAATCTTCCGGCAGGTCTTCGCTCTCGACGAAGTCGCTGAAGGCCTTGAGCAGGGTGCGGGTCTCTCCGGGGCCGTCGACGCCTTCCTGGCAGCCAATGAAGTCGCGGAAGTACTCCGAGACCTTTTTGCCGTTCTTGCCCTTGATGAACGAGATGTACTGCTTGGACTGCTTGTTGTTCTGCCACTCGGAAACGTTGATCCGCGCTGCCAGGTGCAGTTGACCGAGATCGAGGTGGCGCGACGGCGTCACATCCAGTTCATCGGTCACCGCCACGCCTTCGCTGTGGTGCAGCAGGGCGATGGCCAGGTAATCGGTCATGCCTTGCTGATAGTGGGCGAACAGCACGTGGCCGCCGACCGACAGGTTCGATTCTTCCATCAGCTTTTGCAGGTGCTCGACCGCGACCTTGCTGAACGCAGTGAAGTCCTTGCCGCCTTCCATGTATTCCTTCAGCCAGCCGCTGAACGGAAACGCACCGGACTCCGGATGGAACAGCCCCCAGGCTTTGCCCTGTTTGGCGTTATAGCTCTCGTTGAGATCGGCGAGCATGTTCTCGATGGCTGCGGACTCAGCCAGTTCGGAGTCACGGGCGTGCAGAACTGCGGGTGTGCCGTCGGGTTTTTTGTCGATCAAATGGACGATGCAATGACGGATCGGCATAGGCTTCTCGGCTGGTGGAAGGGAGGAGGGCGGGCTCCCCCGAAAAAGCGCCCAGTGTACCGCAACCACTGGATTTGGCGCGGGGTGAAGGGCAAATCCGGGTCAGCCGACCGCCCTTATGCATTTATTTACCGATTTAGCGCAATAAACCTGACCATTTGGCTAGCTGGAGGCGGATATTTCCTTGTCTCTGTGCTAGTTTTGCCCGGTCTTGTGCGAAGTCACCGCGACAAGCATGCATTCAGCTTTTGTCAGGTCGAACCAAACCTTGATTTCGGCATCTATAACCCCGACTCGTCGTGGTTATCGCCGAGGGTGCCAGATCCAGAAGATCGGGCTCGATGGCTGACACTGCACTCTGCAATCCATATGAATTTGATAGGGAAGGAACACTACATGGCTCTTACTAAAGACCAACTGATCGCCGACATCGCTGAAGCTATCGACGCGCCGAAAACCACCGCGCGTGCCGCTCTGGACCAACTGGGCCAAATCGTTGCCGATCAGCTGGAAAACGGTGCCGAAATCACTTTGCCAGGTATCGGCAAGCTGAAAGTGACCGAGCGTCCTGCCCGCACTGGCCGTAACCCATCGACTGGCGCTGCCATCGAAATCCCTGCCAAGAAAGTGATCAAGCTGGTTGTGGCCAAAGGCCTGACCGACGCTGTGAACAAGTAAGACGCAGCGATAAAAGAAAACCGTGCACCGGAGTGATCCGGGCACGGTTTTTTTGTGCCTGCCGATTGTGTTTCAGCAGTAGCAGCGGCTGCTTTGCGAATTAGCGCCGCCCCAGCTGAAACGTATTACGTGCGCACCCAGCGTTCGCGCCGCCAGATCTGCTGCTCGGACTTGGTCTGGAAGGTCCAGGCGACGAAGCGGCTCTGCTTTTGCCCCTGTGACATCTCCACCACCTGGCTTTCCAGCGCGCCGGCCTTCTTCAGTGCGGTTTCGATGGCAGGCAGGTTCGAGGCTTTCGAGACCAGGGTGCTGAACCACAACACCTTGTGCGCAAAGTTCGCGCTTTCGGCGATCAGTTGCGTCACGAAACGCGCTTCGCCGCCTTCACACCACAGCTCGGCCGACTGACCGCCGAAATTCAGCACCGGCAGTTTGCGTTTCGGGTCGGCCTTGCCCAGGGCTCGCCATTTACGCTCGCTGCCCTTGGTGGCCTCTTCCATCGAGGCATGGAACGGCGGGTTGCACATGGTCAGGTCAAAGCGCTCGCCGGGTTCCAGCAGGCCGATGAGGATGTGCTTGCGGTTCTCCTGCTGGCGCAGCTGGATGACCTTGTTCAGGTCGTTGGACTGGACGATGGCCCTGGCGGCGGCCACGGCGGTCGGATCGATCTCCGAGCCGAGGAAGTGCCAGCGATATTCGCTGTTGCCGATCAGCGGATACACGCAGTTGGCGCCCATGCCGATATCCAGCACGTTGACGATGGCGCCGCGCGGAACCACGCCGTCGTTGTTGCTGGCCAGCAGGTCAGCCAGGAAGTGGATGTAGTCTGCACGGCCCGGCACCGGTGGGCACAGATAATCGGCCGGGATGTCCCAATGCTGGATGCCGTAGAACGACTTGAGCAGCGCCCGGTTGAACACACGCACTGCATCGGGACTGGCGAAGTCGATGCTTTCCTTGCCGTACGGGTTGGTGATCACGAACTTCGCCAGTTCCGGCGTGGTCTTGATCAGCGCCGGGAAGTCGTAACGACCCTGATGGCGATTGCGCGGATGCAGGCTGGCCTCTTTACGCGGCGCCACGGGCTTGGCCGGGGTGGCGGAGTCAGGCTTCTTGCGCGCAGGTTTCGGTGTACGTGGGGCGTTCATGGGCGTGGTCGATTCGGGTAGGGCTGAAAGTGGCGGCCATTGTCCCACAGGGAGCCGTGTTGTTGGCCGGAAAAGTGCCGGGCACAAAAAAGGGAGGCCGTTGCGGGCCTCCCTTTTCAGTGCGATACGCCGTTACAGGCTGGCAATCCGCGCGTGCTGCTCGGCCAGTTTGCCCAAGGCCTGTTCAGCCTCGGCCAGTTTGGCGCGCTCCTTCTCGATGACTTCGGCCGGGGCCTTGTCAACGAAACCGGCGTTGGACAGCTTGCCGCCGACCCGCTGGACTTCGCCCTGCAGACGCAGGATTTCCTTGTCCAGGCGCGCCAGCTCGGCGCCCTTGTCGATCAGACCGGCCATCGGCACCAGCACTTCCATCTCGCCGACCAGCGCAGTGGCGGACAACGGTGCTTCTTCACCAGCGGCGAGAACGGTGATCGATTCCAGACGCGCCAGCTTCTTCAGCAGCGCTTCGTTTTCGGTCAGGCGACGCTGGTCTTCAGCGCTGACGTTCTTCAGGTAGATCGGCAGTGGCTTGCCCGGGCCGATGTTCATTTCGCCACGGATGTTGCGCGTGCCGAGCATCAGACCCTTGAGCCATTCGATGTCGTCTTCGGCCGCCGGATCGATACGCTCTTCGTTGGCCACCGGCCAAGGTTGCAGCATGATCGTCTTGCCCTGAATGCCGGCCAGCGGCGCGATGCGCTGCCAGATTTCTTCAGTGATGAACGGCATGAACGGATGCGCCAGGCGCAGCGCCACTTCCAGTACCCGAACCAGTGTGCGACGGGTGCCGCGCTGGCGCTCGATCGGTGCGTTTTCGTCCCACAGCACGGGTTTGGACAGTTCCAGATACCAGTCGCAGTACTGGTTCCAGATGAACTCGTACAGCGCTTGCGCCGCCAGGTCGAAACGGAACTGATCCAGTTGACGGGTCACTTCGGCTTCGGTGCGTTGCAGTTGCGAGATGATCCAGCGATCCGCCAGCGACAGCTCGTAGGCTTCGCCGTTCTGGCCGCAGTCTTCGCCCTTGTCCAGAACATAACGCGCGGCGTTCCAGATTTTGTTGCAGAAGTTGCGATAGCCTTCGACGCGGCCCATGTCGAACTTGATGTCGCGACCGGTGGACGCCAGCGAGCAGAAGGTGAAGCGCAGGGCGTCGGTGCCGTAGCTGGCGATGCCGTCGGCGAATTCGTCACGGGTCTGCTTCTCGATCTTCTTCGCCAGTTTTGGCTGCATCAGACCGGAAGTGCGTTTCTGCACCAGGGTTTCGAGCTCGATACCGTCGATGATGTCCAGCGGGTCCAGGACGTTGCCCTTGGACTTGGACATCTTCTGGCCCTGGCCATCACGCACCAGACCGTGCACGTAAACGGTCTTGAACGGAACCTGCGGCGTGCCGTCCTCGTTCTTGATCAGGTGCATCGTCAGCATGATCATCCGGGCAACCCAGAAGAAAATGATGTCGAAACCGGTAACCAGCACGTCGGTGGAGTGGAATTTCTTCAGGAACTCGGTCTTTTCCGGCCAGCCCAGGGTGGAGAAGGTCCACAGGCCCGAACTGAACCAGGTGTCGAGAACGTCGTTGTCCTGTTGCAGCGCAACGTCCGGGCCGAGGTTGTGCTTGGCGCGCACTTCGGCTTCGTCGCGACCGACGTAGACCTTGCCCGACTCGTCGTACCAGGCCGGAATCCGGTGGCCCCACCACAGCTGACGGCTGATGCACCAGTCCTGGATGTCGCGCATCCACGAGAAGTACATGTTTTCGTACTGCTTCGGCACGAACTGGATGCGACCGTCTTCAACGGCAGCAATCGCAGGCTCGGCCAGCGGCTTGGTGGACACGTACCACTGATCGGTCAGCCACGGCTCGATGACGGTGCCGGAGCGGTCGCCTTTCGGCACTTTAAGATTGTGGTCGTCGACGCTGACCAGCAGGCCGGCGGCGTCGAACGCGGCAACGATCTGCTTGCGCGCTTCGAAACGCTCGAGACCGGCGTATTCGGCCGGGATCTTGCCGTCGATGCTGTCGTTCAGCGTGCCGTCGAGGTTGAACACCTGCGCTGCCGGCAGCACGTTGGCGTTCTTGTCGAAGATGTTCAGCAGCGGCAGGTTGTGGCGCTTGCCGACTTCGTAGTCGTTGAAATCGTGGGCCGGGGTGATTTTCACGCAACCGGTGCCGAATTCAGGATCGCAGTAATCGTCGGCGATGATCGGAATGCGGCGGCCGACCAGCGGCAGCTCGACAAATTTGCCGATCAGGGCTTTGTAGCGCTCGTCGTTCGGGTTCACCGCGACGGCGGAGTCGCCGAGCATGGTTTCCGGACGGGTGGTCGCGACGATCAGGAAATCGTTGCCTTCAGCGGTTTTCGCGCCGTCGGCCAGCGGGTATTTCAGATTCCACAGGAAACCTTTCTCGTCGTGGTTTTCCACTTCGAGGTCGGAAATCGCCGTGTGCAGTTTGGTGTCCCAGTTGACCAGACGCTTGCCGCGATAGATCAGACCGTCTTCGTGCAGGCGCACGAAGGCTTCTTTAACGGCTTCCGAGAGGCCGTCGTCCATGGTGAAGCGCTCGCGGCTCCAGTCCACGGACGAGCCGAGACGGCGGATCTGACGGCTGATGTTGCCGCCGGACTGATCCTTCCATTCCCAGACTTTCTCGAGGAATTTTTCGCGGCCCAGATCGTGGCGATTCTGGCCCTGGGCTTCGAGTTGACGCTCCACCAGCATCTGCGTGGCGATACCGGCGTGGTCGGTGCCCGGCTGCCACAGGGTGTTGCGACCCTGCATGCGGCGGAAACGGATCAGGGCGTCCATGATCGCGTTGTTGAAACCGTGACCCATGTGCAGGCTGCCGGTGACGTTCGGCGGCGGAATCATGATGGTGTAGGAGTCGCCCGCGCCTTGCGGGGCGAAGTAGTTCTCGGACTCCCAGGTGTTGTACCAGGAAGTTTCAATGGCGTGCGGCTGGTAGGTCTTATCCATGCGCGGCGGGACCCTATTGGCATTTATTCAGGAAAAGCCGGGAAGTATAGCTGGGGGGGCAGCGGCAGGCTACAAGCTGCGAGCCGCAAGCTATTGTCTGCGGACTCAGGCAGCTGTGGATTTCAGAAGGTATGCGGCTTTTGCTCGCCGCTTAAAGCTTGCCGCTCGAAGCTGCGGCGAGAAGCCGTTCCATCCGCGCCTCGAGGCGACGTTTGATTTCGGTTTCGATGTGCGGAGCGAAGTCGTCGATCACGTCCTGCATGATCAGTTGCGCAGCGGCGCGCAGTTCGCTGTCCAGGTGCAGGATAGCGTCGGGGCCTTTCTCCACAGGCGCAGCGGCAGATTGCGGAGCAGGCGTTGGCGCGGGTGCAGCTTCGACGGCTTGCGGTGTGTTGTCGACCGAATCGAACAACATCGGAATCTGTTCCTGTTCGCCATCATCGACCGTGTCGGTCAAAAGCGGCGGTTGCAGGTTGTCATCGCCGAGCAACTGGCGGATCGACTCGAGGTCGTCCAGCAGGTGCGCGGGTTTTTGCAGCGGTTTTGGAGTGTCCATCGGCGTACTCAGAGTCGCTGTAAACGGTGGTCTTGCAGAGGATAGCCCTGTTCGCGGTAGAAACGGAAACTCTCCCGCGCCGCAGTGCGGATCGCCGGATCTTCCACCACCACCTCGGCAACGCGGGCGAATTTATTGGCGAAAACCGGGACTTTCAGGTCAAGGTTGACCAGTAAGTCTGTGTGCTGGCCGCAGTCATCGCCCAGTCCCAGCACGATCAGTCCTTCCGGTTCGCTGTCGGCCGGGCCATGAGGCACGAAGGTTTCGCCCTTGAATGCCCACAGTCGCGCATCGAGATCATCACGCTGGGCGGCATCGCTGCAATGCAGATAGATGCGATGGCCCATGCGCCAGGCTTTATCGGTGAGCTTGCAGGCAAAATCCAGGCGAGCCGAAGGATCGGCGCTGGGCAGGATATAAAAGTCGACTTTGGTCATTGCGGTTCCTGAGCTGCAAGCGGCGCCCCTCAAGAGAGGCGCCGCTCGCAGTCATCGGTTTCAGGCTTTGGCGCGGTCCAGCAGGTACTGGGTCAGCAGGGGAACCGGACGGCCAGTGGCGCCCTTGTCCTTGCCGCCACTGGTCCACGCGGTGCCCGCGATATCCAGGTGCGCCCAGTTCAGGTTCTTGGTGAAGCGCGACAGGAAGCAGGCGGCGGTGATGGTGCCGGCTTTCGGACCGCCGATGTTGGCGATGTCGGCGAACGGGCTGTCCAGTTGCTCCTGGTACTCATCGAACAGCGGCAGTTGCCAGGCGCGGTCGTCGGCAGCCTTGCCGGCGCTCAGCAATTGCTCGATCAGCTCGTCGTTGTTGCCCAGCAGGCCCGACGTATGGGCGCCCAGAGCAACGACGCAGGCACCGGTCAGGGTGGCGATGTCGATCACCGCTTGCGGCTTGAAGCGCTCGGAGTAGGTCAGTGCATCGCACAGCACCAGACGGCCTTCGGCGTCGGTGTTGAGGATTTCCACGGTCTGGCCGCTCATGGTGGTGACGATGTCGCCCGGGCGCGAAGCGGTGCCGCTCGGCATGTTCTCGGCGCAAGCCAGGATGCACACCAGGTTGATCGGCAGTTTCAGTTCCAGCACGGCGCGAAGGGTACCGAACACGCTGGCGGCACCACCCATGTCGTACTTCATCTCGTCCATGCCGGCGCCCGGTTTCAGGCTGATACCGCCAGTATCGAAAGTGATGCCTTTACCGACCAGTGCGTACGGCTTCTCGGATTTCTTGCCGCCGTTGTATTGCATGACGATCAGGCGCGGCGGCTGGGCGCTGCCCTGGCCGACGGCGTAGAACGAACCCATGCCCAGGGATTTGATCTTCTTCTCGTCGAGGACTTCGACTTTCAGATCCTTGAACTCTTTACCGAGGTTTTTGGCCTGTTCGCCCAGGAAAGTCGGGTGGCAGATGTTCGGCGGCAGGTTGCCCAGGTTACGGGTGAACGCCATGCCGTTGGCGATCGCGGTGGCGTGGTTCACGGCGCGTTGCACTTCGGCCTGAGCGGCCTTGATGGTCAGCAGGGTGATTTTTTTCAGGGCGCGCGGTTCGGCTTTCTGGCTCTTGAACTGGTCGAAGGTGTATTCGCCATCGACCAGGGTTTCGGCCAGCAGACGGGTCTTGCCGTAGCTGTCGCGGTTCTTGATGATGATTTCATCGAGCGCCAGCACGGCGTCGCTGCCACCCAGGCCTTTAAGCGTGTTGAGGATGCCGGCGACGATCTTGCGGAACGGACGGTCGCCCAGTTCTTCATCCTTGCCCACGCCGACCAGCAGCACGCGTTCGGCTTTCAGGTTCGGCAGGCTGTGCAGCAACAGGCTCTGGCCGACCTTGCCGGCCAGGTCGCCACGCTTGAGCACGGCGCTGATGGCGCCGCCGCTCAGTTCGTCGACCTGTTTGGCGGCAACGCCGAGTTTGCGGCCTTCGCCGACGGCAACCACCAGGGTGGCGGTTTTCAACGTTTCTGGGCTAACGCTTTTTACAACCAGTTCCATGTCCGGATCCCTGAATGAATGGTCAACACGCAGGCGTTCGACGTGTCCGCCGTCGCCTGCTTATAGAGAGAAGAGGCGCAGGCCAGTGCCTGCGACAGAGGCGGCAGTTTGAACCTCGCTCACCGCGCCTGACAACCCTCGGTTGTACGATCTTCAACGGATTGCATGCTTGCGTGAGTGTGCGCAGTGACAGGCGCCCTCAATCACAGGATAATGCCGCATCTTTTTTGACGGCTCTGCCTTGCGGGCCCGTCGATACGTTTGCTTGTTTGGCCGCCTTAGCCTGACAACCCTGGAGTGTCTGGTTTGATCGTCTTCCGTTATCTGTCCCGCGAAGTCCTGTTGACCCTGAGTGCGGTAAGTGCCGTGCTGCTGGTCATCATCATGAGCGGTCGCTTCATCAAATACCTTGCCCAGGCCGCCGCGGGCCAGCTCGATCCGGGATCGCTGTTCCTGATCATGGGCTACCGTCTGCCGGGCTTCATGCAATTGATCCTGCCGCTGGGGTTGTTCCTCGGGATTCTGCTGGCCTACGGCCGGCTGTATCTGGAAAGCGAAATGACCGTGCTCTCGGCCACCGGCATGAGTCAGCAACGGCTGTTTCGCATGACCCTGTTCCCGGCCACCCTGGTGGCACTGGTGGTTGCGTGGCTGAGCCTGAGCCTGGCCCCGCAAGGCGCCAACCAGTTCCAGCTGCTGCTGAACAAGCAGGACGCCCTGACCGAATTCGACACCCTCGAGCCAGGCCGCTTCCAGGCCCTGCGCGACGGTACGCGGGTGACCTACACCGAAACCCTGAGCGACGATCGGGTCAACCTTGGCAGCGTGTTCATTTCGCAGAAGAACCTCGGCGCCAACCAGAAAGATCGCGGGATTTCCGTGCTGGTGGCGGAGAAAGGTCGTCAGGAAGTGCGTCCCGACGGCAACCGCTACTTGATCCTCGACAATGGCTACCGCTACGACGGCAGCCCGGGTCAGGCCAACTACCGCGCCATCCACTACGAAACCTACGGCGTACTGCTGCCCAAGCCGGATGTCAGCGAGGAAGTCACCGACCGTGACGCCATGCCGACTTCGTCCCTGCTGGGCAGCGACGACATTCGCTCGAAAACCGAACTGCAATGGCGTCTGTCGCTGCCGTTGCTGGTGTTCATCGTGACCCTGATGGCGGTGCCGCTGTCGCGGGTCAACCCGCGTCAGGGGCGTTTCCTCAAGCTGCTGCCGGCGATTCTTCTTTATATGGCTTACCTGACCATCCTGATTGCCGCCCGCGGCGCCCTCGAGAAAGGCAAGATTCCACCGGCGCTCGGCTTGTGGTGGGTGCATGCGATCTTCCTGGTCATCGGTCTCGGTCTGCTGTACTGGGAGCCTTTGCGCCTGAAGCTGGCCAGCCGTCGCAGCGCAGCGCTGGAGGTGGCCCGTGGTTAAACTCGACCGCTATATCGGCAGCAGCGTGTTCATGGCGATCATCGCAGTGCTGGCGATCATTCTCGGCCTGGCCACCTTGTTCGCCTTCATCGACGAGATGGGCGACGTCAGTGACACCTACACCCTGGTCGACGTTCTGAGCTTCGTGCTCCTGACCGCGCCGCGTCGGCTCTACGACATGCTGCCGATGGCGGCGCTGATCGGCTGCCTGATCGGTCTCGGCAGTCTGGCGAGCAGCAGCGAGCTGACCGTCATGCGCGCCGCCGGTGTGTCCATCGGGCGTATCGTCTGGGCGGTGATGAAGCCGATGCTGGTGCTGATGCTGGCCGGTGTGCTGATCGGCGAATACGTGGCGCCGGCCACCGAAAGCATGGCCCAGGCCAACCGTTCGCTGGCGCAAGGTAGCGGCGACGCGCAAAGCGCCAAGCACGGCATGTGGCACCGCCAGGGTGACGAATTCATTCACATCAACTCCGTGCAACCCAACGGTCGTCTGTACGGCGTGACCCGCTATCACTTCGACAAGGAGCGTCATCTGCTCAGCTCGAGCTTCGCCAAGCGCGCCGAGTTCGACACCGATCACTGGCAGCTCACCGACGTGACCACCACCAAATTCCACGAGCGCAGCACCGAAGTGGTCAATACGCCGGTCGAGCGCTGGGACGTTTCCCTGAGCCCGCAACTGCTGAGCACCGTGGTGATGGCGCCGGAATCGCTTTCGATTACCGGTCTGTGGGGTTACATCCACTATTTGGCTGATCAGGGCTTGAGCAACGGTCGTTACTGGCTGGCATTTTGGGTCAAGGTGTTGCAGCCGCTGGTGACCGCCGCGCTGGTGCTGATGGCAATCTCCTTCATCTTCGGTCCGCTGCGTTCGGTGACCCTCGGTCAGCGGGTGTTCACCGGTGTGCTGGTGGGCTTCACCTTCCGCATCGTTCAGGATCTGCTGGGCCCGTCCAGTCTGGTGTTCGGCTTCTCGCCGCTGTTCGCGGTGCTGGTGCCGGCTGGCGTGTGTGCGCTGGCAGGTGTCTGGCTGTTGCGCCGAGCCGGTTGATGAACAAGGTTTCACCCACGCTTTAGCCTTGAAAACGCCTCGGTCGCCAGACCGGGGCGTTTTTGCATGCAATCCGGGTGACAGGCGAACGTGACGCTTGCGCCGTGTATCAGGTACAATTCCCGGCTATTTTTCGGCGGGCCAAGCCTGCAGCCTTTTTGAGTGTTGATCCGTGAGTGATTTGAGTCATATCCGCAATTTCTCCATCATCGCCCACATTGACCATGGCAAGTCGACGCTGGCTGACCGTTTCATCCAGATGTGCGGTGGCCTGGCCGAGCGTGAAATGGAAGCCCAGGTACTGGATTCCATGGATCTGGAGCGCGAACGCGGGATCACCATCAAGGCCCACAGCGTTACCCTCTATTACAAGGCCAAAGACGGCGTCACCTATCAGCTGAACTTCATTGACACCCCGGGCCACGTCGACTTCACCTACGAAGTCAGCCGTTCCCTGGCGGCCTGTGAAGGTGCGCTGCTGGTGGTCGATGCGGGGCAGGGCGTGGAAGCCCAGTCCGTGGCCAACTGCTACACCGCCATCGAGCAGGGCCTCGAGGTCATGCCGGTCCTGAACAAGATCGACCTGCCACAGGCCGAGCCCGAACGCGTCAAGGACGAGATCGAGAAGATCATCGGCATCGACGCCACCGACGCCGTCACCTGCAGCGCCAAGACCGGCCTGGGTGTCGACGAAGTGCTCGAGCGTCTGGTCGCCACCATTCCTGCGCCGACCGGCAACATCGAAGATCCGCTGCAAGCGTTGATCATCGACTCCTGGTTCGACAACTACCTGGGCGTTGTCTCCCTGGTGCGCGTGCGTCATGGCCGCGTGAAGAAGGGCGACAAGATTCTCGTCAAGTCCACCGGCAAGGTGCATCTGGTCGACAGCGTGGGTGTGTTCAACCCGAAACACACCGCCACCGCTGACCTGAAGGCCGGCGAAGTGGGCTTCATCATCGCCAGCATCAAGGACATTCACGGTGCGCCGGTCGGTGACACCCTGACCCTGAGCTCCACCCCGGACGTTCCGGTGCTGCCAGGTTTCAAACGCATCCAGCCGCAGGTTTACGCCGGTCTGTTCCCGGTCAGTTCCGACGACTTCGAGGACTTCCGCGAAGCGCTGCAGAAACTGACCCTGAACGACTCGTCGCTGCAATACACGCCGGAAAGCTCCGACGCGCTGGGCTTCGGCTTCCGTTGCGGCTTCCTCGGCATGCTGCACATGGAAATCATCCAGGAGCGCTTGGAGCGCGAGTACGACCTGGACCTGATCACCACGGCGCCGACGGTAATCTTCGAACTGGTGCTGAAAACCGGTGAAACGATTTACGTCGACAACCCGTCGAAGCTGCCGGACGTCTCGTCGATCGAAGACATGCGCGAGCCGATCGTGCGCGCCAACATTCTGGTGCCGCAGGAGCATCTGGGCAACGTCATCACTCTGTGCATCGAGAAACGCGGTGTGCAGGTCGACATGTTGTTCCTCGGCAATCAGGTGCAAGTGACCTACGACCTGCCGATGAACGAAGTGGTGCTGGACTTCTTCGATCGTCTGAAATCCACCAGCCGCGGCTATGCTTCGCTGGACTACCATTTCGATCGTTACCAATCGGCTAATCTGGTGAAACTGGACGTGCTGATCAACGGCGACAAGGTCGACGCTCTGGCGTTGATCGTGCACCGTGACAATTCGCACTTCAAAGGTCGCCAGTTGACCGAGAAGATGAAAGAGCTGATTCCTCGTCAGATGTTCGACGTGGCCATCCAGGCTGCCATTGGCGGTCAGATCGTCGCCCGGACAACCGTCAAGGCACTCAGAAAGAACGTATTGGCCAAGTGCTACGGCGGCGACGTCAGCCGTAAGAAAAAACTGCTTGAGAAGCAGAAGGCCGGTAAGAAACGCATGAAACAGGTCGGCAACGTGGAAATCCCGCAAGAAGCCTTCCTCGCCGTGCTCAGGTTGGAATAGTCAGGTCCTATGTCACTAAATTTCCCGCTGTTGCTGGTCATTGCCGTGTTCGTCTGCGGTCTGTTGGCGTTGCTCGATCTGTTGATCCTGGCACCGCGTCGGCGTGCCGCCATCGCCTCCTATCAGGGCAGCGTCAGCCAGCCTGATGTGGTGGTGGTCGAGAAGCTGAACAAGGAACCGCTGCTGGTCGAATATGGCAAGTCGTTCTTCCCGGTGCTGTTCATCGTGCTGGTGCTGCGTTCGTTCCTGGTGGAACCGTTCCAGATTCCGTCCGGCTCGATGAAACCGACCCTGGACGTCGGCGACTTCATTCTGGTGAACAAGTTTTCCTACGGGATCCGTTTGCCGGTGATCGACAAGAAGATCATCGAAGTCGGTGACCCACAGCGCGGCGATGTGATGGTGTTCCGCTACCCGAGCGACCCGAACGTCAATTACATCAAGCGCGTGGTCGGCCTGCCGGGCGATACCGTGCGGTACACCGCCGACAAGCGCCTGTTCGTCAACGGCGAGTCGATTGCCGAGCAACTGGTCGGCTCCGAGCCGGGTACGTTGGGCAGCGCGGAACTCTACAAGGAAAAACTCGGCGCCGCCGAGCACCTGATCCGCAAGGAAATGAGCCGCTACCGCGCCACGCCGGACCATAGCTGGACCGTGCCGGCCGGTCACTACTTCATGATGGGCGACAACCGCGACAATTCGAACGACAGTCGCTACTGGGATGATCCGAACATTCCCAAGGATCTGCTGGGCATGGTTCCCGACCAGAACATCGTCGGCAAAGCCTTCGCGGTCTGGATGAGCTGGCCGGAACCGAAACTCAGCCACCTGCCGAACTTCTCGCGGGTCGGCCTGATCAAGTAAACAAACACGGCGCTGTTGACCACAGCGCCGAATGCATTTCTGGCGTCGGCACAACCGGCTCCGGGGCATGAAGCCACGATATTCAGGACGTCATTTTTGAACACAGCGTTAATTGTCCCAGGCCTGCGCCGTATCCCGGCGATGGCAGTGGAATCCAGCCACGAACTCAGCGTGGGTAAACCGTGAGCGTTTCTCTAAGCCGTCTCGAGCGTCAGCTCGGTTACACCTTCAAAGACCAGGAACTGATGGTCCTGGCCCTTACGCACCGCAGCTTTGCCGGACGCAACAACGAGCGTCTGGAATTCCTCGGCGATGCGATCCTCAATTTTGTTGCCGGCGAAGCCTTGTTCGACCGTTTCCCGCTGGCGCGCGAAGGCCAGTTGTCGCGTTTGCGCGCACGACTGGTGAAAGGTGAGACGCTGGCGGTGCTGGCCCGCGGTTTCGATCTGGGCGATTACCTGCGTCTGGGGTCCGGCGAGTTGAAGAGCGGCGGTTTCCGTCGCGAGTCGATTCTGGCCGACGCCCTTGAAGCGCTGATCGGTGCGATCTACCTCGACGCCGGCATGGAAGTCGCCCGCGAACGTGTACTGGCCTGGCTGGCCGGCGAGTTCGAAGGCCTGACGCTGGTCGACACCAACAAGGATCCGAAGACCCGCCTGCAGGAATTCCTGCAATCGCGCGGCTGCGAATTGCCGCGTTATGAAGTGGTGGATATCCAGGGCGAGCCGCACTGCCGTACTTTCTTCGTCGAGTGCGAAGTTGTCCTATTGAATGAAAAAAGCCGGGGTCAGGGTGTGAGCCGTCGTATTGCCGAACAGGTAGCGGCCGCCGCAGCACTGATTGCCCTGGGTGTGGAGAATGGCAATGACTGATACAAACGCAACGCGCTGTGGCTATGTTGCCATCGTCGGCCGTCCCAACGTGGGCAAGTCCACGCTGCTGAACCACATCCTCGGCCAGAAGCTCGCGATCACCTCGCGCAAGCCGCAGACCACTCGCCACAACATGCTCGGGATCAAGACCGAAGGCGACGTGCAGGCGATCTACGTCGACACTCCCGGCATGCACAAGGGTGGCGAAAAGGCCCTGAACCGTTACATGAACAAGACTGCTTCGGCCGCGTTGAAAGACGTCGATGTGGTGATTTTCGTCGTTGACCGCACCAAGTGGACCGACGAAGACCAGATGGTGCTCGAGCGCGTGCAGTACGTGACCGGCCCGCTGATCGTCGCACTGAACAAGACCGACCGCATCGAAGACAAGGCCGAGCTGATGCCGCACCTGTCGTGGTTGCAGGAACAGCTGCCGAATGCGCAGATCATTCCGATCTCGGCGCAACACGGGCACAACCTCGACGCGCTGGAAAAGGTCATCGCCGACCATCTGCCGGAGAACGATCACTTCTTCCCGGAAGACCAGATCACCGACCGCAGCAGCCGCTTCCTCGCCGCCGAACTGGTCCGCGAGAAAATCATGCGCCAGCTCGGCGCCGAGCTGCCGTACCAGATCACCGTGGAAATCGAAGAGTTCAAGCAGCAGGGGGCGACGCTGCACATTCATGCGCTGATCCTCGTCGAGCGTGACGGCCAGAAGAAAATCATCATTGGCGACAAGGGCGAGCGCATCAAGCGCATCGGCACCGAGGCGCGCAAGGACATGGAGCTGCTGTTCGACTCCAAGATCATGCTCAACCTGTGGGTCAAGGTGAAGGGCGGCTGGTCCGACGACGAGCGTGCGCTGCGTTCGTTGGGTTACGGCGACCTGTAAGCGCTGATCCCGAGAACACCGATACCCACTGTGGGAGCGAGCCTGCTCGCGATAGCGGTATTTCAGTCGACATCCTTGTTGTCTGATACACCCTCATCGCGAGCAGGCTCGCTCCCACATTAGTTTTGGGTTTGTGTGTAAAACTGCGTTTCGTCATCGAGAACTCAATGTCGCAAAGCCCGCCTCCCGCCCAACCCGCCTACGTCCTCCACTCCCGCGCCTACCGCGAAACCAGCGCCTTGGTGGACTTCCTCACGCCACAAGGTCGGCTGCGGGCGGTGTTGCGCAGTGCACGGGGCAAGGCCGGGACATTGGCGCGGCCGTTCGTGCCGCTGGAAGTGGAGTTTCGCGGCAAGGGTGAGTTGAAGAACGTGGGGCGCATGGAGAGTGTCGGCAACGCCACGTGGATGGTCGGCGAGGCGCTGTTCAGCGGCCTGTATCTCAACGAACTGTTGATTCGCCTGTTGCCCGCCGAAGACCCACACCCGGCAGTATTCGATCATTACGCGGCGACCTTGCTGGCATTGGCCGAAGGCCGGCCGCTGGAGCCGCTGCTGCGTTCTTTCGAATGGCGGCTGCTCGACGACCTCGGTTACGGCTTCTCCCTGAACACCGACATCAACGACGAACCCATCGCTGCGGATGGCCTATACCGTTTGCAGGTGGATGCCGGGCTCGAACGGGTCTATCTGCTGCAACCCGGCCTGTTCAACGGCACCGAACTGCTGGCCATGGCCGAAGCCGACTGGTCGGCACCGGGCGCGCTGTCCGCCGCCAAGCGCTTGATGCGCCAAGCTTTGGCCGTGCATCTGGGCGGTCGTCCTCTCGTCAGTCGCGAGCTGTTTCGCAAGCCCTGATCTCGCCGTATGCTGTGCGCCGAATCTTTCCATTCAGGAGCGCATCCGTGACCACCAGCAATCGCATTCTTCTTGGCGTGAACATCGACCACGTCGCCACCCTGCGTCAGGCCCGGGGCACGCGCTATCCGGATCCGGTCAAGGCAGCGCTGGACGCGGAAGAGGCGGGCGCTGACGGCATCACCGTGCACCTGCGCGAAGACCGTCGGCACATTCAGGAGCGCGACGTGCTGCTGCTCAAGGATGTGCTGCAAACCCGCATGAACTTCGAAATGGGCGTCACCGAAGAGATGATGGCGTTCGCCGAGCGCATCCGTCCGGCGCACATCTGTCTGGTCCCGGAGACTCGTCAGGAGTTGACCACCGAAGGCGGTCTGGATGTGGCAGGGCAGGAAGAGCGGATCAGGGCGGCGGTCGAGCGTCTGTCGAAGATCGGCAGCGAGGTATCGCTGTTCATCGACGCCGACGAGCGGCAGATCGCTGCGTCGAAGCGCGTCGGCGCACCGGCCATCGAGCTGCACACCGGGCGTTACGCGGATGCCGAAACGCCGACCGAAGTGGCTGAAGAGCTCAAGCGTGTCGCGGACGGCGTAGCGTTCGGTCTGGCCCAGGGCCTGATCGTCAATGCCGGCCATGGCCTGCACTATCACAACGTCGAGGCGGTTGCCGCAATCAAGGGCATCAACGAGCTGAACATCGGTCACGCGCTGGTGGCGCACGCGTTGTTCGTAGGCTTCAAGTCTGCTGTCTCTGAAATGAAAGCGCTGATCCTGGCCGCCGCCAAGCACTAAGCCTCGACAAAAAAGCTGTGGGAGCGAGCCTGCTCGCGAAAGCGCTGTATCAGTCAACGATGATGACGGCTGACACGACGCCTTCGCGAGCGGGCTCGCTCCCACATTTATTTTGGGGTGTTTGTTACAACGGGGCGGGCTCTTGAGCCGGTTTCGACTTGTCGATCCCCGGCACATGCAGATTGCCCTCTGCCACCTGATCGCCTTCAAGCTGCGGCTGGGTCACCCAGGTGAGGATGTCGTAGTAGCGACGGATGTTCGCCACGAAATGCACCGGTTCGCCGCCCCGGGCATAGCCGTAGCGGGTCTTGCTGTACCACTGCTTCTGCGACAGGCGCGGCAGGATCTTTTTCACATCCAGCCACTTGTCCGGGTTCAACCCTTCCTTGGCCGCCAGTTTGCGTGCGTCATCCAGATGACCGCTGCCGACGTTGTAGGCCGCCAGAGCAAACCAGGTGCGATCCGGTTCCTGGATCGACTCGTCGAGCTGATCCTTCATGTAGGCCAGGTACTTGGCGCCGCCCATGATGCTCTGCTTCGGATCGAGGCGGTTGGACACGCCCATGGCCTGGGCAGTGTTCTGGGTCAGCATCATCAGCCCGCGCACGCCGGTCTTCGAGGTGACCGCCGGTTGCCACAGCGATTCCTGATAACCGATCGCCGCCAGCAGGCGCCAGTCGACTTTCTCTTTCTTGGCGTAGGCCTTGAAGTGCTGTTCGTATTTGGGCAGCCGCTGCTGCAAATGTTGGGCGAAGGTGGTGGCGCCCATGTAGCCGAGGACGTCGACGTGGCCGTAATAACGGTCTTTCAGACGTTGCAGGGTGCCGTTCTTCTGCACCTTGTCCAGATAACTGTTGATCTCGTTGAGCAGGCTGTTGTCTTCGCCGGCGGCCACGGCCCAGCTCTGGCTGCGCGCGTCGCCGAGGTCGAAGGCCACGCGGATGTTGGTGAAGTACACCTGGTTCATCGCCACTTCGTTGGAATCGACCAGGGTCAGGTCGATCTGACCTTCATCGACCATGCGTAGCAGGTCGACCACTTCAACGGCGTCGGACTCTTCGTACTGGATGCCAGGATATTTCTGTTTCAGCTCCGCCAGTTGTTCGGCGTGGGTGCTGCCCTTGAGCACCATGATCTTCTTGCCCACCAGATCGCCGGCGTCGGTGGGGCGTGACTGGCCGTTGCGATAGATGATCTGCGGGGTGACTTCGAGGTAGGAGCGGGAGAAGCGCACCTGCTTCTTGCGCTGTTCGCTGCTGACCAGGCCGGCGGCCGCCAGTACCGGACCGTTCGGCTTGCCGACCTGGTTGAACAGATCGTCGAGGTTGTCGGCGGTTTCAATCTTGAGCTCGACCCCCAAATCGTCGGCGAAGCGCTTCACCAGCTCGTATTCGAAGCCGGTTTCACCGCTGCGATCCTGAAAGTAGGTGGCGGGGCTGTTTCGGGTGACCACCCGCAGCACGCCATCCTCCTTTACGCGCTCGAGTGTGTTGGGTTTATCAACACAGCCACTGAGCATCAGGAAGAGTCCGGTAGCGATCAGCCATTTGGCGTATCGCGGACGCAAAGCCGTTGGGGAAAACATGTGCGCAGTATACGCAAAGGACAACGGGCGCCATATCTCGACAGTCGAGGGGTTGTCTGCTAGGCATCACAAAACCGCGCGAAACCCCGCAGAAACGGGCCCGAAAGGCATTTTGTGACAGAAAAAATAACCCGCCTTGCAACACCCGATAAATTTGACCCTCAAGGCAGGAACACCACTCGACATCCGGGTGCAACCGTGCGTAGCGTTTCGGGTGATGTTGAGGGCGGTTTAGGCTAGAATGCACGGCCTCAAAGCACACCCCTTCCCGAGGCTGTCCCGAAGATGTTGATCCTGCGCGGCGCTCCTGCCCTTTCTGCCTTTCGCCACAGCAAACTCCTTGAGCAACTGAGCCAGAAGGTTCCAGCTGTCAGTGGCCTGTATGCTGAATTCGCTCACTTCGCCGAAGTCACCGGCGTCCTGACCGGCGACGAACAGCAGGTGCTTGCGCGCCTTCTGAAGTACGGTCCAAGCGTTCCGGTTCAAGAGCCGACCGGTCGTCTGTTCCTGGTGTTGCCACGTTTCGGCACCATCTCGCCATGGTCGAGCAAGGCCAGCGACATCGCCCGCAACTGCGGCCTGAGCAAGATCCAGCGCCTGGAGCGCGGCATCGCGTTCTACGTCGCCGGCCAGTTCAGCGAAACCGAAGCGCAGCAGATTGCAGACGTACTGCATGACCGCATGACGCAGATCGTTCTGGCCAACCTCGAGCAGGCCGCCGGTCTGTTCAGCCACGCCGAACCGAAGCCGCTGACCGCCATCGACATCCTCGGCGGCGGTCGCGCCGCGCTGGAAAAAGCCAACGTCGAACTGGGCCTGGCCCTGGCCGAAGACGAGATCGACTACCTGGTCAACGCCTTCAACGGTCTCAAGCGCAACCCGCACGACATCGAACTGATGATGTTCGCCCAGGCCAACTCCGAGCACTGCCGCCACAAGATCTTCAACGCCAGTTGGGATATTGACGGCGAGAGCCAGGAAAAAAGCCTGTTCGGCATGATCAAGAACACCTATCAGATGCACAGCGAAGGCGTGCTGTCCGCTTACAAGGACAACGCCTCGGTGATCGTCGGCAACGTCGCCGGCCGCTTCTTCCCGGATCCGGAAACCCGCCAGTACGGCGCGGTGCAGGAGCCGGTGCACATCCTGATGAAGGTCGAAACCCACAACCACCCGACTGCGATCGCTCCGTTCCCGGGCGCGTCCACCGGTTCCGGTGGCGAGATCCGCGACGAAGGTGCAACCGGCCGTGGCGCCAAGCCGAAGGCCGGCCTGACCGGTTTCACCGTGTCGAACCTGCAGATCCCTGGCTTCGAACAGCCATGGGAAGTGCCGTACGGCAAGCCTGAGCGCATCGTCAACGCGCTGGACATCATGATCGAAGGCCCGCTGGGCGGCGCTGCGTTCAACAACGAATTCGGCCGTCCGGCCCTGACCGGTTACTTCCGTACCTTCGAACAGTCGATCACCACCCCGCACGGTGACGAGGTTCGCGGTTACCACAAGCCGATCATGCTGGCTGGCGGCATGGGCAACATCCGTGAAGAACACGTCAAGAAAGGCGAGATCGTTGTCGGCTCCAAGCTGATCGTGCTCGGCGGCCCGGCGATGCTGATCGGCCTGGGCGGCGGCGCTGCTTCCTCCATGGCCACCGGCACCAGCTCGGCGGATCTGGACTTCGCTTCGGTTCAGCGTGAAAACCCTGAAATGGAACGTCGCTGCCAGGAAGTCATCGACCGTTGCTGGCAGCTGGGTGACAAGAACCCGATCAGCTTCATCCACGACGTGGGTGCGGGCGGTCTGTCCAACGCCTTCCCGGAACTGGTCAACGACGGCGACCGTGGTGGCCGTTTCGAACTGCGCAACATTCCGAACGACGAACCGGGCATGGCCCCGCACGAAATCTGGTCCAACGAATCCCAGGAACGTTACGTTCTGGCGGTCGGCCCGGCCGACTTCGAGCGCTTCAAGGCGATCTGCGAACGTGAGCGTTGCCCGTTTGCCGTTGTCGGTGAAGCCACCGCCGAGCCGCAACTGACCGTGACCGACAGCCACTTCGGCAACAACCCGGTGGACATGCCACTGGAAGTGTTGCTGGGCAAGGCCCCGCGCATGCATCGTTCGGTGGTTCGCGAAGCCGAGCTGGGCGATGACTTCGATCCGTCGAACCTCGACATCGGCGAAAGCATCGAGCGCGTTCTGCACCACCCGGCCGTGGCAAGCAAAAGCTTCCTGATCACCATCGGCGACCGCACCATCACCGGCCTCGTGGCCCGTGACCAGATGGTCGGCCCTTGGCAGGTTCCGGTGGCCGACGTGGCCGTCACCGCCACCAGTTTCGACGTCTACACCGGTGAAGCGATGGCGATGGGCGAGCGCACTCCGCTGGCGCTGCTGGATGCGCCGGCGTCGGGCCGCATGGCCATCGGCGAAACCCTGACCAACATTGCCGCTTCGCGCATCAACAAGCTCTCCGACATCAAACTGTCGGCGAACTGGATGTCCGCTGCCGGCCACCCGGGCGAAGACGCGCGTCTGTACGACACCGTGAAAGCGGTCGGCATGGAACTGTGCCCTGAGCTGGGCCTGACCATTCCGGTTGGCAAGGACTCGATGTCCATGGCCACCCGCTGGAACGACAACGGCGAAGACAAGACCGTCACCTCGCCAATGTCCCTGATCGTGACCGGTTTCGCGCCAGTGGCTGACATCCGTCAGACCCTGACTCCGGAACTGCGCATGGACAAGGGCACCACCGACCTGATCCTGATCGACCTCGGTCGCGGCCAGAACCGCATGGGCGCCTCGATCCTCGCGCAGGTTCACGGCAAGCTCGGCAAGCAGGCTCCGGACGTCGACGACGCCGAAGACCTGAAAGCGTTCTTCGCCGTGATCCAGGGCCTCAACGCCGACGGTCACCTGCTGGCTTACCACGACCGTTCCGACGGTGGTCTGCTGACTTCCGTGGTGGAAATGGCCTTTGCGGGTCACTGCGGTCTGAGCCTGAACCTGGACAGCGTTGCCGAAAGCTCCGCTGAAATCGCCGCCATCCTGTTCAACGAAGAACTGGGTGCCGTGATCCAGGTTCGCCAGGACGCCACCCCGGACATCCTCGCCCAATTCAGCGCTGCCGGTCTGGGCGACTGCGTGTCGGTGATCGGTCAACCGATCAACAACGGCCAGATCAACATCACCTTCAACGGTGACACCGTGTTCGAAGGCCAGCGTCGTCTGCTGCAACGTCAGTGGGCCGAGACCAGCTACCAGATCCAGCGTCTGCGCGACAACGCCGACTGCGCCGAGCAAGAGTTCGATGCGCTGCTGGAAGAAGACAACCCGGGCCTGAGCGTCAAGCTGAGCTACGACGTCAACCAGGACATCGCCGCGCCTTACATCAAGAAAGGCATTCGCCCACAGGTTGCCGTGCTGCGTGAGCAGGGCGTCAACGGTCAGGTGGAAATGGCGGCAGCGTTCGACCGCGCCGGTTTCAATGCGATCGACGTGCACATGAGCGACATTCTGGCCGGCCGCGTCGACCTGAACGAGTTCAAGGGTCTGGTGGCCTGCGGTGGTTTCTCCTACGGCGACGTTCTCGGCGCCGGTGAGGGCTGGGCCAAGTCCGCACTGTTCAACAGCCGTGCCCGCGATGCGTTCCAGGGCTTCTTCGAACGTAACGACAGCTTCACCCTCGGCGTGTGCAACGGTTGCCAGATGATGTCCAACCTGCACGAGCTGATCCCGGGCAGCGAGTTCTGGCCGCACTTCGTGCGCAACCGCTCCGAGCAGTTCGAAGCGCGCGTGGCGATGGTACAGGTTCAAGAGTCGAACTCGATCTTCCTGCAGGGCATGGCCGGTTCGCGCATGCCGATCGCCATCGCTCACGGTGAAGGCCATGCCGAATTCGAAAGCGAAGAGGCACTGCTGGAAGCCGATCTGTCGGGTTGCGTGGCGATGCGTTTCGTCGACAACCACGGCAAGGTCACCGAAGCTTACCCTGCCAACCCGAACGGTTCGCCGCGCGGGATCACCGGCCTCACCAGCCGCGACGGTCGCGTGACGATCATGATGCCGCACCCGGAGCGTGTGTTCCGTGCCGTGCAGAACTCGTGGCGTTCGGAAGACTGGAACGAAGACGCACCCTGGATGCGTATGTTCCGTAACGCTCGTGTGTGGGTGAACTAAGCGCTGTGTACAAGCTCGCGTTTTTTGTTCCCGACAGCCATGTCGAGGTGGTCAAGGATGCTGTGTTCGCTGCCGGTGGTGGGCGGATTGGTGACTATGACCACTGTGCGTGGCAGGTGCTTGGTACGGGTCAGTTTCGGCCTCTGGACGGGAGTCAGCCGTTCATTGGTCAGGCTGGGCAGGTTGAGCGGGTCGAGGAGTGGAAGGTTGAGCTTGTCGTTGGCGATGAGTTGATTCGCTCGGTAGTGGCGGCTCTTAAGTTGAGCCATCCCTATGAGACGCCGGCTTATGAAGTGTGGCGGTTGGAGGATTTTTGATCTTCCTTGGCTGCTGATACGGGAAACCCGCTGGGAGTGATTTCAGCGGGTTTTTTGGTTTTTGGGATTGAGTGAATATCCGTTGCTTCGGGTGTTGCCACTGGCGGTTTCGCCCTTACGGCGAGTCACTTTTTTCAAACGCCCGGAATGCCGGCCCAGAAAAAAGTAACCAAAAACGCTGGGCCCCCGGCGTTCGGCACCTCGCTTTGGCTCGGTGTTCCTTCGTTCCGGGATTCATCCGGGGGCATCGCCTACGGTTTGCTTCGCTGCACCTCCTCTCGATGCATGCGGCTTCGCCGCACGGTCGCTGCGCTCCCACCCCCGGATAAATCCCTCCACTCAGCCTGCCGATGGGGCCGGCACGTCAAAGCCTTACTCGAGCTAACGCTCATCGTGTTGAGTGGTGGGGAGCGAAAGCAGAAGCGGAAGCAGGAAGCAGGAAGCAGGAAGCAGGAAGCAGAAGGTAACTTTGTACTGCTTGATCGTTCCCACGCTCCGCGTGGGAATGCAGCCTGGGACGCTCCGCGTTCCATTTTCGAATGTTTAAAGATGTGTGGGTTTTACCGAATCTTCCCATTTGGTTTTAGCTTGCCCCTCGGAAGCTCCGGTCCTGCGGTGGTTGCTTCAAATGAAACAGGAAACCCGGCCTGGGCCGGGTCTCTTGTTTGTAATCGCTTAAAGTCAAAACTGGATGGCGACCATCAGACTTTTGCACTCACCTCACTCCGATTAACCAACCCCTCCAACGCCGCACTCAGGCTCTGCGCCCGATCCCCCACCAGCAAGTGCCATACGCCATCTTCCAGCGCGCTCACACCCAGACATCCAAGTTCTTTCAATCGGCTTTCCGACAGCGCTTTGCCATCGGCCAGTTGCAGGCGGATCCGGCTCATGGCGATGCAGTCGAGTTGCAGCACGTTGTCGCTGCCGCCCAGGGCGCTCAGCCATTGCTGGACCTGGGGTGCGGCTATAGCAACGGGCTCGCTGGTTTCGACGACGGCGACAGGAGCAGTCGCTGCGGCTCGGCCCAATGCGGGCATCGCCAGGCGGATTTCGTCGGCAATGCTGTCGGCCATCGGCCCGACGACCACCTGCAGACTGCCGCCCTTGCCCGGACGTACCACGGCCATTGCACCCAGTGCTTTCAAATCGGCATCGGAGGCTTTGTTGCGATCGACCATTTCCAGTCGCAGCCGCGTGGTGCACGCGCCGACGGTGACCAGATTCTCGGCACCTCCCAAGGCTTTGATGTACGCAGCGGCGCGCTCGTTTTCTGTCAGCACGGATTTCTCGGCAGCGGTCACGTCTTCACGTCCCGGCGTTTTCAGATTGAAACGGCGGATACAGAAGTCGAACACCGCGTAATAGATGACGGCATAAACCAGTCCCACCGGCACCACCAGCCAGCCGTTGGTGGAGCGTCCCCAACCCAGCACCATGTCGATGAAACCGCCGGAGAAGGTGAAGCCGAGGTGAATGTTCAGCGCATTGGTAATCGCCATCGACAACCCGGTCAGCAACGCATGCACCAGATACAGCAGCGGCGCCAGAAACATGAAGGCAAATTCGATGGGCTCGGTCACCCCGGTCAGGAAAGAAGTCAGGGCCATCGACAGGAAGATCCCGCCCATGACCTTACGGCGTTCCGGCAGGGCGTTGCGGTACATCGCCAGGCACGCGGCCGGCAGGCCGAAGATCATCATCGGGAACATGCCGGTCATGAACTGGCCGCCCTTGGGATCGCCGGCGAAGTAACGCGACAGATCGCCAGTGACCAGAGCACCGGTGGTCGGGTCGGTGAAGTTGCCGAACACGAACCACGCCATGTTGTTGAGGATATGGTGCAGGCCGGTGACGATCAGCAGGCGGTTGAACACGCCGAAGACGAAGGCGCCGAAGCTGCCGCTTTCCATCATCAGGCTGCCGAAGCTGTTGATGCCTTGCTGGATCGGCGGCCAGATGTAGCCGAACACCACGCCCAGACCGACCGCCGCGAACCCGGTGACGATCGGCACAAAACGCCGACCACCGAAGAAGGCGAGGTACTCCGGCAGTTTGATGTCCTTGAAGCGGTTGTACAGCGCGCCGGCCATCAGGCCGCTGACGATCCCGGCGAGCATGCCCATGTTGATGCTGGCGTCGAGCACCTTGAGGGTGGAGATCATCACCAGGTAGCCGATCACTCCGGCGAGGCCGGCGGTGCCGTTGTTGTCACGGGCGAAGCCGACCGCGATGCCGATGGCGAAGATCATTGCCAGGTTGGCGAAGATCACCTGGCCGGCGTCGTGGATGATCGCGATGTTCAGCAGGTCAGTGTCGCCCAGGCGCAGCAGCAGGCCGGCGATCGGCAGGATCGCGATCGGCAGCATCAGCGCGCGGCCGAGGCGTTGCAGGCCTTCGATGAAGAGTTGGTACATGGCGTTTGTCCTTGTTGTTTTTGTTAGCGCAGAGGCCAATGTTGATGACAGGCATGACGCACCGCGGCGGCGCTGCTCAGCTTGAGCAAGTCCCGGGCGAGGCGTTGGCATTCGGCTTCGTGCAACTGGCGCACGCGGTCCTTGATTTCGCCGATCTGTACCGGGCTTACCGACAACTCAGTCACGCCCAGGCCGATCAACACCGGCGTCGCCAGCGGGTCGGAAGCCAGGGCGCCGCACACACCGACCCAGCGTTTATGCACCGCCGCGCCTTCGCAGGTCATGGCGATCAGGCGCAGCAGCGCCGGGTGCAAGGCATCGACCCGTGCGGCGAGGCCGGCGTGGTCGCGGTCCATGGCCAGGGTGTATTGCGACAGGTCGTTGGTGCCGATGGACAGGAAGTCGGCGTGCTCGGCCAGTTGTTCGGCTTGCAGGGCGGCGGCCGGGACTTCGATCATCACGCCGATTTCCGGACGTTGATTGATGCCCAGTTCCAGACACAGCGCATCGACCCGCTGGCGGATGTGCAGCAGTTCGTCGACCTCGGTGACCATCGGCAGCAGGATCCGGCAGCGCTGCAGCGGGCTGACTTGCAGCAGTGCGCACAGTTGCTGGTCGAGGATTTCCGGGCGGGCCTGGGCCAGGCGAATGCCGCGCAGGCCGAGTACCGGGTTGGCTTCGACCGGCAGCGGCAGGTAGTCGAGTTGTTTGTCGCCACCGACGTCGATGGTGCGGATGATCACCGACTTGTCGCCCATGGCATCGATCACCGCTTGATAGGCGGCGCGTTGTTCTTCGACGTCCGGCGCAGTGTGGCGATCGACGAACAGGAACTCGGTGCGCAACAGGCCGACGCCGTCGGCGCCGTTGGCAAACGCATCCGCCGCTTCGTGGCTGGAGGCGACGTTGGCGACCACTTCGATGGATACGCCGTTGCGGGTTTCGGCCGGCAGATGGGCCTGGGCCTGCTGGGCGTCGCGCCGTTGTTGACGGTCGATTTGCGCCTGCTGCACTTCGGCCAGACGCTCGGCATTCGGCGTCAGCTCGAGGCGACCGCCGTCGGCGTCGAGGACCACCGACAGGCCTTGCGCTTGATCGAGCAGCGCCGAGCCCAGTGCGACCACGCACGGCAGGCCTTTGCCCCGAGCCAGAATCGCCACGTGGGAAGTCGCGCCACCTTCGGCCATGCACAAACCGGCGACGCCTTGCGCGCTCAGTTGCAGCAGGTCCGACGGCGTCAGTTCGTGGGCGGCGACGATGGCGCCGGTCGGCACGTCGTAATGCCAGGCTTCGCCGAGCAGGGCGCGCAGCACTCGTTGCCTGAGGTCGCGCAGATCGTTGGCGCGCTCGGCCAGCAGTGGGCTGCCGGTGTTTTGCAGCACTTGGCATTGCGCATCGATGGACTGGCTCCAGGCGTGGGTCGCCGCCGTGCCGGTTTCAATCGATTGCTGGGCGGCGTCGAGCAAGGCCGGGTCTTCCAGCAAGGCCAGGTGCGCGGCGAAGATCGCTTCTTCGTCGGCATTGCGCTGTTTTTTCGCCTGGGCGAGGGTGCCGTCGATTTCGCTGCGAACCTGATTCAGCGCGGTGTCGAGAATCTGTAGTTGATGTTCGGGCTGATGATTGCCGCTGTCGGCCGGCAGGCTGATCGCGTTCAGACGAAACAGCGGCCCGCCGACCAGGCCCGGTGCGGCGCACACACCGTGCAACACGCCAGCCTCTGCCGGGCGATTGCGTGGAGCGGCGGCAACCGGTGCGGCGGCATGATGGTCTTCGGGCAGTGCGGTGGCCAGCGCAGTGAGCAAGGCTTGCAGCGCAGCCTGTGCGTCCGGGCCCTGGCAACTGACTTGCACTTCGTCCTGCTCGCCAATCGCCAGGCCCATCAAGCCGATGAGGCTGTTGCACGATGCCGACTTGCCGGCGAAATGCAGCTGCGATTGGCTCTTGAACCCTTGCGCGGTCTGGCGGATCAACGCCGCCGGGCGCGCATGCAGACCGCCGCGATGGGCAACCTGCACGTGACCGAGAACTTCCGGGCCGCCGAGTTCTTCTGCATTCGCCGCTGTGCTGTGACGAGCGACGATGTGCAGCAGCGGCTCGCCGACCTTCACCGTTTTCAGGGTGATGGGGCGCGCCTGGAAATCCTGGCTGTTGGTCAGGATCAGCAGGCTGACCAGGCTTTTGCACTGGCGGCCGACCTTGTCCAGGTCATAGCGCAGCAGCGGCTGGCCATTGCTGACCCGCGCGCCTTCCTTGACCAGCATCGAGAAGCCTTCACCTTGCAATTCCACTGTGTCCAGACCGAGGTGCAGCAACAGCTCGGCGCCGTTGTCAGCGCGCACGGTCAGCGCATGGCCGGTGCGGGCGACGTGGATCACCACCCCGGCGCAGGGCGAATACAGGGTGTCGTTCAGCGGATCGATGGCAATGCCGTCGCCCATCGCGCCGCTGGCGAACACCGCGTCCGGAACGTTGGCGAGCGTGAGCACCGGGCCGCTGAGCGGGGCGCTTAAAGTCAGCTCTTTATTGTTGTTGTGCATGGCTCGGTCTCATCAGGAAAACGTTCGGTTCGGACTCAGTGCGTACGGGTGACTTTGCTCAGGTGTCGCGGCTGATCCGGGTCCATGCCACGGGCCACGGCCAGACCGGCCGCCATCACGTAGAAACTCTGGATCGCCAGGATCGGATCGAGGGCCGGGTGTTCGGCACGGCTGAGGGTTAGGTCGCGTTCGCTCACGTCATCCGGCGCGGCCAGCAGCACGCGGGCGCCGCGCTGACGCATCTCGGCTGCCAGGCTCAGCAAGCCGGCCTGTTCGGCACCGCGTGGGGCGAAGACCAGCAGCGGGTAGTGCTCGTCGATCAGGGCCATCGGGCCGTGACGGACTTCGGCGCTGCTGAAGGCTTCGGCCTGGATCGCCGAGGTTTCCTTGAATTTCAGCGCGGCTTCCTGGGCAATGGCGAAACCGGCGCCACGGCCGATCACCATCAAACGCTCGCAATCGCGCAGGGCGTCGATGGCCAGGCTCCAGTCCTGTTGCGCGGCTTCGCGCAGGCCTTCGGGCAGAGCGTTGTGCGCTTCCAGCAATTCGGCGTCTTCTTTCCAGTGGGCGATCAGACGGGCGCTGGCGCTGAGGGTGGCGATGAAACTCTTGGTCGCGGCGACGCTGCTTTCGGTGCCGGCCAGCAATGGCAGGCTGAATTCGCACGCAGCCTCCAGCGGCGAATCGGCGGCGTTGACCATCGACACACTGAGCGCGCCACGTTTGCGCAGCAGGCGCAGGCTGTTGACCAGATCCGGGCTCTGCCCCGATTGGGAAAACGCGAACGCAACCTGACCGCTGACCTTCAACGGCGCCTGTTGCATGGTCACCACCGACATCGGCAGCGACGCCACCGGAACCCCCAGTTGCTGCATGGTCAGGTAGGCGAAGTAGCTCGCCGCATGGTCGGAGCTGCCTCGGGCGACGGTCATTGCCACTTGCGGCGGCTGACGGCGCAGGCGCCCGGCGATCTCGATCATTTGCGGGTCGAGCTGCTGCAGTTGGGCTTGCACGGCCTCGAACGAGGACAGCGCCTCCTCAAGCATTTTTGAAGTCAATGTCTTCTCCTTCGACCATGACGGCGGTCAGTGTGAGTGAGCGATCCAGCCGCACGCAGTCGGCCCAGGCGCCAGGTGCAAGGCGCCCGCGTTCGGTGATGCCGAGGTAGTCGGCGGGGAATTGCGAAAGACGCTGTGAGGCCTCGGCGATCGGCAGACCGATTTTCACCAGATTGCGCAGGGCCTGATCCATGGTCAGGGTGCTGCCGGCCAGCGTGCCGTCGGGCAGGCGCACGCCGCCCAGGCATTTGGTGACGGTGTGGCTGCCGAGCTTGTACTCGCCGTCGGGCATGCCGGCGGCGGCGGTCGAGTCGGTCACGCAGTACAGGCACGGAATCGAACGCAGGGCCACGCGGATCGCGCCGGGGTGCACGTGCAGCAAATCCGGAATCAGCTCGGCGAATGTGGCGTGGGCGAGGGCGGCGCCGACGATGCCCGGCTCGCGGTGATGCAGCGGGCTCATGGCGTTGTACAAGTGGGTGAAACTGGTGGCGCCGGCTTCGAGGGCGGCGACGCCTTCCTCGTAACTGCCGAGGGTGTGGCCGATCTGCATGCGGATGCCACGGCTGCTGAGTTCACGAATCAAGCCGTCATGGCCGGCGATTTCCGGGGCGATGGTGATCACGCGGATCGGTGCTAGCGCCAGATAGTCTTCGACTTCGGCCATCAACGCGGTGTGGGCGAAGTTCGGCTGGGCGCCGAGTTTTCCGGGATTGATGTAGGGGCCTTCGAGGTGAACGCCGAGGACCCGGGCGGCGCCATTCGGACGCTGTTCGCAGAAGGTTCCGACGTCCTTCAACACGCTGGAGATTTCGGCACTCGGCGCGGTCATGGTGGTGGCCAGCAGCGAGGTGGTGCCGAAGCGCACGTGGGTCTTGGTGATGGTCTCGAACGCGCTGGCGCCTTCCATGATGTCCTTGCCGCCACCGCCGTGGACGTGCAGGTCGATGAAACCCGGCAGCAGATACGGCAAGTCATTGGTCGCCGGATCGCAAGGCGCGCCTTCGATCGACACGACTCTGCCGTGTTCGTGGATCAGCCGGCCGCGAATCCAGCCGCCAGCGGTGAGGATGTTGTCTTCAGACATTTCGCTTCTCTCGTTTGGCCTGGCTGCTGATCAGCGGCGAAGCTCTGCAACAAAGTCGTAGTAGTCGTTGCGGCAATAGGTGTCGGTGACTTCGATCGGCGTGTTGTCTTCCAGGTAGCCGACCCGGGTCATCAGCAGCATCGCGGTGCCGGGGGCGATGCCGACCAGTGCGGCGAACTCGTCCGAGGCATTGATGGCCTGGATGTGCTGTAGGGCGCGCACGATCGGTTTGCCGATGCTGTCGAGGTGTTCGTAGAGGGAATCGCCCACCACCTGTGGCTTGGGCATGATCGAGGCGGGCAGGGTGCTCATCTCGATGGCCATCACGGTGTCGTCGGCCTTGCGCAGGCGTTTCATGCGCGCGACCTTGTCGTTCGGTGATAGGCCGAGGCGGATCAGTTCTTCGTGGGTGGGCAGGGTGATTTCCCGTTCCAGCCATTGCGAGCTGGGTACGAAGCCCTTGAGGCGCAGCATTTCGCTGAAACCCGACAAGCGTGACAGCGGTTGTTCCAGGCGTGGGGTGATGAAGGTGCCGGAACCTTGCAGGCGGCGGATCAAACCTTGGTCGAGCAGGACTTCCAATGCCTTGCGCGCGGTCACTCGGGAAATCCCCAGCAGTTCGCTGAGATTGCGCTCCGACGGCATCGCCTGTTCGGCTTTCCACTGGCCGGCATGGATCGCCGCTTCCAGGTTGCGCGCCAGTTGCAGGTATAGCGGCGTCGGCTGGGAGTCGTCGGGGCGTAGGGCGTGGAGGTCGTTCATGTAAGGCATTTCCGGCGCTGATGTAGGATTGTTGTCGCTCGGTTGTCGGGCGAAAACTAATACCACTTGCATACCATGTCAACGCGTCGGAAATGCCTGTAGGCCTATGGGTTCGAGGGTTTCAAGGTGGGTGGTTTCAAGTGGTATTAGAGGTGGACTGTAAAACGCAAAAGATCGCAGTCTGCGGCCGTTCTGGCGGGTGAAAGTGGTATCACCGTTCAGGCCTGGCCGCAGGCTGCGATCTTTTGAATTTATTTTTTACGGGCGACCAATGGTCAGGAGAAAGGGCCGCATCGCGGCCCGCAGAGAGCTGGCACCCTGGTGAAAGAATCAGGGGCGGATTTCGATCATCGTGCCATCCGGCACCAGGTTCCAGACTTCGCGCATGTCGATGTTGCGCATGGCGATGCAGCCGTCGGTCCAGTCGAGGGTGTGGAACAGTTGTTCCGGGGTGTCCTCGGAGTCGGGTGTGCCATGGATCATGATCATTCCGCCAGGCTCGACGCCTTCGCGCCGTGCGCGGGCGGAGTCGCTGATGTTCGGGTAGGAAATGTGCATCGACAGGTTGAACTTGTCGCTGGTCTTGCGCCAGTCGATCCAATAGAAACCTTCCGGTGTGCGTTTGTCGCCTTCAATCAGTTTCGGGCCTTTTTTCGCCCCTTTGCCCAAGGAAATACGATAGCTCTTGAGTGGCTTGCCGCCGGCTATGAGCTGCAGTTGATGAGCCGATTTGAGCACCAGTACTTTTTCGATGAATGGGGTGTTCGAAGGCGTCACGGTGGTCACGAATGACGCTTGGGAGGCGGTGACGAATGACAGGTAGAACAGGGCAAGCAACCAGCGCATTGAAACGATTCCCCGGAAATGAAGCAGATACTTTATTTATAGATAGTGTGCAGGCGCTGTCGCGGGCTGCGTTAGCCGGTTATCGGCCGGCCGCCGCCGAAATCAAGTGATGGCCGGTTGAGCGAGCGGCGGGATCGATTCGGAGCGAACCGGATAGACCTCGACGCGCCGGTCAGCGAAGAAGCATTCCAGAGTACGGCCCACCGTGCGGAAAGCCAGCTCGTCCCAGGGAATGTCTTTCTCGTCGAACAATTGCACTTCCAGGCTTTCGGGTCCGGCGGCGAAGTCCAGATCCGCCAGCTCGGCGCGGAAAAACACATGCACCTGACTGATGTGCGGCACGTCGATCAGGGTGTAGATGCTCAGGTTGCGCACCCGGGCGCAGGCTTCCTCGGCGGTTTCGCGGATGGCGGCCTGTTCGATGGTCTCGCCGTTCTCCATGAAACCGGCAGGCAGGGTCCAGTAACCGAGGCGTGGCTCGATGGCGCGGCGACACAGCAGGACCTTGGTGCCCCAGGTCGGTACACAACCGGCCACGATATTGGGGTTCTGGTAGTGAATCGTCTGACAGCTGTCGCAGACGAATCGCAGCCGCGAGTCGCCTTCGGGAATGCGCTGGGTCACCGGGTTGCCGCACTGGCTGCAAAATTTCATGCTGGGGTTCCTGAATGCTGCGCCTATCTTGGCGTGCAGCGGTGTCAGTCGGCAAGTTGTCGTTTCGCGACATGACCCCCGTTCGGGGGTTGGGCGGTCGCAATGATTGGTGCATGATGCAGGGTAAGGCACCGATCGAGAACACTTATGCTGGACGAGCTACTGCACCGGGTAAGCAATCACACGCCGCGCACGCTGGAGACCGACACGCGTTTCCCCGAGGCCGCTGTCCTGGTGCCGATTACTCGCAGTGACGAACCCGAACTTGTCCTCACCCTGCGGGCCAGCGGCCTTTCGACCCACGGCGGCGAAGTCGCCTTCCCCGGTGGACGACGGGATCCGGAAGACCCGGACCTGGTGTTTACCGCTCTGCGTGAAGCCGAAGAGGAAATCGGCCTGCCGCCGGGACTGGTCGAAGTGATCGGTCCGCTCAGCCCGCTGATTTCCCTGCATGGCATCAAGGTCACTCCGTATGTCGGGGTGATTCCCGATTTTGTCGAATACCAGGCCAATGATGCCGAGATCGCTGCGGTGTTCAGTGTGCCGCTGGAGTTCTTCCGCAAGGATCCGCGCGAACACACCCACCGCATCGACTATCAGGGTCGCAGTTGGTACGTGCCGAGCTATCGTTACGGCGAATACAAGATCTGGGGGCTGACGGCAATCATGATCGTCGAGTTGATCAACCTGCTCTATGACGCCAGAATCAGCCTGCATCAACCGCCCAAAAGCTTCATCAATACCTGAAGCCATCGTTCGAACGGCCAGCCATCGTGAGCCCTGAGGAAAACAAGATGAAATACCGCCTGGGCGACGCCCGTGTCGACACCCATCCGCAGAGCTGGGTCGCCCCCAATGCCGTGCTGGTGGGCAAGGTCAGACTGGAAGAGGGCGCCAACGTCTGGTTCAACGCCGTGCTGCGCGGCGACAACGAACTGATCCTGATCGGCAAGAACAGCAATGTTCAGGACGGCACGGTGATGCACACCGACATGGGCTATCCGCTGACCATCGGCACCGGCGTGACCATCGGCCACAACGCCATGCTCCACGGCTGCACGGTCGGCGACTACAGCCTGATCGGCATCAACGCAGTCATTCTCAACGGCGCGAAGATCGGCAAGAACTGCATCATCGGCGCCAACTCGCTGATCGGCGAAGGCAAGGAAATTCCTGACGGCTCGCTGGTGATGGGCTCGCCGGGCAAGGTGGTGCGCGAACTCACTGAGCCGCAGAAGAAAATGCTCGAAGCCAGTGCCGCGCACTATGTGCATAACTCCCAGCGCTATGCGCGCGATCTGGTCGAGCAGGAAGAATGACAACCCCGGAAAGACCTGTCGCCTCGCCGTGCGTGAGCATTTGCGCGCTGGACGAAGACGATATTTGCACCGGTTGCCAGCGCACGGTCGAGGAGATCACTCGCTGGAGCCGCATGACCAATGATGAACGCCGGGTTGTGCTCGGGCTGTGCCATGAGCGGGCCAAGGCCAGTGGCCTGGTCTGGATGATCGGCAAAACGCCGGGGCAATAGCCGATTTGATTGGCGTCATCGAAGGGCTGAAGTAACCTGTGCGCCAAATTGACAGGTCACGCCCCATGATTTTCCTCATCTCTTACATCAGCAGCGTCGTGCTGATCAACTTCGCCTTCTCCACCGCGCCGCACCTGGACATCATCTGGTCGGCCTGGGGCGGGTTGGTGTTCGTGCTGCGCGACATGGTGCAGACCCGTTTCGGTCATGGCGCGATCGTGGCGATGCTGGCGGCACTGGTGCTGTCTTATGTCACGTCCGATCCATCGATTGCGCTGGCCAGCGCCACGGCGTTCGCGGTCTCCGAGTGCATTGACTGGCTGGTATTCACCATCACCAGGCGCCCGTTGCGCGACCGCTTGTGGATCAGTTCGGCGCTGAGCATTCCCCTCGATACCTTCATCTTCTTTGGCATGATCGACCTGCTGACGCCGCCAGTGCTTATCACCGCGCTGGCCTCGAAGTTCGCCGGTGTTACCGCCGTCTGGCTGATCATGGCCTGGCGCGAACGCAAACAGGCTGTCGCCGGCTGAAGCCAAACCCTCAGGTTCATGTAAAATGCCGCGCTTTCTCCCCATGGAAAGCGCGTCTGGCGTTGCTTTCCTCGATGATCCGCTTCTTTGAGGACCTGAGATGACCCGTATCGGAACTCCATTGTCGCCGACCGCGACCCGCGTATTGCTGTGTGGCTGTGGTGAGTTGGGCAAGGAAGTGGTGATCGAGCTGCAACGCCTGGGCGTTGAAGTGATCGCCGTTGACCGTTACGCCAACGCGCCGGCCATGCAGGTTGCCCATCGCAGCCACGTGATCAACATGCTCGATGGTGCCGCCCTTCGTGCAGTGATCGAAGCCGAGAAGCCGCACTTCATCGTGCCGGAAATCGAAGCCATCGCCACTGCCACGCTGGTCGAACTGGAGGCCGAAGGCTTCACCGTGATCCCGACCGCTCGCGCCGCGCAACTGACCATGAACCGCGAAGGCATCCGTCGACTGGCTGCCGAAGAGCTGGACCTGCCGACTTCGCCGTACCACTTCGCCGACACCTTCGAGGATTACAGCAAGGCCGTTCAGGACCTCGGCTTTCCGTGCGTCGTAAAACCGGTGATGAGTTCTTCGGGCAAGGGCCAGAGCCTGCTGCGCAGCGCCGATGACGTGCAGAAAGCCTGGGATTACGCGCAAGAGGGCGGTCGCGCCGGCAAAGGTCGGGTGATCATCGAAGGCTTTATCGATTTCGACTACGAAATCACTCTGCTGACCGTGCGTCATGTCGGCGGCACGACGTTCTGTGCTCCAGTCGGCCACCGTCAGGAAAAGGGCGACTATCAGGAATCCTGGCAGCCTCAGGCGATGAGCCCGGTGGCGCTGGCTGAATCCGAGCGCGTTGCCAAAGCCGTGACCGAAGCGTTGGGCGGTCGTGGCCTGTTCGGCGTCGAGCTGTTCATCAAAGGCGATCAGGTGTGGTTCAGCGAAGTGTCGCCGCGCCCGCACGACACCGGTCTGGTGACCCTGATTTCCCAGGACCTGTCGCAGTTCGCCCTGCACGCCCGGGCGATCCTCGGTCTGCCGGTGCCGCTGATCCGTCAGTTCGGCCCATCGGCTTCGGCGGTGATTCTGGTGGAAGGCCAGTCGACCCAGACCGCATTCGCCAACCTCGGTGCTGCACTGAGCGAGCCGGATACCGCGCTGCGTCTGTTCGGCAAGCCTGAAGTCAATGGTCAGCGTCGCATGGGTGTTGCGCTGGCGCGTGACGAGTCGATTGAAGCGGCCCGCGCCAAGGCGACCCGTGCTTCCCAGGCTGTTGTTGTAGAGCTGTAATCACGCCATCTGATCGCTCCCGCCCGGGAGCGATCTTTGCGCTTACACCACCTGATTCAGGTCGTTATTGCGCGTCTCCTTCAGGCACAGCACAGCGATCAAGCTGAGCACCGCTGCCGCCGACACATACCCGCCGACGTAACTCAAACCACCCGTCGCCACCAGTTTCTGCGCGAAGAACGGCGCCGCCGAGGCTCCGACGATGCCGCCGAGGTTGTAGGCTGCCGATGCGCCGGTATACCGCACGTGCGTCGGAAACAGTTCCGGTAGCAATGCTCCCATCGGGGCGAATGTCACGCCCATCAGAAACAGTTCGATGCACAGGAACAGCGCCACGCCCCAGGTCGATCCCTGAGTCAGCAGCGGCTCCATCAGAAATCCGGAAAGAATCGCCAGCACACCGCCGACGATCAGCACCGGTTTGCGTCCGTAACGATCACTGGCCCATGCCGACAGCGGCGTCGCGGCTGCCATGAACAGCACCGCGAAGCACAGCAGTCCGAGGAAAGTCTCGCGGCTGTAACCCAATGTTGATACGCCATAGCTCAGGGAAAACACGGTCGAGATGTAGAACAGCGCGTAACACACCACCATGGCGGCGGCGCCCAGCAGCGTCGGCGCCCAGTATTGGCTGAACAGCTCGACCAGCGGCACTTTCACTCGTTCCTGGCGGGCAATGGCATTGGCGAACACCGGGGTTTCGTGAAGCTTGAGGCGCACGTACAGCCCGACCATCACCAGCACGGCGCTGAGCAGGAACGGAATCCGCCAGCCCCAGCTGCGGAATTGATCGTCGCTCAGGCTCATGGCCAACGTCAGGAACAGACCGTTGGCAGCCAGAAAACCAATCGAAGGGCCGAGTTGCGGGAACATGCCGAACCACGCCCGTTTGCCTTTCGGGGCGTTTTCGGTCGCCAGCAGCGCCGCGCCACCCCATTCGCCCCCCAATCCCAGGCCCTGGCCGAAGCGCAGCACGCAGAGCAGGATCGGTGCCCAGGCGCCGATAGTGTCATAACCCGGCAGCACGCCGATCAGCGTGGTGCAGACACCCATCAGCAGCAGTGAGGCCACCAAAGTGGATTTACGCCCGATGCGGTCGCCGAAGTGGCCGAACAGCGCCGAGCCCAGCGGTCGTGCAAGGAAGGCGATGCCGAAGGTAAGGAATGCCGAGAGCATCTGCGCCGTGCCGGAGGTCTGCGGGAAGAACACCGGCCCGATCACCAGCGCAGCGGCGGTGGCGTAGACGTAGAAATCGTAGAACTCGATGGCCGTGCCGATGAAACTCGCGGTGGCCACGCGGGTGGCGGAGTTGGTCGGTTGGGCGGGCGTGGTGTCGCTGTAAGCGGTACTGGTCGTCATGCGGTGATCCCTGACAGTCATGAGCTCCGTTGGAGCGAATTATTATGGTCGAACACCCAGGGATGTGGGATGAGGCGCGATCGCTGCTTCAGGTAGGAACAGTCGTCGGTGTGGTGCGGATATTGCCAATGAACCGGCCGGAATTTGTCGGGTGCGGGGTAAGCACGCGGTTCGGCGGGGCTTGGGTAAGCACCGCGATTATAGGAAGGTGGCTAACGATTGAACAAGGGGCTGCCTAGCGGGCAGGGGCGAGCGCCGGGGCTGAGGAGGTGTGCCAGATCAGGACCTTGCTGACCCGGTTCTCTTCGGTTTCGAGAATCTCCAGCCGGTAGCGGCCGATCTTCAGGCAGACCGCGCTTTCCGGGATGGTTTCCAGCGCTTCGGTCACCAGGCCATTGAGGGTCCGGGGGCCGTCGCTGGGCAGGTGCCAGCCCAGGCATTTGTTCAGTTCGCGAATCGACGCCGCGCCATCGATCACCATGCGGCCATCGGCTTGCGGGTGGATGTGCGGGTTGTCGAGGCTGTGCTCGCTTTCGAATTCGCCGACGATCTCTTCGAGAATGTCTTCCAGGGTGACAATCCCCAGTACTTCGCCGTACTCGTCCACCACCATGCCCAGCCGCCGCTGCTGCTTGTGGAAGTTCAGCAGCTGCAGTTGCAGCGGGGTGCTTTCGGGAACGAAGTAGGGCTCGTAACTGGCCGCCAGCAAGGCTTCGCGGGTCAGGTTGCCATTGTCCAGCAAATGGCGGACCTGCCGGGTGTTGAGCACCGCCTCGACCTGATTGATATCGCTGTGAAACAGCGGCAGACGAGTACGACGGTTGTGGCGCAGTTGCTCGGTGATTTCTTCGATCGGATCGTCGAGGTTGATGCCGTCGACATCGCTGCGCGGCACCAGAATGTCGTTGACCGTGATGTTATCCAGCGCATGGATGCCCGAAACCGGGTGCGGGCGCACTGGATGATCGGGGTCATCATGACGCTCCGCCGGCACATCGTCTTCGCTTTGTTGCACCACCTGGGCCTTGCGGATGAACGGGCGCATCAGCAAACCACTGACGCGGCTGAGCAGCCAGGCAAGCGGGTAAACGACCTTCAGCGGTACCGCCAGCAGCGTATTGCCGAACGACAACACCGCATCCGGATAACGCTGGGCGAGGGCGCGGGGGAAATAGTCGGCAAAAACCAGCAGCAGGGCGCCGGCGCCAAGGCAAGCCGCCCAGGGGCCGTTTTCTTCACAGAGAAAGATTGCCAGCAGCGTGGCCAGAATGACGGCGAGGGCGCGGCACAGGGTATTGCAGAGGATCAGGCTGTCGAGCGGGAAGCTGAGCCTGGCCAGGGGCTTGTCGCTGGCGCGGGAAGCGGTGCGTTGCGCGAGCAGGTGCTGTTGCGCCGCTTCGACGGCGGTAAACAGCCCTGACCAGAGAATCAGCAGGGCAAATACCGCGAGCATCGGCCCTATGGGCAAACCGTCCATTTATGCCGCCCGTCAGATGTGCAGGATGTATTCACGGACCAGTTTGCTGCCGAAATACGCGAGCATCAGCAGGCAGAAACCGGCGAGGGTCCAGCGGATTGCCTTGTGTCCGCGCCAGCCGAGGCGGTTACGGCCCCACAGCAGGACGCTGAACACGATCCAGGCCAGGCAGGCCAGCAGGGTTTTATGCACCAGATGCTGGGCAAACAGGTTCTCGACGAACAGCCAGCCGGAGATCAACGACAGCGACAGCAATGTCCAGCCAGCCCAGAGGAAGCCGAACAGCAGGCTTTCCATGGTTTGCAGTGGCGGGAAGTTCTTGATCAGCCCGGACGGGTGCTTGTGCTTGAGCTGATGATCCTGCACCAGCAGCAACAAGGCCTGGAACACCGCGATGGTGAACATGCCGTAGGCGAGGATCGACAACAGGATGTGCGCGAGGATGCCCGGTTCTTCATCGATGATCTGCACCGTACCGGCCGGCGCGAACTGCGCCAGCAGCACCGTGATCGCACCCAGCGGGAACAGCAGCACCAGCAGGTTTTCCACCGGAATCCGCGAGCAGGCGAGCAGGGTCAGGGCAATGACCGCCGCAGCGATCAGGCTCGAAGCGCTGAAGAAATCCAGGCCCAGACCGATCGGTGTCAATAAATGCGTAAGCAGGCTGGCGCTGTGGGCCAGCACGGCGAGAACGCCGAGCGAGACCAGCAGGCGCTTGTTGGCCTTGGCGCCAGTGGCCAGGCGGGTGCCCTGATAGAGGGTCGCAGCGGCGTAGAGAAGGGCGGCGGCGAGGGTGGTCAGCAAACTCGGTGACAAGGGGAGCATAAATCCTGTTAGGCAAGCCCGAAAGGGGCTGAGTTTGGCATAGAACCGCCGTTGCACGAAAGACCGGCAAGCTGACAGCGAGGTGTCCGCCAGCCGCAGTCTTCGCTATAATCCGCGACCTGCCCACGCCGCAGGCTCGCCGAGCACATGTTGATTCCGGTCTGGGCCGCCATTATCCCGGTCTACACAGGGCCTGAAAGGATCGCGCAATGTTTGAAAACTTAACCGACCGTCTCTCGCAGACGCTGCGCCATGTCACCGGCAAGGCGAAGCTGACCGAGGACAATATCAAAGACACCCTGCGCGAAGTGCGCATGGCGTTGCTCGAGGCCGACGTCGCCCTGCCGGTGGTCAAGGACTTCGTCAATTCGGTCAAGGAGCGCGCTGTCGGCACCGAGGTGTCGCGCAGCCTGACGCCGGGCCAGGCGTTTGTGAAGATCGTCCAGGCCGAACTGGAAAGCCTGATGGGCGCGGCCAACGAAGACTTGAACCTGAGCGCCGTGCCGCCTGCCGTCATTCTGATGGCCGGTCTGCAGGGTGCGGGTAAAACCACCACCGCCGGCAAACTGGCGCGCTTCCTTAAAGAGCGCAAGAAAAAGTCGGTCATGGTCGTGTCGGCGGACATCTACCGTCCTGCTGCTATTAAACAGCTGGAAACTTTGGCCAACGACATCGGCGTGACGTTCTTCCCGTCCGACCTGAGCCAGAAACCGGTCGACATCGCCAGCGCAGCTATTAAAGAAGCAAAACTGAAATTCATCGACGTGGTCATCGTCGACACCGCCGGTCGTCTGCACATCGATGAAGAGATGATGGGCGAGATCAAGGCGCTGCACGCCGCGATCAATCCGGTTGAAACCCTGTTCGTGGTCGACGCCATGACCGGTCAGGACGCGGCCAACACGGCCAAGGCCTTCGGTGATGCGCTGCCGCTGACCGGCGTGATCCTGACCAAGGTCGACGGTGATGCCCGTGGCGGTGCCGCGCTGTCCGTTCGCGCTATCACCGGCAAGCCGATCAAGTTCATCGGTATGGGCGAGAAGAGCGAAGCGCTCGATCCGTTCCACCCCGAGCGTATCGCTTCGCGGATCCTCGGCATGGGCGACGTGCTCAGCCTGATCGAACAGGCTGAAGCGACCCTCGACAAGGACAAGGCCGACAAGCTTGCCAAGAAGCTGAAGAAGGGCAAGGGCTTCGACCTCGAAGACTTCCGCGATCAGCTGCAACAGATGAAGAACATGGGCGGCCTCGGCGGGCTCATGGACAAGCTGCCGAGCATCGGCGGCGTCAATCTCTCGCAAATGGGCAATGCCCAGAGCGCCGCAGAGAAGCAGTTCAAACAGATGGAAGCCATCATCAATTCCATGACCCCGGCCGAGCGCCGCGACCCTGAGCTGATCAGCGGTTCGCGCAAGCGCCGGATCGCCATGGGTTCCGGCACCCAGGTGCAGGACATCGGTCGCTTGATCAAGCAGCACAAGCAGATGCAGAAGATGATGAAGAAATTCTCCGCCAAGGGCGGAATGGCGAAAATGATGCGCGGCATGGGCGGAATGTTGCCCGGCGGCGGCATGCCAAAGATGTAAAAGAACTCGCCGGTCGTCGCACCGGCGCAGTCCCGCAAGGAAGCGGGATCCACAGCAAACCCGCACTCGGCGGGAGCTGACCGGCCGTGTTAAACGACGGCCCCATATGCAAATCTGCACGGCATGCCACAGGCGCCGGAAAAAGTCATTTGCAAAAGTCCGGATATTCCTTAGAATATGCGGCCTTTCGGGCACCCATGCCCGCTGTGCATTTAGATTTGCAGCACCGACTACAGGAACGATGTTCACATGCTAACAATCCGTCTTGCCCTTGGCGGCTCCAAAAAGCGCCCGTTTTACCACCTGACCGTAACCGACTCCCGCAACCCGCGTGACGGTTCCCACAAAGAACAGGTTGGCTTCTTCAACCCTGTTGCCCGTGGTCAGGAAATCCGTCTGTCCGTGAACCAAGAGCGCGTTGCCTACTGGCTGAGCGTTGGTGCACAGCCTTCTGAGCGTGTTGCTCAGTTGCTGAAGGAATCTGCCAAGGCTGCAGCCTGAGCAGTATGAGCGCGACGCCAGAAAAAGCTGATGACCTGATCGTTGTCGGCAAGATTTTTTCGGTTCACGGCGTTCGCGGCGAGGTGAAGGTCTTTTCCTTTACCGATCCGATTGAAAACCTGTTGGGCTATCGCAACTGGACGCTTCGGCGCGAAGGCGTGGTGAAACAGGTCGAGCTGGTCAGCGGCCGATCCACTCAAAAGGATCTGGTTGTGAAGCTCAAAGGCCTCGACGATCGCGATGAAGCCCGTCTTCTGAGCGGTTACGAGATTTGCATCCCGCGAAGCCTTTTGCCCGACCTGACCGCCGACGAGTACTACTGGTACCAGTTGGAAGGTCTGAGCGTCATCAACCAGGACGAACAATTGTTCGGCAAGGTTGATCACCTGTTGGAGACCGGCGCGAACGATGTATTGGTGGTCAAGCCCTGCGTTGGCAGCCTGGATGATCGCGAGCGGTTGTTGCCCTATACGGAGCAATGCGTGCTGGCAATCGACCTGGAAGCAGGCGTGATGAGGGTGGAATGGGACGCGGACTTCTAAGCAATGGCCAGCCTGCGCGTAGACGTCATTACGCTGTTCCCCGAGATGTTCTCGGCCATCAGTGAGTACGGCATTACCAGTCGTGCGGTCAAACAGGGGCTCTTGCAGCTGACCTGTTGGAATCCGCGGGATTACACGACGGATCGACATCACACTGTGGACGATCGCCCGTTTGGCGGTGGTCCGGGCATGGTGATGAAGATCAAGCCCCTGGAAGATGCACTGGTTCAGGCCAAGGCAGCAGCCGGGGAGGCGGCGAAGGTGATTTACCTGTCCCCCCAAGGCCGTCAACTGACTCAGTCGGCGGTACGCGAACTGGCGAAATCGGATGCATTGATCCTGATTGCCGGTCGCTATGAAGGCATTGACGAGCGCTTTATTGAGGCTCATGTCGATGAAGAGTGGTCGATTGGTGACTATGTGTTGTCTGGCGGCGAGCTGCCGGCCATGGTCATGATCGATGCGGTTACACGACTGCTGCCCGGAGCTTTAGGGCATGCGGATTCCGCTGAGGAAGATTCCTTTACGGATGGTCTGCTGGATTGCCCGCACTACACCCGACCTGAGGTGTATGCGGATCAGCGTGTTCCCGACGTGTTGCTGAGTGGCAATCACGCGCATATCCGGCGTTGGCGTTTACAGCAGTCCCTTGGCAGGACCTTTGAACGACGCGCCGATCTTCTGGAAAGCCGCTCGCTTTCTGGAGAAGAGAAGAAGCTGCTCGAGGAATACATCCGCGAGCGGGACGATAGTTAACAACGTATCGATGGTAGATCAGACGATTTACCTTAGGAGCACAGCATGACCAACAAAATCATCCTTGCACTCGAAGCAGAGCAGATGACCAAAGAAATCCCTACCTTTGCCCCAGGCGACACCATCGTCGTTCAGGTGAAAGTGAAGGAAGGCGATCGTTCCCGTCTGCAAGCGTTCGAAGGCGTTGTAATCGCCAAGCGTAACCGCGGCGTGAACAGTGCGTTCACCGTTCGTAAAATCTCCAACGGTGTTGGCGTAGAACGTACTTTCCAGACCTACTCCCCGCAAATCGACAGCATGGCTGTCAAGCGTCGCGGTGACGTACGTAAAGCCAAGCTGTACTACCTGCGCGACCTGTCGGGTAAAGCAGCTCGCATCAAGGAAAAACTGGCTTAAGTCCAGCTTCCGATGCAGAAAAAAGCAGCCTACGGGCTGCTTTTTTGTTGCCCGCAATTTATCCACCGCATTTCTGTTTCAGGCCTGACCCATGACCCCTCGCGAGCAAGAAATCGAACGCCGCACCGAACTCTCGGTGACCCGCGTGACCAAGGCGGTGTTCCCGCCGACCACCAACCACCACAACACCCTGTTCGGCGGCACTGCGCTGGCCTGGATGGACGAAGTGTCGTTCATCACCGCCACCCGGTTTTGCCGTTTGCCGCTGGTGACGGTGTCGACCGATCGCATCGACTTCAATCACGCGATCCCGGCAGGTTCCATCGTCGAGCTGGTTGGGCGGGTGATCAAGGTTGGCAACACCAGTCTCAAGGTCGAGGTGGAAGTGTTCGTCGAAAGCATGAGCTGTGACGGGCGTGAGAAAGCCATTCATGGGCAGTTCAGCTTTGTTGCCATCGATGATGACAAGCGTCCGGTGCCGGTGCTGCCGGGTTTCGCGGCCTGATCCAGCACCGAGCCGCGAATCTATTTATGCAGCGGCGTTGGCCTCAGGCTGAATCAGCGCCAGCAACGTCCACCCAGGCCCCGGCTTCAACACGGTTTCCGGCGTCACGACATGCACCCAGCCGCTGTCATCGCGCATGAACAGCAGCGTCGCGCGATTGCCATGCAGCGCGCGGTAATCGTCCCAGCCAAACCCGTCCGTCAGCGTCGTGCTGTAAAGATCGGCACCTTGCCCCAGTTGACTGGCGAGTCTGGCGTAAGTCAGCGCCTCGCTCCCCAGTTGATTGCCTCGATGTTCGAGGCTGGCGCGGTGCTTGTCGCTGCGACGGCTTTCCTGACCGCTGGCCAGCCCGAACAGCCGCTGATGGCCAAAGTCATGACGAAAGCGCATGGCCGCCAGTGTATTGAGTTCGCCCGACGGTGACAGCGCCAGCAAATGCCCCAGTCCGACCAGGTCCAGATGCGCATCGGCGTGCTGTGAGGCCGGATTGCCGAAGTAGGTCGGCAAGCCATCCATGCGCGCGGCGCGGATATTTTCCCAGCTTGAATCCGTCAGCAGCACCCGGCTGCCCAGCTGTTGCAGCGACTTGCCGAGCAAGCGCGCAGGCCCGTTCGCCCCGACAATCAGGAACCCGCTCGGCGCCGGTTCCGCAACCTTCAACAAGCGCGCCAGTGGCCGGGCCGTCGCACTTTGCAGCACGACAGTGCCTATGATCACCGCGAAAGTCAGCGGTACCAGCAACAGCGCACCTTCATGGCCCGCTTCATCCAGGCGAATCGCGAAGATCGCCGAGACCGCCGCCGCGACGATCCCGCGCGGGGCAATCCAGCACAACAGCGCACGTTCACGCCAACTCAGGCTCGAACCGGCGGTGCTCAGCACCACGTTCAACGGTCGGGCGATCAGCTGAATCACCAGCAACAGGATCAACACCAGCGGCCCGAGACCGATCAACGCGTTCAGATCCAGTCGTGCCGCCAGCAGGATGAACAGTCCGGAAATCAGCAGCACGCTGAGATTTTCCTTGAAGTGCAGGATGTGCCGCACATCCACCCCCTTCATGTTCGCCAGCCACATGCCCATCAACGTCACCGCCAACAGCCCGGATTCGTGCATGACCTGGTTGGCGGCGATGAATATCCCCAGCACCGCGGCGAGCGATGCCAGATTGTGCAAATACTCCGGTAGCCATTGGCGCCGGATGATCGTGCCGAGCAGCCAGCCACCGGCAACGCCGAACGCACTGCCGCAGACAATCACACCACCGAAGGTCAGCAGACTCTGTTCCAGGCCGTGGCCTTCGGCCCGGGCGATGATGAAGCTGTAGACCACCACCGCGAGCAGCGCGCCGATCGGGTCGATCACAATCCCTTCCCAGCGCAGGATGTTGGCGATCGAAGCCTTCGGCCGCACCACGCGCAGCATCGGCACGATCACGGTCGGCCCGGTCACCAGGGTCAGGCTGCCGAACAGGATCGCCAACAGCCAGTCGAAGCCCAGCAGCCAGTGGGTCGCGACCGCAATCACTACCCATGTCGAGAGCGCACCGATTGTGACCAGCCGATGCACGACGCTGCCGATCTCGCGCCATTCCGACAGGTGCAGGGTCAGGCTGCCTTCAAACAGAATCAGCGCCACCGCCAGCGACACCAATGGCATCAGCAACGGGCCGAACATTTCCTGCGGGTCGAGCCAGCCCAGCACGGGGCCCGCCAGAATGCCGGTCAGCAGCAGAAACAGAATCGCCGGCAGCTTCAGGCGCCAGGCGAGCCATTGGCAGCCCAGTGCGGCAGCGCCGATACCACCGAAAGCCAACAGAATTTGCTGCTCGTTCATTGAAGCTCCCTGTTCCTTGAAATAGCGGGCTATGAAAGACTAGCGGCCATTTCAACCGTTCACTCTTTATTTGCGCGCAGTGCCAAACCTGCGTGTCTTGAGCGCCCATGCCTGCCATCGACCACCCACTGATCGACCAGTTTCTCGACGCCCTCTGGCTGGAAAAAGGTCTCTCCGACAACACTCGCGACGCCTACCGCAGTGATCTCGCGCTGTTCAACGGCTGGTTGCAGGAGAAAGGTCTCGAACTGGTCAATGCCGGTCGCGAACTGATCCTCGATCACCTGGCCTGGCGTCTGGAACAGAACTACAAACCTCGTTCCACCGCGCGATTTCTCTCCGGTGTGCGTGGTTTTTATCGCTATCTGCTGCGGGAAAAACTGATTTCGGTTGATCCGACTTTGCGCGTGGATATGCCGCAACTCGGTCGGCCGCTGCCCAAATCCCTGTCGGAAGCCGACGTCGAAGCGCTGCTGAAGGCGCCGGACTTGAGCGAAGCCATCGGCCAGCGCGATCGCGCCATGCTCGAAGTCTTGTATGCCTGCGGCCTGCGTGTCACCGAGCTGATCAGCCTGACGCTGGAACAGGTCAACCTGCGTCAGGGTGTGTTGCGGGTGATGGGCAAGGGCAGCAAGGAACGGCTGGTGCCGATGGGCGAGGAAGCGATTGTCTGGGTCGAGCGCTACCTGCGTGACGGTCGCGGTGAGCTGCTCGGCGGGCGCCCGAGCGATGTGCTGTTCCCCAGTCAGCGCGGCGAGCAGATGACTCGGCAGACCTTCTGGCACCGCATCAAGCACCAGGCTAAGGTCGCCGGCATCAGTAAATCGCTGTCGCCGCACACCTTGCGTCACGCGTTTGCCACCCACTTGCTCAACCATGGCGCCGACCTGCGGGTGGTGCAGATGCTGTTGGGCCACAGCGACCTGTCAACCACGCAGATCTACACTCACGTCGCCCGGGCACGTTTGCAGGATCTGCATGCCAAACATCACCCGCGCGGCTGAGCGCCGTTTGTCTTGCGACAGGCGCATTCGGCCACGGGAGCCTTATGTGGTAGGCTTTGCCGGTTTGCACGATGGGCGGTTATGACCCGGTGTTCCGGCACGGGCGTTCTGATCGTTCCATTTGTCCGCCTTCAGGAGTTCTCATGCGTCTGACCCAGATTTTCGCCGCCGCAGCCATTGCGTTGGTCAGCACCTTTGCCGTCGCCGATGACGCGGCCGACAAAGCGATTCGCCAAAGCCTGGAAAACCTCCAGCTCGATGTGCCGGTCGATACCATCACCGCCAGTCCGCTGCCAGGCCTGTACGAAGTCAAGCTCAAGGGCAGTCGCGTGCTCTACGCCAGCGCCGACGGCCAGTACATCGTTCAGGGCTACATGTTCCAGCTCAAGGACGGCAAACCGGTCAACTTGACCGAGAAGACCGAGCGCCTGGGCATTTCCAAACTGATCAATGCGATCCCGGTAGCCGAGACCGTGGTTTACCCGGCCGTGGGTGAAACCAAGTCGCACATCACCGTTTTCACCGACACCACTTGCCCGTACTGCCACAAGCTGCACGCTGAAGTGCCCGAGCTGAACAAGCGCGGCATCGAAGTGCGTTACGTCGCGTTCCCGCGTCAGGGCCTGAATTCGCCGGGTGACGAACAGCTGCAAGCGGTGTGGTGCTCGAAAGACAAGAAAGCGGCCATGGACAAAATGGTCGATGGCAAGGAAATCAAGGCCGCCAAGTGCGATAACCCGGTTTCCAAACAGTTCGCCCTCGGTCAGTCGATCGGCGTGAACGGTACACCGGCCATCGTTTTGGCCGACGGACAAGTCATTCCGGGCTACCAGCCTGCGCCACAAGTCGCCAAACTGGCGCTGGGCGCGAAGTAATTCGCATCGTCACGCTCAGGCGTTGACGAGCGTGGTCCGGCGGCAGGATTGCCGGGCCATCAACAGAGAGCCGCGAACCTGCGGTTGTTTTCACGGCCGGCCTCGTGTCGGCCGTTTTATGGGGAGTTCACAGTGAAACCGGTCAAAGTAGGCATCTGTGGGTTAGGGACCGTCGGTGGCGGAACCTTCAACGTACTTCAGCGCAACGCCGAGGAAATTGCTCGTCGTGCCGGGCGTGGAATCGAAGTGGCACAAATTGCCACGCGCACGCCAAAGCCTCAGTTCCAGACGACCGGTATTGCGATTACCAACGATGTCTTCGAAGTGGCCACGAACCCTGAGATCGACATCGTCATAGAGCTGATGGGCGGCTACACCGTTGCCCGCGAGCTGGTACTCAAGGCCATCGAGAATGGCAAGCATGTGGTCACCGCGAACAAGGCTCTGATTGCCGTTCACGGTAATGAAATTTTCGCCAGGGCACGCGAGAAAGGCGTGATCGTGGCGTTCGAAGCGGCGGTCGCCGGCGGCATTCCGGTGATCAAGGCGATCCGTGAAGGCCTGTCCGCCAACCGTATCAACTGGGTCGCCGGGATCATCAACGGCACCGGCAACTTCATCCTCACCGAAATGCGCGAGAAGGGTCGCACCTTCGAAGACGTGCTGGCCGAGGCGCAAGCGCTGGGTTACGCCGAAGCCGATCCGACCTTCGACGTCGAAGGCATCGACGCGGCGCACAAGCTGACGATCTTGGCGTCGATCGCATTCGGTGTTCCGCTGCAGTTCGACAAGGCTTACACCGAAGGCATCACCAAGCTGACCACCGCCGACGTGAATTACGCCGAAGCGCTGGGCTACCGCATCAAGCATCTGGGCGTGGCACGCAGCACCGCCGCCGGTATCGAGCTGCGCGTACACCCGACGCTGATCCCGGCCGATCGTCTGATCGCCAACGTCAACGGCGTGATGAACGCGGTGATGGTCAACGGTGACGCTGCCGGTTCGACCCTGTTCTACGGCGCCGGCGCCGGCATGGAGCCGACCGCTTCGTCGGTGATCGCGGATCTGGTGGACGTGGTTCGCGCCATGACCTCCGATCCGGAAAACCGCGTGCCGCACCTGGCTTTCCAGCCGGATTCGCTGTCGGCCCATCCGATCCTGCCGATCGAAGCCTGCGAAAGCGCCTACTACCTGCGCATCCAGGCCAAGGACCATCCGGGCGTACTCGCTCAGGTGGCGAGCATCCTCTCGGAGCGTGGCATCAACATCGAGTCGATCATGCAGAAGGAAGTCGAGGAACACGACGGCCTGGTGCCGATGATCCTGCTGACACACCGCGTGCTGGAACAGCACATCAACGATGCGATCGCCGCCCTCGAAGCGCTGGCGGGCGTGGTCGGTCCGGTCGTGCGGATCCGTGTCGAGCACTTGAACTAAACAGAAACAGCTGCAAGCTTCGAGCTGCAAGCAGCAAGAGAAAAGCAGTCCGGCTTTTACTTGAAGCTTGTAACTCGTAGCTTGAAGCTCAAACCGAAGGTTTGCCCCTATGCGTTACATCAGTACCCGCGGCCAGGCACCGGCCCTGAATTTCGAAGACGTCCTGCTGGCCGGTCTCGCCACCGACGGCGGTCTGTACGTCCCGGAAAACCTGCCACGTTTCACCCAGGAAGAAATCGCTTCCTGGGCCGGCCTGCCGTATCACGAGCTGGCCTTCCGCGTCATGCGCCCGTTCGTCACCGGCAGCATTCCGGACGCCGATTTCAAAAAGATTCTTGAAGAAACCTACGGTGTGTTCGCCCACAACGCCGTTGCGCCGCTGCGTCAGTTGAACGGCAACGAATGGGTGCTGGAGCTGTTCCACGGCCCGACCCTGGCGTTCAAGGACTTCGCCCTGCAACTGCTCGGTCGCTTGCTCGACTACGTGCTGGAAAAGCGCGGCGAGCGCGTGGTGATCGTCGGCGCCACCTCCGGTGACACCGGTTCGGCCGCCATCGAAGGCTGCAAGCACTGCGAAAACGTCGACATCTTCATCCTGCACCCGCACAACCGTGTGTCCGAAGTGCAGCGTCGGCAGATGACCACCATTCTCGGTGAGAACATCCACAACATCGCCATCGAAGGCAACTTCGATGACTGCCAGGAAATGGTCAAGGCCAGCTTCGCCGACCAGAGCTTCCTCAAGGGCACCCGCCTGGTGGCAGTGAACTCGATCAACTGGGCACGGATCATGGCCCAGATCGTTTACTACTTCCACGCGGCCCTGCAATTGGGCGGCCCGGCGCGTTCGGTGTCGTTCTCGGTGCCGACCGGCAACTTCGGCGACATCTTCGCCGGCTATCTGGCGCGCAACATGGGCCTGCCGATCAACCAGTTGATCGTCGCCACCAACCGCAACGACATCCTGCACCGCTTCATGAGCGGCAACCAGTACGTCAAGGAAACCCTGCACGCCACGCTGTCGCCGTCGATGGACATCATGGTCTCGTCGAACTTCGAACGCCTGCTGTTCGACCTGCACGGCCGCAACGGTGCGGCAATTGCCGGACTGATGGATTCGTTCAAGCAGGGCGGCGGTTTCAGCGTCGAACAGGAACGCTGGACCGAAGCACGCAAACTGTTCGACTCGCTGGCCGTGGACGATGCGCAAACCTGCGAAACCATCGCCGAAGTCTACGAGCAGACCGGTGAGGTGCTGGATCCGCACACCGCCATTGGCGTGAAAGCCGCGCGCGAATGCCGTCGCAGCCTGGACATCCCGATGGTGATTTTGGGCACGGCGCATCCGGTCAAGTTCCCGGACGCGGTGGAGAAAGCTGGTGTAGGAAAAGCTCTCGAACTACCTGCACATCTTTCTGATTTGTTTGAGAGAGAAGAGCGCTGCACAGTGCTGGCAAACGAGCTGAAAGCCGTGCAGGCCTTTGTCAGTCAGCATGGCAACCGCGGCAAGCCTCTTTAAGCCCGCAAAGCTGTCACATTTTGAAGCCCGTCTCCTGACGGGCTTTCTTGTTTTTGCATGCCACACTGCGCGCGTTTCGCCCACGAAGGACGGGCGAGTCGATGACGAAGGATGTGGCAATGCGGTTTTTTTCAGGATTGAAAGCAGCTCTGTGCTGGTTGTTTTTATTGGGGGGCTTCGAGTTGTCGCAGTCGAGCGAAGCTGCCCATCTGGCGAGGCATTCCGAAGGGGGGGAGAGTGTCCAGCCCATCGAGCTGGATGAAAATGAGCGTCAGTGGATTCGGGACAATCCCCGGGTGACGGTCGCCTCGGTGCAATACCCGTTGTATCTGTTTCAGGACGAACATGGTCAGTGGAGCGGCTTGAACAACGATGTGCTCACGCATATCAGCGCCATGACCGGATTGCAGTTCGTCCATCAGGAGTCGTTTTCCACCGATCACATGCTGGAACGGCTCCAGAGTGGCGTGGCCGACATCAGCACGACGTTGGCAATGAATGACGAGCGCAAGGCATTCCTGGACTTCAGTCACGCGTTCGGCGGTGCCGGCTGGGTATTCGTCGGTCGTTCGGGCGAGCCGCCGATAAAGTCGCTCGAAACGCTGGCCAAACGGGTGTTGGTCCTGCCGGCAAGGCACGCGCTGGAGGACAGCATTCGACGCGACTATCCGTCCATCGAGATCCGCTCGGTCAAGACCTATGCCGAGGCCCGGGCGCTGGTCGAGAGTGGTGAGGCCTACGCCACCATCGAAAACGAGATCGGCGCGCAGCTGTTTCCCTCCGGCCTGCTCAGGGTCTCGGGTCTCGTGGAAGGCAAGTGGGAGGCCGATCATCTGGCGGTGCGCAAGGGGCTGCCAGAGCTTGTGAGCATCCTCAACAAGGCACTGGGCGCTTTCTCGGCAGCCGAACTGCGCGCCATGCGCCTGAAATGGCTGGATGGCATTTCTCCCGCTCCGGTACCCTCGATCAGCTCGCTCCTGATCAAGTGGGGGTGCTGGGCGATGGGTGGGCTCGGCGTGTTCGGGCTGTTGCCGTTGCTGTGGAACCGTCGATTGACGGTCGAGGTAAAACAGCGGCGTGCGGCCGAAAAAGATCTAAGTGATCAACTGGCTTTCCAACATGCATTGATCGATGCGATGCCCGACCCCGTGTTCGTGCGCGATCTGCAGGGGCGGTTGATCATGTGCAACCGCAGCTATGAAGATGCGCTGTCGGTTCGGCTGGAGCAGGTACAGGGCCGGAAGCTGTTCGAGATCGATGCGCTTCCACAGGCCACGGCACTGATGTTGCACGACGAGTTCATGGCGCAGTTGGGCACTCGTAAAACACGTTTCAGCAAACGACAGCTGATGTTCAAGAGCGGCCCCCGTCAGATTTATCAGTGGACGGTGCCGTTTTACAGTGCCGATGGAAAACTGCGTGGCCTGCTCGGAGGCTGGACCGACATCACCGAGCGGCGGAAGGAGAGCGGGTGTCAATGTCTGCATTAAAGATGGGAAAAGTCCTATAAACCGCGATTCCTTTTCTGATGGGAGGCTTAGGACGACTGCCCTAGAGTGACAGGCCACTGCGGCGTGAATCCGCGATTGTCGCTCCAGAGGTCGTCCCATGCGCTCGCTCAAGATCCTGATTCTAGAACCCAATCCGTTCCAGTTGATGGCGTTGCACCAGATGCTCAACGCCATCGGTATCTACGATGTTCTGACCGCGCCGTCGCTGGGCTCGGCAAAGCGCTCACTGGAGCGTCGCGGAGCCGTGGACATCACCCTGTGCAATCCACAATTGCAGAACGGTGACGGGCTTGCGCTGATTCGGCATCTGGCCGACCGACAGAAAGCGCGGGCGATGATTCTGCTGGGGGCCGTGGCACCCAGCCTGCTGGACGATCTGGAAACCTTGCTGGGCGAGCACCGGATCACCTTGCTGGGCCGTTTGCACACGCCAGTCTCGGCGGTGTTGATGAGGGCGCTGCTGGATGCCTACATGACCCTCCCCAGGCATTCCGTCGACGCCTGAGCCCCCGATTATTTTTCTGTCATCTTCCCCATGCATGCTCCGATAGGCCGGTGACGCTCCGGGAGAAGCCGGCGACAAGCAGAACTTTCCTCTCGGGCCGGTGGTCATTTACTGTGAACACGCCCCAGGCACTGTGTTTTCGGACTATTGAGTGGAGATCGAGATGGAAAGTATCAGTCTATTGCTCGGTGAGGCTCTAAGCCCGTATCAAGTGACGTTGACCCCTCGGGGTCGCCATGGCGAATGCCTGGTGACCTTGAAGAACGGCAGCGGCGCGATCGTGGTGGAGCGCGAATTCAATCAGGCGCAATTGAGCGACAAGCGCCAACTGACGGATGTGGTCGATGGCCTGCACCGTGACATCCTGATTGCCGAAGGCCGGCTGGAACCCTGTGTGATCGCCGCGTTGCGAAACGCAGCCCTCGACAAGCACCCGGCCCTCTGAAACTGATTTTTCATTTGTGGGAACCTTCCTGCATTCAGGTCGGTCAGACCCCGTAACAGCAGGAGCAAGCATTGTGCTCCGGTGCTTGTCGCTTGCTGCTACGGGTCTTTGATACAGGCCACGTTTAACCCCGAGTCGTCTCCCCACTTCTCGGGGTTTCTTTTTGCCCGGATTTTACTGCGCGGCTTGTCGCTGGAAGAAAATCCGCGCCTGTTCCAGATAATCCTGACGCCTTTCGGGGTCGAGCCAGTCGGCGTAGAGCTGGTTGAGGTGATCGTGGGGCAGGGTGCGCAACAGCTGATTGATCTCGGTGATCGCCTGGCGACCCGCCGTGGTGTCGGTGCAGCCGACATGGCCCGACAGGTACTTGCCCGTGCCGCGAATCGGGAAGAACAGCAGTTCGTCCTCGGTGATCTCGGCCTGGCGCGCCTGATAGCGGATTTCCGGCCAGTAACCCAAAACTACCTGCAAACGTCCCAGGCGCTGCATCGACAGCAGGCTGCTGAGCGCGTCGTTGCCGTAATGGGGCGTCAGCGCGCCGCTCGGTGCCTGATGCAGTAATGTATCGATGTACTCGCCATAACTGCGCTCGGCTACCACGCCGACTTTTCGCTCGCCGTTGGCCAGAAATGCCGACAGATCGACTTCATCTTCGACCAGAAACGGCTCCAGCACTTCGCGATCTCTCTGACGCACCACTAGGCCATTGCTGACAGCACGAAACGCGGGAATGGAGAAGGCGATCCATTGCGCCCTCTCCTTGTTCCAGATCAGCGACGGATCGCAGGCGAAGGGATGTTCATGAAGCATTTGAATGCCACGGGCGCGATTGACCCGCAGCAAGGTGTGTTCGTATTGCGGCATGCCGGCAATCAGCATCGGCATCAATTGATCGATAACGCCCTGGCCCTTTTTCGGGCCTTCGAAAATCGTCAGCGGCGGCAGGTCGCGCAACAGCCAGATCAGCGTCGGTTTGGCCTGCGCCCACGCCGGCAGCACCAGCAGGAACAGCAGGCCGAACAACCGCCAGGTCCACCAATGGTGGGCGCGGTTCGAGGCCGAGGGCATCAGGGGCTTCAGCTCAGATGGCTCCGTCTTCGCGCAACCGGGCGATCTGCTTCTCGTCGTAGCCAAGATCGTGGAGTACCTGCGCATTGTGCTCACCGAGCTGCGGTCCGACCCATTCGGACGTGCCGGGTGTCTCAGAGAGTTTTGGCACGATGCCCGGCATCTTGAAAGGTTTGCCGTCCGGCAGTTTGGCGTGGAGGAACATTTCCCGGGCCAGGTACTGCGGATCGTTGAACATGTCTTCGGCGCTGAAGATCCGGCTGGCCGGCACTTCGGCCTGATTCAGCAGATCCAGCACGGTTTGCAGCGGCAGCGACTTGACCCAGCGGTCGATCACCCCGTACAACTCATCGCGGCGAGTATCGCGCCCGTCATTGCTGGCCAGCGCCGGGTCATTGGCCAGATCTTCACGGCCGATGATCAGCATGAAGCGCTTGAAGATCGCATCGCCGTTGGCGCCGATCTGCACGTGTTTGCCGTCGGCACTGGTGTGAATCGACGACGGGGTGATGCCCGGCATGATGTTACCGGTGCGCTCACGAATGAAGCCGAAGACATCGAACTCCGGCACCATGCTTTCCATCATGGCGAAGATCGCTTCGTACAGCGCCACATCGACCACCTGGCCGAGGCCGCCGTTGACCTCGCGATGACGCAAGGCCATCAACGCGCCGATCACGCCCCACAAAGCCGCAATCGAATCGCCGATGGAAATCCCGGTGCGTACCGGCGGGCGGTCTTCGAAACCGGTGATGTAGCGCAGGCCGCCCATGGATTCGCCGACCGCACCGAAACCTGGCTGATCTTTCATTGGCCCGGTCTGGCCGAAACCGGACAGGCGCACCATCACTAGTTTCGGGTTCAGCGCGTGCAGGGTTTCCCAGCCCAGGCCGAGTTTTTCCAGCACGCCGGGGCGGAAGTTCTCGATCAGGATGTCGGCTTCACCCAGCAGTTTTTTCAGGATCGCCAGGCCATCGGGGTGTTTCAGGTTCAGCGTCAGGGACTTTTTGTTGCGCGCCTGGACGAACCACCACAACGAGGTGCCTTCGTACAGCTTGCGCCATTTGCGCAATGGATCACCGCCGTCCGGCGATTCGATCTTGATCACTTCGGCGCCGAACTCGCCGCAGATGCGCGAAGCAAACGGCCCGGCAATCAAAGTACCCAATTCAATGACTTTCAGACCGCTGAGCGGTTTGTTGGCGAACGGCATGCGAGATCCTGTAGGACAAGGCTGAGCAGATACAGCGTTTTAACATAGCCGGCTGTCAGTCGCGCAAGGTTGATCGCCATCAATTCGTGGATTGCCTACAGCATCGGTTAGACTTGCCGACTTTCCTCGTATCAAGAAGCCCGTTCATGGCCCAGCCGTCCACTACCTACAAATTCGAACTGAACCTCACCGACCTTGACCGCAGCGTCTACGAGAACGTGAAGCAGACCATCGCCCGCCATCCTTCGGAAACCGAAGAACGCATGACCGTGCGGCTGTTGGCCTACGCGCTCTGGTACAACGAGCAACTGTCGTTCGGGCGTGGTCTGTCGGACGTGGATGAACCTGCGCTGTGGGAAAAGAGCCTGGACGACCGCGTCCTGCACTGGATCGAAGTCGGCCAGCCGGATGCCGATCGCCTGACCTGGTGCTCGCGCCGCACCGAACGCACCAGCCTGCTGGCCTACGGCAGCCTGCGCGTCTGGGAAGGCAAGGTGATTCCGGCGATCAAGAACCTGAAGAACGTCAACATTGCCGCTGTTCCGCAGGAAGTGCTGGAAACCCTGGCCAAGGACATGCCCCGCGTCATCAAGTGGGACGTGATGATCAGCGAAGGCACGATCTTCGTCACCGACGACCGTGGCCAGCACGAAGTCCAGCTCAGCTGGCTGCAAGGCGAGCGCGGTTAAGTCCGCGCTACTCCCGAAAAATCCCACGTATCCAAGAGAAGCTCCTGTCACCCCATGCGTATCGATCCTCGCCCGTTGCCCGCCACTCTGCCGTTTCTCGGTGAACTGCCACCGCTACTGACCCGCCTGTACGCGGCGCGGGGCGTGCAGTCCGAGGCGGAGCTGGACAAGAGCCTGGCGCGGCTGATTCCGTTCCAGCAGCTCAAAGGGATCGATGCGGCGGTCGATCTGCTGGTGACGGCGCTGGAGCAGCGTCAGCGGATCCTGATCGTCGGCGACTTTGACGCCGACGGCGCGACGGCCAGCACCGTGGGCGTGCTCGGTCTGCGCCTGCTGGGCGCGGCGCACGTCGATTATCTGGTGCCCAACCGCTTCGAATACGGCTACGGCCTGACCCCGGAAATCGTCGAAGTCGCAATGACCCGCGAGCCGCAGCTGCTGATCACCGTCGACAACGGTATTTCCAGCGTTGAAGGTGTCGCGGCCGCGAAGCGCCATGGCCTGAAGGTCTTGATTACTGACCACCACTTGCCCGGCGATGAACTGCCGCAAGCTGATGCACTGGTCAATCCGAACCAGCCCGGCTGCGAGTTTCCGAGCAAGGCGCTGGCCGGGGTCGGGGTGATTTTCTATGTGTTGATGGCCTTGCGCGCACGCCTGCGCAGCCTCGGCTGGTACGAGAGCAAACCGCAACCGAACATCGGCGAACTGCTGGATCTGGTGGCGCTGGGCAGCGTTGCCGACGTGGTGCCGCTGGATGCCAACAACCGGATTCTGGTGCACCAGGGCCTGGAACGAATTCGCGCCGGACGTGCGCGGCCGGGGATCAAGGCGATCCTGGAAGTGGCCAAGCGTGAAGCTTCGCGCATTACGTCTACCGACCTCGGTTTTATCGTCGGCCCGCGTCTGAACGCGGCGGGGCGTCTGGATGACATGAGCCTGGGCATCGAATGCCTGCTGACCCACGACCCTGCGCTGGCGCGGGAAATGGCCGCACAACTGGACGGCATGAATCAGGACCGCAAATCCATCGAGCAAGGCATGCAGCGCGAAGCGCTGGCCCAGCTCAAGGACTTGCCGGTCGAGTCGATGCCGTTCGGTTTGTGCCTGTTCGATCCGGAATGGCATCAGGGTGTCATCGGTATTCTGGCGTCGCGGATGAAGGAGCGTTATTTCCGCCCGACCATCGCCTTCGCCGATGCCGGTGACGGTCTGCTCAAGGGCTCTGGGCGTTCGGTTCAGGGCTTTCATATTCGTGATGCGCTGAGTGTGGTGGCAGCGCAGCATCCGGACCTGATCAGCAAGTATGGCGGCCACGCGATGGCGGCTGGCCTGACTTTGCCGCAGGAGAATTTTCCGTTGTTCGCCGAGGCATTTGACGCCGAGGTGCGCAGGCAGCTTCGCGAAGAAGACCTGACCGGGCGCCTGCTGTCGGACGGCACGCTGGCGGTCGAGGAGTTTCATCTGGAACTGGCTCGGGCCCTGCGTCACGCCGGGCCGTGGGGCCAGCATTTTCCGGAGCCGCTGTTTCATGGTGTGTTCCAGTTGGTCGAGCAGCGGGTGGTCGGCGAACGACACCTGAAAGTAGTGCTGAAAACCGAATGCGGCTCGGTGAAGCTGGATGGCATCGCCTTCGGCATCGATCGTGATATCTGGCCGAACCCGACAATCAAATGGGTCGAACTGGCGTACAAGCTCGATCTGAACGAGTTTCGCGGCAATGAGACCGTGCAACTGATGATTGCCCACATCGAACCGCGTTGACGCCTTCGCGAGCAAGCTCGCGCAGGCGGACTTACATACACAGAATTACTCTGAACCCTCCCTCATCCCCGGATGTCGACTAGGCTCTAAGCACTGCTTGATTGGCCTTGTGACGTCTTGTCGAATTTTTTGCCCGCGGGGGCGGGTGCTGCACCTTTTTCCTGTCACTCGTCGACTTTTCAAACAGAACCCTGGAGCCTGCCCACTGATTTGAGAGGTGCCCCATGAGTCTGCTGCTTGAACCCTTTACCCTTCGCCAACTGACCCTGCCCAACCGCATCGCCGTGTCGCCCATGTGCCAGTACTCCAGCGTCGATGGCCTGGCCAACGACTGGCATCTGGTGCACCTCGGCAGCCGTGCCGTGGGCGGCGCTGGCCTGGTATTCACCGAAGCCACGGCAATCACGGCCGACGGGCGGATCACCGCCGAAGACCTGGGCCTGTGGAACGACGAACAGATCGCACCACTGCAACGCATCACCCGTTTCATCACCGCCCAAGGCGCAGTGGCCGGCATTCAACTGGCCCACGCCGGGCGCAAGGCCAGCACCCACCGGCCGTGGATCGGCAAGCACGGAAGCGTCAAACCGGAGGACGGTGGCTGGACGCCGGTCGGGCCTTCGCCGATTGCCTTTGACCCGCAACACACCCAGCCGAAACAACTGGATGAAGGGCAGATCGCCCAGGTCATTCAGGACTTCGTGGCCGCAGCCAAACGCGCGCTGACCGCCGGTTTCAGTGTGGTCGAGGTGCATGCGGCGCACGGTTATCTGTTGCACCAGTTTCTGTCACCGCTGAGCAACCAACGCCGTGATCAATACGGCGGTTCGTTCGAAAACCGCATTCGTCTGGTGCTGCAAGTGACCGAGGCGGTGCGCGCGGTGTGGCCGGAAGAATTGCCGGTGTTTGTGCGCCTTTCGGCTACCGACTGGGTCGAGGACGGCTGGAATCCGGATGAAACAGTGGAGCTGGCGCGACGCCTGAAAGCCTTGGGCGCTGATTTGATCGATGTGTCATCGGGCGGCACGGCAGCCAACGCGGAAATCCCCGTGGGTCCGGGATATCAGACGCGCTTCGCCGAGCGGGTGCGCAAGGAGTCAGGCATCGCCACCGGCACCGTGGGAATGATTACCGAGCCGGCCCAGGCCGAGCACATCCTGCGGACCTGTCAGGCCGACATCATCTTCCTCGCCCGTGAGCTGTTGCGTGATCCGTACTGGCCGCTGCATGCCGACGATGACCTGGGCGGGCGCAAAGCGGTGTGGCCGGCGCAGTATCAACGTGCGACCCATCGGGATCAGCCGATTCATGAGTCTGACCTGCGGGATTGATTCCGACCGGTCGCAAAGCCTATAAAGCCCGCCATTGAACCGGCGGGTTTTTTCTTGCCTGCCGTCCGGAATTGCAAAGGAATGGAACGCAATGTTGATCGAACGTGAGCTGACTGAATCGGACTTGCCATTGTTGGCACTGATCGACCGCAGTGAGTTGGTTGAGGAGTGCTATCGCGTAGAGAACGGTGAGCTGATTCTGTATCCGGCGCGTTTCGACATGCGCGGCTGGCCCGAAGGGGAGGCGGAGGAGAATGCGCGGGTATTGGAAAAATGCTGGCGCAGCGGCGGTTGGCTACACGGGATTTTCGATGGGGAGACACTGGTGGCAGCGGTGGTTGTGGATAACCGGGTTATTCACAATCAGGGCCTGAAGATGCGGCAGTTGAAGTTTCTGCACATCAGCCGTGCCTGGCGCGGGCAGGGATTGGGCGGGCGATTGTTTGCACTGGCTTGCGAGCATGGCCGAGAGGTCGGCGCCGAGGCGTTGTACGTCTCGGCGACCGAGTCGCGCAATACCGTGGAGTTTTATCAGCGCCAGGGCTGCCGGTTACTGGCGCAACCGGATCCCGAGCTGTTTGATCTGGAACCCCACGATATCCACATGTACTGCCCGTTGGCCTGACGGCTCAACGCATCAAGGGTACTTGCGCTTGTCCGGCGCCGGTGGGAAGTACTGGTACAACCAGGTCTCGCTCAGTGTGCGATCGTTGGTACGGATAAACAGCCGCAGCTCAACCGGCTCCACGCTGTCATTGGTCGGGTACCAGTCGAACAGAATCCTGTAACCCTTGATGTCATCCAGCACCAGCACGCTGAAGTCCTGCACCTTGCCGTTGGAGCAAGTCACCACCGGTTCGATCCCGGTGCCCTGCGGCAGGCGATCCAGGCCGCCACCGGTGAAGTCCACAGCAAAGCGACGGGCCCAGACCGGCGGGTAATGCTCGCCCGGAGCCCAGCCTTCGACGAAGCCTCCCATACCCGAACGGGTCGCATGCACCCGCGCCAGCGGCGTGCCGACCGGCGGCAGGGCGCTCCAGTAGAGCTTGTAGCCGTAGTTCAGCGAATCCCCGGCGGCTACCGGTTTCTTCGGCGTCCAGAACGCAACGATGTTGTCCAGGGTTTCGCCGGTTGTAGGAATTTCCAGCAGATCGATAGAGCCTTCGCCCCACGCCGTTGTAGGTTCTACCCACAGACTCGGACGCTTGCTGTACCAGTCGACGGTGTCCTGATAGTTGGCGAATTCGTGGTCGGTCTGCACCAGACCGAACCCTTTCGGATCGGTGTCGGCGAAGGCGTTGAATTGCAGGGTCGCCGGGTTGTTCAGCGGGCGGCAGATCCACTCGCCGTTGCCGCGCCACATGGCCAGACGATCCGAGTCATGGATTTGCGGGTGAATGGTGTCGCACATCCGGCGCTCGTGGGTGCCGCAGCTGAACATGCTGGTCATCGGGGCGATGCCCAGTTGCTCGATGGCGGTACGGGCATTGATGTGGGCGTCGACTTCCATCACCACGCGCTCGGCCTGGCAGTCGATGTCGAAGCGATAGGCGCCGGTCGCGCTCGGCGAGTCGAGCAGGGCGTAGACCACAAAGCGGGTCGCGTTCTGATCCGGGGTTTCGAACCAGAACTTGGTGAAGTCGGGGAATTCTTCGCGTTTCTTGGCGTAGGTGTCGACGGCCAGGCCACGGGCGGAGAGGCCATATTGGCCAGTGGCATCCACCGCGCGGAAGTAGCTGGCGCCGAGGAACGACACCACGTCATGCCGATCCAGTTCCGGCGCCTTGAACAGCTTGAAGCCGGCAAAACCCAGGTCGCCCTTGAGCTGCTGGGTGTCGACCGAAGTGTTTTCATAGTTGAACAACTGAGGGCGGAAATGCACCTCGCGGGCCGTGCGGGTCTTTGGATCGACGCTGTACATGCGCACCGGCTGACGGAAACCCATGCCGACGTGGAAAAACTGCACATCGAGCTGACCCTTGTTCTCCTTCCACAGCGAATGCTCGCCGTCGTAGCGGATCGCGTTGAAGTTCTGCGGGGTCATGGTCGCCAGGGTCGGCGGCAGCACCTGTTTGGTGTCCTGATAGGCGTTGCCGGCCAGTTGTTTGGCCTGACGCTTCAGCGTTTCGAAGTCGAAAGCCTGTGCTTCACCGTCGGCGGCACCGCCAGAGGCGGCCCAGGCGCGTGCGGCGAGCAGGCCGGAGGCGGAAAGGCCGGTGTAAGCCGCAATGGCCATGGACGCTTTGAGCAAATTCCTGCGGTGCATAAATACAACCTGTCGTGGACAATCCCGCGCCGTTCCTGGCACGTACTGGATCAGAAATTACGGTTCGGACAAGCCTTCGGCCAAACGCTACGGACTAGTAACAGATGCCCGCTAGCTTAATCGGTTCGCCGATTTTGCAAAATTCATTGATATCACGGCGACAGCGTCTCAATGAAACAAGACGTTACGGTTACTTATCCCACAGTCTTTTCTGATTTATAGGGCATATCTGCTTTTTTCGACTAATTACTCTAAAAACCACTTTTCAGCGCCGATTTAATTTCTATTCTATGGGCATCGCCGGTCACGACTCATCCGACCGGCAGGGCTCAAATCGCTGCTTAAAGGAGCAGGGCGATGCGGTTTTCGAAAATTTCTGACGTACTGGAAAAGGACATCGTCCATGGCAAAAGGACAAGGCATCACCGAAATGTTAGGCATCTTTCCCTGCCTCACCAACGTCCGGCGAAGACGCCGGCTCAGTCCTGACGAACTGAAACTGGTGGAGCGTTACCGGGAGTTGTCGGAAAGCGACCGGATTGCGATGCGGTATCTGGTGGATGCGATGAGGAGTGTTTCGCGGTTCTAGGGAGGTGAACAGCCAGCCGTACTTGCTACGGCTGGTTTACCAATTTTCTGGTTGTTCTGCGCGCTGGTGCAGAATTCTCAAGACCTGGATCTGGCCATCCTCCAGGCGATATGGCGCAATGAACGGATAACGGGTCAGCACCAGTTCGCGTATATCCGGTACGACTGAAGGCCGGCCTGAACCCGGAAATTGCTTCAATTGATCAAACGCTCCAAGAATGGAGTTCACGACACCAAACGCTGGATTGGCACCCAAGATGCCTTGGTAATACTCAAAAATTGTTTCGAGATCGTTTTCAGCTCGTTCAGTCAGTACTACGTTCGGCACGTTTTGCCCACTTAGCCTTCACGGCATCCAGATCGGTAAGATTTCCAGCATCGGCATCAGCAATCCCCTCGCTGATGGCTTGCAGATGCCAAGACTCCGCTTCCACATATCTAACCAACGCACGCTTGAGATGGTACTGGCGGTCTCGGTCAGTGGCCGCGGCCAATTGATCCAATTGTTGAGCGAGCAATTCTTCGACGCGGAAGGATAAAACGGGCGAGGCCATGGAAGATCTCCTGCGTGTGTATACGCTGTAAACGACGTAGACACCCTAGGCCGCAATAACATCGGCGTCAACCAGTCAGAGTGCGAGGTTGAGGAAAACTCTAGTGGACTTGAACGCCGCTGGAAGACGGGATGTGTTGCGAAATGCTTGGATAATACCCCGGTGACCTAATCGCCGCCGGGTCAAAGCCACTGACTTTCAGAGTCAGCCGCAAGAGCGCGGCGCTGGATACGGCTGCTGTACTTGCACCAATTCAGGCATATCACGCCATTTCACCCAAGCCTGTTGTTGCCAATGCAACAGCGGCACGGTGACGCCTGCCCAATGCACCGAGCTCAGGCTCGGGCAGTTTTCCGCTGTTACTGAGTTGGTTTCCCGCAGGATGGGGATCACCTCATTACTCAGCCATTGCCGCAGGTTGCGGTTTTCCGGGATGAAATGATGGACGAGCAGCGCGTACATGCCGGATTCGCTGACCATTGGTGTCTCGACAACTTTGCCGTACTTGCGCAGCCGGACGGTGCGGCGTTGGTCGGGGTCGAGTTTGAGCGTGACGCGTAGGTTCAAGGGATGGCCCATCATGCGGCCGAGATCCTGTGCGCAGAACCAGGCTTGATGATCGAGCAGGAGGACGTGGAGGAAGCGGTTGTGGCGGGTGAAGACGGTGGGAGTGAAATATTCAGTATTCGGATTGTGAGTAGGTGCTGGCATGAGATGACTTCCGTTTCGAGTAGGAAAGTCGCCACCAACTCTTCGAAAAATTGGGTGGCGAACCGAGTGGCGTTCGAAGTCGGGTTACTTCCTGTCGAAACGGAAAAGCCGGAAGGCCCGCGCCACACGGCCCGCCATAACGCAGAACTGAAGTTGCAAAGCAGCCGCAGTTCAATGGGGGCACGCAAGCACCGTTTTGACAGATTTCCGGCTTCGACCCCGGGCCGCTGATTGGGCAGCGACGGGATAAAGCCTATCGGTCAGGCGCTAGCGGCGCCAAGTCTACGCTGTGGACGCGTAGCGTAGGAAATGTGGCTTCTTCTTGAAGCCTGCATCTGTAGGAATTTCCTGTTTTTGTATGGCGGTCAGCCAGACTGCACCTGAAGCGTGATTTTTCCTTTATTTATTTGAATCTAAGGCATCCCCCAGGTGCTCGGCCCTTGGTCTCAGGGCTTAAAGGATTTTTGTGAATAATGGAGAATTCAATGAAGGTGTCCCTCAAACAGATCAACGGCCCATGGGATCAGGGATGGGTGTTGGACAAGCACATGGTAAGTAGTACCTTTCTCGGCAACGATGATCGCGGAAACCCTTGTTTCGATAATCAGCGCACAGAGATTGGTCAGGCGACCTACCAGCTCAAATACCAGAAGGATTGGACTCAGGTCGGCCCACTGGCCCAAGCGGTAGCGACAAATGTGTTCCCTATGTTGGATCAAGTAGGATTTGTGCTGCCCATGCCTGCTTCAAATATCCGTCAGCGACAACCGGTAACTGAGGTCGCTCTGGAGTTGGGACGAATTGTCGGGCGGCCGGTTTTTTCGGATTTGCTTCGAAAGGCGACTACGGGAAAGTCGCTGAAGGATCTGCACTCCAAAGCAGAAAAGGTTGCTGCGATTGGAAACAGTTTCAGCGTCAATGACGAAATTACGACAGAGGGATGCTGGAATGTTTTGGTCGTAGATGATTTGTTTGACAGCGGAGCGTCGATGGACGCGGCTTGTGCTGTCTTGCGTGAATATCCGAAGGTGGGGAAGATCTACGTAGCGGCGCTAACCTGGAAGTGAATTCAATGACGACTGTATTTATTGCTGGCTCTATCAATATCAAGAACCTTGATCCGAAGGTTAAGGAGCGTATCAGTAATATCGTTGCGTCTGAATTCGATGTGGTCGTTGGTGATGCAGGTGGTGCCGATACCTCCATTCAGGAATATCTGCTGAGTCTTGAGCGATCCAAAACTACAGTGTTCTGTAGTGGTCCCGCACCGCGGAACAACCTCGGACAGTGGCCCGCCAGAACAGTGGACTCCAAACACTCCAAAGGATCGAGGGCCTTCTTCACTGAGAAAGACGTGGTGATGGCCGAAGCCGCTGACTACGGCTTGATGATATGGGATGCGAAGAGCACCGGTACGCTCAGCAACGTCATAGAACTGTTGTCGAGAAAGAAGAAGTCCCTTGTCTTCGTCAACAAGGAGAAGGAATTCAAAGTGGTGGGAGACGTCAATCAGCTCGAAGAGTTGATTGCATTCATGTCTGACCACGCCAAGCAAAAAGCCAACGAAAAAATCAAACTGTTCGATCGTATTTCCTCGCTGAAATACGATCAGTCCGAGCTTTTCTTTTGATGTTTTGCGTCGGCTTTCTTGAACCCCGGCACTCTATCGGTGCCGGGGCCAAAATTTTTTAGCGACTCACCTTCCAGGCATCCCCAGCCGGCGCCTTCCCATGGTCATACGGCTTGCCAATCCACATGTAAACCAGCCCCAGCCCAATCACGATCGCCGTACTCAGCACCATCGCGTAGTTGATGTACCACGCTGCATCCGGTGTGCGGGGCCAGGCCATGTTGATGATTGCGCCGACGCCGTAGACCAGCGCGCCGATGTTCACCGGCCAGCCCCAGGCGCCGAGGGTGAATTTGCCGCTGGGTTTCCAGCCTTTGCTGCGGGCGTACAGGGCGGCGAGGACGATCATCTGGAACGCGAGGTAGATGCCGATGGCGGCGAAGCTGACGATGGTGGCCACGGCGTCTTGCAGGAAGAAGCCGAGGGCGATGATCAGGCCGGGCAGGACGCCGGACACGAACAGTGCGGCAACCGGAACCTGGGTCGTAGGAGAAATCTTTTTGAGCAGTCGGCTGCCGATGACCATTTCATCGCGAGCGTAGGAATACAGCAGACGACTTGCCGCCGCTTGCAGGCTGATGACGCAGGAGATGAAGGAAATCATTACCACGCCCATCACCACTTTCGAACCGATCGGGCCGAAGGCGTTGTTGAGGATGGTGGTGACCGGGTCCTTGTCGGTGCCGTTGATCACCGCTTGCATGTCCGGCACGGCGAGGATCAATGCCAGGCAAGCGAACATCGCCGCGATACCGCCGATGTAGATGGTCATGCGCATGGCCACCGGGATTTTCTTGCTCGGGTTCGGGGTTTCTTCGGCTACATCACCGCAGGCCTCGAAGCCGTAGTAGAGGAACATCCCCGCCAGCGACGCGGTGAGGAAGGCCGGCAGATAGGAGCCCTCGACGCTGATATCGAAAGTGTTGAACAGCACGCTGATCGGCTGGTGACGCTCGAAAATCAGCAGGTACACGCCGACGATCACCGCGCCGACCAGTTCGCAGAGGAAGCCGAACATGGCGATCCGCGCCAGCACTTTGGTGCCGCTGAGGTTCACCAGGGTGGCGAACAGGGTCAGTACCAGGGCGATGACGATGTTGGTGTTGTTGCTCGGCTCAAAACCCAGCATGGCCGCGAGGTACGGGCCGGCGCCGACCGCCACGGCGGCGATGGTCACGCACAGGGCGATGGAGTAGATCCAGCCGACCATCCACGCCCATTTCTTGCCCACCAGGCGACGTGCCCAAGGATAAACGCCGCCGGAAATCGGGAACTGCGACACCACTTCGCCGAAGATCAGGCACACCAGCAGTTGCCCGCAACCGACCAGCAAGTAAGCCCAGAACATCGGTGGCCCGCCAGCGGCCAGGCACAGGCCGAACAGGGTATAAACCCCTACGACCGGTGACAGATAAGTGAAGCCCAACGCGAAGTTTTCCCACAGGCTCATGCTGCGGTTGAAGTTGGAGGTGTAGCCCAGTTGGCGCAGTTGTTCGGCATCGCTGTCGGCAACGGCGGCTGAGAGATCGGGTGATGCACTCATGTGTGTTTGCTCCGTGAAATCGGCAGATTTCGGATGGCCGAAACCGTGGCGGTGCCTGGTGAGCGCCGCCCGGATCGGTAGTTATTGTTTTGAATGCCTGGTGGTGCGTAATGCCGGTTTCCTTCCTGGAACCGAGGTGACGCCATCGCCAGCAGGCGGGCTTCCACAAGGACTGTATTGAACCTGTGGAAGCCAGCCTGCTGGCGATGCCTTTAGTGCTTGAACATCACATGCCGAACCGTGGTGTAGTCCTCCAGCCCGTACATGGACATGTCCTTGCCGTAGCCGGACAGTTTCTGACCGCCGTGAGGCATTTCGCTGACGAGCATGAAGTGTGTATTCACCCAGGTGCAGCCGTACTGCAACCGCGCAGACAGTCGATGCGCACGTCCGACATCCGCTGTCCACACCGAGGACGCCAGGCCGTAGTCCGAATCGTTGGCCCACTCCAGCGCCTGCGCTTCATCGGTGAATTTGGTCACCGACACCACCGGCCCGAACACTTCGCGGCGGACGATTTCGTCGTCCTGCTGGGCGTCGGCCAGCACCGTCGGCTCGAAGAAGAAACCACTGCCTTCGACAGCCTTGCCGCCAGTGATCAAGCGAATGTGCGGTTGCGCCACGGCGCGTTCGACAAACCCGGCCACGCGGTCGCGATGCTGGGCGGTGATCAACGGCCCGAGCTCGGTCGACGGATCATCCTGCAAGCCGTACTTGATGCTGCTGACCGCTGCACCGAGCTTCTCGACGAATTTGTCGTAGATGCCTTGCTGGGCGTAGATCCGGCACGCCGCGGTGCAGTCCTGGCCGGCGTTGTAGAAGCCGAAGGTGCGAATACCTTCGACCGCCGCGTCGATGTCGGCGTCGTCGAAGATGATCACCGGAGCCTTGCCACCCAGTTCCATGTGCATGCGTTTGACGCTGTCGGCGGTGCTGGAAATGATGTTCGAACCGGTGGCGATGGAGCCGGTCAGCGACACCATGCGCACTTTCGGATGGGTCACCAGCGGGCTGCCCACGCTCGGCCCGCGACCGAATACCAGATTGAGTACACCCGCCGGGAAAATTTCCGACGCCAGTTCGGCCAGACGCAGCGCGGTCAGCGGGGTTTGTTCCGACGGCTTGAGCACCACGGTATTACCGGCGGCGAGGGCCGGGGCGATTTTCCAGGCAACCATCATCAGCGGGTAGTTCCACGGCGCGATGGAGGCGATCACGCCCACCGGGTCGCGGCGGATCATCGAGGTGTGGCCGGGCAGGTATTCGCCGCCGGCCGAACCACTCATGCAGCGACTGGCGCCGGCGAAGAAACGGAACACGTCGGCAATCGCCGGGATCTCGTCGTTCAGCGCGGCGCTGTAGGGTTTGCCGCAGTTGTCCGATTCCAGTTTCGCCAGCTCTTCGCCGTGGGCTTCGATGGCGTCGGCGAGTTTGAGCAGCAACAGCGAACGGTCTTTCGGCGTGGTCTGCGACCATTCGGCGAAAGCACTGTCGGCGGCGCGCACGGCGGCATCGACCTGGGCTTCGGTGGCCTCGTTGATTTCCACCAGCACTTCACCGCGTGCCGGGTTGAGCACCGGTTGCGCCGGGCCTTCGCCGTTGACCAGTTGGCCGTTGATCAAGAGTTTGGTTTGCATGTTGTTGTCCTCTTTCTACTGCAAATTCAGGGTGGGAAAAGTCAGGGAAATCATTTGCCGCCGCTGCCGGCCACGCTCTCGCCACCCCGGGTCAGGTAGTAGGCGCCGAGGATCGGCAGCATGGTCACCAGCATCACCAGCATCGCCACGACGTTGGTCACCGGCACGTCCCGTGGGCGGCTCAACTGGTTGAGCAACCACAGTGGCAAGGTGCGTTCATGGCCGGCGGTGAAGGTGGTGACGATGATTTCGTCGAACGACAGCGCGAACGCGAGCATGCCGCCGGCGAGCAACGCCGAGCCGAGATTCGGCAGGATGATGTAGCGGAAGGTCTGCCAGCCGTCGGCGCCGAGGTCCATCGACGCCTCGATCAGGCTGTGCGAGGTACGGCGCAAACGGGCGATGACGTTGTTGTAGACGATCACCACGCAGAAGGTCGCGTGGCCGACGACGATGGTGAACATCCCCGGCTCGATCCCCAGCGTCTTGAAGGTCGCCAGCAGCGCAATCCCGGTGATGATCCCTGGCAGTGCAATCGGCAGGATCAGCATCAGCGAAATACCCTGTTTGCCGAAGAAGTCCCGGCGGTACAACGCAGCGGAAGCGAGGGTGCCGAGCACCATCGCGATCAGCGTGGCGATGGCCGCGATCTGCAACGACAGCTTGATCGCTTCCAGCACATCCGGCCGGGAAAACGCCACACTGAACCAGTGCAGCGTGAAGCCTTTCGGTGGAAAGCTGAACGCCGCGTCTTCGGTGTTGAAGGCGTAGAGGAAGATGATCAGGATCGGGAAGTGCAGAAACACCAGCCCGCCCCAGGCTGCAATGCGCAAGCCTATTGAAGCCTTTTCAGAGTGCATCGAAGGCCCCCAGACGTTTGACGATGGACAGGTAAATGGCGATCAGCACGATCGGCACCAGCGTGAACGCCGCAGCCATCGGCATGTTGCCGATTGCACCCTGTTGCGCGTAGACCATGCTGCCGACGAAGTAGCCCGGCGGGCCCACCAGTTGCGGCACGATGAAGTCGCCCAAGGTCAGCGAAAAGGTGAAGATCGAACCGGCCGCGATGCCCGGCACCGACAGCGGCAGAATCACCTGCATGAAGGTCTGGCGCGGCTTGGCCCCGAGGTCGGCGGAGGCTTGCAGCAACGACGGCGGCAGGCGTTCCAGCGAGGCCTGGATCGGCAGGATCATGAACGGCAGCCAGATGTAGACGAACACCATGAACCGGCCCAGATGCGAGGTCGACAGGGTGCTGCCACCAACACCGGGAATCCCCAGAATGAACTGCAGCACCGGCTCCAGCCCCAAGTGCTGAACGAACCACTGCGCCACGCCGCCCTTGGCCAGCAGCAGCGTCCAGGCGTAAGCCTTGACGATGTAACTGGCCCACATCGGCATCATTACGGCGATGTAGAAAAATGCCTTGGTCTTGCCGGTGGTGTAGCGCGCCATGTAGTAGGCAATCGGGAACGCGACGATGGCGCTGGCGATCGACACCACGACCGCCATGCTCAGGGTGCGCAGGATGATGTCGAAATTCGATGGCTGAAACAGCGCGGCGAAGTTGGCCAGGGTCAGGTCCGGAGTGACTGCCATGGTGAAGTCGTCGAAGGTGTAGAAACCTTGCCACAACAACATCAGCAGCGAGCCCAGATAGATCGCGCCAAACCACAAAAGCGGCGGCACCAGCAGCATCGACAGGTACAGGTTCGGCTTGCGATAGAGCAGGTTGGAAAACCTGCGCAACGGCGCCGATTGAGGGAGGGCGAGGGCGGTCATGTCACACCCCGCTCGCAACGGTGTCGTGCAACGGAATCATCGCTTCCCGCGCCCAGCGTGCGCTGATGCGCTGACCGGTCTGGTGCTGCGCGCTGCTGTCGATCCACTGATTGTTGGCCTGGCTGATGCTCAGGGTCTGACCGTTTTCCAGGGTCAGTTCATAGCGCGTGGCGCTGCCCTGATACTGGATGTCGTGGAGCAGACCGCTGACTTCAATCTCGTGGCTGGCCAATGGGCCTTCGGCGAATCGCACGTGTTCCGGACGGATCGAAAACGGCTGCGGATGACCACTGAGCTGGCGCGCCAGATCGCCACGAATCACGTTCGAGGTGCCGACGAATTCGGCGACGAAAGTCGTGGTGGGTTTCATGTACAGATTGCGCGGCGTGTCGACCTGCTCGATGCGGCCCTTGTTGAACACGGCCACGCGGTCGGACATCGACAGCGCTTCGGTCTGATCGTGAGTGACGAAGATGAAAGTGATGCCGAGTTGGCGTTGCAGCTTCTTCAGTTCGCTCTGCATCTGTTCGCGCAGCTTCAGGTCGAGAGCGCCCAACGGTTCGTCGAGCAACAGCACTCGCGGGCGATTGACCAGCGCGCGGGCGAGGGCAACACGCTGGCGCTGACCACCGGACAACTGCACCGGTTTACGGGCACCGTAGCCGCCGAGGGCGACCATGTCCAAGGCTTCTTCGGCGCGTTTGTGGCGCTCGGTTTTGTTTACGCCTTTGACTTTCAAACCGTAGGCGACGTTGTCCAACACGTTCATGTGCGGGAACAGCGCGTAATCCTGAAACACCGTGTTGACGTCGCGTTGATAGGGCGGCAGACCGGCGGCTTCGGCGCCGTGAATGCGGATCGAGCCCGCGCTCGGTTGCTCGAACCCGGCGATCAGGCGCAGGCACGTGGTCTTGCCCGAACCGGAGGGGCCGAGCATGGAAAAGAACTCGCCGTCCTGGATATCGATGGAAACCCGGTCAACGGCTTTCACTTCGCCGAACTGCCGGGAAACGTTGGTGAACTGGACTGCAAGCGTCATGGTGCGGTGCTCCGAAAAGGCGAGGGCCGTCGCAGCGGCCCTGCCTGGACTTCTGAAAAACAGTGTTCGAGTTGATCGTTCCCACGCTCTGCGTGGGAATGCAGCCCGTGACGCTCTGCGTCAGCTCTTGCGAATGGACGCGGAGCGTCCGGTGATGCATTCCCACGCGGACGGTTCGACGCCTCGACGTGGGAACGATCGGTGTGTGGGTATTACCTACCGCCCATAATCGAAATGTAGTCCTGCGTCCACCGGCTATACGGCACAAACTTCCCACCCTCAGCCTGCGGTGTTTTCCAGAAAGCGATCTTGTCGAACTGATCGAACCCGTTGGTCTTGCAGCCTTCAGCCCCGAGCAACTCACTGCCCTGACACGCCGCCGGAACCGCCGGCAACGAACCGAACCATGCCGCCACATCACCCTGGACTTTCGGCTGCAGCGACCAGTCCATCCACTTGTACGCGCAGTTCGGGTGCTTGGCCTCGGCGTGCAGCATGGTGGTGTCGGCCCAACCGGTGGCGCCTTCTTTCGGCACGGTCGAAGCGATCGGCTGTTTCTCGTTGATCAGCCCGTTGACCTGGTACGGCCAGGCGCTGGACGCGACCACGCCTTCGTTCTTGAAGTCGCTCATCTGCACGGTGGTGTCGTGCCAGTAGCGGTGGATCAGCTTCTGCTGGGCGCGCAACAGTTCCAGCACAGCCTTGTACTGATCTTCGGTGAGCTGGTACGGATCCTTGATCCCCAGCTCAGGCTTGGTGGATTTCAGGTAAAGCGCCGCATCGGCGATGTAGATCGGGCCGTCGTAAGCCTGCACGCGGCCCTTGTTCGGCTTGCCATCGGGCAGGTTCTGCGCGTCGAACACCACGTTCCAGCTGGTCGGCGCGGTCTTGAAGACGTTGGTGTTGTACATCAGCACGTTCGGGCCCCACTGGTACGGGGTGCCGTAGGTCTGGCTGTTGACCACGTACCACGGCGCGTCTTTCAGGCGTGGGTCGAGGGACTTCCAGTTCGGGATCAACGCGGTGTTGATCGGCTGCACACGCTTGCCGACGATCAACCGCAACGAGGCATCGCCCGACGCGGTCACCAGGTCGTAACCGCCCTTGGCCATCAGGCTGACCATTTCGTCAGAGGTGGCGGCGGTTTTCACATTGACCTTGCAGCCGGTTTCCTTCTCGAAACCGGTCACCCAGTCGTAGGCCTTGTCGCTTTCACCGCGTTCGATGTAGCCGGGCCAGGCGACGATATCCAGCTGGCCTTCGCCGGCGCCGACGGCTTTCAGCGGCTCGGCGGCCTGCAGGCTGGCGCTGGCCAGCAGGGCCGTGGTGATTGCACTGAGCAGTGCGGTCTTGTGCACGAACATGAGACACACCTCTTTGTTTTTTAGGTTTTTGTTAAGAGTAGTCGCAAGCGACGAGCTTCAAGCTGCAAGAAACAGCGATCTGCTTTGGGCTTGCGGCTTGTAGCTCGCCGCTTAAAGCTCCCGGCTGTGCCGGGCCATTACGTGCCGCACCACGCTGTAGTCCTGTAGCGAATCGCTGGATAAGTCTTTGCCGTAACCGGAGCGTTTCAACCCGCCGTGGGGCATTTCGCTGACCAGCATGAAATGGCTGTTGATCCAGGTGCAGCCGTATTGCAGCCGCGCGGCGACCTGCATCGCCTTGTCCAGGTTCTGGGTCCAGACCGATGAGGCGAGGCCGTATTCCGAGTCGTTGGCCCAGTCCACCGCTTGCGCCAGTTCGTCGAAGCGGGTCACGGTCACCACCGGGCCGAACACTTCGCGCTGGACGATTTCATCGCTCTGTTTGCAACCGGCCAGCAGGGTTGGCTGATAGAAGAACCCGGCGCCGGAATGCACTGCCGCGCCGGTTACCCGCTCGATGTGTGGCTGACCGAGGGCGCGCTCGACGAAACTGGCCACGCGGTCGCGCTGACGAGTGCTGATCAGCGGGCCGATTTCGTTGTCGGCATCGCGTTTGCCAGCGAAGCGCAGGCTGCTGACCGCCGCGCCGAGTTCGGCCACCAACTTGTCGTGAATCCCGGCCTGGGCGTAGATCCGGCAAGCCGCCGTGCAGTCCTGCCCGGCGTTGTAATAGCCATAAGTGCGCACGCCTTCGACCACCGCTTTCAGATCCGCGTCGTTACAAACGATCACCGGCGCCTTGCCACCGAGTTCGAGGTGGGTGCGTTTCAGGGTTTTGGCGGCGGCCTGGAGGATTTTCTGGCCGGTGACGATATCGCCGGTCAGCGACACCATGCGTACTTTCGGGTGGCCGACCAGATGACTGCCAACCCCTTCGCCGCCACCGCAGACGATGTTGATCACCCCACGCGGCAGGATTTCGGCCAGCGCTGGCGCCAGCGCCAGAATCGACAGCGGCGTGTGCTCGGACGGCTTGAACACCAGCGTATTGCCGGCGGCGAGAGCCGGGGCGATCTTCCACGCGGCCATCATGATCGGGTAGTTCCACGGTGCAATCGAGGCGACAACACCGATCGGATCGCGGCGCACCATGCTGGTGTAGCCCGGCACGTATTCGCCGCTGAGCTGCCCGGTCTGGCAGCGCACGGCGCCGGCGAAGAAGCGGAATACATCGACGGTGGCGGTCAAGTCGTCTTGCCGCGCCAGATGCAAAGGCTTGCCGCAGTTCAAGGCTTCGAGGCGGGCGAGGTGATCGGCGTGCTTTTCGACGGCGTTGGCGATTTCCAGCAGCAGGTTCGAGCGTTGTTGCGGAGTGGTCCGCGACCACTCGGCAAAGGCACGGTGGGCGGCGAGGATGGCGGCTTCGACTTGTTCGGTACTGGCTTCGGCGATCTGGGTCAGGACTTCGCCGGTGGCCGGGTTGAGGATCGGTTCGACAAAACCCTGGCCAGCGACCAGTTCGCCGTCGATCAGCAACGCGGTGTGCATGGGGGTCTGCGCGCCAGCCATTTTCCGGGCTCTCTTTTCTTGTGTGGCCATGTTGCTCCCTGTTCCGGGAGCCGACCGTCTTATCGATGCAGCAAGACTAGTGCGCGGCTCCGGGGTCGACAAATTCTAAATACTGAAGGTGGCATTCGATTAAATAGATGGCTTGCGTCCGCCGTGGGGCTGCTCGCGGGCCACGGTCAGGAAAGGATCGACCAGCGCGGGGCGGGCGGTGCCACGACGCCAGGCCAGACCGACGTCAAGGGTCTGGTTGAGATCGGCAATCGGCCGCGCTTCGATGATGTCGCCTTCGAGCGACCATGGGCGATACGTCATGTCCGGCTGGATCGAAACGCCGAGGCCCGCCGCAACCAGGCTTCGCACTGCCTCGGTGGACGCGGTTCTGAGGGTGATTTTTGGTTGCAGTCCGGCGCCACGCCACAGACGTTGGGCGTTGCGATCCATCTCGTCGACGTTCAGCTGAATCAACGGCTCCCGGGCGACGTCGGCGAGGTTGATGCTGTCGTGTTCCAGCAGCGGATGCTGGGCCGGCAGCCACAAACGGTGCGGCGAGTGGGTCAGCACTTCGGTCTGCAAGGCGTGGCGGTCTTCGAGGTTGGAGAGGATCAGCACACCGACATCGATCTCGCCACTGACCAGCAAATGCTCGATGTACGGTCGCTCGTCCTCCATCACCCGGATCTCGACATTGGGGTAGGCGCGCTGGAAACGGGTGAGCAAATCCGCCAGGTAATAACCGGCCACCAGACTGGTCACCCCGACGATCAACTGCCCGGCGACCTGATCGGTGCTTTGTTGCAGGCTGCGTTTGGCGTTGTCCACGGTGGCCAGAATCAGGTGTGCCTGGCGCAGGAATTGATGCCCCTGATGGGTAAGGGTCATGCCCTTGGCGTGGCGATTGAACAGGCTGACGCCGATTTCTTCCTCCAGTTGCTGGATGGCCAGGGTCAGGGTCGATTGGGAAATGAACGCGGTTTGCGCAGCGGCAGAGATCGAGCCGGTCTCGGCCACGGCGATGAAATGGCGGATCTGACGCAAGGTCATCATGGAAGGTTTACCCGGTGGGCGGTTTTTATAGATTGCCTCGAGTGTATATCTATTTTCGCGAAGGGCTGCGGTGGGCCAAGCAACATCTGGAAGCACACTCGCACCCAAGTCACGGGCACTTTCGAACTAGGCTGAGGGCCTTATTGATCCGGATAACCCCAGTTTGGAGACGGAACATGAACACCCGTGGATTGCTCGATCAACTCCTCAAGTCCGGCCAGGATCTGTTGCAGAACAAGGCGGGCGGGGCGCAGAACAAACCGGCTGCCGGTGGTTTGGGCGGCTTGCTGGGCGGATCTTCCAGTAACGGCGCACTCGGCGGCTTGCTGTCAGGCGCAGGCGGCGGTGCCCTGGCGGCCGGCGCCATGGGTTTGCTGCTGGGCAGTAAAAAGGCCCGCAAGGTCGGCGGTAAAGTCGCCCTCTACGGCGGCCTCGCCGCACTGGGCGTGATTGCCTACAAAGCCTACGGCAACTGGAACGCCCAGAAGGGCACTGCCCCACAAAGCGAACCGCAAACCCTCGATCGCCTGCCACCGGCGCAAGTCGAACAACACAGCCAGGCCATCCTCAAAGCCTTGGTCGCCGCCGCCAAGGCCGACGGCCACATCGACGACCGCGAACGCCAACTGATCGAAGGCGAATTCACCAAGCTCGACAACGATCAGGAACTCAAACACTGGCTCCACGCCGAACTCAACAAACCCCTCGACCCCACCGACGTGGCCCGCGCGGCGAGCACGCCGGAGATGGCCGCCGAGATGTACGTGGCGAGCGTGATGATGGTGGATGAGGAGAACTTCATGGAGAAGAGCTATCTGGATGAACTGGCGCGGCAGTTGAAGCTGGAGCCGGGGTTGAAGGTGGAGCTTGAGAAGCAGGTTCGTGTAGCTACCCAGTAAAACTGTTGTCAGCGATATCAGAACCCGCAATCCCGCACAGGATGGCGGGTTCTTTCGTTGCAGCAGCTGAAATGACCAATCCATCTCCCCTTTTTGCCATTGCGTCACTGGCACGCCACCCTCCGATTCCTTGAAAGTCCCAGTCCAGAGCCCGTCGTGTTTTATGACCGGAAGGCCTGAGCGCGGCAAACCGTCTTATAAATGAAACACCGCCCTCAGCTATACTCCCCCGCATTTCGACCCGCCCCGAGGACTGACTGTGAAGAACTGGACGTTGCGCCAACGCATTTTGGCGAGCTTTGCGGTGATTATCGCCATCATGCTGCTGATGGTGGTCGTCTCGTATTCGCGGCTGCTGAAGATCGAAGCCAGTGAAAACAGCGTCCGTGACGACGCGATTCCCGGCGTCTATTACAGCTCGATGATTCGTGGCGCGTGGGTCGACAGCTACCTGCAGACCCAGGAACTGCTGGGGCTCAAGGAAGGGCAGGGCATCAGCAGTGAAGATGCGGCCGATTACAAGGCTTTCGAATCCCGGCTTCAGGAACAGATGGCCAATTACCGTGGCACGGTAGTCACGGACGAGGACAAGCTCGAGTTCGCGGCGTTCGAGAAATATCACGACGCCTACCTGAAAATTCAGGATGCGGTGCTCGATCTGCACAAGCGCAATCTGGAAGCCGATGCGGTCAAGCTGTTCCACGAGCAATTGACTCCGACCTGGTACTCGGGCCGGATGAAGCTCAACGACATCATTGGCGAGAACAAGAAAGTCGCCGACAAGGCCATGGCCAACATTGATGAGGCCGTGGCGGCGGCCAAGGTCAGCATGTTTGTCTCGCTGCTGGTGGCCGTGCTGGCGGCCGGTTTCTGCGGTCTGCTGCTGATGCGCGCGATCATGGCGCCGATGAACCGCATCGTGCAGATCCTCGACATCATGCGCACCGGCGATCTGAGCAGCCGCTTGAACCTCGACCGCAAGGACGAGTTCGGTGCCGTGGAAACCGGCTTCAACGACATGATGACCGAGCTCACCTCGCTGGTGTCCCAGGCCCAGCGCTCGTCGGTACAGGTCACCACCTCGGTGACCGAGATCGCCGCCACCTCCAAACAACAGCAGGCCACCGCCACAGAAACCGCTGCGACCACGACTGAAATCGGCGCGACATCCCGAGAAATCGCCGCGACCTCCCGCGACCTGGTGCGCACCATGACCGAAGTCTCCACCGCCGCCGATCAGGCCTCGGTGCTGGCCGGTTCCGGGCAGCAAGGTTTGGCGCGGATGGAAGACACCATGCACTCGGTGATGGGCGCAGCGGATCTGGTGAACGCCAAACTGGCGATCCTCAACGAGAAGGCCGGCAACATCAATCAGGTGGTCGTGACCATCGTCAAGGTCGCCGACCAGACCAACCTGCTGTCCCTGAACGCCGCGATCGAAGCGGAGAAGGCCGGCGAATACGGTCGCGGTTTCGCCGTGGTCGCCACTGAAGTGCGGCGTCTGGCGGATCAGACCGCTGTCGCGACTTACGACATCGAACAGATGGTCCGCGAGATCCAGTCGGCGGTGTCCGCCGGGGTGATGGGCATGGACAAGTTCTCCGAGGAAGTGCGGCGCGGCATGGCTGAGGTGCAGCAAGTCGGCGAGCAGCTGTCGCAGATCATCCATCAGGTGCAGGCGCTGGCGCCGCGGGTGTTGATGGTCAACGAAGGCATGCAGGCCCAGGCCACCGGCGCCGAGCAGATCAACCACGCGCTGGTGCAACTGGGTGATGCCAGCAGCCAGACGGTCGAGTCGTTGCGTCAGGCCAGTTTCGCCATCGACGAACTGAGCCAGGTGGCCGTGGGCCTGCGCAGCGGCGTTTCGCGATTCAAAGTCTGATGAGCGAAATCACCGCCAAACGCAGCGCTGCACCGGTGGCGAAGCAGGCGTTGTTCCTGCTGTTTCGCATCGGCAGCGAACGCTACGCCTTGCGCGCCACGGAAGTGGCCGAAGTGCTGCCGCGCCTGCCGTTGAAACCGATTGCCCGGGCGCCGCACTGGGTGGCGGGGGTGTTCGCCTACCGTGGCACAGTGGTGCCGGTGATCGACCTCAGTGCCCTGACCTTCGGCCATCCTGCGCAAGCGCGTACCAGCACGCGACTGGTGCTGGTGCATTATCGCGTGGATGACTCGCAACCCTCGCAATGGCTGGGCCTGATCCTCGAACAGGCCACCGATACCCTGCGCTGCAACCCGGCTGATTTCCAGCCGTACGGCCTCGACAATCGTCAGGCGCCGTACCTGGGCCCGGTGCGTGAGGATGCGCAGGGGTTGGTGCAGTGGGTGCGGGTCAACGACTTGCTCGACGAGTCGGTGCGCACGTTGCTGTTCCCGACACCGCCGCTGGATCCGGCGCGGCTTGAGGAGCAGCCATGAGCAGCGACCAGCGCTTCTTCGATTTCCTCAAGGAACGCATCGGCCTCGACGTCGCTTCGGTCGGGCCGGCGATCATCGAACGGGCCGTGCGCCAGCGCATCACCCTGTCGCAAACGGTGAATGCCGATGAGTACTGGCAGACCCTGCAAGGCTCGCGGGATGAACAGCAGGCGCTGATCGAAGCGGTGATCGTCCCCGAGACCTGGTTTTTCCGTTACCCGGAATCCTTCGCCACGCTGGGCAAACTGGCGCGCAAACGCCTGGGCGAATTGAATAACATGCGCGCGCTGCGCATCCTCAGCCTGCCGTGTTCCACTGGCGAAGAACCCTATTCGATTGCCATGGCCTTGCTCGATGCCGGCCTCAAGCCCCATCAATTCAAGGTGGATGGCATGGACGTCAGCCCCTTGTCAGTGGACAAGGCGCGGCGGGCGCTGTACGGCAAGAACTCATTTCGCGGCCAGGAGCTGGACTTTCGCGAGCGGCATTTTTTCGCCGAGAACGAAGGCTATCGGGTGAATGAAATCGTCCGCGAGCAGGTGCGCCTGCAGGTCGGCAACGTGCTCGATCCGGCATTGCTGGTCAACGAGCCGCCGTTCGATTTCGTGTTCTGCCGCAACCTGCTGATCTATTTCGATCAGCCGACCCAGCAGCAGGTGTTCGCCGTGCTCAAGCGCCTGACCCATGTCGATGGCGTGCTGTTTATCGGCCCGGCCGAGGGCAGTCTGCTTGGGCGGCTCGGCATGCGTTCGATCGGGATTCCACAGTCTTTCGCCTTCAGCCGTCACAGCGATCCACAACCCGAACCGTTACCGATGCCGACCGCGATTGCGCTGCCGTTGCCTGTGCGCCAACCGCTGCGCAGCACGCCACCGCCGCCGGTGCGCAATCGTCCGTTTGCTGGCGTGACGCCTTTGCCGGTGACGGCTAAAAGCACCAACCCCGAAGCGGCGACCTTGCTGGCCAACATCGCCGCCCTGGCCAACGAAGGCAAAAGCGCCGAGGCCCGGGCCGCGTGCGAGCAGTATTTGCGCAGCCATGAGCCGGTGGCCCAGGTGTTTTACTGGCTCGGCCTGCTCAGCGATGTCGCCGGCAGCGCCTTCGAAGCCCAGGGCTTTTACCGCAAAGCGTTGTACCTCGAACCGCAACACCCCGAAGCCTTGATGCACCTGGCTGCGCTGCTGCAGGCCCAGGGCGACACGGCCGGCGCCAGACGATTGCAGGAGCGCGCCGCCCGCAGCGACCGCACCGCCGACAGTGAGCGTAAACGATGATCCCGTCCGACACCTTGAACGTCACCCACGAAGACGCCCGGGCCATCGACGATTGCTGGAACCGCATCGGCATCCACGGCGACAAGTCCTGTCCGCTGCTGGACGAGCACATCCATTGCCGCAATTGCTCGGTGTATTCCGCCGCGGCCACGCGCCTGCTCGACCGCTATGCGTTGCAGCAGGACGAGCGCGATCCGGTGGCGACCCAGGTCGAAACCGAGCTGAAAACCCGGTCGTTGCTGATGTTCCGCCTCGGCGAAGAATGGCTCGGCCTGGCCACCCGCAGCCTGGTGGAGGTCGCGCCGTTGCAGGCGATTCATTCGCTGCCGCACCAGCGCTCCCGGGCCTTGCTAGGCGTGGCGAACGTGCGTGGGGCGTTGGTGGCGTGCCTGTCGCTGGTCGAACTGCTCGACCTCGACAGTAACGCGGCCCCGGCGACCGGCGCGCGGATCATGCCGCGCATGCTGATCATCTCGGCCCAGGGCGGGCCAGTGGTGGTGCCGGTGGACGAGGTCGACGGGATTCACGCCATCGACGAGCGAATCCTCGACGCCGCGTCGCGCTCCGGTGCACAGGCCAGCGCCAAATACACCCGAGGCGTGTTGCCTTTCAAAGGTCGCAGCCTGCGTTGGCTGGATGAAGAACAGTTGCTGTCCGCCGTGTCCCGGAGCCTCACATGACCCCCGAGCAAATGCGCGACGCCTCCTTGCTCGAGCTGTTCAGCCTCGAAGCCGAAGCCCAGACCCAGGTGCTCAGCGCCGGGCTGCTGGCGTTGGAGCGCAACCCGACCCAGGCCGATCAGCTCGAGTCGTGCATGCGTGCGGCGCACTCCTTGAAAGGCGCGGCGCGGATCGTCGGTATCGACAGCGGCGTCAGCGTCGCCCACGTGATGGAAGATTGTCTGGTCAGTGCGCAGGAAGGCCGGTTGTTCCTGCGCCCGGAACATATCGATGCGTTGTTGCAGGGCACCGACTTGCTGATGCGCATCGCCACTCCGGCCAATGGCCCGCAACCGGCGGACATCGAGGCTTACGTGGCGTTGATGGGCGGTTTGCTCGACCCGACGGCACCGGCTGTGGTGCCCGCCGCACCGAGTGCTCCAGTGATGGCGGAGTTGCAGCTTCAGCCGCCGGTGGTTGAACCAACTCCGGTTGAAATTCCTGTCGAGGTTGCCGAGCCGGAACCCGCGCCGCGCAAGAGCAAACGCGCCACCGAAGGTGGCGAGCGGGTGCTGCGGGTCACCGCCGAACGTCTGAACAGCCTGCTCGACCTGTCGAGCAAATCCCTGGTGGAAACCCAGCGCCTCAAGCCGCACCTGGCCACGATGCAGCGCCTCAAGCGCATGCAGAGCAATGGTCTGCGGGCACTGGAGAGTCTCAATGTGCACCTCAAGGAACATGCCCTGAGCCTTGAAGCTCAGGAAGCGCTGGAGGATGCGCGGCGTTTGCTCGCCGAATCCCAGCAACTGCTGGCAGAAAAAAACGCCGAACTCGACGAGTTTGCCTGGCAAGCGAGCCAGCGCGCGCAAGTGCTTTACGACACCGCACTGGCCTGCCGCATGCGGCCGTTCGCCGATGTGCTGTCCGGGCAGGTGCGGATGGTGCGCGACCTCGGTCGCAGCCTCGGCAAACAGGTGCGGCTGGAGATCGAGGGCGAGAAGACCCAGGTCGACCGCGATGTGCTGGAAAAACTTGAAGCGCCGCTGACGCACCTGCTGCGCAATGCGGTCGATCACGGCATTGAAACCCCACAGGAACGCCTGCTCAAGGGCAAGTCCGAGGAAGGCCTGATCCGTCTGCGCGCCTCGCATCAGGCTGGTCTGCTGGTGCTCGAACTGAGCGACGACGGCAACGGCGTGGATCTGGAAAAGGTCCGGCGCAGCATCGTCGAACGCCAGTTGTCGCCGGCCGAAACCGCCGCCCAGTTGAGTGAAGAAGAACTGCTGACCTTCCTGTTTCTGCCGGGTTTCAGCCTGCGGGACAAGGTCACCGAGGTCTCCGGTCGTGGCGTCGGCCTCGATGCCGTGCAGCACATGGTTCGCCAGCTGCGCGGCGCGGTGGTGCTGGAACAGACGGCGGGCGAGGGCAGCCGTTTCCATCTGGAGGTGCCGCTGACCCTGTCGGTGGTGCGCAGCCTGGTGGTGGAAGTCGGTGACGAGGCCTACGCCTTCCCGCTGGCGCACATCGAGCGCATGTGCGACCTGGCGCCGGAGGACATCGTGCAGGTCGAAGGGCGCCAGCATTTCTGGCACGAGGGCCGACATGTCGGGCTCGTCGCGGCCAGTCAGTTATTGCAACGTCCGGCCAGTCAGAACAGCGGCGATACGCTGAAAGTCGTGGTCATCCGCGAGCGCGATGCGATCTACGGCGTGGCGGTCGAGCGCTTCATTGGCGAGCGCACGCTGGTGGTGCTGCCGCTGGACGAGCGGCTGGGCAAGGTGCAGGACATTTCCGCCGGGGCCTTGCTCGACGATGGCTCGGTGGTGCTGATCGTCGACGTCGAAGATATGCTGCGTTCGGTGGACAAACTGCTCAATACCGGGCGTCTGGAGCGCATTGCGCGTCACGGCCATCAGGCCGCAGAAGCCGCGCGCAAACGGATTCTGGTGGTCGACGACTCGCTGACAGTGCGCGAGCTGCAACGCAAGCTGCTGCTCAATCGCGGTTACGACGTGGCCGTTGCGGTGGATGGCATGGACGGCTGGAACGCCCTGCGCTCCGAGGATTTCGATCTGCTGATCACCGACATCGACATGCCGCGCATGGACGGCATCGAGCTGGTTTCGCTGCTGCGCCGCGACAACCGTCTGCAATCGCTGCCGGTGATGGTGGTGTCCTACAAGGATCGCGAGGAAGATCGCCGCCGTGGACTGGACGCCGGGGCCGACTATTATCTGGCCAAGGCCAGTTTTCATGACGACGCCCTGCTCGACGCAGTGGTTGAGCTCATCGGAGGAGCGCGGGCATGAAGATCGCAATCGTCAACGACATGCCTCTGGCGGTGGAGGCCCTGCGCCGCGCGCTGGCCTTCGAGCCGGCGCATCAGGTGCTGTGGGTCGCCAACAACGGCGCCGAAGCGGTACGGCTGTGCGCGGAGAACACCCCGGACCTGATCCTGATGGACCTGATCATGCCGGTGATGGATGGCGTCGAGGCCACCCGCCGGATCATGGCCGAGAGCCCGTGTGCGATCGTCATCGTCACCGTGGACCGCCAGCAGAACGTGCACCGGGTGTTCGAAGCCATGGGCCACGGCGCGCTGGACGTGGTCGACACCCCGGCCATCGGCGCCGGCAATGCACAGGAAGCGGCGGCGCCGCTGCTGCGCAAGATCCTCAACATCGGCTGGCTGATCGGCGAGAAAACCGCCCGCTCACGTCCGGCACCTGCGACACCGCGCAGTACCGCCTCGCGCCAGCGACTGGTGGCGATCGGCTCTTCGGCCGGTGGTCCGGCGGCGCTGGAAGTCTTGCTCAAAGGCCTGCCGCGCCACTTTTCGGCGGCCATCGTGCTGGTGCAGCATGTCGACCAGGTGTTTGCCGCTGGCATGGCTGAATGGCTGGCCAGCGCCAGCGGCCTGGATGTGCGTCTGGCCCGCGAAGGCGAACCGCCGCAGGCCGGCGCAGTGCTGCTGGCCGGCACCAACCACCACATTCGTTTGCTCAAGAACGGCACGCTGGCCTACACCGCCGAGCCGGTCAACGAGATCTACCGCCCCTCGATCGACGTGTTTTTCGAAAGCGTCGCCAATTACTGGAACGGTGACGCAGTAGGGGTTTTATTGACAGGGATGGGACGCGACGGGGCGCAAGGGCTTAAGCTCATGCGCCAACAGGGTTACCTGACCATCGCGCAGGATCAGCAGAGCAGTGCGGTGTACGGCATGCCCAAGGCCGCAGCGGCCATCGATGCGGCCGTAGAAATCCGTCCACTGGAAAAGATAGCGCCACGGTTGCTGGAGATTTTCCCAAAATGAATACGTCCATCGGCAATCCTGGCCCCCGCAGCACTCAGGTGACCGCCCATGAATGACTTACAGATCGATGACATCAAAACCGACGAGAACGCCGCCATGGTGTTGTTGGTGGACGATCAGGCGATGATCGGCGAGGCCGTGCGCCGTGGGCTGTCGAATGAAGAGAACATCGACTTCCACTTCTGCTCCGACCCGCATCAGGCCGTGGCCCATGCGGTGCGGATCAAACCGACCGTGATCCTGCAGGATCTGGTGATGCCGGGCCTCGACGGTCTGAGCCTGGTGCGCGAATACCGCAATCACCCGGCGACCAAAGACATTCCGATCATTGTCCTGTCGACCAAGGAAGACCCGCTGATCAAGAGCGCGGCGTTCTCCGCCGGGGCCAACGATTATCTGGTCAAACTGCCGGACAACATCGAGCTGGTGGCGCGCATCCGCTATCACTCGCGCTCCTACATGACCCTGCTGCAACGGGACGCGGCCTACCGCGCGTTGCGGGTCAGCCAGCAGCAATTGCTCGATACCAACCTGGTGTTGCAACGCCTGATGAACTCCGACGGCCTGACCGGGCTGTCCAACCGCCGGCACTTCGACGAATACCTGGAACTGGAATGGCGCCGCTCGTTGCGCGACCAGAGCCAGTTGTCGTTGCTGATGATCGACGTCGATTACTTCAAGTCCTACAACGACACCTTCGGCCACGTCGAAGGCGACGAGGCCTTGCGCAAGGTCGCCACGGCAATCCGCGAGGCCAGTGCCCGGCCGTCCGATCTGCCGGCGCGTTATGGCGGCGAAGAATTTGCGCTGGTGCTGCCCAACACCTCGCCGGGCGGGGCCCGACTGGTGGCGGAAAAGCTGCGCCAGACGGTCGCGGCGCTGAAGATTCCGCACAATGCCCCGGCCGAAGGCTCGAGCCTGACCATCAGCATCGGCCTGGCGACCATGGTGCCGGAGTCGGGCAGCGACTGCCGGTTGCTGATCTCGGCGGCGGACCGTGGCCTGTACCTGGCCAAGAACAACGGGCGCAATCAGGTGGGGATCGAATGAACCATTGGGTTCATTCGCCTCAAGAGCCGCCAGACGGGCTGCCGTGACAGCTTGATTACGTTATACTCGCCGGCTTTCAAAAGTTCGCCAACGAGTGCTGCCCGTCATGGAAATCAACCCGATCCTGAACACCATCAAGGACCTGTCCGAGCGCTCCGAAACTATTCGGGGGTATCTTTGACTACGATCAAAAGCATGAGCGTCTGATCGAAGTCAATCGCGAGCTTGAAGATCCTGCCGTCTGGAACAAACCTGAATACGCCCAGGAACTGGGCCGCGAGCGCGCTGCGCTGGCGCAGATCGTCGATACCCTCGACGAACTGAACGGTGGCCTGGCCGATTGCCGCGAGCTGCTGGACATGGCCGTTGAAGAGAACGACGAGGGCGCGGTCAACGACGTCGTCGAAGTCCTTCAAGGTCTCGAAGAGTCCCTGTCCAAGCTCGAATTCCGCCGTATGTTCAGCCACGAGATGGACCCGAACAACGCCTACCTGGACATCCAGGCCGGTTCCGGCGGCACCGAAGCCCAGGACTGGGCCAACATCCTGCTGCGCATGTACCTGCGCTGGGCCGACAAACGCGGTTTCGACGCGACCATCATGGAGCTGTCGGCCGGTGAAGTCGCCGGGATCAAGGGTGCGACCGTGCACATCAAGGGCGAATACGCCTTTGGCTGGCTGCGTACCGAGATCGGCGTGCACCGTCTGGTGCGCAAGAGCCCGTTCGACTCCGGCAACCGTCGCCACACCTCGTTCTCCGCGGTTTTCGTCTCGCCAGAGATCGATGACAAGGTGGAAATCGAAATCAACCCGGCAGACCTGCGGATCGACACCTATCGTTCCTCCGGTGCCGGTGGTCAGCACGTAAACACCACCGACTCGGCCGTACGTATCACCCACGTACCGACCAACACCGTGGTGAGCTGCCAGAACGAACGTTCCCAGCACGCCAACAAGGACACCGCCATGAAAATGCTGCGGGCCAAGTTGTACGAGCAGGAAATGCAGAAGCGCAACGCGGCGTCCCAGGCGCTGGAAGACACCAAGTCGGATATCGGCTGGGGGCACCAGATCCGTTCGTACGTGCTCGATGCGTCGCGGATCAAGGATCTGCGCACCAACATCGAACGCAGTGACTGCGACAAGGTACTCGACGGCGACATCGACGAATACCTGGAAGCCAGCCTGAAATCGGGGCTGTAAGCTTTCAACCGACCTCAAGTCCCCCGTCGCCGGCGGGGGCAACGAACCTGTGATGGAAAATTTAAAGACATGAGCGACCTACAACTCGATCCGCAAGCCCTGCAACAGGAAGAAAACTCCCTGATCGCTCTGCGCAAGGAAAAGCTTGCTGCCGAGCGCGCCAAGGGCAACGCCTTCCCGAACGACTTCCGCCGCGACAACTACTGCGATGCGTTGCAGAAACAGTACGCGGACAAGACCAAGGAAGAGCTGGCAGAGGCTGCGATCCCGGTCAAGGTTGCAGGTCGCATCATGCTCAACCGTGGCTCGTTCATGGTGATCCAGGACATGACCGGTCGCATCCAGGTCTACGTCAACCGCAAGACCCTGTCCGAAGAAACCCTGGCCGCGGTGAAAACCTGGGACATGGGCGACATCATCGCCGCCGAAGGCACCCTGGCCCGTTCCGGCAAGGGCGACCTGTACGTCGAAATGACCAGCGTGCGCCTGCTGACCAAATCCCTGCGCCCGCTGCCGGACAAGCACCACGGCCTGACCGACACCGAACAGCGCTACCGTCAGCGCTACGTTGACCTGATCGTCAACGAAGACGTGCGCCAGACCTTCCGCGTCCGTTCGCAAGTGATCGCGCACATCCGCAGCTTCCTGATGAAGCGCGACTTCCTCGAAGTCGAAACGCCGATGCTGCAGACCATTCCTGGCGGTGCCGCGGCCAAGCCGTTCGAAACCCACCACAACGCGCTGGACATGGAAATGTTCCTGCGTATCGCGCCGGAGCTGTACCTCAAGCGCCTGGTGGTTGGCGGCTTCGAAAAAGTGTTCGAGATCAACCGCAACTTCCGTAACGAAGGCGTTTCGACTCGTCACAACCCAGAATTCACCATGTTGGAGTTCTACCAGGCTTACGCCGACTACGAAGACAACATGGACCTGACCGAAGAACTGTTCCGTGAACTGGCGCAGCTGGTTCTGGGCAGCACCGACGTGCCGTACGGCGACAAGGTGTTCCACTTCGGCGAGCCGTTCGTGCGCCTGTCGGTGTTCGACTCGATCCTCAAGTACAACCCTGAGCTGACCGCCGATGACCTGAACGACATCGACAAGGCTCGCGAAATCGCCAAGAAGGCCGGCGCCAAGGTGCTGGGCTTCGAAGGTCTGGGCAAGCTGCAGGTGATGATTTTCGAAGAGCTGGTCGAGCACAAGCTGGAACAGCCGCACTTCATCACCCAGTACCCGTTCGAAGTGTCGCCGCTGGCCCGTCGCAACGATGACAACCCGAACGTCACCGACCGCTTTGAGCTGTTCATCGGCGGCCGTGAAATCGCCAACGCCTACTCCGAGCTGAACGACGCGGAAGACCAGGCCGAGCGTTTCATGGCGCAGGTGGCCGACAAGGACGCCGGCGACGACGAAGCCATGCACTACGACGCCGACTTCGTTCGCGCGCTGGAGTACGGCATGCCGCCGACGGCCGGTGAAGGTATCGGCATCGACCGTCTGGTGATGCTGCTGACCAACTCCCCGTCGATCCGCGACGTGATCCTGTTCCCGCACATGCGGCCACAAGCGTAAGTGTTTCAATAAAAAAGCCGCCTGAAATGGGCGGCTTTTTATTGCCTGTCTGGTACAAACGTATCAAATGGTTAATTTTGAAGAAAACAACAGAGGTATGCCTGTCGTGATCGGTGCAATGGCTCAAGAGGGTGCAGCGGGAATCGCCACTGCGGTCGCTGAAAGTGTTCAGTACCAGGGCCGCAAGGCCAGCCGGCAGGGCAGTGAACAGCGTCGACAGGACATTCTCGATGCGGCGATGCGCATTGTCGTGCGCGACGGTGTGCGGGCCGTGCGTCATCGGGCGGTGGCCGCCGAGGCCGGTGTGCCGCTGTCGGCCACCACGTATTACTTCAAGGACATCGATGACCTGCTCACCGATACCTTCGCCCAGTACGTCGAACGCAGCGCGGCCTATATGGCCAAGCTGTGGATCAACAACGAAGGCCTGCTGCGCGAAATGGTGGTCAGCGGTGACGGCAGCCCGGAGTCCCGTTCGCAACTGGCCGACGATATCGCGCGTTTGATGGCTGATTACGTGCATCGGCAACTGGTCAACCGTCGCGAGCATTTGATGGCTGAACAGGCATTCCGCCAGGAAGCGCTGCTCAACCCGCGTCTGGCGGAACTGGTGCGTTCCCATCAGCAGATTCTGTTGCAGGGCACCTGCCAGTTGTTCCAGGTATTGGGCTCGCGCGAGCCGCAGCAGGATGCCAAGGTGTTGACGGCGATTATCGGACGGATGGAATATCAGGGCCTGCTCAACGACGCCGAGCCTTTGGCCGAAGAGGACATGCTCGGCATTCTGACGCGCTATATGCACCTGGTACTCGCGTCGGTGTAATTCTCGACCCTGATCGTTCCCACGCGGAGCGTCGGAACGATCAGAAGAAACGGGTGTTCAAGGGAGTGTCGAATGAAAGCCTGGCGTGGCGTGATGATCGCCTTGTCGTTCCTGCTGCTCAGCGGATGTCTGGTGACCTTCAAGGAGCCGCTGCCTGCCAGTGAACCGGCGCCCAAGGGCCTGCTCGGCAAATGGTCGAGCACCAATGCCTGGGGCGAGCCGATGAATCTGGAGCTGACGCGCCTGGGCAACGACCGCTATCAGGCGGTTGCGTATTTCAAAGCCAAACCCCGGGAGCGTGAAGCCTATCCGTTCACGGTGTCGCGCCACGGCAACCGCTGGTACCTGTCGGCGAAGGTGCCGGCGCAATACGGCGGGCACTTCACCATCGCCGGCTTCGAGATCACCGACAAGCGCGAGCTGGTGATCTACAACCTCGACCTCGAACAGATCAACCAGGCCATCGCCCAGAAAGCCCTCGACGGCCAGGGCTTCCAGACCGATGACGGCGAGGGCGTGCAGGTCGACAGCCCGCTTGAAAAGGTCTTTGCTTACCTCGACGACCCGGCCAATTCCGACGTCTTCGTCGAAGCGGCGCGCTATCAGCATCAGGCCAAGGCCAAATAATTCAGTTCGTCACGTTTTCTACAGGAGTTTCGGGTGGACGATTACCAGCAGACGATACGCATTCTGTCCGATCGCATAGTGCTGGCGCAGACGCCGATCCGCGTGCTCGACGCGGTCAAGTGGGACGAGAACATCCGCAAGGGCTTCCTCAAGGCCAAGGGCAAGGAATTGCCGGCGGTGGATCGTGACTACTACCTCAACCGGCCGCTGTCCTTCGATTCGAGCAAGGTCAAACTGGAATTCCAGAACATCGAGCGCGACATCACCCGTCAGCTCGGCCAGTTCAACCCGGTCGGCCAGATCATGCGTCGCATGTGCAAGGAATACCGGATGGTGGTGCGCATGCTCGAAGCGCGCGGCACCGAGGATTTCGGCCTGATTTCCCAGGAACTGTACGGCGCCGCGTCCGATGCGTTCCACGCCGGTGACCCGACCCTGGCCGACCTCGGCCTGATGATGTCGGACTATCTGAACAACATCGACGGCCGTGGCGACCTGAAGGACGAACCGAAGATCCTCACCGCCAAAGACGCCGTGCACCTGCTGCAAACTCGCCTGAACAAGGTGTTCGGCGAGGCCGAGGAAACCATCCGCGTGTTCGAGTCCGACGGTATCGTCGCCGACGCGGCGGCGGGCGCCGACTACATCAAGATCCGCACCGACGCGATGTTCAACGACCGCGACGTGCGCGCGCTGGAAGTTCACGAAGGCCTGGTGCACGTCGGCACCACGCTCAACGGTCTGAACCAGCCGATCTGCACCTTCCTGTCCAAGGGCCCGCCCTCGTCGACCGTGACTCAGGAAGGCCTGGCGATCCTGATGGAAATCATCGCGTTCGCTTCCTACCCAAGCCGCCTGCGCAAACTGACCAACCGCACCCGCGCCATTCACATGGTCGAGGAGGGCGCGGACTTCCTGCAGATTTTCGAGTTCTTCCGCGAGCAGGGCTTCGAGATGGCGGAAAGCTACGGCAACGCCAGTCGGGTTTTCCGTGGCTCGACGCCGACCGGTCTGCCATTCACCAAAGACTTGTCCTACCTCAAGGGCTTCATCATGGTTTACAACTACATTCAGTTGGCCGTGCGCAAGGGCAAGCTCGAGCAGATCCCGTTGTTGTTCTGTGGCAAGACCACGTTGGAAGACATGCGAACCCTGCGTCAGCTGGTGGACGAAGGCCTGGTGGTGCCGCCGAAGTACCTGCCGGACCAGTTCCGCGACATGAACGCGTTGTCGGCGTGGATGTGCTTCTCCAACTTCCTCAATCACCTGAGCCTGGACCGGATCGAAGCGGATTACTCCAATATCCTGTAACCACACCGATTGATCGTTCCCACGCTCTGCGTGGGAATGCATCCCGTGACGCTCCGCGTCACAGTGGACGCGGAGCGTCCATGGCGGCATTCCCACGCGGACGGTTCGACGCCTCGACGTGGGAACGATCTAATTCCAACTCAAAATTTTGCGAGGTTTCACCGGATGAGAATCCTCGGCATCCTTTGCCTGCTCCTGACCCTCGGCGGTTGCAGTTCCTTGCTGTTCTACCCAGAGCCGGGTCAGCTTTTCACGCCGGAAAAGGCCAAGCTCGAATACCGCACCGTCACCCTGACCACCGCCGACGGCCTCAAGCTGAATGCCTGGTGGCTGCCGGCAAAACCCGGGGTTGAGGTCAAGGGCACGGTGCTGCACCTGCACGGCAACGGCGGCAATTTGCCGATGCACTTGGGCGGGAGCTGGTGGTTGCCGAAGAACGGCTATCAGGTGCTGCTGGTGGACTATCGCGGTTACGGTTTGTCCGAGGGCGAACCGAGCCTGCCGGCGATCTATCAGGACATCGATGCCGCCTTCGCCTGGCTGGACAAGGCGCCTGAGGTCAAAGGCAAACCGCTGGTGCTGCTGGGCCAGAGTCTCGGCGGGGCGATGGCGGTGCATTGGCTGGTGCAACATCCGCAAAGGCAAAAACAGCTCAAGGCCCTGGTACTCGACGGCGTGCCCGCCAGTTACCGCAGCGTCGGCCAATACGCCCTCAGCACCTCCTGGCTGACCTGGCCGTTTCAGGTGCCGCTGTCGTGGCTGGTGCCGGACGGCGACAGTGCGATCAACGCGATGCCGCAGCTCAACGGCGTGCCGAAACTGATCTTCCACAGCCTCGATGATCCGCTGGTGCCCCTTTCCAACGGCATCCGTCTGTATCAAGCTGCGCCGCCACCGCGCGTGCTGCAGCTGACCCGGGGCGGGCATGTGCAGACCTTCGGCGACCCGGTCTGGCGTCAGGTGATGCTGCGCTACCTCGACGATCCCGAACACTTCAACGGCCTGCGCCGCCTCGGCGAGATCCCGAATTATCCAACACCCCCGAATTCTGAAGACGAACCACCAGAGAGTCCGCAATGAGTGAAGAACGTAACGCCATCCCGCTGATCATCACCGGCATCTGCAGCATCCTCGGCACCGTCGGCGCCCTGTGGTACTACGGCTACCTGCACTTCGCCAAACCCGAGGATGCGTTGCTGCTCAACGACTTCACCATGCTCAAGACCGTTCCCGGCGAAGACTACAAGGTCTCCCTGACCCCGGCGCCGCAAGTGGCGCAATGCATCGATGGCGTGCTGGTGCTGTTCGACACCGAACAGAAAGGCCTGACCGGGGTGCTGGTCAACAGCCAGAAAAGGGCCGTGCGCTGCATGGGCCAGGAGACGCCGCAGAAGCTCGAAGAGTAAATCTGCGTCAGACAAAAAAGCCCCGCCTGATCACTCAGGCGGGGCTTTTCATTTACCGCTCAGCGAATCAGTGCGAGGTCGAGCTCACGGCCGAACGCGGCATCACTGGCTGGTTGTCGTTGGAAATGGTCACTTCCACGCGACGGTTCATCGCACGGCCCGAGACCGAGGTGTTGTCCGCCACCGGGTATTCCTTGCCATAACCCTGTACGACGATACGCGACGGGTCTACACCCATCTTGATCAGCGCAACCTGCACCGAAGTCGCGCGACGCTCGGACAGCGACTGGTTGTAGCTCGCGGTACCGGTGCTGTCGGTGTAGCCCTCGACGATCACTTTGCGATCAGGGTTTTCCTGGAGGAATTGCGCCAGTTTGTTGATGTTCACCAGACCGCTGGATTTCAGGTCGGCCTTGTTGGTGGCGAACAGCACGTCACCGAAAGTCACCAGCGTGCCGCGGTCGGTCTGCTTGGCGTTGAGACTGTCCTGCAGCTGTTTGATCTGCTGATCGCGGGCATCCAGACGGGCCTGGGCACGTTGGGCGGCGGCGTTCTTCAGGTTGTTTTCAGCGGTGCGCAGAGCGATGGTCTGCTTGGCCACTTCCACGCGCTGGTTGGTCAGATAAGCCAGTTGATCGACCTTGGCGGCGTCTTCTTTATCCAGATAAGCCTTGTCGGCCTTGTCCAGATAGTCGCTGGCGTCCTTGGTTTCCAGCGCAGCGACCTTGCTTGCCTGCGGGTTGGCCTGCAGGCCGGCGTAGTTGGTGCGTGCCTGTTCCAGGTTCGGGTTGGGTGGCGTGGAGCAGGCAGCCAGGGCAACGCTTGCAGCCAGGAGAGCGGGGATCATCAGTTGTTTACGCATAATCGTTCGTCCTTTATATCGATAAGAGTTTCAGCCTTGCGGTCGGGATGCGCGCTTACTGCACTGGGCGCTGACTTTCCTGACGCAATTCCTGAACACCTTTCTGGGAGTCCTTCACAGCCAGTTCGGCCTTGGCTGCCTGAGCCTTGCGTTCGGCAACGCGGGCATCCCACTCGGCCTGCTCGGACAAGCGACGGGCTTCGTCATACTTCTTGTCGTGCATGGCGATTTCGGCTTGCTTCAGCTTGTCCTGAGCCTGCTTCATCTCCACGGCGGCGAACTCGGTACCGCCAGCGCTGACCGCGCTGTTGACTGCCGATTGAGTGACGGCGTATTGCTCGGTCGGTGGATTGCCGGCACAACCGGCCAGCACGAAGCTGGTGCCGATGGCCAGAGCAGCCAGTTTCAGACCGCGCAGGTGGGAGAACGAGGTTTGGGTCTTCATGGTCTTCAACTCCATTGGTTAACTCCTTGGAAGCTTCGAAATCCATCCTGGTCGAGGAGTGACAACCGTCATGTGTCAGCGCGTTTTGAAACGCTCGTTCCAGGCGTGGTTACCTGTTCCGACCGAAGGCATTTTTCAAAAGTTCAGAAAAGATGGCCCATCGCCAAAAAAAACTTTGACCGAACGGACAGGGCTCTAAACCGGGAACTTTGGCGGTGGGCAGAGGTACGCGCGGGCGAGAAACGGCGCAAAAGCGGAGGGGGGACACAGTCCCTGTGGGAGCTGGCTTGCCAGCGATGAGGCCATCAAATACAGCACATGTGCTGCTGAACTGACGCCATCGAGGGCAAACCATTCCCACCGTTCTGAAGGGTCAGGAATCAGTGTTTCTGCTTCCCGGCAGCAGCCGACAAGTCATGCAGATGACGCCGCGACAACGCGAGAAAACGCGGGGTCGGGCCGACATCCTCATACAGCGGATCGCCTTCCTCGTCGGTGGCGACCACGGTCGAGCCTTTCACATACGGCAGGCTCGCTTCGAACTCTTCGAGGGCGGCGCCGATCAACTCACCGAGCAGTTCTTCGGCGTGACGTTTGGGGTACATCTCGGCGATCGCCGCCAGCCGTGCGGCAGCTTCCACATCCAGATGAATCGTGTAGCCGGTATCGGTCAGGCGACCCTTGGCGGTTTCTTCCCAATGCTGGGCGAGTTCACGGATTTTCATAAAAACCTCATGTCGCACCTGCTCATGGCAGGTCTTGGTGAGTGTCCGGCGTCAGCCGGCGGCAAGCCGTTGTGGGGCTTACCCTTGAGACTAGCTTCAACCCTCAAGGTTTAAAGTCCCTTCGTCGTCTGCTTGTAAGAAGCGTCCCGGAGCGGCACTCTCTGTTCATCCACTCACTTGCGATCCGTCACCGATTACTGCTGGAGAGATGCTGATGACCGATATTGATGCACGCTTGCGCGAAGACGTTCACCTGCTCGGTGAGCTGTTGGGCAACACCATTCGTGACCAGTACGGCGAGGCGTTTCTCGACAAGATCGAGCAGATCCGCAAGGGCGCCAAGGCCGACCGGCGCGGCTCGATGGACGCCGAACTCAGCGCCAGCCTCAATCAATTGAGCGAAGACGAACTGCTGCCGGTGGCGCGAGCCTTCAACCAGTTTCTCAACCTGGCGAACATCGCCGAGCAGTACCAGCTCATCCATCGCCGCGAAGAGACCCAGGCCGCGCCGTTCGAGTCCCGCGTGCTGCCGGAACTGCTCGCCCGCCTGCGCAAGGAAGGGCACAGTGCCGAATCCCTGGCCCGGCAACTGGCGCGGCTGGAAATCGAACTGGTGCTCACCGCGCACCCGACCGAAGTGGCCCGGCGCACGCTGATCCAGAAGTACGACGCGATTGCCGCGCAACTGGCGGCGCAGGATCACCGTGACCTGACCACGGCCGAACGCGAGCAGATCCACAACACCCTGCAACGCCTGATCGCCGAAGCCTGGCACACCGAAGAAATCCGCCGCACCCGCCCGACTCCGGTGGACGAAGCGAAGTGGGGTTTTGCGGTGATCGAACATTCGCTGTGGCAGGCGATTCCCCACCATATGCGCAAGGCCGATCAGGCGCTGTTCGCCGCTACCGGTTTGCGCTTGCCGCTGGAAGCTGCGCCGATCCGCTTCGCTTCGTGGATGGGCGGCGACCGCGACGGTAACCCGAACGTGACCGCTGCCGTGACCCGCGAAGTGCTGTTGCTGGCACGCTGGATGGCGGCGGATCTGTACCTGCGTGACGTCGATCACCTGGCCGCCGAATTGTCGATGCAGCAGGCCAGCGATGCGCTCAAGGCCCGGGCCGGCGACAGTGCCGAGCCGTATCGGGCAGTGCTCAAACAATTGCGTGAACGGCTGCGCGCCACACGTAACTGGGCCCATGCATCGCTGACCGCAACCACCCCGGCACCGGCCGACGTGCTGCACAACAACCGCGACCTGCTCGATCCGCTGGAGCTGTGTTTTAACTCGCTGCACGAATGCGGCATGGGCGTGATCGCCGACGGGCCGTTGCTCGATTGCCTGCGCCGGGCCGTGACCTTCGGTCTGTTCCTGGTGCGACTCGATGTGCGTCAGGATTCGTCGCGCCACAGCGCGGCCATGACTGAAATCACCGATTACCTCGGCCTCGGCAAATACGAGGAGTGGGATGAAGAACAGCGCATCAGCTTCCTGACCCGCGAACTGCAAAACCGTCGGCCGCTGCTGCCGGCGCATTTCAAACCCTCGGCCGACACCGCCGAAGTGCTCGCCACCTGCAAGGAAATCGCCGCCGCGCCGGGCGCTTCGCTGGGCTCCTACGTGATCTCCATGGCCGGTGCCGCTTCCGATGTGCTGGCGGTGCAACTGCTGCTCAAGGAGTCCGGCGTACTGCGGCCGATGCGCGTGGTGCCGCTGTTCGAAACCCTTGCCGACCTCGACAACGCAGGACCTGTGATCGAACGCCTGTTGCTGCTGCCCGGTTACCGCGCGCGGCTGCAAGGCCCGCAGGAAGTGATGATCGGCTATTCCGACTCGGCCAAGGACGCCGGCACCACTGCGGCAGCCTGGGCGCAGTACCGGGCGCAGGAGCGGCTGGTGGAAATCTGCCGTGAGCAGCAAGTCGAACTGCTGCTGTTCCACGGTCGCGGTGGCACCGTGGGCCGTGGCGGCGGCCCGGCGCACGCGGCGATTCTGTCGCAGCCGCCGGGTTCGGTGGCCGGACGTTTCCGCACCACCGAGCAGGGGGAAATGATTCGATTCAAATTCGGCCTGCCGGACATCGCCGAGCAAAACCTCAATCTGTATCTGGCGGCGGTGCTCGAAGCGACCCTGTTGCCTCCGCCGCCACCAACCCCCGAATGGCGGCATCTGATGGACGAACTGGCCGCTGACGGCGTCGCTGCTTACCGTGCGGTAGTGCGGGAGAACCCGCAATTCGTTGAGTATTTCCGTCAATCCACACCGGAGCAGGAGTTGGGCCGCTTGCCATTGGGCAGCCGTCCGGCCAAGCGCCGCGCTGGTGGCATCGAAAGCCTGCGGGCGATTCCGTGGATCTTCGGCTGGACCCAGACTCGCCTGATGCTGCCGGCCTGGCTCGGCTGGGAAACCGCATTGAGCAAAGCATTGGAGCGCGGCGAAGGCGAATTGCTGGGGCAGATGCGCGAGCAGTGGCCGTTCTTCCGCACCCGCATCGACATGCTGGAAATGGTGCTGGCCAAGGCCGACGCCGATATCGCGCTGTCCTACGACGAGCGTCTGGTGGAGCCGGAGTTGCTGCCGTTGGGTGCGCACTTACGCGACCTATTGTCGCAGGCGTGTTCCGTTGTCCTCGGCCTGACCGGTCAGTCGCAGCTACTGGCACATAGCCCGGATACCCTGGAATTCATCCGTCTGCGCAACACCTACCTCGACCCGCTGCATCTATTGCAGGCCGAGTTGCTGGCGCGTTCACGGCAGCAGAATGTCGAGCAGGGCAGCCCGGTGGAACAGGCGTTATTGGTGTCTGTGGCGGGGATTGCCGCCGGTTTGCGAAATACCGGCTAAGGTTTTCTGCGTGGGGCGGGGCACCCGAGGCGAACCTCGGGTGCCGTTTATTGGCCGTGGGAAAAATGCGGTCAGGCGACAGTTAATGATGGGGTTGCGACTTGGGGAACCGCGTCGCAAGGTCGCGGCGGGCGCCGGTTTCTCCGACTTTTGGCGTCTTGTGTGGGCGCAGCCTGCTGTGTATCTTGATCAGCCTTTGGCCGTTTGGGCGGCCACGACCCGTTCTATGAGATTGGCCCCACGAGGCGAATCCATTGTTTTTTATATAAAAAATTGAGGAGCACATCGATGCGCGTCATTCTGCTGGGAGCTCCCGGGGCCGGTAAAGGTACTCAGGCTAAGTTCATCACCGAGAAATTCGGCATTCCGCAAATCTCCACCGGCGACATGCTGCGTGCCGCGGTCAAGGCCGGCACCGAGCTGGGCATCAAGGCCAAGAGCATCATGGATGCCGGCGGCCTGGTGTCGGATGACCTGATCATCGCGCTGGTCAAGGACCGTATCGCTCAAGCCGATTGCGCCAAGGGTTTCCTGTTCGATGGCTTCCCGCGCACCATTCCTCAGGCTGAAGCGCTGGTGACTGCCGGTGTCGAGCTGGACGCCGTGGTCGAAATCGCCGTTGAAGACGAAGAAATCGTTCAGCGTATCGCCGGTCGTCGCGTTCACGAGGCCAGCGGCCGCGTTTACCACATCGTCTACAACCCGCCGAAACTGGCCGGCAAAGACGACATCACCGGCGAAGAGCTGGTGCAGCGCAAGGACGACACCGAAGAAACCGTGCGTCATCGCCTGTCGGTCTACCACTCGCAGACCAAGCCGCTGGTGGAGTTCTACCAGAACCTGTCCGCCAAGAACGGTGGCAAGCCGAAGTACAGCCATATCCCTGGCGTCGGTTCGGTTGAAGCGATCACCGCCAAGGTGCTTGAAGCCCTGAGCTGAAAAACCTGATCCGCTGCATCATCCACGGCCCGCTTGCGGGCCGTAGTTGTTTATACTGGCGCACTTTTTCCCCCACCTGATTTACGGACACATCGATGAGCACCTTGCTGGCCCTGGACACCGCGACTGAAGCTTGCTCCGTTGCCTTGCTGCATGACGGCAAGGTCACGAGCCATTACGAGGTGATCCCGCGCCTGCACGCGCAGAAACTGCTGCCGATGATCCAGCAACTGCTGGCCGACGCCGGCACCACCCTGCAAGCGGTGGACGCCATCGCCTTCGGACGTGGCCCGGGCGCATTCACCGGTGTGCGGATTGCCATTGGCGTGGTGCAAGGCCTGGCCTATGCGCTGGATCGCCCGGTGTTGCCGGTGTCGAACCTGGCCGTGCTGGCGCAACGGGCTTATCGCGAGCACGGCGTGAGCCAGGTCGCGGCCGCCATCGATGCGCGGATGGATGAGGTGTATTGGGGCTGCTATCGCGAGACGGCCGGGGAGATGCGTCTGGTCGGCACCGAAGCGGTGCTGCCGCCGGAAGTCGCTGCGCTGCCGGACGATGCTTCGGGTGACTGGTTCGGAGCCGGCACTGGCTGGGGTTATGGTGAGCGCATCGCTGTAAACCTCACTGGATCTGACGCTGGCATGCTGCCCCACGCCGAAGACCTGCTGACCCTGGCGCGATTTGCCTGGGAGCGCGGTGAAGCGATTCCGGCAGACGACGCCCAGCCGGTTTACCTGCGCGACAAAGTGGCCACCCCGAAAGCCCGCTGAGGCCATTCACCCTGTGGCATTCGCCGCAGGGTCCCACCCGATCTGCCAATCGTCCGTTTCTAACCCCGCGCTTTAAACCTTTTGCCTTTTATGTGTTCTAGTTATCACTCGGCGATTTGCTAAGTCGGTCAGGTGCCGCTAAATTGCCATCATCGATACCGAGCATGACTTTATGCGTATAGACGGCGTTTCCACTCATTCCTACCCCATCAAGCGCAAGCCTCGCAAAGGCAATCCGGCGCTGGATGAGTCCGTCGACGATATCGACGGCGAGCTGGAATTCCCGACCGAAGAGCAACTGGCTGCCCGTGCCGCCAAAGCCACCGCGCAACGCCTGAGCAATCTGCCCGCCCGCCAACAAGACATGATTTATCACCGCGCGATGAAGAAAAGCGTGGCCATGGCCCTGGCCAGCTACCTGAGCACCGCCGGTTTTGTCGATTGGGATGCAGACGTGCTGGGCCTCGATCTGTACATCTGATGGATCTGCCTTACTACCTCGGTTGCCCGTCCTGGAGCGAAAACGCCTGGCGCGAGTATCTGTATCCGGTAGACGCCAAGACCTCCGATTTCCTCGGACTCTATTCGCAAGTGTTCAACGCCGTGGAAGGCAACACGACCTTCTACGCCAGCCCGTCGCCGGCCACCGTGCAGCGTTGGGCCGAGGTCATGCCGGAGCACTTTCGCTTCACCGCCAAGTTTCCCGGTGACATCAGCCACAGCGGCGACCTGCGCGATCAACTGACCGCCGCCGAAACCTTCCTCCAGTTGCTCAAGCCACTCGGTGAGCGTGTCTCGCCAATGTGGCTGCAACTGTCGAAAAGCTTCACGCCGCACCGCTTGCCGGAGCTCGCCGCGTTCATCGACGCGCTGGATTGTCCGCTGGCGGTGGAGGTGCGCCACGAGCAGTTCTTCGCCAAGGGTGAGAGTGAGCGACTGCTCAACCGGCTGTTGCTGGATCGCGGTGTGGAGCGCATCTGTCTTGATCCGCGCGCACTGTTCAGTTGCCTGTCAACCGAGTCGTCGGTGATCCACGCTCAATCGAAAAAGCCCCGCGTTCCGACGCGTCCGGCGGCGTTCACCCAGTTCCCGCAGGTGCGCTTCATCGGCCATCCGGAACTTGAGGCCAACGACCCGTTCCTGGTGCCGTGGGTGGCGAAGATTGCCGAGTGGATCGAAGAGGGCCGCACGCCGTACATCTTCCTGCACACCGCCGATAACATTCTTGCGGCGAAGCTGGCGCAACGTTTTCACGCACAACTGATGCAACGTTTGCCTGGCCTGCGACCTTTGCCTGAGCTATACAGAGAACCCGCCGCCGAGCAACTTGGCCTGCTCTGAGGCGGATTTTTTCCTGCCCAGGAGCCTGCCGATGGATGCCCAAGCCCCTCAACAACAAGCCCGTAAAGCCGAAGCCTTCAAAGCCCTGCACGAACGCCCCGGGATTTTCGTGATTCCCAATCCGTGGGATGCCGGTTCCGCGAAGATGCTCGCCAGTCTCGGCTATCAGGCGCTGGCGACCACCAGCGCCGGTTATGCGTTTTCCCAAGGCAAGCCCGATGTTGGCCTGAGTCTTGACGATACGCTGGCCAATGTCCGGGCGATTGTCGCGGCCACGGATTTGCCGGTGGCAGTGGATCTGGAAAACGGCTTCGCCGACGCCCCGGCCGAATCGGCACAAAGTCTGATCCGCGCAGCCGAGGCGGGCGCCGTGGGTGGCTCGATCGAAGATGCCACCGGCCGGGAAGACTCGCCGATCTACTGCTTCGAACACGCGGTGGCACGGATCGAAGCCGCCGTCGCTGCCGTGCGCACCTTGCCGTTTCCCTTCACCCTGACCGCCCGTGCGGAAAACTATCTGCACGGCAATCCCGATCTCAACGACACCATCCGCCGCTTGCAGGCCTTTGCCGAAGCCGGCGCTGACGTGTTGTACGCGCCGGGCCTGCGCACCGCCGAAGAAGTTCTGGCGGTGGTGCGCGCGGTGGCGCCGAAACCGGTCAATGTGTTGATGTCCGGCGGCTTGAAGCTGACGGTGCAACAGCTGGAAGAAATGGGCGTGAAGCGGATCAGCACCGGCTCGGCGCTGGCACTGGCGGCGTTCGGCGAGTTTTTCCGCGCGGCGGAAGAAATCCAGCAGTCCGGCACTTTCACCTTCACCTCCCGTTCGATGCCGTACGCCAAGGCCAATCAATTCTTCAAGGGATGAGCATGGGGCGCTGGCTGGTGTTGGCAGGGCTGCTGATCATTGGTGGCGGGCTGATCGGCGTCTGGCGCGGCTGGCTCGATGTGCCGCCGCAGTGGAACCCGTGGGCGCCGCTGGATGTGCAAGCCGCGCCCAACTGGCTCACGGGCTACAAGTTGATGCGCCTGCGCAGCGATCCGCTGTTGTGCCAGCAGGCATTGGGCAGCTCCGGCCTGCGGGTTTCGCCACAGGCCGACAGTCCCGATGCCAAATGCCCGCTGATCAGCGCTTTGCGCGTGCAGGGCGGCGGGGTGGGGCTCAGCAGCAGCTTTCTCGCCAGTTGCCCGTTGGCCGTGGCGTTTGCGATGTTCGAGCGCCACACGTTGCAACCGGCGGCGCAGCAGGCCTACGGTCAGCCTGTGGCGCGGGTCGATCACCTCGGCAGCTTCGCCTGCCGCAACGTCTACAACCGCGATAGCGGCGCGCTCAGCCGCCATGCCAGTGCCGATGCGCTGGACATCGCCGGCTTCCGGCTGGCGGATGGTCGTGCGATCAGCGTGCTCAAGGACTGGCCGAAGCAAAACCGGGACGCGCAGTTTCTACGTCAGGTGCGCGATGGCGCCTGCGAGGCGTTCAGTGTGGTGTTGAGTCCGGATTACAACGCCGCTCATCGCAATCACTTTCATGTCGATGTCGGGCGCTGGAGCGTGTGTCGCTGAGGGATCAGGCGGCGATGCGCAGATTCTGCTGAACGATCGGGCGCACCCAGCCGTTATCGAAGTCCAGGGCTTTCTGCTGCTCGACGATGGCTTCCGGCGGGAACGGCGGGTAAGGCTGCAGCAGATCCAGGTCGAACTCGGCAATCGGCAGGTACAGCGGTTTTTTCTGCGGGGCAGGGCCCGGCTCCGGAATCGGCTGGCCGTTGTTGATCACTACCGGGCGAACCCAACTGCTGTCGAAATCCTGCTGCTTTTGCTGAGTCTTGATTTCTTCTGGCGGGAACGGAGGGTACGGCTCGGCCAGTGTCATGTCGATTTCGGCGATCGGCAGGAACAGCGGCTCCGGCGGACGCACCTCGGTTTCCACCACATCGCATTCGCGCTGGCTGACGATGTGCGCATACAGTTCGCTGCCGACAGTCGGTTCTTCAGGGCTTTCCAGGTCAACCGGTGGAAACGTGCCGCACGCCGGCACCACATCACTCGATTGCTCGGCCAGTGCCTGGGCAAAAAAATCCTGCCACAGGTGGCTGACGCCGCCCAATGCTTGAGTGTTATGACGGCTGAAATCGCCTGTGGGCGAAAGGTAGCCAATCGATGTGGGAAGAATGCCTGACATTTTTTTCGGTTGACGCTCAGCTCTGGCAAAATGCGCGTTGATTGGGTTATCGGCGGTTTTTGCCGATCCTTAACTTTTTTGAGCGTGTTTTCCATGATTGAGCAACCCGCGGCCTGCCGCATCCATGTCGAGGCCCTCGGCCCGACGTTCGAAGCGCAGGCCGAGCAGTGGGCGCAGCGCCTGGATCTGCCGTTGCAGGTGGCTGACGGCGAGTTCGCCTTGCAGGTCGGCGAGCAGGGTTTGCAGCTGCAACAGCTGGGGCCGGATGCCCCGGGGCCGGTGCGGGTGGACTTTGTCGAGGGCGGTGCGGCCCATCGCCGGTTGTACGGCGGTGGCAGCGGGCAGATGATCGCCAAGGCGGTCGGCATCGCTCAAGGCGTGCGTCCTCGGGTGCTGGATGCCACGGCAGGGCTGGGCAAGGATGCGTTCGTGCTGGCCAGTCTCGGTTGCGAGATGAGCCTGATCGAGCGCCAGCCATTGATCGGCGCGTTGCTGGAAGATGGTCTGGCCCGTGCGGCTGAAGACTTCGAGGTGGCGCCGATCGTGGCGCGGATGAAGCTGCTCAAGGGCAACTCCATCGACGTGATGCGCAATTGGGAGGGCGAGCCGCCGCAGGTGATCTACCTCGACCCGATGTTCCCGCACCGTGAGAAAACCGCGCTGGTGAAGAAGGAAATGCGCCTGTTCCGCCCGTTGGTAGGCGATGATCCGGATGCACCGGCGTTGCTGGAAGCGGCGTTGGCGCTGGCCACGCACCGGGTGGTGGTCAAGCGCCCGCGCAAGGCGCCGTGCATCGAAGGGCCGAAGCCGAGCCATGCGCTGGATGGCAAATCCAGCCGCTATGACATCTACCCGAAGAAAGCGCTCAAGGCCTGAGCCGTCGCTTAAGAAAATCCCACGCATGGCGTGGGATTTTTGTTTTCAGGGTCGAAAGGCCCGCATGAACAGCCCGACCACTTCCTGCACATGATTTTCCGCCGCCTCGCCGGTCAGCGGCTCACCGCAGCCGTACAACAGACGGAAATTCCCGGCGCCCTTGATCAGGCAAAAGAAGTGTTCGGCGGCGTTGTGCGGGTTGTCGATGCTCAGCACGCCGGTTTCGTGGATCCGCCGCAGCAAACGTTCCATGCCCTGCACCATGCGCTGAGGGCCGGCCTCGAAGAAGATCAGTGACAGGTTGGGATCCTGACTGCCCAAGGCCATGATCAGGCGATGCAGGTTCACCGATTCATCGCTGTTGATCAGGTGATGAAAACCTCGCGCAATGTTCAGCAACACATTTTCCACGGCGATGCCGTCCGGCAATTCGAAGAACAGCGGCGGCAATTGCTCCTCGCATTTGGCCACTACAGCGGCAGAGAACAGCGTCTCCTTGTCGTTGAAATGGCTGTAGACCGTCAGCTTCGACACCCCGGCCTCGGCGGCCACCGCGTCCATGCTGGTGTTGGCATAGCCGTGACTCAGAAACAGGATTTTCGCCGCCTCGAGAATCGCCTGGCGCTTGGCCGGATCCTTCGGTCGGCCCGGGCCGTTTGGAGTGGAAAGATTGTTCGACATTCTTCGCTTTTAATACTGGACTGGTGAGTTTGCTATTAATAACATACCGGCCAGTATAATTATTCCAAGCCTCCTTAGCGAAAGGTCCTTCACCATGTTCCGCCATGCGTTGTCCTTTGCGGTGCCAGTCAGTCTGGCTTTTTTATTGTCGGCGTGTGGCAAGGAAGAGGTGACGCAAGTCAACGTGCGACCGGCCATGGTGGTGCAGCCAGAGCCTTCGGCGCAGGCGATGGAAAGTTATCCGGGCGAGGTTCGCGCCCGCTACGAACCCGATCTGGCGTTCCGCATCGGCGGCAAAGTCAGCCGACGACTGGTCGAGGAAGGCCAGCGCGTGAAGGCCGATCAGCCACTCGCCGAGCTCGATCCGCAGGATGTACGCCTGCAACTGGAAGCCACCCGAGCCCAGGTCGCGGCGGCCGAAGCCAACCTGAACCTGGTGCGTGCCGAGCGTGACCGCTACAAGACCCTGATGGAACGGCAGATGGTCAGCCGCTCGGCCTACGACAATGCCGAGAACCTCTACCGCTCCGGCGAAGCCCGCCTCAAACAGATCAAGGCCGAATTCAACGTCTCGACCAATCAGGCCAGTTACGCCGTGCTGCGCGCGCCCCAGGATGGCGTGGTGGCCAAGCGTTCGGTGGAGGTCGGGCAGGTGGTCGCCGCCGGGCAGACCGTTTTCACTCTCGCCACTGACGGCGAACGGGAAGTGCTGATCAGCCTGCCGGAGCAGAGCTTCGGCCGCTTCAAGGTCGGCCAGCCCGTCTCGGTGGAGTTGTGGACGCAACAGAACCAGCGCTTCGCCGGGCAGATCCGCGAGCTGTCGCCGGCCGCCGATCCGAAATCCCGCACCTTCGCCGCACGCATTGCATTCACCGCCGGCAAAGTCCCGGCGGAACTGGGCCAGAGCGCCCGGGTCTTCGTGCAGACCGCCGATGTCATCCCGCTGTCGGTGCCGCTCTCGGCACTGACCGCCGAAAACGGCGCGACCTACGTCTGGGTCGTCAGCGCCAACAACACCCTGAAAAAGACCCCGGTGCGCGTCGGCCCGTTCGGTGAGAAAACCGTGCCGGTGCTCGAAGGCTTGAACGCCAGCGACTGGGTGGTTGCCGCTGGCGTTCACGTATTGCTGGAAGGGCAGCAGGTGCGTCCGGTGGATCGCTCCAACCGTGTGGTCAATCTGGCGGACAAGGAGTAATCCCCGATGGGTTTCAATCTTTCCGCCTGGGCGCTGCGCAATCGCCAGATCGTACTGTTCCTGATGCTTTTGCTGGCGATTGTCGGTGCCTTGTCCTACACCAAGCTCGGCCAGAGCGAAGACCCGCCGTTCACCTTCAAGGCGATGGTCATCCAGACCCGCTGGCCCGGCGCAACGGCTCAGGAAGTCTCGCGCCAGGTTACCGAACGCATCGAAAAGAAACTGATGGAAACCGGCGAGTACGAGCGGATTGTTTCGTTCTCGCGCCCCGGTGAATCCCAAGTCACGTTCATTGCCCGCGACTCGATGCATTCGGTGGAGATTCCGGATCTCTGGTATCAGGTGCGCAAGAAAGTCAGCGACATTCGCCAGACCCTGCCGCCGGGCATTCAGGGGCCGTTTTTCAACGATGAGTTCGGCACCACCTTCGGCAATATCTATGCGCTGACCGGCGACGGTTTCGACTACGCGGTGCTCAAGGATTACGCCGACCGCATCCAGATCCAGCTGCAACGGGTCAAGGACGTGGGCAAGGTCGATCTGCTCGGTTTACAGGACGAGAAGGTCTGGGTCGAATTGTCCAACGTTAAGCTCGCCACCCTCGGCTTGCCGCTGGCAGTCGTGCAGCAGGCGCTGGAGGAACAGAACGCGGTGTCCACCGCAGGGTTTTTCGAAACCGGCAGCGAGCGTTTGCAGCTGCGGGTGTCGGGGAATTTTCAGACAGTCGACGAGATCAAGAACTTCCCGATCCGGGTCGGTGATCGTACGTTCCGCATCTCCGATGTCGCTGACGTGCGGCGCGGTTTCAACGATCCTCCGGCACCGCGCATGCGCTTCATGGGCGAGGATGCGATCGGCCTGGCGGTGGCGATGAAGGATGGCGGCGACATTCTGGTGCTGGGCAAGGCCCTGGAAATCGAGTTCGCCCGCATCCAGAAAAACCTGCCGGCCGGCATGCAGTTGCGCAAGGTCTCCGACCAGCCCGCCGCCGTGAAAACCGGTGTCGGCGAGTTCGTCCAGGTGCTTGTCGAGGCACTGGCCATCGTGTTGCTGGTGAGTTTCTTCTCCCTCGGCGTACGCACCGGCATGGTGGTGGCGCTGACCATTCCGCTGGTGCTGGCGATGACCTTCGCCTGCATGTATTACTTCGGCATCGGCCTGCACAAGATTTCCCTCGGTGCGCTGGTGCTGGCGCTGGGCTTGCTGGTGGACGACGCGATCATCGCCGTGGAAATGATGGCGATCAAAATGGAGCAGGGTTTCGACCGGATCAAGGCTGCCAGTTATGCCTGGACCAGCACCGCGTTCCCGATGCTCACCGGTACGCTGATTACGGCCGCAGGCTTCCTGCCGATTGCCACGGCGCAGTCCGGCACCGGCGAATACACCCGCTCGATCTTCCAGGTGGTGACCATCGCCTTGCTCGCATCCTGGGTAGCGGCGGTGGTGTTCGTGCCGTATCTGGGGGAAAAGCTCCTGCCGGATCTGGCGAAAATTCATGCGGCCAAACACGGTACGGCTGACGGCCAAACCGATCCCTATGGCACGCCGTTCTACCAACGGGTACGGCGTCTGGTGGAGTGGTGCGTACGTCGGCGCAAAACCGTGATCGTGCTCACCGTGCTGCTATTTGTTGCGTCGCTGGCGTTGTTCCGGTTCGTGCCGCAGCAGTTCTTTCCGGCTTCCGGGCGACTGGAGCTGATGGTCGATCTGAAGCTTGCCGAAGGCGCTTCGCTGGCCAACACCACCGCCGAGGTCAAACGGCTGGAAGCGATGCTCAAGGATCACGCCGGCATCGACAACTATGTCGCTTACGTCGGCACCGGTTCGCCACGTTTCTACCTGCCGCTGGATCAACAACTGCCGGCGGCGAGCTTCGCCCAGTTTGTCGTTCTGGCGAAAACCATCGAGGAGCGTGAAGCGCTGCGCACTTGGCTGATCGACACGTTGAACGAGCAGTTCCCGGCCTTGCGTTCGCGGGTCACGCGCCTGGAAAACGGTCCTCCGGTTGGCTATCCGGTGCAGTTCCGTGTCACCGGCGAGCACATCGAGGAAGTCCGTGCTTTGGCGCGCAAGGTGGCGGCCAAGGTGCGCGAGAACCCGCATGTGGTGAATGTGCATCTGGACTGGGAAGAGCCGAGCAAGGTCGTGTACCTGAACATTGATCAGGATCGCGCCCGGGCACTGGGTGTGAGCACGGCGAATCTGGCGAAATTCCTCCAGAGTTCGCTGACCGGCTCCAGCGTCAGCCAGTACCGCGAGGACAACGAATTGATCGAAATCCTCCTGCGCGGCACCGTGCACGAGCGCACCGAACTGTCGTTGCTGCCGAGTCTGGCGGTGCCGACCGACAACGGTCGCAGCGTCGCGCTGTCGCAGATTGCCACGCTGGAATATGGCTTCGAGGAAGGCATCATCTGGCACCGCAATCGTCTGCCGAACGTGACCGTGCGGGCGGACATCTATGGCAAGGAACAACCGGCAACGCTGGTGAAGCAGATCATGCCGACGCTTGATCCGATCCGTGCCGAATTGCCGGACGGCTATCTGCTTGATGTGGGCGGCACGGTTGAGGATTCCGAGCGTGGGCAGAAGTCGGTGAACGCCGGGGTGCCGATGTTCATTGTCGTGGTGCTGACGTTGCTGATGGTGCAATTGCGCAGTTTTTCGCGCACGGCGATGGTGTTTCTGACCGCGCCGCTGGGGTTGATCGGGGTAACGCTGTTTCTGCTGGTGTTCCGTCAGCCGTTCGGGTTTGTGGCGATGCTCGGGACGATCGCGCTGTCGGGGATGATCATGCGTAACTCGGTGATTCTGGTGGATCAGATCGAGCAGGACATCGCCGCCGGGCTCAAGCCGTGGCAGGCGATTATCGAGGCGACCGTGCGGCGGTTCCGGCCGATTGTGTTGACGGCTTTGGCGGCGGTGTTGGCGATGATTCCGCTTTCTCGCAGTGTGTTTTTCGGGCCGATGGCGGTGGCGATTATGGGGGGGTTGATTGTTGCTACTGCTCTGACGCTTTTGTTTTTGCCGGCGTTGTATGCGGCTTGGTTCAGGGTTCGCAAGGAGTCTTGATTTGGTTTGGTGAGCTTGGCGGCCTTTGGGCCGACCAGACTCTTGGGGTTTTGGGTGAATATCCGTTTCTGCGGGTGTTGCGACTGGCGGTTTCGCCCTTACGGCGAGTCCCTTTTGCAAACGCCCAAAAGGAACCAAAACGCTGCGCCCCGGCGTTCGGCCCCTCGCTGGGGCTCGGGGTTCCTTCGTTCCGGGATTCATCCGGGGGCATCGCCTCCGGTTTGCTTCGCTGCACCTCCTCTCGATGTGTTCGACTTCGTCGAACGGCGCTACGCGCCTCCCCCCCGGATAAATCCCTCCACTCAGCCGGCCGAAGGGGCCGGCACGTCAAGAGCGGTACTCGAGCTAACGCTCATTGTGGTTTACGCCTTTATTTGCTCGTTGTAGGAGGGGGTGTTCTCTCCTACATGTTTTTCAGACGCCTCCGATATTGAGTCGCTGTGTTTGCAGTGCTGTACTCGAGGCTGTTTTTCAGCCTTGGTTGAGCAGCGTTGATGAAGAAACCGCCGGTATTGAAAGGTCGGGCCGATCCGGTCTTTGAGTTGTTGATGCGCGCGCCTCACAAGCAGCGTCTGGCGGACTATCTTGCGTTGCTCAAGCCGCTGGATGATCAGGGGCGGTATCTGCCTTTTGAGGATCTGCGGTATCGCTGGGCCAGCGGGCTGGATTCGCGATTGTGTTGGGCGTTGGTCAAGAAGGCGCGGGCCGCTCAGTACATTCATCTTCTGCCTTTGGGGGAGCCGGCCCAGTGGGGAAAGTTTGTGCCGACGCCCACCGCGCAGAAGGCCCTTTCAGTGGTTGATCGGCAAACCACGACGGCGTCGCTGGAGTACATGACCAGCCAGATAGGCGAGCGGGCGCATTTCAGTTATTTGCTTAACGATTTGATCGAGGATGAGGCGATCAGCAGCAGTCAGCTGGAAGGCGCCGCGACTACTACCCGTGTTGCCAAGGACATGCTCAAGCAACGGCGCCAGCCCCGGACGCCGGATGAGCGGATGGTCATGGGTAATTTCCGGATGATGAATTTCGCTTGGGAAAAACGTTACGAGCCTTTGAGCGTGGAGTTGATTGCGTCGATGCATCGGGTCGGTGTCGAGGGTATTGATGACGAGCAGTACGACCCCGGGCTTTTCAGGACCAACGATGAAGTGGTGGTGCAGGACGGCGAAGGGAATACCGTCCACTCGCCACCGCCTGCCGCCGGATTAGTGAGGCGACTGGATTTGCTCTCGCAGTGGATCAATCAACCACAGGGTTCACCTCAGCAAAAAAACTACCTGCATCCGCTGATCAAGGCGATCACGCTGCACTTTGCCCTGGGCTATGAACATCCCTTTCGCGATGGCAACGGGCGGGTCGCCAGGGCGCTGTTTTACTGGTTCATGTTCAAGCACGAGTTTTCGGCGTTCCGCTATATCGCGATCAGTCTTTTACTGCGCAACGCGCCGGTAAAGTACGGGCGGTCGTATTTGCACAGCGAGGCTGATGAGCTCGACCTGACGTACTTCATCGAGTTTCAGTGTTCGGTGATTCTGCGGGCGGTGGAGGGGTTTACCGATGTGTACCGCAAGAGTGTGGCGTACAGCGAAGACTTCGAGCGCTGGCTGACCTGTTCGGGCTTTTTTGATCGGCTGACAGAGCGGCAGCGGGCCATTTATCAGGTGGCCAGGAGCGGGGTGGCGAAGGAGTTCACGGCGGGGAACGTCAAGGAGCATCTTGGTTGTGCCTACAACACAGCGGTGTCGACGTTGAGCGGGTTGGTTGAGCTGCAGGTTTTCGAGAAGAAGAAAATGGGGCGCGAGTGGGTGTACTTTTTACGTGTTTCCGCTGGTGGCGGATTGAACAACAGGAGTGAGACAGCTCACTCCCGTGTCGTGTCGGTTTAGAGCGTACCAAACACTTTCTTCGCCAGACTCGTCGCCGCAGCGGCCGGGTTCTTGCGGATGGTTTCTTCCTGTTTGCCGATCATTTCGAACAGGCCGTTGAGCGCTTGTTCGGTCACGTAGCTTTCGATGTTGGCGCTTTTCGCATCCACCACCCCGAAGGTCGCGGCCTGGCCGGCGAAGGCGTTGTATTTCTGGGCTACGCCGACTTTGTCGGTTGCCTGTTTGACGATCGGCAGGAACTTGGTGCGGATCTGTTCGCGGCTGGATTTGTCCAGGTATTGGGTGGCGGAGTCGTTGCCGCCGCTGAGGATGCCTTTGGCGTCTTCCACGCTCATTTTCTTCACGGCGTCGACGAGGATCGGCTGGGCCTGGGTGACAGCGGTTTCCGCGGCCTTGTTCATGGCGGTTTCCAGTTCTTCAACTTGAGCGCCCATGCCGAAGGCTTTCATCTTGCCGGCGACTTTGCCGAGTTTGCCCGGCAGTTCGATCTTCACGTCCGGGTTGTTGCTGAAACCGCCCGGGGTGCCGAGTTGTTTGACGGCCAGTTGCGCGCCCTGGGTCAGGGCGTCCTTGAGGCCGCCGGTGGCGTCGCCTTGCGACAGGTCGCTTAGGGACAGGGCCAGTGCGTTGGCGGAGATCATCAGGCCCGCGCACAGGCCGGCGAAGCGAAGGGTAGGGCGGAGCATGGCGGCTTCCTTGTTCGGAGAGGGTTAGCGTGCGGCGTCGACGCGGATCTTCAGCGGCTGCGGATCCTTGCCATCGAGCTGCACGGTATGGTTTTCAGTGGTTATGAACATCAGCTCGCCGTTGACTTCGATGCGCGCGCTGACCGAGTAGCGGTGGCCGGGTTTGACCTGGGCCGGATCGTAGCTCAAGTGGAACGGCAGCGGCACCTGGCCTTTGACCGGGCCTTTCTGTTCGTCGAGTACCACGGCCGGAGCGTCGGCCAGCGAAACGTCCTGCAGGCTTACGCTCAAGGTCGCACTGGGTGGCAGGGCGATGCGTTGCAGGTAGAACACTTCGCCGTCGAGGCTGACCTTGCCGGCCGGTGAGGTCGACTGGCAGGCGCTGAGCAGCGTGGCGGCGGCAAGCAGGGAAAGTTTTTTCATCGGAGATCTCCGTATCGACGGCGCCAGAAGAAGCCTGGCGCCTGTAGGAATTTAGTCGCTTTGCACAGGGGCGGCGGGCTGATCGGCCGCATCTTCACTGCGGTGCAGTGCCACCTGACGGATCGACAAGCGAATCTCCGCCGGCAGCACCCGTTTGGCTGCGCCTTCGGCCAGTTCGCCGAGCAGTTCGTGGTAGCTCAACTTGCCGGCTTCGTCGCGACGCAGTACGTCGAGGTCGAGCAGGGTCTGGATGAAGTGGCGGAACAGGCTCTTGTCGAAGAACTCCGGTGCGTTCAGGCCATGCAGGATCGACAGGCGCTGGGCCATGACCGTGCACAGGTCTTCCAGTTCTTCGGCGCTGATGCTGTTCTGGCCGCTGTTGAGCAGCAGGGAAACGGTCATGTAGAAGCGTTGCAGGGTCTGGGCAATGCTCTTCGACAGCAGGGTCAGCAGCACGAAATGCCGCGAGCTCGGTGCCGGGCGCAGGTACACGTCTTTTTCGAAACGCAGCAGGCCCTGTTCGACGAACGCTTCCAGCCACTGATCGATGACTGCATCCAGTTCGTCCAGGGTCCAGCGGATGAACAGCTCCGATTGCAGGTACGGATACAACGCGCGGGTGTAGCGCAGGATCTGTTCGCGGCTCATGCGCGAGGTGCTCTGGAAGAAGCTCGCCAGTAGCGCCGGCAGGGCGAAGATGTGCAGCACGTTGTTGCGGTAGTACGTCATCAGGACGGCGTTCTGCTCGTCCAGATAAAGGATCTTGCCCAGCGCATCGTTCTGCTCGGACAGCAGATCCATGTCCTTCACGTGTTCGATCAGCGCGCGGCCATCGCCTTCCGGCAACGTGGTGTGCGGCGAGTAAGGGACCTTGCGCAGCAGCGCCAGATACAGATCCAGCACCCGCGCCATGGCCCGATCATCCAGCGCCAGGCGGGTGGTCGAGAGCAGCGCCAGCGCCACCAGGTTGACCGGGTTGATCGCCGCCGCTTCGTTCAGGTGCTGTGCGACTTTCTCGCCGAGGCGGTTGGTGGTTTCGTTGAGCCACGCCGGCTTGTACTGCGGGCCGAGTTCCTGCTGACGCCAGTCCGGCTGTTCGCTGTCGAGGAATTCCGCCAGTTTGATCGGCTCGCCGAAGTTCACCGCCACTTGGCCGAAGCGCTGCTTGAGTGCGCCGATGACTTTGAAGATGTCGAAGATCGATTCTTTCTTCTTGCTCGCGCCACGCAATTCACCGAGGTAGGTGCGGCCTTCGAGCACGCGCTCATAACCGATGTACACCGGCACGAACACGATCGGCATCCGCGACGAACGCAGGAAGCTGCGCATGGTGATCGCCAGCATCCCGGTTTTCGGTTGCAGCATGCGCCCGGTACGCGAGCGACCGCCCTCGACGAAGTATTCGACCGGGAAGCCTTTGGTGAACAGGGTGTGCAGGTATTCGTTGAACACCGAGGTGTACAGCGGATTGCCCTTGAACGTGCGGCGCATGAAGAACGCGCCGCCACGGCGCAGCAGGCTGCCGATCACCGGCATGTTGAGGTTGATGCCGGCGGCGATGTGCGGCGGGGTCAGGCCATTGCGGAACAGCAAGTACGACAGCAGCAGGTAGTCAATGTGGCTGCGGTGGCACGGCACGTAGATCACTTCGTGACCCTGGGCGACCTTCTGCACGCCTTCGATGTGGTTGACCTTGATCCCGTCGTAGATCTTGTTCCAGAACCAGCTCAGCACCACTTCCAGAAAACGGATCGCGGTGTAGGTGTAGTCCGAGGCGATCTCGTTGCCGTAGCGCAGGGCTTGGGCCTTGGCTTTTTCCGGGGAGATGTTCTCGCGCTCGGCTTCGTCGAGGATCGCTTGCTTGACCAGCGGCTGGTTGAGCAGGCCTTTGACCAGGTTGCGGCGGTGGGAAATGTCCGGACCGATCACTGCAGCCTTGAGGTTGCGGAAGTGCACCCGCAGGATCCGCTGGGCCATGCGCACCGTGCGCTCGTGGCCCTTGTTGTGTTCGATCAGTTCGCGCAGGTGGATCGGTGCGGAGAATTGCACGCGGGTCTTGCGCCCCAGAATCATGATGCTCAGAAGGCGACGCAGACGCCCGGTGACGGCCCAGCTGTCGGCGAACAGCAGTTTCCACGGGCTGTTTTCGCTGTCCGGTGACTGGCCCCAGAACACGCTGACCGGAATGATCTGCGCGTCTTCGGTAGCATTCTGGCTGAGGGCGCTGACCAGTCGGGTCAGGGTCGGCGGCGCACCGCGCTTGTCCTGGCGGCCGAGCCAGTCGGGATCCGGCGTCAGGTAGAAAAACGCCGCCGGTTCGATCAGCGAACCCACGGACACCGGCAGCACCGGGCGCGGCAGGCCGGCCTTGGTGCACTCGGTGTCGACCACCGCCAGATCGGTCAGCGATGGATTTTGCAGGACGTAGAACACCGGACGACTGCGGTCGAGGTTGAGGGTGAACGACGACTGATTGATCGTCTCGGAGCGAACCCAGAGATACAACAGTCGGCGCAAGGTGCCAAACACAAGACGGCGGAACGGGGAACGGGTCATACGGCTTCTGCGTGAGTGGATAAACCGAGCGTTTGCTCGGGCGGTCGACAGTTTGCCGTATTGGGCGAAAATCGGCAAAAAAGCGGCGAAGTAATCTCCTGTTGAGAGTTTTGCCGCCTGTCATATACTCGGCGATCTGTCGCCGGGGCCCTTTTATGGACGTCGGACGCAGGCTGACGTTCCTCGAAGGCTTTCCTGCGAAAAGCCTGTTCAATAATAAAAAAGGAGTATGAACAGATGGCAACACGTGAAACCGGCAACGTGAAGTGGTTCAACGACGCCAAGGGCTACGGCTTCATTCAGCGCGAAGACGGGGTGGACGTGTTCGTGCACTACCGCGCGATCCGCGGCGAAGGCCACCGTTCGCTGACCGAGGGTCAGCAGGTTGAATACGCGGTGGTGGAAGGGCAGAAGGGGTTGCAGGCTGAAGACGTTGTAGGCCTGTAAGGGAGGACCTGCGGCCAGTCTCGAGCTACAAGCTTCAAGCGGTCAGGCTTGCAGCTTGAGGCTTGCAGCTCGAAGCTGCTTTTATGCAGTTTTCCAGGTGATCTCTTCTTCACCATCGGCGCTGATCCGGATCCAGCGATCCGCCGTCTCTTCACCTTCTTCCTCGACCCACGTCCCCGGTGCGCAGCGCACTTCGACGTTCAGCGCAGCGAACGCGGCGCGGGCGCAGGCGATGTCGTCGTCCCATGGGGTCGCATCGCTTTCCAGGTACAGGCTGTTCCACTTGCCCACGGCTTTCGGCAGCCAGGTCACCGGGATGTTGCCGGCCTTGCACTTGTAAGTCTGGCCTTTCTGTACCCAGTCGCTGCACGGGCCGAGAGCGGCGCCCAGCCAGGCGGAAATGGCCTTGTGGTCGACGTCGGCGTCTTTCAGGTAAATCTCGATGTCCGGTTGGCGCATGGATATCCTCACTGCGGGTCTGAAAAATCCATTCGCGGATTTAGCCGGCCCCGGGTCGTTGCCCGAGACCAAAAGTTATTGAAGAACGAAATAATCGTAGCGCATCGAGACCGTGGTCACGAACGGCTCGGGCTGTTCGATCACCGCCGCGCGGCGCTCGGCACTGGCGCGCCAGCCGTGGGGCGTCATCGCCAGCAGGTTGGCGCGATCCTCGGGCTTGTCCAGCGTCAGTTTGAATTCCAGGGTTTCACTGTGCGCCAGCGCCATGCCTTCCGGTACCAGGGCCAGGTGCTTGTCGTCGGTGTATTCGCGCACTTCGTCGTACAGGCGTTCGCGCAGTTCCATCAGGTGGCCGCTGGTCGGGCCGACTTTCATCAGACCGCCGCCGACGCTGAGCAGGCGTTTGGCTTCTTCCCAGTCCAGTGGACTGAAGACGCTGGCCAGAAACTGGCAACTGCCGGCGGCCAGTGGCACCCGGGCCATGCTGGCGATCAACCAGGTCAGCGCCGGATTGCGTTTGCAGGCGCGTTTGACCGCTTCCTTCGAGATATCCAGCGCGTAGCCGTCAGCATCGGGCAAAGCCTGGGCGATCTGCGCGGTGTAGTAACCCTCGCCACAACCGATATCGACCCAGCGCGCCGGCGCATAACTCGCCGCCAGCTCCGCCAGACGCTTGGCCACCGGCGCGTAATGCCCGGCGTTCAGAAAGTCGCGGCGGGCCTCGACCATCGCCTGATTGTCGCCGGGATCGCGGCTGTTCTTGTGTTGCACCGGCAGCAGGTTCAGGTAACCCTGGCGCGCGCGGTCGAAGCGGTGGCCGGCGGGGCAGACCACGCCGTTGTCCACCGCGTTCAGCGGTTCACTGCAGATCGGGCACGCGAGCATCAGGCGAGCAACTTGATCAGGGTCTGGTAGTAGATCTCGGTCAGCACGTCGAGATCGGCCGCCAGCACGCGCTCGTTGACCTGGTGGATGGTTGCGTTGACCGGGCCCAGTTCAACAACCTGCGTACCCATGGTCGCGATGAAACGACCGTCGGAGGTGCCGCCGCTGGTGGACGCCTTGGTCTCGCGGCCGGTGATGTCCTTGATGCTCGACGACACCGCGTCGAGCAGCGCACCCGGCTCGGTGAGGAATGGCAGACCGGACAGCGCCCAGTCGATGTGCCAGTCCAGGCCGTGCTTGTCGAGGATGTCGGCGACGCGTTTCTGCAGGCCTTCGACCGTCGATTCGGTGGAGAAGCGGAAGTTGAACACCGCCACCAGATCGCCCGGAATCACGTTGGTCGCGCCGGTGCCGGAGTTGACGTTGGAAATCTGAAAACTGGTCGGCGGGAAGAAGTCGTTGCCGTGATCCCAATGCTCGGCTGCCAGCTCGGCCAGAGCCGGGGCAGCGAGGTGGATCGGGTTCTTCGCCAGATGCGGATAGGCCACGTGGCCCTGCACACCGCGTACGGTCAGTTTGGCGCCGAGGGAGCCGCGACGACCGTTCTTCACCACGTCGCCCACCAGCGTGGTGCTCGACGGTTCACCGACGATGCACCAGTCCAGACGCTCGTTACGGGCGGCCAGACGCTCGACCACGGCCTTGGTGCCGTGATGCGCCGGGCCTTCTTCGTCGCTGGTGATCAGGAATGCAACCTTGCCCTTGTGATCCGGGTAGTCGGCGACAAAACGCTCGGCTGCCACAGTCATCGAGGCCAGGCTGCCTTTCATGTCCGCTGCGCCACGGCCGCAGAGCATGCCGTGCTCGTCGATCACCGCGTTGAACGGGTCGATCTGCCAGGCCGTCACCGGGCCGGTTGGCACCACGTCGGTGTGGCCGGCGAAGCACAGCACCGGGCCGTCGTCTTTGCCGTGAGTCGCCCAGAAGTTATCCACATCTTCGATGCGCATCGGTTCCAGCTGGAAACCGGCATCGCCCAGGCGCTGCATCATCTGCTTCTGGCAATCGGCGTCGACCGGCGTCACGGACGGACGGCGGATCAGGTCGATGGCGAGTTGGAGGGTCGGCGAAAGGTCGGCATGGGCCGTCATGGAAAACTCCGAAAGCTGGGGGGCAAGGCGCGCAAAATGGCGGTTATCTTAAAGCAAAACGGCGACCATTGGCCGCCGTTTAGTGCATCGGTGAGGATTTAGACCACCGGTGCCGGTTCAGGCGCCGCCGAAGGTTTTGGCAGCGACGACAGGAACGCCATGATCAGCGCCGCCACGTACGGCAGCGACTGCACCAGCAGCATGGCCACCCAGAAGCGCATGTCGTTGCTCGGAATGCCCTGCACCAGGAAGATCCCCAGTGCCGCGCCCCACAACAGCAGCATGATGAACAGCTCTTCCCGGGCCTCGGAAATCGCCACCCAGAAACCATGGTTGTCGGCGTTTTTCGGGGTGCGGAAGAACGGAATGCTGCTGGTGAAGAAGCCGTACAGCACCGCTTTGGCGATGGTGTGCGACAACGCCAGACCGGCCAGTGCGGCGCAGAACGCATCCTTGAGGTTCACGCCCACGGCGCGACGGTAGAGGAAGATGATCTTGCCGACCTTGAACACGAACAGCGCCAGCGGCGGGATCGCGAAGATCAGCAGCGGCGGATCGACCCGTTGCGGCACGATGATCATCGCCGCCGACCACAACAGCGCGCCGACGGTGAAGAAAATGTTCATGCCGTCCGCCACCCACGGCAACCAGCCCGCGAGGAAGTGGTAACGCTGGCCGCGCGTCAGTTCGGTGTCCTTGCCGCGCAGCAGGCTGCGGGTGTGGCGCTTGATGATCTGGATCGCACCGTAGGCCCAGCGGAAACGCTGCTTCTTGAAGTCGATGAAGGTGTCCGGCATCAGGCCCTTGCCGTAACTGTCGTGGTAGTACGCCGCCGACAGGCCTTTCTCGAATACCCGCAGACCGAGTTCGGCGTCTTCACAGATGCACCAGTCGGCCCAGCCCAGTTCTTCCAGAACCGAACGACGGGTCATGGTCATGGTGCCGTGCTGGATGATCGCGTCGCGGTCGTTGCGGGTGACCATGCCGATGTGGAAGAAGCCTTTGTATTCGGCGTAGCAGAGCTTCTTGAAGGTGCTCTCGTTCTGGTCGCGGTAATCCTGCGGCGACTGCACCACGGCGATTTTCGGGTCGGCGAAGTGCGGCACCATGTGCTTGAGCCAGTTCGGGTGCACGCAGTAGTCGGAGTCGATCACCGCGATCACTTCGGCGTCCTTGGCGGTATGCGGGATCAGGTAGTTCAGCGCGCCGCCCTTGAAGCCGGCCAGGGGCGAGACGTGGAAGAACTTGAAGCGCGGGCCGAGCGTTTCGCAATAGTCGCGCACCGGTTCCCAGACCGCCGGGTCCTTGGTGTTGTTGTCGATGATCAGGACTTCGAAGTCCGGGTAGTCGAGGTTGGCCAGGGCGTTGAGGGTCTGTTTGACCATCTCCGGCGGCTCGTTGTAGCAGGGCACGTGGATCGAGACTTTCGGACGGTAATCCGAATCGCCGACTACCGGCAGGAATTCACGCCGGCGTTTGTGAATCCACACCGCTTCGGCCAGTTCGTGGGCCTCGGTCAGCAACACGATGAACACCCCGAGCGCACCGAGCGCCAGCAGGAAACCCACCGTCAGGCTGAACCACGTGCTGTATTGCTGGCTGTAGTCGTAACCGATCCACACCAGCACCGAACCGCACAGAAACGCGATAAAGGTCAGGAAGGTACGGCCGCGCTGACGCAGGGCCGAGCCGTCGATCATCAGCAGGGTCAGCGACAACAGCGCCAGCACCACCGAGCCGATGGCCAGCACGCGCCATTGCGGGATCGCCACCACCGGGCCTTCGAAGTTGAATTTCTGCTGGCGCGCGGCGTTGAACACGCCCCAGTAGGCGCCGACCGAACCTTCGTCGCTGGCCTTCCACGGCTGGTCAAACGCTTCGATCACGAAGTAGTTGAAGCCCTGGCGGTTGAGTTTGTTGACCAGCGTGCGCAGGTAGATCGCCTGATCCGCCGGCGACGCATCGGCGCCACCGCGCATGCGGCCGTTGCTCGGCCAGCCCACTTCGGACAGCAGCAGCGGCTTTTTCGGGAACATCTTTTTCAGGTCGCGGGCGCGGTCGAAAACAAACTGCCCGGCCTTGTCCACCGGAATGAATTCCCAGTAGGGCAGAACGTGGGCGGCGATCAGGTCGACGTGCTTGGCCAGTTCCGGGTGTTCTTCCCAGACGTGCCACTGTTCGGAGGTGGTCACCGGCACTTTCACCGCTGCGCGCACGCGGTCGAGCAGCACGCTGAGTTGTTCGGCGGTGATTTCCTTGCGGAAGATCGCTTCGTTGCCGACCACTACGCGAACAACGCTGCGCGAAGTGTTGGCCAGTTCGATGGCGCGGGTGATTTCCCGCTCGTTGCGCTCCTGGTCGGGGCTGATCCAGATCCCCAGGGTCACGCGCAGACCGAACTCTTCCGCCAGTTTCGGGATGTCCTGCAGGGAACCGTCGACCGAGTAGATGCGGATGTTGTCCGTCAGCTTGCTCATGATCTCCAGGTCGCGGCGCATTTCATCGTCGGACGGATACTGATCCTTCTGTGGGAACTGTCCTTGCTGGAACGGTGAATAGGAGAAACCGGAGATCTGCTCCGGCCAGTTCGGCGCGGAGACGGGGCGGTTGATCAGCGCCCAGAAACCGGTGAACAGGGCGGCGATTGCCAGAACCACCACCAGGTTGAGTCCAAATTTACGCGATGACATAGCTGTGTCGGGTTCCAAAGGCTGTGGAACGAAGGGTCGGCTGGTTGACGCCAAGAGGGCGCGCATCCTACACCGGCAGTTCGCTGAGTCCTACAAGAGACAGGAAAATGCCGGATGTTGGGCAATCGACTTTGACTTAAGTTCTTACACTTGTAGCTTGAAGCTTAAAACTTGTCGCTGCGTAGTCCTATAATGCGCGCCGGTTTTCAGGGTAATGGTCATGAGTACAGAAGATCCGCGGTTTGCAGGCATCGCCCGTTTGTATGGCATCGAGGGCCTCGAGCGCCTGCGTGCAGCCCACGTGGCGATTGTCGGCGTTGGCGGCGTCGGTTCCTGGGCGGCGGAAGCCATGGCCCGTTGCGGGGTGGGCGAGATTTCGCTGTTCGACCTCGATGACGTCTGCGTCAGCAACGCCAACCGCCAGTTGCACGCGCTCGACAGCACCGTCGGCAAACCCAAGGTCGAGGTGATGGCCGAGCGTCTGCGCGGGATCAACCCGGACTGCAAGGTGCACGCCGTGGCGGATTTCGTCACCCGCGACACCATGGCCGAATACATCACGCCGAACATCGACTGCGTGATCGACTGCATCGACGCGGTCAACGCCAAGGCTGCGCTGATTGCCTGGTGCAAGCGCCGCAAGATTCAGATCATCACCACCGGTGGAGCTGGCGGGCAGATCGATCCGACGCTGATTCAGGTCTGCGACCTCAACCGCACCTTCAACGACCCACTGGCCTCGAAAGTGCGTTCAACGTTGCGCCGCGATTATGGTTTTTCGCGCACCGTGACCCGCCATTACAGCGTGCCGTGCGTGTTCTCCACCGAACAGCTGCGCTATCCGAAGCCGGACGGCAGCATTTGCCTGCAGAAGAGTTTTGTCGGCGACGGCGTGAAGCTGGACTGCGCCGGCGGGTTTGGCGCGGTGATGATGGTGACGGCGACGTTCGGCATGGTCGCGGCGACCAAGGCTGTGGACAAGATTGTGGCGGGCGTGCGGCGCCCGGCGGATCGGGTCAAGCCTCAGGCCTGACCAGTGACCGATCGTTCCCACGCTCTACGTCGCCGATCGTTCCCACGTCGAGGCGTCGAACCGTCTGCGTGGGAATGCCTCATTGGACGCTCTGCGTCCGCTTCGGCATGGGACGCAGAGCGTCCCGGGCTGCATTCCCACGCGGAGCGTGGGAACGATCAGTTCGGGGCGAGTTCGCGCATTCGCTGTAAAACAGCATTCAAGCCATTGCTGCGCGACGGCGACAACTGCCGCGACAGTCCCAACTGATTGAACCAGTCCGGCAGATCCACCTGCTGCAGCTCACCCGCGGTCAAGCCGTTGACCCGCAACAGCAGCAACGCCACCAACCCGCGAATCATCCGTGCATCGCTGCTCGCCGCGAACTGCCAGTGGCCGTCGCGCAATTCGCCAACCAGCCACACCTGACTTTCACAGCCGTGTACCCGATTGGCGTCGCACTTGTCCGCATCGCTCAACGGCGGCAGGCGATCCCCGAACTGCATCAACAATCGCGCCCGCTGTTCCCAGCCGGCGGCGTTCTGAAACGTTTGCAGCGCTTCGGCGGCCTCGATCGGCAGGCTCATCGCAACAGCTCCAGCGCCTGATCCAGCGCTTCAAAGAACCGCTCCAGATCTTCGGAATCGTTGTACAGCGCCAGCGACACGCGAATCGCCCCGGCCAGTTCGAAACGCTTGAGCAGCGGCATCGCGCAGTGATGCCCGGCACGCACGGCGATGCCCTGTTCGGTCAACAAGTGCGCCAGATCGGCGTTGTGCACGCCTTCGACGACAAAACTGGCCAGCGCCAGTTGCGGCTTGCCCAGCAGACGGATGCCATTGCGGGCGGCGAGGCCTCGCAAAAGGTAATCGTGCAGCGCGGCTTCGTGGGCGGACACGGCGTCCTGATCCAGACCCGCGAGGTAGTCGAGGGTCGCACCGAGGCCGATCACACTGGCAATCGGCGGTGTTCCCGCCTCGAAGCCCAATGGGGCAGGGCGGAAGCGCGCGTCGTGGTAATTGGCTTCCAGCACCATTTCGCCGCCGAACTGCCACGGGCGCAGTTGTTCGAGCGCTGCGTTGCTTCCGAACAGCACGCCAAGGCCATCGGGGCCGTACAGCTTGTGGCTGGAAAACACGTAAAAGTCGCAACCCAGCGCCTGCACGTCATGCCGGCCATGAACCACGCCTTGAGCGCCATCGACCACGGTCAGGGCGTTATGCGCCTTGGCCATTGCCAGCAATGCCGGCAACGGTTGCCAGGCGCCGAGTACGTTGGACAACTGGCTGACCGCCAGCAAGCGAGTGCGCGGACCGATCAGGTGAACGGCAGCAGCGAGGTCGATCACGCCGTCATCGTCCAGCGGCAGGATCACCAGTTTCAAATCGCGACGTTGCGCCAGTTGCTGCCACGGCAGCAGATTGGCGTGATGCTCCAGGGCGCTGATGACAATTTCATCGCCTGGAAGGAAAAGATGTTCCAGGCCGTAAGCCAGGAGATTCAGCGCGCTGGTGGCGCCGTGGGTGAAGATGATCTGCCCGCTGTCACCGGCATTCAGCCACTGGGCAACCTTCAGGCGGCTGTCCTCGAACGCCTGCGTGGCGTGGGCACCGGGCAAGTGCTGGGCACGATGCACATTGGCCGCGCCATTGGCGTAGTAATGTGCCAGCGCGTCGAGCAGGGCCTGGGGTTTTTGCGTGGTGGCGGCGTTGTCCAGGTAAGTCTGGTCTTGCCGTTGCAGGGCGGCGATGGCCGGGAAATCGGCACGCCAGGGGGAGGGAATCATCACGGTTTCAAGCCCTGGTGAAGATGGGCGGGTTAACGCCGAACCCTGTGGGAGCGGGCTTGCCCGCGATGGCGATCGTTCGAACGCCATGGCAAACGGGCCGGCTCCCTCAGGTGAGCTTCTGGCGCTTAGTTGTGAGCGTGCAGCGCTTCGTTCAGTTCGATCGCCGATTTGTGGGTCTTGCATTCCACAGCGCCGGTTTCCGAATTGCGACGGAACAGCAGGTCGGTCTGACCGGCCAGTTCACGAGCCTTGACCACTTTGACCAGGTTGTTGTGTTCATCCAGCAGCGCCACCTTGGTGCCGGCGGTCACGTACAGGCCTGACTCGACGGTGTTGCGGTCGCCCAGGGGGATACCGATACCGGCGTTGGCGCCGATCAGGCAGCCTTCGCCGACCTTGATCACGATGTTGCCGCCGCCCGACAGGGTGCCCATGGTCGAGCAGCCGCCGCCCAGGTCCGAACCCTTGCCGACGAAGACGCCAGCGGAGACGCGGCCTTCGATCATGCCCGGGCCTTCGGTGCCGGCGTTAAAGTTGATGAAACCTTCGTGCATCACGGTGGTGCCTTCGCCCACGTAGGCGCCCAGACGCAGACGTGCGGCGTCAGCGATACGCACGCCGGCCGGTACCACGTAGTCGGTCATTTTCGGGAACTTGTCCACCGAGAACACTTCCAGCAGCTCGCCACGCAGACGGGCTTCGAGTTGCAGCTCGGCCAGTTCGCTCAGGTCGATCGCGCCCTGGCTGGTCCAGGCCACGTTCGGCAGCAGCGGGAAGATCCCGGCCAGGCTCACGCCGTGCGGCTTGACCAGGCGATGGGACAGCAGGTGCAGCTTCAGATATGCCTCAGGAGTCGAAGTCAGTTGCGCGTCTTCGGCCAGCAGGGTCGCGACCAGCGGCTTGTGGCTTTCGGCCAGGCGGGTCAGCAGCTTGCCTTGCACCGCGTCGATGCCTTTCACGGCTTCAGCCAGTTGCGCAGCTTGTGCGGTGGTGAAGGTGATGGCCTGGTTGCCTTCGGTGTAGCCGAGGATAGGTGCAACAGCGGCGACCAGCTCAGCCGAAGGGTTCAACAGCGGCTGGGCGTAGAACACTTCCAGCCATGCGCCTTGACGGTTCTGGGTGCCGACACCGAAGGCAATACTGAACAGGGAGTTGGACATGTGAATACCTCTACAAAAAGTGACGGGCTGCTTACTTGAGCGCGGCCGCGTAGATGTCTGGCTTGAAGCCAATCAGGGTTCGGTCACCGAGATCGAGCACCGGGCGCTTGATCATCGAGGGTTGAGCGAGCATCAGTTCGATGGCTTTCGACTGGTCGAGATCGGCTTTGCGTTCGTCGTCGAGTTTGCGAAAGGTCGTGCCTGCGCGGTTCAACACCGTTTGCCAGCCATGCTCGTCGCACCATTGGGTCAGGTGTTCACGGTCAATGCCGGCGGTCTTGTAATCGTGGAAGTCATAGCTGACAGCGTGTTCATCGAGCCAGGTGCGCGCCTTTTTCATGGTGTCGCAGGCTTTGATGCCGAAAAGGTGCAACGTTTTGCTTGAAACGGTCAAGGAATTGCCCCCTTTACAGGTGCTGGAAAAAAATGGTGTCGGATTATGCCATGACCAGACGGTTTCGCGGCGCCGAGGTTGCTTTTGCTGAGGGGGCTGCGACATAGGTGCAACGGTCACGCACAGCCTAAGCGGCTAATATGGCAGTTCAACGCTGTCGATTGTCCGGGATTTCCGCTTTATGCAAACTGCTTATACCGTCCTGATCCTGCTGATGCTGGTCAGTGTCTCGCGCCTGATTGGACGGGTGATTCCGCTGCCGCTGCCACTGGTACAGATTGCTGCCGGTGCCTTGCTGGCCTGGCCGACCCTTGGCCTGCACGTGGCTCTTGATCCGGAGCTGTTCCTGTTTCTGTTCCTGCCACCGCTGCTGTTTTCCGATGGCTGGCGCATGCCCAAGCGCGAATTGTGGCGCCTGCGCGGGCCGGTGCTGACGCTCGCCGTTGGTTTGGTGCTGTTTACCGTGGTCGGCGCCGGTTACTTCATTCATTGGTTGCTGCCGACAATTCCATTGCCGGTGGCCTTTGCGCTGGCGGCGGTGCTGTCGCCGACCGACGCCGTGGCGGTCTCGGCCATCGCGCAAAACCGTTTGCCGACGCCGCTGATGCATATGTTGCAGGGCGAGGCGTTGATGAACGATGCCTCGGGCCTGGTGACATTCAAATTCGCCTTGGTTGCCGCGGTGACCGGTGCGTTTTCCCTGGCCAACGCCAGCCTGACCTTCGTACTGGTCGCGGTCGGCGGTCTGGCGGTGGGGGTGGCACTGAGCTGGCTGGTCGGCCGGTTGCGCGCCTGGATGATCGCCCGGGGCTGGGACGATCCGGCGACCCACGTGGTGTTCATGTTGCTGCTGCCGTTTGCCGCTTACGTGCTGGCCGAACGGCTTGGCGCGTCGGGCATTCTTTCGGCAGTGGCGGCGGGGATGATGCAGAGCTGGCTCGATCTGCTGCCGCGCCAGACCAGCACCCGGTTGCTCAACCGCAGTGTGTGGTCGTTGCTGGAATTCGCCTTCAACGGCCTGATCTTCCTGCTGCTCGGTCTGCAACTGCCGGACATCATTAAAGCGGTGGTCAGCCACGAGACGTCGTTATGGCCGACTCTGTTCTACCGCTGTCTCGACGTGGTGGCGATTTTCCTGGCGCTGGTGCTGTTGCGTTTCATCTGGGTGCAGAGCATCTGGCGTCTGTCGGTGCTGCTGCGCCGTCTGCGCGGCAAGGGGGATCTGACGCAAGTGCCGACTGCCCGTTCCTGCTGGCTGCTGACCGTTGGTGGCGTACGCGGTGCGGTGACCCTGGCGGGTGTGATGTCGGTGCCGATGCTGATGGGCAGCGAGGCGTTCCCCGAGCGTGATTTGCTGATCTTCATCGCCGCCGGGGTGATCCTGTTGTCGCTGGTGGCGGCCTGTATTGCGCTGCCGTTGCTGTTGCGCGGCATCGAAAAAAGTCCGGACGACAAGCGTCGTCAGGAAGTGCGCGACGCCTGGCGCAAGACGGCGGAAGCGGCGATTCACGCGCTGGAGATCGAAGAGGTCAGCCCGCAGGACGCCGCGCAAGCCGCACTGGCGGCCGAGCTCAAGGCGCGCATCATGTCCGAGTACCGCCACCAACTGGAGGTGTTCAACGATTCGGCCGAAGCCCAGGCGCTGGCGTTCCAGATGGATCTGCTGGAACGCCGCTTGCGCCTCAAGGCGCTGCGCGCGCAGCGCCTCGAGTTGTACAGCCTCAGTCGTCAGCACCAGATCGGTGATGACGTGCTGCGCGAGGTGTTGGGCGAACTCGACTTGAGTGAGGCCAACCTGGGCCAGGTCAAATAGGCAAAACGTTACTTGGGATAAAGCAACCTCATCAGGCGTTTGTCTTTCTTGCTGATCTTGCGGTTGATCGGCACCTCCCAGTTGCCCACCGTCAAGGTGTTGGCCACGGGGTGGTGCATGATCGACCTGCGGTCGTAGGAGGTGTAGATCGCATCCAGCGTGTCGAAGGAGGCGAACAGGTTTCGGTCGACCTGCGCCTCGGTCAGCGGGTTCATCTCGCGATTTTTGTAGAACTCATACACCTTGGGTTTATCCCACGGAATTTTTGCCTGTGGGTGTTGGTGTTCATGCAGCGCGCCCAGCGCATGCCCGAACTCATGAATCACGATCACTTCAAAGTCCTGGTGGTCCGGCTTCACGCCCAGATTCATGGTCGGATAGTCCGGATGAATCAACAGCGCATCGGTGCCCAGCATTGAGCTGTTGTCATTGTTGTTAGTGGCAATGCGGATATCGCCTTGCCGGTCATCGACGAATTCGAACGTGAGGTTGATGTACGGCAACCACTGGCTGGCGGCGTCGATGATCTTGGTCCTGTGCTCGGCATCGGGCGCGTCCATGAAGGCGATTTTCAGTGTGCGGCCGTTGGCCCACAGCTTTGAATAGTTGACGACGGAGCGCTTGCGGCGAGTGCCGGTCGCGTTGCCGGCGTTGGCCGGGTTTTCATTGATGGCGGCTGTGTAGGCCGCCTGATCGTCGGGCCATTGATGAAGTTGGCAATCGAGCAGTTCTGTCATTTTTTTCACTTCTTCCATGAAGTCAAAGGTCGGTTTTTGGTGGTGCGCAGCGAGCGGCGCCGCCCAAGACTAACGTCTGGCCAATAGGAGAGTGAGGTAGAAACAGGAGGGCAACTGTTACGTGATATTTGATTGCCCGTGCCGGATTGCCCGGCACGGGCGTTCAGACATTACTTGTGGCGCAGGACGAAATCGCGGATGCGCTCGGCAGCCTCGACGCACTCGGCCAGCGGCGCAACCAGCGCCATGCGCACGCGCCCGGCGCCCGGATTGACGCCATCGACGTCACGGGACAGGTACGAACCCGGCACCACGGTCACGTGCTCTTCGGCAAACAGATCCCGGCAGAACGCGGCATCGTCACCTTGCACATTCGGCCACAGGTAGAAGCTGCCATCCGGGCGCTGCACGTCCATCACCGGGCTGAGAATCGCCAGCACGGCGTCGAACTTTTCGCGATACAGCGCACGGTTGGCGCGTACATGCACTTCGTCATTCCACGCAGCGACGCTGGCCAGTTGGGTCTGAACCGGCATCGCGCAGCCGTGGTAGGTGCGGTACAGCAGGAAGCCCTTGAGGATGTCGGCATCGCCGGCGACAAAACCGGAGCGCAGGCCCGGCAGGTTCGAGCGCTTGGACAGGCTGTGGAACACCACGCAGCGCTTGAAGTCCTGGCGACCCAGTTCGGCGCAGGCGCTGAGCAGGCCTGGCGGCGGGGTTTGTTCGTCGAAGTACAGTTCGCTGTAGCACTCGTCGGCGGCGATCACGAAGTCGTATTCGTCGGCCAGGGCGATCAGTTTTTTCAGCACATTGACCGGAATCAGCGCACCGGTCGGGTTGCCCGGCGAGCACAGGAACAGGATCTGGCAGCGTTTCCAGATGTCAGGCGATACCGCGTCGAAGTCCGGGTTGAAGCCGTTCTCGTCCAGGCATGGCAGGTAGTGCGGCTTGGCGCCGGCGAGGAACGCCGCGCCTTCGTAGATCTGATAGAACGGGTTCGGGCTGACCACCAGTGCGTCGTCGCCACGGTTGACCACGGTCTGGGTGAAGGCGAACAGCGCTTCACGGGTGCCGTTGACCGGCAGTACGTTGCGCGCCGGGTCGATCCAGCCGCTCGGTACGTTGAAACGACGTTCGCACCAAGCCGCGATGGCTTCGCGCAGGGCCGGAATGCCGAGGGTGGTCGGGTACACCGCCATCTGATCCAGATTGTTGGCCAGCGCCTCGGCGACAAAGCTTGGCGAGCGATGCTTCGGTTCGCCGATGGACAGCGCGATCGGGCGCTTGTCCGGGTTTGGCGTAACGCTGCCGAGCAGGGCGCGGAGCTTTTCGAACGGGTAGGGCTGAAGCTGGGACAGAGCGTTGTTCATCGGTGCGGGATCTCGTGCAAAGCGGTTGAATCCGGGCGCGCAATCAAATGCTGATGCGCGACAGTTTGATATCGGGTTCCTGATTGACGCTCAACTGTTCGACGATGGCATCCTGCAAACGGCTGCACAGCAGCGGGTCGGACAGCGGTTGATTGTGGGCGTCGGTGATGAAGAACACGTCTTCCACCCGCTCGCCCAGGGTGGCGATCTTGGCGTTCTGCAGCGACAGGTCGAACTCGAGGAAAATCCCGCCGACCCGTGCCAGCAGGCCCGGCCGATCCGGCGCAGTGAGTTCCAGTACGGTTACCGGACGCTGGGCGTCGTTGTGGATCGTCACCTGCGGGGCGAACGCAAAATGCTTGAGCTGGCGCGGCACCCGACGCTGGATGATCGTCGGGTAATCGGCCGGGTTGCGCAGGGCTTCGGTCAGGCCGTCGCGAATCTGCTTGACCCGGACCGGATTGTCGCCGATCGAATCGCCATCGGTGTCGAGCACGATGTAGGTGTCGAGGGTGAACTGGCTGCTGGACGTGATGACCCGGGCGTCGTGAATGTTCAGGTTGAGCTGGTCCATCGCGGCCACGGTCACGGCGAAGAAGTCGTGTTGGTCCGGCGCATAGATGAAGATCTGCGTGCCACCCTCGAATTCGCGCTGGGTGGTTTCCTTGATCAGCACCAGCGGACCGCCGTCAGCCGGTTGCTGAAGGATCGCGTCGGTGTGCCAGGCCACGTCGCCGGCGGTGTGGCGCAGGAAGTAGTCATCGCCCAGTTGCGCCCACAATTGCTCGACGTCATCCGGATCGGTGCCGCCGCGCACCAGAATGTCCAGTGCTGCGCTCTGGGTCTGGCGGATCTGTTCTTCGCGATCCACCGGGTTCTCCAGGCCGCGGCGCAGGGCGCGCTTGGTCTCGGTGTAGAGCTGGCGCAACAGGCTGGCACGCCACGAGTTCCACAGCGTCGGGTTGGTCGCGTTGATGTCGGCCACGGTCAGCACGTACAGGTAGTCGAGACGGGTTTCGTCACCGACCGCCAGCGCGAAGTCATGGATTACCTGCGGGTCGGACAAGTCTTTGCGCTGGGCGGTGGTCGACATCACCAGGTGGTTCTGCACCAGCCAGACGATCAGGCGGCTGTCCCAGACCGGCAGTTGGTGACGCTGGCAGAACGCCTCGGCATCCACCGCGCCAATCTCCGAGTGATCGCCATGCCGGCCCTTGCCGATGTCATGGTACAGGCCGGCCATATAAATGAGTTCAGGCTTGGGCAGTTTGGCCATGAGCTTGGCGGCCAGCGGGAATTTTTCCGACACCTGGGTGTACTGCAATTTGCGCAGGTGCTTGATCAGGTTCAGCGTGTGCGCATCGACCGTATAGATGTGAAACAGGTCGTGCTGCATCTGCCCGACAATGAAGCCGAATTCCGGCAGATAGCGTCCGAGAATGCCGTAGCGGTTCATCCGCCGCAGGTTGCGGTGAATGCCTATCTTGCACTTGAACAGCTCGATGAACAGGCTGGTGTTGCGGATGTCGTTGCGGAAGTTGTCGTCGATCAGGTGACGGTTTTCCCGCAGCAGACGAATGGTGTCGGCGCGTACGCCTTTGATTTCCGGCTGCTGGGCCATCAGCACGAAGATCTCGAGCATGGCGAACGGCGTACGGCGGAACACGTTGTCGTTGCGTGCCTCGATGTAGCCGTCGTGCAGCTGGAAGCGCGAGTTGATCGGCTGTGGTGGCGCTTCGTCTTCCGGGGCGAGGATGACTTCCTCGAAGTGCTGGATGATCAGGTCGCTGAGCTGGGCAATGCTCATCACCACCCGGAAATACTGCTGCATGAAGTTTTCGACGGCCTGTTTGGCGTCGTCGCCTTCAAAACCCAGCAGCCCGGCAATGGTGCGCTGATGATCGAACAGCAGGCGGTCTTCGGAGCGACCGGCGAGCATGTGCAGGGCGTAACGCACTTTCCAGAGGAATTCCTGAGAGGACGCCAGCAGGGCGTTTTCACTCTCGACCAGAAAGCCTTCGCCGGCCAGGGCGCGCAGGTTCAGGGTGCCGTACTGACGGCGGGCCACCCACAGAATGGTCTGGATATCCCGTAGTCCGCCGGGCGAGCCTTTGACGTTGGGCTCCAGATTGTATTCGGTGTCGTTGTACTTGTGGTGGCGAGCCTTCTGCTCGGCGCGCTTGGCCAGGAAGAAATCCTTGCTCGGCCACATGTGTGCAGTGCTGGTGACGTCGAGCATGCGCTGGCGCAGGCGCTCGGGGCCGCAGATGGTGCGGCTTTCCATCAGGTTGGTGACCACCGTCAGGTCGGCGCGCGCCTCTTCGGCGCACTCGTCGACCGAGCGAACGCTCTGACCGACTTCCAGGCCAATGTCCCACAGCAGCGTCAGAAAGCGCTCGATGGAATCGCGGAAAATTTCGTGGTCGGCGCTGTCCAGCAGGATCAGCAGGTCGATGTCGGAATAGGGGTGCAATTCACCGCGACCGTAGCCGCCGACCGCGACCAGCGCGATGTCGGCGTCTTCGCTCCAGTCGAACTGGTCCCAGGCCTTTTGCAGGATGTTATCGACGAACCACGCCCGATCTTCGATCAGCCTGCGTATATCGCGACCGGCCCGAAAACGTGCATCGAGCACCTCGCGGGCCTGGCGGATCGCCTTCTTGAACGCCGCGATAGGACTCGCTTTCAGGGCCAGTTCAGCCTGGAACTGACCGCGGTCGAAGAGTTCGGGATCCACCTGCGGCATCGATTGGCTTTCCTTCTATAGGCTGGGAACGGTGTCTGGGTCAGGCCGAGATGCGCGGGATCGTGTCGTCGCTGCGCAGGGTGAAGATCTCGTAGCCGGTGTCGGTGACAAGCAAGGTGTGTTCCCACTGCGCCGACAGCTTGCGATCCTTGGTGATCGCGGTCCAGCCGTCGCCCAGTACTTTGGTGTCGGCCTTGCCCTGGTTGATCATCGGCTCGATGGTGAAGGTCATGCCTGCCTTCAGTTCCATGCCGGTGCCGGCGCGGCCATAGTGCAGAATCTGCGGTTCTTCGTGGAACACCTTGCCGATGCCGTGGCCGCAGAACTCGCGTACGACCGAGAAACCGTTCTTTTCCGCGTGCTTCTGGATGATTTCGCCAATGTCACCGAGGCGGCAGCCGGGTTTGACGATTTCGATCGCCTTGTACATGCATTCCTGGGTGACCTGCGACAGGCGCTCTGCCCAGACCGGCACGGTGCCGACGTGGAACATGCGGCTGGTGTCGCCGTGGTAGCCGTCCTTGATCACCGTGACGTCGATGTTCAGGGTGTCGCCATTTTTCAGCGGCTTGTCGTTCGGGATGCCGTGGCAGACCACGTGGTTGATCGAGGTGCAAATCGACTTCGGGTAGCCCTTGTAGTTGAGCGGGGCAGGGATGGCCTGCTGCACGTTGACGATGTAGTCGTGGCAGATCTGGTTCAGCTCATCGGTGGTCACGCCAGGCTTGACGTGCTCGGCAATCATTTCCAGCACATCGGCGGCCAGTTTGCCGGCGACACGCATGCCAGCGATGTCCTCGGGGGTTTTGAGGGTGACGGTCATACAGGCTCTCTCTGCGCTCGACGGCGCTTGCTGATACGAACAGGGGCGCGGCTGTTGATTTGGCGGCCCCGAAAAACGCGATTCTAACAGACCAAAGGCGCAAATCCGCGCCTGCGTGTATCGCTTCTGTCTATACAATGCGGCGCATTGTCCCGATTCCAAGGGGCTGGCGCGCATGTCCCTGACGCGATTGCAGATTCCGGGTTCCGTTTGCGTCGCCCCTGTGGTATAAAATGCGCCGCTTTCAGGGGATAGCTCCGGGAGCATTAACCCACACACGTGTCGACACGATGGCCTGGGTGCCTTTGATCCTCGGATCAATGGTTGGTCATTGGGATACGTGGAGGCCCAACCCGACTTATCAAGGAACTATCATGTCCCAAGTCAACATGCGCGATATGCTGAAGGCCGGTGTGCACTTCGGTCACCAAACCCGTTACTGGAATCCGAAAATGGGTAAATACATTTTCGGCGCGCGTAACAAGATTCACATCATCAACCTTGAAAAAACCCTGCCAATGTTCAACGAAGCTCTGACTTTCGTAGAGCGTCTGGCCCAGGGCAAAAACAAGATTCTGTTCGTCGGCACCAAGCGTTCCGCTGGCAAGATCGTTGCTGAAGAAGCAGCACGTTGCGGTTCGCCGTACGTCGATCACCGCTGGTTGGGCGGCATGCTGACCAACTTCAAGACCATCCGTGCTTCCATCAAGCGTCTGCGTGACCTTGAAGTTCAAGCCGAAGACGGTACTTTCGCCAAGCTGACCAAGAAAGAAGCGCTGATGCGCACTCGTGATCTTGAGAAGCTGGATCGCTCCCTGGGCGGCATCAAGGACATGGGCGGTCTGCCAGACGCACTGTTCGTGATCGACGTTGACCACGAGCGCATCGCGATCACCGAAGCCAACAAGCTGGGCATCCCGGTCATCGGCGTTGTCGATACCAACAGCAGCCCGGAAGGCGTTGACTACATCATCCCAGGCAACGATGACGCAATCCGCGCTATCCAGCTGTACATGGGTTCGATGGCTGACGCAGTGATCCGCGGTCGCAACAACGTTGCTGGCGGCACTGTAGAATTCGCAGCTGAAGAAACTCAGGCTGCAGCTGAGTAATCGACGCCCTGGCGTTGACTCAGTAAGCAAAAAGGGGGCTTGGCCCCCTTTTTGCCACCTCGAAAACCATCTGTCGGCAGCGCAGCTACAGCATCTGTAACGTGCAGCAGCTACAAACAGGTTCGGGAAGAATTGAACGCCCGTTCGATCGGGTGGAATGGTTGAAAACCTATCCAAGAGGAATTTGAAAATGGCAGCAATTACTGCAGCGTTGGTCAAAGAACTGCGCGAGCGTACCGGCGAAGGCATGATGGATTGCAAGAAAGCCCTGGAAAAGGCTGGCGGCGACATCGAAAAAGCCATTGATGACATGCGCGCTTCGGGCGCCATCAAGGCTGCCAAGAAAGCTGGCAACGTTGCCGCTGAAGGCGCTATCGCCATCAAGGACGACGGCAAGGCTGCCGTTCTGATCGAAGTCAACTCGCAGACCGACTTCCTGGCTCTGCAGGACGACTTCAAAAACTTCGTTGCTGCCAGCGTTGACAAAGCATTCGCTGACAAGCTGACCGATGCAGCTCCGCTGATCGCTTCTCAAGAAGCCGCTCGCGAAGCACTGGTTGCCAAAGTAGGCGAGAACGTCAACATCCGTCGCCTGGTGCGCGTAGAGGGCGACGTAGTCGGTACCTACCTGCACGGCAACAAGATCGGTGTTGCTGTTGTCCTGAAAGGCGGCGACGTCGAGCTGGCCAAAGACATCGCGATGCACGTTGCTGCAAGCAACCCTGAGTTCCTGCTGCCTTCGCAAGTCTCCGACGAAGCGATCGAGCGTGAAAAGGCTGTGTTCCTGCAGCTGAACGAAGAAAAAATCAAAGGCAAGCCAGAAAACATTGTTGAGAACATGGTCAAGGGCCGTATCAGCAAGTTCCTGGCAGAAGCGAGCCTGGTTGAGCAGGCGTTCGTCAAGAACCCTGAAATCAAGGTTGGTGAGCTGGCCAAGAAAGGCGGCGCTGAAATCGTTTCCTTCACCTACTTCAAAGTAGGCGAGGGCATCGAGAAGCCGGTCGACAACTTCGCTGAAGAAGTTGCTGCCCAGCTGGCTGCCGCCAAGCAATAAGACGGTTTTCAACTGTCGCCCGAAAGAGGCTGCCCGCTCACGCGCGCAGCCTCTTTTCAGATAGGGTTACCAATTTTTAATTGGTTTCCCCTTGGAACTGACTTACAAAGCCATGTTCCGATGGCGCTGAAGCAGCGCCAAGCTAGAGTGAACGCCAGCTGTAAACAGCTCGCAAAGAATTTTTAAAATACGCCGCAGGAGAGATTCGCAATGGCTCAGCAGGGCAGTGGTTATCAGGCTCGCTATAAACGCATTCTACTCAAGCTTAGCGGCGAGGCCCTGATGGGCTCGGAAGAGTTCGGGATCGATCCGAAAGTGCTGGATCGCATGGCGCTGGAAGTCGGCCAGTTGGTCGGCATCGGCGTTCAGGTCGGTCTGGTGATCGGCGGTGGCAACCTGTTCCGCGGTGAAGCGCTGAGCAAGGCCGGCATGGATCGGGTCACGGGCGACCACATGGGCATGCTGGCCACTGTGATGAACGCCTTGGCCATGCGCGACGCGCTGGAACGTGCCAATATCTCCGCCATCGTGATGTCGGCCATCTCCATGGTCGGTGTGACCGATCACTATGACCGTCGCAAGGCCATGCGCCACCTGAACTCCAAGGACGTGGTGATTTTCGCGGCCGGTACCGGCAATCCGTTCTTTACCACGGATTCGGCAGCCTGCCTGCGCGCCATTGAAATCGACGCCGATGTCGTGCTCAAGGCGACCAAGGTCGATGGCGTCTACACCGCTGACCCGTTCAAAGACCCGCATGCCGAGAAGTTCGATCATCTGACATACGATGAAGTACTGGATCGCAAGCTGGGTGTAATGGATCTGACGGCTATCTGCCTGTGCCGCGATCACAAGATGCCGCTGCGCGTATTTAACATGAACAAGCCGGGCGCCCTGCTGAACATCGTGCATGGTGGCGCCGAAGGCACTCTGATCGAGGAAGTCCAACAATGATCAACGAAATCAAGAAAGACGCTAAAGAGCGCATGACGAAGTCCGTTGAGTCCCTGGCTCACAACTTCGGCCGTATCCGCACCGGTCAGGCGCACCCGAGCATCCTGGAAGGCGTGATGGTGCCTTACTACGGCGCTGATACCCCGATCAAGCAAGTGGCCAATATCACCGTCAAGGATGCCCGTACCCTGCAAGTCGTTGCGTTCGAGCGCAACATGCTGGGCGCCGTGGACAAGGCCATCGGCAGTGCAGGTCTGAACCTGAACCCGACCAACCTGGGTGAGTTGCTGCTGATCAGCATGCCGGCTCTGACTGAAGAAACCCGTCGCGGTTTCACCAAGCAGGCGCGTGATGTGGCTGAAGACGCTCGTGTTGCCGTGCGCAACATCCGTCGCGATGCCAACAGCTCCCTGAAGGATCTGGTCAAGGAAAAGGAAATCAGTGAAGACGAAGAGCGTCGCGCAGCCGGCGAGATCGACGATCTGACCAAGAAGTTCGTGGCTGAAATCGACGCCAAGCTGGCCGAGAAAGAAAAAGACCTGATGGCCGTATAAGGGTCGAGCTTTAAATGGACAAGACCAAGCAGACTGCGCCGTCCGCGGTGCCGCGCCATGTCGCGATCATCATGGATGGCAACAATCGCTGGGCGAAAAAACGCTTCATGCCAGGTGTTGCCGGGCATAAAGCGGGCGTGGACGCTGTGCGGGCGGTGATCGAGGTGTGTGCCGAGGCCAAGGTCGAGGTGCTCACCCTGTTCGCTTTTTCCAGTGAAAACTGGCAGCGCCCGGCCGATGAGGTCAGTGCCTTGATGGATCTGTTCTTCAAGGCGTTGCGTCGTGAGGCAAAGCGCCTTAACGACAACAACATCAGTCTGCGCATCATCGGTGATCGCACGCGGTTTCATCCCGAGCTTCAGGCAGCGATGCGTGAAGCTGAGGCGATGACCGCCGGTGCCAACCGTTTCATCCTGCAGATCGCTGCCAACTACGGCGGTCAGTGGGACATTGCGCAAGCGGCGCAGCGTCTGGCGCGTGAGGTTCAGGCCGGGCATTTGCGCCCGGAAGATATCACCCCGGATCTGCTGCAGACCTGTCTGGTCACTGGTGATCTGCCGTTGCCCGACTTGTGCATCCGCACCGGCGGCGAGCATCGCATCAGCAACTTCCTCTTGTGGCAGCTGGCGTACGCCGAGTTGTACTTCTCCGACCTGTTCTGGCCGGACTTCAAACACGAAGCCATGCGCAATGCGCTGGCCGATTTCGCTTTGCGCCAGCGTCGCTTCGGTAAAACGAGCGAGCAGGTCGAAGCTGGAGCCCGGGTTTAATGCTTAAACAACGCATCATCACTGCACTGATTCTGTTGCCGATCGCCCTGGGCGGTTTTTTCCTGCTCGAAGGGTCCGGTTTTGCCCTGTTCATCGGGCTGGTCGTGAGTCTGGGTGCCTGGGAGTGGGCACGCCTGGCCGGCTTCACCGCGCAGGCATTCCGTGTTGGCTACGCGGCGGTGGTCGCGCTGATGCTGTTCGTCATGTACATCCTGCCGGGGCTGGCGCCATGGGTGCTGGGCGCGTCGGTGATCTGGTGGGTGCTGGCGACCTGGCTGGTGCTGACGTATCCGCGCTCCAGTGAGCATTGGTCCAGCGCCGCCGCCAAGCTGGTAATCGGTTTGCTGATTCTGTTGCCTGCCTGGCAAGGGCTGGTGCTGATCAAGCAATACCCGCTCGGTAACTGGTTGATCATGGCGGTGATGGTGCTGGTCTGGGGGGCTGATATCGGGGCGTACTTCTCCGGTCGTGCGTTCGGCAAGCGCAAGCTGGCGCCGCAAGTCAGTCCCGGAAAAAGCTGGGAGGGCGTGTATGGCGGTCTGGCGCTGAGCCTGGTCATCACCACCCTGGTCGCGCTGTTCCGTGACTGGACGGTGGCGCAGCTGTTCAAGGGCCTGATCGGTGCTGCGGTGATCGTCTTCATCTCGGTGGTGGGCGACCTCACCGAAAGCATGTTCAAGCGCCAGTCCGGCATCAAGGACAGCAGTAATCTGCTGCCCGGCCACGGTGGCGTGCTGGATCGCATCGACAGCCTGACAGCGGCGATCCCGGTGTTCGCGGTGCTGCTGTGGATGGCGGCATCGTGAGTCGCCCGCAGCAGATTACCGTCCTGGGTGCGACCGGTTCGATCGGCCTGAGCACCCTGGATGTCATCGCCCGGCATCCGGAGCGTTATCAGACTTTCGCCCTGAGCGGTTTTACCCGTCTGAGCGAGCTGTTTGCCCTGTGCGTTCGTCATCACCCGAAATTTGCGGTAGTGCCGGAAGCCGGCGCTGCTCGCAACCTGCAGGACGATTTGCGTGCGGCGGGCCTGTCGACGCAGGTGCTGGTCGGTGAGCAAGGTTTGTGTCAGGTCGCTGCTGCGCCCGAGGTGGATGCTGTCATGGCTGCCATCGTCGGCGCCGCGGGCCTGCGCCCGACTCTCGCGGCTGTCGAGGCGGGCAAGAAGATTCTTCTGGCCAACAAGGAAGCGCTGGTCATGTCCGGCGCCTTGTTCATGCAGGCGGTGCGCAAGAGCGGTTCGGTCCTGTTGCCGATCGACAGCGAACACAACGCGATTTTTCAGTGCATGCCGCAGGACTTTGCTCGCGGGCTGAGTAACGTTGGGGTCCGTCGGATTTTGCTGACAGCCTCTGGTGGCCCTTTCCGGCAGACGCCGATGGCCGAACTGGCGCATGTTTCACCGGATCAGGCCTGTGCACACCCGAACTGGTCCATGGGGCGCAAGATTTCGGTGGATTCGGCCAGCATGATGAACAAGGGGCTCGAATTGATCGAGGCCTGCTGGTTGTTCGATGCCATGCCATCGCAAGTCGAAGTGGTGATTCATCCACAGAGTGTGATCCATTCGCTGGTCGATTACGTGGATGGTTCGGTGCTGGCGCAGTTGGGCAATCCCGATATGCGCACGCCGATTGCCAACGCCCTGGCCTGGCCAGAGCGCATTGACTCGGGCGTGGCGCCGCTGGATCTGTTCGCTGTGGCGCGCCTGGATTTCGAAGCTCCCGACGAAGAGCGTTTCCCGTGCCTGCGCCTGGCGCGGCAGGCCGCCGAGGCGGGAAACAGTGCCCCGGCCATGCTCAACGCGGCGAATGAAGTGGCGGTTGCCGCGTTTCTCGACGGACGGGTTCGCTACCTGGAAATCGCGAGTATCATCGAGGAAGTCTTGAATCTCGAGCCTGTGGTGACGCTGGATGATCTCGATGCGGTGTTCGCCGCTGATGCAACCGCCCGGACATTGGCCGGGCAATGGTTGAGTCGTCACGGCCGATAGGTCTTGCAACACATGGCTTCACGCGGCACTGGACAGGATTGCGGAGAAAGTAGATGAGCGCGCTCTATATGATTGCCGGCACCCTGATCGCTCTGGGTGTGCTGGTCACCTTTCACGAATTCGGCCACTTCTGGGTCGCGCGTCGCTGTGGCGTCAAGGTTCTGCGTTTCTCCGTGGGCTTCGGCATGCCGCTGCTGCGCTGGCATGACAAGCAGGGTACCGAGTTCGTAGTCGCCGCGATTCCGCTGGGTGGCTACGTCAAGATGCTCGACGAGCGCGAAGGCGAAGTGCCGGCCGATCAGCTTCATCAGTCATTCAATCGCAAGTCTGTTCGTCAGCGGATCGCCATCGTCGCGGCCGGCCCTGTGGCTAACTTTCTGCTGGCGCTGGTGTTCTTCTGGGTGCTGGCGATGCTCGGCAGCGAGCAGATTCGTCCGGTTATCGGTTCGGTGGAGTCCGGCAGCATCGCTGCGACAGCGGGGCTGAGCGCTGGTCAGGAAATTGTCGCGATCGACGGCGAGCCGACCTCGGGCTGGGCTGCAGTCAACCTCCAGCTGGTGCGACGTCTCGGCGAAAGCGGTTCCTTGCAGGTACTGGTGCGCGAGCAGGGCTCTACGGCTGATACGCCTCGTGAACTGGCACTCGATAAATGGCTCAAGGGGGCCGACGAGCCCGATCCGATTCGCTCCCTCGGCATTCGCCCTTGGCGCCCGGCATTGCCGCCGGTGCTGGCCGAACTTGATCCGAAAGGCCCGGCCCAGACAGCCGGGCTGAAAACCGGCGATCGCCTGCTGACACTGGATGGCAAGGCGCTGGATGACTGGCAGCAGGTGGTCGATACCGTTCGTACGCGTCCTGATACCAAAATCGTGCTGCGCGTCGAGCGCGACGGTGTTCAAATCGACGTCCCTGTGACGCTGGCCGCGCGTGGCGATAAGAAGTCGCCAAGCGGTTACCTGGGGGCAGGTGTCAAGGCTGTCGACTGGCCGCCGGAAATGATCCGCGAGGTCAGCTACGGGCCTTTGGCGGCGATTGGCGAGGGTGCCCGTCGTACCTGGACCATGAGCGTACTGACGCTGGATTCACTGAAGAAAATGCTCTTCGGCGAGCTCTCGGTAAAAAACTTGAGTGGACCGATAACCATTGCTAAAGTGGCGGGCGCTTCTGCCCAGTCGGGCGTCGCTGATTTCCTGAATTTCCTTGCTTATCTGAGTATTAGCCTGGGGGTTCTGAATTTGCTGCCCATTCCTGTACTGGATGGGGGGCATTTGTTGTTTTATCTGATCGAGTGGGCGCGTGGTCGTCCCTTGTCGGATCGGGTGCAAGGTTGGGGGATACAGATCGGTATCAGCTTGGTGGTCGGGGTGATGTTGCTTGCTCTGGTCAACGATCTGGGTCGTCTGTAACGCTTCGCTGAATTGCGAATCTGCCGCATTTTGCGGCAGTTTGTTTATTGCCAGTTGGAATAAGAAAGGACTTCATGAAACGTCTGCTGCTAACTGCGGTTCTCACCGTATTGATGATCGCCGAAGTTCACGCCGAGTCCTTCACTATCTCTGATATTCGCGTCAATGGCCTCCAGCGGGTCTCCGCGGGTAGCGTCTTTGGTGCCTTGCCGTTGAACGTCGGCGAGCAGGCGGATGACCGTCGCCTGGTGGAATCCACTCGTGCGCTGTTCAAAACCGGTTTCTTTCAAGATATCCAGCTGGGCCGCGAAGGCAACGTTCTGGTGATCACTGTCGTCGAGCGTCCCTCGGTCGCCAGCATCGAGATCGAAGGCAACAAGGCGATCTCCACCGAGGACCTGATGAAAGGCCTCAAGCAATCCGGTCTGGCCGAAGGCGAGATCTTCCAGCGTGCGACCCTCGAAGGCGTGCGTAACGAGCTGCAACGTCAATACGTTGCACAAGGTCGTTACTCGGCCACCGTCGATACCGAAGTGGTCTCGCAGCCGCGCAACCGCGTCGGCCTGAAAGTGAAGATCAACGAAGGCACCGTCGCCGCCATTCAGCACATCAACGTGGTGGGCAACACGGTTTTCCCCGAGGAAGACCTGACCGACCTGTTCGAACTGAAAACCACCAACTGGCTGTCGTTCTTCAAGAACGACGACAAGTATGCCCGTGAAAAACTGTCCGGTGACCTGGAGCGTCTGCGTTCCTACTACCTGGACCGTGGCTATATCAACATGGATATCGCTTCGACCCAGGTGTCCATCACCCCGGACAAGAAGCACGTCTACATCACCGTCAACGTCAATGAAGGCGAGAAGTACACCGTTCGTGACGTCAAGCTCAGCGGTGACCTGAAAGTCCCTGAGGACCAGGTCAAGTCGCTGTTGCTGGTGCAGAAGGGGCAGGTGTTCTCGCGCAAGCTGATGACCACCACTTCCGAACTGATCACCCGTCGTCTGGGTAACGAGGGTTACACCTTCGCCAACGTCAACGGCGTGCCACAACCGCACGACGAAGATCACACCGTCGATATCCTGTTCGCTGTCGATCCGGGCAAGCGTGCCTACGTCAACCGCATCAACTTCCGTGGCAACACCAAGTCCGAGGACGAAGTGCTGCGTCGTGAAATGCGTCAGATGGAAGGTGGCTGGGCTTCGACCTACCTGATCGACCAGTCCAAGACCCGTCTGGAGCGTCTGGGCTTCTTTAAAGAAGTCAACGTCGAGACCCCGGCTGTGCCAGGTGTCGATGACCAGGTTGACGTGAACTACAGCGTTGAAGAGCAGGCTTCCGGTTCGATCACCGCCAGCGTCGGTTTCGCCCAGAGTGCTGGTCTGATCCTCGGTGGTTCGATCACCCAGAACAACTTCCTCGGTACCGGTAACCGCGTCAGCGTCGGCCTGACCCGCAGCGAATACCAGAGCCGCTACAACTTCGGCTACGTTGACCCCTACTGGACCGCCGATGGCGTGAGCCTGGGTTACAACGCGTTCTACCGCACCACCGACTACAAAGACCTCGACGTCGACGTAGCGAGCTATGCGGTAGACAGCCTGGGTGCCGGCGTGAACGTGGGCTACCCGATCAGCGAGACTTCGCGTCTGACCTTCGGCCTGTCCGCTCAGCAGGACAAGATCAAGACCGGCCAGTACACCGTTGACGAGATTTTCGACTTCGTTAAGCGTGAAGGCGACAACTACCTGAACTTCAAGGCTTCGGCCGGCTGGTCCGAGTCGACCCTGAACAAGGGGGTGCTGCCAACCCGTGGTCGTTCCCAGAGCCTGACCCTGGAAACTACCATTCCGGGCAGCGACCTGTCGTTCTTCAAGCTCGACTACCGTGGTCAGTTGTTCCAGCCACTGAGCGAAAACTACACCATGCGCCTGCACACCGAGCTGGGCTATGGCGACGGTTACGGTTCGACCGATGGCTTGCCGTTCTATGAAAACTACTATGCTGGTGGTTTCAACTCGGTTCGCGGCTTTAAAGACAGCACGCTGGGTCCACGCAGTACCCCTAGTCGTGGCGCCGGTGTGACCGGTAACGCCGGTACGTTGCGTGACCCGGATCAGGATCCGCTGCCGTTCGGTGGCAACGTGTTGATCCAGGGTGGTGTCGAGGTGTTGTTCCCGCTGCCATTCGTCAAGGATCAGCGTTCGCTGCGTACTTCGGTATTCTGGGACGTGGGTAACGTATTTGACTCCAAGTGCGAGAAGACTACCAACGCGACTGTCGGTTCGACTTCTTCCACTCAGTGCAACGACATCAGCCTCAGCAACATGGCCAGCTCCGTCGGTGTCGGTGTGACCTGGGTCACCGCACTGGGCCCGCTGAGCTTTGCACTGGCGATGCCGATCAAGAAACCGGATGAAGCTGAAACTCAAGTGTTCCAATTCTCCCTGGGCCAGACGTTCTAAGCGTCTGACCCAAGACAACGACAATGGATTTTGTAGGAGTGCATCGTGCGTAAGTTGACTCAATTGGTTCTCCTGGCCTCCGTACTGGTGGCAGGCCCGGCATTTGCCGACATGAAAATCGCCGTTCTGAACTATCAGATGGCCCTGCTGGAATCCGACGCAGCCAAGAAATACGCCGTGGACGCCGAGAAGAAGTTCGGCCCGCAACTGACCAAACTCAAGACCCTGGAAAGCAGCGCCAAGGGCATTCAGGATCGTCTGATGGCCGGTGGCGACAAGATGCAGCAGGGCGAGCGCGAGCGTCTGGAGCTTGAGTTCAAGCAAAAGGCTCGTGACTTCCAGTTCCAGTCCAAGGAGCTGAACGAAGCCAAGGCTGTTGCCGACCGTGAAATGCTCAAGCAACTGAAGCCGAAACTGGATAGCGCAGTGGAAGAAGTCATCAAGAAAGGTGGTTTTGACCTGGTGTTCGAGCGTGGCGCAGTGATCGATGTCAAACCTCAGTACGACATCACGCGCCAGGTTATCGAGCGCATGAATCAGCTGAAGTAACCCATGACCGTGACTATCAAGCTCGGCCAGTTGGCCGAGTTCCTCGGCGCCACCTTGAGTGGCGACCCCGAGAAGCAAATTACTGGGCTAGCCACCTTGCAGGAGGCTGGCCCAGCTCAGTTGAGCTTTCTGGCAAACCCCCAATACCGTAAATACCTGGCTGGCTCGCAGGCCGCAGCCCTGTTGCTCAAGGCTGCCGACGCGGAAGGTTATGCCGGTAATGCGCTGGTGGTGCCGGATCCTTACCTGGCTTACGCACGCATTTCCCATCTGTTCGATCCGAAACCCAAGGCTGTTGCCGGCGTTCATCCGACTGCCGTGATCGCCGAGGACGCCGTGGTCGATCCGAGCGCCAGTGTTGGTCCCTTCGTGGTGATCGAAGCGGGTGCGCGAATCGGTGCTGGCGTGACACTCGGCGCGCATTGCGTCGTCGGTGCGCGCAGTGAAATCGGCGAGGGCGGCTGGCTGGCCCCGCGAGTCACGCTGTATCACGATGTGCGGATCGGCAAGCGGGTGGTGATCCAGTCCGGCGCCGTACTTGGTGGTGAAGGCTTCGGTTTTGCCAACGAGAAGGGTGTCTGGCAGAAGATCGCCCAGATCGGCGGCGTGACCATCGGTGACGATGTGGAGATCGGCGTGAATACCGCCATCGACCGCGGTGCGTTGGCCGATACCGTGATCGGCAATGGCGTGAAGCTCGACAACCAGATTCAGATCGCCCACAACGTGCAGGTCGGTGACCACACCGCCATGGCCGCGTGCGTGGGGATTTCCGGCAGCACCAAAATCGGCAAGCACTGCATGCTCGCCGGGGGTGTTGGCCTGGTAGGGCATATCGATATTTGCGACAACGTATTCCTGACCGGGATGACCATGGTGACCCACTCGATTACCGAGCCGGGTGCCTATTCTTCCGGCACAGCTATGCAACCCGCGGCCGAATGGCGCAAAAGCGCGGCCCGTATTCGTCAGCTCGATGACATCGCGCGACGTTTGAAACAGCTGGAAAAGCGGTCCGGGGAAGTGACCCCCGACGGTAATGCTTCATCTGAAGGCTGATACCATTTCCATATCAAGTGTGCACAGCCTCTGGACTGCCTCCTTGATTTGCTAGAGGAGTGCGCGTCAGTCGCGCTCCCAATCTTTACATAGGCTTCCCCCCGAAATGATGGACATCAACGAGATTCGCGAATACCTGCCTCACCGTTACCCGTTCCTGCTGGTGGACCGGGTAGTGGAGCTGGATACGGAAGGCAAGCGCATTCGCGCCTACAAGAATGTCAGCATCAACGAACCGTTCTTCAATGGTCACTTCCCTGCGCACCCGATCATGCCGGGCGTGCTGATCATCGAAGCCATGGCTCAGGCTGCCGGGATCCTCGGTTTCAAGATGCTTGACGTGAAACCGGCCGACGGCACCCTTTATTACTTCGTCGGCTCCGACAAACTGCGTTTCCGCCAGCCAGTGCTGCCGGGTGATCAGTTGATCCTCGAAGCCAAGTTCATCAGCTGCAAGCGTCAGATCTGGAAGTTCGAATGCCAGGCTTCGGTCGACGGCAAGCCGGTCTGCTCTGCTGAAATCATCTGTGCGGAACGCAAGCTATGAGTTTGATTGACCCTCGCGCAATCATCGATCCGTCGGCCGTCCTGGCTGAAGGCGTCGAGGTCGGCCCGTGGTCGATCATCGGTGCAGGTGTGGAAATCGGCGAGGGTACGGTCATCGGGCCACACGTGATCCTCAAAGGTCCGACCCGTATTGGCAAGCACAACCGCATCTACCAGTTTTCCTCGGTAGGCGAAGACACGCCGGACCTGAAATACAAGGGCGAAGAAACCCGTCTGGTGATCGGTGACCACAACGTCATCCGTGAAGGTGTGACAATCCACCGTGGTACCGTTCAGGATCGTTCCGAAACGACCCTGGGTGATCACAACCTGATCATGGCCTATGCCCACATTGGACATGACAGCGTCATCGGCAACCACTGCATTCTGGTCAACAACACCGCGCTGGCCGGCCATGTGCACGTTGATGACTGGGCGATCCTGTCCGGTTTCACCCTGGTTCATCAGTACTGCCACATTGGTGCCCACAGCTTTTCCGGCATGGGTACGGCGATCGGCAAGGACGTCCCGGCGTTCGTCACCGTATTCGGCAACCCGGCCGAAGCGCGCAGCATGAACTTCGAGGGCATGCGTCGTCGCGGTTTCAGCGAAGACGCCATTCACGCGCTGCGCCGTGCGTACAAAACGGTGTATCGCCAGGGACTGACCGTCGAGCAGGCGCTGGCCGAACTGGCCGAGCCGTCCGCCCAGTTCCCGGAGGTCGCGATGTTTCGTGACTCCATCCAGTCGTCGACCCGCGGCATCACCCGCTGACCATGGCCAATCTGCGTATTGCGCTGGTGGCGGGGGAGGCTTCCGGTGACATTCTGGGCGCAGGCCTCATGCGGGCCCTCAAGGCACAGCACCCTGCGGTGGAGTTCATCGGTGTCGGTGGCCCGCTGATGCAGGCCGAAGGCCTGACTTCCTATTTTCCGATGGAGCGTCTGTCGGTCATGGGCCTGGTGGAGGTCCTGGGACGCTTGCGTGAACTGCTCAAGCGCCGCAAAGACCTGATCGCCACGCTTATCGCTGAAAAGCCGGATGTGTTCATCGGCATCGACGCACCGGATTTCAACCTCAATATCGAACTCAAGCTGCGTCAGGCCGGAATCAAGACCGTGCACTACGTCAGCCCGTCGGTGTGGGCGTGGCGGCAGAAGCGGGTGCTGAAGATCCGCGAAGGCTGCGACCTGATGCTCACGCTGCTGCCGTTCGAAGCCAGATTCTACGAAGAGAAGGGCGTACCGGTGCGGTTCGTCGGCCATACACTGGCCGACACCATTCCACTGGAGGCCGATCGCTCTGCTGCGCGGGCCGAACTCGGTCTGCCGGACGGTCCGCTGGTGGCATTGATGCCTGGCAGCCGGGGCGGCGAAGTCAGCCGTCTGGGTGCGTTGTTCCTTGATACCGCCGAACGCTTGCGGGCCATGCGCCCGGGTGTGCGTTTCGTCATCCCGTGCGCCAGCCCCGAGCGTCGTGCCCAGCTTGAAGAATTGCTGGCTGGCCGCGATCTGCCAGTGACCCTGCTCGATGGCAAATCCCACCTGGCCCTGGCGGCGTGCAATGCGGTCCTGATCGCGTCGGGTACAGCGACCCTCGAAGCGCTGCTGTACAAGCGCCCGATGGTCGTGGCGTACCGTCTTGCGCCGCTGACGTTCTGGATTCTCAAACGTATGGTCAAGAGTCCGTACGTCTCCCTGCCGAACCTGCTGGCCCAGCGACTGCTGGTGCCGGAATTGTTGCAGGATGATGCGACGGTCGAGGCGCTTGCCCAGACCCTGTCGCCATTGATCGACGGTGGCGAAGAGCAGACCCGTGGCTTCGACGAGATCCATCGCACCCTGCGCCTGGACGCTTCCAATCAGGCGGCTGACGCCGTTCTGAACCTGATCGGGCAAACACGATGAGCAAGACAAGCATGCAGATGGGCCTGGATTTCACCCTGGTCGCCGAAGTCGAAGAACTGGTGGCCGGCGTGGATGAAGTCGGTCGCGGCCCGTTGTGCGGCGCGGTCGTCACCGCAGCGGTGATCCTCGATCCGAACCGGCCGATTCTCGGTCTCAACGACTCGAAGAAACTCACCGAAGCCAAGCGCGAAAAGCTCTACGACGAAATCTGCGAGAAGGCGCTCAGCTGGTGCATCGCCCGCGCCGAGGTCGAAGAAATCGACGAGCTGAACATCCTTCACGCCACCATGCTGGCGATGCAACGCGCAGTCGCTGGCCTGCACATCCAGCCGAAACTGGCGATGATCGACGGCAACCGCTGCCCGAAACTGCCGATGCGTTCCGAAGCGGTGGTGCAGGGCGACGGCAAGGTGCCGGCGATTGCAGCGGCATCGATTCTGGCCAAGGTCAGCCGCGACCGCGAGATGGCGGCGTTTGAATTGATCTACCCGGGTTACGGCATCGGCGGCCATAAAGGCTATCCGACCCCCGTTCATCTGGAAGCGCTGTCACGCCTCGGGCCGACGCCGATTCACCGGCGTTCGTTTGCCCCGGTGCGTCAGGCTTACGAAGCGCTGCAAGGCCTGACGCAGGTTTAGCGGCAAGGCTGATGTTTTGTTCGGGGCCCGGTACAATCCGGGCCTTGTTGTCTCTATGTAACTGGACAGGATCACTATGCCGGCTTCATTCGTTCATCTACGCCTGCACACTGAATACTCCCTGGTCGATGGGCTCGTGCGGATCAAGCCGCTGGTCAAGGCCCTGACCGGCATGGGCATGCCGGCCGTTGCGGTGACCGACCAGAACAACATGTGTTCGCTGGTCAAATTCTATAAAAACACCATGGGTGCCGGGATCAAGCCGATCTGCGGCGCCGACCTGTGGCTGTCGAACAAGGACCCGGATGGTCCGCTGAGCCGCATCAGCCTGCTGGTCATGAATGCCCAGGGCTATCGCAACCTGACCGAGCTAATTTCCCGTGGCTTCATCGACGGTCAGCGCAACGGCATGGTCATCGTCGAGCGCGAGTGGGTCGCCGAGGCCAACGAAGGCCTGATCATGCTGTCCGCCGCGAAGGAAGGCGAGATCGGCATGGCCATGATCGGCGGCAACCCCGCCGAAGCCGAGGCGCTTGCCCGCGAATGGATGGCAGTGTTCCCGGATCGCTTCTATCTGGAAATTCAGCGTACCAATCGTCCGAACGACGAAGAACAGTTGCACGGTGCCGTGGCCCTGGCCGACAAGCTTGGTGCGCCGCTGGTAGCCACCAACGACGTGCGCTTCATCAAGCAGGAAGACTTCGCCGCTCACGAAACCCGCGTCTGCATCGGTGAGGGCCGGGCCCTCGACGATCCGCGGCGTTCGAAGAACTACAGCGACCAGCAGTATCTGAAAAGCGCCGAGGAAATGGCCGAGCTGTTCAGCGACCTGCCGGATGCGATCGAGAACACCGTCGAGATCGCCAAGCGTTGCAACATTGATGTGAAGCTGGGCAAGCACTTCCTGCCGGATTACCCGATTCCCGATGGCATGACCATCGACGAGTATTTCCGCAAGGTCTCTTTCGATGGCCTGGAAGAGCGCCTCAGCGTGCTGCTGCCCAAGGACACCACCGAGGACTACGAGGCCAAGCGTCAGGTCTACGTTGACCGGCTGAATTTCGAACTGGATATCATCATCCAGATGGGGTTCCCCGGTTACTTCCTGATCGTGATGGACTTTATCCAGTGGGCCAAGAACAACGGCGTGCCGGTGGGCCCGGGCCGGGGGTCGGGTGCCGGATCGCTGGTGGCCTATGTGCAAAAGATCACCGACCTCGACCCGCTGGAATATGACCTGCTGTTCGAACGTTTCCTCAACCCGGAACGGGTATCGATGCCCGACTTCGACGTCGACTTCTGCATGGATGGTCGCGACCGGGTGATCGATTACGTGGCCGAAAAGTACGGCCGCAATGCCGTAAGCCAGATCATCACCTTCGGTTCCATGGCTGCGAAGGCTGTGGTTCGTGACGTGGCGCGGGCCCAGGGCAAGTCGTTCGGCCTGGCCGATCGCCTGTCGAAGATGATTCCGTTCGAAGTCGGCATGACCCTGGAAAAAGCCTACGAGCAGGAAGAAATCCTGCGTGACTTCATCAAGGTCGATGAAGAAGCGGCGGAAATCTGGGAGATGGCGCGCAAGCTCGAAGGCGTGGTGCGGAACGTCGGTAAACACGCCGGTGGTGTGGTAATCGCGCCGACCAAGCTGACCGACTTCTCGCCGATCTATTGCGACGAGGCCGGCGACGGTCTGGTGACCCAGTTCGACAAGGACGACGTCGAGGCGGCCGGTCTGGTGAAGTTCGACTTCCTCGGCCTGCGGACCCTGACGATCATCGACTGGGCGCTGAAGACCATCAACCGTGACCGCGCCAAGGTCAACGAACCGCCGCTGGACATCGCGTTCATCCCGCTGGATGACAAGCCGACTTATCAGCTGCTGCAAAAAGCTGAAACCACCGCGGTGTTCCAGCTCGAATCCCGCGGCATGAAAGAGCTGATCAAAAAGCTCAAGCCCGACTGCCTCGAAGACCTGATCGCACTGGTGGCCCTGTTCCGTCCGGGCCCGCTGCAGTCGGGCATGGTGGATGACTTCATCAACCGTAAACACGGTCGCGCTGAACTTGCGTATCCGCACCCGGATTACCAGTACGAAGGTTTGCAACCGGTACTGGCGCCGACGTACGGCATCATCCTGTATCAGGAACAGGTGATGCAGATCGCCCAAGTCATGGCCGGTTACACCCTCGGTGGTGCGGACATGCTGCGTCGGGCGATGGGCAAGAAGAAACCCGAGGAAATGGCCAAGCAGCGCGGCGGTTTCATTGAGGGTTGTGCGTCGAACAATATCGACGCGGATCTGGCCGGTAACATTTTCGACCTGGTGGAAAAATTCGCCGGCTACGGCTTCAACAAATCCCACTCCGCCGCCTACGGCCTGGTGTCGTACCAGACCGCCTGGCTGAAAGCCCACTACCCGGCGCCGTTCATGGCCGCGGTACTGTCGGCGGACATGCACAACACCGACAAGGTCGTGACCTTGATCGAGGAAGTGCGCACGATGAAGCTGCGCCTCGACGCGCCGGACGTGAACACTTCGGAGTTCAAGTTCACGGTGAACGACGAAGGCCGCATCGTATACGGCCTGGGCGCGATCAAAGGTGTCGGTGAAGGTCCGGTGGAAGCGATCACCGAGGCCCGTCAGGCCGGTCCGTTCAAGGATCTGTTCGACTTCTGCGCCCGGGTCGACCTCAAACGCATCAACAAACGCACGCTGGACGGTCTGATCCGCAGCGGTGCGCTGGATCGCCTCGGTCCGTACTTCCATGACGAGCAGAAGGCCTATCAGGCCAACATCGACCGCAACCGCGCCGTGCTGCTGGCGGCGATGGAAGAGGCGATCAAGTCGGCCGAGCAGACCGCGCGCACCCGTGACAGCGGCCACGCCGACCTGTTCGGCGGGCTGTTCGTTGAGGAGGACGCGGACGTTTACGCGATTCACCGCAAGGCGAAAGAGCTGACGCTCAAAGAGCGGCTCAAAGGTGAAAAAGACACCTTGGGCCTGTACCTGACCGGCCACCCGATCGACGAATACGAAGGCGAAATCCGCCGTTTCGCCCGCCAGCGCATCATCGACCTGAAACCGGCACGGGACACCCAGACCGTGGCGGGGATGATCATCGCCCTGCGGGTGATGAAGAACAAAAAGGGCGACAAGATGGGCTTCATCACCCTCGACGACCGATCCGGGCGGATCGAGGCGTCGCTGTTCGCCGATGCGTTCCACTCCGCGCAGTCGCTGCTGCAGACCGACGCAATGGTGGTGGTCGAAGGCGAGGTCAGCAACGATGACTTCTCCGGCGGCCTGCGCCTGCGGGTCAAGCGGGTGATGAGCATGGAAGATGCGCGCACCAACCTCGCCGAGAGCCTGCGCCTGAAGTTGCAGACACAGGATCTGAAAGGCGATCAGCTACGCTGGTTGGGTGATTTGCTCAAGCGTCATCGCGGTGCGTGCCCGATCACCATGGAATACACCAGTCCCGATGCGAAGACCTTGCTGCAGTTTGGCGAGACCTGGCGGATTGACCCGGCGGATGCCTTGATTCAAGCCCTGCGTGACCAGTTCGGGCGAGACAACGTCTTCCTCCAATACCGTTGACCGGGAGGTGCCATCAAAGCGCCTGCCCACAACCTGAATTTTTAATCTCGACCTCAGCGCGCCTCTCCCTTAAGGTAGGGCGCGAATAGACAACCGGCCGGCCCAAGCTCATTTGGGACACGACCCAAGACGGACGCCTATGAACCCGAATTTTCTAGATTTCGAACAGCCGATCGCCGACCTGCAAGCCAAGATCGAAGAGTTGCGCTTGGTCGGTAATGACAATTCGCTGAATATCGGCGATGAGATCTCCCGCCTGCAGGACAAGAGCAAGACGCTCACCGAAGACATCTTCGGCAAGCTGACCAGCTGGCAGATCGCACGTCTGGCGCGTCACCCGAAACGTCCTTACACCCTGGACTACATCGAGCACATCTTCACCGAGTTCGACGAACTGCACGGTGATCGTCACTTCTCCGACGACGCGGCCATTGTGGGCGGCGTGGCACGTCTGGAAGACCAGCCAGTGATGGTGATCGGTCACCAGAAGGGCCGTGAAGTGCGTGAAAAGGTACGCCGCAACTTCGGCATGCCGCGTCCGGAAGGCTACCGCAAGGCCTGCCGCCTGATGGAAATGGCCGAGCGTTTCAAGATGCCGATCCTGACCTTTATCGACACCCCGGGCGCGTACCCTGGTATCGATGCTGAAGAGCGCAACCAGAGCGAAGCGATTGCCTGGAACCTGCGCGTCATGGCCCGCCTGAAAACCCCGATCATCGCCACCGTGATTGGTGAAGGTGGTTCCGGCGGTGCACTGGCGATCGGCGTGTGCGACCAGTTGAACATGCTGCAGTACTCGACCTACGCGGTGATCTCGCCGGAAGGCTGCGCTTCGATTCTATGGAAAACCGCAGAGAAGGCGCCGGATGCTGCTGAAGCGATGGGCATCACCGCCGAGCGTCTGAAAGGCCTGGGCATCGTCGACAAGGTGATCAGCGAGCCTCTGGGCGGCGCCCACCGTGATCCGGCCGCTGCCGCTGCCTCGATCCGCGCCGAGCTGAGCTCGCAACTCGCGATGCTGAAGAAGTTCGACAACGAAGCGCTGCTCAAGCGTCGTTATGATCGTCTGATGAGCTACGGTCTCTAAGTCGACCGCGCAATACCCGATGTGGGAGCGAGCCTGCTCGCGATGAGGGGTAGCATTCAACCATTGAGTTGGCTGTTGCACCGCTATCGCGAGCAGGCTCGCTCCCACATTTGATTTGTGCCAAGGGAAAGAAATGGATCAGTCGACGATTGATTTGCCTTCCAGGCTTCTGCGCAATCTCAAGCCCTGGCTCGGTGCTTCCCATTGGCGCATCGCCTTCTCCGGCGGCCTTGACTCCACCGTTCTGCTGCACCTCCTGGCCAATCTCGCCAAAACCGAATCCCTTCCGGCGCTAAGCGCCATTCATGTTCATCACGGCCTTCAGGCTGCGGCCGACGCATGGCCTGCGCATTGTCAGGCTGTTTGCGATGAACTGGCGGTGTCGTTGCAAGTGGTGCGTGTGCAGGTGCAGCCGGGGGCGAGTGTAGAGCGCGCGGCACGGGATGCGCGCTATGCGGCGTTCAGTGCGGCGACTCAGGCCAATGATGTGTTGCTGACCGGGCAGCATCGCGACGATCAGGCTGAAACGCTGTTGTTCCGTCTGCTGCGTGGCGCCGGCGTGCGTGGGTTGTCCGGAATGCCGGCCACGCGAGCGCTGGGGCAGGGCAGTCTGGTTCGGCCGTTGCTCGACGTCACACGTGCCGAGCTGGAAGCCTATGCGCAGGATCATGGTCTGCGTTGGATCGAGGACCCGTCGAATCAGGATCTGCAGTTCTCGCGCAACTATCTGCGCCATCAGGTCCTGCCGCTACTGACCGGCCGCTGGCCCCAGGCACACGCCAGCATGGCCCGCAGTGCGGCGCATCTGCGTGAGGCGCAGTGCTTGCTTGATGAACTGGCGCAAATCGACCTGGCTCAAGCGAGCTTGCCCGCTGAGTTCGAGTGGGCGGGATTGCCATCGTTGGAGTTTGCGGCCGTTGCGGGGTTGTCCGATGCCCGTCAGCGAAATGCACTCAGCCACTGGCTTGAACCTTTGACCCGACTGCCGGATACCGACCATTGGTCGGGTTGGGTCGATGTGCGTGACGCCGGCAACGATGCCTCGCCGATCTGGCGTCTGGCGGATGGCGAGCTGCACCGAAGTGCCGGCCGCTTGTGGTGGCTCAGCGGACAATGGTTGCGAACGCCGGTGGTCAGCGGCGACTGGCACGAGCCGTCGCTGGCGCTACGCTTGCCCGATAACGGACGTGTCATGTTCAGCGGTCAGACTCCCGCCGGGCCGCTGCACATCCGCTACCGGCAGGGCGGCGAGGTGATGGAACTGGCGGGTCGCGGCCATCGCGATCTCAAGCGCCTGCTCAATGAGCGCGCGGTGCCGGGCTTTGTGCGTGGCAGATTGCCGCTGCTGTTTCGCGGTGAAGAATTGCTCGCCGTGGCGAACCTGCCGGGGCTCGACGGCCATGCGCTGGAAGGCTGGCGATTGCATTGGCAGCCTTTGGACGAAGATCAAGGTTTGAGATGAAGGGGGCATTCCGGTAGACTACGCTCCCTTCTTGATACAACTTCTGTGGATTCGCCTGAATTGCAGGAGTTGCCGATTACCAAGCAGTCTTTGCTGGGCGATTCCAAAAAATGTGTAGCGAGCAACGTACCGGTGTTTTCACTTCCGGTCTGTCCCAACGCGGCGGTTTTTTTGAAAGGTGCACTGTGATTAATGCAGGTGATCGGGGGCTTCGGCCTTCCTTCGCTTTCCCCGGCGGCTCGGACCGCTTTAACGCAGACTTCTAGGGTTTTTCATGACGCGCTACATATTCGTCACGGGCGGTGTTGTTTCTTCTTTGGGGAAAGGCATTGCATCGGCTTCATTGGCGGCCATCCTGGAGGCGCGGGGGCTTAAGGTCACCATGCTGAAGCTGGATCCGTACATCAACGTCGACCCGGGCACCATGAGCCCGTTCCAGCACGGTGAAGTGTTCGTCACCCACGACGGCGCCGAGACCGACCTGGACCTGGGCCACTACGAGCGGTTCATCCGCACGACCATGACCCAGAACAACAACTTCACCACCGGCCGTGTCTACGAGCACGTGCTGCGCAAAGAGCGCCGTGGTGACTACCTGGGTGCAACCATCCAGGTGATTCCGCACATCACCGACGAAATCAAGCGTCGCATCATCAAGGGCGCTGGCGATGCCGACGTGGCGCTGGTGGAAATCGGCGGTACCGTTGGTGACATCGAATCGCAACCGTTCCTCGAAGCCATCCGCCAGCTGCGTGTGGAAGTCGGCTCCAAGCGCGCGATGCTGATGCACCTGACCCTGGTTCCGTACATCGCCACCGCTGGCGAGACCAAGACCAAGCCGACCCAGCACTCCGTGAAGGAACTGCGTTCGATCGGCCTGCAGCCAGACGTGCTGATCTGCCGCTCCGACCATCCGGTGGATGTGTCGTCGCGTCGCAAGATCGCGCTGTTCACCAACGTTGAAGAACGTGCGGTGATCTCCCTGGAAGACGTCGACACCATCTACAAGATCCCGGCCGTACTGCACGCCCAGGGTCTGGACGATTTCGTCGTCGAGCGTTTCGGCCTGCAATGCAATGGCGCCGACCTCTCCGAGTGGGAAAAGGTCGTCGATGCCAAACTGAATCCAGAGCACGAAGTCACCATCGCGATGGTCGGCAAGTACATGGAACTGCTGGACGCCTACAAGTCGCTGATCGAAGCGATGAGTCACGCCGGCATCACCAACCGCACCAAGGTCAACCTGCGCTACATCGATTCCGAAGACATCGAGAATCAGGGCACCGCGCTACTGGAAGGCGTCGACGCGATCCTCGTACCGGGCGGCTTCGGTCTGCGTGGCGTGGAAGGCAAGATCACCGCCGTTCAATACGCTCGCGAAAACAAGGTTCCGTACCTGGGTATCTGCCTGGGCATGCAAGTGGCGGTCATCGAGTTCGCCCGTAACGTGCTGGGCTGGAAAGACGCCAACTCCACCGAGTTCGATCGTGCCAGCGGCCATCCGGTTGTCGGCCTGATTACCGAGTGGGAAGACGCTACCGGTGCCGTTGAAGTGCGTACCGAAGCGTCCGATCTGGGTGGCACCATGCGTCTCGGCGCTCAGGAATGCCTGCTCGAAGCCGGCTCCAAGGTGCACGACTGCTACGGCAAGGATGTGATTGTCGAGCGTCACCGTCACCGTTACGAAGTGAACAACAACCTGCTCCCGCAAATCATCGAGGCCGGCCTGAAGATTTCCGGTCGTTCTTCCGATGCAGCGCTGGTTGAAGTGGTCGAAGCACCTGATCATCCATGGTTCGTCGCTTGCCAGTTCCACCCAGAGTTCACCTCGACGCCACGCGATGGCCATCCGCTGTTCAGCGGCTTCGTCAAAGCGGCATTGGCTCAACACCAGAAGAAGGCGTAACCCCGATGGCACAGAAGATCATCCGCGTCGGCGACATCGAGATTGCCAACGACAAACCCATGGTGCTGTTCGGCGGCATGAACGTGCTGGAAAGCCGTGACATGGCCATGCAGGTTTGCGAAGAGTACGTGAAGGTCACCGAAAAACTCGGTATCCCTTACGTGTTCAAGGCCAGCTTCGACAAGGCCAACCGTTCTTCTGTGACCTCCTATCGCGGTCCTGGCCTGGAAGAGGGCATGCGCATCTTCCAGGACATCAAACAAGCCTTCGGCGTGCCGATCATCACTGACGTCCACGAGCCTGACCAGGCCGCGGTCGTCGCCGAGGTCTGCGACATCATCCAGCTGCCGGCCTTCCTGTCGCGCCAGACCGATCTGGTCGTCGCGATGGCCAAGACCAACGCTGTGATCAACATCAAGAAAGCCCAGTTCCTCGCGCCTCAGGAAATGAAACACATCCTGAACAAGTGCGTGGAAGCGGGTAACGATCAGTTGATCCTCTGCGAGCGCGGTTCGAGCTTCGGCTACAACAACCTCGTGGTCGACATGCTCGGCTTCGGCATCATGAAGCAGTTCGAGTACCCGGTATTCTTCGACGTGACCCATTCGCTGCAAATGCCTGGCGGTCGTTCCGACTCTGCCGGCGGTCGCCGCGCCCAGGTCACCGACCTGGCCAAGGCTGGCATGAGCCAGTCGCTGGCGGGCCTGTTCCTCGAAGCGCACCCGGATCCGGACAACGCCAAATGCGACGGCCCTTGCGCCTTGCGTCTGGACAAACTGGAGCCATTCCTGGCCCAGCTCAAAGCCCTGGACGAACTGGTGAAGAGTTTTCCGACGGTAGAAACCGCGTAAACCTCAATTCTCCGGTAAAGTACCGCACGATTTGTCGCTCATGCCCTCGGGTATGAGCGTTGTCGTCTGCAAGCTGCCCGCTGCACACCACTTGCCGACGGTAAAAAGATTTCCTCTAGCTGCGTCGTTTTCGTCAACTTTGGAGTGTTTACAACAATGGCAAAAATCGTCGACATCAAAGGTCGTGAAGTTCTCGACTCCCGTGGCAATCCCACCGTGGAAGCGGACGTGCTTCTCGACAACGGCATCATCGGCAGCGCCTGCGCGCCGTCCGGTGCATCCACTGGCTCGCGTGAAGCGCTCGAGCTGCGTGATGGCGACAAGAGCCGTTACCTGGGCAAGGGCGTGCTCAAGGCGGTAGCCAACATCAACGGTCCGATCCGCGATCTGCTGCTGGGCACCGACCCAAGCGACCAGAAAGCCCTGGATCACGCGATGATCAAGCTGGACGGTACTGAAAACAAAGCGACCCTGGGCGCCAACGCCATCCTCGCCGTATCCCTGGCTGCGGCCAAGGCGGCTGCACAGGATCAGGACCTGCCGCTGTACGCACACATCGCCAACCTGAACGGCACCCCGGGTGTGTACTCGATGCCGGTTCCGATGATGAACATCATCAACGGTGGCGAACACGCCGACAACAACGTCGACATCCAGGAATTCATGGTTCAGCCGGTTGGCGCCAAGTCCTTCTCGGAAGGTCTGCGCATGGGCACCGAGATTTTCCATCACCTCAAAGCCGTGCTGAAGGCCCGTGGCCTGAGCACTGCCGTCGGTGACGAAGGCGGTTTCGCGCCGAACCTGGCTTCCAACGAAGACGCACTGAAAGTGATCTCCGAAGCAGTCGCCAACGCCGGTTACAAGCTGGGCACCGACGTGACCCTGGCTCTGGACTGCGCGGCCAGCGAATTCTTCGAAGACGGCAAGTACAACCTGTCCGGCGAAGGCCAGGTGTTCACCGCTGAAGGTTTCGCCGACTACCTCAAAGGTCTGACCGAGCGTTACCCGATCATCTCGATCGAAGACGGTCTGGACGAGTCCGACTGGGCTGGCTGGAAGATCCTCACCGACAAGATCGGCGAGAAGACCCAACTGGTCGGTGACGACCTGTTCGTGACCAACACCAAGATCCTGAAAGAAGGCATCGATAAAAAGATCGCCAACTCGATCCTGATCAAGTTCAACCAGATCGGCACCCTGACCGAAACCCTGGAAGCCATCCAGATGGCCAAGGCAGCCGGTTACACCGCTGTGATCTCGCACCGCTCCGGCGAAACCGAAGATTCGACCATTGCCGACCTGGCCGTGGGTACTTCGGCTGGCCAGATCAAGACCGGTTCGCTGTGCCGTTCCGACCGCGTTTCCAAGTACAACCAACTGCTGCGTATCGAAGAGCAGTTGAATGGCAAGGCCAAGTACAACGGTCGCAGCGAGTTTCGCGGCTGAGCAGTAAATGATAGAAAGACACCGGATTGTGTCGGAAAAGTCGTGACAGCGATGGATTTGCCACTAATCTGATGCCTTATATGCACAAGCCTGGATATTCCAGGCTTCGTGCTATCAGATGCTTCAAAGTTTTGGCGTGGCTGTCTTTTTTCACTGGATACCTGATATTCGATGCGCAGTCCTTACTGGTTGTTTCTCGTTTTGCTCTTGCTGCTGGCCGGTCTGCAGTACCGCCTGTGGGTGGGCAATGGCAGTCTGGCGCAAGTCGCCGAACTGAATCAGCAGATTGCTGATCAACACGCCGAGAACGAAGCCTTGTTGGAGCGCAACCGGGTGATGGACGCTGAAGTCAGCGAGTTGAAGAAGGGCATGGAGACCGTTGAAGAGCGGGCTCGTCACGAACTGGGCATGGTCAAGGACGGCGAAACCCTTTACCAGTTGGCCCAATGATCGATTCCCTGCCGGCCTTCTGGGCCGTGATTCCTGCCGCGGGCGTCGGTGCCCGAATGGCCGCGGACCGTCCCAAGCAATATCTGCAACTGGGCGGGCGCACAATTCTCGAACACAGCCTCGGCTGTTTCCTCGATCACCCGAGCCTCAAGGGCCTGGTGGTCAGTCTTGCTGTCGATGATCCTTATTGGCCGAACCTGGCCAGCGCCAGCGATCCGCGAATTCAACGGGTTGACGGTGGTGCCGAGCGTTCCGGCTCGGTGCTCAACGCCTTGCTTCATCTGCACGCCCAAGGCGCGGACGACGAGGACTGGGTGCTGGTGCACGATGCGGCGCGGCCCAATCTGAGCCGTGACGATCTCGACAAATTGCTCGCTGAGCTGGCGAACGATCCGGTCGGTGGCCTGTTGGCCGTACCGGCGAAGGACACTCTGAAGCGGGTCGACAAACACGGTCGTGTGGTGGAAACCGTGGATCGCAGCGTGATCTGGCAGGCCTACACGCCGCAGATGTTCCGCCTCGGTGCCTTGCACCGCGCACTGGCGGACAGTCTGGTGGCTGATGCTGTGATCACCGATGAAGCCTCGGCAATGGAGTGGTCCGGCATGGCGCCGCGCCTGATCGAAGGCCGCGCGGACAATCTAAAAGTCACCCGCCCCGAAGACCTCGAATGGTTGCGCCAGCGCTGGGCCAATCGTCGTTAAATCCGGTACTCCGGCCGTTCGGCCAAACCTTCCTTGAGAAAATCCACCAGTTTGCGCACCTTCGGCGACAAGTGCCGCTGCTGCGGATACAGCGCCCACACCGCCGTATTCGGCGGTTGATGCGCCTCCAGCAAAGAAATCAACGCACCGCTGTGCAGGTGCTCCAGCACGTAATAGTCCGGCAACTGACACAGCCCGACGCCTTGCAGTGCGGCATCCAGCACCGCTTGCCCACTGTTGCAGCGCCAGTTTCCTTGTACTCGCTGGGAAAATTCCCGCCCGTTTTGTTCAAGCTGCCAGATGTCCGAGCTGCCGATCAGGCAATTGTGCCGACCCAGTTCCGACAAGCTGTGTGGGCGCCCGTATCGTTCCAGGTAGGACGGCGACGCACACAGATACATGCGCCGCGGTGCCAGGCGAGTCGCTACGAGCCGTGAATCCTGAAGCCGACCAAGACGGATCGCCAGGTCCAGGCCTTCATGCACCAGATCGAGTTGGCGGTTGGTCAGTTCAATGTCGATGCGCAGTTGCGGGTAGTGCCCCATGAACCGCGTCACCAGCGGCACGATGAAGCGCTCGCCATAGGCCACGGCGCAGGTCATGCGCAGCATGCCTTTGGGTTCGCTGGTCAGGTCGCCGACCGCACGCAACGCTTCTTCGCGACCGTCCTGCAGGCGCTGGCAATGTTGCAGAAAGGTCTGGCCGGCCTCGGTCAGCGTGACGCGTCGGGTACTGCGATACAGCAGTCGCGTCTGCAAACGCTCTTCCAGTCGTACGATTTGTCGACTGATGTGCGAGGAAGAAACGCCGAGGCGTTCGGCAGCCGCGGTGAACTGGCTGCATTCGGCAACAGCGACGAACTCGTCGATACCTTCCCAGCGGTTTTCGGACATGGGGATTATCCCTATATGGCAATAATGTTTTGCTTTTGTCCGGATTATTCATCAAACAGCGCTGGGCTACACTCACCGTCTGGTTTTTTATTCAATGGATTCACTGGAGAGTCAGCATGATCAAGTCGCGCGCCGCCGTTGCCTTCGAGGCCAAGAAGCCGCTGGAAATCGTAGAAGTCGATGTCGCCATGCCCAAGGCCGGTGAAGTGTTGCTGCGCGTGGTGGCTTCCGGGGTGTGCCACACTGACGCCTACACACTGTCCGGTGCAGACCCGGAAGGTATTTTCCCGTCGATCCTCGGCCACGAAGGTGGTGCAATCGTTGAAGCAATCGGCGAAGGCGTGACCTCCGTGGCCGTCGGCGACCACGTCATTCCGCTGTACACCCCGGAATGCGGTCAGTGCAAATTCTGTAAGTCGGGCAAGACCAACCTGTGTCAGGCGATCCGCGCCACCCAGGGCAAGGGCCTGATGCCGGACGGCACTTCGCGTTTTTCCTACAAGGGCCAAACGATTTTCCACTACATGGGGACCTCGACATTCTCCGAGTACACCGTGCTGCCGGAAATCTCCGTGGCCAAGATCTCCAAGGACGCGCCGCTGGAAAAGGTCTGCCTGCTCGGTTGCGGCGTGACTACCGGTATCGGCGCGGTGATCAACACCGCCAAGGTCAAACCGGGTGACACCGTGGCCATTTTCGGCCTCGGCGGCATTGGCCTGTCGGCGGTGATTGGTGCGGTAAAGGCCAAGGCCTCGCGCATCATCGCCATTGACATCAACCCGGCCAAGTTCGAAATCGCCAAGCAACTGGGTGCCACCGACTGCGTGAACCCGAAAGATTTCGATCGTCCGATCCAGGAAGTGATCGTCGACATGACCGATGGCGGCGTCGACTTCTCCTTCGAATGCATCGGCAACGTGCAGCTGATGCGCGCAGCCCTCGAGTGCTGCCACAAGGGCTGGGGTGAGTCGGTGATCATCGGTGTTGCCGGCGCCGGCCAGGAGATCGCCACCCGTCCGTTCCAACTGGTGACCGGTCGCGTCTGGCGCGGTTCGGCGTTCGGTGGCGTGCGTGGTCGTACCGAGCTGCCAAGCTATGTCGACATGGCGCAAAGCGGCGAAATCCCGCTGGATACCTTTATCACCCACACCATGGGCCTGGAAGACATCAACAAGGCCTTCGATCTGATGCATGAAGGCAAGAGCATCCGTACCGTCATTCATTTCTGATCAATCCCGATGCCATGGCCGCCACCGCGCGGCCGTGGTTGCGTAGGAGTCCTACATGAGTCTGGAAAACATCTCCTGTCAGAAAAGTTTCGGCGGTTGGCACAAGCGCTATCGCCATCGCTCCGAAGTGCTGGGCTGCGACATGGTGTTCGCCGTGTACCTGCCGCCGCAGGCAGAGCAGGGCGGCAAGCTGCCGGTGCTGTACTGGCTGTCGGGCCTGACCTGCACGGACGAGAACTTCATGCAGAAGGCCGGTGCCATGCGCATGGCGGCTGAACTGGGGCTGATCATCGTTGCACCTGACACCAGTCCGCGCGGCCCGGATGTACCGGGTGATCCCGACGGGGCCTGGGATTTCGGTCTCGGTGCCGGGTTTTATCTGAATGCCACGCAGGAACCCTGGTCGCGGCACTATCGGATGCATGACTACGTTGTGCAGGAATTGCCTTCACTGGTTGAAGCGCATTTCCCGGCGTCGGACAAACGCAGTATCAGCGGCCACTCGATGGGCGGTCACGGTGCGCTGGTCTGTGCGTTGCGCAATCCGGGGCGTTATCAGTCGGTGTCGGCGTTTTCGCCGATCAACAATCCAATGGATTGTCCGTGGGGCCAGAAAGCGTTCTCCCGCTATCTGGGCGAAGACCGTTCGAAGTGGCGCGAGTGGGATGCCTGTGCACTGATCGCCGAAGCGGACGAGAAACTGCCACTGCTGGTCGATCAGGGTGATCGCGACGACTTCCTCGCCACCCAACTAAAACCCGAAGCCCTGCAACAAGCGGCAAAACAAGCGGGTCATCCGTTGACGTTGCGTCTGCAACCGGGCTACGACCACAGCTATTTCTTCATCGCGAGCTTCATTGACGACCACTTGCAGCATCACGCACGCGCTCTGGGGGGTGTTCTCAGTTAGTTTCCACTCCGCGCCGGGTCTGCTGTTTTGCAGGGCAAGGCGCGAGAAGCGTGGTTTGGTTGTTCCAAATAAGCTTCGAGCAACGCAGCCCTGCAAAACAGCAGGCCCGGCCCTTCGGGTTGTGCCTTAAAGCGTGCCATGCTGCGTTGCATGCCTTGGGAAGGGAACAACCATTCCCAGCGGCCTGCGCCTTGCCTGGCACGCTTTAAGGCGACAACGCGGAGGGGAAACTAATTGAGAACACCCCCCGGGTTAATGCAGGTAGAATCACGCCCTGACAAAATTCGGGGCGTTTTTTTATGCGTATTGGCCACGGCTATGATGTGCACCGTTTCGCTGAAGGCGATTTCATTACTCTGGGCGGCGTGCGAATCGCACACGGCTTCGGGCTGCTCGCTCACTCCGACGGTGACGTCCTGCTGCACGCCTTGAGCGATGCCTTGCTCGGCGCGGCTGCGCTGGGTGATATCGGCAAGCATTTCCCGGACACCGACCCGCAATTCAAGGGCGCTGACAGCCGTGTGCTGCTGCGTCATGTGGTCAGTCTGATCCACGCCAAGGGCTGGAAGGTCGGCAATGTCGACAACACCATCGTTGCCCAGTCCCCGAAAATGGCCCCCCATATCGAATCGATGCGCGCGCTGATTGCCGCGGATCTGCAAGTAGAGCTGGATCAAGTGAACGTGAAAGCCACCACCACCGAGAAGCTCGGCTTCGTCGGTCGCGAAGAAGGCATCGCCGTGCATTCCGTTGCCTTGTTGCTGCGCGCATGAACGAACTGCAACTGCTCGGCCCGCGGGCCTATGGTGACGCCCTCGGCACCGCGGTACTGAAAGCTATCGCCGAAGATTTTCAGGTCGATGAAGTGCTCGACATTCCGTTCAGCGGAGACGGAGAGCATTTGTGGATCTGGGTGGAAAAACGCGGCCTGAACACCGAAGAGGCAGCGCGCCGTATAGCCAAGGCTGCCGGCGTGCCGCTGCGCACAGTTAGTTATGCCGGTCTGAAAGACCGTCAGGCGCTGACCCGCCAGTGGTTCAGCGTGCAATTGCCGGGCAAGGCCGATCCGGATCTGTCGGCGGCGGAAAACGACACGCTGAAAATCCTCAAGACCACCCGCCACAAGCGCAAGCTGCAACGTGGCGCGCATTCGGCCAACGGTTTCACGTTGCGCCTGACCCAGTTCAAAGGCGACAAGGCTGCCATCGATGAGCGCCTGCAACTGATCGCCAAACAAGGTATTCCGAATTACTTCGGCGCCCAGCGTTTTGGCCATGACGGTGGCAACGTGGTCGATGCCCGTTCGTGGGCTGCGCGCAAGGCGCTGCCGGAGCAGCGCAATGTGCGTTCGCGACTGCTGTCGACCGCGCGCAGTTTTCTGTTCAATCAGGTGCTCGCAGCACGGGTCGCCGATGGCACCTGGCAGCGTGCCCAGGTCGGCGATCTGCTGGCGTTCACCGATAGCCGCAGCTTTTTCCCGGCCGGGGAAGCCGAATGCAGTGATCCGCGTCTGGCGATTCTCGACCTGCACCCGACCGGTCCGCAGTGGGGCGAAGGTGACTCGCCGGCGGCCGGGGTTGTCCATGATCTGGAGCAGGGGATTGCCGCACGCGAGGCGGATCTGCGCGATTGGTTGATTAATGCCGGTATGAGCCACGAACGTCGCATCCTGCGGCTGCCCATTGGCGGGTTGACGTGGCATTATCCCGAGCCTGACATTCTGCAACTGGAATTCGTCCTCCCGGCCGGATGCTTCGCCACCGTATTGGTGCGCGAACTCGTTGATCTGGTGCCGGTGGGGCAGACGGACAGCCCATGCGTATTCTGATTTCTAACGACGATGGGGTGACTGCGCCCGGTCTTGCCGCGCTTTATGCTGCGCTGGCGGATTACACCGAGTGCGTGGTTATCGCCCCGGAACAGGACAAGAGTGGTGCCAGCAGTTCGCTGACACTCGACCGTCCATTGCACCCGCAATACCTGGCCAACGGCTTTATCAGCCTCAATGGCACGCCGACCGACTGCGTTCATCTGGGCCTCAACGGTTTGCTTGAACGCGAGCCGGACATGGTGGTGTCGGGGATCAACCTGGGCGCCAACCTGGGTGATGACGTGCTGTATTCCGGGACGGTGGCAGCCGCCCTCGAGGGCCGCTTTCTTGAGCGCCCGTCGTTTGCCTTCTCGCTGGCTTCGCGGCAGGTCGACAACTTGCCTACGGCCGCCTACTTTGCGCGCAAACTGGTCGAAGCCCATTCCGGGCTCGACCTGCCACCGCGCACGGTGCTGAACGTGAACATTCCCAATCTGCCGATCGATCACATTCGCGGCATTCAATTGACCCGTCTCGGCCATCGCGCCCGTGCGGCGGCACCGATGAAGGTCGTGGATCCGCGCGGCAAGGCCGGTTACTGGATCGCTGCTGCAGGTGATGCGGAAGACGGCGGGCCGGGCACCGATTTCCACGCGGTGATGCAGGGTTACGTATCCATCACTCCGTTGCAGCTCGATCGCACCTTCAATGATGCCTTCAGAAGTCTCGACGGCTGGCTGGAGGGGCTCAATTAATGGCTCGTGAACAAGACGACAGGCTGCGCAGCGGCATCGGGATGACGTCCCAGCGAACCCGTGAGCGCCTGATCCAGCGTCTGTATGAAGAGGGCGTTTCCAACGCCAGCGTGCTGGAAGTGATCCGTCGCACCCCGCGGCACCTGTTCGTCGATGAAGCGCTGGCGCACCGGGCCTATGAGGACACCGCGCTGCCGATCGGCAACAACCAGACCATTTCCCAGCCTTATATGGTGGCGCGCATGAGCGAGCTGCTGCTGGAGGCCGGGCCGCTGGATAAAGTGCTGGAGATCGGCACGGGTTCCGGTTACCAGACAGCGGTGCTATCGCAACTGGTCGAGCGGGTGTTCTCGGTCGAGCGCATCAAGGTGCTTCAGGATCGGGCCAAGGAACGCCTGGTCGAGCTCAACCTGCGCAATGTGGTGTTTCGCTGGGGCGATGGCTGGGAAGGCTGGCCGGCGCTGGCGCCGTACAACGGCATTATCGTTACCGCCGTGGCCACCGATGTGCCTCAGGCTTTGCTTGATCAACTGGCACCGGGCGGGCGGATGGTGATCCCGGTCGGTTCGGGCGAAGTGCAGCAATTGATGCTGATCGTGCGTGAAGAAAACGGCTTCTCCCGACACGTTCTGGGGGCGGTGCGTTTCGTGCCATTGCTTAATGGCCCGCTGGCCTGAGCATTTGTTCGAGGCCGCTGAATTCCTTTCGCGCGTGCCTGTCTTACAGCGGCAGCGAGTGTTTAAACAGGATGGATCGTCTACAAGCAAACGTGTGCGCCGAGCGATAGCGCTTCTATAAAGGTAAAGCCGGTTGCGCCCGTTATACTTGCGAAGTTTCATGCCGGAATCGGTATTCCACATTTTTCAGCCACCACAAAGGGAGCGGCGGGTGAGTCTCACAGTCATTGCGCAGCGTATGGGTAACACGAGCTTTCAGCGCCTGGTGACTGGCCTTGTCTTGAGCACCTTGCTGGTCGGTTGCTCCAGCACAAAATCGAGCAACGTTCGGGTCGTCGATCGCAACAATACGGTGGCCCAGCGTCCGGTCGTGACGACCGGGCAGTATGTAGTCCGTCCGGGCGATACCCTGTTTTCCATCGCTTTTCGCTACGGCTGGGACTACAAAGCCCTCGCCGCCCGGAACAATATTCCTACGCCATACACGATACATCCGGGTCAGACGATTCGCTTCGACGGACGTACCGGTTCAACGTCGACGGCGGTCGTCAGCAGCGCCGGATCTTCAGCGTCTTCGTCCAGCAAAACCACGGTTATCCGGCGCCAGGCAAATGGCACGACCACCACCACAACCACGGGTTCCGGTGCGGCTTCGACGACGGTTGTACCGTCCGTCGCCAACAAGCCAACACCCGCTCCACTGCCTCCAGCGGGCCCGGCCCCGACCGGCTGGGGATGGCCATCTAATGGCATTCTCATTGGAAAATTCTCTTCAAACGGTAGTTTGAATAAAGGAATTGATATCGCCGGAGATTTGGGACAGCCTGTTTTAGCTGCGTCTGATGGGACGGTGGTATACGCCGGGAGTGGCTTAAGGGGCTACGGCGAATTGGTCATCATCAAACACAGCGAAACCTACGTCAGTGCTTACGGACACAACCGTCGGCTGTTGGTACGGGAGGGGCAGCAGGTCAAGGTCGGACAGACAATTGCCGAAATGGGGTCAACGGGTACAGACCGGGTGAAACTGCATTTTGAGATTCGCCGACAAGGTAAACCTGTAGATCCGCTGCAGTTCCTGCCAAGACGTTGATTTGCAGACCAGCCTGTTCCGTCACGTAGAGGGGACAGGCTCCAGCGTTGCCAAGGATAAAGGCGTCGCTTGAGCTTGGGGTCGAACTCACCAAAGGACTATAACAATGGCTCTCAGTAAAGAAGTGCCGGAGTTTGACATCGACGATGAGGTTCTCCTGATGGAGACCGGCATCGATTCGGATTCGATGTCGAATGATGAAGGGGCTGCTCCACCTTCCGTTCGTGCCAAATCCAAACACTCCGCTTCACTTAAACAACATAAGTACATCGATTACACTCGGGCACTCGATGCCACGCAGCTGTACCTCAACGAAATCGGCTTTTCCCCTCTGCTCTCCCCGGAAGAAGAAGTTCATTTTGCGCGCTTGTCGCAAAGTGGCGATCCTGCCGGGCGCAAGCGCATGATCGAAAGTAACCTGCGGCTGGTGGTCAAAATCGCCCGGCGTTACGTCAATCGGGGGCTGTCGCTGCTGGATCTGATCGAAGAGGGCAACCTCGGACTGATCCGCGCGGTGGAAAAGTTCGATCCCGAGCGCGGCTTCCGCTTCTCGACCTACGCGACCTGGTGGATCCGTCAGACCATCGAACGCGCGATCATGAACCAGACCCGGACCATCCGGTTGCCGATTCATGTGGTCAAGGAACTCAACGTGTACCTGCGGGCTGCACGGGAGCTGACGCAAAAGCTCGACCACGAACCTTCACCCGAAGAAATCGCCAACCTGCTGGAAAAACCGGTGGGCGAGGTCAAGCGCATGCTGGGCCTGAACGAGCGGGTTTCTTCGGTCGACGTCTCGCTGGGTCCGGATTCGGATAAAACCCTGCTGGACACTCTGACGGATGACCGTCCGACCGATCCGTGCGAACTGCTGCAGGATGACGACCTGTCGCAGAGCATCGATCAGTGGCTCTCGGAGCTGACTGACAAGCAACGCGAAGTGGTAGTACGTCGCTTCGGCCTGCGCGGTCACGAGAGCAGCACGCTGGAAGATGTAGGTCTGGAGATCGGCCTGACCCGGGAACGGGTGAGACAGATCCAGGTGGAGGGCCTCAAGCGCCTTCGGGAAATCCTCGAGAAAAACGGTCTGTCGAGCGAGTCGCTGTTCCAGTAAGCGTTCTGCATGCCAACCAATAAAAAGCCCCGACCCGTTCGGGGCTTTTTGTTGCCCGGCTCTGGAGTACGGCCTGGGATCTGACGACCGGTCGTCATTTCCCGGTTTTGTAGTCTCGCGGTGTAAGCCCTGGCTTACTCTTTCGTAAGTGTTCGTTATTTTTACACTGCGGAAGACATCCATTGGTCTGTTGAGTCATTTATAAGATTTTGATTTATATGAATATTTTTAATTATTAAATGCTTATGACACGAGGTTTTACTGGATCCGACCGGTTGCCCGTATCGGGGAACTCTTTAGTATCTGGGTTGTGTCGACGGATAGACACGCCCTTCAAGGAAGAGGGGAATGGACATCGCAGGACGCGATTCATCAGGACGATGAAAAGGAACACAGGGAATAGGGAAAAATGTGGGCGGGTCAAACCGCCCCTTTTTTTGCCTGAAGAAAAGCCAAACCCGCAAAAACAAAAAGGCCCGCGAGGGGCCTTTTCATTCGAACGCGGGACAGATCAGCGTTCGAGGTCTTTGATCTTGCCTTTGACGCCATCCCACTCTTCGGCATCCGGCAGCGATTCTTTCTTCTCGGTGATGTTCGGCCAGATTTCGGCCAGCTCGACGTTCAGCTGAATGAATTCCTGCATTTCTTCCGGAACTTCGTCCTCGGAGAAAATGGCCACGGCCGGGCATTCCGGTTCGCACAGGGCGCAGTCGATGCACTCGTCCGGGTGAATCACCAGGAAGTTCGGGCCTTCGTAAAAGCAGTCCACCGGACAGACTTCTACGCAGTCGGTGTACTTGCACTTGATGCAGTTGTCGGTGACGACGAAGGTCATTTCTAATTTTCTCCTCAGGCGGCGGCAGCGTTGCCCCTTCACGGTTGGGGTCGCCAGGTTCGGGAGCGATGTCTGCCAGCCAGGCTATTAGCCAGCAGCATCCCAAACCGCGCGAGATTCTAACAGCTTGAAGCCGTTTGCGTTATATCCGGTTCGTCGGTGCTTAGATCCGGTTCTTTAGTGCATAGAGCATTTCGAGTGCACGACGCGGTGTGACGTCATCCAGATCCAGTTTGGCCAATTCATCCAGCACCGGATGCGGGAGGCTGGCAAACATGTCGCTCTGCTGCGGTGTCGCCGGTTTGCCCTTGGCGGCCGGTTTTGGCGCCTCATGCGGCAGCGCGGTATCTTCCAGGCGGCTCAGGTGCTCACGAGCACGCACAATCACTTCGCTTGGCACACCGGCCAGCTGCGCAACCGCAAGGCCATAACTCTGGCTTGCCGGCCCCGGCAACACGTGGTGCAGGAACACGATGCGTTCGTTGTGCTCGGTGGCGTTGAGGTGCACGTTGGCCACCAGCGGTTCGGCTTCCGGCAGTACGGTCAGTTCGAAATAGTGCGTCGCAAACAGAGTATAGGCCCGCAATTGCGCCAGACGCTCCGCCGCCGCCCACGCCAGGGACAGACCGTCAAAGGTGCTGGTGCCGCGACCGACTTCGTCCATCAGCACCAGGCTGCGCTCGGTGGCATTGTGCAGGATGTTCGCGGTTTCGCTCATTTCCACCATGAAGGTCGAGCGCCCGCCGGCGAGGTCGTCGCTGGAACCGATCCGGGTGAAAATCCGGTCCACCAGCGACAGTTCGCAACTGGCCGCCGGCACGAAGCTGCCGATGTGCGCCAGCAGCACAATCAGTGCAGTCTGGCGCATATAGGTGGATTTACCGCCCATGTTCGGGCCGGTGATCACCAGCATGCGAGTGTTGTCGTCCAGGCTCAGATCGTTGGCCACGAACGGCGTGGTCAGCACTTGCTCGACCACCGGATGACGGCCCTGGGAGATGCGCATGCACGGCTCGCTGACGAACGTCGGGCAATTCAGGTCGAGATTCAGCGCACGTTCGGCGAGGTTGCTCAGTACGTCCAGTTCGGCCAGCGCGCCAGCGGTGTCCTGCAACGGCGGCAACTGGCTGATCAGGTCTTCCAGCAACGTCTCGTAGAGCATCTTCTCGCGGGCCAGGGCGCGGCTTTTGGCCGACAGTGCCTTGTCTTCGAATTCTTTCAGCTCCGGGGTGATAAAGCGCTCGGCGCCTTTGAGGGTCTGGCGGCGGATGTAATCTGCCGGCGCCGATTCAGCCTGTTTGCTCGGCAACTCGATGAAGTAACCGTGGATACGGTTGTAGCCGACTTTCAGGTTGGCGAGGCCTGTGCGGGCCTTTTCCCGGGCTTCCAGATCGATCAGGAACTGACCGGCGTTCTCGCTCAGCGATTGCAGCTCGTCGAGTTCGCTGTCGTAACCGGTTTTCAGCACGCCGCCGTCGCGGATCACCGCCGGCGGGTTGTCGATGATGGCTTTTTCCAGCAGCGCCGCCAGTTCCGGGTAAGTGCTGGTGGTGGCCGCCAGGCGTTGCAGGTGCGGCGCTTCCAGGTCAGCCATTGCCACTTGCAGTTGAGGCAACGCGCCGAGTGCATCACGCAGGCGGGCGAGGTCGCGAGGGCGGGCATTGCGCAGGCCGATCCGCGCCAGAATCCGCTCGATGTCGCCGATTTCCTTGAGCTGCGGCTGCAGGTTTTCAAAGCGATAGCGGTCGAGCAGGCAAGTGATCGAGGTCTGACGAGCAAGCAACACGGTCAGGTCGCGCAGCGGACGGTTGAGCCAGCGAGTCAGCAAACGGCTGCCCATGGCGGTCTGGCAACGGTCGACCACCGATTGCAGGGTGTTGTCGCGGCCACCCGCCAGGTTGGTGTCGAGTTCCAGGTTGCGGCGGCTGGCGCCGTCCAGCACCACGGTGTCGTCCAGCCGCTCATGGCGCAGGCTGCGCAGATGGGGCAGGGCGGTGCGCTGGGTTTCCTTGGCATATGCCAGCAGGCAACCGGCGGCGCCGATCGCCAGGGTCAGGGTTTCGCAACCGAAGCCTTTCAGATCCTGGGTGGAGAATTGCTGGCAGAGACTTTTCAGCGCCGAGTCGCGCTCGAAATCCCACGGTGCACGGCGACGTACCCCACGGCGTTTTTCCGCCGGCAGATCCTTTGGCCAATCATCCGGGATCAGCAACTCGACCGGGTTGACACGCTCAAGCTCCGCCAGCAGGTTTTCCCAGCCCTTGATCTCAAGCACGGTGAAATTGCCGCTGGTGATGTCCAGCACGGCGAGGCCGAACAGCCGCTCGTCGCCCAGCACCGCCGCGATCAGGTTGTCGCGACGCTCATCCAGCAACGCCTCGTCGCTGACCGTGCCCGGGGTGATGATGCGCACCACTTGGCGCTCGACCGGACCTTTACTGGTCGCCGGGTCGCCGACCTGTTCGCAGATCACCACCGATTCGCCGAGCTTGACCAGTTTCGCCAGGTAGCCTTCCGCCGCGTGATACGGAATCCCGCACATCGGAATCGCCTGCCCCGCCGACTGCCCGCGCGCGGTCAGGGTGATGTCCAGCAACTTGGCCGCCTTCTTCGCGTCTTCGTAGAAGATCTCGTAGAAGTCGCCCATGCGGTAGAACATCAGCTGGTCCGGGTGCTGATTCTTCAGGCGCCAGTACTGCTGCATCATCGGAGTGTGGGAGGACAGGTCGGAGACGGCTTTATTCATCGGATTGTCAGGCAACTCGTTCAAAGGTGTGGGGCAAAAGCGCGGCAGTGGCCGGGCATTTCCGCGATGGGCGCAAGGTTACCATGGGCAGTCTGTCGGACGCAGGCATCGCGGCAGGGTGACAGCTATCTGGCTTGAAAAGGTCGACTATGCACGATTTATGCAAATCAGCATTTGTCTTCGCGAAAAACTTCAAGCACTATGCGCGTTATGCAAAAACGCAACGTATCTACCGTCTTAAGAGCACTGCTCGACCAGCACGGGATCTCCCCCACGGAGCTCCACCGTCGCACCGGCGTGCCTCAATCCACGCTCTCGCGGATTCTCAGCGGGAAGATCGTCGATCCTTCGGATAAACACATCTCGAAGATCGCCGAATACTTTGCCGTGAGCACCGATCAGTTGCGCGGGCGCGCAGATGTTGCGCCCGCCGCCAACGCCGGACGCGACGAGTTGCATTCCGAACTCAAGGACATAAGCCTGTGGGACGACGACACGCCAGTCGATGACGACGAGGTGTCGGTGCCCTTTCTTCGCGAGGTTGAATTGGCTGCTGGATCAGGAAGATTCGTCATCGAAGAGAGCGAACGCTCCAGCCTGCGCTTCGGCAAGCGCAGCCTGCGCCATAACGGTGTGCAGTTCGATCAGGCCAAATGCGTGACGGTACGGGGCAACAGCATGTTACCGGTGCTGCGCGACGGTGCCACGGTCGGGGTCAACGCGGGAAAATGCGGGATCGGCGACATCATCGATGGCGACCTTTATGCGATCAACCACAATGGTCAATTGCGGGTGAAGCAGCTCTATCGCCTGCCTACCGGTATCCGTCTGCGCAGCTTCAATCGCGATGAACACCCGGACGAGGACTACAGCTTCCAGGACATGCAGGAAGAGCAGATCGTCATCCTCGGTCACGTCTTCTGGTGGGGCATGTACGCCCGGTAACCGGATTCCTCGCTGACAAAACCCGCCTCGGCGGGTTTTTTTTCGCCTGTAGAAAACCGGCTAACCCTTGAATCGCGGGGCTTTCATGCATTCGCGCATTTCTTGTGCATAAATAAATGCATTTACGCATTGACTGTATATGCATCCATGCATATTCTTGCCACCAAGCCGCTCGACAAAGCGGCTGGCAACAACAGCTCTTTAGTTCCACAAGAACAGGCAGCGATGAACCGGCCTCAACGGTTCAGAGGGTTGGCAACTGACCCGGGTGTGCAGCGTAAAGCACCAGAAGCAGTTATCCGGCGGGCAGGGACCGCGGTCGGAAAAACAATTTGAATGGACTCGTACCGCGCCAGTAGCGCCGAAAAGTCAGCTTCCTTCTCGTACACAGGATTGAAGGAAGGCGAAGGAGCGCATTACTGAAAAGCCCGGCGAGTTGCCGGGCTTTTTGGAATGCCTGCCCGATGCAGACAGATAAACCCAAGCCGCGATACAGGCGATCAAATAAGGATGTCAGCAATGAGTTTGAAAAAATATGCACGCGTAGTGAATGGCAAGGTCGACAACATTTTCGAAACGGTCAATCCGATCACCGAAGAGTTTCCCGGTGATCAGGTGTGGGTCGACGTTACCGCTATAGCTGGCCAGGTTGACTACGGCCACAACGCGATCAACACCGACGGTGTCTGGTCTTTCGCCCCCGAGTTTCCTTGGGGCCAATCGGCGTTGAGTGAACAACTGCGCAATGAAAAAACGCGTCGGTTCGACAACGTAATCACCCGTGTTGCCTCCGCCGGGCTGCAATACAAAGTTGATCTGGGCATTGCTACTACTGCGGAGCAACTGTACCTGAGCGCGTTCAAGGAGTACTGCGTGGCCTTCACTCAGGTCAATAAGCAGCCGGACTTTCCGGTGACCATCGTTTGGCCAGAGTTGCCGTAGGTCGCCAGAGATCAGTACTGAAAAGCCCGGCCATTTGCCGGGCTTTTTGGAATGCCCGCCTGGCGCACCCATCGCGCCATGGATCGTCAGGTTTGCACAGAACAATGCAGTGCCTGAACTTTATAAGGAGATGAAAATGAATCGTTATGTCTACGTTGGCAGTGCCTATCCCACCGGCTTTGCGATGGTTATCCAGATTCTGGATACGGAGGAGGGCCTGCCGACTGCGCCGATCGAGGGAGTATCGGGCGTATGGGTTGATGCGACAGGCAATACGACAGTTCAAGTCGGCTGGAAGGCTTTTCAGTCCTGGCAACCTAATGGCACTGTCATATTTGTTTTTGTTGAGCTGACCGACGAAGACCACCTCGCGCTCGCACGTGCCCGTCTTCGCAAGGAAATGGATGACGCCGTCGAATGGCTGAATTTCCACCCTCTGCATTACAAGCACGATCTGGGTATTGCCACGTCTGAAGAAGAGGCGAAGTTGCTCGCTTACAAACAGTACTTCGTTGCTCTTGGCGAGGTGAACAGTCAACCGGGCTACCCAGCCTCGATCAACTGGCCAGTGATCCCCTTCTGATTCCGTCATGAGCGGCAGTGCAAAACTGAGCGTGCATTACTGAAAAGCCCGGCCAATGCGCCGGGCTTTTTGGAATGCCTGCCTCAAGAGAAAACGATTGAAACCAACACACACACACCACTCATCAATCACCCACGGAGGCGTGACATGACAAACGAGCAACAAGCGTTGGCGGACATGCCGATCTGGCTGGTCATCCTCCTGGCCGTCGTGGGCGGGGTGTCCGGCGAAATGTGGCGTGCCGACAAGGAGGGCGCTCGCGGCTGGTCACTGTTGCGGCGCCTGGCCTTGCGCTCCGGCGCCTGCATGATCTGCGGTGTCTCGGCGATCATGCTGCTGTATGCCGCCGGGCTGTCGATCTGGGCCGCTGGGGCATTTGGTTGTCTCACCGCAATGGCCGGTGCCGACGTGGCCATCGGTCTTTACGAACGCTGGGCCGCCAAGCGCATCGGCGTCTGCGAAGTTCCGCCGCGCGATCCGCAATAACCCCTCACTTTCCTGTCTCGCTGCACGCCGTGCGGCGGGACTTCGCGTGGACATCAGAAAAAGGAGGTCAAGCATGCCCGCACCGATCCAGCAGCCTTCGCAACTGTTCATGGCGATGGCGACAGCCTTGCGCAACAGCTCCGAGCTGAACGTGCAGGTCGGCAGTCACGATGACTTCACGGCCCCCGGCGACAAGGCCTGGGTGCTGATCGACATCGAGCGAAATGCACCGGGAGAGCGCGCCGCCAATGGGCGCATCGCCCATGTGCTGACGCTGTCGTTGCAAGTCATTCCGGCGCTGTCCGCCACGGCGTTTGCCGCCTGTGACCTGATCGCCGCCCTGAAGAATCTGGTCACCGACAACCGCTGGGGCCTGTCCGGCGATCAATGCGATCTGCCGATGAACATCGATGGATTGCCGTCATTGCTCATCCGCGCCGACCAGCCGAACAAAGCCTGGACATTGTCTTTCAACCAGACCCTCTACTTGGGCCCGACCCTGCTGGACGACCCGCTCGGTACACCGAAATTCGCCCGCACCTGGGAAGTCAGCGACATCGACGATCCCGACCAATACACCACGCTGGAGGCCTGACCGATGTTCGACGCGTTACTGCGAATGCAGCTGGGCCCGATCATCGAACGCCTGGCCGAGATGGAAGCGGAAATCGAAGACCTGCACCGGCGTGCCGAAAGTTATTGCCGCATCGGCATCTGTCAGGAAGTCGATGCCGCCAGTAACACCTGCAGAGTCAGCCATGGCGGATTGCTGACACCGGCCATCAAGTTCTTCAACCCCAGCGCCGGTGCGCAGAGCGAGTCGCGGATCCCGACGGTGGGTGAGCAGTGTCTGCTGTTCAACTACGGCAGCGGCGAAAGCGGCGCGCAGAGCGTGGCGTTGTTCGGCCTCAACAGTGACCGTTTTCCACCGACCTCGACGGTGCCGACGTTGACTCGTCGCGTCCATCAGGACGGCAGCGAAAGCGGCTACGACGACGCCACGCACACGCTGCATTGGCAAAACGGCCCGGCCGCCTTCAACGGTTCTCGCGAGTCGCTTGAGCTGAGCATCGGGCCGGCACGGCTGGCGATGACCCCGCAAGCGATCAACCTGCAACTGGGCGCGGTCGGGCTGACCATCGACGCCTCGGGCGTGCACTTCAGCGGCCCGTTGGTGGATCACCAGGGCCGCGTCATCAGCCCCTGAATCAAGAGCTTCCCATGATCGGAATCGAAAGAGACAGCGGGGCCACGGTCGACGACTGGCTGCAATTCGTGCAGCGCGCGACTCGGGCCCTGACCACGCCGCTGGGCACCCGGCAAAAACGGCCCTTGTACGGTTCGCTGATCCCCACGCTGCTGGGGCAGAACCTGGGCGACGACATCCTGTTGCTCGCCCAGAGCCACGCGGCCCAGGCGTTCTACAACCCGCAAAACGGCATCGGCGATTTCCAGCCCGGCGTGATCGTCGCCACCCGACAGGGCGCCGGTTTGCTGCTGCGGTTTGCCGGTACCTGGAAAAACCGCCAACAGACTTTCGAGGTCGTGACATGAGCATGTTGATCCCCGGCCAGAATCAGTTGGCCGAACCCTCCTTGATCAAGGTCGATGCCTTCGAGGATCTGCTCGCCGAGTTCAAGACCTTCGTGGTCGAGTACGTCGGCGCACGTTCGCCGCAGAGCGCGGAAAAGCTCAAGACCAGCCTGGAAAACGAAAGCGAACTGCTGACCCTGGCTCTGGAGGCCTTTTGCGTTCGCCTGCAAACCCACGAACGCAAATACAACGCCCGCATCAAGCAGATGCTGGCGTGGTGGGCCACCGGCAGCAACCTTGATGCGCGGCTCGCGGACATGGGCCTGGAGCGCCAGTTGCTCGACCCGGGCGATCCGGCGGCATTCCCGCCGGTGCCGGCGATTTACGAGAGCGACGACGATGCCCGGCTGCGCTATTACCTGGCGCCCCATGCGCCGGCAGCAGGTTCGCGGATGCAGTATCGCCGCGAGGTGTTCACCCTCGGCGAACGGCCGACGGTGAAAGTCGAATCCACCGATGCGGGGGTTGTGAACGTCACTTACACCTTCGACCCGGACGGCCTCGCCGCACAGGTCAAGGACGGTAACGGTCGTCGCACCGCGCCCGGCGAAGTGCAAGTCACCGTGCTTGCCCGCGAGGGTGACGGGACGCCGTCCACGACGCTGCTCGAAGGTGTACGCCAACACTTTGCCCGGCCCGATGTTTGTCCGGAGACAGACAAGGTCACAGTCAAAGGCGCCGAGATTCAGCGCTACAAAATCCGCGTCGTGGCGAAGATTAATTCCGGCCCGGATTCGGGCCTGACCAAAGTCGCCGCCGAGCAGCATCTGCAAGCCTACGCCGACAGCTGCCATCGCCTGGAAGGCCGGGTCGACCCGAGCTGGATCGACTACACGCTGCACAGCGTCGGCGCCGTGCAATTGCAGATTCTTGAACCTCTGGATTCCGTTGTGTGCTCGGCGTTTCAAGCACCGTACTGCACGGCGGTAGAAGTCGAGGTGCAGACGCTATGACCGATCAGACACCGCGTCCGACCCTGCTGCCGGCCAACAGCTCGGCGCTGGAACGGGCACTCGACATCGGCTTCGGCGCACTACTTGATCGCGTTGCGCCGCCGTTTCCAGAACTGATGAACCCGGCCTCAACCCCCGTCGCCTTCCTGCCGTATCTCGCAGCAGATCGTGGGGTTGCCGAGTGGAGCACCGACGCACCGGAAGCGGAAAAGCGCCTGACCGTTGAACTGGCCTGGCCCACCGCGCGCCAGGCCGGCACTCGCAAGGCGCTGGAGAACGCCGCCAAGGGTTTGCAGCTCAGGCCGGAAATCCGCGCCTGGTACGAACAGACACCGCCCGGCGAGCCTTACAGCTTCACAGTACGCGCCTTCACCGAACAACCCTACAGCGAAGAAATCGACGCCCGTCTCGACCGGCGCCTGGCGGATGCCAAGAGCGAACGGGACGTGCTGTCGGTGTCGGTCGGCCTCAGCGCCTTCGGCAATCACGTCATCGGCGCCGCGACTTTCTGCGGTGAGCTGACCACGGTCTATCCGGTGTTCCTCGAAGGGCTCGAGACATCTGGCGAGGCCTTCATGGCGGCTGCGCTGTACACCGTCGAAACATCCACTATTTATCCTCAGGGGGCCTGAATGGCTGACTATTACACCCTGCTCACCAACGCAGGGATTGCCTACGAAACGGCGTGCAAGGCCGCGGGCGTACCGATCAAGTTGACGCAGATTTCCGTCGGCGACGGCGGCGGCGCGGTCTACAACCCGGCCGCGACGGCTACTGCGCTGAAACGCGAAGTCTGGCGCGGACCGCTCAACGCGCTGTTCCAGGACGAGAAAAACCCGAGCTGGCTGCTCGCCGAAGTCACCATCCCGCCGGACGTCGGTGGCTGGTACGTGCGTGAAGCCGGTCTGTGGACCGACACCGGCATTCTCTACGCGATCGTCAAATACCCGGAGTCGTTCAAACCGGTGCTGGCCACGTCGGGCTCGGGCAAAGAGTTCTACATCCGCTCGATTTTCGAGACCAGCAATGCCGCGCTGGTGACGCTGCTGATCGATGACACGGTGGTCAAGGCCACTCGGGCGTGGGTCATGAGCTACCTCGCCGAAGAACTCGGCAAGCTTGATGGCAAACAATCGGTGCGCGTCGCCGCCACCGCCAACGTGGTGTTGAACGGTGCGCAGCAGATCGACGGTGTGGCGGTGGTTGCCGGTGACCGTGTGCTGTTGCCGAACCAGACCTTGGCGAAAGACAACGGCCTGTGGATCGTCGCCAACGGCGACTGGGTTCGGGCCAACGATGCCAACGTCAGCGCCAAGGTCACCCCGGGCCTGACGGTGATGGTGGAGGAGGGGACGCTCAACGGCGATTCGCTGTGGCACCTGACCACCAATGCGCCGATTACCCTTGGCACAACAGCGCTGACATTCAAGATGCTGGCAGGGCGCACCGGGATTGCCGCCGGGACTTACAAGAGTCTGAGCGTCGACGAATACGGCCGCGCGACGGCCGGCTCGAATCCGGACACGCTGGCCGGTTTCGGCATCAAGGATTCGTACACCAAGGCTGAAGTCGAGGCGCTGATTGCCAAGGCATCGGCGTTGCCGGTGGGGTCGATTGTTGCGTTTCCGGTTGACTCGCCACCGCCGGGTTTCCTGGAGCTGGACAACAGCGTCAAGAGCAGCGCGACTTACCCGGACTTGAGCGCCTATCTGGGTGGCAAGTTCAACAAGGGGGATGAGGGCGTCGGGAATTTCCGCTTGCCTGAGGCGCGCGGGGAGTTTTTGCGGGGTTGGGATCATGGGCGGGGAGTTGATACTGGACGCGGTCTTGGTACTTCGCAGGCCGATGAACTAAAAGCGCATGCTCATGCGACCGACTACGAGCTCATTACCGATACATTTGCAGCCGGGCCCGCTATACGAAATTTTGTCCAATCCTATGGCTCGACGGATGACGTGCGAACGAAATCGACCGGAGGAGCAGAGACCCGCCCCCGCAACGTCGCAGTCATGTGGTGCATCAAAGCCTGGAACGCGCCGGTCAATCAGGGAAGCATTGACGTAGCGGCATTGGTCAAGGAAGTCTCCCGGCTCGGATCTGCCGTTCCGGTGGGTGCCGTCATGGCATTCCCGACAGGTATCGTGCCGCCCGGCTTTCTTGAGCTGAATGGCAGTGTGCAAAGCACTTCGACTTATCCGGATTTGGCGGCGTATCTCGGCACCACTTACAACAAGGGGGATGAGGGTACGGGTAACTTCCGCCTGCCGGAATCGCGCGGCGAATTCCTGCGGGGTTGGGATCATGGACGGGGTGTGGATGCTGGTCGAGCGATTGGATCATTTCAAAAGGGGACAGTGACAACCTTTGACAGCAACCCGAATCCGAACCTTACGGTCGAAGTTGTTCAGGCAACGGTGGCGGATGCTCAGGCAGATGTGTTCATACCCGCTGATTATCCAGGTGTGGCCAGATCGTACAGTACAGCAGGTGCTGTATCTTCGCCGGTATTGGTCGATGGCGGTGTTGTGAGGCCACGCAACGTCGCTGTCATGTGGTGCATCAAAGCCTGGAACGCGCCGGTCAATCAGGGGCAGATAGACGTTTCCGCACTGACCGCCGAGCTGGAAAAAATGAAATCGGCGGTACCGGTGGGCGCCTTGATGCCGTTCCCGGCTGGTGTAGTGCCGCCTGGCTATCTGGAAGCGAACGGCAGTCTTTTTCAGGACGCGCTCTATCCGCATCTTGCGACGTACCTGAACAAGAAATTCAACATCGTCGGTGACGACGCGAGCTATACGCGACTGCCGGACACTCGCGGCGAGTTTTTTCGTGGCTGGGATCACAACCGCGGTGTCGATCCAGGCCGTGCAATTGGGAGTTATCAGCTGGGTCAGGTTGAGGCGCACGAACACGGCGCGCGCGCTGGGTTGGGTATTACGGGCTCTGGCAGCAATGCGTTGGTGGCTTTCGCCAATACGGGCGTAGGGAGCTCGCTGCCGAGCGGCGCAGTTGCTCCGTATGGCGGCGCTGAAACGCGCCCGCGCAACTTGGCGGTGATGTGGTGCATCAAGGCCTGGAACACACCGGTTAACCAGGGAACGATTGATATCGCCGCGCTTGAGCAGCGGGTGATTAAACAGGAGTTTGGGCGCCTTCTGAATATTCAGAAATTCACGGAAAACGGCACCTACATTCCGACGCCGGGAATGAAGAAGGTTCGGATTCGTATTGTGGGGGGAGGGGGGGGATCTGGCGGCGCGTCGGCTACAACCGCTTCCCAGACTTCTGCGTCTGGCGGTGGTGCGGCAGGAAGCTATGCGGAAACGCTAATAACGGCGGCAGATATTGGCGCTAGCCAAGCGGTCATTGTAGGTGCTGGCGGAATCGCGGGCACGGCTTCGGGAACCAACGGAACTGGCGGCGGCGCAGGGGGGGCAAGTTCGGTAGGAGCGTTGCTGTCTGCGCCGGGTGGTTTGGGGTCAATCTACGCTATCGGGATAACTACTACAGCGTTTGGACTGATGGTGGGCGGTTATCCGGGTGCGTCAGCCTATGGAGGCAATATTGTCAACATGGCAGGCGCTCCGGGGACCCCCGGCATTACCGTGAGTGCGTCGACGCTGGCCGGCCATGGTGGTAGCGGCCCACTGGGTTCGGGTGGGAATGGAGCTGGCACCAACGGAGCGCTTCCGCCCGGTTTAGGGTATGGGGGTGGGGGTGGCGGTGTGGCCGTCGGCCCATCTTTGGCAGCGCGCAACGGCGCACCGGGCGCTGGCGGTGTTGCTATTTTCGAGGAATACGCCTGATGAAAAAATACGCCCTTCTTTACATGGGTAAGGCCGTTCAGTTGTTCGAAACCGACGGCGACATAAAGACGATGTTTCACCCGGATATGAATTGGATCGAATGCCCCGGCGAGGTCGAAGAGGGTTGGCTGTACGACGGCGAGCGTTTTGCGCCAGAAGGCGTTCCGGTGGTCTCGCTGGATGAACTCAAGGCCGCTGTGGCGGCTGAGCGCTTCGCTCGGGAGGGCGTCGGCATTGTCGTCGGCGGCCTGCAAATCGAAACGACACGCGACAGCCAGGCGCTGATTGCAAGCACCGGTCTTTCAGCCGTACTCGATCCTGAATATCGCTGCAACTTCAAAACAGTGAAGGGATTCGTCGAGATTGGCGCCGCGCAAATCATCGAAATTGCGAAAGCCGTGCGGGCGCACGTGCAGGCCTGCTTTGACCGCGAGCTGACGTTGTTACGCGCAATCGAGGCAGGCGAGTACCACGACGAAATGCTGACCGAGGGTTGGCCAGACTCATTGTCGCCCGATACCGCAGATCTCAAATAAACGCCCCGCATCCCCGGGGCGTTTTCTTTCACCCCTAAAACTTTCAACACCCGCCAAGCCCCTCCCAACGAGGGGCTTTCCCGTTTATGGAGAAACGAAAAATGGCAACCCGCCAAACCTACACCGTGCTCGTTCCATTCCCCACCGGCGGTGGGCACTGGTCGAGCGTCGGCCAGGAACTCGATCTGCTCGATGTCGAGGCCAGTGCCCTGCACAGCGCCGGTCGACTGGAGCTGAAAACAACTACCACCAAGGCCGTGAAGGCCGCTGCGAAGAAGGCTGACTGACTATGGCTGAGGTTCTGAACTTCGAGCACAACGGCATTACCGTCAATGCCACCGAATCCCCCGAGGCCATGGGTGGCCTGGGCGACAACGTCATCGGTCTGGTCGGCACCGCGCCGAAAGCCGATCCGCTGATTCCGCGTAACGCACCGTTTCGCATCAACAGCTTCACCACCCACGCACTGCTCGATCCGACAGGTTCGGAAGAGGGCACCCTGTACCACGCCGTTTACCAGATCCTCAAAGTGGTCAAGGTGCCGGTGTACGTGGTGATCGTCGAAGCGGGCGCGACCCCGGCCGATACCGTCAACGCCGTGATCGGCGGTGTTGAACCGGCCACCGGCCGCAAGCTCGGTCTGGCGGCACTGGGCAGCGTCCCGGAAGACCTGACCATCATCGGCGCGCCGGGCTTCACCGGCACCAAGGCGGTGGCCAGCGAGTTCGCCTCGTTCGGCAAGCGCATCAAGGCCCGTGTGGTGCTGGACGGCAAGGACGCCTCGGTCGCCGATCAGGTGCTGTACAGCCAGGAACTGGGCGGTGCCGACCTCGGTTTCGACCGTTGCCTGGTGGTGCACAACATGCCGGCCGTCTACTCGAAAGCCGCGAAGAAAAACGTGTTCCTCGCGCCATCCAGTCTGGCGATTGCCGCGCTGGCCAAGGTCAAGCAATGGGAAAGCCCGGGCAACCAGGTGACCTACGCCGAGGACGTGTCGCGGGTCGTTGAATACAACATCCTCGACACCTCCACCGAAGGCGATCTGCTCAACCGCTACGGCGTCAGCTACTACGCCCGCACCATCCTTGGCGGCTTCTCGCTGCTGGGCAACCGCTCGATCACCGGCAAGTTCATCAGCTACGTCGGTCTGGAAGACGCCATCAGCCGCAAGCTGGTGAAGGCCGGCCAGAAAGCCATGGCCAAGAACCTGACCAAGTCGTTCATGGATCAGGAAGTCAAACGCATCAACGACTGGCTGCAAACCCTGGTCGCCGACGAAACCATTCCCGGCGGCAGCGTGTACCTGCACCCGGAACTCAACAGCGTCGAGAAGTACAAGAACGGCACCTGGTACGTGGTCATCGACTACGGCCGCTACGCGCCGAACGAACACATGGTTTATCAACTCAACGCCCGCGATGAAATCATCGAGCAGTTCCTGGAGGACGTTCTCTAATGTTTACCAACCGCGTAAGACAGGCCATCGCGGCCACCCTGCAAGGCCTGCCGTTGTCGGCGACCGTGGAGGAATTCACTCCGCCGAAAATCGATTTCGACATGGAAAGTATGACGGGCGGTCGCTTCATCGTTGAGGAAATGGCCAAGAGCGCCAAGGCGCTGAATGCCACGCTCAAGCTGCAAGGCACCGGCGCTGAAGTGCTGCTGGCGATGGGAGTGAAACTGGGCGACGACATTCTGCTGAACGTGCGTGAAGCCGGTCAGGACCAGGACGGCAACACCTGGTTCACCTATCACACCATCGGCGGCAAGCTCAAAACCATGGGTGAAGAAGCAATCAAAATGGGTAGCAAAGCCCTGACGACGCTTGAGTTCTCCTGCCGCACCTACAACCGCCTGGAAAACGGCGTGCCGGTGATCGACATCGACGTGCGCACCCAGAAGTTCGTGCTCAACGGCGTCGATATCCTCGGTGATGCCCGTCGTGCGGTGCTGATGCCGTAAGCCTTTCGGCAGATCAGGCACAAAACCTGTGGGCGTTCATGCCCACAGGAATCTTCAAGAACACCCAAGGAATTCCTTTCATGTCGTGGATGCCACCCAAGCATGACCTGCTGTCGCCGATCACCGGTGACGACGGCTCGCAGATCGAATCGATCCAGCTCAAGCCGCTGTTCTACGCCGCCCAGAAAGAAGCGCTGGAACGCGCTGGCGACGATGAGGACGACCAGTTCTTCGAGCTGGCGCTGCTGGCCACCGGCTTGTCGGTCAAGGAACTCGACCAGCTCAAGCGTCCGGACTACGTGACCATCGCGCAATACGTGCACGAGATGTCGACCCGTCCGGCGTCGTACTTTCTCGAACAGGTCGAAGACGCGGAACAGTCCGACGATCCCGACCAAGTGCAATTGCTGCAACCGCTCGCCGTCACCGGCCGCACCGTGACTTCGCTGAGCCTGGAAATGCCGGCGCTGCGAGCCACCAAAGTGATGAAGAAACTGAAAACGGCCAAGGAACGCGCCGAATTCATCACCGCCCATTGCACCGGCCTGATGATCCCCGATCTGGCCCTGTTGAGCGTGCCGGACTGGACGCAATTGCAGGTGCGCATCGACGATTTTTTAAACCAGCCGGCGGCCTTCTTTCAGAACGCGACATCGAAGTAATCCTCGATATCGTGCCGCTCATTTACCCGGTAAGTGAGGCGGAAATTCTGGAGTGGGACGCCGAAAAGGCGTTGCGCCGCTACGACATAGCGATCACTCGCCTTGGCGTGAAACAGGAGTAGAGCGGCATGGCAGAGAGCAAGTTTGTGCTCATGAATGCCGGTGAAAGCGCCGGCGCAGGATTTGGCAGTGTCTCCCTGAGCACTGCCGCGCTGAACGCAGGTGTCGGGCAACTTGCGGTGGAGCAGACCAACAGCTTGCGCCAGGCTCTGCTGACAGTCAGCGGAAAAATCGTGCTGCTGACGACGGCAATCGATGCATTGAGCGTGACCCTGACCGCCTTGCGTGGGTTGCCGCAGGCAGTGAGTACCGGAGCGAAGGGTGAGTCTGGCGGAGGGCAGAAAACGCCGGAAAAATCCTCTGCGGGGGCTGAGCCTCCCGAGACGCGCAGGGCCGCGATGGCCATGGATTCGGCGGCGGCCACGCTTGCGAGTGTGGCGCAGCTCTCCCGCGATGACGGGAAAGACATGGCACTCACGAGCTTGAAAATGGCCAGTGCCACCCTGGTGGCTGCCGGAGGCACTACCGGGGTCGAGCTGGTCAGGATTGAAACGCTGGCGGCCAAGGCGGGAATCGGCAACGAAGCGGTAAACGCCGAGGCGAAGAAACTCGAGTTGCTGAACTTTGCCAGCGATGCGGCGATCACCGCATCGGCATTCAAGGTTACAGGGCTGGAAGCCGGCGAAATGTTGAAGGTCTGGCGCACCTCGATGAAGCTCTCGCGTGATCAAGCCCTTGATCTGGCGGACGCGGCCAACCATCTCGGCAAAATGCCCGGAGATGTGCAGACAGCGGACATCGGTTCTGTCTTGCAGCAGTCGGGCGAGGCGGCAATCAGCGCAGGCTTGCAACCGGAACAGGCTGCGGCATTGACGGCAGCGTTGCTCAACAGCGGCACGAAAAAAGACGATGCCGGCAATGCGCTGAAGAATATTTCCAGTGCGCTGGGCAAGGGCGATCAAGCCTCCATGGCCGAGAAAGGTGCCTGGAAGCAGTTGGGCCTGGATCCCAAGGAAGTGGCCGAAGCCATGCGTGATCCTGACAAACAGAATGCCCAAGGCGCTGTTTTGTCGGTGCTTGCGGCCTTGAATACCAGACCGGTGGAGCAGCGCTCGACATTGGCCCGGACATTGTTCGCGGACAGTGGAGACGCCGCGTTGTCGCTGTCTCAGGACCTCGGCAAGGTGAACGAAGCCTTTTACCTGGTCAGCGACAAAAGCCGATACGCGACATCGAAGCTGGGTGATAAAAGCTCGGTGAAAGAGTCTGCACTGGCACTTGCCAACACTCAGCAGGGGCAGTGGAACATCAAGAATGCCCGTGAGGAACGTTTGGCGGTCGCCAAAGGCAATGCACTGGCGCCGGATATCGAAACTCCCGGTGAGAGCCATTCGATAGACAGGCTGAGCGATCTGGCCGAAACCTACCCGAAAACCGCGGGTGCAGTTCTGACGGCGACGGCCTGGATCAAACCGGTGTTCGACGCCGTGACCGATGCGGTTGTCGGTGAGCTGAAAGACCGGGGAGGCAAATGGATCGTTGATAAAGCTGCCAGTTACCTTCCCGGTCGTTCAAAGCTCGGCTTGTCTGCAGCAACCTCTGCGACTGCCGTGGCTGAATCTCAGGGCCTGGCTCTGACCGGTCGCAGTGCCAGCTCTGGCAACGGTCTGAAGATACTGGAACAGACTGCAAGGGTTGCTGCTCCGCGGCTGGAGCCTGTGCTCGCATCGGTGCAGCCGGTCTCGCGCTGGATGCCTTGGCAGGCGAAGGCGGCGATTGGCGCTTCGCTTGTCGCCGAAGGTATTGCCAGCGGTGACAAACAACAGATTGGCAAAGGACTCGGTGCCGCCGGTGGTGCGTGGGCCGGCGCAGTCGCCGGCAGCTCGATCGGTGCCTCCATAGGAAGTGTGGGGTTGGCGCCGGGCATGGCACTTGGCGGTCTGATCGGTGGATTGGTCGGGGGATGGCTGGGCGCTGAAGGAGGAGGTTTTTTGGGTGAGAAACTGACGACCACCGCGCCGGACAAACTCGCCCCGCCGGCCGAGGTCGCCAAAGATCTGGCGGGCGCACAGACGCAGAACCAGCAAGTTTCCTTCGCTCCGACGATCCAGGTCACCTGTCCTGCACCCGACACGGCTCAGCAAATTCATTCGATTATCGAGCAACAGCTGTCCGGCCAGTTCCACGGACCTTTCATGTCGCTGCTGACCACCAACCCCTTGGGCACGCGCCGCGATGCAGCCCTGACTGACGGAGCCGGTACATGAAACAACAAATGGCACTGGGCAGTTTCATCTTCGGTCTGTCTCGGGATTTTGCGTACAGCACGCTGTCGCGAAAATCCGAGGGTGGCTGGACCGAGTTGCAGATCCTCAACAGCAAACCCAGATCCCATCAGACAGGGCAGAAGCCTGAAACCCTGACCATCTCCGGCACCTCGATGTACGCCGTGGGGATGGAACGGCTCGATGAATTGCGTGCGCTGCAAGCACTGCGTGTACCGTTGCCGTTGATTGACGGCATCGGTCGCAACTGGGGTTTGTGGCGGATCAACAGCATCGACGAAAACCAGAGCGAGGTCATCGATGACGGCACCGCGATGGTGATCAAGTGGGTCATCGGATTGTCGGAGTTCAACAATGCGTAAGGTACGAAGCGTGGCCGGTGACTCGGTGAATATGTTGCTCTACCGCGAAACCGGTCGCAGCGATGACAGCGCCGAAGAAGCCCTGTGGACACTCAACCCGACCCTGGCCGAGCACGGCCCGATCCTGCCGGCAGGTGTCTGGGTGACGCTGCCGGAGCTCGACTCGAAACCGGCTGCAATCAAACCGGTTCTGGCCTGGGATTAAGGAGGCTGCATGGCACAGGGATTTACGCCGGCGATCGAAATCTACGGCTCCAACGCGGCTTTGCTCAACCAGCGTCTGATCAGTTGGGAACACATCGATGCCGCCGGGATGGAGTCCGATCAACTGACGCTGGTGCTCGATCTGGAAGGCCTTGAAGGCTTGCCGACCCTGGGCGGAACCATCGGGTTGCGGGTGGGGTATCTGGAGACCGGGCTGGTCGAAAAAGGCCAGTTCAAGGTCACTCGACTGACACCCACGCTGTTCCCGCTGCGCCTGACGCTTGTCGCGACCGCCGCGCCTTTCAGCGGCAAGGACGACACCGGATTCAAGGAACGGCGCACGGCCAGTCATGGCCCTATAACCCTTGGCGGACTGTTTCGCGAGCTGGTCTCGAGACACGGATTCTCGCCGCGTGTGGATCCCGAACTGGCGCTGATCAGGATCGCCCATGTCGACCAGTCGAACGAAACCGACATGAGCTTCATCACACGCCTGGCGAAAAAGTACGACGCGGTGGCCAAACCGTTCAACGACCTTTACGTACTGGCGAATCCGGCACAGCTCAAAAACCTGTCGGGCCAGGTGATACCGGACGTCAGGCTGTCGGTGACCCAAAACAATCGGCCGGGCGATCACGCCTTCATCAGCGCCACGCTGGAAGAAACCGCCCGCACCCAGAATCAGGGTTGCAAAACCTCATTCTGGGACGGTGCTCTCGGCAAGCTGCGGGAGGTGATCACCGGTTCCGAACCCTACAAGGTCATTCGCCAGAAACTGGCCAGCGAAGAAGAAGCCAAAGCCATCGGCGAGGCCGAAGTGCGCAAGATGCTGCGCGAGAAATACAAGCTGAAGGTCACCTGCCCGGGCGATCCCCTGCTGGCAGCCGAAGGTCTGCTGGTACTCGACGATACCTGGCCGGACTTCATGCGCGGTCGCTGGTCGATCGAGAAAGTCACTGCCAGCGGCAAGCGCGAGGAAAGCTATCGCTGCCTGATCGAAGCGACCGGCCGGGATCCCGAGGCAAAAGCCAAGGACTGATCCTCCGATCTCACCGCCACACGCATCACTGTGGCCACTCCCACATCCTGGAACGCTCCCCATGAAGATCTCTCCGATCCTCACGCAGCTGCGTGCGCAATGCCCAAGCCTTGCCGGCCATATCGCGACAGGTGTCGACCTGGCGCTGCTGCAAGGCGACCCGAATCTGCCGATGCCCTCGGCCCATGTTTTACCGCTGTCGGACGTAGCTAGCGCCAGCTCTTCACAGAACTCCCTCAGCCAACCGATCCGCGACCGCTTCGAAATCATCCTGGCACTCGATGCCACGGACGCCACAAAAGCGCTGGATCTGTTGCACGACCTGCGCGCCGAACTGTGGCGTGCACTGGTGGGTTTCAAACCCGATTCCAACTACAGCGCCATCGTTTATGACGGCGGCGAAACGGTCTCGATCAACAGCAGCCGCGCGTTCTACCGGCTGCGCTTTTTTGCCGAGTTCCAGCTGGGCCGCAATCTGCCAAGTCAGCCTGCGGAGAGTTGGCACGAACGCGAACTGGACGGTTTGTCGTCCTTTACCGGGGCCACCGTGCGGGTCGATGCGATCGACCCGGCCGACCCCAACCTGAAACGCCCGGGCCCTGACGGGCGCGTGGAAATGACTTTCTCTGGAGACGTAACCCCATGAGCAACCGCATCACCGTAGTGCCGGCCCCTGGCCGTGCCGTGCCGGACCCGGAAGCCGGCGACCTGCTGCCACTGGAAGGCCGTGAAGTGCTGGACAGCGCCTGGTGGCGCCGGCGTCTGGCCGACGGCGATATCACCCTCAAAACCGCAACAGCCAAACAAAAGGGAGCCAAATAATGGCGATCGGATTCAGTAACATCCCTGCGGACATTCGTGTACCGCTGTTCTATGCCGAAATGGACAACTCGGCCGCCAATAGCGCGTCCTCGTCCATGCGTCGCCTGATCGTGGCGCAGGTCAACGACAACATCGCCCCGAGCGAAGTCGGCAAACTGGTGCTGGTCTCCAGCGTGGCGCTGGCCAAGAGCATTGGCGGCCAGGGCTCGATGCTCGCCTCGATGTACGAGACCTTCCGCAAGGCCGACCCGATCGGTGAGATCTGGTGCCTGCCGCTGCACAACGCCACCGGCGCCATCGCCAAAGGCGTGCTGACCCTGACCGGCACCGCGACCCAGGCTGGCGTGCTCAACCTGTATGTCGGCGGCGTCCGCGTCCAGGCCACTGTGGTCAACGGTGCCACTGCGGCACAAGCGGCGATTGCCCTGGCACAGAAAATCAACGCCACCGCCGATCTGCCGGTGAGCGCAGCAGCGGCCGAAGGCGTCGTCACTCTGAACGCCAAATGGACCGGCGAGAGCGGCAACGACATCAGCCTGCAATTCAATCGCCTGGGCAAGAGCAACGGTGAAGAAACCCCGGCCGGCCTGACCACCGCAATCACCGCCATGACCGGCGGCGTCGGTGTGCCTGACCAGGTTGAAGCGGTTGCTGCACTGGGTGATGAGCCGTTCGAGTTCATCACACTGCCATGGTCCGACCTGGCCACCCTCAACACCTGGCAAGCGGTCATGGACGACAGCACCGGCCGCTGGTCGTGGGCCAAGCAACTGTTCGGTCACGTTTACAGCGCCAAGCGCGGCACCGTCGGCACGCTGGTGGCAGCCGGTCAGGCTCGCAACGACCAGCACATGACCATTCAGGCGCTGGAACCGGGCGTTCCGCAACCGGTGTGGGTACAAGCTGCAGCACTGACCGCGCGCACGGCGGTGTTCATCTCGGCTGACGCCAGCCGTCCGACCCAGAGCGGCAGCCTGCCGGGTGTCGATCCGGCGCCGGCGAGCGAGCGCTTCACCCTGACCGAGCGTCAGTCGCTGCTCAACTACGGCATCGCCACCGCGTACTACGAAGGCGGCTACGTGCGCATCCAGCGCTCGATTACCACCTACCAGAAAAACGCCTACGGCCAGGCTGACAACTCGTACCTGGACAGCGAAACCATGCACCAGTCGGCGTTCATCGTGCGTCGTCTGCAAAGCGTGATCACCAGCAAGTACGGTCGCCACAAACTGGCTTCCGACGGCACCCGTTTTGGCGCCGGCCAGCCGATCGTCACCCCGGCGACCATTCGCGGTGAGCTGATCGCCCAGTACGCCAAGCTCGAACTCGAAGGCCACGTGGAAAACGCCGAGCTGTTCGCCGAGCACCTGATCGTCGAGCGCGACGTGCAGGACCCGAGCCGCGTGAACGTGCTGTTCCCGCCGGATTACATCAACGGTCTGCGCGTGTTCGCACTGCTCAACCAGTTCCGCCTGCAGTACGACGACGTCGCCTGATCGGCGCGTCTGACACTGTGATTTCAGCCCACCTTGCGTGGGCTTTTTATTTGAAGGGAGTAACACCATGGGTCAACTGATTGCAGGCACCTGCTACGTCAAGGTCGACGGTGCACAACTGACTATCAACGGCGGCTGCGAAGCCCCGCTGATGGCCGTCAAACGCGAAACCGTCGTACCGGGTTTCTACAAGGAAACCGACATCGCGCCATCGTTCAAGGTGACCGCGCTGCACACCGCCGACTTCCCGCTGAAGAAGCTGATCGAAGGCACCGACATCACCGTCACCTGTGAATTCAGCAACGGCAAAGTCTATGTACTGGCCGGTGCCTACCTGGTCGAAGAGCCCGTCTCCAAAGGCGATGACGCCACCATCGAACTGAAATTCGAAGGCATCAAGGGGACCTGGCAATGAGCGGCGCCGTGAAGCTTCAGGTTGCGATCGAAGCTCACGGCGAGCCCCTGACCGAACTCGTCCTGCGCCGTCCGACGGTGCAGGAGGTGCGAGCGATCAAGGCGCTGCCGTACAAGATCGACAAGAGCGAAGAGGTCAGCCTCGACATGGACGTGGCGGCCAAATACATCGCCGTGTGCGCCGGCATTCCGCCGTCGTCGGTCAACCAGCTGGATCTGGCTGACCTCAACGCGCTGAGCTGGGCCGTTGCGAGTTTTTTCATGAGTGCGGCGTCGGAGCCATCACCGACCTGATTTCGGTCGCCTATGACCTGGCCTGGTTCTGGAAGGTTGACCCCGAACAGATGATGGCCAGGCCACTGGATGTGCTTCGCGAATCGCTGGAGCACGCGCAACGGATCAATGCGATGCAGCAGGTGCAGTGATGGCAGAAGAAACCAAAGCTAAAGCGTCGGTGCTGCTTACAGGCATCGACGAACTGTCACCCAAACTCGGCGCCCTGCGAGTGAAGGTCGATGACTTCAAGAAAAACCTCGAACAGACTGGCCTCGGCAAACTCGACATCAGCGGTCTGTTCAAGGGCGGCAGCGTGATTACGCCGTTCGTGGACGGCATCAAATCCGCCGCAGCCTTTCAGGGCAAGCTTGCCGAGGTCAGCGAGACGGCGAAAACCGTCGACCTGCCGGACACGCCCAAAGCCGCCGCGCAGAACATGAACGTGTTCAGCGCATCCATGGAGAAGGTATCCGCTGCGGTGGACGCCGCACTGGTGCCGGCGGTGGGCGCATTGGTGGTCGGGCTGGAGCCGATGCTGACCCAGGTCGGCAGCCTGCTGGCCGACAATCCGAAACTGGTCGAAGGGCTGGCGGCGGGGGCGATTGCGTTTTCCGCCATGCAGACCGCCGTCACCGGTATGACTCAGGTGATGGACGTCATGAGCATGGTGCTCAAGACCAACCCGATCATGCTGATCGCCATGGGCGTTGCGCTGGCGGCCGGTTTGATCGTGGCCAACTGGACACCAATTTCCGCGTTCTTCACCGGATTGTGGGAGGGCGTGAAAAATGCCGGGGCCAGTGCAATGGCGACATTGCGCTCAGTGCTCGACTGGCGGCCGCTGGATGCACTGGCGGCGCTGTGGGAACCGGTCACGGGGTTCTTCTCGGGAATCTGGGACAAGGTCAAGGTCGTGACCGCGCCGGTGATCGACTTCTTCAAGTCGGTTTTCTCGTGGTCGCCCGCCGGCATGATCCTGGAAAACTGGGGACCGCTGACGGGACTGTTTTCGGCGATCTGGGAACTGCTCAAGGCCTTGAGTGTGCCGGTGATGGCGTTCCTCAGAAACCTGTTTGACTTCTCGCCAATGCAGATGATCGACAGTGCATGGGGTGGTGTGGTCCGGTTCTTCGAACCGATGTTCAGCAGCCTGCGAAAAGCCGCGCAACCGGCCAAAGAATTCCTGGTGTCGTTGTTCGACTTCTCGCCGATGCAGATGATCACCAGCGCTTGGGGCGGTGTTGTTGCGTACTTCCAGCCGGTGTGGACGACGCTGCAATCGGCCGTGCAAAGCACCCGGGATACGTTGCGGGCACTGTTCGATTTTTTCCCGATGGAAATGATCACCAGCGCCTGGGGTGGTGTTGTCGGATTCTTCGAACCGATCTGGACGGCACTGCAAACGTCAGTGCAACAGGTCAAAGGCTTTTTCACCGGTCTGTTCGAGTGGTCGCCGCTGGAGCAGATTGCGCAGTACTGGCAGCCCATCGGTGAGGTTTTCTCGGCGCTGTGGGGTGTTGTGCTGGCGCTGTCCGCGCCGGTCGTGGATTTTTTGCACGGCCTGTTTGAATGGAAACCCCTGGATCAGATCATTGAGAGCTGGGGGCCGATTGTCGGGTGGTTCGGCGAGCTGTGGCAAAAGCTGCAAACCGTCATCGCACCGATCAAGGAACTGTTCGACGGTGGCTTCGCCGGGCTGATCGCCAAGGTCACCGGCAAGGTCGAAACCCTGACCGAAGCGCAACGCCAGACCAATGCCGAAGGCAAGGGGGAACTGGCGCCGGCATTTTTCGGTGCCAGCTCGAAACCCGAGGGCGGCAGTGCGTTGCAGGGCGGCTCGTTGCCGCAATCTTCCAGCGCACTGATCCAGCAAAGCGCCGCCAACAACCGTACGCAACTCGAAGGCGGCCTGACGGTGCGCTTCGAAAACGCACCGGCGGGGCTGCGCACCGATCAACCGCAAACCAATCAACCGGGGCTGGCGCTCAATTCGCGCATCGGCTATCGCTCGCTGTCCATGGGAGGTTCCAATGAACTGGCGTGACCGTTTGTTGCCGGCATCCTTTCGCGGTGTCGGCTTCTGGATCGACCAGGCGAAAACCCCGGTCGGTCGCAAGGGGCAGTTGCACGAATACCCGCAACGCGACCTGCCGTTTTTCGAGGACCTCGGCCAGCAGGCCAAGACCCACGACCTGACGGCGTTCATCATCGGTGCCGATTGCCTGGAGCAGCGCGACAAGCTGCTCCAGGCCCTGGAACAGGGCAGCGGCGAACTGGTGCATCCGTGGCTGGGGCGCTTGCAGGTCAAGGTAGGCGAGTGCGACATGACCCATACCCGCCAGGACGGCGGGATGGTGACGTTCAGTCTGAAGTTCTACCCGGACCGACCTCTGCCGTTTCCGACGGCGACGGTCAGCACGCAAAAAGTCCTGCTGATCAAGGCCGAAGGTTTACTCGGCTCGGCGGTGGCGCGCTTCGAACAGGCGATGACCCTGATCAAGGCGGCGCGGATCGGCATCGCCAATCTGCGCAACAGCCTCACCGGCGTGTACGACGTGATCAAGGAGCAGTTGAAGCCGCTGATCGCGCAGTACAAGCAGATCACCGAGCTGGTCAGGGCCGTGAAGGAGCTGCCCAAGGAAGTGGCGGCGGAGTTCAAGGGGTTGCTCGGCGATATCAAGGAGCTGAAAGCATTCGCGAAGGAGGGCTACCGTGGCGTGATTGCCGACGTGTCCCAACAGATCGAAGCCATCCGCAAGGCCGACGCGCCGAAAATCACCACCGGCAAGGACACCAACGCCGCCGCGCAGGCGATGGCCAACCTGGTGCAGGACACCCTGATCGTCAAAGTGGCGCAATGGGTGGCCTCGATGCCGGTGGCGTCGACGCCGGTGAAACTGACCTCGACACCTTCGCTGGACCAGCAATCGAAGCAGCCGGTCACGCGTCAGGAAGTGCCGGTCACCGACGATCTGCAAACGCTGCAAAAAGAGTTGAACGAAGCGCTGCAAAAGGCCCAGGACAAGGCCGACCCCGCGCACTACCAGGCCATCGCCGATGTGAAGGAAGCGCTGATCGCGCACCTCAAGGCCGTGGCTTCATCCGGTGTGCGACTGGTCAGCAAAACCTTTCAGGAAACCTTTCCGGCAGTGGTCGTGGCCTACAAACAGTTTGGCGACGCCACCCGTGTGACCGAGGTCATTCAGCGCAACGGTCTGTCTCATCCGAGCTTCCCACCCAACGAAGTCAAAGTTTCCAGGGAGTGAGCCATGAGTGAGATGGACAACCGCGTCACGCTGACCGTCAACAACATGGAATACGGCGGCTGGAAAAGCGTGCAGATCACCGCGGACCTGGAGCGCCAGTTCCGCACCTTCAAACTCGACATCACCTGGCAATGGCCGGGGCAGACCGTGGATCAGCGGATCAAGGCCGGCGACCCGTGCGAAGTGCGGATCGGCCAGGATCTGGTGCTCACCGGTTATGTGTTCAAGGCCCCGATCAGCTATGACGGGCGGCAGATCAGCCTGAGCATCGAAGGCAGTTCCAAGACCCAGGATCTGGTCGATTGTGCGGCGCGAAACATCCCCGGCCAATGGCAGGAACAGCCGCTGTTGAACATCGTCCAGGCCCTGGCCGGGGAATACTCGCAGTTTGTGGTCAACGAAATTCCCGAGACCGCGCGCCTGAGCAAACACACCATCGTCCCGGGTGAAACCGTGTTTCAGTCGATCGACCGTCTGCTCTCGCTGTACCGGGTGTTTTCCACCGATGACGCCGAAGGTCGGCTGGTGCTGGCCAAACCGGGCAGCGGCGGCCGCGCGAGCGATGCGCTGGAGCTGGGCAAGAACATTCTCTCGGCCAATGCGCCGATGGATCACAGCCAGGTGTTCTCCGAATACAAGGTGATCGGCCAGCAGAAGGGCAACGACAAGAAGAGCGGGGCGGCGGTCAGCGAGGTTGAATCCAGCGCCACCGACCTGAGCTTCAAGCGTCGGCGCACCACGATCATCAACGAAGGCTCGCAACTGACGTTCGAACTGGCCCAGCAGCGGGCCCAGTGGGAAAGCGCCACGCGCATGGGCCGGGCGCTGACCACCACGTATCAGGTGCAGGGCTGGCGCCAGTCCAACGGCGATCTGTGGCGCCACAACACGCTGGTGAAGGTCAAGGATCCGGTACTCGGTTTCGATGGCGACATGCTGATCTCCAAGGTGACGTATTCGCTGTCGGCACAAGGCTCGGTGACCACGCTGCAAGTGGCGCCGCCGCATACCTTCGACGCCAATCCGACTCCACCGAAATAGCCACCAGCCTGACATTACCTTGTGGGAGCGAGCCTGCTCGCGATAGCGGTAGACCTGTCAGTGCAGAAGTGTCTGCCAGATCGCCATCGCGAGCAGGCTCGCTCCCACAGGTGGGCGGTGGGCTGACATTCCAAGGAAACCCTATGAGCCTACTGACACGCCTGCTGGCGCGCGGCACTGTCGTGCTCGCCAATTCGGCATCCAAGCTGCAATCGCTGCAAATGCGCCTCACCGCCGGTGAAGTGAACGACGACCTGGAGCACTTCGAACCCTACGGCTTCACCAGCCACCCGCTGGCCGGTGCCGAAGGCGTCGTCACGTTTCTCGGCGGCGACCGTTCCCACGCCATCGCCCTGGTGGTCGCCGACCGCCGTTACCGCCTGCAATCGCTGGCGGCCGGCGAGGTGGCGATCTACACCGACGAGGGCGACAAAATTCACTTCAAGCGGGGGCGGATCATCGACATCGAAACCGCCACGCTCAACATCCGCGCCAGCACCGCCGTGAACTTCGAGACGCCAGTGATCAACCAGACCGGCAAGATCGTTTCCAAAGGCGATCAAGTGGCCGGCGGCATCAGTCAGATCAAGCACGTGCACGTTGGCGTGCAGGCCGGCAATGGCCAGACCGGCGCGCCGGCGGGAGGTCAGTGATGCTTTTCAGTCAGAACCTCCACGCCGCGCTGACCCGTGCGGTGCTGATCAGCCTGTTCACCTGGCGCCGTGCCGCCGACGACGATGCCCTCGACGACGAGGAGCGTTTCGGCTGGTGGGGCGACACCTTTCCCACCGTGGCTGACGATCGCATCGGCTCACGGCTGTGGCTGTTGCGCCGGGTCAAGCTGACCCGCCAGACCCAGATGGACGCCGAGTTCTATGCCCGCGAAGCCTTGCAATGGCTGATCGACGACGGCCATTGCAGCGCCATCGACATCATCAGCGAACGCCTCGACGCCCAGCGCCTGAACCTGCGCACGGTCCTGACCCTGGCCGACGGCGAGCGCCTGGACATCAACCCCGATAACAGTTGGCAGGTGATCTATGCCGTTTGAAACCCCTTCGCTGCCGGTGCTGATCAAGCGCACCCAAAGCGACCTGGCCGGCGATTCGCTGCGCCAGTCCGATGCGCAAGTCCTGGCCCGCACACTCGGCGGCGCCGCTTATGGTCTGTACGGCTACCTCGACTGGATTGCCGAGCAGATCCTGCCCGACACCGCCGATGAATCGACCCTGGAACGCATCGCCGCACTGCGCCTGAACCAGCCGCGCAAACCGGCGCAGGTCGCCACCGGCAACGTCAGCTTCAACGCGACGGCGGGCGCGGTGCTGGACGCCGATACGTTGCTGCAGTCGAGTGACGGTCGCACCTTCAAAGTCACCGCCACCCGCACCACCGTCAATGGCGTCAACAGCACCAGCATCGCCGCGCTGGAGGCCGGCAGCCTGGGCAATGCCGAGGCCGGGCTGGCGCTGACGCCGGTGCAGCCGATCACCGGCGTAGTCGGCAACAGTTTTGTGGTGCTGGCGCCGGGACTGAACGGCGGCGTGGCGCGGGAAAGCCTGGAGTCGTTGCGCTCGCGGGTCATTCGTTCCTATCGCGTGATCCCCCACGGCGGTTCGGCCAGCGACTACGAGACCTGGGCGCTGGAAGTGCCGGGCGTGACTCGTGCCTGGTGCCGAGGCGGCTTCCTCGGGCCGGGCACCGTCGGCGTGTACATCATGCGCGACGACGATCCGCAACCGGTGCCGAATGCCGATCAACTGGCCGAAGTGCAGGCTTATATCGAGCCGTTGCGCCCGGTGACTGCCGAAGTGCATGTACGTCCGCCGGTGCAGAAACCGGTGACCTATCAACTGAAGCTGACCCCCGACACCACCGCCGTGCGCGCCGCCGTCGAAACCCAGTTGCGCGACCTGCATAACCGTGAAGCCGACCTGGGCGAGGATCTGTTGATCAGCCATATCCGCGAAGCGATCAGCAGCGCGGCGGGTGAAACCGATCACGTGCTGTCGGCGCCGGTGGCGAACGTGGCCGCGGGTGACAGCGAACTGCTCACCTTCGGGGGTTGCGTATGGCTGCCATAAGAACCGCCGCGCAATACCAGGCGCAATTGCGTGCCTTGCTGCCGAGCGGCCCGGCATGGGATCCGGAGCGCGTGCCGGAGCTTGAGGAGGTGCTGGAAGGCGTCGCCGTCGAGCTCGCCCGCCTCGACGCCCGCGCCGCCGATCTGCTCAACGAGATGGACCCGGCCGGCGTCAGCGAACTGGTGCCGGACTGGGAACAGGTGATGAACCTGCCCGACCCGTGCCTCGGCGCCACGCCGCTGTTCGACGACCGTCGCCTCGCCGTGCGCCGCCGCTTGCTGGCGGTCGGCAGCCAGGCCGTCGGCTACTACCTGGAAATCGCCAAAAGCCAGGGTTACCCCAACGCCACCATCACCGAACTCGAAGCCCCGCGCATGGGCCGTTCGCGCTTCGGCGCAGCGCATTGGGGCACCTGGGAAGCGCAGTTCATGTGGACGCTCAACACTGGCGGCCGGCTGTTGCTCGGGCGGCGTTATGGCGCGAGTTACTGGGGCGAGCGCTTCGGCGTCAATCCGGGCTCGGCGCTGGAATGCCTGATCCACCGGGCGGCACCGGCGCACACCAAGGTGCACATCAACTATGACTAGGAAGGAGTGACGGGATGGATTATCCGAAGAGTGTGCCCAGCGCCGGTCTGGTGAACGGGAAATTTATCGATGAAAACCCGCTGACCGGCAAACCGGGATCGCTGATTCCGGCAGATTGGGGCAATGGCGTGACCGATGAGATCGTCAATGTGATCAGCGCTGCGGGTCTTACGCCGAATGAAAGTGACAACACCCAACTGAAAGCGGCGATTTCGACGCTTGTCGAAAAGAACAGAAACGAATCTTTTGCCAGTAAGGAAGAAGCCGAGTCGGGTACCAGCAGCAATCGGCTGATGTCGCCGCTGCGAGTGTTTCAGGCGATTGAAAAGAAACTGGTGCAAGCGACGGAAACGCTTTTTGGCTGGGCGCGCATCGCTTCGCAGGCGCAGGTCAATGCCATCGCGGATGACGCCACGATTGTGACGCCGAAAAAGCTGGGTCTGGGCGTGGCCTACAGCTTTGGCGAAAACGGCTACGTCGTTTTACCGAGCTGGCTGGGTGGCTTCACGATCCAGTGGGTGCTCATCACGGTCAGCGTCGATAAGACCTATGAATCCAAGCCCTGGCCGCTGGCGTTCAGGAACCAATGTCGCGGGGCATGGGCAAGCTACTCGCACAGCGGAAACGCCCCCTTTTTTGATATCACCACACCTCCGCTGGTGACCTACTTCGACGCAAGCCAGGTTCAGATACTGAGTAATTCCGGCGGTACGGGTTATGTCAGTGTCCTGAGTGTGGGGAACTGACATGAAACGTTTCTACAGCCGTACTACCGGCAATACCTACCTGGCGGGTTATCACACAAGCCTGCCTGACGACGCCGTCGAAATTGACGATGAACGCTACGAGGCGGTGATCGCCAATCCGGCAGCGGGCATGGATCGATCCCACGATGAGCATGGCTTGCCGACTCTGGTGGAGTTCGCTCCGGTTTCGGATGAACAGGCTGCCAGGGACGCCAAGGCCTGGCGCGACAAAGAGTTCGAACGAGTGGTCTGGCTGCGCGACCGGCATCGGGATGAATTGGAATTGATGAAGGCCACGACACTTTCCGATGCCGACTATCAGACCCTGCTCGTCTATCTGCAGGCCCTGCGCAAATGGCCGCAGGCCAAGAAGTTTCCCTCCAAACGCTCTCGGCCAAAGAAGCCGGCATGGATGGCTCTCGACTGAACGCCTGCCGCGTTCTCGACATTTGCAATCAGCGCTTCAGGTAAAGGATTGAAATATGGATTACCCAAAAAGTGTCCCCAGCGTCGGCCTGGTCGATGGCCGGTTCGTCGATGAAAACCCGGTGGCCGGAACGCCCGGTTCCTTGATTCCGGCGGTGTGGGGCAACAGCGTTACACAAGAAATTCTCAACGTGATTACCGGCGCCGGGCTGACAGCCGCCGAGGCCGATACCGGTCAGCTGCTCAAAGCCATTCAATCGATTGTCGGAAATGGCAGTCCGATGCGTTCGGTAGTAACGCGGCTGACTGCATCCAAGGCGCTGACCGATCCGGAGCTGGGGCTGGTGCTGATCGATGGCGGATCCAGTGCCGTGACGGTGACGTTGCCGCCGGCAAACGCGGCGCTGGGTGTGCGCGATGTGATTGTTCGGCGCATGGACAACAGTGGCAACCGATTGATCGTTCAGGCGTCGGGTACCGACCGCATCCGTTTTCACACGCATCTTTCACCCAGCGGTTATCCGTTTTTGGTGTTGATGGGCGGCGGTGACTGGTGGCAGTTGCGCAGCGATGCCGCCGGTAGCTGGTGGCCGGTCGGCCGGTTTGACAACACTCCACTTGGCCGGCCGTTTTTCGAGACAACCACCTTGCTCAGTCCCGGTGGTTACGGTGCGCTCAATGGCACGGTCATGAAACGTGCCGAGTGGCCCTGGTTGTGGGACCACGCCCAGCTTTCCGGAATGTTGGGCACCGAGGCCGCGCGCGCGGGCAACGAAGGTAAATGGACGTCGGGTGATGGTGCCGCAACCTTCCGTGGCCCTGAAGGGCGCGGCGAGTTTTTGCGAGTGCTGGACGAGGGGCGGGGTGTGGATGCGGCACGTGCGATGGGTTCTTTTCAGGTGGGCTCGACGCATTCGTATGCCATGGGCGCCAATGGTGCCGGAGCGGTCGGCGCGTGGTGGTCGGACAGCCTGACGAGTTTTGGTGCCGATACTCGTGAAGAACCGCAATACGTGTCCGGGCTGTACAACGGTGGCCCGGTCTTCCCTGCCGGTACGAGTTATCAGCGGGATGCCGCCAATGCCCTGCTGCTGGCATTCAAGTCCCGCCCTCGCAACATCGCCTATCCCGGCCGTATCAAGCTCATCTGAGGTGCCTATGTTCAATTATCTGTTTGACGGCTCGGGCGCCTTGTCCGGGCCTGTCGAGTTTTTTGTGACCCCGGGCATCGGTATTCAACTGCCCAGCAATGCGGTGGAGTTGTCCTTCGAGTTGCCCGCGCCAGAAGCCGGTCGTACCTGGGCCCTGATCAACGGTGTACCGCGAGAGGTGATTGACCGGCGCGGTCCGGTTTTCCGCAAGGATGGCGGCGGGCAGCAGATCTGGAGTGAGTTGGGGGAGTTGCCCGATACCCTCACAACGCAGCCCTGGCCGGGGGAATTTCATGTGTGGCGCGGCGACGCCTGGCAAGTGGATGAACAGGCCCGATTGCTCAGCATCAGCCAGCAGATGCTTGAGCAGCGCGACACGTTGCTGCGCGACGCCGTCCTGCGCATCGCCCCCCTGCAATACGCCGAAGACATCGGCGACGCCAGCCATGAAGAGCAACTGCAATTGCTCGAGTGGAAGCTTTACAGCGTGGAGCTGAATCGCATCGAAAAACAGGCCGGATTTCCCGGCGAAGTCATATGGCCGGCGGTGCCCGGCACAACCGTAACCAACTGACTGCAGCACAGGGAACCGTGTAATGGATTATCCAAACAGCATCCCCGGCGTCGGCCTGGTCAATGGCGGTTTTGTCGATGAAAACCCGGTTGCCGGCACGCCCGGATCATTGATCCCCGCCGCCTGGGGCAACAGTGTCACGCAAGAAATTCTCAACGCCATCAAGGCCGCCGGACTGACGCCGGACGAGAGCAAAACCAATCAGTTGGCAACGGCCATTGGCGCTCTCGTCGACTTCACCAAATTGAAAAACACCCCGACCACGCTGGCGGGCTACGGCATCACCGATGCAGTGGGAAGGTTGCTGGCGGTAAGGCAGATTGATGCAGTCGGGATCACGGTTTACAAGCCGAACCCGAGGGCGAAACGGATTCGCGTTCGATTGGTCGGGGCGGGTGGATCGGGGGGCGGATGCGAACCTGTTCCGACAGGCACTCAAATTCTCGGCGGTGGTGGCGGGTCCGGCGCGTATGCGGAAAGCCTGTATGACGTCACCGCGCAAATGCTCGCCGGCGTACCGGTTTCGCTGGGCGCCGGGGGCGCTGTCAGCAACACCACGGGCCTTGCGGGCGGCGGCGCTTCCTTTGGTAGCTACATGAGTGTTTCGGGAGGTGGTGGCGGGCAGAAACTGGGGATCGTGGTCACGGGCACTTCGTCAGGATTCATTCAGGGCGGGGTAGGTGGATTACTGGCTGGAGGCAATCTCTGCAGTGCTCGCGGTATCACCGGAGGTTTCGGAATGAGCAACGCCAATTGGGGGTTGCTGTCGGGTTTCGGAGCTCCGAGTCCGTTCGATGGTGGTGGCCCTTTCAGCGGGTCAAACACCGTTGGCAATGCAGGTGTTCGAGGTTCGGGCGGCAGTGGTTCCTGCTCGGTTCACGCTTCTGCGTCAATCGTGAGCGGCGCCGGCGGCAATGCCTTCTGTGAAATCTGGGAGTACGAGTAATGGCCCGTTATGCACGTATTGAAAACGGTGTTGCGATCGAAGTGATCGACACCGGTGACTACGCGATCGAGCAACTGTTCGCGCCTGCTTTCGTCGCGGCGATGGTGCAGGTGCCCGAGGGTGTGAGCGTCGAAATCGGCGCGCCGATGCCCGAGGCGGCTCGCGCTATCGAGCCTTTGCGGGAACCGCAAAGTCCTGTCATCGCTCAACCCCCAATGGTCGAGGACAAGGAGCCTCTGGCGGCAGAGCGAGTCTGGCGCCAGTCCGCGCTCGCAGCCACCGAATGGCAAGTCACCCGCCACCGCGACGAGCAGGAACTGGGACGCGGAACAACGCTCAAGGCCCAGCAGTATCTGGAGTTGCTCGAATACCGCCAGGCGTTGCGCGACTGGCCAGGTGCCGGCGCATTTCCGTCCTCCGTTTTACGGCCGTCAGCGCCCCAATGGCTGGCCACGGACATTGGCTGAAGCCCTCACACAACCCATGAATTCAGATAAGGAGATAAACCGTGGACTACCCCAATAGTGTTCCCAGCGCAGGTCTGGTGAACGGCAAGTTTGTCGATGAAGACCCGGTCACCGGCAAGCCGGGATCCTTGATCCCGGCCAGCTGGGGCAACGGCATCACTCAGGAGCTGCTGACCGTGATCCAGACCGCTGGCCTCACCCCGTCCGAGACTCGAACCGATCAAGTACTGACGGCATTGCGCAGCAACAAACTGTTTGCGACCGCGCCGCAGTTCGACAACAGTCAGTCGGTCGCCACTACCGCTTTCGTGAGCCGCAGCGGTCTGCAGTTTTCCGGTTTCGCCTCCTATCCGACGAGTACGACTTTGACAGCGGCCAGCGTGGGCGGCGTGGCGAGTTTTTCCAGCGCCACGCCGATTACGGCGACCCTGCCTTCCGTTGCCAATATTCCTCATGCCGGGACCCTGCATATCCTCAACGCCGGGAATGGCGTTCTGACGATCAGTCCCACCGGCAATGAAGCCATTGAAACCTGCAACGGCACCATCGGCGCACTCAAGCTTGGCCTCGGTGATTCGGCGCAACTGGTCAAGTTGACCGGACAGTGGCGACTGTACGGCGGCTCGGTCAGCGACCGGTATGCGACGGCCCATTCCGGCGTCTACGGCAATGTCGGTTACCAGCGCTTTCCCAGCGGCAACATCGATCAATGGGGAGTAGGGACGACCGATGCCAACGGCGATGTCTATGTGACCTTTCCGATTGCATTCCCAACTGCCTTTTCATCGATCGTCGCCATCCATTCGGGCGGCGACGGAGCCATGGTCGTTCAGTACGCGGGATCGGAAAGCAAAACCGGATGCCGTTTGAAGGTCCGCAGTTATAACGGGGCCGTCTCGGCAAACTGGGGTATCTATTATTTTGCAAAGGGCTACTGAATGAACCCGTTCAATGTGTTTTTCAGCGCAACTACCCGGGCCGTTTATGTACCCGGTATCAACACCTCGGACATTCCCGAGGATGTGATCGAAATTCCTCAGGCGTACTGGATCTCCCTGTTACAGCAATTGGCCGTCTCGCCAAAGGTGATTGGCGTCAATAACGGTAACGGGTTTCCGATTCTGGTGGATCCGCCGCCGCCGAGTCCCGAAGAAGCAGCCGATATCGAACGCCAGTGGCGTACGGCGCAACTGGCCGCGACCGATGGTCTGGTAGCGCGTGATCGCGATGAGCTGGAGGACGGCGGCGGCACCACCCTGACTACCGAGCAATACGCCGAACTGCAATCATTTCGGCGGGCTCTGCGGGATTGGCCCCAGGCGTCGCTTTTCCCGTTCAGTGAGCATCGGCCGGTAGCGCCACGCTGGTTGGCCTCGGCGCTCTAGTGAATCAAGGAAACTGAAATGGATTATCCGAAAAGCGTTCCCGGCTCAGGCCTGGAGAATGGCCGGTTCGTCGATGAGGACCCGATTGCCGGAAAACCGGGATCGTTGATCCCGGCCAGTTGGGGCAACAGTGTGACCCAGGAAATTCTCAACGCGATCACGGCCGCCGGTCTGACGCCGGATGAGGAGCAGACCGATCAACTGGCACAGGCCATTCGGCAACTGGCCAAGCCCGATCCGCTGCAGCAGTTTCCTGTGCAGGTGTATCGCAAGAATCTGTTGATCAATGGTGGATTCAATATCTGGCAACGCGGCACGACCAATCAAGGGCCGAACATCGGTGGCTATGTGGCGGATCGTTTTCGATGCGACTGGAACGGCAACGCAGGTGTCAGCATTTCGCGCCAGGATTTTCCCCTCGGTCAAACGGAAGTCGTGGGTGAACCCGCTTATTTCCTGCGCTGGCAGCAGGCCACCGCAGGCACGGGAGCAACGGTGCATAAAGTCGCCCAGAGCATTGAATCGGTCAGAACTCTGGCCGGGCGAACGGCTACGGTCAGCTTCTGGGCGCGATCCGATGCGACGCGTCCTTTGCGCGTCACGATTGCTCAGCAGTTCGGAACGGGCGGTTCGGAGGGTGTAGTGAAGGTTGTCGACGTCTTTCAACTGAGTACGTCGTGGAAGAAATACAGCGCAACGTTTCAGGTGCCAATCATCGCCGGGAAAATGCTGGGCGTGAATGACTGCCTGACCTTGTCGTTCGATCTGCCGCTCAACGTGTTGCAGACCGTCGATCTGGCACAGATGCAATTGGAGGAGGGGCCGGTTGCGACAGCGTTTGAATACCGTCCGGCGGCGGAAGAGCTGAGCCTTTGCCAGCGTTATTTTGAGAAGTCTTTTGCTAACCGTCTGCAGATCCGTTCGAACAATGGTGCCGCAACCTGCATTGGTAACTTCACCCAGGCCGCGGCAGCCAATACCGGTCAGTACGGTATGAGCATCGATATGCAGGTGCTCAAGCGCGTACAACCTACCATCGTGCTGTATTGCCCGGGAGATGCGAGCAATCAAGTCTGGCATCAGGGCCTGATGAAGGCGTGTACGGGAACCGTTTTGCAAAGCGTGACCGAGAGAAGCTTTGCCATTGCCACTGTGACTCCTGTCGGCAGTGTTCCCGGGCAGATTTTGCAGATCGAATGGACCGCGGACGCGGAAATCTAGGAGGCAAGTCCATGAGCTATCAGCTCACATCGTCTGGCGTTCTGCGCCTGGGTGATTCAGCGTTCATTCCACAGGATCCGACCAACCGTGACTGGCTCGAGTACCAGGAGTGGCTGGTTTCCGGGGGACAGGTACTGCCACTGGATCCGCCGCTAGAGAGTGCGACGGCCAATCAGGGCATGCTGGGTTTGTTCAAGCGAATGATCCAGGTGTCCCCGGACAGCACGCTGAAAACTGAGGTAAACAATGGCTGATCAGCTTTGGTCGCCATCCGTGATTCAATCGGCGCATCCAGGGAGGATCGAGCATTATGCAAATCACTGAAGACAACCTACTCAACATCATGCCCAACGCCCGCCGCCAAGCGGGCGTTTTTGTTTCACCGCTCAACGACGCCATGGCTCGCCATCGCATCGACACGCCCAAGCGAGTTGCTGCGTTTCTGGCACAAATCGGCCACGAGTCCGGGCAATTGCAGTACGTGCGTGAACTGGGCAACAACCAATACCTGAGTAAATACGACACCGGTACGCTGGCCTTGCGTCTGGGCAACACGCCCGAGGCCGATGGCGACGGGCAGAAGTATCGCGGGCGCGGGCTGATCCAGATCACCGGCCGCACCAACTATCGCCAGTGCAGCCTCGGGCTGTTTGGTGACGAGCGCTTGCTGGCGCTGCCGGAACTGCTGGAGCAACCGCTATGGGCGGCCGAGTCCGCCGCGTGGTTCTGGGCGCAGAACGGCCTGAACGAACTGGCGGATCAGGACCAGTTCAACAGCATCACCCGGCGGATCAACGGCGGGTTGAACGGCTTGCAGGATCGACTGGAGCTTTGGGGGCGGGCGAGGGCGGTGTTATGCCAGCCTTCGGTTTGAGCGTCTGGCGGCTGCTCGGTCTGGTGCTGCTGGCCGCAGTATCGGCAGCGCTGGCCTGGCAGTTTCAGGACTGGCGCTACGGTCGCCAACTGGCCGAGCAGGCGCGGTTGCATGCCGAAACCCTCAATCAGCTGACTTCGGCCGCTGCCACCGCGCAACAGGCCGAGCAGGACAAGCGTCTGGCCCTGGAGCAACGGCTCGCGGCCAGCGAACAAACCCATTACCGAGCACTGAACGATGCCCAACGTGATCAGGATCGCCTGCGCGATCGCCTTGCCACTGCTGATCTGCGCCTGTCAGTCCTCATCGACGCAGGCGACGCTGCCCAAGGCTGTGGTGTGCCAGCCGCCTCCGGCGCCAGCGGCGTGGATCATGCAGCCATACGCGCCCGACTTGACCCGGCGTATGCTCGACGAATTGTCGCCATCACCGGCGAAGGCGACCGCGGACTGATCGCCTTGCAGGCCTGTCAGGCCTATATCAGAGCGCTGGCTCCTGCACATTTTGAATAAGCTTGTGTATTGAAAGCGCAACCGGCTCGTGTACGGTGGTACCCATTCCATCCGATCCGGAGCGCGCCGTGAAAGAAATCACTCAACTGGCGGCCGAACTTGGCCGACGTCTGCAATTGCTCAATGCCCACGTCACTACGGCCGAGTCCTGTACCGGTGGCGGGATTGCCGAAGCCATCACCCGCATTCCTGGGAGTTCGGCGTGGTTCGAGGCGGGTTACGTGACCTACTCCAACCGCCAGAAAACTCAGCAATTGAATGTGCCGACGGAGCTGTTCGGCACCGTGGGTGCGGTCAGTCGCGAGGTGGTCGAGGCCATGGTGCGGGGCGCCCAGGAAAAAAGCCTGGCGCGGTTTGCCGTGGCGGTCAGCGGTGTGGCCGGGCCGGACGGTGGTTCGCCGAACAAACCGGTGGGCACCGTATGGCTGGCGTGGGGCGTGGGCGACCAGATTTCCAGTGAGGTCCAGCACTTCTCCGGCAACCGCGACGAAGTTCGCCGACAAACGGTGAAGGCCGCGCTAGAGGGCTTGCTGCGACTAGCGGCACGAGAAATCGAAAATCAGGGGTAGGCGATCCGTGAACGCTGTGGAATAATACTGGCTACTTATACAGGTGTTGGCCGTCAGGCCTTATTGATTACGTGAGGACTTTAATGGACGACAACAAGAAGAAAGCCTTGGCTGCGGCCCTGGGTCAGATCGAACGTCAATTCGGCAAGGGTGCCGTAATGCGTATGGGCGATCAGGACCGTCAGGCGATCCCGGCCATTTCCACCGGCTCTCTGGGTCTGGACATCGCACTCGGCATCGGCGGCCTGCCAAAAGGCCGTATCGTTGAAATCTACGGTCCTGAATCTTCCGGTAAAACCACACTGACGCTGTCCGTGATCGCCCAGGCTCAAAAAGCTGGCGCGACCTGCGCCTTCGTCGACGCCGAACACGCCCTCGACCCTGAGTACGCCGGCAAGTTGGGCGTCAACGTCGACGACCTGCTGGTTTCCCAGCCGGACACCGGCGAACAGGCCCTGGAAATCACCGACATGCTGGTGCGCTCCAACGCCGTTGACGTGATCATCGTCGACTCCGTGGCCGCTCTGGTGCCAAAGGCTGAAATCGAAGGCGAAATGGGTGACATGCACGTGGGCCTGCAAGCCCGTCTGATGTCCCAGGCGCTGCGTAAAATCACCGGTAACATCAAGAACGCCAACTGCCTGGTGATCTTCATCAACCAGATCCGCATGAAGATCGGCGTGATGTTCGGCAGCCCGGAAACCACCACCGGTGGTAACGCGCTGAAGTTCTACGCCTCGGTTCGTCTCGACATCCGCCGTACTGGCGCGGTGAAGGAAGGCGACGAAGTGGTCGGCAGCGAAACCCGCGTCAAGGTTGTGAAGAACAAGGTGGCTTCGCCGTTCCGTCAGGCCGAGTTCCAGATTCTCTACGGCAAGGGTATTTACCTGAACGGCGAGATGATCGACCTGGGCGTACTGCACGGTTTCGTCGAGAAGTCCGGCGCCTGGTATGCCTATGAAGGCACCAAGATCGGTCAGGGCAAGGCCAACTCGGCCAAGTTCCTGGCGGACAACCCGGAAGTCGCGGCCAAGCTCGAGAAGCAACTGCGTGACAAGCTGCTGTCGCCAGCCGTGATCGCCGACTCCAAGGCTTCTGCGGTCAAAGAGACCGAAGACGACCTGGCTGACGCTGACATCTGATTGCACCGATGACAACCGCCGTACTCGATACCCTCGTCGCGGTGCGGCGAACCGCCATGGACCTGCTCGCACGCCGCGAGCATGGTCGAGTCGAGCTGACGCGTAAACTGCGTCAGCGTGGCGCTCCCCCCGAGATGATCGAAACAGCCCTCGACCGTTTGACGGAAGAAGGGCTGCTTTCCGAAGCCCGTTATCTTGAAAGCTTTGTTTCCTATCGCGCCCGCTCCGGTTACGGCCCACTGCGGATTCGCGAAGAACTGAGCCAACGCGGTTTGCAACGCGCCGATATCGAACTCGCCTTGCGTGAGAGCGGTATCAACTGGCAGGAGCAGCTAACGGACACGTGGCAACGGAAGTTCTCCGGACAGCTTCCCGGCGATGCCAAGGAACGCGCCAGACAAGGTCGATTCCTGGCGTATCGGGGATTCTCGATGGAGATGATCAACCGTTTGTTCAGCGGCAGAGGGATGGACGATTAAATCGCTCCAGCTTCAGCTCAGCTTCATCTAAAAAATAAAAACGGCCCGCTATTTCGATAGCGGGCCGTTTTTTTTTGCCTTCACGTAACCTTCGACGGTTCGCGGGTGCGTTGCGCGGTCTGGGGTTTTGACTGGGCCCAGTTTTCCGGCAGGTTGATGTAGTCCACCAGTTCCCGCAGACGCCCGTGATTTCGCGCATTGAAGGCAAATGCCAGGCGCGTCAGGTGGCTGAATTGAGCCTCGTCGTGTTTTTCGCCAGCGTAGGCGTGTTGATGGAACTGATCGCTCAGGCACAGATCGGCAAAAGCCTCCTGCATATGGTCGAGGGCCTGATCGCTAAGTTTGTGATTCATGCGAATGACAAACTGGCGCTTGAGCCAGCGGCTGGAATGGAAGTTGCCGTAGAACTGGTTGATCTGCTCCACCGCCTCTTCAACGTTGTAGACCAGGCGCATCAGCTTCAGGTCGGTCGGCAGGATGTAGCGGTTTTCCTCCAATTGCTGACGGATGAAATCCAGCGCGCCTTGCCAGAACGTCCCGCCCGGTGCGTCCAGCAGAACCACCGGCACCAGGGGACTTTTGCCGGTCTGGATCAGCGTGAGCACTTCCAGCGCTTCGTCCAGGGTGCCAAACCCACCGGGGCACAACACCAGCGCGTCGGCTTCCTTGACGAAGAACAGCTTGCGGGTGAAGAAGAAATGGAACGGCAGCAGGTTGTTGGTACCGTCCACCGTGGGGTTGGCATGTTGCTCGAAGGGCAGGGTGATGTTGAAGCCCAGGCTGTGATCGCGGCCGGCACCTTCATGAGCGGCGGCCATGATTCCGCCGCCGGCACCGGTGATGACCATCATGTTCGAGCGAGCCAGCGATGCCCCGAGTTCCCGAGCCATGGCGTAAAGGGGATGTTCGACCGGTGTACGAGCCGAGCCGAACACCGTGACCTTGCGTCGTCCCTTGAACTGTTCGAGCGTGCGAAAGGCCTGTTCCAGTTCGCGCAGGGCTTGCAGGGTGATCTTGGCGTTCCAGCGGTTGTGGTCTTCCTGGGCCATGCGCAGCACGGTCAGGATCATGTCGCGGTAGATGGGGGAATTCGGGCTGTTGGGTGACACCAGGTTGAGTTGTTCTTCGACCTTGCTGATGAGGTCGTGGCCGCTTTCCTGAAAATGACGGCTGAGCAGGTCATTCGGTTGGTAAGGCATGCAACTTCTCCTTCTGCACAGAGCTTCCGGCCCTGACGTGCGACGTCAGTGCCGCGCTGCAAGAAAACAAACAGCCGGCAGCTCCTTTCCTGCCGTTAATAAAAGATCGGGAATACGTTGAATCTAGACCCTCAATGCATTTTTCGCTCACTGAGCATCGCGCCGCAAAGTCTTTGCTGGCAACTGCTTATTGCCGCTTTGCGAGGTGTTTTCACCGCTCGTCCGATGCAGCGTCGAGGGCTGAATGCTCTGATTTACTAAGTTAAAGGCGCCTTACGACAACTTTGCGTCAACGAGCGTACGCAAGGTGCACGCTATTCAAGGATTTGCGGGTGGCAAGGAGGCGGGACACATGGCCAGAGTCATTCTGGAGATCGATGCGCAGCTGTATCGATTGTTGAAAGCATCGGCCGAGACCAACCATGTGAGTCTCGAAGAGGAGTGCTGCCGACGCCTGGCGGGAGGGGAGCGCCGCTCGCGTTACTTGCAGGCCTTGTTGGCCGAGCTGCGCGCCGAGGATGAACAGCGGCGCGCCACGTCGAGATGATTACTTCTTCTTCGCTGGAGCCGCTTTCGGGCAATCCGATTCCTGGTAGCTGGCGGAGCCGATCGCCTTGTTGGTTTTCACTTCGGTGAAGTCGTAACGCATGATCGCGCCCTTGGCCATCAGCTTGCGGTACGACGGGTTGTTGCAGACCGAAGCGCCCAGCTGGAAATACACGGCTTTGGGATCGGCGCGCATTTTGTCGGCGTGGCTCTTTTGCACGCTCAGGTGATTGACCAGCGTGGTGCCTTCGACGGTGTAGCCCTGATCAAGAATGTCTTCGTTGATCGCCCGTGGCGTGCCGACGCTGCTTTGTGCGGCGACATTGCGCAGCTCTCGGTTCAGATTCTGCTCACTCAGGGATGCAGCCTGAGCGCTGAAGGACGAAGCCAGCAGAATGGCAGCGGTGGGAACGATAAGGCGCAGCATGAAACTCTCCTGGTTCAGTGACTGGTGGTTCGACCAGCCACGTGACTGTGCGTTCAGTGGCGGCGAATTATAGGGGAGCCGGTCGGGAGGGTACAGGCTTGTCCCCGTCGCTCTGGTAAACTGCCGCCCTTTATTGCCCTGCCGAGTGTCGTTCGTGTCGAGTTTTCCTGTCTGCCGGTGCCGCCTGCGATGAATCATGCCCCCAACGCCGTGGCCCGCCTGCGCGATCAGCGCGAGGACGAAGGCATCAAGCCGATCCAGGCCCGTGGCTTTCGTTCCCCGCGCTGCCGCGATTGCCGGGTGATCATCAGCCATTGCCTGTGTGCCTGGCGGCCGACGGTTGATGCGCGCTCTGGCGTTTGCCTGATCATGACCGGCAAGGAAGTGTTCAAGCCGAGCAATACCGGCTGGTTGATCGCCGACATCGTGCGCGACAACCATGCCTTCATCTGGTCGCGGACCGAGCCCGACGAGCAACTGCTGGCGCTGCTGAACGACCCGCAATGGCAGCCGTATCTGGTGTTTCCCGGCGAGTACGTCGAACCTTCGCGGGTGACCAACACCGTGGATCTCGATAGCAGCAAGCGCCCGCTGTTCATTCTGCTGGACGCAACCTGGACCGAAGCCCGGAAGATATTCCGCAAGAGCCCGTATTTCGACCGTTTGCCGATCCTGAGCCTGTTACCCGACAAACTCTCGCGCTATCGCCTGCGCCGCTCGACCCGCAGCGAGCACCTGTGCACCGCCGAAGTGGCGGCGCTGTGCCTGGAGCTGGCCGGCGATTCAGACGCGGCGTCGGCGCTGGATGCCTATTTCGATGTGTTCAGCCAGCATTACCTGGGGGCCAAGCAGCAACTGGAGGTCAATGTGTTGACGCCGGCCCACGCCGAATTGCTGCCCTATATCCGAAACGCGGCGCCAGTACCGGCCTGATCCTGGCCCATACTGCTAAAGCAGTGGCCGTGCGGCTTGACCACCCCGGCTTCGCTGGTCATGCTTGGCGCCGATTGGGGTGCGGCCAAGGTTTGAAACGCCGCTTTTGTTCGTGATTGGCGTTGAACGTGCCCCTGTGGATGCCGCTGCCGGGCGGTATCTGGATTTGCTTTGGCACGACCCGAATGCGCGGGCCTGCCATCAAAAACAGGATCATTTGAAAAATGGCCACATACGACATCCTGATTGCCGATGATCACCCTCTTTTTCGTAGCGCACTGCATCAAGCGGTGACGATGGGCCTTGGCCCGGATGTACGCATGGTAGAGGTGGCGAGCATCGCGGAGCTGGAAACCCGCCTGACCGAAAAGGCTGACTGGGATCTGGTGCTGCTGGACCTGAACATGCCGGGTGCTTTCGGGTTTTCCGGGCTGGTGATGCTGCGCGGTCAGTACCCGCAGATTCCGGTGGTGATGGTTTCGGCCCAGGAAGAAGCCTCGGTGATGGTCAAGTCCCGGGAATTCGGCGCCAGTGGCTTCATTCCCAAGTCCAGCGACCTGAGCGTGATTCAGGAAGCGGTGCGCAAAGTGCTGGACGGCGACGTGTTCTGGCCGCCCCAGGCGTTCGAGGCGGTCAGCGTTTCGGATGAAGCCAAGGCCGCCAGCGATGGCCTTGCAAGCCTGACACCGCAGCAGTTCCGGGTGTTGACCATGGTCTGCGAAGGCTTGCTGAACAAGCAGATCGCCTACGAGCTGAGTGTGTCGGAAGCGACCATCAAGGCCCACGTCACGGCGATTTTTCGCAAGTTGAACGTGCGGACCCGGACCCAGGCAGCTTTACTGCTGCAACAACTTGAGTCAATTCCGAGCCAGTAAGCACTGGCGTCTTCACGCTTTTTTGACTTTCGTTGCTCTAGCTTCCCCACTTCATTTCGGTCGGTTATCTACTTTATGTCACCTTTCAAGGGCCAGACGGGCCTGAAACGCATCCTCAACGCTTCCGGTTACTCGCTGGACGGCTTGCGCGCCGCCTTCACCGGCGAAGCGGCTTTCCGGCAACTGGTGCTGCTCAACGTGGTGCTGATTCCGCTGACGTTTTTCCTTGATGTCAGCCGGGTCGAGCAGGCGCTGCTGATCGCCGTGTGCCTGCTGGCGCTGATCGTCGAGCTGTTGAATTCGGCGGTGGAGGCGGCCATCGACCGCATCTCGCTGGAGTTGCACCCGCTGTCCAAGAACGCCAAGGACATGGGCAGTGCCGCGCAATTCGTGGCACTGAGCATGATCGCCCTGGTGTGGGCGGTGATTCTGCTTTAAGCGATGCTCGGCAGAACGATCTCGTCGCTGCGCTGCACCCCGGCGGTGAAGGCGCGGCACAGATCGAGGAATTCGCGCATGGCGGAGGTCTGGTACTTCTGCTTGTGCCAGATGAAGTAGAACTGTCGGGCCAGATCCAGATCCGGCGTCTCCACCGGCACCAGGCTGCCGCGGCGGAAGGCGTCACGCAGCGCCAGACGCGAAATGCAGCCAATCCCCAGACCTGATTCCACCGCGCGTTTGATCGCTTCGGTATGTTCCAGCTCGAGCCGGATGTTCAGCGCGCTGCGGTGATGCCGCATCGCCTGATCGAAGGTCAGGCGCGTCCCCGAACCCTGTTCCCGCAAAATCCACGCTTCATGGGTCAGTTCCTCCATGGTCGCGCTGCCGCGTTTGGCCAACGGATGCTGTGGGGCGCAGAACACCACCAGTTCATCCTCGACCCAACTCTGCACTTCGATGTCCGGGTGGCTGCAATCGCCCTCGATTAGACCCAGATCAATTTCGTAATGAGCCACTTGTTGCACGATATTGGCAGTGTTCTGTACGTGCAGTTTCACCTGGCTTTCGGGGTGGCGCTGCATGAAACCGCCGATCAGCAGGGTCGCCAGGTAATTGCCGATGGTCAGGGTCGCGCCCACCGACAGCGAGCCGAAACCGGATTTGCCGTTAAGCAGGTCTTCGATTTCCTTGGCCTGATCGAGCATGGCCACCGCTTGCGGCAGCAACTGTTTGCCGAGGGCGTTGAGGCTCAGGCGTTTACCGGCGCGGTCGAACAGCTGGCAGCTGGACTGGCGCTCCAGTTCGGTGATGGATGTGCTGGCGGCCGATTGCGACAGGTTGAGCAGACCCGCAGCACGGGACACGCTTTCCTGCTGGGCGACGGCGACGAAGACTTGCAGTTGACGAAGAGTAAATCGCATATCGATATAACCGATAACCCTTATCTTAATAATCCAGTTAACAGATATTGTCGGCGCTATTAGAATGCGATGCAATTGCGCACCGTCGGCATTCTTCAATACGAGCCGGGCAGGCGCAGATCAATCTCCAGGAGTCCCACGTACATGAGCAACATGAACCACGAGCGTGTCCTCAGTGTTCATCACTGGAACGACACTCTGTTCAGCTTCAAGTGCACCCGCGATCCGGGCCTGCGCTTCGAGAACGGTCAGTTCGTGATGATCGGCCTGCAACAGCCAAACGGCCGCCCGCTTATGCGCGCTTACTCGATCGCCAGCCCGAACTGGGAAGAGCATCTCGAGTTCTTCAGCATCAAGGTGCAGGACGGTCCGCTGACCTCCCAGCTGCAGCACCTGAAGGAAGGCGACGAGATCATCATCTCGAAAAAACCGACCGGCACCCTGGTGCTGGACGACCTGAACCCGGGCAAGCACCTGTACCTGCTGAGCACCGGCACCGGTCTGGCGCCGTTCATGAGCGTGATCCAGGACCCGGAAACCTACGAGCGCTTCGAGAAAGTGATCCTGGTTCACGGTGTTCGTTACGTCAACGAAGTCGCCTACCGCGAATTCATCACCGAGCACCTGCCGCAGAACGAGTTCTTCGGCGAGGCGCTGCGTGACAAGCTGATCTATTACCCGACCGTGACTCGCGAGCCGTTCGAGAATCAGGGCCGTCTGACCGATCTGATGCGCAGCGGCAAGCTGTTCAGCGACATCGGCCTGCCACCGATCAACCCGCAGGACGACCGCGCGATGATCTGCGGCAGCCCGAGCATGCTCGACGAGACCAGCGAAGTGCTCGACAGCTTCGGCCTGAAGATCTCGGCGCGTATGCGCGAGCCGGGTGACTACCTGATCGAGCGCGCATTCGTCGAGAAGTAAGCTGTTTATAGGTGACGCAGAGCGTCACTGGATGCATTCCCACGCAGACGGTTCGACGCCTCGACGTGGGAACGATCAGCCCGTGTTGCCTGAGAAGGCAGCGCGGGCTTTTTCGTTTCCGGAGTTCACGCCTCGGCGGGGATGACTTCCAGGACGCGGATCTGCTCAGGCACTGGGTAATGCCAGCGCACATCCAGATCCCAGAACTGCGCGCCGTATTCGCGTTCGGGCGCGGGCGTCTGATAGGCCGGGCGCGGATCCTGGGCCAGGCATTGCTCGATCAACTCGACCAGCGGCTCGGCCAGGCGCTGAGCGTGCGTGTGCGCCTGTTGCAGCGCCGCGTCCGTCCACTGCACGTCGATCAGGTGCGGCGCGGCACTGGCGATGCTGTTGGAGGCGTCAGTAATGATGTCGGCGTACGGCACGTAGGGTTTGATGTCGAGAATCGGCGTGCCGTCCAGCAGGTCGATGCCGGAGATAAACAGGCGATTGGCCTCGACCTTGTCCAGCTTCACCACCGACTGGCCGATGCCATTCGGCCGGTGCGTGGCGCGGGTGGCGAACACGCCCATGGACTTGTTGCCACCGAGACGCGGAGGGCGGACTTTGAGTCGCGGCTTGTCTTCCAGCGCCTGATGGAACAGGAACAGCAGCCAGACATGACTGACCTGCTCCAGCCCCTGCACCGCGTCGCCCTGATCGAACGGTGCCACCAGTTCCAGCACGCCACGGGCGGCGGGGGCCAGTTGCGGCTGGCGCGGGATGGCGAACTTCTCCTTGAAGCAGGAGCGGACGAAGCCGATGGGGGAGACGCTGTAAGTCATGGTGTGCATTCGAAGCGGAGCAGGGCGGGCATGATAACCCGGCAGGCTTCAAGTCTGGTGCTGACAGATCTGGCGCTATCGCCGCATCGCAGCGATAGCTTCACCGCCGATGTCAGAGGCTGAACCCGCCATCCAGCGGAATGATATTCCCGGTCATGTAGGCCCCGGCAGTACTCGCCAGGCTGATCGCCAGTGCTGCCATTTCTTCCTCGCGGCCCCAACGTTTCATCGGAATCAGCGCGGTGTCTTCGGCAAGTGCCTGCTGGTCGTTGCCGATGTGCTGGGTCATCTTGCTCGGGAAACGCCCCGGTGCGATGACGTTGACGTTGATGTGCTGGCTCACCAGTTCCCTAGCGAGAATCCGCGACAGCTGATGCAGGGCAGCCTTGCTCGGCCCGTAGGCGTAGGCCTGTTCACCAAAGGAAGAAATCCCCGCCACCGAGCCGATGTTGATGATCCGCGCCGGATTGGCCGCCGACCCGGATTTACGCAACAACGGCAGAAACTGCTGGATGCAACTGAACACCGAGGTCACGTTGAGCTGCATGACTTTCTCCCAGCCCTTGACCGGGTAGCTTTCCAGCGGCGCGCCCCAGGTGGTGCCGGCGTTGTTCACCAGAATGTCCAGATGAGTGATCTGCTCGCCCAGTCGCGCGGCCAGCTCTTTCACGCCTTCTTCGGTCGCCAGATTCGCCGCCATGCCATGACACGTGCCCAGGGCACTGAGTTCTTCAGCGGTTTGATGACAGGCTTCAGCGTCGCGGGAGCAGACGTACACGCGGGCGCCGGCCTCGACAAAGGCCTTGGCGATCATTTTGCCGATACCGCGGGTGCCGCCGGTCACCAGGGCGGTGCGGCCTTGCAGGGAGAAATACGGGTGCATGGCGAATCCTGAGGGCTAGGGTTCAGTACACCCTAGGCCATGCGGCCAGCTTCGAGCTACAAGTTTCAAGCTGCAAGCAAAGTCAAATGCTTGCAGCTTGCAGCTCGAAACTTGTAGCTGCTTTCTACGCTCTCACGCGGAGCGTGAGCCCCTTGAGGAAATTGCGCAGCAACTGATCGCCACACGGGCGGTAGTTGGTGTGGCCTACCTTGCGGAACAAAGCGCTCAGTTCAGGCTTGGATACCGGGAATTCGGCGGCCTTGAGGATTGCGTGCATGTCGTCTTCCTTCAGTTCGAAGGCCACGCGCAGCTTTTTCAGGATGATGTTATTGGTCACCGGCACTTCGATCGGCAGCGGCGGACGGCTTTCGTCCTTGCCGCGCTTGAAGATCACCAGACCGTCGAGGAAGTGCGCGATGACTTCGTCCGGGCAGCGCACGAAGCCTTCTTCGTCTTCTTCTTTTTTGTCGAGGTACGTCACGACATCAGCCAGCGTGACGTCCAGGCCGCCAAGTTTGATGATCTCGACCACTTTCTTGTCGCTGATGTCGAGCATGTAGCGCACGCTGCGCAGAACGTCGTTGTGAACCATGTGTGCAATCCTGATCTTTTCGCTGTGGGCATCACGCGGGCGCGATGCCGGAAATGTAGGGTGGCTTGCGAGCCTTAGAATTTCTCTTTGCCGGACAGGTAGCGCCACTGGCCGACCGGCACCTTGCCGATGGACACGCCGCCGATGCGGATGCGGCGGATGCCGATGACCTTCAGGCCGACCGCTTCGCAGAACTGGGCGATGATCCCCGGCTGCGGGTTCTTCATGGCGAAGCGCAGACGGTTTTCGTTCTGCCAGCTGGCCTTGACCGGCGGCAGCTCCTTGCCCTTGTGGGTGAGGCCGTGCTGCAGTCGGTTGAGGCCGTGGGCAACCATGTCGCCTTCGACTTCGACCACGTATTCCTGCTCGATCTTGGCCGCGTCGGCGGTGAGCTTGCGCAGCACCTTCCAGTCCTGGGTGAACACCAGCAGGCCGCTGGCCTTGGGTTGCAGGTCGGCGCTGGCGGTCAGGCGCAGGAAATGCCCGCGCAGCGGACGCTTGCCGTAGCGGTGTTCTTCGCTGAGGGTCTCGGCGTTCAGCGACTGCATGGCGCTATCGACATCCATGCCCGCCGGCACGTTGAGCAGGATAGTCACCGGCTCTGGCGCGGTGGCCTTGGCGTCCTTGTCGAGCTCGACTTTCTGGTCGCCGACCTTGAACTGCGGCTCGTCGATGACTTCGCCGTCCACGGTGACCCAGCCGCCCTCGATGAACAGCTCGGCCTCCCGGCGGGAGCAACCGACCAGCTCGATGAGGCGTTTGGAGAGGCGAATCGGGTCAGTCATGACAGGGGCCGTAACAAAAAAGGGGGGGGCATTGTACCTGCCTGGGGCCGGTTAAGCCCGATTGCATTTGCGCCGTGTGGCTTTTAGCCGCGTACCGCGCGCTGCTCCGGTTGTTTCAGACGCATATGCAGCAGTGGATACGGCTGGCCCATGCCATCGACCTCCGAGCGGCCAATCACCTCGAACCCTTGCTTGAAGTAAAACCCCAGGGCCTGCGGATTCTGCTCGTTGACGTCCAGTTCGTCGGCGTTCAGGTGTTCCATCGCGTACTTCAACAGTTTCTTGCCAAGGCCCTGGCCACGATGAGCCGGGTCGATGAACAGCATTTCGATCTTGCCCGCCGCGACACCGGCAAACCCGGTGATGCGCTGGTGGCTGTCCCGGGTGCAGATCAGCATCACCGCATCGAGGTAGCGGGTCAGCACCAGATTCTTCAGCAGCTCGATGTAGGATTCCGGCAGGAAATCATGAGTCGCACGGACCGAGGCCTCCCAGACCCGGGTCAGTTCCTGGTAATCGCTGAGTTTCGGCGTGTGGATGACCGAATGCTGACGCATGCCCGATAGCCTCTTTGTCATGGATGAGGGAGTCCTTCCCCTCACAAACTCTAGCCGTAAAAAAGCCCCGCATCTCGTAAAAGAGAGCGGGGCTTTCTGTATTTTTCGCGCTTAGATCTGTTCGGCCCAGAGGTCGTATTCGTCGGCGTCGGTCACCTTGCACCAGACCTTGTCGCCCGGCTTGAGGTTGCTGCCGTTGTCGATGAACACGTTGCCGTCGATTTCCGGGGCATCGAAGAAGCAGCGGCCGACCGCGCCTTGCTCGTCGACTTCGTCCACCAGCACTTCGATTTCACGGCCGATGCGCATTTGCAGGCGCGCCGAGCTGATGGCCTGCTGGTGCGCCATGAAGCGCTCCCAGCGATCCTGCTTGACGTCGTCCGGAACGATGTCGAGGTTCAGGTCATTGGCCGGCGCGCCTTCGACCGGCGAGTACTGGAAGCAGCCGACGCGGTCGAGCTGGGCTTCGGTCAGCCAGTTCAGCAGGTACTGGAAGTCTTCTTCGGTTTCGCCCGGGAAGCCGACGATGAAGGTCGAACGGATGATCAGGTCCGGGCAGATTTCGCGCCAGTTCTTGATCCGCGCCAGAGTCTTGTCTTCGAACGCCGGGCGTTTCATCGACTTCAGGACTTTCGGGCTGGCGTGCTGGAACGGGATGTCCAGGTACGGCAGGATCTTGCCGGCGGCCATCAGCGGGATCAGTTCGTCGACGTGCGGGTACGGGTAAACGTAGTGCAGACGGACCCAGACGCCGAGGGTGCTCAGCGCTTCGCACAGTTCGGTCATGCGGGTTTTCACCGGCGCGCCGTTCCAGAAAGCGGTGCGGTATTTGACGTCAACGCCGTAGGCGCTGGTGTCCTGGGAAATCACCAGCAGTTCCTTCACGCCGGATTTGACCAGACGCTGGGCTTCGTCGAGCACGTCGCCCACCGGACGGCTGACCAGTTTGCCGCGCATCGACGGGATGATGCAGAAGCTGCAGCTGTGGTTGCAGCCTTCGGAAATCTTCAGGTATGCGTAGTGACGCGGGGTCAGCTTGATGCCTTGCGGCGGCACCAGGTCGATCAGCGGGTTGTGATCCTGCTTCGGCGGCACGACTTCGTGCACGGCGTTGACCACTTGCTCGTACTGCTGCGGACCGGTGACGGCCAGCACGCTCGGGTGCACGTCACGGATGTTGCCTTCTTCCACGCCCATGCAGCCGGTCACGATGACCTTGCCGTTTTCCTTGATCGCTTCGCCGATGACTTCCAGCGATTCGGCCTTGGCCGAGTCGATGAAGCCGCAGGTGTTGACCACGACCACGTCGGCGTCCTGATAGGTGGACACCACGTCATAGCCTTCCATGCGCAGCTGGGTCAGGATGCGCTCGGAGTCGACCAGTGCTTTCGGGCAACCCAGAGAAACGAAGCCAACCTTTGGATTGGCCGGCGCAGGAGTGGTGGACATGTCTAACCTCGGTGTTTTGTGACATCGATTACCTTGTTCAGGAATCGACGGACGGGCGCTTGAACTGCGCCTCTGATCAAAAAGTGCGCAATTCTAGCGACGAGCAGCGCACTTGACCAGCTTTATGCAGGGAAATACGACGAGTGCTGCGCTATGCTTCGCGCCGTTGCGCTTTACTGAATTTTTACAGTCAAGAAAACGTCTGTTACAGGGCGTAAAAACGCGCATGCTGCACACAAAGCATAGTGCTTCATATAAGAAGCCGGTCTGGGAATCAGGAGTGTTGGATGGGTCAGGCAAGTAGTCACGCGGCGGGCGCCGAAGGTTCGGCCACCAAGCCGCTGAGCATGCTGGTCGCGGCGGTCGGGGTAGTTTACGGCGACATCGGCACGAGCCCGTTGTACACCCTCAAAGAAGTGTTTTCCGGCGCTTACGGTGTGCCCGTCAATCACGACGGAGTGCTCGGCATTCTGTCGCTGATTTTCTGGTCGCTGATCTGGGTCGTTTCAATCAAGTACATGATGTTCGTCCTGCGCGCCGACAACCAGGGCGAGGGCGGGATCATGGCGCTCACCGCGCTGGCCCGGCGGGCAGCGGCGGGGCGCAAGCGATTGCGCACGTTGCTGGTGGTTTGCGGGCTGATCGGCGCGGCGCTGTTCTATGGCGACAGCATGATCACCCCGGCGATTTCCGTGCTCTCGGCCATTGAAGGTCTGGGCCTGGCCTTCGACGGCATCGACCACTGGGTCGTGCCGCTGTCGCTGGTGGTGCTGGTGGCGCTGTTTCTGATCCAGAAGCACGGCACGGCGCGGATCGGCATTCTGTTCGGGCCGATCATGGTCACCTGGTTCCTGGTGCTCGGCGCCCTCGGCGTCTACGGTATCAGCCACTACCCGGAAGTGCTGCACGCGATGAACCCGGTCTGGGCCGTGCGCTTTTTCATGGTTCATACCGGCATGGGCGTGGCGATCCTCGGCGCCGTGGTGCTGGCGCTGACCGGTGCCGAAGCGCTGTACGCCGACATGGGCCACTTCGGTCGCAAGCCGATTGCCCGTGCGTGGTTCCTGCTGGTGCTGCCGGCGCTGGTGCTGAACTACTTCGGTCAGGGCGCCTTGTTGCTGGAGAACCCGGACGCCGCGCGCAACCCGTTCTACCTGCTGGCGCCGAGCTGGGCGCTGATTCCGCTGGTCGGTCTGTCGACCCTGGCCACGGTGATCGCCTCCCAGGCGGTGATTTCCGGCGCGTTCTCCCTGACCCGTCAGGCGATCCAGCTCGGTTACATCCCGCGCATGTACATCCAGCACACCTCCAGCGACGAGCAGGGCCAGATCTACATCGGTGCGGTGAACTGGTCGCTGATGGTCGGCGTCGTGTTGCTGGTGATCGGCTTCGAATCCTCCGGCGCACTGGCCTCGGCCTACGGCGTGGCAGTGACTGGCACGATGCTGATGACCACGATTCTGGTCTCGGCAGTCATGTTGCTGCTGTGGAAATGGCCACCGATTCTGGCGGTGCCGGTGCTGATCGGCTTCCTGCTGGTGGACGGTCTGTACTTCGCCGCCAACGTGCCGAAAATCGTCCAGGGCGGTGCCTTCCCGGTGATCGCCGGTATCGCGCTGTTCGTGCTGATGACCACCTGGAAGCGCGGCAAGCAACTGCTGGTCGAGCGCCTCGACGAAGGCGCGCTGCCGCTGCCGATCTTCATCAGCAGCATCCGCGTGCAGCCACCGCACCGTGTGCAGGGCACAGCCGTGTTCCTCACCGCCCGCTCCGACGCCGTGCCGCACGCGCTGTTGCACAACCTGCTGCACAACCAGGTGCTGCATGAGCAAGTGGTGCTGCTGACGGTGGTCTACGAAGACATCCCGCGCGTCCCACCATCCCGACGTTTCGAAGTCGAAGCCCACGGCGAAGGCTTCTTCCGGGTGATCCTGCACTTCGGCTTCACCGACGAACCGGACGTGCCGCAGGCGCTGAAACTGTGCCATCTGGACGACCTCGATTTCAGCCCGATGCGCACCACCTACTTCCTCAGCCGCGAAACGGTCATCGCCTCGAAACTCGAAGGCATGGCCCGTTGGCGTGAAGCGTTGTTTGCGTTCATGTTGAAGAATGCCAATGGGAACCTGCGGTTCTTCAATCTGCCGCTGAATAGGGTGATTGAGTTGGGGACGCAGGTGGAGATGTAAACCGGCGTCATCAAAAAGCCCCCGTCAGCCTTGTGGCTGGCGGGGGCTTTTTCGTTTTTGTGCCGTTACATGCTTTCTGGCAGTTCTGCCTCAGATTCGGTCTTCGTTCGCGCAGGTCGCGGCATCAGGGCCTTCATCACGTCGTCGACCAAGGCCTTGCCGATTATCGTCAGGTAATGCGCGGCCCAGGCGTGGCGGTCGCTTTCCTTGTCGTAGGCGGCTTCCTCGGCGAAGGATTTGGCGAGGAACAACAGGTCTGAAGCCTGGGACAGTGCTTCGACGATGGGGACGCCGGAGCGAACGTTGAGTAACGCCTGATCCGAGCTGTAGAGGAAAGAGGTGAAACCGATGGTCGTCAGGTCTGAAGGTGATGAAGGACTTTGTTTGCTCATTGTTTCGCTCCATAAAACGAGGAGCTGCCGCATTCGTTACCACACGAATGGGTGGCAGCTGTACGCAGGGTGGTAAACCGGGGGAGCAAAGAAACCGGCAGACCCGAAGGTCTCCCACGCACAGCCGCCATGACTCGAATTGCAGGCATAAAAACACCTGAGCCGTGTTTGGAATGCTGTTGCACTTTGCCTTGCCGGGTTACCACACCCGATCACTGAAATAGTCAGCGACCTCTGGAGAGTATCCCGTCGAAAAACAGTGCAATAGGGCGGCAAAGTGCCCAAACACGAGATTAGGAGTTTGCCTACAAGGTATGCGGACGTCATCTGATATTGCGACACCAGACGTAAACGAAACTAAACGTTGATGGCGGTTTTGCGCGGCTTTGGTGCGGCAGATGAATGTGGAGTTGACGACTCGAAAAGGCCAATGAAGCAGGTGTCCACGTTTTATGGAATGTGGACACCTGGCGTTTTCAGTTTCATGAAGAGTCAAGCATTGAATGAAAAAGCCCCCGCAACCATAAGGCTGCGGGGGCTTTTTGGTGGTGCGCTTCAGATCACTCTTCCGCCACCTGCGCCGTGTTCTGGCGCTTCTCGATCAAGTCCACAAGACGCTTGGCCAGCGCCGGGTAGTTCTCGTCGAAGTGATGGCCGCCAGGCAGTTTCACTGCTTCGCCCACCGCGGTTTTGTCGGTGCAGCCGCTTTCATCGGTTTCTTCTTCACCGTAGATGCACACGACCTTGGCCGGTGGCAGCTTGGCCATTTCCGGGCCGGTGGCGGCTTCTTTGCCGGCGTTGCCGAGCCAGCCTTCGACTTCGATTTCGAAGCTGCCGGTGCGGGCGAAGGCCAGCAGGATGATTGCGTCGACGCGTTGCTGCTCGGTTTCCGGCAGGCGGTTGTAGATGGCCGGGAGGACGTCGGCGCCGAACGAGTAGCCGGTCAGGATGAAGCGCTTGGTGCCCCATTTCTGGCGGTAGTGCTGCATCAGTTCGGTCAGGTCCAGCGCGCTCTGTTCCGGGCTCTTGTGCTGCCAGTAGTAGCGCAGGGTGTCGATGCCGACGACCGGGTAGCCGATCTTGGCCATTTCTCCGGCCACGTCGCGGTCCAGATCGCGCCAGCCGCCGTCACCGGACAGGAACAGGGTCACGGTGTCCTTGGCCTGGCCGGCCGGGACTTCCACCACCGGGATCTGCAGACCACCGTTGGCCTTGTCGCCGCCGACGAGGATCTTGCGCAGTTCGTTGTTCAGCACTTGCGGCAGGTTGATGTCGTAGTCGCTGATGCTGGTTTCGGCGTTCGGTTGGTCGCGCACGAAACCGGCGCTGGTGTCGTCCGGGTTGTCGTTCCACGCCACCAGCCAGTGGCCGTGGGCGGCGGCTTTCGGCAGCAGGTGGGTGCAGCCGGGTTTTTCCAGGGCCAGGTCGACGGAGACGGCCTGGGCCTTGTCGTCTTTCTGTTCGGACAGCCAGCGCCACGCCAAGACGGCGCCGGGGCCGATGCCGCTGACCAGGGTCGCCGGGCCGTTCAGTTCACGCAAGCCGGCTTGCAGGGCACGGCTTTGCAGCAGGCAGTCCTTGGGCAGGATCACCTGGACGATCTGCGCCGAGGCGCTGCGGCTCAGGGTGGTCAGTTGCTTGTCACTGAGCTTCTGGTCGTCGTTGACCGCCACCAGCACCTGAGCCTTGGGCTTGGTGCCAGGGATGACCCGGGTCATGGCAGCACCGTCGGCCGGGGTGAGCTGTTCGAGGGTCGGTTCCGGTGCCGGGCGTTTGAGGTACCAGAAACCGCCACCGGCAATCGCGGCCAGCACCAGCAGTGCGACCAGGATGTACTTCAGGGAGCGTTGAATCATCAGCGTTTCACCAATCCAGTCAAGCCGCCCGCGATCAGGGCAGCAGTGTCGGCCAGCGCCACCAGCGGATCCAGTCCGGCGGGCACGGCCATATAACGGGGTTCCCAGTCAGGCTGGAACTTGTCTTTGAAGCGGCGCAAGCCTTGGAAGTTGTACAGCTGCTCACCACGGCGGAAAACCATCGAGCCCAGACGCTGGGTCAGCGGTGCCCCGCGCCGGGGTTGCAACCCCGACAGCGGCACCATGCCCAGGCTGAAGCGCGCGTATCCGTGACTCTTATAGTGTTGAATCAGACCGACCATCATGAATTCCATGGTCAGCTTGGGGGCGTCCGGGTGCGCGCGCATCAGGTCGAGACTGGCCAGGTCGTGGCTGTAGGTCTCGAGCAGGTTGGCGAACGCTACCGGACGCCCTTCGAAGCGAATCACCGCGATGCGGAAATGCTTCAGGTAATCGTCGCTGAAACGGCCAAGGGAGAAGCCTTTCTCGCGCACGTTCTTGCCGGTCAGCCAGGCATCGGAAATCACCTTGAGCTCATCCATTGGCGCCTGGCCCGGCTCATGGATTTCCAGTGACAGGCCATCGCGAGTGCCACGGTTCCAGGTGTAGCGCAGGTCCTTCATCTCCTTGCCCTTGGCTTCCAGGTCAAAGCGATGCAGATCGACCCGGGCTTCCTCGCCCAGCTTGATCGCGGTCAGGCCGATGTCCATGTAGTACGGCAGGTTCTCGGCGCGCACCTGATAGAACACCGGGCGGGCGTGGTGGATGTCGCACAGGTCGCGGAATTGCCAGATCATCTCGGCCCGTTGCTGGCCGGGGCCGATCGGGTCGTACAGGGCCACCAGACTGCGACCGCGGCGGGCGTACATCAGGAAGGCTTCGTCGTTGGGATGAAACAGCAGCGCCTTGTCACCGGTCAGGGCCAGGCCGCCGTCCGGTTGCGAGGAGGCCATCAGAATCTTCGAGGCGCGTTCCAGCTCATCGGGTGTCGGCAGATGGATCACCGGGCGAGCGGTGCGCAGCAGCCAGGTCAGGGCGATCACCAGTAGCAATACGGCGGCGCCGAGCAGCGAGCGCAGGCCGCGCGGGGCGTCGGCGTCGAGGGTGAACTGCCACCACAGTTGATGGCTGTACGGAACGTCCTGATAAGCGAACAGCAGCAGCCAGGTCGAAGCACCGAGTACGCACAGGCTGGCCACCAGATACAGCGGCGAGAACGGCAGTTCGGTCAGACGGCTCGGGCGGTAGAACGAGCGACGGAACACCCCCAGCAGCGCGGCGGTGAGGGTCATCAGGGTCGCTTCTTCCCAGTCGAAACCCTTGAGCAGCGAGAGCAGGGCGCCCACCAGCAACAGAATGGTGGTCAGCATCCACGCCGCCGACAACCGGCGACGCAAGCCCTGGGCGAGCATCAGGCACAGCACGCCGATCAGGCTGGCGCCAAAGTGCGAGGCGTCGACCAGGCGGTGAGGAATCAGAAAGCCGATGTGTTCCAGACGGGTGTCGATCTCTGGCGTCGCGCCGGAAAACAGCAGCACCACGCCGGACAGGAACACCAGCACCGCGAGAATCGGTGCCGCCAGACCGGAAGCCGCACGCATGGTCTGCGACTGAAACAGGCGCTGGCCTTCGTTGAGCAGCAACAGCACGCACGCCACCAGCAACGGCAGCACCACATAGATCAGGCGATATAGCAGCAGAGCGGCAGCCAGTGGAGCGGCGCCGAGCTTGTCGGCGAACGCCGCGAGCAGAATCGCTTCGAAGACCCCCACGCCACCCGGAACGTGACTGAGTACGCCCGCCGCCAGCGCCAGCAGATAAACCAGCAGGAACGCACCGAAGGGCGGCGCTTCCGGCAGCAGCAGATAAAGGACGGTCGCAGCGGCGGCGACGTCGAGGGCGGTGATGACCAGTTGCAGGAACGTCAGGCGACGACCCGGCAGGCGCAGGGTGCGACGACCGGCCCGGACCAGCAGGTTGTCCGGATAAGGTTGTTCCGGCAGGCGACGGCGATAGATGCCGATGGCCAGGATCGCGCCGAGCAGCAGCACCACGCCGGCAATCGTCCCCAACAAGGTCTCGGACAACCCCAGTGCCTGCGATGCAGCAGGCAGGTTGCTCAGGGTCGCAAGAGCAGCCAGCGGCGGCAGGGCGCAGCCCAGCGACAGGCTGGCGAACAGGGTCATGTGCGCGACTTCGGAAGCGCCCAGGCCATGCCGTGCATATAAACGGTAACGCACCGAACCACCGGACAGCATCGACAGGCCGATGGCGTTGCCGATGGCAAACGCGGTGAAGCCGCCAAGGGCCAGAACTTTCGGTGCCAGCGTCACGCGGGCATAACGACTGGCCGACCATTCATAGCCGAGCAGAATAATGAAGCCGACGACCGTCGCACCGAGGGCGCCGAGCAGGGCCGGTTTCGGCACGTCGAGAATCGAGTCGTGCAGGGCGTCGAGATCGAGTTCGCTGAGCAGATGGCGACAGGCAATCAGCGCGATGGCGAACAGCAGCAAAGTGACCGCCAGACCGATCGGCTGCCGGTATTTGCTGATCCGATCCAGCAGGCGCAGACGCTCAGGCTTGATCGGTGGGGTCGCTGTGACGGTGTCTTGTGAATCAGACGAGTTGGCGCGCATCAATCACCTCTTGGATTGTGCGCGACAGGATGGAGGTATCCAGCCAAGTAACCAATCCCTGTAGAAAAAAATAATCACAAAATACTACGCCTCTCACCGGGTATCGGCGAGGGCAGCTCCTGGATTGCAGATGCCTTGTCCGCGACTCAAGCATAGTCGCATCTCGGCGGGTCTGAAGATCCTGAACGGTTCACTGCACAGTGACAGATCATTGTTGCGAAAGGACTTTTTCCACAGATACAAAAAAGGCCACTCTTTCGAGTAGCCTTTTTTGATGTTTGGTTGCGGGAGCCGGATTTGAACCGACGACCTTCGGGTTATGAGCCCGACGAGCTACCAGACTGCTCCATCCCGCGTCTGTGTGGCGGCATTCTACAGGCGAACGGCGAGGTGTCAACCGATAATCCCGTGATGGGTCAAATAAGTGTGCAATCGCGGCAAACGGTCGCAGGGGAAGCGCTAAGTTTCGGAATCGGAACGATTTCCGCTTTGCGCGACTGGATCCGAAAAACCGACGCGCACAAAAAAGGCCAATCTTTCGATTGGCCTTTTTTGATGTTTGGTTGCGGGAGCCGGATTTGAACCGACGACCTTCGGGTTATGAGCCCGACGAGCTACCAGACTGCTCCATCCCGCGTCTGTGTGGCGGCATTCTACAGAGGAACGCCGGGGTGTCAACCTTCAATTTGGATAAAACCTCTTCAGCTTCAATCGGTTAGCGCTGACGGACGGTCTTTTCGGGGGCTGCAGGTCAGGCAGGGCAAGGGTTTCAGCTCTATTGGAGGTTGGTTTTCGATTGAGAAAATAAATTCAAAGTCCGTTTCCTACAAACTGAAAGGAACATTCATACCACTGGTGCTATATACAGGTGTCAGTGAGATACTGCCGGTCCGGCTCGCCATGTTTCCTTTTCTGTCATGACTCAGCGAAAAATCATCCACGTCGACTGTGACTGTTTCTACGCCGCCATCGAGATGCGGGATGACCCGAGCCTCGCCGGCAAGCCGTTGGCGGTCGGTGGTTCGGCGGACCGGCGCGGAGTGATCGCCACCTGCAACTATGAGGCGCGGGCTTACGGCGTTCGCTCGGCGATGTCGTCCGGGCACGCCCTGAAACTGTGCCCGGACCTGACCATCGTCAAGCCGCGGATGGACGCCTATCGCGAGGCATCGAAGGAAATTCACACGATCTTCAGCGATTACACCGACCTGATCGAGCCGCTTTCCCTGGACGAAGCCTATCTCGACGTCTCGGACAGCGCGCACTTCGGCGGCAGCGCCACGCGGATCGCCCAGGACATTCGCCGCCGGGTTTCCAATCAATTGCACATCACCGTCTCCGCCGGCGTGGCGCCGAACAAGTTTTTGGCCAAGATCGCCAGCGACTGGAAAAAGCCCAACGGCTTGTTCGTGATCACCCCGGATCAGGTCGAAGACTTCGTCAGTGGCCTGCCGGTGAGCAAGTTGCACGGGGTGGGCAAGGTCACGGCCGACAAGCTGGGCAAGCTCGGTATCAGTGACTGCCTGCAATTGCGCGAGTGGGACAAGCTGGCGCTGGTGCGGGAATTCGGCAGTTTCGGCGAGCGTTTGTGGAGTCTGGCCCGTGGGATCGATGAGCGGCTGGTGCACAACGACAGCCGCCGTCAGTCGATCAGTGTCGAAAACACCTACGATGTCGATCTGCCGGATCTGCGCAGTTGCCTCGACAAACTTCCGGAACTGTTGGAAACCCTGAAAACCCGCATGGCGCGGATCGACAGCAGCTACCGGCCGGGCAAGCCGTTCGTCAAAGTGAAGTTTCACGATTTCACCCAGACCACACTTGAGCAGGCCGGGGCAGGGCGGGATCTGGGCAGTTACCAGTTGATGCTGACGCAGGCGTTCAACCGCGGTGGCAAACCGGTGCGGCTATTGGGAGTGGGCGTGCGGCTGGAGGATTTACGCGGCGGGTTCGAACAAATGGAGTTGTTCGAGCGATAGACGGACAAAAAAATGCCCGAAGCAGGTTCGGGCAATTTTTCAGGGGATTCAGTTCGGCCCCGGATCCGCCACCAGACGCCCCGCATCCCGGGTCAGGGACTTGAGGAATTCAGCTTGCAACTCGGGATCGTTGCGGGTCAGTTCGATCAGGCTTTGTTCCAGTTCACTGGCTTCTTCTTCCAGACCCAGTTCCGACAGACGCTTGACCCGGTGCACCCATTGGCTCACTTCGTCGTCTTCCAGATCGTCGTAGATCAGCCCGTGAGCTTCCAGCAGCTTGCCGCGCAGGTGACTGCTGATCGCCAAAGACGAGTCGGAATGCACGTCATCCTTGCCGTCTTCGACGCTGATCTGCAGTTTGTCTACATGATTGAGGTCGTTTTCGGCGAACGGGCTGTCCAGCAGGTTCAGACGCAGCACGCCGTTGCGATCGGTGGTCATGTCGAAGGTCTGCTTGCCGGCCTTGACCTGAACCGGGCGCTCGCTCCACGGCAGGCTCGAATATTCCGTGCGCTTGTCGCGCTGGACTTCGTCGATACCGGCCAGGTTCTGTTGCGCGCGACCGTTGGATTGCACGTTCATGAACGGGTTGAGCCCGGCGAAACCGTAGCTGAGCCAGTCCCGTGTCACGCTGTCGGGCAGATTGCCGAGGGCAAACACGTTGACCACGTTCGCGCCGACGCCGCCGACCACCGCGACCGCGCCCAGCGGGATCTCGTAGATCTCCCGCCATGGCTGGTAAGGCGTGTAACGGTCGTAATGGCGGGTAACCTCGAACTCGGTGACTTCGAAAGTCTTCTGTTCGTTGATCTTCACGCGCCGTTGCGGCAGCTCAAGCACCTTGGGCTCGCCGACATCGATCTGCAGGCTGTGATCGAGCAGTTTGCGCTCGACACGTTCCTCGTGCTCGCTGCGTTGTGACATGTGATTGGCACAGCCGCTGACCAGCAGGGTGCCGCACAGGGCGGCACCACCGAGGCCTAAGGTGTTTCGCTTGAACATGACGTCTCTATCTGGTTTCAGCGGCGGATACGGGCCTGAAGGAAGGACAGCACGTCGGCAACCGGCAGCGCTTGCGCCTGGCCTTCGGTACGGCTCTTGTATTCCAGGTTGCCTTCGGCGAGGCCGCGGTCGCTGACCACGATCCGGTGCGGAATGCCGATCAGCTCCATGTCCGCGAACTTGATGCCCGGGCTGGTTTTCTTGTCGCGGTCGTCCAGCAGCACTTCGAAGCCGGCCGCGGTCAGTTCCGCGTACAGCTTGTCGGTGGCTTCGCGTACCAGCTCGGTTTCATAGCGCAGTGGCACCAAAGCGATCTGGAACGGTGCCAGGGCGTCGCTCCAGATGATGCCGTTTTCGTCGTTGTTCTGCTCGATGGCGGCAGCCACCACGCGGGACACGCCGATACCGTAGCAACCCATTTCCAGGGTCACCGGCTTGCCGTTCTCTCCCAGCACTTCGCACTTCATCGCCTTGCTGTACTTGTTGCCCAGCTGGAAGATGTGCCCGACTTCGATGCCGCGCTTGATTTCCAGGGTGCCCTTGCCGTCCGGGCTCGGGTCGCCGGCCACGACGTTGCGCAGGTCGGCCACGGTCGGAACCGGCAGATCACGCTCCCAGTTCACGCCGAAGTAGTGCTTGTCGTCGATGTTGGCACCGATGGCGAAGTCGCTCATCAGCTCCACCGAACGGTCGATGATGATCGGCAGCGGCAGGTTCAGCGGGCCGAGGGAACCGGCGCCGGCGCCAATGGCGTCACGCAGTTCGGCATCGGAGGCCATGACCAGCGGGCTGGCAACGCCTGGCTGGTTGGCAGCCTTGATTTCGTTCAGCTCGTGGTCGCCGCGAATGATCAGGGCGATCAGCTTGCCTTCTTCTTCGGCGTGCACGATCAGGGTCTTGATGGTCTTTTCGATCGGCAGACCGAATTTCTCCACCAGGGCCGCGATGGTCTTGGTGTCTGGCGTATCGACCAGACGCAGCTCTTCGCTTGGCGCGGCGCGCGAGGTCTCACGCGGCACGGCTTCGGCTTTCTCGATGTTCGCCGCGTAGTCGGAACCGTTGCTGAAGACGATATCGTCTTCGCCGGACTCGGCCAGCACGTGGAATTCGTGGGAACCGGCGCCACCGATCGAACCGTTGTCGGCTTCCACCGGACGGAATTTCAGGCCCAGGCGGGTGAAGATGTTGCAGTACGCTTCGTGCATGCGGTCATAGGTGATCTGCAGCGACGCCTGATCCGCATGGAACGAGTAGGAGTCCTTCATGATGAATTCGCGACCGCGCATCAGGCCGAAGCGTGGACGGATCTCGTCACGGAATTTGGTCTGGATCTGGTACAGGTTGATCGGCAGCTGTTTGTAGCTGCTCAACTCGTTGCGCATCAGATCGGTGATCACTTCTTCGTGGGTCGGCCCCGCGCAGAAATCACGACCGTGGCGGTCTTTGATGCGCAGCAGCTCAGGGCCGTATTCTTCCCAGCGCCCCGATTCCTGCCACAGCTCGGCCGGTTGGGTGCTCGGCATCAACACTTCCAGAGAGCCGGCGGCGTCCATTTCTTCACGAACGATGGCTTCCACCTTGCGCATCACTCGCAAGCCCATCGGCAGCCAGGTGTACAGGCCCGAGGCGAGTTTGCGGATCATGCCGGCGCGCAGCATCAGCTGATGGCTGATCACGACCGCGTCGGAAGGCGTTTCTTTCTGTGTGGCGAGCAAAAATTGACTGGTGCGCATGGTTGGCCGTTGTCGGTTGCTATGACTGGAAATGACGGAGCAGTGTAACGGCGAGATCCGCCGACGTACAGAAGTGCAGCCCCGGCGCAAACCCTCTCGCCGGGTGCGAGATGTCTTACGATTCTTCCACGACGGAGGTCGGTGCAGGTTCCGGCGTCGGCGTCGGGCCTTCGCGGCGGCTTTCCTGGAACCAGTGCAGGGCGATCAGCACCAGGGTCGGAACGCCGAGCAGCGCGGTGATCAGGAAGAAGTTGTGATAACCGAACTTCTCCACCATCACCCCGGAGTAGCCGCCGATCAGGCGTGGCAGCAGGAGCATGATCGAGCTGAGCAGGGCGTACTGGGTGGCGGAGAACTTCAGGTTGGTCAGGCTCGACAGGTAGGCGACGAACGCTGAGGTGGCCAGGCCGGAGCTGAAGTTGTCGAGGGAGATCGTCACCACCAGCATCTGCAGGTTCGGGCCCATGTCGGCGAGCATCAGGAACAGCAGGTTGGTGCCCGCCGACGCGGCACCGCCGATGAACAGGATCGGCAGGATACCGAAGCGCACGATCAGCAGACCGCCCATGCCGGCGCCGACGAGGGTCATGATCAGGCCGAAGATCTTGCTGACGCTGGCGATCTGGTCCTTGGTGAAACCCTGGTCGATGTAGAACACGTTGGCCATCACGCCCATCACCGTGTCGGACATCCGATAGGTGGCGATCAGGCCGAGCAGCAGCAACGCCTGCCAGCGGTAGCGCAGGATGAAGTCGTTGACCGGTGTCAGAACCGGCGCCAGACCACGGCGCCCCATGGCCGAGAGGCACAGGCAGGTCAGCGTGGTGTAGAGAATCGCGCGCAGGAACGCCCGGTCTTCCAGCAGCAGGTCCAGCGGGCTCATGTCGCCAAACAGCACGCTGGCGAAATCGGTGTTGTAGAGCTGGGTGAACATGGCCGGTACGGAGACCAGCAAAATGATCAGCACGAACACCGACATCAACTGATGCATGAAGGTGTAACGCCCCGCCTGCAACTGGGTGCGCAACGGCACCGGCGGCTCGCGCATCAGCAGGGTGGTGAGCAGGGCAGGCACCATCAGGGCACCGAACAGCACGTAGGTGCCGGTCCAGGCCGAATGCTGGTACTTGAAGCCTGTAGAGCCGAAGCCCTCGGCGAAGAACAGCGCACCCGCGGTCGCGAGCAGGGCGGCGATCCGATAGCCGGACATATAGCTGGCGGCCAGCGCGGCCTGACGGCTGTCTTCGGCGATTTCCAGGCGATAGGCGTCGACCGCGATATCCTGGGTGGCGGAAGCGAACGCCACGACCACGGCGATGGCGATCAGCCAGGACAGGTGTTTCTGCGGGTCGCAAAAACCCATACCGATCAGGCCGAGGATTACCAGCGTCTGTGAGAGCACCAGCCACGAACGGCGACGACCCAGCTTGCCCAGCAGCGGCAGGCGCCACTGGTCGAGCAGGGGCGACCAGACCCATTTGAAGGCATAAGCCAGACCAATCAGGCTGGCGTAGCCGATCGTCTCACGGGCCACACCGGCTTCACGCAGCCAGACCGAAAGTGTCGAGAACACCAGCATGTACGGCAGGCCGGCGGCGAAACCCAGCAACAACAGCACGAGCGTCGAAGGACTGGCATAGGCGGCGAGCGCGGCGCGCCAGGTTTTACGGGGCATGGGCTGAAGTCTGCCTCAAGATTGCGAAAACAAAGCGCGCACTCTAACCGCTGTGCTCTACCGGACGCCAGCCATGGCGCCGAATATCCACACGATTGTTCAGGACGGTGATGCCTTCCATGCGCAATCGCGCCCGCTGTTCGTCCCCGGACGGGCTGCCCGCCGGCAGGCTGATCCGACCGCCGGCGCCGAGCACGCGGTGCCAGGGCAGTTTGGTGTCGCCGGGCAATTGGCTCAGGGTCCGACCGACCCAACGGGCGGCGCGCCCCAACCCCGCCAGTTCGGCCAACTGACCATAGCTGACGACTTTGCCCTCAGGCACTTGGGCGAGGGTGGAATAGAGTGCCGTGCGTCGGATTTGCGGATCGTTTTCGCAGGCATGCATCGGGTCTGTCACGTGCGCGGTTCCTGAACTTGATCGCGTTATGTGCTTAAGCGTAATCGGTGGATGGGCAATTGAGAAATGAACTCAACAGAATTAGCCGGGTCACTCCTTGTCAGGGAATTATTCCTACGGATAATGCCGACCCTTTTTTCGCAACCTTGAGTCTTCGATTCGCTTATGTTGTCCAGAACCCTGCTGTGCCTTGCTGTCTTCAGTGCGTCCACACCTTTGCTTGCCGACACCGTCTGGTTGAAGAACGGTGACAAGCTGAGCGGTAAAATCACGCTGTTCGACGGCGGCAAGTTGCTGGTCCAGACCCAGTACGCCGGGGCCGTTACCATCGACTGGAAGCAGGTCAAGACCCTGGAGAGCGATCAGGAACTGCTGGTCAAGCAGGACGCCTACAACGGCGAGAAGGCCAAGTCCCTGAGTGCTGCCGAAGAGGGCAAGGTCACCCTGGCCAACGGCGAGGCGCCGAAAACCGTGGAGCTGGCGAGCATTCAGCAGATTCTCAAGCCGAAACCGGTGGTCGAGGATCTGGTGTGGAAGGGCAACGTCGATCTGGCGCTCGACTACCAGCGCGCCGAGAAAGATACCGACGACTACGATGTCGGCTTCAAGACCACTGCTCGTCACGGCCGCTGGCGCCATATCGCCGAGGGCGAATACAACCGCGAAGTGCAAGACGACGTGACCACCACCGATAACTGGCGCGCCGAGTACTCGCTCGACCGCTTCCTCACTGATCAATGGTTCTGGCAGGGGCGGTTGAACTACAAGCGCGATCACATCGAAGAGCTGGCGCGCCAGCGCGTGGTGGGTACCGGCCCGGGTTACCAGTTCTGGGATGACGAGCTGGGAGCGTTCTCCCTCGGTTCGCTGCTCAACCGAACCGATTACGAGTACCGCGATGGCAGCAAGGACAACTTCTATTCGGTCGCCATGAAGTGGGACTACAACCGCTACCTGATCGGGAAGAAGGTCGAGTTCTTCACCAATGGCGAAGTCGGCAAGCCACTCTCCGGCGTGGCCGACTACGCGCTGGATGCGGAAATGGGCCTGCGTTACAAAGTCACCGAGTGGGCGTCCCTCAACCTCAAGGCCGAACGCGACATCATCAGCGGCACCGAGGACGCGGATCTGAGCAAGACCCGCTACACCGCCGGCTTCGGCGTGGCCTGGTAAGCAACGCAAAAGATCGCAGCCTTCACGGGCTGCGATCTTTTTTGCGCCCGGAAAAACAGACGCCCACAAAAAAGCCCCGCTTTTGAGGGCGGGGCCTTTTTCTAAAGAAGCTACAAGTTAGATAACTTGTACTTCTTCAGCTTGCATGCCTTTCTGACCGCGGGTAGCGATGAAAGAAACCTGTTGGCCTTCTTTCAGGCTTTTGAAGCCGTCGGATTGGATAGCTTTGAAGTGAACGAACAGGTCGTCACCGGATTGTGGAGTGATGAAGCCGAAGCCTTTTTCATCGTTGAACCACTTAACGGTACCGGTTTGGCGATTAGACATGGTGTAACTCCTTGAACAAAGATAACTGCGACTCAGGAAGAACCCTGGCCGAGACTGAGTGCAAAGAGCAGGAAAAATTCTTGTAGATGGTTGGATCGAAATTCAACATATCGTGTAGAGATTCTCAGTGACACAAGCAGCACAGTGGCGCCACCTTAACCCTTTTTCCGGAACGTGCCAATGCTTCTTGCGAAGGTTTCTCTGTTTTAGGGATCGACGGTGTGACGGTTCGTCGCGAAGCCGCGTAAATCCCGCACGTTCGGCGAGAATTGCACCCCGCACTTTGAACCCGGCGGCGCGCCCGGTAAGATGCCGGACAGATTTTTTCCACCTCGCTATTCAGGACACCCGCCATGAGCATCAAATCGGACAAGTGGATTCGCCGCATGGCGCAGGAACACGGCATGATCGAGCCGTTCGTCGAGCGCCAGGTACGTGGCAGCGACGACAGCCGTGTGATCTCCTACGGTGTGTCGAGCTACGGCTACGATGTGCGTTGCACCAATCATTTCAAGGTGTTCACCAACATCAATTCGGCCATCGTCGATCCGAAGAATTTCGACGCCGGCAGCTTTGTCGACGTCCACAGCGACGTCTGCATCATCCCGCCAAACTCCTTCGCCCTGGCCACGACCGTTGAATACTTCCGTATTCCACGCAACGTCCTGACCATCTGCCTGGGCAAGAGCACCTACGCCCGTTGCGGCATCATCGTCAACGTCACCCCGCTCGAGCCGGAGTGGGAAGGCCAGGTGACCCTGGAATTCTCCAACACCACCAACCTGCCGGCGAAGATCTACGCCAACGAAGGTGTGGCGCAGATGCTGTTCCTCGAATCCGACGAGGAATGCGAAGTTTCGTACAAGGACCGTGCCGGCAAGTACCAGGGCCAGCGTGGCGTGACCCTGCCGCGCACCTGATCCGTCCATCCGGCAGTTACCGGGAATTCTTCGGCGGGTAGACACTCTATGAGGTGTACTGCCCGTTTCGCGAACAGCGGGACGGGCCTTCGCCGAGGAGTGCTCCATGAAGATCGATCCGCAAATCACTGCCGAACTGGCAAGGCTCGAGCCCAATCAGGTTGGCGTAATGGCCTGGTCGTTGTTGGCACACCCCCCCATCACCACGGCCGGCGGAATCCCTCACCAGCCCGATCCCGATACCCCCAACGAAGAACCGACCGAGCCCGGCGAACCTACGTTGCCGGACAAACCGCCACCCGCGCCCGTCGCCTGATTGAACGTATGGCCCGTCGGCTGAATCCTGAACAGGACGTCAGCCGACGGGCCATATTTCGTTGTCGCCAATGACGAAGATCCGACAGCTGTCTTCCTTCTCTACCGGATAACCGCCGGTGAAGGCGCCGAAGGCCGGCAACAGGCTGATGCGTTCCCCCAGCCTGAAACACGCCAGCCGCAAACGCTGGCGCCCCTTGCCGATCAATCGATAAACCGGGTGTACGTGCCCTGCGAGGACGTGACGCTCAGGGTGCGGATCGGGTTCGTGCTGCAAGGCGAAGGGGCCGAGCAGCAACGGCTCCGGCACCACACGGATGTTCAGCGCTACCGGTGGATCGCCCGCGCGCTTGTCGTGATTGCCGCGAATCAGTGTCATCGGCAGATCGGCATGACGCGCCCGCCACTGCGCCAGTGCCTGCAAGGTGCCGGGTGCATGGGAGCCGGGTCCGTGCAGGAAATCCCCCAGAAAAATCAGTTGCCGACATGGCAGCTTTGCCAGCAACTGCTCGATCACGGCGATATTGCTCGTCGTAGTGCCCTGCGGCACCGGCTGCCCCAGACGACGATAAGCGGCCGCTTTGCCGAAATGCACATCGGCAATCAGCAGCGTCTGCTGCGCCGGCCAGTACAGCGCCTTTTCCGGCAGCAACCAGAGGTCTTCGCCCGCCAGGCGCACGGGGTAGGGCGCGTTCATCAGGATTGGCCCTTGTCGGCAGTTTGTTCCAGATCGCCAACCATTCGACGGATGCGGTCAGCGAGTTTTTCCGAGCTCATGCTTTCGCGCATGCGTTCCACCAGCAATGGAAAGCCGAGCGGTGTCGGACGTTTGATCAAGTGCATATCGAGTTCCATCCGGTTGATTCGCTCCAGTGTCTGCTCCAGCCGACGAATATCCAGTTCTTCCCGCAGGACTTCTTCCCCGGCCTGCGCCAGCAGCAGATTGTCGGCGTCGTATTGTTTGAACACTTCGAAGAACAGCCCGCTGGAGGCCTGGACCTGACGGGTACTTTTCGGCGCGCCGGGGTAACCGGCGAACACCAGTCCTGCAATCCGCGCGATTTCCCGAAACCTGCGCAGCGCCAGTTCGCCCGCGTTGAGGCTGGCCAGCACATCCCTCAACAAACCCTCGGGACCGAGCAGGGCGCCATCCAGTTGCACAGACCAGTCAACGGGCGTGGCGCTGAGCAATTCCAGTCCGTAATCGTTGACCGCAATCGAGAAGGTCACCGGCAGGCGCTGGCTCACCCGCCACGCCAGCAGGCTGGCCAGCCCCAGATGCACCTGACGTCCGGCAAACGGATAGAGGAAAAGGTGCCAGCCTTCTCGGGATTTCAGCACTTCGGCCAGCAGATTGTTGACTGTCGGCAGGCCTGACCAGCGCATCTGGGTTTCCAGCAGCGGTCGCAAGGCCTGCATTTCCGGGCCGGCAAACTCGCCTTGTGCCGCCGCGCTGAACCGGTTGACCACCGCTTCGGCCAATTCATTGGAGAGCGGCATGCGCCCGCCATTCCAGCGCGGTACGGCAGCTTTTTTCGCCTTGCTGCGTTTGACGTAGGCGGTCATGTTTTCCACCCGCACCAGCTCCAGCAGGCGCCCGGCGAACAGAAAACCATCGCCGGGTTTGAGGCGTGCGATAAAACCTTCTTCAACACTGCCCAGTTGTTTGCCGCCACCGCCCTTGCTCCAGAACTTCAGATGAATGCTGGCATCGCTGACGATGGTGCCGATGCTCATCCGATGGCGGCGCGCCAGGCGGGCATCGGGGACGCGCCAGATCCCGTGTTCATCCGGCTCGACCCGGCGGTAATCCGGATACGCCGTCAGCGACATCCCGCCGTGACGCACGAACGCCAGCGCCCAGGCCCAGTCGGCGGGTGTCAGGTCGCGATAGGCCCAGGCGCCACGGACTTCTTCGTACAGCTCATCGGGAGCAAAGCCACCGCCCAGGGCCATGCTGACCAGATGTTGCACCAGCACATCCAGCGGTTTGTGCGGTGACAGTCGCGGTTCGATCCGCCGCTGTGCCACGGCATCGCCAGCGGCCGCAGCTTCGATCAGCTCCAGGCTGTGGGTCGGCACCAGGGTGACCCGCGACGTTCGACCGGGCGCATGCCCCGAACGTCCGGCACGCTGCATCAGCCGCGCCACGCCTTTGGCCGAGCCAATCTGCAGCACCCGCTCCACGGGCAGGAAATCCACCCCCAGATCCAGACTTGAAGTGCAGACCACGGCTTTGAGCTGGCCATTCTTCAGCGCTTGCTCGACCCAGTCGCGAGTGTCGCGGGATAGCGAGCTGTGATGTAGCGCGATCAATCCGGCCCAGTCCGGCCGCGCTTCCAGCAAGGCCTGGTACCAGATTTCCGACTGCGCCCGGGTGTTGGTGAACACCAGGCTGCTGGCGCAGACGTCCAGTTCGGCGACCACCTGCGGCAACATCTTCAAGCCGATATGCCCGGCCCAGGGAAAACGCTCGATGGCCGGTGGGAGCAAGGTATCGACCTTGAGCGACTTTTCGCTTTGCCCCTGAATACTCACGCCACCGCCCAGTGGGATCAGCACTTGTTCGGCGTGGGACTGATTGCCGAGCGTCGCGGAAACGCCCCAGACGATCAGCCCCGGCTGCCAGCGGCGCAGGCGGGCGAGGGCCAGTTGCAATTGCACGCCGCGCTTGTTGCCGAGCAATTCGTGCCACTCGTCCACCACGACCATGCGTAGCGTCGACAGCGCCGTTTGCGCGTCGGCACGGGCGAGCATCAGGGTCAGGCTTTCCGGGGTGGTGATCAACGTGGTGGGCAGGCGCCGGTTCTGCCGGGCGCGTTCGCTGCTGCCGGTGTCGCCGGTGCGCAGGCCGACGCTCCAGGGGATCTGCAGATCGTCCAGCGGCGCTTGCAGGGCGCGCGCGGTGTCGGCGGCCAGCGCCCGCATCGGGGTGATCCACAAGACAGTCAGCGGTTCGGCGGGCGGTTTGCGTTTACGGGTGGTTTCAGCAACAGGCCCGGAGCGGGCAAAGCGATTGAGCGCGGCAAACCACACCGCGTAGGTTTTACCGGCGCCGGTGCTGGCATGCAGCAGGCCGGATTCGCCACGTTTGACCGCGGCCCACACCTGTTTCTGAAAGGCGAACGGCTTCCAGTCGCGGGCGCTGAACCAGTGTTTGGCGAAGTCGGTGGAAGTGCCCATGCCGGCGACGTGTGCTCTGAAGATGTTCCTTCAATGACCGCGCCGACCGGGCAATAGTTTTACTTGAGATTGCCGCTGAGAAATTGCTTCAGGCGTTCGCTCTTCGGATTGCCCAGCACTTCTTCCGGCGCGCCTTCTTCCTCCACCAGCCCTTGATGCAGGAACAGCACCTGGCTCGAGACCTTGCGGGCAAAGCTCATTTCGTGGGTGACCATGATCATGGTCCGACCTTCTTCGGCCAGGCCCTGAATCACCTTGAGCACTTCGCCGACCAGCTCCGGATCGAGCGCCGAGGTCGGTTCGTCGAACAGCATGACTTCCGGCTCCATCGCCAAGGCTCGGGCAATCGCCACCCGTTGCTGCTGGCCGCCGGAGAGGAACGCCGGATACTGATCGGCCACCCGTGCCGGCAGACCGACCTTTTCCAGATAACGCCGGGCGCGGTCGTCGGCTTCCTGTTTGCTGCAGCCCAGCACCCGGCGCGGGGCCATGGTGATGTTTTCCAGCACGGTCATGTGGCTCCACAGGTTGAAGTGCTGGAACACCATCGCCAGCCGTGTGCGCAGGCGTTGCAGTTCATCGGCGTCGGCGACGTGCATGCCGTGGCGGTCGGTGACCATGCGGATCGCCTGGCCATCGAGGCTCATCGCGCCGTCGTTGGGTTGTTCGAGAAAGTTGATGCAGCGCAAAAAGGTGCTTTTGCCCGAGCCGCTGGCGCCGATCAGGCTGATCACGTCGCCGGTCCTGGCCTTGAGCGAGACGCCTTTGAGCACCTGATGGTCGCCATAGCTTTTGTGCAGGCCTTCAACGGTCAATTTGTACATGGGACAGACATCCTCAAGGCGAAAGTAGATAGCCGCTGCGATAGGCTTCGGCGCCCGCGACGTGGGCGATCACCATCCCGGCGGTGGCCATGCGCCGCAGCGAGCGGGCATAGAGCAGACCGGAAGCGGTGCAATGGACTGGCGTGACCCGGTCACTGATCGGGTCGATGATTTCGGCGATTTTCTGCCCGGCTTCCAGCCACTGGCCGGGCGTGGCGCTGTACACCAGCAGCCCGCCGACAGGAGTGGCCACCGGTTCCACACCGGCCAGCGGTGTGGCGGGATGTGCCAGGGCCGGCAAGGCTTTGGGTTCGCCGACGATGGCGCCGAAATGGATCAGGTAATCGATCAGCGCCTGGCAATCGCGACTGGCCAGCGGATGGGTGACATCCCCCTGACCGCGCAACTCGACGGTGACCGAGAAACTGCCCAGTGGAATCTCGAAGTGGTCGCCGAAGCGCTCCTTCAATTGCCACCACAGCAGGGTGAAGCACTCGTCGAACGACTGGCCGCCGGAGTCGGTGGCCAACAGGCTCGCCTGGGATTCGATATAGCGCGCCAGCGGCTCGACCTGCGGCCAGGCCTCGGGCGTGGTGTAGAGGTGAACCACGGATTCGAAATCGCAGTGCAGGTCCAAAACCATGTCCGCATCGCAGGCCAGCCGTTGCAGGGTCAGGCGCTGGGATTGCAGCTGAGTCGTGGCGGTGTGGCGGGCGAGGGCGTTGCGCAGGCTGGAACGGATCAGCTCAAGGTTGCGCTGCGGGTCGTCGCTCAGTTGCGCTTCGATTTCGTTGCCGATTTCTTCGCTGAGGTCGACGAACCAGCGGTTGAAATTCTGTCCGCTCTCCAGCTCGTAGCGGCCCAGCGGCACATCCATCAGCACCTGTTCGAGGCCGACCGGGTTGGCCACCGGCACCAGCACGATTTCGCTGCGCAGGCGGCCGGCGGCTTCCAGCTCCGCCAGACGCTGCTTGAGGTGCCAGGCCACGAGCATTCCGGGCAGTTCGTCGGCATGCAGCGAAGACTGGATGTAGATCTTGCCCTGGGCCTTGTCCGGGCCGAAATGAAAGCTGTGGATCTGTCGTGCGGTCCCCGGCAGCGGGGCCAGCAGGTCGTGTATCTGATGACGCATCTCTAAAGGGTCCTAGTGGGTCGGGCCGAGGAAGGCCAGCCATCGGCGTTCGGCAAGGCGGAACAGGCCGACCAGCGCAAAGGTGATGGTCAGGTAGATCAGCGCGGCGATGCCGAACGACTGGAAGGTCAGGAAGGTCGCCGAGTTGGCGTCCCGCGCGACTTTCAGGATGTCGGGGATGGTCGCGGTGAAGGCCACGGTGGTCGAATGCAGCATCAGGATCACTTCGTTGCTGTAATACGGCAACGAACGGCGCAGCGCCGACGGCATGATCACGTAGGCATACAACTTCCAGCCGGTCAGCCCGTAGGCCTTCGCCGCTTCGACTTCGCCGTGGTTCATGCTGCGGATCGCCCCGGCGAAAATCTCCGTGGTGTAGGCGCAGGTGTTGAGGGCGAAGGCCAGGATCGTGCAGTTCATCGCATCGCGAAAGAAACTGTCGAGCAGCGGTTGCGCGCGCACGGCGGCCAGGCTGTAGATCCCGGTGTAGCAGATCAGCAATTGGATATAGAGCGGCGTGCCACGGAACAGGTAGGTGTAGAACTGCACCGGCCAGCGAATGTAGAAGTGCGGCGAGACCCGGGCGATCGACAGCGGAATCGACACGATGAAACCGAAGAAGATCGAGGCGCTGAGCAGCCACATCGTCATCGCCAGCCCGGTGATGTTCTGGCCGTCGGTATAAAGGAAGGCTTTCCAGTATTCCTGCAGGAGTTCGATCATCGTACGGCCTCCCGGGCACCGGCGGCGTAGCGGCGTTCGAGCCAGCGCAGAATGAAGTTCGAGGCACTGGTGATCAGCAGGTAAATCAACGCGGCGAGGACCAGGAAGTAAAACAGTTGATAGGTGCTCTTGCCGGCGTCCTGCGCGGCCTTGACCAGATCGGCCAGGCCGATGATCGAAACCAGCGCGGTGGCCTTGAGCATCACCATCCAGTTGTTGCCGATGCCCGGCAGGGCGAAGCGCATCATTTGCGGGAACACCACGAAACGAAAGCGCTGGCCGCGCTTGAGGCCATAGGCGGTGGCGGCTTCGACCTGACCGCGCGGCACGGCGAGAATCGCCCCGCGAAAGGTTTCAGTGAAGTACGCGCCATAAATGAAGCCCAGGGTCAGGACCCCGGCGCTGAACGGGTCGATCTCGATGTATTCCCATTCCAGGTAATCGGTGAGCGTCGTCAGCCAGGTTTGCAGGCTGTAGAAGATCAGCAGCATCAGCACCAGGTCCGGCACCCCGCGAATCAGCGTGGTGTAGAGCTGGGCGGGCAGGCGAAGCAGTTTGACTTTTGACAGCTTGGCACTGGCGCCGAGCAGGCCGAGCAACACGGCCACCAGCAGCGACAACGCCGACAATTTGATGGTCATCCAGGTGCCTTCCAACAGCAAAGGGCCAAAACCCTTGAGGCTGAAGGCGGAGAGCCCCAGATTTTGCAGGAGGTTTTCGAACATAAATCAGCAACCTGACTGAATGAAAAAGGCGCCCATCGAGGATGGGCGCCGGGGCATTATTTGCCGCTGTACAGATTCAGATCGCCAAAGTGTTTCTTTTGAATCTCGGCGTATTTGCCATCATCGTGTAACGCTTTGATACCTTTATCCAAAAGCGCTTTCAGCTCGGTGTTACCTTTCTTAATACCGACAGCGGTCTTGGCTGGCAGCAAGTGGTTGTCGACCGGCTTGCTGACTTCATAATCGGCACCCTGCGGCGACTTCAGAAAGCCCAGTTCGGCCTGCAACATGTCCTGAATGCCCGCATCGAGACGGCCGGAAGTCAGGTCGGAATACACCTGGTCCTGGTTCTGATAGGCCTGGGTTTTCACGCCTGCCTTGTCCAGTACGGCTTTGGCATAGGCTTCCTGGATGGTGCCTTGCTCGTAGCCGACGGTTTTGCCTTTCAGGGAGGCGACGTCGTCGGTGATGCCCGAACCTTTTTTCGACACGTAGGCCGTCGGGCCGGAGAACAGCTCGCTGGAGAAGTCGATGACTTTTTCACGGGCTTCGGTAACGGTCATCGACGAGATCACGCCGTCGAATTTATTGGCCTTGAGGCCCGGAATCATACCGTCGAAGTCACTTTCGACCCATTTGCACTTGACCTTCAGCTCGGCGCAGATCGCGTTGCCCAGATCGATGTCGAAGCCAACCAGGCTGCCGTCTGCCGCTTTCGACTCGAACGGTGCGTAGGAAGGGTCAACGCCAAACCGCAGTTCTTTGTATTCCTTGGCCAGCGCGGAGCCGGCGGCCATGCACAACGCCAGTGCAGAAAGGGTCAGCAATGCTTTTTTCATTATTCAATCCCTAAGAACCAATATGAGCGCTTGTGGCGCGGAATGATTGTTACTGGAGCGCTTACGACTTATAGAAAGTAGCAATTTCCGAACCAGAGTCCCGAACAAGTGTTTTAAAAGGTGTAGCAAGTGCATGCCGGGGTGGGTCAGTGCACGAAAACGGGCGCGACGCAAAAGCTGCACCAGGATGGTTCAGGGGATCGTTCCCATGCTCTGCGTGGGAATGCAGCCCGGGACGCTCCGCGTCCCAAAGCGGACGCAGAGCGTCCATTGAGGCATTCCCACGCGGAGCGTGGGAACGATCGGGGTGAGGGGGGAGTATCGGGGGAAGGGAATCAGACCAACAGGTTCTGCAAGGTCGCCAGGCTGTCGGCCTCGTCCACGGTCTTGTCCTGCCGCCAGCGCAACATGCGCGGGAAGCGCACGGCGATGCCGCTCTTGTGCCGGCGGGAGAGGGCGATGCCTTCGAAGCCCAGTTCGAACACCAGACTCGGCTTGACGCTGCTGACCGGTCCGAATTTTTCCACGGTGGTCTTGCGCACGATGCTGTCGACTTCGCGCATTTCCGCATCGGTCAGCCCGGAATAGGCCTTGGCGAACGGCACCAGCGCCCGCGCACTGGAACCGGGCGGGCCATCCCACACCGCAAAGGTGTAATCGCTGTAAAGGCTGGCGCGGCGACCGTGACCGCGCTGGGCGTAAATCAGCACCGCGTCGACGCTGAACGGATCGACCTTCCATTTCCACCACACGCCCATGTCCTTGGTCCGGCCGACGCCGTACATCGCGTCCCGGGCCTTGAGCATCATGCCTTCGACCCCCAGGCGCCGGGAGGCTTCACGTTGGCGGGCGAGATCGAACCAGTCGTCACCGGTCAGGGTCGGCGAAGGCAGCAGTACCGGGTTGTTGCAGTGGGCGATAACTTGTTCCAGTTGTTCACGACGCCTGGCCTGGGGCTGGTTGCGCCAGTCTTCGCCCTGCCATTCGAGCAGGTCGTAGGCGAGTATCACCACCGGCGCGTCTTCGAGGATTTTGCGGTCCAGTGACTTGCGGCCGATCCGTTGTTGCAACAGTGCGAAGGGTTGCACCGCCGGGGCTTCTGTCGACTGCGGATCGAACGCGTCTTCGGTGACCGGGCGGTTGTTCTTCCAGACCACGATCTCGCCGTCGATCACCGTGCCGTCGGGTAAACCGTGCAGCAGCGTGTCGAATTCGGGAAAACGCTCGGTGACCAACTCCTCGCCGCGCGACCAGACCCACAATTTTCCATCACGCTTGACCACCTGCGCCCGAATGCCGTCCCACTTCCATTCCACCTGCCAGTTGCTCGGCGGCCCGAGCAGGGCCTCGAAGGTTTCAACCGGTTGCGCCAGCGCATGGGCAAGGAAGAACGGGTAGGGCTGGCCGCCGCGCTGGGCGTGCTCGTCGCTGGATTCGGGGGCGATCAGTTTCAGGTAAGCGGCGGCGTTCGGCCGGTTGGACAGGTCGGTGTAACCCACCAGCCGTTGCGCCACGCGTTTGCTGTCGAGCCCGGCCATGGAAGCCAGAGCGCGGGTCACCAGCAATTTGGACACGCCGACCCGGAAGCTGCCGGTGATCAACTTGATGCACAACATCAGGCTCGGCCGATCCAGCTGCGCCCACAGAGCGGGCAATTGGTGGGCGAGGTATTCCGGGGTTTCACCACGCAGGGGCAGCAGTTTGTCTTCGATCCATTCGGCCAGCCCGGCCTCGGAGGTGTGCGGGTGTTCCGGCAGCACCAGCGAAATGGTTTCCGCCAGATCGCCGACCGCTTGATAGCTCTCCTCGAACAGCCATGGCTCAAGCCCGGACGTTTCAACAGCGAGTTCGCGCAGAACTCTCACCGGAACCAGTTGCCGTGGCCGCCCGCCGGACAAAAAGTACACGGCCCAGGCGGCATCTTGTGGTTGCGCCTGGGCGAAGTAGGTTTGCATCGCCGCCAGTTTGGCGTTGCTGGAGGTGGTGGCGTCGAGTTCGGCGTATAACCCGGCGAAGTCTTTCATGGTTGCACCTCGGCAACCGCAGGCGTGGCGGTGGAAAGCTCTTCTTCATCGTCACCGTATTCGGTGTTGAAACCTTGTGCGTCGAGCCCTTTTTCGCGCAGATGCCGCACCAGCACGCCAATCGAGCCGTGGGTGACCATCACCCGCTCGGCGCCGGTCTGTTCGATGGCCCACAACAGGCCGGGCCAGTCGGCGTGATCCGAGAGCACGAAACCGCGATCGACCCCGCGCCGCCGACGGGTGCCGCGCAGGCGCATCCAGCCGCTGGCGAAGCTGTCGCTGTAATCGCCGAAACGGCGCATCCAGCTGCTGCCGCCGGCCGAGGGCGGGGCGATGACCAGCGCCTGGCGCATCATCGGGTCGTTCTTTTTCACCTCGCCGGCGTAGATCGTTGGCGGCAGGTAGACGCCGGCCTCGCGGTACACGCGGTTCAACGGCTCGACCGCACCGTGGCTGAGGATCGGCCCGAGGGTTTCGTCGATGCCGTGGAGAATCCGCTGGGCTTTGCCGAACGAATAGCAGAACAGCACGCTGGCCTTGCCGGCCTCGATGTTGGCCTGCCACCACTGATTGATTTCGGCGAACACCTGCGCCTGCGGCTGCCAGCGGTAGATCGGCAGGCCGAACGTCGATTCGGTGATAAAGGTGTGGCAGCGCACCGGTTCGAACGGCGCGCAGGTGCCGTCGGGTTCGATCTTGTAATCGCCTGACGCGACCCAGACTTCGCCGCCGTATTCCAGCCGCACCTGGGCCGAGCCGAGCACATGACCGGCGGGATGAAAGCTCAGGGTGACGCCGTGGTGGGTCAGGCGCTGGCCGTAGTCGAGGGTTTGCAGGTTGATGTCCGCGCCCAGACGCGCACGCAAAATCCCTTCGCCGGCGCTGGCGGCCAGGTAATGCTGATTGCCGCCACGGGCGTGGTCGCCGTGGGCATGGGTGATCACCGAACGCTCGACGGGCCGCCACGGGTCAATGTAGAAGTCCCCGGCGGGGCAGTAGAGGCCTTCGGGGCGGGCGATAACAAGGTCCATGGCGTTACCGGAATGGAGGGACTTGTTAGCTATGAGGTTGGCGCGAAGTCAGAAGTTCTATTGATTTTCTGAACTGTCGCATGATCGTTCCCACGCTCTGCGTGGGAATGCCTCAGGGGACGCTCTGCGTCCAGTGACGCGGAGCGTCACGGGCTGCATTCCCACGCGGACGGTTCGACGCCTCGACGTGGGAACGATCATGGGGGGTTACTTGCCGGGAGTCAGGGTCAACCGCGTCTTGCCATACACCCGGTCAAAGTTCTGCGGCTGCATCGGCAAGCCGATGTACTGGCCTTTGAGCCACGGGTCGATGCCGTTCAGGTAGTTCGGGCTCACCGGGTTTCCGGATTGCCCCGTCCCGTTCTGCCCCATCAACGGCTCGCTCTGACCGAAATCGACGATGAAACGCATCGACGGCGCACGCGTGGTGTTGAAATCCTGGCCCCAGGCAAACGCCGCGGTGTTGAGGGTGGTGTGGTCGCCGCCTGCCGCGAGCGGGCCGCGGACGGTCTGGCCGTTGGCATTCTTCCACTCGTAGCGGTGCAGTTTGCCCCACTGCCAGGCCCGGCGGTCGCCGCCCAACTGACTGTCGCCGGCGCTGATCGCTGCCGCCAGGCTGCGGGCGAGGATCGCCGGTTTGTCTTCTTTTTGCGGGGTGCGGGCGTCGTCCCAGAACGGACTGTCTTCGCGGCCCAGCAAATGATCGGCCTGGGCGGCGTAGGACAGATCGCCATTGGCGACAAAGGCTTTCCACGCCGGGCTGCCTTGCGGGCCGAGCTCGTCGAGGAATATCTGCTTCATGCTTTCCTGCAGGAACAGCTCGTAGATCGCCGCGTCGGCGGAAGTCGGGCTGAGCTTGCCGTCGAAGGCCATCAAGCGGGTATAGGCTTCGCGCGCCTTACTGCGCTCGGCTTCCGGCAGTGCGTCGATCGCCTGTTTCAGCGGCTGCGCCATGCCCGGTGCTTCAAACATTTTCTTCAGTTTGGCGGCGAAGGTGGTGGTCTGGTCGTACTGCATGGCAATCACGCTGCGACTGTCATGCTTGCCGCTGCCGGCCAGTTCGGCCAGGCGCTCGCCACGCTCCGGCGCGGCCCAGGAATTGGACAGTTGCATGCCGTAGCCGTGGGGAATGACCCGCTGGTTGGCGGTGCCGAGCCAGCCCTGGGCCGGATCCTGATCGTACGGGTGCAGCATCGGGTCGGCGTAACCGTCCCAGTCGTAGCGACCTTCCCAGCCCGGCGACGGCAGCAGGCCCTCGCCTTCGCGGCGGTTGGGGAAGCGCCCGGTAACTTGCCAGCCGATGTTGCTGGCGTCAGCAAACACCAGGTTCAGCGCGATGGCGCGGATTTCCCGGCTGGCGTCCGAAGCGCGTTCCACGTTCTGGGCGCGGCTCAGATCGAAAAACGCATCGAGGGATTTGTCATCGGTGAAGCTCGGCGTCTGCAAGGCCAGGCCGAAGCCTGCGCCCTGAGCGGCGGCCTGGGTGCTGTTGAGCAGTGCGCCATGGCGGGTTTCGTACACCGCTTCGCGAATCGGCCGCTGGCCTTTGACGAAGTAGGTTTCGTTGCGCACCGCAACCGGTTGCCACTTGCCGTTGACCTCGTAGGACAACGTGCTGCCCTGACGACGGATTTTTTCCAGGAACAGGTCCTGGTTATCGCCGAGCACGCTGGTCAGGCTCCACGCCACCTTGCCGTTGAAACCGCCGAGCACCATCGGCAGACCGGCCACGGTCACGCCGGCGGCCTGGTATTTCGGCGCGCGGATCTGCACGAAACTCCACAGCGACGGCGCGGCCAGCGGGCCATGGCTGTCGCTGGCCAGCAGGCTCTTGCCGCTGCGGCTGCGTTGTGGGGCGATGGCCCAGTTGTTCGACGACTGAGTGCCCAGCAGGTTGATGGCGGCCAGTTGTTCGCTGGCGTTGCTCAGCTCCGTCAGCCCCGGAATCTGCCCGTTGAGCTTGATGCCTTGCAGCTTGTCGGCTTCGGCCAGCGGCAGGTTTTCGTCGGGGGCGGACGGGGTCAGCCACGCCAGTTTGTCGTTGGTCACGGTCTGCGCCAGCACCAGCGAGGCGATTTCTTCCGGCAGGTTGGCCGACTGGCTGAAGTTCAGCAGGCAGAAGATCAGCGCCGAATCTTCGGGTTTCCAGTATTCAGGCTTGTAGCCGCTGGAAGCCAGATCCCCCGGCAACTTGTCGGCGTAGCGGAACAGGTAGGCGTTGACGCCCCGGGCATAGACTTCGAAGAAGCGCTTGAGCCGTGGCGACGAAGCCTTGTACAGCTCGCCGGCGCTTTTCTTCAGGTTAACGGCGCGCATATAGCGGTCGGCGTCGAGCATCGACGAACCGGACATTTCCGCCAGACGGCCCTGGGCCAGCAGGCGCAGGGTGACCATCTGATTGATCCGGTCGCTGGCATGCACGTAACCGAGGGCGAACAGTGCGTCGTGGAAGCTGTTGCTTTCGATCAGCGGCATGCCCATGGCATTGCGGCGGACCGAAACGTTCTGCGCCAGGCCCTTGAGCGGCTGCACACCGGAGGTCGGCGGGAGGGTGTCCTGGGCGTTCCAGGTCTGACAACCGGTCAGGCTCAGAACACCGGCCACTGCTGCGGCAACGCCGAACCGGGGAAGAAAATGTGAAAGGGCTGGCGAGGCCATGGCAAAGCTCCTGCGGGGGGGTAGAGGCTGGGGGCGCAATAAAGCCGCTACGTTAGTGAGCAGGAGGGGGCCGCGCAAGCGGGGCGAGCGGTTATTTCTTCCCGCTCACGCAGATCGTTCCCACGCTCTGCGTGGGAATGCAGCCCGGGTCGCTCCGCGGCCCATTTCTACGCGGGCGGTTCGACGCCTCTACATGGGAACGATCAAGGCAGGTCAGGACTTCGGCGGATTGATCTTCTGCACCAGCGCGTAGGCCTTCACGGTCGCCGGGCGATCCTTTATGTGGTTGAACCAGCGCTGCACGTTCGGGAAGTCTTCCAGGTTCTGGCTCTGCCATTTGTGGGAGACGATCCACGGGTAGATCGCCATGTCGGCAATGCTGTATTCACTGCCGGCGACGAACTCGTTGTTGGCCAGTTGCTTGTCCAGCACTCCGTACAGGCGGGCGGTTTCATCGATGTAGCGCTTTATCGCGTAGGGGATTTTTTCCGGGGCGAACTGGCTGAAATGATGGTTCTGCCCGGCCATCGGCCCCAGCCCGCCCATTTGCCAGAACAGCCATTGCAACGCCACCTGGCGGCCACGCAGATCCTTGGGCAGGAACTTGCCGGTCTTTTCCGCGAGGTACAGCAGGATCGCCCCGGACTCGAACAGCGACAACGGTTCGCCGCCGTCAGCCGGTTCATGATCGACGATTGCCGGGATGCGGTTGTTCGGGGCGATTTTCAGAAAGTGCGGCTGGAACTGCTCGCCCTGGCTGATGTTGATCGGGTGCACGTCGTAGCGCAGGCCCGCTTCTTCGAGGAACAGGGAAATCTTGTGGCCGTTGGGCGTGGTCCAGTAATACAGGTCGATCATGGAAAGCTCCAAATCAGGAAAATGGCTTACGTGCGGACAGCAAACGCCGGCTTCAGGTTGTCCTGTGTGCGTTCGATAGCTTGCTTAGTCACAGGAGGTGATGCTCAAGTACGGGAAATTCAATGACCCCGCGTGAGAAAAATCGCCATGGAACTCAAGGCCAACGCTGCACTGATCATCATCGACCAGCAAAAAGGCATTCTGGAACCGCGTCTGGGTCGACGGAATAATCCGTTGGCCGAAGAACGAATCCTCGACTTGCTGAACTTCTGGCGGCGCAGCGGACGGCCGGTGATCCACGTGCAGCACCTGTCGCGCTCGCCGAATTCGGTGTTCTGGCCCGAGCAATCAGGCGTGGATTTTCAGGAAAGGTTTTTACCGCAGGAAGGCGAGTGGCTGATCCAGAAACAGGTGCCGGATGCGTTTTGTGCGACGGGGCTTGAGGCGAAGTTGCGTGAGGCGGGGATCGGGCAGTTGATCATTGTCGGCGTGGCGACGAACAACTCGGTGGAATCCACGGCACGCACGGCAGGCAATCTGGGGTTTGACGCGTGGGTGGCGGAGGATGCGTGCTTTACCTTCGACAAGGCCGACTATTTCGGCACTTTGCGTTCGGCGCAAGAGGTACATGCGATGTCGCTGGGGAATCTGCACGGGGAGTATGCGACGGTGGTCGGCAGTGCCGAGATTCTCGGGGCAGCCTGATACTGATCGGGGAGTGCGCGGGCCTCATCGCTGGCAAGCCAGCTCCCACATTCGACCGAGTTGCTCCTGATGGAGCGCGATCCCCGTGGGAGCGAGCTTGCTCGCGATGGCGGTGTGTCAGGCGAAGAGGATAATTGCCTGAAACATCAAGCGCCGTGGCACTTCTTGAATTTCTTGCCATTGCCGCAGGGGCAAGGGTCATTGCGGCCAACGTCTTTCAGGGCGTTGCGCACCGGTTCCTGGTGAGCGTGGCCGCAGTTCGGGCCGTGGACATGGCCATGGTCGTGATCATGGTGGTGATGGTCATGATCGTGGTTGCAGTCTGGGCCATGGACATGAGGTTGCTGGGTCATCGGGGTCACTCCGTAATCAAATCGGCGGGGATTATCACGCCATTGCGCGCCAGGTGCACGTAGTGAGCGATGAATAAACCGGTTTCCATCTCGCCCTCCAGTCGATAGGGAATCTGCTGGTTCGGGTTTTTCAGCATTTTCATCACCTCTTTGACCTTTGGCCACAGGTTGGTACGGATCGGCACCTTGTAAAACGCGCTGCTTTTGGGGTTCACCGTGATCCAGTGTTCGTGCTCGCCTTCGGCCAGCAGCATATCGGCCAGGTGTATGCGGTATTCCAGGCCGCGCACGGTCAGGTCGCTGTCATTGGGGTTGTCGATGCGAAAGTGCAGGATGAATTTCTGTTCCAGCAACTTGGCGCGCACCACTTCGACTTTCACCAGGTGCACGGCGGGGTCGCGGGCGTCGTCGGTAAACCAGGACGCGCAGCCGCCGAGCCCCAGAAACATGAGCAGTGAGAAGACCTGGATTGTGCGCCAATGACCGAGCATGGTTTAACTCCCTTTGCTGCCCAGTCTAGCCTCAGCTGCTGAAATACCCCGCACAGCATTTCTTGAACTTCTGGCCGCTGGCGCACGGGCAGGCGTCGTTGCGGCCCAGCTTCAGTTGCACGGTCGGGTCGATGAAGTACCAGCGCCCGCTGTTCTGCACGAATGACGAGCGCTCGCGGTGGCTGTGTTCGCCCTGACCGTCATGCCAGCGCGCGGTGAAGGTGACGAACGCGTGCTCCGGCTGGCCGCCGAGCACTTCCGAGCTTTCCACGTCCAGACCGAGCCAGGTGCTCTGGGCGCTCCAGTTGCTGATCGACTGGCGATCCAGCCCCGCTTGCTGGGCGGGCAGGGTGGTCGCCACCAGATAATCGATCAGGCCCAGCACGTAGGCGCTGTAGCGCGAGCGCATCAGGGCTTCGGCGCACGGGGCCGGGTGGCCGGCGTGATAGTGACCGCAGCAGGCATCCAGCAGGTTGCCGCTGCCGCAAGGGCAAATGGCTGTACTCATTGCATTACCACCAGTATTTCCCGAAGTTTTCCGGATTGGCCCAGAACCGCGAGTTGAGCCAGTCGGGGACTTGTTTGTAGTCAAGCAGATCGTAGGTGAAGAGTGTCAGTACCTGCTCGTCACGGGCGAAGCGTTCGCTGGCTTGCAGGGCCAGAGAGTAAAAATCGGTTTCCTGCCAGCCGCTGGCCGGCAGATCCGCCAGCACGGCGATGCGGCTGGCGTTGAGGTTGCGGATCCCGCCCAACAGATTCAGGCCGTCGCGCTTGGGCAAATGTTCCAGGCAATCGACCACCAGCGCCAGGTCGAAACGGCGGGCCGCCAATTCCGCCGGCAGCGCACCGGGCGCGGCGTGCGCGACGCAGGTGTCCGGGTGCGCTTCCTTGAAGGCAGCCAGCGCCGGGAACTCGCTGGCGCCGATCAGCAGCAGACGTGCAGGGGCGTAGCGGTCGAGCAGGGCGGCCAATGCCTGCTGCGGCGTGCGGGAAGAAATGGCGACGTTCATCGAAGCTCCTCAATCAGAGCGCCAAGACTAGCCTGCCCGGGCGCCAAGGCCTAGATCTCTGTCCTGCGGGTTTGCGGCAAATTCGTCGAAGTCCCGTGAACAGGCGCACAAACAGCAATGGCCTATTGCTGGCGGAGATTAAAACTCCGGTCTTTACTCCCTGAATCGGTTCTAAGCCGATCCCTCAGGAGAAAACTAGATGAGCATAGTTCGGACAGCATTACCCTTGGTTCTGCTAACCAGTGTGTTGACTGGTTGCGCAGGTTTGCAGAAAACCGACTGGCCGACCTGTGCGGCAGTCGGTGGTGTCGTCGGTGCGGGGCTCGGTGCGACCGAAAGCTCCGCATGGGCGGGGTATGGCGCGTTACTCGTCGGCGGTACGGCAGCGGCCTATTGCTGGGTTCACGGTGACGGCGATGAAGACGGCGATGGTGTGCCGGACAGTCGCGACAAGTGCCCGGGCACGCCTAAAGGCGTACAGGTCGATGCCGACGGCTGCCCTCCACCAGCCCCTGCACCAGTGGTCGAAGAAGCTGTAGTGGTCAAGGAAGAAACCATTGTCATCCGCGATGTTCACTTCCAGTTCGACAAGGCCACGCTGACCCCGTCCGACAAACTGGTCCTGGATAAGGTCGCTTCGCGCCTGAAACAGGAATCCAGCACGGCGCAACTGACCGTGACCGGCCACACCGACAGCGTCGGCAGCGATGCCTACAACCAGAAACTGTCGGATCGCCGCGCGCACTCGGTGGTCAAGTACCTGGTTGAAAGCGGCGTACCGCAAAGCAGCTTCGTGTCGGTGACCGGTGCCGGTGAAAGCCAGCCGGTGGCAGACAACAAAACTGCTGACGGTCGCGCGCTGAACCGTCGTACCGAAATCAAAATCAACCGCTAGCCCCCTCGCATCCGCGGCTTGTGCAGTCGCGGATGCGGGTCTTTACTCCTGTGTAACCGGTATGGGCCGGTGACACAGGAGCTTTAACGATGAGTGTTCTTACAAGGTCCGTCTTGCCGGTTCTGCTGCTGGGCAGCCTGTTGACCGGTTGCGCCACCCACAGCGATGGCACCGCTCCCCTCAATCAACGTACCTGGCCGATCTGCAGCCTTATTGGCGGGCTGGTCGGCGGCGGTCTCGGCGCGCTCGAAAGCAGCGGTTGGGCCGGCGGTGGCGCTGCGCTGGGGATCCTCACCGGCGGATTGATCTGCTATGCCCAGGATGGCGATGAAGACGACGACGGCGTGTTCGATCGCCGCGACCGTTGCCCCGATACCCCGGCCAACACACCGGTTGACCACCGTGGCTGTCCGCTGCCGCAATATCCGGTCACCGAGAAACCGGCCGAACCGGCCCCGCAAACCGAAGTCATCACCCTCAACGATGCCGGCAACGTGCTGTTCGACTTCGACAAGTCGGATTTGAAACCGGCCGCAAAAAGCCAGCTCGACACGCTGATGGACAAACTGCGCAATGCCGATGTGGTGAGCATCAAGGTCATCGGCCACACCGACAGCAAGGGTTCGGATGCCTACAACCAGGCGCTTTCGGAACGTCGCGCCAGCAGCGTGGCGGAATATTTGCTGAGTCAGGGCCTGGCGCCGAACAAACTCACCAGTGAAGGGCGCGGCGAGAGTGAACCGGTCGCCGATAACAATACGGACGAAGGGCGTGCGCAGAACCGTCGGGTGGAACTGCACATCAATCGTTAGGATGAGTCTGTAGTCCGCAGGCTAGAGCTGTCGGTCGATGAACGTCATCGAACCGGCAGCCATCCGGCGGCAGTCCGCATTTTTTCATTTTCCCCTCTGGCTTATCCCCTGCAGAAGCCGTTACTGTGCGCCCAAAGAATAATTCGCAACACGGGGGAGCGTATGAAGGTGTTCTGTGGGCTGGGGCGATTGTTGACCCTGCTGTTCTGCTGCGTGGTGCTGGCCAATCAGCTGGTGCCGTTTGTTCATCCGCTGCACCTGCTGGTCAATCTGGCCGGCGGTCTGCTGCTGGCGATCCACGTGCTCGAAGTGCTGCTGTGCAACCGCAGCCTCAAGGGGCGTCCGCACCCTTGGCGTGATCGTGGCCGCATCCTGTTGTTCGGCGTATTCCACCTGCAAACCATCCCGGCCCCGGCCGCTCCGGAGGCTTCCCATGCGTAAACTCTGCCTGCTTGCTGCATTCATCAGTCCCCTGGCCTGCGCCCAAGTGGTCAGCGTCGAAACCAACTCGCTGATGCGTCTGCCGAACACCGCCAGCACTCTGCAACTGGAGAAACTGGTGGTCGCCGATTACGGCACTTTGCTGATTCCCTCGAACGTGACCGAACTGAGTGTCGGCGAATTGCAGCTGGGCCATGAAGCGCGCATTGCCATCGTGCCGAGCGAACAGGCGCTGGAGATGAAAGTCAGCCGCGCCGAACTCGCCGAAGGCAGCCAGATCACCGCCCGTGGCGCACCGGGCACCTACGAAAAAGCTGCCCGCGCCGGGCGCAATCTGAATCTGCAGTTCAAGGCGTTGAACGCGCCGAAACTGGTGGTCGATGCCCGTGGCGGCACCGGTGCGCCGGGATTTGTCGGGCTTGATGGCGCCAACGGTCAGGAGCCGGGTTGCACCTGGGGTCAGGCGGGACACGGTTTTGATGGCAGCAACGGCAGCGATGGCCAGCCGGGTGCACCGGGCGCGCTGGTGCGACTTGAAGTACCGCGCGAGTTTCCGGCCGAGCTGATCAAGGTCGAAGTCGCCGGCGGTGCCGGTGGCCCGGCCGGTCCTGGCGGTAAACCGGGGGCGGGTGGCAAATCCAAGGGCTGCCTGGTGTATCGCGCCGACGGCGGCAAGAGCGGCAAGCCGGGGGCTGACGGGCAGCCGGGGCCTGCGGGTGCGGCGGGGTCTGTCACCGTACAGCGCCTGTAATCGATTGCTCCCACCCTCTACGTTGATCGTTCCCACGCTCTGCGTGGGAATGCCTTTAGGGACGCTCCGCGTCCAGTGACGCGGAGCGTCACGGGCTGCATTCCCACGCAGAGCGTGGGAACGATCAGGTAAAACGCGCTTGTCAGAACGAGGGGCGCGCAGCAGCCACGGCCACCAGCAGCACCCCGATCAGCAGGTTGAACCCGACCACCTTGCGAATCCGCCCCAGCACTGCCGCACCCGCCGGCCAGTCCTTCGCCTGCACCGCCGTGCGCAGTTCCGGCAGCATCAATGCCTGAATCCGGATGAACAACGCGGTCATCACCACATACAACCCCATCATCACCTGCACATAGCGCGGTGCGTTGTCGAAGGCGATGTGTTGCAGGTGCAGCATGCCCACCCCGGTCACCGGCAGCAGAATCACCGCTCCCCACACCCAACGAAAAAAACCTTGAAACACTTCCACCCAGAGCGTCAGGCGCCCGGGACCGTCCAGGGCCTTCATCGCCGCAGGGCGCAGCACCATCCAGGCGAAAAACATACCGCCGACCCACACCAGCGCGGCCAGTACATGGATGGGGTAAACGAGGCTAAAAGGTGTCATTGGGGTACTCCGTTCTGCGCGGGATCGATTCGCGGGGTATGATAGCCGCCGAACCGAACCACTGAAAATTTATCCAGCGTTTTTTGCGCCCGACACTCAATGATCAGCACTGAACTCAAAACCACGATCCAGGGCGCCTACTCGCGTTTTCTAGAGGCCAAGAGCCTCAAACCGCGTTACGGCCAGCGCCTGATGATCGCTGAAGTCGCCAAAGTCCTCGGGGATATCGACACCGACGACGAAGGCCGGCGCAGTGGCGACCCCGCGATTGTCGCGGTGGAAGCCGGCACCGGTACCGGCAAGACCGTGGCTTACAGCCTGGCGGCGATCCCGACCGCCAAACTGGCCGGCAAGCGCCTGGTGATCGCCACCGCCACCGTGGCCCTGCAAGAGCAGATCGTCTACAAGGATTTGCCCGACCTGATGCGCAACAGCGGGCTGAACTTCAGCTTCGCCCTGGCCAAGGGCCGTGGCCGCTACATGTGCCTGTCCAAGCTCGACATGCTGTTGCAGGAAGGCCACGCACAGACCGCCACCGCCCAGTTGTTCGAAGAAGAAGGCTTCAAGATCGAGGTCGATGAGGCCAGCCAGAAGCTGTTCACCAGCATGATCGAAAAGCTCGCCGGCAATAAATGGGACGGCGACCGCGACAGCTGGCCCAACGCGCTGGAAGACGCCGACTGGGCGCGCCTGACCACCGATCACAGCCAGTGCACCAACCGTCATTGCCCGAACTTCGGCCAGTGCGCCTTCTACAAGGCCCGCGAAGGCATGGGCAAGGTCGACGTGATCGTCACCAACCACGATATGGTGCTGGCTGACCTCGCACTGGGTGGCGGGGCCGTGTTGCCAGACCCGCGCGACACCATTTATGTATTCGACGAAGGCCACCACCTGCCGGACAAGGCCATCGGCCACTTCGCTCACTACACGCGCCTGCGTTCCACCGCCGACTGGCTGGAAACCACCGCCAAGAACCTCACCAAACTGCTGGCCCAGCACCCGCTGCCGGGCGATCTCGGCAAGCTGATCGAGCAGGTGCCGGAGCTGGCGCGGGAGATCAAGACCCAGCAGCAGTTCATGTTCACCGCCTGCGAACAGATCGCCGACTTCAAGCCCGGTGAAGATGTCGAAGGCCGCGAACGTCCGCGTCACCGCTTCATCGGTGGGGTGATTCCCGAGCACATGCGCGAGATGGGCATCGAGCTGAAAAAAGGCTTCGCCCGCCTCAACGACCTGTTCACCCGCCTGACGGATCTGCTCAAGGAAGGCATGGACGGCGAGGTCAACATCGGCATCGCCAGCAATCAGGCCGAGGAATGGTATCCACTGTTCGGCAGCCTGTTGTCCCGTGCCTCCGGCAACTGGGAACTGTGGACCGCGTTCACCGCCGAAGACCCCGAAGACAACCCGCCGATGGCCCGCTGGCTGACCCTGGCCGAAAGCGGTTCGCTGTTCGACATCGAGGTCAACGCCAGCCCGATCCTCGCCGCCGAAACCCTGCGCCGCAGCCTGTGGAACGTGGCCTACGGCTGTCTGGTGACCTCGGCGACCTTGACCGCCCTCGGCACCTTCGACCGCTTCCGCATGCGTGCCGGCCTGCCGAAAAAAGCCGTCACCGCCGTGGTGCCGAGCCCGTTCCATCACGCCGACGCCGGTGTGTTGCGGGTGCCGGACCTGAAGGCCGACCCGCGGGATGCCGCTGCCCACACCGCCGCGATCATCCGCGACCTGCCGGAACTGGTCGAAGGCTCGCGCGGCAGTCTGGTGCTGTTCTCGTCGCGCAAACAGATGCAGGACGTGTTCGACGGCCTCGACCGTGACTGGCGCAAGCAAGTGTTCATTCAAGGCAACCTGTCGAAACAGGAAACCCTGAACAAGCACAAGGCGCGTGTCGATGGCGGCGATTCCAGCGTGCTGTTCGGCCTCGCCAGTTTTGCCGAGGGCGTGGACTTGCCCGGCGCCTACTGCGAGCACGTGGTGATCGCCAAGATCCCGTTCTCGGTGCCGGACGACCCGGTCGAGGCGGCGCTGTCGGAGTGGATCGAGGCCCGTGGCGGCAATCCGTTCATGGAAATCTCGGTGCCCGATGCCTCGCTGAAGCTGGTCCAGGCCTGCGGCCGACTGCTGCGTACCGAAGAAGACCGCGGCACCATCACCTTGCTGGATCGGCGGCTGGTCACCCAGCGCTACGGCAAGGCGATCCTCAATGCGTTGCCTCCTTTCCGTCGTGAAATATCCTGAGACATCGGTGGGCAGTTTTGCCCGCCGCGCTGTCTATCTCTCTGTCACTGCTTTTCCATTGGCCCTTGCGGGTCGTTAGGGAGAATTCCGTTCTCATGATTCGTCGTTCGTTGCCTGCCGTTTTTGCCCTGGTTTTCGCTGCGCCTTTATTCGCGGCACCTGCCGGCCAGCAGACCCTGTTCAACTTTGTTCGCCCCGCCGATGTGGTGAAAGTGGCGACCGAAAACGCCGACCTGCCGCAAGCCAACGCCGAGCAGACTCCCGAGGGTGAAGTGCTGCGCCGGGTGACGTTCAACCCGACGGCCCGCCCGACCTTGCGTCTGTCGCCGCAGACCGGTGCCTGGGACTGGTCGCAGTCCGGCATGATGAGCCTGCGCATCCAGAGCGCGATGAACTGGGCCGTGACCGTCTACGTACAAATCCAGAGCAACGACGGCAAGACTCTGGTCAGCCGCGTTGACCTGCCGGCGGGCCCGGCGCAGACCTTGCTCGTGCCGTTGACCGCGACCTCGCCACTCAGCCAGGGCATGAAAGCCGGGCCGGTGATGCCGATGACGATCGACGGGCAGCGCATCCTGTTGGCGAGCAGTAGCGGTGAGCTGGATCGCAGCCAGGTGGTGTCGGTCAGCCTGTCGATGGATCAGCCGAAAGCCGCGCAAAGTCTGTTGCTCGAGCGCTTTGGCGTGCAGGACGAAGGCGAGGTGATCAAATCCGCCTACGGCAATCTGGTGGATGCCTATGGCCAGTCGACTCGCGGCAAGTGGCCGGAAAAAGTCGCCAATGACGAGCAACTGAAATCCGCCGCCGCCAAAGAACAGCAACAACTGAACACCTGGCTGGCCGAGCGCGAAAAGTCGTCGCTGGACAAGTTCGGCGGCTGGAGCAAAGGCCCGGCGTTCAAGGCCAGCGGTTTCTTCCGCACCGAAAAACGTGACGGCCGCTGGTATCTGGTGACGCCAGAGGGCCATCCGTTTTATTCCCTGGGCGTGAACACCGTCAGCCCGGAGGTCAACCAGACCTACGTGGCCGGCCGCGAATACATGTTCGAATCCCTGCCAAAACCTGAAGAGCCGCTGGCCAGCCACTTCGGCGAAGGCGACAACCGTGGCGGCAACGGTGTCGATCAAGGCCGTGGCTACAACTTCGGGCGCTGGTACGACTTCTACGGCGCCAACCTTCAGCGCCTTTATGGCGAGCCATGCATCCCGGATAGCGGCAACAAGGCCGGTGTCGCCGAAGCCGCCAAGGCTGGCGCCGCCGAAGAGGCGGCAACCAACGCCAGTGCACCGGTAGCCGCCTCCGAACAGCCGAAATCCGGGGTTGCCGAGTCGGCCGCGACAACCGGGCAAAATGTCGCGACACCGTGCAAAAACACGGTCGACGAACAAAAGTGGGCCAGCCACACCCTTGATCGCCTGCAAGCCTGGGGCTTCAACACCATCGGTAACTGGAGCGCCCCCGCCCTCAGTGACGCCGAGCGCATGCCGTACACCTTGCCGCTGTCGATCGTCGGCGATTACACCAGCATCAGCACCGGGACCGACTGGTGGGGCGGCATGCCTGACCCGTTCGATCCGCGTTTCGCCATGGCCACCGAACGCGCCGTGGCGATTGCCGCCCGTGACCATCGCGATGATCCGTGGTTGATCGGCTATTTCGCCGACAACGAACTGGCCTGGGCCGGCCCCGGCGATGATCCGAAATCCCGTTACGCGCTGGCCTACGGCACCCTGAAAATGACCACCGACGTTCCGGCCAAACGCGCGTTCCTCAAGCAGTTGCGCGACAAGTACCGCAATCAGGCGGGGCTGTCGAAGGCCTGGGGCATTGATCTGCCGGCATGGGAATTGATGGAAGACCCGGGTTTCGAGGCGCCGCTGCCGAACCCGGAGCATCCGGAAATCGAGGCCGACTTCAAATACTTCCAGAAGGTCTTCGCCGACACCTACTTCAAGACCATTTCCGACTCGCTGAAATGGCACGCGCCGAACCAGTTGCTGCTCGGCGGCCGTTTCGCCACCAGCACCCCGGAAGCCGTGGCGTCCTGCGCCCAGTATTGCGACGTGCTGAGCTTCAACATGTACACCCTGCAACCGCAGGACGGTTATGACTTCGCCGCGCTGCGCAGCCTCGACAAACCGGTGCTGATTACCGAATTCAACTTCGGCTCCACCGACCGAGGCCCGTTCTGGGGCGGTGTGACCCCGTTGAGCAAGGAAGAAGACCGTGGCCCGGCCTACGCCAACTTCCTCAAACAGGCGCTGAGCGAACCGTCGATTGTCGGCGTGCACTGGTTCCAGTATCTGGACCAACCGGTGACCGGGCGCCTGCTCGATGGCGAGAACGGCCACTTCGGTCTGGTTGGCGTCACCGATCTGCCGTTCCAGGGTTTTGTCGAAGCCGTGCGCAAGAGCAACCTGGCGACCGTCGATCAGTTGAGCAAAGAGGCGCAGAAGGCGGCTGCCGCAGCGGACAAGGCCGGCCACGAAGCCGAAGGCGGCCGTAAAGCGGACGCCGGCAAAGGCCCGGGGCAGGGCGCAGGCCACACCGGCGGGCATTCCGGCAACGGCCACTGATCAATACGAAACCTGAAGACCGCCCGGCCCGCAGCGGTTCCCAAAAGCCTCACGGGCTGGAACAATGCGGGCCACTTTGTAGAGCGTTTTCGCGGGGGAGTTGCGGGTGCAGATTCAGGGACATTACGAGCTTCAATTCGAAGCGGTGCGCGAAGCCTTCGCTGCACTGTTCGACGATCCCCAGGAACGCGGCGCCGCGTTGTGCATCCGGGTCGGCGGGGAAACCGTCCTCGACCTCTGGTCCGGCACCGCCGACAAGGACGGCGCCGAGGCCTGGCACAGCGACACCATCGCCAACCTGTTCTCCTGCACCAAGACTTTCACCGCCGTCACCGCGCTGCAACTGGTTGCCGAAGGCAAGTTGCAGCTCGATGCGCAGGTTGCCCGTTACTGGCCGGAATTCGCCGCCGCCGGCAAGGAATCCGTCACCCTGCGCCAACTGCTTAGCCATCAGGCCGGTCTGCCGGCCCTGCGCGAATTGCTCGCGCCTGAAGCACTGTACGACTGGCAGACCATGGTCGACGCCCTCGCGGCCGAAGCACCGTGGTGGACGCCGGGCACCGGTCACGGCTATGCCGCGATCACCTACGGCTGGCTGATCGGCGAATTGCTGCGGCGTGCCGACGGTCGCGGGCCGGGGGAATCGATCGTGGCGCGGGTCGCCAAACCTTTGGGGCTGGATTTTCATGTCGGTCTGGCCGACGCAGAATTCCATCGCGTGGCGCACATTGCCCGGGGCAAGGGCAACACTGGCGACGCCGCCGCCCAGCGCCTGCTGCAAGTGACCATGCGCGAACCAACAGCGATGACCACCCGGGCCTTCACCAATCCGCCGTCGGTGCTCACCAGCACCAACAAACCGGAATGGCGCCGCATGCAGCAACCGGCGGCCAACGGCCACGGCAATGCGCGCAGTCTGGCCGGGTTCTACGCCGGTCTGCTCGACGGCAGCCTCCTGGAAAGCGAAATGCTCGAAGAACTGACCCGCGAACACAGCCTCGGCGAGGACAAGACCTTGCTGACCCGCACCCGTTTCGGTCTCGGTTGCATGCTTGATCAACCCGACGTGCCGAATGCCACTTACGGCCTCGGCCCGCGTGCATTCGGGCATCCGGGTGCGGGTGGTTCCATCGGTTTTGCTGATCCGGAGCACGATGTGGCCTTCGGATTTGTGACAAATACCCTGGGGCCGTACGTCTTGATGGATCCGCGCGCGCAGAAGCTGGCGCGGGTACTTGCCACTTGTCTGTAAAGCATCGTCCGAGGTTCCAGGGCCGGAACCTCATGGCGAATTTCGTTTCAAAGCGTCTGTTTATCCGGGCGAAAGTCCTCTGATTGTTCACTAATTCTTTTTGTGGGTTTCCAATGTCGTCCAAACAAACTCTCGCCCTGGCCCTGTGTTTCGCAATCACCGGTTGTGCACAGACTCCGAAGAACGACGCCGATGGCGGCAGCTGGTGGCCGTTCGGTTCTTCCGACAAAGTCGCAGCCAAGGAGCCGGCTCCGGCGCCTGCGCCGTTGAAACCGGCCGCCACCGCGCCGGTGGCCAAGGCTGAGAGCAGCAGTCCGTGGTACTGGCCGTTTGGCTCGGACGACTCGGCGGCAGCCAAGCCAGAAGTGAAAGCTGAAGCCAAGCCCGAAGCAAAACCGGTCGAAGTCGCCAAGGCTGAAGCCGACAAGGGCGGCAAATGGTGGTGGCCGTTCGGCGGCAAGGAGCAGGACACGGCCAAAGTCGTGCCGATGCCCGATCCGAAAGTCACTCAAGCCTGGCTGGATGACTACGAACCGCGCCTGCGCACCGCAATCAAGGACAGCAACCTGCAACTCGAACGCCGTGAGAACGTGCTGGTCGTGACGGCGCCGGTGGAAGGCTCGTTCAACCCGGATCGCCCGGCCATGCTGCTGCCAGTGACTCTCGGCCCGTTCACCCGCGTGGCGAAAATCCTCGAAGCCGACCCGAAAACCGCCGTACTGGTGCTCGGTCACAGTGACACCACCGGTGCCGCTCCGGCCAACGTCAAGTTGAGCCAGGAACGCGCCCAGGCTGTGGCGGCGATCTTCCGCCTCAGCGGCCTGCAGCGTGATCGCCTGATGTTGCGCGGCATGGGTTCCGAAGCACCGCGTGCCGCCAACGACAGCGTTGAAGGCCGTGCCCTGAACCGCCGTGTCGAACTGCTGGTGACCCCGCAGAACACCATGGTCGCGCTGCTGAGCAAGTACAACATGCCAGCACCGAAGCCAGTGACCATGGTTGCTGCCCAGGACGTCAAGCCTGCCGCCAAACCGGTGACCCCGGCGCCGGCGGCGAAGAAAGCCGCTGTACCGGCCACCAAAAAGGCTCCGGCCAAAAAAGCTGCTGCCAAGGCTCCAGCGAAGAAGGCCCCGGCCAAGGCTCCGGCGAAAAAGACCGCACCCGCCAAAGCCGCTGCAACCGACAAGAAAGTCGCTGCGACCGATACCACCAAAAAGTGATCCGCTAACGAAAAGGAATGCGCCGTGACCCAGTCTCTGGCAGATATGCGTCGTGATTACACCCGGGACGGCCTGACCGAGGCGCAAGCCCCGGCCGAGCCCTTTGCGTTGTTTCACCAGTGGTTTGCCGAAGCGGTGAAAACCGAACAGGCGCCAGTGGAAGCCAACGCGATGACCCTGGCCACGGTGGATGCGGACGGCCGTCCGCATTGCCGCATTCTGCTGCTCAAGGGGCTGGACGAGCAGGGCTTCACCTTCTTCACCAACTACGAAAGCGCCAAGGGCCAGCATCTGGCGGCGAACCCGTTTGCTGCCATGACATTCTTCTGGCCGACCCTGGAGCGCCAGGTGCGGATCGAAGGGCGGGTGGTGAAGGTCACGCCCGAAGAGTCGGATGCGTACTATCAGGTGCGACCGCTGGGGAGCCGACTCGGCGCCTGGGCGTCACCGCAGAGCCGGGTGATCAACGGCCGGGGTGAACTGGAAGACTTGCTCAAGGCGACCGAGCAACGCTTCACCGACACTCAGCCTCACTGCCCGGAACACTGGGGCGGTTACCGCCTGCTCCCCGAGCGCATCGAGTTCTGGCAGGGCCGCGCGAGCCGTCTGCACGATCGCCTCAACTACCGTGTGCAGGGCGCCGACTGGATTCTTGAACGTCTGGCACCCTGAGCAGTCTACCGAGCGGGATAGCCTGCCGCAGCGGCCTCAAGCCACTTCGGCAGGTCCCGGCGCTTGATCTTCTGCGCCTGAGCCTGCTTCAGCCGTTCGAGCATGAAGGCGCGTTTGCCTTCATCCTTGCCGGCCAGTGACAATGCCAGATCGCGATCCATCCAGCGTTTGATCCGCACATACAGCCACCAATGAAAGTACAGGCCGGCGGCTGTGGTGACGACAATGATGAAGTAATCCATGGAAATCCTTGGGTCGGCGGCGCAGGAAATGGAATTTGGCGCTACTGTTGGGTGAGTTCGCGGGCGCCTGTACCGGGCCTGAATGAAAGCAACTTAATCCGGGCGACGCCGTGACAGGCGTCAAGCTGCGGAGTTTAATGAATACCTGTCCTTTGGAGTTGATGCTATGCGTAAGTCTGTTCTGCTGGTTGCTTCCTTTTCCACGATGGCGATGTTGCTGACCGGCTGCCAGTCGAGCCTGACCGGTGACTCCTACTCCCGTGACGAAGCGCGTCGCGTGCAGACGATTCGCATGGGCACCATCGAATCCCTGCGTCCGGTGAAAATTGAAGGCACCAAGACCCCGATCGGCGGCGCTGCCGGTGCAGTGGTTGGCGGCGTCGGTGGCAGCGCGATCGGCGGCGGCAAAGGCAGCATCGTTGCAGCCGTTATCGGTGCCGTGGCCGGCGGCCTGATCGGTTCGGCCACCGAAGAAGGCCTGACCCGCACCCAAGGTGTTGAAATCACCGTACGTGAAGACGACGGCAGCATGCGCGCCTATGTGCAGCAAGTGCAGGAGAATGAAGTGTTCCGCGTGGGTGAGCGGGTACGGATTTCGACCGTTGGCGGGACCAGCCGCGTTTCGCACTAATCGCAAACGAGCGGTAAAAGAAAACCCCGATCAGGTGACTGGTCGGGGTTTTTCTTTATATGTTCACGAGCTCGCACGAGTACCAATGAAGTATTCCAAGCCTTGCGGAAAGTCGACTTTAAGTAGCTCAGCTGCCTGTCTGACCTGACTCTCTGTCATCTCCAGCTCTCCTGGTTCTATTTCCTCAAGTGGTTTGGATTCAGTGATTTGCGCTAACGCTTGGCTCAATCCGTAGTCTTTGACCTTAAGCTCGAATTGCAACGAGTCATCCTGTTTCTCATCGGGGAAAAATCCGGTGATCGATAAATAGCGCATCTCTTTCTCTTTAGTGAGTTATTTGGGAGTCGTTCTGCCTGGCTTTGCTTTTTTTGTTCGCTCTCCGGTCAAATGATTGAATTCTCCCAAATGAATTCCCAGCTTGTCGTACAGCTCAATAGCGCCGGTTTTGGAGTCCCATTCATATATCCGGCCTTTTCCATCAAGCCAGCGGGCTCTCTTTTTCCCACCACCTCGTACTGAGGCCTTTGACTTCACCCTTTGAGTGTCGGGGAACGCAGGAAGTGTTTCGGGATCATCGTAGTACTTATGGTCTCCAGGTTTGCTGACAACAATGTACAGCGGCTTAACCCCGGACTCCGCCGGAAACACCAATATGAAATCCCGATACTCCGGCGGATAAACCGGATTCACCAGAATCCCGTCCGCCGCTTTCGTCGGCGGGTACACCCAGATATGCGGCGCCTGCGGAGCAGCCTCCAGTTCCGGAATACCAAGAATGTCGGAACCATCCACGGCAGGCGTCCAGACCAGCTCAACACCTTCACCAAGGTCTGCGACAAACCGGCTATCGCGTGCAGCGAACTGCACAACATCAACCATCTCCCAATCGCGATTCTTGCCGGTGTAGAAGCCGTAGCCCTTAAGGCTGCCATCGGCCTGCTGTTCAACGCGCAAGCGCACACGGGTTCGGGCCTGTTTGAGGGCGAGCAACTGGTCTTCGGTATAGAGCGCGCTGTCGCCCAGGTTCGAGGGCACGAACATCGCCACCAGCCCGAGCAACGGACTGATGACAGCGGCGGAGGCCATCGCGGGCAATGCCTTGAACGCCTCACCGGCAAGGGAAAAAGTGCCCAGCCCCGCAGGAATGGCGGTGCCGCTGATTTTCTTGAGCTCAACCCCGCCGCTGCCATCGGCTTCCCGGCCACCGAGCAAAATCAGCTCGCCGTAATCCTTCAGGCTGTCAGTCGGCACCATCCCCGAAGGATTCGAGTAATCGATGATCGCGTCCGGCAACTTGCAGGACTTGGCAAATACGCAGCCCGCGCACCGGCTCAGGCTTGTTCGCCGCCACCTCACGGCTACGCTCGAAGGCGTCCTGCCTCGCTAGCATGGCGTCGTACTTGTCTTGTCGTTCTTGCTGATCGGCTAGTTCGGTGGCCGTCATGTAGCGGTAGGTAACGTGATGCCCGTCGCCTGCCGGTGGGTTGGGAACCCGGGGAATGTCCTTTTGACCAGCCACTAATTGTCCTTTCGTTCATGCATCGGCAACCCCTCGCAAGGGGCTGCACGACGTTAACGAAGCAGGAAAATCGTGGCTGTAGGACGTATCTCTAAAGACGTGGGGATTGTTCGCTACGGCTATCGCAGCGCGCTGTTCTTTCTGCTCGCCGCCAATGTCACCGCATAACCGATCAATGCCGCAAACACCGACCCGGTGAGAATGCCCATCCGGTCCATCCCGGCGTATTCACTGGCGCCCGGCACGAAGGCGAGGGAGCCGACAAACAGGCTCATGGTGAAGCCGATCCCGCAGAGGATCGCCACGCCCAGCACCTGGCCCCAGTTGGCGCCGTGGGGCAGGGCGGCGATGCCGATTTTTACGGCGAGCCAGGTCAGGCCGAACACGCCGAGAGTCTTGCCCAGCAGCAGGCCGACGGCGATGCCCATCGGGACGTGGTGGGTGAAGCTTTCGGCGGTCACGCCGGTCAGCGACAGGCCGGCGTTGGCGAAGGCGAACAGCGGCAGAATGCCGTAGGCGACCCACGGGTGCAGCGCGTGTTCGAGGGTCAGCAGCGGCGAAGGCTCGGCATTCTTGGTGCGCAGCGGGATGCAGAACGCCAGGGTCACACCGGCCAGCGTCGCATGGACACCGCTCTTGAGCACGCAGACCCAGAGGATCAGACCGATGATCATGTACGGCCCGAGCTTGACCACGCCGAGCCGGTTCATCGCCACCAGCGCCGCGATGCAGGCGGCCGCCAGGCCCAGCGACAGGGTCGAGAGCTCACCGGAGTAGAAGATCGCAATGATCACGATGGCACCGAGGTCATCGATGATTGCCAGGGTCATCAGGAACAGCTTCAGCGACACCGGCACGCGCTTGCCGAGCAAGGCCAGTACGCCAAGGGCGAAGGCGATGTCGGTGGCGGTCGGAATCGCCCAGCCATCCAGGGCTGCGGGATTGTCACGGTTGAGAAACCAGTAGATCAGCGCCGGCACCAGCATGCCGCCGATGGCCGCCGCGCCGGGCAGGACGATCTGCGACGGCTTGGACAACTGACCGTCGAGGACTTCGCGCTTCACTTCCAGGCCGATCAGCAGGAAGAACAGCGCCATCAGGCCGTCGTTGATCCACAGCAGCAGAGGCTTGGCGATTTTTAATGCGCCGATCTGCGCCACCACCGGGGTGTCGAGCAGGCCGTTGTACAACCACGACAGCGGCGAGTTGTTGATGATCAGAGCCAGGATGGCCGCGGCGATCAATAACAGACCGCTGGCAGCTTCCAACTGAAAGAAACGCGTGAAAGTGCTACGCAGAGGCAAGGTCGCTCTCCATCGATAAAGTCAAAAGGTGGCACACCCTAACCCGTACCGTTAGTTGTTAAAACAAAAGTTATATTCTTTTTTGTTATATATGGTTACAGGCATCGGCCCCCACGTGCAGGAGAGCCTAGCAGTTGCCCAAGGGATTGAAGTTCAGCTGTATCTGTCGGTGCCGTAGGTTTTTTCCTAAGCTTGGGGGCTGAGCCTGTAAAGGCACTTCTGCCCGATTCAACGAGAACGACAGCCATGAGCGACAACCGACAGTGGGCCCGCGAAGCCATCCGGATCATCGAAGCGGACTTCCAGCGCAGCGCCGACACCCACCTGATCCCCTTGCCGCTGCCGGGTTTTCCGGGCATCGAGTTGTATTTCAAGGACGAGTCCAGCCACCCGACCGGCAGCCTCAAGCATCGGCTGGCCCGTTCGCTGTTTCTCTACGCCTTGTGTAACGGCTGGCTCAAGCCCGGCGCGCCGGTGATCGAGGCCTCCAGCGGTTCGACGGCGATTTCCGAAGCATACTTCGCACGGATGCTCGGCCTGCCGTTCATTGCGGTGATGCCGGCGACCACTTCCAAGGAAAAGATTGCGCAGATCGCCTTCTACGGTGGCCAGAGTCATCTGGTGGACGATCCGACCCAGATCTACGCCGAATCCGAACGCCTGGCCCGCGAACACGACGGGCACTTCATCGACCAGTTCACCTACGCCGAACGCGCCACCGACTGGCGGGCGAACAACAACATCGCCGAGTCGATCTTCCAGCAGATGCGCTACGAGCAGCACCCGTGCCCGGCCTGGCTGATTTCCAGCCCCGGCACCGGCGGCACCACCGCGACCCTCGGGCGTTACGTACGTTATCGCCAGCACTGCACCCGCGTGCTGTGCGCCGATGCCGAGCGTTCGGTGTTCTTCGACTTTTACCAGAGCGGTGATGCCAGCCTGCGTCTGGACCACGGTTCGCGGATCGAAGGGATCGGCCGGCCGCGGGTAGAAGCGTCGTTCCTGCCGAAGGTGATCGATGCGATGGTCAAGGTGCCGGACGCCTTGTCGCTGGCGGCCATGCATTACCTGGCGCAGCGTCTGGGCCGCCATGTGGGCGGGTCGAGCGGCACCAACCTGATCGGCGCGCTGATGGCGGCGCAGCAGATGAAAGCAGCGGGGGAGTCGGGCTCGATCGTGGCGATCCTGTGCGATGGCGGCGAGCGCTATGCGGATACGTATTACGATCAGGCGTGGCTCAAGGCGCAAGGCTATGAACTGGATGGATTGATGGCGGCCGTGGCGGCGAGTGCCGAGCAGGGTGAGGCGCTGCCGGCCTCGGTTCTGCGTGCCAATATCTGACGCTGAAAACGACTGTGGGAGCGAATTTGCTCCCACAGGTTTTTACAGTGTTTCAGGTGGTGCGGATCAGTCTTTCAGACCGAGAATGTCACGCGCCACGGCTTCCGCAATCCGAATCCCGTCAACACCCGCCGACAGAATCCCGCCCGCATAACCCGCGCCTTCACCGGCCGGGAACAGACCTTTGACGTTCATGCTCTGCAGCGTCTCGTTTCGCGTGATGCGCAGCGGCGACGAGGTACGCGTCTCGATCCCGGTCAGCACCGCATCGTGCAGCGAATAACCGCGTATCTGCTTCTCGAACGCTGGCAGTGCTTCGCGGATCGCTTCGATGGCGAAGTCCGGCAGGGCAAGGGCCAGATCGCCCAAGGCAACGCCCGGTTTGTACGACGGCTCAACTTCGCCCAGTTCGGTCGAAGGAATGTCGTTGATGAAGTCGCCGACCAGTTGCGCCGGCGCCTTGTAGTCGCTGCCGCCGAGGATGAAGGCGTGGGACTCCAGACGTTCCTGCAACTCGATCCCGGCCAGCGGGCCGCCCGGATAATCGACTTCAGGAGTGATGCCGACGACGATGCCGGAGTTTGCGTTGCGCTCATTACGCGAGTACTGGCTCATGCCGTTGGTGACCACGCGGTTCGGCTCGGAGGTCGCCGCCACCACGGTGCCGCCCGGGCACATGCAGAAGCTGTAGACCGAACGGCCGTTCCTGGCGTGGTGCACCAGTTTGTAGTCGGCGGCGCCCAACTTGGGGTGGCCGGCGTACTTGCCGAGGCGCGCACGGTCGATCAGCGACTGCGGGTGTTCGATGCGAAAACCCACCGAGAACGGCTTGGCTTCCATGAACACGCCACGGCTGTGGAGCATGCGGAAGGTGTCGCGGGCACTGTGGCCGAGGGCCAGGACCACGTGTTTCGAATGCAGGATTTCGCCGCTGGCCAGCTCGACGCCGACCAGTTGGCCGTCTTCGATCAGCACGTCGGTGACGCGTTCCTGGAAGCGCACTTCACCGCCGAGGGCGCGGATTTCTTCGCGCATGGTCTCGACCATGCCGGTCAGACGGAACGTTCCGATGTGCGGTTTGCTGACGTAGAGGATTTCTTCCGGCGCGCCGGCCTTGACGAACTCGTGCAGGACTTTACGGCCGAGGAATTTCGGATCCTTGATCTGGCTGTACAGCTTGCCGTCGGAGAACGTGCCCGCGCCGCCTTCGCCGAACTGCACATTGGACTCGGGGTTGAGCACGCTTTTGCGCCACAGGCCCCAGGTGTCCTTGGTGCGCTGGCGCACTTCGGTGCCGCGTTCGAGGATGATCGGCTTGAAGCCCATCTGCGCCAGCAGCAGGCCGGCGAAGATCCCGCACGGACCGAAACCGACCACGATCGGGCGCTGGCTCAGGTCGCTCGGCGCCTGGCCGACGAATTTGTAGCTGACATCCGGCGCCACGTTGACGTTACGGTCGTCGGCGAACTTGCCCAACACTTTGGCCTCGTCGCGCACTTCGAGGTCGATGGTGTAGATGAAGCACAGTTCGGAGGACTTTTTGCGCGCATCGTAGCTGCGCTTGAACAAGGTGAAATCGAGCAGGTCATCGCTGGCAATGCCCAGGCGTTGCACGATGGCAGCGCGCAGGTCTTCGTCGGGATGGTCGATCGGCAGCTTGAGTTCGGTGATTCGTAACATGACAGGATCCGGTTCGCGGGGCGCACAACTGCGCCAGGGCGTTTGAAGGCGGCGATTATAAGCCGCATCGGCCGGATCCCGTGAGGGTAAAACGATCAGTCGTTACGCGAACCGCCGAAATACCCGCAACCACGCTGCACCTTGCCGTCGATACGCAGCTCGGCGCTCATGTGCTGCACGCTGCCGGTGCTGCTGTCGACACAGCGCTGCGGCGCCACCCACAGTTCGATGCGCTGGTTGTTGGCTTCGCTGCTGAGGTTGAAGCGGCCATCGCCCAATTGTTCTTCGACGTAAGGCACGGCGAGCGGTGGCTGGCCTTCGCGGTCGATGACCAGGCCCTTGCCGCTGACCTTGACGTTCCATTCCGGGCCATGGCCGGCGGCGCGCAGGATCAGCTGTTTGAAGTTGGGATCATCGCAGGCAGTGCCGGAGCGTTCGACGCGATAAAGCTGGGTCAGGTCGAGGCGGTCGCCGGCGATCTTTCCGCGTACGTCGGCGAACAGTTTGCCCTGCTCATCGGCCAGCGTGGCGGCCTCTTGCAGGACGCTGGTGTCGCCGATGTCATTGACTACGTATTGGCGCTGCTCGCCGCAGGCCTGGAACACCAGTTTGCCGTCGGCAGCGGTCAGTTGCCCCTGCATCCGCGTCTGGCCGACGTGGGAGGCGCTTTCCCGCGCCCCATCGAACAACTGGCACGCGGCAAACAACGGGAGCAGGGCAACAACGATCAGGGAACGGGCAACACGCATCTTCGGCTCTCCAGACAAGTGCCGCCACGTTACGCAGGCTGACCGTTCATCACAAGGGTTTAGCCCACGTGAAATGTCTGACCTGTCTGCAAGCCTTCGACACTTTTGGCGTAGGCCAATGCCACATCCGCCGCAGGAACCGGCTTGTAGCCACGGAAGTACGGGGCGTAGCTGCCCATGGCTTCGACCAGCACGGTCGGGCTGATCGAGTTCACGCGCAGACCGCGTGGCAGTTCGATGGCGGCGGCCCGCACGAAGCTGTCCAGCGCGCCGTTTACCAGTGCAGCCGACGCGCCGCTGCGGATCGGATCGTGACTGAGTACGCCGGTGGTGAAGGTGAACGAGGCGCCGTCGTTGGCGAATTCGCGGCCGATCAGCAGCAGATTGACCTGGCCCATCAACTTGTCCTTCAGGCCGAGGGTGAAGCTGTCTTCGGTCATGTCACCCAGCGGGGCGAAGGTCACGTTGCCGGCGGCGCAGACCAGCGCGTCGAACTTGCCGGTCTGTTCGAACAGCTTGCGGATCGATGCGCTGTCGCTGATATCCACCTGCAAATCGCCGCTGCTGCGACCGATGCGAATGACTTCATGACGCTGCGACAGCTCTTTGTCCACGGCCGAACCGATGGTGCCGCCCGCGCCGATCAACAGAATTTTCATCGTGATTGCCTCAAGTGATTGAACGAGGTTTCAGTCTAGAGTGGTTTTTTCTGCGGATAAGCGCACTAATGGGCAACCTTTGGTTTTCAAATGGAAACAATCCATGAGCGAGATGGATGATCTGGCGGCGTTCGCAGTGTTGATCGAAGCCGGCAGTTTTACCCTGGCGGCGCAGCAACTGGGATGCAGCAAGGGACAGTTGTCCAAGCGCATCAGTCAGCTGGAGGCGCGGTTTTCCGTGGTGTTGCTGCAACGCACCACGCGTCGGCTGAGCCTGACAGCGGCCGGCGCGGCGTTATTGCCACAGGCTCAGGCACTTGTAGTCCAGGTGGAGCGGGCGCGTCAGGCTTTGGCGCGATTGAAGGACGACATGGCCGGCCCGGTGCGTATGACGGTTCCGGTGTCGCTGGGGGAAACCTTCTTCGACGGTCTGCTGCTGGAGTTTTCCCGGAAATACCCTGAAGTGCAGATCGAACTGGAGCTGAGCAACAGCTACCGAGACCTGTCCCGCGAAGGTTTCGATCTGGCGATCCGCACCGAAGTGGCCAATGACGAGCGACTGGTGGCCAGGCCGTTGCTGGCCTGGCAGGAAATGACCTGCGCCAGCCCTGAATATCTGGAGCGCTTTGGTGAGCCGCTGACGCCGCAGGCGCTGGCCGAACACCGTTGCCTGCTCAACAGTCACTACAGCGGTCGCGAGGAATGGCTTTATCACCAGCAGCACGAACTGCTGCGGGTGCGGGTGTCGGGGCCGTTCGCCAGCAATCACTACAACCTGTTGAAGAAAGCCGCTCTGGCTGGCGCCGGTATTGCCCGCCTGCCTTCCTATCTGCTGCAGGCGGAATTGGCTGACGGCCGATTGCACTGGCTCCTGCGCGATTTTCAGACTCGACGCATGCCGATGTACCTGGTGCACCCGTATCAGGGCGGGTTACCGAAACGCACTCAGGTGCTGGCGGATTATCTGATCGGCTGGTTCAAGCTCAGCGGCGAGGCGCTGGACCGGTTGTAGTGCCGGGCGATCAGGTGATCGATCGACACTTTGCCCGGTCCGGTCGCCATCAGGTACAGCAACACCGCCATCCAGGTGCCGTGGGTCGGGTAGGCATCCGGATACACGAACAGCTGAATGGTCAGGGTCATGCCCAGCAATGCCAACGCCGAAAAGCGCGTGGCGAAGCCGATGAGGATCAGGATCGGGAAAAAGTGTTCGGCGAACGCTGCCAGATGCGCGGCGATTTCCGGCGACAGCAGCGGCACATGGTATTCGCTCTTGAACAGTGGAATCGTCGAGTCGGCCAGACGCGGCCAGCCGAACTCGAAGGTGCCATCGATCAGGTCGACGGCCAGCCCTTCGACCTTGGTCTGCCCGGATTTCCAGAACACCGCCGCGATGGAAAAACGCGCGATGAAAGCGATCAGACTGTGGGGGATTTTTTCCAGCAGCGCGATGGCGCGGACAATGAGGCTGTTCATGACGACACCTTTGGATGGAAATGAGTGATGACTTGGCGACTGATCAGCAGGGCGAGGGTCTGGCTGAGGTCGAAGGCCTCGGCGGATTCCAGTGCCCGGGTCAGTGACAGACCGGCCTTGAGCTGGCGAATGAACTGGCTGGCGCCGAGCTCCACGGCGAACACCTCGACCTCCAGTCCGTTGCGCAGGATCAGCGCGTGTTGGGCGTGATTGAGATCGATCCCGGCCAGGGTCGCGTCGTGCTGATGCGCGGCCCAGATGTCCACCACGGCGAAGTTTGAATCGAGCAGATACAGCGAAGGGTGCAGGCCAATGCGCAGTTCATTCAGCGCATCGGCATCTGCGAATACGGCAGCGATCCGCTCCTGACTCAGAGGCAACGCATCGGCCGCGTGATAGGCCAGCGTACGCAGGCGTTCCAGCCTTGCGACGTCGGCCAGATAGGGAACGCTCGAGGCTGGTTCGAAGCCGCTGATGAAATCCGCCAGCTCACTGCCGTAGTCACTCATCAACGGACTGTGTGGCGGATGGCTTTGCACGAAAATTCCGGCCATGGCCCGGAAGAATTCGTCCCCCACCAGCTGCATCACCACGGGATAACTGTCGGCCAGTGCATTGATCAACGAACCCTGCACGTTGTTGCGGTACACCGCGAAACGGCTGGCCGGATCGGCGCCGTTGGCACTGCACAAACCCTCGGGGCAGGGCAGGTCGATATCGAGCAACGCTGCGCTGAATGCGGCTTGAGTGCTCATGGCCGACCTCCCGCGCACAGCAACAGCTCATCGGCCTGATGCGCTTCGGCCAACAGCACGTTGAGGGCCGGCACCTGATTGTCCCGTTCGATCAGCGTCGCCACCGGGCCGACACGTTCCAGCGCTTGCCGGTACAACGACCAGACCGCTTGATCGATTGGCGCGCCGTGATCGTCGATCAGCAAACGATCACCGAGGCTGTCGGCATCTTCGGCAAACCCGGCCAGATGTATCTCGCCCACCGCGTGCAGCGGCAGTGCATCGAGGTAAGCCAGGGGATCGCGTTGATGGTTGATGCACGAGACGTAGACATTGTTCACGTCCAGCAACAGCCCGCAGCCAGTACGCCGGATGACTTCGCGGATGAAGTCCGCTTCGTCGATTGTCGAGCGCTCGAATGCCAGGTAGGTCGCCGGGTTTTCCAGCAGCATCGGACGTTTGAGGGTGCTTTGTACCTGGTCGATGTGGTCGCAGACGCGGTTCAGCGTCGGCGTGTCGTAAGCCAGGGGCAGCAGGTCATTAAGGAACACCGGGCCATGGCTCGACCAGGCCAGGTGTTCGGAAAAGGAGTGGGGTTGATAGCGCTCGATCAGCGCGGCCAGGCGTTTGAGGTGCTGGACATCCAGCGGGCCTTCGGCCCCGATGGACAGCCCGACCCCATGCAACGACAGCGGATACGCGTCGCGGATCAAACCCAGAAAATGGTGAAACGGGCCGCCGGCCACCATGTAGTTTTCGGCGTGGACTTCAAAGAATCCGATGTCCGGACGTGAATCGAGCACTTCGCTGAAGTGCTCGCTCTTGAGCCCCAGCCCGGCACGGGACGGGAGCCCGGTGAGGGCTGCCCGAGTGCGGCGCAAGGCATGGTCGCGGGATGTGATCATGATCGACACTCGGGCGGCTCCCGGATCAGGACTTGGCTTTGAACGCTTCGAGCTGACCGAAACCGGTCGGCGAGGTTTTGCTTTCGGTGGTGGTGCAGGTGCCTTTCGGAACCAGCTTCCAGGCGTTGGCCTGATGATCCATTTTCGCGGTGCCGGCACAGGTGGTGCCCGCGCCTGCGGCGCAATCGTTCTTGCCTTTCATGGCCACGCCGAAGCATTTTTCCATGTTGTCGTCAGCGGCGTGGGCGGTGGAGACGGCAGCGATGCTCAGGGCGGAACCGAGGGCCAGAACCAGGGCGGTGGCGGACAGGGTGCGGGTGGTAGCAGTCATGATGTTTCTCCGGTTTGAACTTGGGTTTGAACAAGCGATTGCGCTTGCTTGCCCCACTAGAGAAACGACTCGGCGATGCGTTACAGCGATCGGTAAAAGTTTTTTGCCGGGCACAAAAAAAACGGCCCGAAGGCCGTTTTCTGTTTGAAGCGATCCATCAACCGCCGAGGTACGCCTCGCGTACTTTCGGGTCGGTCAGCAGCGCTTCTCCGGTGCCTTGCATCACCACCCGGCCGTTCTCCAGAACGTACGCACGGTCAGCGATTTTCAGCGCCTGGTTGGCGTTCTGTTCGACCAGGAACACCGTCACACCGTCCTTGCGCAGCTGTTCGATGATGTCGAAGATCTGCTGGATGATGATCGGGGCCAGGCCCAGCGACGGTTCGTCGAGCAACAGCAGTTTCGGCTTGCTCATCAGCGCACGGCCGATGGCGAGCATTTGCTGTTCGCCGCCGGACATGGTGCCGCCGCGCTGGTTGAAGCGTTCTTTCAGGCGTGGGAAAAGTCCGAGAACCTTGTCCATCTGTTCCTGATAGTCGCCCTTGTCGGTGAAGAATCCGCCCATGGACAGGTTTTCTTCGACGGTCAGACGGGCAAACACCCGACGACCTTCCGGCACCACGGCGATGCTCTTGCGCATGATTTGCGACGAGTCCTGGCCGACCAGTTCCTCACCCATGTAGCGGATGCTGCCGCTGTGGGCCTGCGGCGAACCGCACAGCGTCATCAGCAGCGTGGACTTGCCGGCACCGTTGGCGCCGATCAGGGTCACGATCTCGCCCTGGCGGACTTCGACGTTGACGCTGTGCAGCGCCTGGATCTTGCCGTAGAAGGTGGAAACGTTTTCGAACTGCAGCATTTACGCTTCCCCCAGGTAGGCTTTGATCACTTCAGGATTGTCGCGGATCTGTTCCGGCGTGCCGTCGGCCAGGGGCGTGCCCTGGTTGATTACGACGATGTGGTCGGAAATGCTCATGACCAGTTTCATGTCGTGTTCGATCAGCAGCACGGTCACGTTGTGCTCTTCACGCAGCACGCTGATCAGCGCCTTGAGGTCTTCGGTTTCCTTCGGGTTCAGGCCGGCGGCCGGTTCGTCGAGCATGAGGATCCGCGGACGGGTCATCATGCAGCGGGCGATTTCCAGACGACGCTGCTGACCGTAGGCCAGGGTGCCGGCGGGGCGGTTGGCGAACTCTTTCAGGTTGACCTTTTCCAGCCAGTACTCGGCGAACTCCATGGCCTCGCGCTCGCTCTTGCGAAACGCCGGGGTCTTGAACAGGCCGGACAGGAAGTTGGTGTTCAGGTGACGGTGCTGGGCGATCAACAGATTCTCGACCGCCGTCATGTCCTTGAACAGGCGCACGTTCTGGAAGGTGCGCACCACGCCTTTGAGGGCGATCTTGTGGCCCGGCAGGCCGTGGATCGGCTCGCCGTCCAGCAGGATGCTGCCGCCCGATGGCTGGTAGAAACCGGTCAGGCAGTTGAACACGGTGGTCTTGCCGGCGCCGTTCGGCCCGATCAGTGCCACCACCTGTTTTTCCTTCACGGTCAGGGCCACGCCGTTGACCGCCAGCAGGCCGCCGAAGCGCATGCTCAGATTTTCGACTTTCAGGATCTCGCGGCTCATTTGCGCAGCTCCATGTGAGGACGTTGCATGGGCAGCAGACCTTGAGGTCGCCAGATCATCATCAGCACCATCAGGGCGCCGAACATCAACATGCGGTACTCACTGAACTCACGCATCATTTCCGGCAGCAGGATCATCACCACGGCCGCGAGAATCACGCCCAACTGCGAGCCCATGCCACCCAGCACCACGATGGCGAGGATGATGGCGGACTCGATGAAGGTGAACGATTCCGGCGTCACCAGACCCTGACGGGCGGCGAAGAAGCTGCCGGCGAAACCGGCGAAGCTCGCGCCCAGGGTGAACGCCGAGAGCTTGATCACGGTCGGGTTGAGACCCAGCGCGCGGCAGGCGATTTCATCTTCACGCAGTGCTTCCCACGCACGGCCGATCGGCATGCGCAGCAGGCGGTTGATGATGAACAGCGCCGCCAGCGCCAGCAGCAGGGCAACCAGGTAGAGGAAGATCACCTTGTTGATCGAGTTGTATTGCAGGCCGAAATACTCGTGGAAGGTTTGCAGGCCTTCCGCAGCCTTGCGTTCGAAGGTCAGGCCGAAGAACGTCGGTTTCTCGATGTTGCTGATGCCGTTCGGGCCGCCGGTGATGTCGGTCAGGTTACGCAGGAACAGGCGGATGATTTCCCCGAAACCGAGGGTCACGATCGCCAGGTAGTCGCCGCGCAGACGCAACACCGGGAAGCCGAGCAGGAAGCCGAACGTCGCCGCCATCAGACCGGCAATCGGCAGGCAGATCCAGAAGCTCAGGCCGTAGTAGTGCGACAGCAACGCGTAGCTGTAGGCGCCGACGGCGTAGAAACCGACGTAACCCAGGTCGAGCAGACCGGCCAGACCGACCACGATGTTCAGGCCCAGGCCGAGCATCACGTAGATCAGGATCAGCGTCGCGATATCCACTGCGCCGCGGGAGCCGAAGAACGGCCACACCAGCGCACCGATGATCAGCGCGATGATGAAGTAGCGCTGGGTGGAAGGCAGGGTCAGGAAGTTGCTGGCCTTGGCCGGGATCAGCGGCATGCCAGGCGAAGAACGCCACGCCTTGCTGATCTGCTGGTTGAACAGCACTCGCAGGAACATCAGCACCGAGCAGATGGCGATGGTCGCCAGAATGGCCGGGCTGGTGTTGTGCACTTCCAGGTTGATGCCGACGATGGTCAGTTTCAGACCCAGTACCGGATAGGCCACGGCCCAGACCAGCAAGGCGCTGAACAGCGCCTGTTTAAGATTCCTAGTCATACTTTCTCAACCTCCGGACGGCCCAGAATGCCGGTCGGACGGAACAACAGCACCAGAACCAACAAGCCGAAAGCCACGACGTCCTTGTACTGGTCACCGAAGATATCGGCGCCAAAGGCTTCCGCCACCCCGAGCACCAGCCCGCCGAGCATGGCGCCGGGGATGCTGCCGATCCCGCCCAGTACTGCGGCGGTGAAGGCCTTGAGGCCGACGAGGAAACCGGCGTTCGGGTTGATCACGCCGTATTGCATGCTCAGCAGCACGGCCGCGACGGCCGCCAGCGCAGCACCGATGACGAAGGTCAGGGCGATGATGTTGTTGGTGTTGATGCCCAGCAGGTTGGCCATCTTGATGTCTTCGGCGCAGGCGCGGCAGGCGCGGCCCAGGCGAGAGCGGGAGATGAACAGCGTGAGGCCGAGCATGGCGATCAGGGTCACCACGAACACCACGATTTGCATGTAGGAAATCAGCACTTCATGTGCGCCACCCGGGCCGAAGGCGAAGTTGCCCGGAATCAGGTTGGGGATTGCTTTGTCCTTGGAGTCTTGCGCCAGCAGAACCGTGTTCTGCAGGAAGATCGACATACCGATCGCGGAAATCAGCGGGATCAGACGGTTGCTGCCGCGCAACGGGCGGTAGGCAATGCGTTCGATGCTGTAACCGTAGGAACTGGTGACGACGATGCTGGCGATGAACGCCACGGTCATCAGCAGCGGGACGCTTTCGAGTCCCATCATGGTCAGCCCGGCGATGGCGATGAACGCCACGTAGGAACCGATCATGTACACCTCGCCGTGGGCGAAGTTGATCATTCCAATGATGCCGTAGACCATCGTGTAGCCGATGGCGATCAGGGCATACATGCTGCCAACGTTCAAGCCGTTAACCAGCTGTTGGAAGAAGTGATAGATGTCAGGCATTACAGCGCTCCTAAAAACCTGATACGCATTTCACTGGTGGAGTCATTTTCCCGCCCGGTCCCGTGGATCTTTATCCACTTCGAATCCGGGTTTTGCCAGCGAACCGCTGATGACGGTTTTGAGATTTTCAGGTGGGAGACTGGCGGATCACGCCAGCGCGGCCCAATACATTCGTAAAACAAAGCCCACGGCACGCCGTGGGCTTTATTGGCAGTCAGTCAGGCAGCGCCTTACTGAGGCGACACTTCGGTTTTAGGTTTGCCGTTGTGCCACTCGTAAACCACGAATTTGAAGTCCTTCAGGTCGCCCTTGTCGTCGAAGCTCAGGTCGCCGGTAGGTGTCTTGAAGGTGCCTTTGTGGATGGCTTCAGCCACCTTGGCAGCATCTTCGGACTTGGCAGCCTTGATACCTTCGGCAATCACTTCAACGGCCGAGTAGGACGGGAACACGAACGGACCGCTCGGGTCTTCTTTCTTGGCCTTGAATGCATCGGCCAGGGCCACGTTGGCCGGATCCTGGTCGAAGGACTTCGGCAGGGTCACCAGCAGGCCTTCGGAGGCGTCCTTGGCGATCTGGGTGATCGAGTCGTTACCCACGCCTTCCGGACCCATGAATTTGGCTTTCAGGCCTTTTTCCTGGGCTTGACGCAGGATCAGGCCCAGCTCCGGGTGGTAGCCGCCGTAGTAGACGAAGTCGACGTTGGCTTGCTTGAGCTTGGCGATGATCGCGGAGAAGTCCTTGTCGCCGGCGTTGACGCCTTCGAACACGGCAACCTTGGTGCCTTTCTTCTCGAGGGTGGATTTGACGGCGGTGGCGATGCCTTCACCGTACTGCTGCTTGTCGTGCAGCACGCCGACGATTTTCGGCTTCACGTGATCGGCAATGTAGTTACCGGCGGCAGGGCCCTGGGCGCTGTCCAGACCGATGGTGCGGAAGACCATTTTGTAACCACGGTTGGTGATGTCCGGGCTGGTGGCAGCCGGAGTGATCATGATCACGCCTTCGTCTTCGTAGATGTCCGAAGCAGGCTGGGTGGAGCTGGAGCACAGGTGACCGACCACGAATTTGACGCCGTCGTTGACGACCTTGTTCGCGACCGCTACCGCTTGTTTGGGATCGCAGGCGTCATCGTATTCAACGGCTTCGAGCTTCTTGCCGTCGACGCCGCCCTTGGCGTTGATCTGTTCGATGGCCATTTTCGCGCCACTGAACTGCATGTCGCCGTACTGGGCTACTGGACCGGTTTTAGGGCCGGCGATACCGATCTTGATGGTGTCAGCTGCGAACGAATGGCTGGCAACCCCGGCCAGAACCATAGCGGCAAACAGTTTGGAAATCTGCTTAGTAGCCTTAGTCATAGTGCTCCACTCTTACTGTTGTATTTTTTTAGAGTCCTGACGCCGTAGCAGCAGAACCGGGACAGATATCTGGGCGATACCCTCCGGAAAAGCCCCCGGCAACTGTACCGGTACAGTGTAGAGCGCCGGTTGTTGGCCTGGGAAGCTGGCGCCAGGGGGCAAAACCTGAGGGTGTCGCTTTAATGAAAGAAAAAGACAGAATTGCGGCGGGACGTTCAGAGGGCTTATGCCCCAATCATCAGCATTCCTTGGCGTTCCTGCTCTTTTCGTTCGGTACGGCCTTTTGCAACCGGGTTTTTCTGCCGGACCACCGACGTTATCATTCGCGCCGATTTCTTTTCCGGACAGTCCCATGAATCAAGAACCTAGCACCCTCTATGCCAAGCTGCTTGGTGAAACCGCATCTATTACCTGGAAAGAGTTGGAGCGCTTCTATGCCCAGGGTGCCCTATTGTGGGTCGACGCCGGCCTGGATTTGATCGCGGTCGCCGAGGCCGTGGCGTCGGATCAGGGCGAGAAAGTCGCTGCCTGGCTGGCCGAAGACAAGGTCGCCAAGCTGTCTGAAACGCGGGCGCTGGATATCTTCGAGCGTGATCCCGAGATGTGGGCGGTGGTAGTCCGGCCGTGGATCCTGATCCAGGAAAGGGCAGCGACCTGACGGGTTGCACCTTGTTGGTGCGAGCGCTGAACGGCAAAAAGTGTGTAGCGGAGTAGCGTGATGGCCGATTGCCGTAGAGAAATGCCACAGGCGGGGGTGGCATAACGGTGACGTAAACGTAACGGGCACAGTTCAGTGAGCAGCCTGACGGCTGCTTAATTGTTTCGGGATGTTGGAAAAACTGAATAAACCGGGAATTTGAGCGCCTTATCGCGAGCAGGCTCGCTCCCACAGGAAATGCATTCCATTGTGGGAGCGAGCCTGCTCGCGATGGGGGCGCCTCGATCTGGTGTCAGACCGAGTAAGACTTGCCAGTATGGTTATTAAGGGAAATAACCTTGGTCTTGCCGATCCGGTGACGGTAGATCTCGCGCAGGTACTTGATCGACTTCTTCACGCAATCGCGCGACAGGCGAATGTCATTGATCGAGACAAACTTCTCTTTGTCGTTGATCAGTTCGCGGTACTTCTTCTCATACATCGGCTTGATCGCGTACCAGTTGGTATCGAGGATCTTCGCCGGGTTCTCGAATTCGTTGAGCAGGTCGTCGATGCGGTCCTCATCGAACTCTTCCTGAATGATGAAATCGAGGATCGAATTGTCCAAGGTCTCGTCGAATCGGTACGGGGTCTTGGCGAAGCAACGCTTGATGAACGCCACGATCAGCGTCAGGAAGTCGTCCGACAGGCACGGACTCTTGGCGATAAGGGTGGTCAGCGACAAGTTGGCGGACGCACCGATCACCAGCGCATAACGCTTGAGCGTGGTGTTGGGGAACAGGCTGTTGAGGTGAGTCTTCAACCGGTTCAGGTCCATGTACGACAGCTTGTAGTCTTTCGGCAGCGAAACGATCGAGACCACCGACGAGCAGTTCTTGAAGAAGTGCAGGTCGTGCAGCGCGGCCGCGTCGTAACCGGAATTCTTGTACTGCTCAAGCGAGGCGCGATAACGCTTGGACTCGATCGGCAACAGGCTGATGCCTTCGATGGCCTGGGTCACTTTATTGAAGTGCGGCAGGTCGATCGAGCGGAAGAACAGGTCGTCGATGTTCAGGCGCTGCGGCTCTTTGTCGAACACCTTGAACTTGTCGCTGCTCGGCGGCGGGGTTTCCGGCACCACGGATTCGGCGTAGGCAATCGCCACCGGGCCGGCCAGACTCATGAACAGGTCGTTGGCGTCCAGGCGAATGGTCTCGCCGATGTCGATGCCGGCGCGACGGAAATAGTTCTGGTCGTAGTCGGTCGTGACCGCCTGGGCCGTCAGAATGTTGAAGATCTGCTGCGAGATGTATTGGTTGGCGTGCTTCTCCATCGCATTGACATCAATGTTCTGGATGTTGCCGTCATCGCTCTCTTCGGCGTAACGCATGATGTCGTTGGAAATCAGCATCATCGCGTTCCATGGGCGGATACGGCCCATGACGCTGGCTTCGCTGCTGTCTTCGTTGGCGAAGTTGTACGAGAAATCCCATTCTTCCGAGAGGTATTTGCACAGCAGACGACCGGCGTTGATGTGCAGCGCCTCGGACATTTCGCTGCGGTGATCGGAAATGTTCGGCAGCACGCAGATGCCGCTGGTGAAGATCGGTTCGAACACGAAGGAATGACCGCTCTTGCCGTCATGCTCGTCCATCGGCTTGGTGTCGAACGTCTTGTTCATGTACGAGTGCTGCTGGGCCAGGCCGAATTCCGAGGCCATGCCCGAACCGGTACCACCGCCGGCACTGAAGATCGAGAAATACAGGCGCGACTGGTTGGCCTTGATGCCGCAGCTGTCGATCAGGTACGAGTGGATCATTTTCCAGTCGGGGCTGGAGAAACGCTGGGTGTCCTTGTTGAGGATGATCTTCGCCAGGTACTGGCCGAGGATCGGCGCGTTACCGGCGCCACCGGCGTGGACTTCCGACAAGTCCATGATCTTCATCTTGCTGTAGTCGCGCAGGAAACCGCTTTTTTCGCCCTTGCGCGAGAAACGGATGCGTCCGGCGATGTCCTTGTCGAGGTCGCCGAGCATCACCAGCGGTTCCACCAGGAACACCGGTTTGCTGCCCTTGTTCGGGCCGATCCGCAGGTTGGTCTTGATCCACTGGGCCGGGCTGTAGCCCTTGTCGGCCAAGCGACGATCGCTCGAAGGGCGATCCTCGTTGTTGAATTCGTTGAGGTAGAACTTGCGCGCGTTGTACACCAGCTCCGCCACATCGAGGGCGATGTTGGAGCCGCAGCGACCGAGGCCGATCAGGCACACCGACGGGAATTCCTGATCGTTGTGCTGTTCGTTGTCGCCTTCCAGGTGCGGCGGGCGCGGGAACACCAGGTCACGCAGGCCATCGAGGTTGTCGAGGATGCGGTCTGTGTTGGTTTCGGTGAAGTACAGGTATTGCTGGGTACCCAGCGGGCGCGAGGGTGGCAATGGCTTCATCGGGGCAGGGCTGTTCGCCGCAGGGCTCAGAGTCAGATCGGATACCGCAGTGGCCGGATTGTTTTTAGAAGTCATTGTGCGCCATATACCTGGACTGGTTGGATCAACGACCGCTGTCGTCGAGCCTCACGGAATGGGAATCTCGCGTCTTTTTTCTGCGCGTATTTGGCCCGTGCGTCAGGGTTATGGCCTGAGTGTCGCGCGGGGGAATCCTTTCCTGATTGATGATGGATCGGCCATTATTCGGCGATCTTTAATCAAAAGGAGGCTAAATGATGTCAACGCGACCTTCGTTGGGATTTGCCGGAATCGGCCTGATGGGCCTGCCGATGTGCCGCCGTCTGCTGGCCGCCGGTTATTCGCTGACCGTGTGGAACCGCAACCCGGCCAAATGCGCGCCGTTGGTTGAGGCCGGCGCCCGGCAGGTGGCGACCCCCGCTGAACTCTGTGCACAGGCTGACGTGGTGATGCTGTGCCTGGCCGACACGGCGGTGGTGCGCGAAGTGGTGTTCGGTCCGGCCGGCGTGGCTGAGGGGGCGAAACCCGGTCAGTTGCTGGTGGATTTTTCCAGCCTTGAACCGACGGCCACCCGTGAAATGGCCGCCGAACTGGCCGACAAGGCAGGCATGGCCTGGCTCGATTCGCCGGTGTCCGGCGGGGTGGTCGGGGCCGAGGCCGGCAGCCTGGCGATCATGGTGGGCGGTGATGCAGCGGATCTTGATCGCGTACGACCGGTACTGCTCGAACTCGGGCAGCGCGTCACGCACATGGGTGGCGTCGGCGCCGGTCAGGTAACCAAGGCCTGCAATCAGATGATCGTCGCCTGCAACGCTTTGGTGATCGCCGAAGTGGTGGCGCTGGCCGAGCAGGCCGGGGTCGATGCCAGCCTGATTGCCGAAGCGCTGGCCGGTGGTTTTGCCGATTCGAAACCGTTGCAGATCCTCGCCCCGCAAATGGCCGAAAGCCTTTTCGAACCGGTGAAGTGGCACGTGCGCACGCTGCTCAAGGATCTGGATACCGCGGTGAAATTTTCCCGGGAAACCGGCTCGGCCACACCGATCAGCGGATTGGCCGCACAACTGATGCGCCTGCATGGGGCACAAGGTTTTTTGCAGAAGGATCCAGCGACACTGGTGCAAATGTACCGCGCGCCAGACTCAGCGGATTGAGCACGTGCGCGTGTTTGCGCTGGTTGATTTCCTCCAGCACCGGGCGCAGTTCGGCCAGTGGCACCGGGCGGCTGAGCAGGTAGCCCTGAATGAAGTCGCAGCCCGAGCGCTCAAGAAACTCGTATTGCTCCAGGCTTTCGACGCCTTCGGTGACCACCTGCAAATGCAGAGTGTGCGCCATGACGATGATCGCCTGGACGATTTCCATGTCGGCGGTGGCCTTGGGAATGTCGAGGATGAACGAGCGGTCGACCTTCAGGGTGTTGAGCGGCAGGCGCTTGAGATAGGCCAGCGACGAATAGCCGGTGCCGAAGTCGTCGATCGACAATGACACGCCGAGGGCGCGGATCTGCCGCAGCAGCACCAGGGTATTGGCGATGTTGCCCATCAAGGCGTTTTCGGTGACCTCCAGTTCCAGCCGTTCCGGGGCGACCCCGGCGCTGCGCAAGGCGTGCTCGATTTCATTGGCCAGTTCTTCCCGGGCCAGATTCAGCGGTGAGCAGTTCCAGGCGATCTTCAGCTCTTCACAGCCATGGCGCGACAGCTCGCCGAGATCTTCACAGGCTTTGCGCAGGACCCAGTTGTCGAGCTCGGCAATCAGGCCGTTGTTTTCGGCGATGGCAATGAAGCGATCCGGGGTGAGCAGGCCGTGTACCGGATGCTGCCAGCGGATCAGCGCTTCGAGCTTGGTGACCTTGCCGGTCTTGAGTTCGAAGATCGGCTGGTAATACAGCAACAGACCGTTCTCCTGACGCAGCGCGTGGCGCAGTTCTTCCTCCAGTTGCAGTTCGAGGCTGGCGCGGTTTTTCAGGTTGGAATCGAAAAAGTGCACGCCGTTGCGCCCGGCGCCTTTGGACTGGTACAGCGCCAGATCCGCATGCTTGAGCAGTTCATCGCAGGTCGAGCCGTCCTCGGGAAACAGGCTGATGCCGATGCTGGTGGTCATCACCATGCGTCGTCCGGCCAGTTCGATCGGTTCTTTCATCTTGAGCATGATGCGCTGGGCCAGATTGCGCGCTTCTTCGCGGTCGCGCAGGCCGATGAGGATGCAGAACTCGTCGCCGCCGAATCGCGCCACCACGTCTTCATGGCTGCGCACCGAGCCCTTGATGTGCTGGGCGATGACCTTGAGCAGTTCGTCGCCGGCGTCATGGCCGAGGCTGTCGTTGATGCGTTTGAAGTGGTCGATGTCGAGAAACATCACCGCCAGCATCCCGCCTTCGCTGGTTTTCTGGCTGAGTTTTTCAGCGAAGATCTGATTGAAGCCGCGCCGGTTGATCAGGTTGGTCAGGGCGTCGTAGTTGGCCACGTGCTGCAGCGACATGCGCGCCTGATCGAGCTGGCTGAGCAGGGCGTTGACCCGGCGCAGATCGTGTTCCTTGTTCTGCAGCTTCTTGTCGGCCAGCGCGGCGCTGATTGCGCTGCCCAGGATCAGCAATGTGATCAGGGCGACGGTGAGGCCCAACTGCAAGTGACTGGATTGCGACGCCAGGGTCGGCAATTGCCCCTCGGGCAGCACCAGTTGCAGCGCCGCCATGCCGGTGAAATGCATGCTGAGGATGCCGGCGCCGAGAATCAGCGCGGCCAGGTATTTGAGCATCTGGATGTGCAGGCCACTGCCTTCGCGCAAGTTGCCGGCGACCCACAACGCCGCGAAGCTGGCGCCGATGGCGATCACGATCGACGACAGGAACAGGGTGGGCTCGTAGTAGGCCGTGGCGGCGGATTCGATGGCGGCCATGCCGACGTAGTGCATGCCGGCGATGCCGAGGCCGATGACGATGGCGGTCTTGAGGTATTGCAGCAGACTCGGCTGCGGATGGCTGAGGGTGTGCATCGCCAGCCAGGACGCCAATAACGCGATCACCAGAGAAAACAGGGTCACGGGCAGGTCGTACTGAATGTCGATCGGCGCCTGGAACGCCAGCATGCTGATGAAGTGCATGGCCCAGATGCCGCCGGCCAGGCAGGTTGCGCCGATCCAGCGCCACAGGCGTTGCGAACCGGGCTCTTCAGCGTGGACGACCCGTTCGGCCATGTCGAGGGTGGCAAAACTCGCGGCGCAGGCAACCAGATAGGCCACCAGCACCAACAGGGGATTGTGTGTGCAATTGAGGATGAGCTGCCCGCTCTCCGGCTGCTCGGCAACAAATTGCAAACCAAGCCACTCCATAGCATGCCCCGTCTCTGAATACGTCCTTACTGCGTCATCAACGCAGGCGAATGTTTGCAGTATAGAGGCGGTTTTTGCCGTGCAAGCGGTAGTGGCACATTGGCGCTAACGATTTCGGCATTAGCGTCATAGCGTTTGGCTCTAAGCGTTGAAGCGCCTGAATTCAGGCGACTTCGTTCCAGTGCGGTTGCAGCGGTGGCAGGCCGAAACGGGCACGTGCCTTGTCGCAGTCGGTATTCTGTTCGCCGTTTTCCCACGACGCTTCGAACTCCCGGCAGGGGCTGGAACGCTTGTCGTAGATCGTGCAACTCACGGCTGTTCCGACTTCGCCCTCCAGCGCGGTGCAGCGCGGCGCCTTGCGGTCGGTGCCGATCATCGCGACCCGGCTGGGCGTGATCTGGGTGACCAGTTCATCGGGCACGGTCCCGCCGGAGGATGCGCATTCACCCCAGAAAAATGACACACGAAAATGGGAACAGCAGGCACCGCAATTCAGACACGGACTGACTTCGGACATGGGCGGGATATCAAAGGGGTTGATCGGCAGGATCCGGACGGATCCGGCGGCCATTCTAGGCTTCGCCACGGCGTTGGGAAGGGGGGCGTGAAAGTATTTTTTCATTGCCGGATTTTTCTGCAAAACCCCCGGTTTTCGGGGGATTCGAAGCATTTCAAGGGCTTACGTTTCGTTACACGGCCATGGCCCGTCATCAGGCTTGCGAATGATCACAGACAGCCCCGACGAGCGTGACTAGATTGCAGGTTCCGGGCTCGATGCGTTGGCAGTGAAGCCCTAATAACAATAAAGAGACGGACCCATGCAGAACTCGACCCAAGCGGCGAATGCCTGGCGCATTCTGTTCCTGCTGTTCCTTGCCAACCTGTTCAACTTCTTCGATCGCACCATCCCGGCGATCATCATCGAGCCGATCCGCATGGAGTGGCACCTCAGCGACTTCCAGCTGGGGATCGTCGGCACCGCGTTCACTCTGGTTTACGCGATTGCCGGATTACCACTGGGCCGCCTGGCCGACACCGGTTCGCGCAGCAAACTGATGGGCTGGGGCCTGGCGACCTGGAGCGCGCTGACGGCGGTCAACGGTCTGGTCGGCAGTTTCTGGAGCTTCCTGCTGGTGCGCATGGGCATCGGCATTGGTGAAGCCAGTTACGCGCCCGCCGCCAACTCGCTGATCGGCGATCTGTTCCCGGCCCATCGCCGGGCCCGGGCCATGGGCATTTTCATGCTCGGCCTGCCGCTGGGGCTGCTGCTGGCCTTCTTCACCATCGGCTGGATGGTCAAGGCGTTCGACAGCTGGCGCGCGCCGTTCTTCATCGCCGCCGTGCCGGGGCTGGTACTGGCGGTGTTCATGTTCTTCATCAAGGAACCCAAGCGCGGTGCGGCGGAAACCGTGCAGGTGTCGCAAGAGAAAGTCGACAAACCGATCCGCCGAGTCCTCGCCGTGCCGACCTTCCTGTGGCTGGTGATGGCCGGGCTGTGCTTCAACTTCGCGACCTACGCCTGCAACTCGTTCCTGGTGCCGATGCTCCAGCGTTATTTCCTGATGCCGTTGCAGGACGCGGCGGTGGCGACCGGGGTGATCGTCGGTGTGACCGGATTGATCGGCCTGACCCTCGGTGGCTGGATCGCCGACAAGATTCACCAGCGGGTGGCTAACGGGCGACTGCTGTTTGCCGCGTTCAGCCTGATCATCTCGACCCTGTGCACGGCGTGGGCGCTGCATGCCGGGCGCATCGAGATCGGGGTGTTTGTCGCTGTGTTCAGCGTTGGCTGGCTGTTCGCCTACAACTTCTACACCTGTGTGTACACGGCGATTCAGGACGTGGTTGAACCGCGTCTGCGGGCCACGGCGATGGCGCTGTTCTTTGCCGGGTTGTATTTGCTCGGTGGCGGCTTGGGCCCGGTGGTGGTCGGTGGTTTGTCGGATCACTTCGCCAAGTCGGCGATGGCCTCGGCGGGCGCCGAGCAGATGACCGAAGCCTTCAAGGCCGTCGGCCTGCATGATGCGATGTACCTGATTCCGGTGGCGCTGTTCCTGACCATGGTGTTCCTGTTCCTCGCCTCGCGCTGTTTTGTGCGGGATGCGAAGCGGATGAAGGACGGGATGGTGGCGGTGGTTGAGCCGCAGAGTCAGGCCGTTACCGCTTGATGACCTGCATCGCCTGATCGTTCCCACGCTCTGCGTGGGAATGCAGCCCGGGACGCTCTGCGTCCGATTCGAGAACTGGAACGCGGAGCGTCCCTTGAGGCATTCCCACGCGGAGCGTGGGAACGATCAGTGAGGGGGGCAGACAAAAAAAGGCCCGCATCGCTGCGGGCCTTTTCGTTTTTGGCGATGGAGCAGGGCAGTTTAGCCCGCCACCAGCACCCGGATCGCTTCCAGTCGCAGCGCGGCCTTGTCGAGCATCGCCAGACCTTGTTCACGCTGCTTGCGCAGGGCATCCAGTTCGCTGTCGCGCACGGTCGGGTTGACCGCTTGCAATGCGGTCAGGCGTGCCAGTTCTTCGTCGGTGTCGGCTGCCAGACGGCGGCGGGCCTCGGCGACGCGCTCGGCGTGGCGCGGGGTGACCTTGTCTTCACCGGCGTTGATCCGTGGCGTCAGCTGATCGCGCTGGGCCTGGATGAACTTGTTGGCGCTGGCGCGCGGCACGCTTTCCAGTTGATCGTTCAGGGTTTCGAACGCCACGCGCGACGACAGGTCGTTGCCGTTGGCATCGAGCAGGCAGCGCAGGGCGGCCGGCGGCAGGTAACGGCCCAGTTGCAGCGAGCGTGGGGCAACCACTTCGCTGACGTACAGCAGTTCCAGCAGCACGGTGCCTGGCTTGAGCGCCTTGTTCTTGATCAGCGCAACGGCGGTGTTGCCCATCGAACCGGACAGCACCAGATCCATGCCGCCCTGCACCATCGGGTGTTCCCAGGTGATGAACTGCATGTCTTCGCGTGACAGCGCCTGGTTGCGGTCGTAGGTGATGGTCACGCCTTCGTCGTCGCCCAGCGGGAAACTGGCGTCGAGCATCTTCTCGCTCGGCTTGAGGATCAGGGCGTTTTCCGAATGGTCTTCGCTGTCGATGCCGAACGCGTCGAACAGGGTTTCCATATAGATCGGCAGGGCGAACTGGTCGTCCTGTTCGAGGATGGCCTCGACCAGCGCTTCACCTTCGCCGGCGCCGCCGGAGTTGAGTTCCAGCAGGCGGTCGCGACCGGTGTGCAGCTCGGCTTCCAGGCGCTCGCGCTCGGTGCGCGCCTCGTCGATCAGCGCTTGCCACTCGCCGTCGTCGGCCTCTTCGAGCAGCGGCAGCAGGCGCGAGCCGAACTGATGCTGCAAGGCGTTGCCGGTCGGGCAGGTGTTGAGGAATGCGTTCAGTGCTTCGTGATACCACTGGAACAGGCGCTCTTGCGGGCTGGTTTCCAGGTACGGCACGTGCAGTTCGATGATGTGCTTCTGGCCGATCCGGTCGAGACGACCGATCCGCTGTTCCAGCAGGTCCGGGTGCGACGGCAGATCGAACAGCACCAGGTGGTGGGCGAACTGGAAGTTGCGACCTTCGCTGCCGATTTCCGAGCAGATCAGCACCTGCGCGCCGAACTCTTCGTCGGCGAAGTAGGCGGCGGCGCGGTCACGCTCGAGGATGTTCATGCCTTCGTGGAACACCGTGGCCGGGATGCCGGAGCGCACGCGCAGGGCGTCTTCCAGGTCCATCGCGGTTTCGGCGTGGGCGCAGATCACCAGCACTTTGGTGCGCTTGAGCATCTTCAGCTGGTCGATCAGCCACTCGACGCGCGGGTCGAATTTCCACCAGCGTTCTTCTTCGCTGGCGTCCGGCTGGGCCTGGAAGCTGACTTCCGGGTACAGCTCGGCGTGTTCGCCCAGCGGCAGTTCGAGGTATTCGTCCGGGCATGGCAGCGGGTACGGGTGCAGTTTGCGCTCCGGGAAACCCTGCACGGCGGCGCGGGTGTTACGGAACAGCACGCGGCCGGTGCCGTGGCGGTCGAGCAGTTCACGCACGAGGCGGGCGCTGGCTTCGGTGTCGCCATCGTTGACGGCGGTGAGCAGGGCTTCACCTTCGTTGCCGAGGAAACCGTGGATGGTCTTGTGCGCGGCTGGCGACAGGCGCCCCTTGTCCAGCAGCTCCTGAACGGCTTCGGCCACCGGGCGATAGTTTTCGCTCTCGGCGCGGAAGGCGGCCAGGTCATGGAAACGGTTCGGGTCGAGCAGGCGCAGACGGGCGAAGTGGCTGTCCTGACCGAGTTGTTCCGGGGTAGCGGTGAGCAGCAGCACGCCGGGAATGACTTCGGCCAGCTGTTCAACCAGCGAGTATTCCGGGCTGACTTTCTCTTCGTGCCACACCAGGTGGTGGGCTTCGTCGACCACCATCAGGTCCCAGCCGGCAGCGAACAGGGCGTCCTGCGCCTTTTCATCGTCGACCAGCCACTCCAGTGCCACCAGGGCCAACTGGGTGTCTTCGAACGGGTTGGTGGCATCGCTTTCGATGAAGCGTTCTTCGTCGAACAGCGCGACCTGCAGGTTGAAGCGGCGGCGCATTTCCACCAGCCATTGGTGCTGGAGGTTTTCCGGCACCAGGATCAGCACGCGGTTGGCGCGGCCCGACAGCAACTGGCGATGGATCACCAGACCGGCTTCGATGGTCTTGCCCAGACCCACTTCGTCCGCCAGCAGTACGCGCGGCGCGATGCGGTCGGCGACTTCACGGGCAATGTGCAGCTGGTGGGCGATCGGTTGCGCACGCACGCCGCCCAGGCCCCAGAGCGAAGACTGCAACTGGCGGCTGGTGTGTTCCAGAGTGTGATAACGCAGGGAGAACCACGCCAGCGGATCGATCTGCCCGGCGAACAGACGGTCGCTGGCCAGGCGGAACTGAATGAAGTTCGACAGCTGGGTTTCCGGCAGGGTGACCGCTTCGTTCTGTGCGTTGAGGCCGTGGTAGACCATCAGGCCGTCGACGTCGTCGACTTGCTGGACGGTCATCTTCCAGCCTTCGAAGTGCGTGATCGAATCGCCGGGCGAGAACCGAACGCGGGTGAGGGGCGCATTCCGTAGCGCGTACTGGCGAGTCTCGCCAGTGGCCGGGTAAAGCACGGTCAACAAGCGGCCGTCCTGTGCCAGAACGGTGCCTAAACCAAGCTCTGCTTCGCTGTCACTGATCCAGCGTTGCCCCGGTTGATACTGCTGCGCCATGCTGCCTGACTCCCACCTTGAAAAAGCGGGCTATCTTAACGGAATGAGGGCCTGAGGCCAAAGGATAAGGAGCGGTAACGAGCTTTTGGCTGCACGCTGCAAGTAAGGCAAATGTGGTCATCTGTCAGTTTTACGCAGGGCCGGGGCACCTGTGAGTGCCAACCCGGTCACAAGTTTGCGACAGATGGTTCAAGGCAACCTCGCCCCAGCCGATAGCTTGCTGACAGGAGACCCTTCATATGCTGCCACCGATGCTCCCCCTGAGCGCCGTGCCGATCACCTCCCAGCAGGATCCGATCCGCCAGCGACCGGATATTCCCCCTGTGGTGCCGGTGCAGGAAAGCTCCAACGAAAGCACCATCGACCTGCAAAAGCGCGACCCGGAAGAGGACGGCTATCTGCTGCGCGAAGAGCAGCGCCGCCAGCAGGAACGCGATCGCCGCCGCCGCGAAGCCGACGACGACCCCGAAGCGCACCTCGCCGTTCCCGGCACCGAACTCAATGCCGACAACACTGTGCCGGTGGCGCCGCTGATGGACGATCAGCCGCGTCAGGGGCTTTGGGTCGATATCGAAATCTGAGGCCGGGCGGCCAGCTCCGTCAGGTTTTCCAGCAACACGTCGATCTCTTCTTGTGTGTTCAAGTAGCTCACCGCCACCCGCGCAATATTTGTCAGCCCGCGCGCCTGCATGTCCAGCGGCGTGTAGGCCACGCCATTGGCGCCGATGTTGATTCGTCGTTCGGCCAACGTCTGTTTCAGCACCACGCTGTCCCAGCCTTCGAGCGTGAAGGCGATCAGCCCGGATTGTTGATTGGCCGCGCCGAGGTCCCGTAGCGTCAGTCCGGGAATCGCCTTCAGGCGTTGGCGCAATTCACTGCTCAGCTGTTCGATGCGTTGGCGGATGGCGATCGCGCCGAGGCGGTTGTGCTCCTCCAGCGCATTGGTCAACCCCGCCAGCAGGGCCAGCGACACCTCGCTGGTTTCAAAGCGGCGCGCGTCGTCACGCAGGGTAAATCGCTTGCCGTCCCACGGCGCCGACAATACATCGCGTTGCACGGGGAGCAGCCGTTGCAGAAATTGCGGCCGAATGTACATCAACGCCGTGCCGCGCGGCCCGCGCAGGAACTTGCGTCCGGCACCCTTGAGCACGTCGCACTGCAAGGCCTGGACATCGCAGGGCAACTGTCCCAGTGCCTGGCCGGCGTCGACGAAATAAGGGATGCCGTGGCGCCGCGCGACATTGCCGATCTGCGCGGCGGGGTTGATCAGACCGCCGTTGGCCGGCAGCCAGGTCAGGGCGATCAGGCGTACCTGGCCGTCGATCATCTGCGCCAGGGCTTGCGGGTCGACCGCGCCGTGGGCGTCACAAGGAATCACTTCGAGCCGCGCGCCGGCCTTCACCGCTTCGGCCATGCACGCCAGGTTGCCGGCCCATTCATGGCGACCCACCAGAATCCGTTCGCCGGGCTGCCACGGCCCCAGCGCGTTGAACGCCTGGCTCCAGGCCGCCGAGCCGCTGCTGGCGAAGGCGATGTCTTCGGGCTGGGCGTTGAGCAGGGCGGCGGCCGCATTGCGCGCGCGTTCCTGGACCCGGTTGTCCGCCGACTCCATCGGCCCGCCGAGTGCTTCGCGTTGCAGCTGTTCGATCACCGCATCGAGGGTGGCCTGGCTTGGCAGCGAGGCGCCGGCGTGGTTGAAGTGGATCACCTGGGCGCAGCCGGGCGTGGCGGCGCGCAGACGCAAGATGTCGTCGATGTTCACGGCTTGAGCTCGAAGATCGCGTCGATTTCCACCGCGACGCCGGCCGGCAGGCTCGCCACGCCGACCGCGGTGCGCACGTGTCGGCCCTTGTCGCCGAGGGCGTTGACCAGCAGATTCGAGGCGCCGTTGGCGACCACGCCCTGAGCCTTGAAGTCCGGCGTGGCGGCCACGAAAACCCCGAGGCGCAGGATGCGCACCAGCTTCGACAGGTCATCGCCCAGCGCATGGCTCAACTGGGCGAGCAGGCCCAAGGCAGCCAGTTCAGCGGCGTTGGCGCCTTCTTCGTCGGAGATCGCTTCGCCCAGTCGTCCGATGAACGCAGGTTTGCCGTCGAGCAATGGAATCTGCCCGGAGATGAACAACTGGTTCTGGCTGACCACGTGGTTGACGTAATTGGCGATCGGCTGGCTCGGCTCGGGCAGGCGCAGGCCGAGTTGTTGCACGCGTTGGCTGAGGGAATCGGTCATGGGAAGTCCTCCTGAGTGAGGGCTTCAGCATGTTGGGGCGAGCGAAGGGCGACAAACGGATAGATTTAATCCGACGCATCCAAAAAACTCATGCGTTCGCGGTTTCCTCCAGCCATTCGCAGAAACTCTGCGCCGCCGGCGTGGGCGGGCGTTGCGGCGTGACCAGCCAATAACCGATCTCGCCGAGCATCGGCGGGGTGTCGAAGGCCGGTACCAGCGCGCCTTCCTTGATCCGCCGTTCGATCATTCGCTGGCGGCCCATGGCAATGCCCTGGCCGGCAACCGCCGCTTCGACGACGATGTTGTAATCGTGGAGCATGACGCTGGGCACATGAGCCAGATCGATGCCGCTGTGTTGCTGCCAGTCGATCCATTCGAACGGCTGGTGCGACTTGGCCATCAGCAACGGCCCGTTGCTCACGCCCCTGGCTTTGAAAGCCGGGCTGCACACCGGCGTCAGGGTCTCGCCCATGAACCGGTGCGCCTGGACTTTCGGCCAACCGCCCTTGCCGTAGCGGATCGCCAGATCCACCTCGCCGGCATCGACGTCGGCCAGTTGCACGGCGGGCAGCAGTTCGACATGGATGTTCGGGTATTTCGCGTTGAAGTCCGCCAGACGCGGCGCCAGCCACAAGGTGGCGAAGGAGGCGAGCAGGCCGATGCGCAAGGTGGTGGGGCGCTCGCCGCGCAGGTCGTGGGTGGCGGCGGCAATCGCGGCGAGGGCCGGCTCGATCTGCCGATAGTAATGTTCGCCGGCGGCCGTCAGATCGATCGCCCGGGTGCGGCGCACGAACAGTCGCTGATCGAGGAATTCTTCGAGTTTGTGTACCTGATGGCTGATCGCGCTTTGGGTCACCGACAGCTCATCGGCAGCCTTGATGAAACTCAAATGACGGGCCACGGCCTCAAAGGCACGCAAGGCCATCAGCGGTGGCAGGTCCTGATGCAGGGGCACGGCGCAGATCCTTCGGGTTCAGGGCGAGGCGCCGATTGTGCAAGCAAATCCGGTGGGCGGTACATGAAATGTTGTAGAGGGTTCAGGTGAGTGGCTGGTCAGCGTTCGCGCCAGGCCGCATTATTGGCGCAGTCCTGCCGTTGAAGCGGCAGTTGTGATTCAGTCCAAGCGATGCACCGAACGCCATGAGCCAAGACGACAAGCTGATCGACCTCAACACCGAACGCGCCAAGCGGGTTCATGACCTCAACGAGAAGCGCCTGAATGAAGTGCGCCAGGCTTTCGAGCAGGCCATGCCGTTGGGTAAACCCAAGAAAAAGCCGAAAAACAAACCGAAAAAGCGTTGATCTCCCCTGCATCCGTTGATGCAGGTCAGTTATTTCCCTTCCTTTCCTCCTCTCTGTGACCGGCATTGATCCCGGTCAATTCCTGCGCCTGCCTGATTGGTTAACTTAGTTCCATCGCAGCAAAGCAGGGGCCAGGAGGCCAGTCATGTTTTTCGATAACGTGGTGTTTGCCGGGGTCCTGACTGTGGGGCTGATGGTTCTGTTTTTTGCAGGGTTTGGATTTTTTATCTGGAAGGATGCGAACAAGCGCAAGAAGCCTTGATTCTTCCGGGTTTGATGAGCACGCAAGGCATTTTGGGCAACTTCGGTTGCCCTTTTTTTTGTGTCTTGGCGGCCTTTGGGCCGACCATGCTTTGGGTGTTTTTTGTGAATATCCGTTTTTGTGGGTGTTGCCGCTGGCGGTTCCGCTCTTACAGCGGCTCACTTTTCCAAACGCCGAAAAGTAAGCAAAAGGCTGGGCCCCTGCGTTCGGCGCCTCGCTGAGGCTCGGCGTTCCTTCGTTCCGGGATTCATCCGGGGGCATCGCCTACGGTTTGCTTCGCTGCACCTCCTCTCGATGTGTTTGGCTCCGCCAAACGGTCGCTGCGCTCCCACCCCCGGATAAATCCCTCCACTCAGCCTTCCGATGGGGCCGGCACGTCAAGAGCGGTACTCGAGCTAACGCTCATCGTGTTGAGTGGTTAGAGGCGAAAAGCGACTGCTTTTGCTTTTGCTTTGATCGTTCCCACGCTCCGCGTGGGAATGCAGCCCGGGACGCTCTGCGTCCCATTTCTGGAAGCAACAAAAAAGGCGTGATCCTCTCGAATCACGCCTTTTTCATTACAGCGGTCTATCAGCTGCCCAGCGCCTTCGATGCCAGCCAGAACAGGCCGGCCGACAGGGCCACGGTGGCTGGCAGGGTCAGGACCCAGGCCAGCAGGATGGTTTTCACCGTGCCGCCTTGCAGGCCGCTTTTGTTGGCGACCATGGTGCCGGCCACGCCCGAGGAGAGGACGTGGGTGGTGGACACCGGCAGGCTGAAGATGTTGGCCATGCCGATCAGGCTGGCGGTGGTGATCTGGGCCGACATGCCTTGCGAGTAGGTCATGCCTTGCTTGCCGATCTTCTCGCCGATGGTCAGTACCACGCGTTTCCAGCCGACCATGGTGCCCAGGCCCAAGGCCAGGGCGACCGCCAGAATTACCCAGAACGGGGCGTATTCGGTGGTGGTGGTCAGGTCTTTGCGCAGTTTGTCCAGGTCAGCCTTTTCACGCGGGGCGAGGCCTGGCAGTTTGCTGACTTTCTTCGCGGTGTCGTCCAGGCAGAGCAGGTAACGACGCACTTCGATGCGGCTCTCCGCGGACAGCGAGTGGTAGTCGGCTACGCCTTTGAGGGTGTCGAGCAGGGCGGCGATGGTCGGTTCGGTCTGTTGCGGGTTGCAACGGAATTTCTCCGGCAGGTCGCCTTCCACGCTTTTGCCCAGGGCCAGGAATTCACCCAGGGTGTCGGCGTTGCGCTTGTAGAACTGGCTCAGGTGCAGGGTCGCATCGCGAGTGCGTTCGATCTGGTAGGTGGTGCTGTTCAGGTCGAGTACGAACTGCGCAGGCACGATACCGATCAGTACCAGCATGATCAGGCCGATGCCTTTCTGGCCGTCGTTGGAACCGTGCACGAAGCTCACGGCCATGGCCGAGATCACCAGGACCAGGCGGTTCCAGAACGGTGGGTGCTTCTTGTCGTCGATCTTGCGGCGCTGTTCCGGCGTCTTGTGCATCTTCGACAGCGGACGCCACCACTTCAGGCCGATCAGCACCAGCGCGGCGATCAGGAAGCCGGCCATCGGCGAGAACACCAGCGAGGCGCCGATATCGATCGCTTTCTGCCAGTTGACGCCGTCAGCCAGTGGAATTTCGTTGATCAGGGCGTTGGCCAGGCCGACACCGAGGATCGAACCGATCAGCGTGTGCGAACTGGAGGCCGGGATACCGAAGTACCAGGTGCCCAGGTTCCAGGCGATCGCGGCGGCGAGCAGCGAGAACACCATTGCCAGACCATGGCCGGTGTTCACGTTGATCAGCAGTTCTACCGGCAGCAGGTGCACGATGGCATACGCCACGCCAACGCCGCCCAGCAGTACGCCGAGGAAGTTGAACACGCCCGAGAAGAACACCGCCAGATGAGGCGGCATCGCTTTGGTGTAGATAACAGTGGCTACCGCGTTAGCGGTGTCATGAAATCCATTGATGAACTCGAAGGCGAGGACAAATGTCAGGGCGAGCAGGAGGCTCACAAGCACCCAGGCATCCAGTCCGCTGAATAAATCGATCATGAAGGTTTTCTGACCCGGTCATAAGGGGGCGCGATTATGCCAGAAAAGACTGGAAATCGATCCCCTACCTGCTCATCGGTAACATTCTTCAACGAATTAATTTGTGTCAGGGGGCATTACCCAAGCTTTTTGCAGGGTTTTGCAAGGTGTTGATTTGGTTGATAAAAATTTGAGACGCCGGCGGATTCGCCAGTTGTCGGGAGGGGACTGAAACTTGTGTGAAATATCTGAGAAATGCGTCTGACATGCTCCAGACCTGTGCAATACAGGGGAGTTGGCCGCTGCCCGCGGGTAGCGGGCGCGCAAGGCATCGTCAGTCCACCGTGCTTGTAGCCCGGTGAGTACGCTTACCTTCGGAAGGTGCAAAGGACGGCTTCAAGGCTCTTCGGCTTTGAGTTCCTCTTCCATTTTTTTCAGTTCTTGCTGAAAGACCTGATCCTGAACGGTAGGGCGTTTACGCCAGGCTTTGCGTTCTGGTTCGGGCTGGGCGGCGTAGGTGGTGACTTCCCCGCCGTAAACTTCCTTGTAACGTTGTTCCTGGCGCTCAAGTTCCGCGCGCAGTTCGTCTTTCGTCACAGTGCTACCTGTATGAGTTGAGATAAATGTCTGGTGAAACGCACTGCAACGAATCATTTAACCGGTTCATCAACAAGCGCTTGCCCGGACAGGCAGCGGTGTTGTCGGGAAGACGGTCAGGACTTCCATGTTGCAGGCGGCTACGGCACCAGATTAAAACTGACGCAGCATCAGTTTCCTGTTTCAGCGAGCGCGCTGGCGGTGCATGAGTAATGAGCGTCAGGCGCTGGCCGGGGCCGGCAGCGATGGACATCGCGCCAGCGGGTGGCACCGTCGGCAAATAAGAGCGCGGTGCCACTGAGGTGCATTATAGCGGGCGAATCGGGATTGCCTATCTTTGCCAAGTTAAAAACGGTTCTGGATGTGTGATTGTTTTGTGACGTGCAACTTTCATCAATAGTTGCATCGCCGTTGCGCAGTGTTTGATTTCTGGCGCCATTTAGTCGGACAACTAAGGCGCTTAAACCACACCGGCGTTCCAAGTTCAAATCTGTTCCGCACAACCCAAACGAGTAGGTGAGGGCGATTGCGATTATCGGTCGACGGTTCGATAATCGCCCGGTGTTGGCGGTCTGTCGCTTGTGTATCTGCCAGCGAGCCGCTTGTATAGCCGTTGATCCGAACAAGAAAAAAGGACCCGACATGAACGATCAAATGCGCAATTCCTTCACCTCGGTAGCGCCGCCGATCGTCGCTTCGCCGGCCAAGCGTATCCAGGCCCTGACCGGCGACCCGGATTTCATGACCTCCCTGGCCCGTGGCCTGGCGGTGGTGCAGGCGTTTCAGGAGCGCAAGCGCCACCTGACCATCGCCCAGATCAGCCATCGCACGGAAATTCCCCGCGCCGCCGTGCGCCGTTGCCTGCACACACTGATCAAGCTCGGCTACGCCACCACCGATGGGCGCACTTATTCGCTTCTGCCGAAAGTGCTGACCCTCGGTCACGCCTATCTGTCGTCGACGCCGCTGGCGGTCTCGGCCCAGCCGTATCTCGACCGCATGAGCGAGCAACTGCACGAGGCCTGCAACATGGCCACGCTGGAAGGCGACGACATTCTCTACATTGCCCGTTCGGCCACCACCCAGCGTCTGATTTCGGTGGACCTGTCGGTGGGCGGGCGCTTGCCGGCGTACTGCACGTCTATGGGGCGAATCCTGCTGGCGGCGCTGGACGACACCTCGCTGCGCGAATATCTCGACCACGCCGAACTGGTGGCCAAAACCAGCCGCACGATTCACACCCCCGACGCCTTGCTCGAATGTCTGCAGGAAGTCCGGCAGCAGGGCTGGTGCATCGTCGATCAGGAACTGGAACAAGGTCTGCGTTCGATTGCCGTGCCGGTGTATGACGCTTCCGGCCAGGTGGTGGCCGCGCTCAATGTCAGCACCCACGCCGGTCGGGTCAGTCGTACCGAGCTCGAGCAGCGCTTTCTGCCGGGCTTGTTGAGCGCCAGCCGCGACCTCAGTGCGCAATTGTTTGCCTGATGAAGCTGTTCGATAAACGCACAGAGTTGCGTTTATCGAATTGACGCTAAAACCCCCGGATCATTAATGTCGCGGCAGCGTCATCCGGCGCGAATGTGAATGAGCCCGCCGGATCGTCGACTCCCATAATAATGACAAGAGGCAACCTCCCATGCGCACGTTCCCCGACTGTCGCCGCCCCCGTTCCTGTTGCCGGTATTAGCGCAACGCCTGATTTCTTCCTTATATAGTTGTGACCGTGCCGCTCTCTGGCCGGCCGCCGTTCGACTGCGTTTTCTTGCGTGGAATAAAAATAATGAACCAGCCTCAGTCCGCTGTAGGTCACTGCCTCGACGTGCAGTCCTTCATCAATGCCCAACCGATCTCGCGCTATCAGTGGCGCGTCGTGATCCTGTGTTTCCTGATTGTATTCCTCGATGGCCTCGACACCGCGGCCATGGGTTTTATCGCGCCGGCCCTGTCCCAGGACTGGGGCATCGACCGCGCCAGCCTCGGCCCGGTGATGAGTGCCGCGCTGATCGGAATGGTCTTCGGTGCGCTGGGCTCCGGGCCGCTGGCTGACCGCTTCGGGCGAAAAGTCGTACTGGTCGGCGCGGTTTTTCTGTTCGGTGCTTTCAGCCTGGCGTCGGCCTACGCCACCAATGTCGATCAGTTGCTGGTGCTGCGTTTCCTCACTGGTCTGGGACTGGGCGCCGGAATGCCGAACGCCACCACGCTATTGTCGGAATACACCCCGGAGCGCAAGAAGTCCCTGTTGGTGACCAGCATGTTCTGCGGCTTCAACCTGGGCATGGCCGGCGGTGGATTCATCTCGGCCAAGCTGATTCCTGCGTTTGGCTGGCACAGTCTGTTGCTGATCGGCGGGATCCTGCCGCTGATCCTCACCGTGGTGTTGCTGCTCTGGCTGCCGGAATCGGCGCGCTATCTGGTGGTGCGCAATCGTGGCACCGACAAGGTGCGCAAGACCCTCGCACCCATTGATCCGGCCATCGTCGCTCAGGCCGCGAGTTTCAGCGTGCCGGAACAGAAAACCGTGAAAGCGCGCAACGTGTTTGCGGTGATTTTTTCCGGCACCTACAGCGTTGGCACGTTGCTGCTGTGGCTGACCTATTTCATGGGTCTGGTGATCGTGTACCTGCTGACCAGTTGGCTGCCGACCCTGATGCGCGACAGCGGCGCGAGCATGGAGCAGGCTGCCTTCATCGGCGCGTTGTTCCAGTTCGGTGGGGTGCTGAGTGCGGTGGGCGTAGGCTGGGCGATGGACCGGTTCAATCCGCACAAGGTGATCGGCATTTTCTACCTGCTGGCCGGGGTGTTTGCCTACGCGGTCGGGCAGAGTCTGGGCAACATCACGCTGCTGGCGACGCTGGTGCTGGTGGCGGGCATGTGCGTCAACGGCGCGCAGTCGGCGATGCCGTCGCTCGCGGCGCGGTTTTATCCGACGCAGGGCCGGGCGACCGGTGTGTCGTGGATGCTCGGGATCGGCCGCTTCGGCGCGATTCTCGGGGCGTGGATGGGCGCGACCCTATTGGGCCTGGGCTGGAATTTCGAGCAAGTGCTGACGGCGCTGGTGATTCCGGCGGGCCTGGCCACGGCAGCGGTGGTGATCAAGGGGCTGGTCAGTCACGCGGACGCGACCTGAGTTTCATTGCAGGATCGTTCCCGCGTCGAATTGGCCGCAGAGAATGCTCCGCGTTCGGTTTCGGAAGGGACGCGGAGCGTCCCGGGCTGCATTCCCACGCAGAGCGTGGGAACGATCAGTGACGGAATGATAGGCAGATAACAATCTGTTCGATAAACGAACACTCAGTCGATTATCGGATTGTTTGGCGAAAATCAGCGGCTTAATCTTCAGTGACTCCGGCGCAGAACCTCGCGCCTTTTTATTCACTGGCGATTCATTACAAAAACGGGAGCCCGCTCCATGGCTGAGATCCTTTCGCTGCACGACGCGGTGAAGCAATTCGTCAACGACGGCGATACCGTCGCGCTCGAAGGCTTCACTCACCTGATCCCTACGGCGGCGGGTCATGAAATCATTCGTCAGGGCAAGAAAGATCTGACCCTGGTGCGGATGACGCCTGACCTGATCTACGACCAACTGATCGGCGCCGGCTGTGCACGCAAGCTGATCTTCTCCTGGGGCGGCAACCCTGGCGTGGGTTCGCTGCACCGTCTGCGCGACGCGGTCGAGAAGCAATGGCCGCACGCGCTGGAAATCGAAGAACACAGCCACGCCGACCTGGCCAATGCCTACGTCGCCGGCGCTTCCGGCCTACCGTTCGCGGTACTGCGGGCCTACGCCGGTTCCGACCTGCCGAAGGTCAACCCGCTGATCAAATCCGTGACTTGCCCGTTCACCGGCGAAGTGCTGGCGGCGGTGCCGTCGGTGCGTCCGGACGTGACCGTGATCCACGCCCAGAAAGCCGACCGTCAGGGCAACGTGCTGCTGTGGGGCATTCTCGGTGTGCAGAAAGAAGCCGCACTGGCCGCCAAGCGTTGCATCGTCACGGTCGAAGAAATCGTCGACAACCTCAACGCCCCGATGAACGCCTGCGTGCTGCCGACCTGGGCCTTGAGCGCGGTCTGCCATGTACCCGGTGGCGCGCATCCGTCCTACGCCCACGGTTACACCGAACGTGACAACCGCTTCTATCAGGCGTGGGATCCGATCGCCCGCGACCGTGAGACGTTTACCGCGTGGATCAACGAATACATCCATGGCTGCGCTGACTTCAGCGAGTTCCAGGCCAAGTTGGCCGCTGCTTCGGAGGCCAAGTAATGACTTACACCACCAATGAAATGATGACTGTCGCCGCAGCCCGTCGCCTGAAGAACGGCTCGGTGTGCTTCGTCGGCATCGGCCTGCCGTCGAAAGCCGCCAACCTGGCGCGCCTGACCTCGTCGCCGGACGTGGTGTTGATCTACGAATCCGGTCCGATTGGCGCCAAACCCAGCGTATTGCCACTATCGATCGGTGACGGCGAACTGGCAGAAACCGCCGACACTGTTGTGCCGACCGGTGAGATTTTTCGCTACTGGCTGCAGGGCGGGCGCATCGACGTCGGTTTCCTCGGCGCAGCCCAGGTCGACCGTTTCGGCAACATCAACACCACCGTGGTCGGCGATTATCACCAGCCGAAAGTGCGTCTGCCGGGTGCCGGTGGCGCACCGGAGATCGCCGGCTCTGCCAAAAGCGTGCTGATCATCCTCAAGCAGTCGGCGCGTTCGTTTGTCGACAAGCTCGATTTCATCACCTCGGTCGGCCATGGTGAGGGTGGTGATTCGCGCAAACGTCTGGGCCTGCCGGGCGCCGGCCCGGTCGGTATCATCACCGACCTGTGCATCATGGAGCCGGAAGAGGGCACCCACGAATTCGTGGTCACCGCGCTGCACCCGGGCGTGACTCGCGAGCAAGTGGTCGCCGCCACCGGTTGGCCGATCCGTTTTGCCGACAGCGTGGCAACCACCGCTGAACCGACAGAAGTCGAACTGACTGCGCTGCGCGATCTCGAAGCGCGCACGGCCGCTGCCCACGGCCAGGCACCGGGAGAAGCATGATGCGCGACGTTTATATCTGCGATGCGATTCGTACCCCCATCGGCCGTTTCGGTGGCGGTCTGGCGGCGGTTCGCGCCGACGACCTGGCCGCCGTGCCGATCAAGGCCCTGATGGAACGCAATCCGTCGGTGGACTGGAGCGCCATCGACGAAGTATTCCTCGGCTGCGCCAACCAGGCCGGCGAAGACAACCGCAACGTGGCGCGCATGGCGCTGTTGCTGGCCGGTCTGCCGGACAGCGTTCCGGGCGTCACCCTCAATCGCCTTTGCGCGTCGGGCATGGATGCCATCGGCACGGCGTTCCGCGCCATTGCCAGCGGTGAAATGGAGCTGGCGATTGCCGGTGGCGTCGAGTCGATGTCCCGCGCACCGTTCGTGATGGGCAAGGCTGATGCGGCGTTCTCGCGCAATATGAAGCTGGAAGACACCACCATCGGCTGGCGTTTCATCAACCCGTTGATGAAGGCCCAGTATGGCGTTGATGCGATGCCGCAGACCGCCGACAACGTCGCCGACGACTACGAAGTTTCCCGCGAGGATCAGGACGCTTTCGCCCTGCGCAGTCAGCAACGTACTGCCGCGGCCCAGGCTGCCGGCTACTTCGCCGAGGAAATCGTTGAAGTGCGGATCGCCCACAAGAAGGGCGAAACCGTGGTCAGCCAGGACGAACACCCTCGCGCCGACACCACGCTTGAAGCCCTGACTAAACTGAAACCGGTCAACGGCCCGGACAAGACCGTCACCGCCGGCAACGCTTCAGGCGTCAACGATGGTGCCGCCGCGCTGATTCTGGCCTCGGCCGAAGCGGTGAAAAAACACGGCCTGACCGCCCGCGCCAAAGTGCTGGGCATGGCCAGTGCCGGAGTCGCGCCACGGGTGATGGGCATCGGCCCGGTGCCGGCGGTGCGCAAACTCACCGAACGCCTCGGCGTGGCGGTCAGCGATTTCGATGTGATCGAACTCAACGAAGCGTTTGCCAGCCAGGGTCTGGTGGTGCTGCGCGAACTGGGGCTGGCGGACGACGCGGCCCAGGTCAACCCGAACGGTGGCGCGATTGCCTTGGGCCACCCGTTGGGCATGAGCGGCGCGCGTCTGGTGCTGACCGCCCTGCATCAGCTGGAAAAGACCGGTGGCAAGAAAGGTCTGGCGACCATGTGCGTCGGTGTCGGCCAGGGTCTGGCCCTGGCCATCGAACGCGTCTGACGCAAGCCGTGACGAAAAAGAACAGAGGAAAGCGAAATGACTGACAAGCCTGGTTACCGCCGCCCGCAGGAAGGCACCCAGCCGCCGTACCTGCACCCGACCTATCAATCCACCAATCTGCGCTCGCCGTCCAAGCCGTTGGTGTTTCTGCCGCATTCGCTGTCGGAAATCACCGGCCCGACCATCGGCGCCGAGCGTGTGGCCGATACCGACAACGATTTGACCGCCCAGCATCAGGGCGAACCGCTCGGTGAGCGGATCATCATTCACGGGCGTGTGCTCGACGAAGACGGTCTGCCGGTGCCGGGGATTCTGGTGGAGATCTGGCAGGCCAACGCCGCCGGTCGCTACAACCATGCCCGTGACCTGCACGACGCACCGCTGGATCCGAACTTCACCGGCACCGGCCGCACCGTGACCGACGCCGACGGCTGGTATCAGTTCCAGACCATCAAGCCCGGCGCCTATCCGTGGGGCAACCACCACAATGCCTGGCGTCCGGCCCATGTGCATTTCTCGCTGTTCGGGCCGAGCATCCTGACGCGCCTGGTCACGCAAATGTATTTCCCCGGCGACCCGCTGCTGGCCTACGACCCGATTTACAACTGCGTGCCGGACACCTCGGCCAAGGAACGCCTGATCGCCGCTTTCGATCTGGAAAAAACCATTCCGTCCTACGCCCTCGCTTATCGCTGGGACATCGTGCTGCGCGGCCGCGAAGCCACGCCGATGGAGAAATGAGATGACCCTGACTGCGACCACGTCCCACACCGTCGGGCCGTATTACCACATCGGCCTGACCTGGCTGAACCGTGAAAACCTCGCCAACGAACTGACCCTCGGCCAGCGCGTGGCGATCACCGGGCAAGTGGTGGACGGCAACGGCGATGTCGTCAACGACGCCATGCTCGAAGTCTGGCAGGCCAACGCCGCCGGCAAATATGACCACCCGGAAGACGAGCAGGCCAAACCGCTCGACCCGAATTTCGAAGGCTTCGGCCGGGTGCCGGTGGATGCGGAAGGGCGCTTTCGTTTCACCACCATCAAGCCGGGCACGGTCGAAGGCCTGAAAGGCTCGACCCAGGCGCCGCATCTGGTGGTGTTGGTGTTTGCGCGCGGGTTGGTGAAGCACTTGCTGACGCGGATTTACTTCGAGGGCGATCCGGCGAACGTCAATGATCCGCTGCTCGAATGCGTACCGGCCGAACGCCGCGATACGTTGCTGGCGAAGCCGGACGCGGCGGGTGTCTATCAGTGGAATGTGATCCTGCAGGGCACTGATGCCGAGACGGTGTTCTTCGATTACTGAACCGGATACTGATCGTTCCCACGCGGAGCGTGGGAACGATCAGAGATCGGGTCTGGTTGGTGATCCAATGCGGAACGGGACTGTTGCGAAGTGTGTCTAGACTCTCACTGTCCCTATCGAGTGAAAAACAATGACAACCCTCACCTCCCATTACACCGGTGAAGAGCGCAGCAAGCGCATCTTTGCCATTGTCGGCGCGTCGTCCGGCAACCTCGTCGAATGGTTCGACTTCTACGTCTACGCCTTCTGCGCGATCTATTTCGCCCCGGCGTTTTTCCCCTCCGACAACCCCACGGTGCAGTTGGTCAACACGGCAGGCGTATTCGCCGCCGGGTTCCTGATGCGACCGATCGGCGGCTGGATTTTCGGCCGGGTCGCGGACAAGCACGGGCGCAAGAACTCGATGCTGATCTCGATCCTGATGATGTGCTTCGGCTCGTTGCTGATCGCCTGTCTGCCGACCTACAAGGACATCGGCGTCTGGGCGCCGCTGCTGCTGTTGTTCGCGCGTCTGTTGCAAGGCCTGTCGGTGGGCGGTGAGTACGGCACCACCGCGACCTACATGAGCGAAGTCGCGCTCAAGGGCCAGCGCGGATTCTTCGCCTCGTTCCAGTACGTGACCCTGATCGGCGGGCAACTGCTGGCGGTGCTGCTGGTGGTGATCCTGCAACAGTTTCTGTCCGAAGAAGAGTTGCGTGCCTACGGCTGGCGGATTCCGTTCGTGGTCGGTGCGGCCGCCGCGCTGATTTCGCTGTTCCTGCGCCGCTCCCTGAAAGAAACCACCAGCAAGGAAATGCGCGAGAACAAGGACGCCGGCAGCATCCGTGCACTGTTCCGCGACCACAAGGCTGCGTTCATCACCGTGCTCGGCTACACCGCTGGCGGCTCGCTGATTTTCTACACCTTCACCACGTACATGCAGAAGTACCTGGTGAACACCGCCGGCATGCACGCCAAGACCGCCAGCTACATCATGACCGGCGCGCTGTTCCTGTACATGTGCATGCAGCCGCTGTTCGGCATGCTCGCCGACAAGATCGGCCGGCGTAACTCAATGCTCTGGTTCGGCGGCCTCGGCACGTTGTTCACAGTGCCGATCCTGCTCAGCCTGAAAAGTGTCGGCAGCCCGTTCCTGGCCTTTGTGCTGATTACCGTGGCGCTGGCGATCGTCAGTTTCTACACCTCGATCAGCGGTCTGGTGAAAGCCGAGATGTTCCCGCCGGAAGTCCGCGCCCTCGGCGTCGGCCTGGCCTATGCGGTGGCCAACGCGATTTTCGGCGGTTCGGCAGAATACGTGGCCCTGAGCCTCAAGGCTGGCGGAATGGAAAACGCGTTCTACTGGTATGTCACGATCATGATGGCCGTGGCGTTCCTGTTCAGCCTGCGCCTGCCCAAAGAAGCGAAGTATTTGCACCACGATCTTTAAACCGATGCGCGCGGGCCATAACGGCCCGCGCCGGCAAGGACTGTTTATGACTCAGCGACCGGGCAATCAGTTGTTCGATGCCTACTTTACTGCCCGCGATATGCGCGACGTGTTCTGCGATCAGGGCCGGGTGCAGGCGATGCTCGACTTCGAAGCGGCACTGGCCCGGGCCGAAGCACGCGTCGGGTTGATTCCGGCGGGTGCTGTCGCGTCGATCGAAAACGCCTGCCGCGCCGGGCTGTTTGATTTCGCAGCACTGGGCGAGGCGATTGCCACGGCCGGCAATTCGGCGATTCCGCTGGTCAAGGCCTTGGGCAAACAGATCGCCGCGACCGATGCCGAAGCCGAGCGCTACGTGCATCTGGGCGCCACCAGCCAGGACGTGATGGATTCCGGGTTGGTGCTGCAATTGCGTCAGGCGCTGGAATTGATTGAAAGGGAGCTGGCGCAACTGGCTGACTCCCTCGCCACTCAGGCGCCGCGCCACGCCGCGACGCCGCTGGCCGGACGTACCTGGCTGCAACATGCGACGCCGGTGACGCTCGGCATGAAGATCGCCGGTTGGCTCGGTGCGATCACGCGCAGCCGTCAGCGTCTGCGCGAGCTCAAACCGCGACTGCTGGTGCTGCAATTCGGCGGCGCGTCCGGCACCCTCGCGGCGCTCGGCGAACAGGCGTTGCCGATCGCCCGGGCGCTGGCCGAAGAACTGAATCTGACCCTGCCGGAACAACCCTGGCACACCCAGCGCGATCGCATCGTCGAGTTCGGCGCGGTGCTCGGTCTGATCGCCGGCAGCCTCGGCAAATTCGGCCGCGACATCAGCCTGTTGATGCAGACCGAAGCGGCGGAAGTGTTTGAGCCGTCGGCGCCGGGCAAGGGCGGTTCCTCGACCATGCCGCACAAACGTAATCCGGTGGGCGCGGCGGTGTTGATCGGTGCGGCGACCCGCGTGCCGGGGCTGGTCTCGACGCTGTTCAGCGCCATGCCCCAGGAACACGAACGCAGCCTCGGTTTGTGGCACGCCGAATGGGAAACCCTGCCGGAAATCTGCTGCCTGGTGTCGGGCGCGCTGCAACAGGCGCGGCTGCTGGCCGACGGTCTGGAGGTCGATGCCGCGCGCATGGCCCGCAACCTGGAACTGACTCAAGGCCTGGTGCTGGCCGAAGCGGTGAGCATCGTGCTCGCGCAACGGGTCGGCCGCGACACTGCGCATCATCTGATCGAACAATGCTGCAAACGAGCGGTGGCCGAACAGCGCCATCTGCGAGCGGTCCTCGGTGACGAACCGCAGGTGACCGCCGAACTGAGCGCAACCGAACTGGATCATCTGCTCGATCCCGCCCATTACCTCGGTCAGGCGCAAGTCTGGGTCGAGCGGGCAGTGGCCGAACACAACGCATTGTCTGACTGAAAGGAGAGGGCTGTGGCTTTCGTTCAACTCGCCAATGGCGAACTGCATTACACATTGGAAGGCCCGGTCGATGCGCCGGTGCTGGTGCTCTCGAACTCGCTGGGCACCGACCTGCACATGTGGGACGTGCAGATGCCGGCCTTCACCGAACATTTTCGCGTGCTGCGTTTCGATACTCGCGGGCACGGCCAGTCGCTGGTGACGCCGGGCCCTTACAGCATCGAGCAACTGGGCCGCGACGTGCTGGCGTTGCTGGATGCGCTGCACATTGAACGCGCGCATTTCTGCGGTCTGTCGATGGGCGGCCTGATCGGCCAGTGGCTGGGGATCAACGCCGGCCAGCGGCTGAACAAACTGATCGTTTGCAACACCGCGGCAAAAATCGGCGATCCGTCGGTGTGGAACCCGCGCATCGAAACCGTGCTGCGTGACGGCCCGGCGGCGATGGTCGCGTTGCGTGATGCATCGATTGCCCGCTGGTTTACTCCGGACTTTTCGGCAGCCAACCCGGCAGCCGCGAAGCAGATCACCGACATGCTGGCCGCGACCCATCCTGAAGGTTACGCCGCCAACTGCGCAGCGGTGCGCGATGCGGATTTCCGCGAGCAGTTGGCGTCGATCACGGTGCCGCTGCTGGTAATCGCCGGTACCGAAGATGCGGTGACGCCACCGTCCGGCGGGCACTTCATCCAGGAGCATGTGCGCGATGCCGAGTACGCCGAGTTTTATGCGGCGCACCTTTCCAACGTTCAGGCCGGCGACGCGTTCAGCGACCGTGTGCTGACATTCCTGCTGGCTGACTGAAGGAGGATTTTCGTGGACGAGAAACAACGTTACGACGACGGCATGCAAGTGCGCCGCGCGGTGCTTGGCGACGCTCATGTCGATCGCAGCCTGACCACGCTGACCGAGTTCAACTCGGAGTTCCAGGAGATGATCACCCGTCACGCCTGGGGCGACATCTGGACCCGCCCGGGCCTGCCACGCCACACCCGCAGCCTGATCACCATCGCCATGCTGATCGGCATGAACCGCGAAGGTGAACTGAAGTTGCATCTGCGGGCGGCGGCAAACAATGGCGTAAGTCGCGGCGAGATCAAGGAAGTGATCATGCAGAGCGCGATCTACTGCGGGATTCCGGCGGCGAATGCGACCTTTCATCTGGCCGAGTCGGTGTGGGATGAGCTGGGTACCGAATCCCGCGAGTGATCGTTGAACTCAAGGGATCGCAGTCTTCAACTGGCTGCGATCCTTTGAAAATCACACCTTGGCGACAATGAAAATCCGCTTGAACGCAAACAACGTATGGCCATTTTCCTCCTGCGGATAGTGCGTATGCACCCGCATCAGGTAGTGATAAATGAAGCGCGCCTGTTCCTCTGACGTCAGCCCCTGCATCACCGGCCGCAGCGCCGACACCTTCACCCAGTCATAAACCGGCGATTTACCGTCGACCACCTGCAACTGCTCGGTTTCCCAAATATCCAGTGACTGGGTCAGCGGGGCCAGCAACCGGTAGTAATCCTCCAGCGACAACAACGGCCGCGCGGCCATGCGCTGGCGCAATTGTGCAGTGCCGATGGGGCGACCGCAGGGACCGGCGTCGTTGAGAGTGTCGAGCATCAGCTGATACCACAGCGCATCACGCCAGTCCGGCATGTGCGCGGCCAGACAACCGCCGGGGTTGAGGTGGCGAAGCAGTCCCGGCAACAGCGTTTGATGGTCATCGATGAAATGCAGCACGGCGGCGGCGAACAACAGGTCGGCCGGCTTGCGGGGTTTCCAGTGCTGCAGTTCGGCGTGTTGCCAGCGCGCCTTGATCGGCAGGCAACGGGCGACCTCAAGCATGTCTTTCGAACTGTCGATGCCTTTGATATCTGCCTGCGGCCAGCGATCGGCCAGAACCTTGGTGGCAATCCCGGTGCCGCAACCGAGGTCATAAATGCGCTGAGGATTGTCCAGGTCTACGCGGCCGAGCAATTCATCGACCGGTTGTTGCCTGAGACGGGAAAACTGCTGGTACGCCCGGGCATCCCAGTCAGAGCAGGGCTTGCCCGGCGTTTCGAGTTTTACGCTCATGAGGTGATCCTCTCTGGCGAGTTAAAGTTGTCTTCCGATGACGTTGAGCGCTTTCAGGACAACGGCTACTCCTTTGCGTGTATCGCTGTCGTTCAACAGTTTGAGCAGTGCAACGGCGCTTGGTGCCTGGTGGTGCGCCGCGACTTCAGCCTTCGCCAGACGCAGAGCATTGGCCATCTCCCAACTGCCGGCTGCCGCCTGTTCGACCAGCAAGGACAGCTTCTCCACCATGGCTTCGTCCAACAGGTCGACCAGATCCGACAGCAGGGACAGCAGGTCGACAATGTTTTCCAGCCGTCCACCGTCGATCAACGGTTCCAGTCTGGCCATCAGGGCGGTGTAGCCGGGTGTGGCCGACAGGGCTTCAGACTCTTTCATCAGCAATCACTCCTCCCTGTGCAGGGTCAAAGCATTCCACGGGCCACCGCCCAGTACAGACCGCGATTGAAGCTGTTGCGCAGCAGACCCCCGAGTTTGGTCGGTGGCGTCGGCAGTACGTCACGGCTGTAGTCGTACCAAAGCGGCATTCCGGCATTCAGGCCCATTTGCGCAACGGCCTGAACGCGACCGTCATAGGCACTGATGGGGTGCCCCAGACGGATTTCGGCGGCGATGTTGTTGGCGATCACCGGTGCCTGGTTATGGCAGGCTCCACCGGCCTTGCTCACCGGCAGGTCAACGGTGTCGCCGATCACGTAGACCCCTTTCAGTCCATAGACTTGCAGGGTTTCGTGGTTGGTCGGCAACCAGCCTTCGTTGTTGGGTGCCTGGGAAATTCCGGACTCCAGCACCGCATCCACGGCGCGGATCGGCGGGGTTGCCATCAGGATGTCGAACGGTTCGTCCGCGCCTTCATGGGAGTAGGCGATTTTTGCGTCGGGATCGACTTTGCTCAGAGTGAAACCGCGCCGATACTGGATGCCCGCTTTGTCGAAAATGCCCGGCAGGATCTCTCCGGTCGGGCGTTGCAGGAACAGACAGTTGCGCAACAGCTGGGCGGTAGTCGGGTAGGTGTAGATGATCTCCACGTTCTTGCGAACACCACGACGGCACAGAAAATCATGCAGCATGAGTGTCGTTTCTACCGGAGCAATACCGCATTGGTGCGGCACATTGGGAGTCTGCGGAAAAGACACGGTAATGAAAATCCGACCTTTTTCAATCGTGCTCAGACGTTGCGCCAGTTGGCGCGCCGGTTCGTATTGATAGAAATGGTCGCCGGCCTCTTTCAACCCTTCGATGCGTTCCGGAGCGGGCACACAACCGGTGGCGATGACCAGAAAGTCGTAGGCAAAAAACTTGCCGCTATGGGTTTTGAGGCGTTGGTTGTTGAAGTCGAACCGTATGACCTTTTCAACCTGAAAGTCGATTTCAGGTCGCAACAACGAGCGTTCCGGGCGTTTGAGTTCTTCTTTGAAGAACAGGTTGAACGCCACGTACATGAACGCAGGTTTGTAGTAATGATCGGGGGATTCCGACAGGAGGATGATCGAGACTTCGTCGCGCAGGATTTCGGGATACAGCTTGCCGACCAGTTGATTGGCCAGCATGGTTCCGCCTACACCGCCACCGACGATCACTATTCGCTTTTTCATACCTGACCTCCATGGTCAAGGTGTGCTTCGCGTACGGCATCCGGAGATAACGGAAGGTAAATGACTCCTACTGCAGGCTGGAGAATAAAAAGTACCGCTTAAATGTAACCGGGTCTTGGTGGCTTGCCAGACTCAAATGACCAGCGGTCAAAGACGGCGCTCGTCGGGAGCGCCGTTTTCACAGTCACAGCAAACTGATCGGATAACTGATAATCAGGCGGTTCTCGTCGAACTCGTTGTTGCTGAAGTCGCGGCGCATGGTCGAGTTGCGCCATCTGACGTTCAGGTTCTTCAGCGCGCCGCTCTGCACGGTGTAGCCCAGTTCCGATTCGCGGCCCCATTCCTTGCCGTCGGTAATGGTTCCTGTGTGCACGTTGTCGCCGCTGATGTAACGGTTCATCAGGGTCAGGCCAGGGATGCCCAGGGCAACGAAGTTGTAGTCGTGGCGGACCTGCCAGGAGCGTTCCTGAGCGTTGTCGTAGCTGGCGTTGTAGCTGTCGTTGGCCAGGGTGCCGCCGCTGGTGCCGTTGACGCGCATCCAGGCGCTGTCGCCGGTGAGTTTCTGCAGGCCGACGTAGAAGGTGTGGCCACCGTATTTTGCGGAGAACAGGCCTGACCAGGTCTTGTTGTCGAGTTCGCCGGCGCGGGCACTGCCGTCGTCCTTGCCATAGAAGAAACCGAGGTTGGCCCCCAGGGTCCAGTCGCCGAGCGGCTGGCTGTGGATCAAGTTGACGTATTGCTGGCTGTAGATGTCTTTGAGTTCAGCGTTCCACAGGCCGATCTGGGTGCGCTTGTCGTTGAACACGTATTCGCCGCCCTGAAAGTTGAAGCGATCGGAAGTGAACGCGGCTTTGCCGGTCATCGACATGTCGCTCATGCTGCTGTCGTCGCGCGGGCTGTTGGCGCGGAACTGGCCGCCGTAGAGGGTCAGGCCGTCGATTTCCTTCGAGGTGATCTGGCCGCCGCGAAAGGTCTGCGGCAGCGAGCGGCCGTCGTCCGAACGCAGGATCGGCAGCACCGGCATCCACTCGCCGACCTTCACTTCGGTTTGCGACAGCTTGGCTTTGAACGCGACGTTGGTGCGGCCGAAGTTGTCCGCCGGGCGTCCGTCATGATCCAGCGGCAACAGTTGCGTGCCGCCGGTGCCTTTGCCGCCATCGAGCTTCACCGAGTACAACCCCAGCACATCCAGACCGAACCCGACGGTGCCCTGGGTGAAACCGGATTTGGCGTCGAGGATGAAGTTCTGCGTCCACTCTTCAGCCTTGCCCTGAGCCTTGGTCGGGTTGGTGAAGTTGCGGTTGATGTAGAAGTTGCGCAGGTTCAGGTTGACCTTGGCCCCGTCGATAAAACCGGCTTCTTCAGCCGCAGCGGGCAGCGCGATGCCGGCCAGGGCGAGGGCGATCAGACCGGGAAGTGCGTAGGGCGCAGGGGAGGTTGTCATGGGCTCGGGTCTCTCTTGTTTTTTTGGGGCAAACGGGGGCGCTGCGGCCGTTTTTCAAGGCGCAGACATTCGATGGATTCAGAGGCGAAGCGGCGGCGATCAGCCGGGAGGAGCAGGGCGCGGGAGCATGGTGTCGAACCTGTTGTTATTGGTTTTGTGGCTCGAATGGTGCGGGGCGCGGGCGAGGCGATTCAATCGGCGAAAGTGAAATTTGGGCGATTATCGAACGCAAGATTTGCGGGCAACAAAAAGCCCACCAAACGGTGGGCTTTTTGTATTCAGCAGATGATCAGAACAACTTCATCTTCGGCGCTTCTTCTTTGAGCGGCTCGTTCTGCGCGGTCTGCGCATTCCAGCCACCGCCCAAGGCCTTGTACAGGTTGACCGCACTGGTCAGCTGCGCGAGGCGGTCGGTGATCAGCGATTGTTGCGCGCTGAACAGCTGACGCTGGGCATCGAGGAAGGTCAGGTTGCTGTCGACGCCAATACGATAGCGACGCTCGGCGAGGCGGTAGTAATCCTGGTTCGCCTGAACGAAGTCCCGCTGGGCCTGCAACTGCTCGGTGTAGGTCTGGCGCGCGGCCAGGCCGTCGGCGACTTCCTGGAAGGCCGTTTGAATGGACTTCTCGTAGTTCGCCACGCCAATGTCCTTCTGGATCTTGGCGTAGTCGAGGCTGGCGCGCAGGCTGCCGGCGTTGAAGATCGGCAGGTTGATCTGCGGCTGGAACAGCCACGTGCCCGAACCACCCTTGAACAGGCCGGACAGGTCCGGGCTCAGGCTGCCCGCGTTGGCGGTCAGGCTGATGCTCGGGAAGAACGCTGCACGGGCCGCGCCGATGTTGGCGTTGGCGGCCTTCAGGTTGTACTCGGCCTGCAGGATGTCCGGACGACGTTGCAGCAGATCCGACGGCAGACCGGCCGGTACGTCGGCCAGCAGGTCATCCGACAGCGGCTTGGCCGCTTGCAGGTTGGCCGGTATGCCGGTGCCGAGCAGCAGGGTCAGGCTGTTTTCGTCCTGGGCGACCTGGCGGGTGTAACGCGCCAGTTGTGCCCGGGCGTTTTCCACCGAGGTGCGTGACTGCGCCAGGTCCAGCGCCGAGGCCACACCGACTTCGTTGCTGCGACTGGTCAGCTTGTAGCTTTCCTCGAAGGCACCGAGGGTGTCCTGCGTCAGCTTCAGCAGTTCCTTGTCGGCCTGCCAGGTCAGGTAGGCGTTGGCCACGCTGGCCACCAGGCTGATCTGGGTGCTGCGGCGCGCTTCTTCGGTGGCGAAGTATTGTTGCAGCGCTTGTTCGCTCAAGCTGCGAACCCGACCGAACAGGTCGAGTTCGTAGGCGCTGATGCCGACGGTAGCGGAGTAGGAACTGCTGATGGCCGCTTCACCAGTCTGCGACGCACGGGCCGGAACCCGCTGACGACTGCCGCTGGCGTTGGCCGACACGGCCGGGAACAGGTCGGCGCGCTGGATGCGGTATTGAGCCGCGTAGGCGTCGATGTTCAGCGCCGCGACACGCAGGTCGCGGTTGTTTTCCAGGGCGACCTGGATCAGCTGCTGCAGGGCCGGGTCATGGAAAAACTGCTTCCAACCCTGTTCGGCAGCGGCCTGCGCCGGTGCCTGGGCCGGCGAGTACGCCGGGCCCTGCGGGTATTGGCCCGCCACCGGTGCTTGCGGCTGCTGATAATCCGGTATCAGCGAGCAACCGCTCAGCACGAAGGCGGCGACTGCGATGGAGAGTAGCGACTTGCTCATTGGCCAGCCTCTTTAGGAGTTTCTATGGCGTCATCCTTGCCGGCGTTTTTGCGCTGACCCATGGACGACACAGTGACGAAGAACAGTGGAACCCAGAATATCGCCAGGATCGTCGCGGTGAGCATACCGCCAATCACGCCGGTACCGATCGCGTGTTGACTGCCCGAGCCTGCGCCGGTGGAGATAGCCAACGGTACAACACCGAGGACGAAGGCCAGCGACGTCATGATGATCGGTCGCAGACGCATGCGGCAGGCTTCAATCGCCGCATCGCGCAGACTGCGTCCCTGCTCGTGCAATTCCTTGGCGAACTCGACGATCAGAATGGCGTTTTTAGCCGCCAGACCGATGGTCGTCAACAGACCCACCTGGAAGTACACGTCGTTCGACAGACCGCGCAGGCTGGTGGCCATCAGCGCACCGATGATCCCCAGCGGAACCACGAGCATGACCGCGATCGGAATCGACCAGCTTTCATACAGCGCCGCCAGACACAGGAACACCATCAGCAGCGACAGGGCGTACAGCGCCGGAGCCTGCGAACCGGACAGTCGTTCTTCGTACGACAGACCGGTCCACGAGATACCCACACCGGCCGGCAGTTTCTTGGCAATCGCCTCGACTTCGGCCATCGCTTCACCGGTGGAGTAACCCGGCGCCGGGGCACCGAGGATCTCGACCGCTTCAACGCCGTTGTAACGCGCCAGCTTCGGCGAACCGTAGATCCACTCGCCCTTGGCGAACGCGGAGAACGGAACCATGGTGCCGGCGGCGTTGCGTACGTACCACTTCTTCAGGTCTTCCGGGCTCATTCGCGAGTCTGGCCGGCCCTGCACGTACACCTTCTTCACCCGACCGCGGTCGATGAAGTCGTTGACGTAGCTACTGCCCAGCGCAATCGACAGGGTGTTGTTGATGTCGGAGATGGTGATGCCCAGGGCACTGGCCTTCTCGTCATCGATTTCCAGCTGGAACTGCGGTTCATCGTTCAGACCGTTCGGACGGACCTGCGTGAGCACCTTGCTCTGCGCGGCCATGCCGAGGAACTGGTTGCGTGCAGCCATCAACTTCTCGTGACCGATACCGGCGCGGTCCTGCAGGAACACGTCGAAACCGGTGGCGTTACCCAGCTCCAGTACTGCCGGCGGGGCGAAGGCGAACACCATCGCATCGCGGAAGCTGAAGAAGTGCTGCTGGGCGCGGGCGGCGAGTTTGAACACGCTGTTGTCGGCGTTACGTTCGTCCCACGGCTTGAGCATGATGAACGCCATACCCGAGCTCTGGCCACGGCCGGCGAAGTTGAAGCCGGTCACGGTGAACACCGAGGCTACTGCGTCGCCTTCACCGCCGTCCTTGGTCGGACGCAGCAGGAATTCACGCATTTCATCCACCACCACCTGAGTACGCTGGGCACTGGAACCGGCTGGTGTCTGCACCTGGGCGAACAGAACGCCTTGGTCTTCTTCCGGCAGGAACGCGGTCGGGATGCGGGTGAACAGCCAGATCATGCCGACCACGATCAGCAGGTACGCCAGCAGATACGGCGCCTTGCGCGACAACATGTTGCCAACACCGCGCTCGTAGCTGTTGACGCCACGGTCGAAGTTGCGGTTGAACCAGCCGAAGAAACCTTTTTTCGGCGTGCCGTGCTCACCGTGCGGAATCGCCTTGAGCATGGTGGCGCACAGCGCCGGGGTGAAGATCAGCGCGACCAGTACCGACAGCGCCATGGCCGACACGATGGTGATCGAGAACTGCTTGTAGATCACACCGGTGGAGCCGCTGAAGAATGCCATCGGCAGCAACACCGCCGACAGCACCAGGGCGATACCGACCAGGGCGCCCTGGATCTGGCCCATGGATTTTTTGGTCGCTTCCTTCGGTGACAAGCCTTCTTCGCTCATCACCCGCTCGACGTTTTCCACCACGACAATGGCGTCGTCCACCAGCAAGCCGATGGCCAGCACCATGCCGAACATGGTCAGGGTGTTGATGCTGAAACCGGCCGCTGCGAGGATGCCGAACGTACCGAGCAATACCACCGGCACGGTCATCGTGGTGATGACGGTGGCGCGGAAGTTCTGCAGGAACAGGAACATCACCAGGAACACCAGCGCAATCGCTTCGACCAGGGTGTGAACCACGCCTTTGATCGACTCGGTCACCACCGGGGTGGTGTCGTACGGGAACACCACTTCCATGCCTTGCGGGAAGAACGGCTTGAGGTCGTCAATCGTCTTGCGCAGTGCCTTGGCGGTGTCGAGGGCGTTGGCGCCGTTGGCCAGTTTTACCGCCAGACCGGACGCCGGGCTGCCGTTGAACTGGGCGCTGATCGCATAGTTCTCGCCACCCAGGCCGACGTCGGCGACGTCTTTCAGACGGACCTGAGAGCCATCCTTGTTGACCTTGAGCAGAATCTCTTTGAACTGCTCGGCGGTCTGCAGACGGGTCTTGCCGATGATCGTGGCGTTCAGCTGCTGGCCCTGCACGGCAGGCAAGCCACCGAGCTGACCGGACGACACCTGGACGTTCTGCGCCGCAATCGCGGTTTTCACGTCGACCGGGGTCAGGTTGAAGTTGTTCAACTTGGCCGGGTCGAGCCAGATGCGCATTGCGTACTGGGCACCGAAGACCTGGAAGTCACCGACACCGGCGGTCCGCGAGATCGGGTCCTGCATGTTCGACACGATGTAGTTGGACAGGTCGTCCTTGGTCATGCTGCCGTCACGCGACACCACGCCGATCACCAGCAGGAAGTTCTTCACTGCCTTGGTCACGCGGATACCCTGTTGCTGCACTTCTTGCGGCAGCAGCGGGGTGGCCAGGTTCAGCTTGTTCTGGACCTGGACCTGCGCGGTGTCGGAGTTGGTGCCTTGCTCGAAGGTCGCGGTGATGGTCATGCTGCCGTCGGAGTTACTTTCCGAGGACACATAACGCAGGTTGTCGATACCGTTGAGCTGCTGCTCGATCACTTGCACCACGGTGTCCTGAACCGTCTGTGCCGAAGCACCCGGGTAGGTCACGGAGATTGCAATGGCCGGTGGCGCAATGCTCGGGTACTGGTTGATTGGCAGTTTCAGGATCGAAAGTGCCCCGACCAGCATGATCACCAGGGCAATTACCCAGGCGAAAATCGGACGGTCGATGAAAAATTTTGACATGGATTACTCCCCTTTGCCGCCGGCGGCTTTGTCAGCTGCCTGAGCGGGGGCCGGGTTCTTCTTGCCGACGTTGGTCGCTTCGGTCGGTTTGACCTCAACACCCGGTTTGACGAATTGCAGCCCTTCGGTGATCAGACGATCTCCGGCCTTCAGGCCGTCTTCGATCAGCCACTGGCTGCCGACGGTGCGGCTGGCCTTGAGCTGACGCAGCTCGACCTTGTTGTCCGGACCGACGACCAGCGCAGTCGGGGTGCCCTTGAGGTCGCGGGTCACGCCTTGCTGCGGTGCGAGGATCGCGGCGCTGTTCACACCGGCCTGCAACTGCGCGTGGACGAACATGCCCGGCAGCAAAGTGTGGTCGGGGTTCGGGAACACGGCGCGCAGGGTCACGGAACCGGTGGTCTGGTCGACCGACACTTCGGAGAATTCAAGCTTACCGTCGAGTTTGTACTGGCTGCCGTCTTCGAGGGTCAGCTTGACCGCAGCGGCGTTGTCGCCGGCCTTCTGCAGACGACCGCTTTCCAGTTCGCGGCGCAGTTCCAGTAGTTCCACCGAGGACTGGGTGACGTCGACGTAGATCGGATCCAGTTGCTGGATCACGGCCATCGCATCGGTCTGGCCGCTGCTGACCAGCGCGCCTTCGGTCACCGAAGAGCGGCCGATACGACCGGAGATCGGTGCGTAGACCTTGGTGTAACGCACGTTGATCTGCGCGCTCTGCAGCGACGCTTCCGATTGCAGGCGGTTGGCCACGGCGGTGTCGTATTCCTGACGGCTGACAGCCTGTTCGTCGACCAGTTGCTTGTAGCGGTCGGAGATCGACTTGGTCGAACGCAGGTTGGCTTCGGCGCTTTTCAGGGTCGCTTCATAGACCGACGGATCGATCTGATACAGCTGCTGGCCGGCTTTGACATCGCCGCCTTCCTTGAACAGACGCTTGAGAATGATGCCGTTTACCTGTGGACGAACTTCGGCAATTCGGAACGCGCTGGTGCGGCCCGGCAGTTCGGAAGTCAGGGTAAAGGCTTGTGGTTGCAGGGTGACGACGCCGACCTGAGGAGGTGGTGCGGCGGGAGCCGCCTCTTCCTTTTTACATCCGCTGAGCAGCGATGCCAGGGCGACGGCAGTGACCAGAGCGGTAACAGCTGGCTTGAATTGCATGAAGATCCTCGGGTCAGGCGCGCGAAAAGCGCACAAGAAGTGTGGAAGGGTAAAAAAGGGTTACCGGGTGGATAAGTAGCTTGCTAATGAATATACTTACGTTCATGGTTGTTTGTAAACACCTTGGCGTCGTATCCACCCTGTTACAAAAGTCGTCGCAAGGTCTGAAATTGTAGGCCGGGGAGCCGATCCGCGAGAGATCGACCCTTTTTTATTCAGCGGATATTCAGCCATCCCTGAAACATCCTGTTTGAGGTTTTACTGCCATGGTCCGTCGTACCAAAGAGGAAGCTCAGGAAACGCGCAGCCAGATTCTCGAAGCGGCCGAGAAAGCCTTCTATGAGCGGGGCGTGGCGCGCACGACGTTGTCGGATATCGCGACCCTGGCGGGGGTGACGCGAGGTGCCATCTACTGGCACTTCAGCAACAAGGCAGATCTGTTGCAAGCCATGCTCGATACTCTGCATGAGCCGCTGGACGAACTGGCCAAGGCCAGCGAAAGCGAGGACGAACCTGATCCACTGGGCTGCATGCGCCAATTGCTGATTCATTTGTTTCATAAAGTTGCACTGGATCCGAAGACCCGGCGTATCAACGAAATTCTGTTTCATAAGTGCGAGTTCACCGATGAAATGTGCGATCTGCGTCAGCAGCGCCGGACCGCCAGCCTCGATTGCAATGTGCGGATCGCGCTGACATTGAGTAATGCGGTCAATCGTGGGCAGTTGCCGGCGGACCTCGACACCGCCCGGGCAGCCATCAGCATTCACGCCTATATCGACGGCCTCCTTTATGGATGGCTCCTGGCGCCGGACAGCTTCGATCTGTACGCCGAGGCGGAGCGTTGGGTCGATACCGGGCTGGACATGCTGCGCTGGAGCCCCAGCCTGCGCAAATGAAACAAAATTCGTTATTGGTCCGTGGGTGTCAACCGTGATGTTGAAAATGAACGGTGCTTCACGCACGGTGCGGTAATGGGCTGCTTTTATATACGCACGTTCACTTGATTGACAGATTGCTAGCTCAGTATTTTGTAGGAATTTTGTGTCTGGAATGTGAGAGAGGGTAAGTGCCAGACAATCAATCCTGACGTGATCCCCTATTGGAGCTGCGTCAGGCCTACGATAAACAAAAAAGCCCCGACTCTTTTGAGTCCAGGGCTTTTTTCGTATTTCTGTAATTGACGAATACTGTCGGTAGTCGATGTGGCCGACCGTGGAGCATCCTTGAGTGCATACCGCTTTACGATCAAAGGGATCTTTTTACTTGAATGGTTGCGAACTAAGTAATCTCGGTTCACAACAGCCCAATAATTGGTTATACGGGCGGTCGTGCTTAACCTAAGTTGATCACTATGGCATAGCTGTAAGGACGAGCGGACTGGTGCCGGGTTATATGAGATTTGACGGTGAGTGGTTCTTTACCAATAGAACGAACGTTATGTTCGCGGTTGGGGATTATTTTCGTGTCAAAGGCGAACGGTTCATAGGGAGCCGTTAACTTTACTGAGGTTGTGAAATGAAAGGCTTGCTTTTCACCGGAGCAAGTAAACGCATGTCCGACGGGAGTTGATCTTCGCCGTTTCGCCCCACCAGAAAGCGCTGGAGGCGTACTGCGTAGTATGAACTGCATGTATTGCCAAGGGTGGATGACCAGATCCTCTCCTTGGAGTCCACTGGTATCCCAGCTGCATTGAGTGAGTGAAAATGTTTCCGAAGTTCCATTGTAAATATTGATTAGAATACTGTTATTGCCTTCGTGTTTAATCGTATTCCAGGTTTTTTCTTCCTGTTGTTGAGCTTTTTTGATAACGGTTTGAAATTCGTCTTCAAGTTCTAAGTGAGTAGTAGTCTTGTTGTGTTCGTCGTCGGTGATGTTGGAAAGTACAGTGCTTAAAATACTGGCGGCGACTGGATTAATTAAATAGGTTGAGCTTGATAAAATGGAAGTTAAAATAGTGTTTTCAAATGTTTTGATTTGAGTTTCTTCATGGTTGTTTTCGTCTTTTGAAATGGTGTCGTTTGTTGTGTCATTCATGACGGTTTCTCTTTTTGTTTAGTTGGAGGATGCGAAAATAACAGTACCAAAGTCGAAGTGCATGCGATCTATGTAATGGTTTATTTCGCAAGTAGTCGCCCTCCTGATAAACAAAAAGCCCCGGCTCTTGCGAGTCCGGGGCTTTTAAATTGCAAGGCGTAGTGATTACAACGTTGGGTAGTCGATGTAGCCGACCGGGCCCTTGCCGTAGAACAGCTCTGGCCGCGGTTCGTTCAGCGGAGCATCGGCCTTCAGACGGGCCGGCAGATCCGGGTTGGCAATGAACGGGATGCCGAATGCCACGGCGTCAGCCTTGCCCTCGGCCAGCCATGCGTTGGCGCTGTCCTTGGTGAAGCGCTCATTGGCAATGTAGGCGCCGCCGAAGGCTTCCTTCAGTTGTGGGCCGAGGCTGTCGGCACCTTCTTTCTCGCGGGAGCAGATGAAGGCGATGCCACGCTTGCCCAGTTCGCGAGCGACGTAGGTGAAGGTCTCGGCCAGGTTGTCGTCGCCCATGTCATGGGAGTCGGCACGCGGTGCCAGGTGTACGCCGACACGACCGGCGCCCCAGACTTCGATCGCCGCGTCGGTCACTTCCAGTAGCAGGCGGGCACGGTTTTCCAGGGAGCCGCCGTAGTTGTCGGTGCGCTGGTTGGTGCTGCTTTGCAGGAACTGGTCGAGCAGGTAGCCGTTGGCGCCGTGGATTTCCACGCCGTCGAAACCCGCCGCCTTGGCGTTTTCCGCGCCGACGCGGTAGGCGTCGACGATGTCGGCGATTTCAGCGGTTTCCAGCGCACGCGGGGTTGGGTAATCGGCCAGAGGGCGAACCAGACTTACATGGCCTTTAGGCTGGATGGCGCTCGGTGCAACCGGTGTTTCGCCGTTCAGGTACGACGGGTGGGAGATCCGGCCGACGTGCCACAGTTGCAGGACGATCTTGCCGCCGGCGGCGTGAACGGCCTTGGTCACGTTGGTCCAGCCGCGCACCTGGTCGTTGGACCAGATGCCCGGGGTGTCCGGGTAGCCGACGCCCATCGGGGTCACCGAAGTGGCTTCGCTGAGGATCAGGCCGGCCGAGGCGCGTTGTACGTAATACTCGGCCATCAGCGCGTTCGGTACGCGGCCTTCGTCGGCGCGGCAGCGGGTCAGCGGCGCCATGATGATGCGGTTGGACAGCTCGAGGTCGCCCAGTTTGATCGGATCGAAAATTGTTGCCATGAGATACAACCCTCGTGAGGTAAGTGAGTGAATCAGTTAGCGGTGGCCAGCTCGGGATTGCCGTTCTGGCGGAATGTGATCAGGGTCACCAGCAGCGCGAGGACCGCCAGCGCAGCAGCGGCGAGAGGCACGCTGGTCAGGCCGTAGCCGTGGGCGATGACGCTGCCGCCGACCCAGGCACCGAGGGCGTTGCCGACGTTGAAGGCGCCGATGTTCAGGGTCGACACCAGGTTCGGTGCGGCCTGGCCGTAGGTCACGACGTTCACTTGCAGAGCCGGCACGGCGGCGAAACACGCGGTAGCCCAGAGGAACAGGGTGATTTCGGTGGGGATCAGGGCGATGCTGGTCCAGGTCAGGACGGTGGAGGTCACGGCCATGGCGATGAACACGCCGATCAGCGTCGCGGCGAGGCCCTTGTCGGCCAGTTTGCCGCCGATGATGTTGCCGACGGTCAGGCCCAGGCCGATGAGCATCAGGGTCCAGGTCACGCCACGGGGCGAGACGCCGGTGACATCGCCCAGCAATGGAGCGACGTAAGTGAACAGGGTGAATACCGAGGCGGCGAACAGCGCGGTCATGCTCAGCGACAGCCAGATGCCGGCGCCCTTGAGGGCGGCCAGTTCGGCACGCATGTCGAGTTTTTCTTCGTCACGCTTGGCCGGCAGGAAGCGGATCAGGCCGATCAGCGCGATCACCCCGATCACGGTCACTGCCCAGAAGGTTGAGCGCCAGCCGGCTTCCTGACCGAGGGCGGTGCCCAGCGGTACACCCAGCACGTTGGCCAGGGTCAGGCCGGTGAACATCAGGGCCACGGCCGAGGCGCGCTTGTTCGGTGCCACCAGGTTGGCCGCCACCACCGAGCCGATGCCGAAGAACGCACCGTGGCAGAGGGCGGTAACCACTCGGGCGAACATCAGCACGTTGTAATCAGTGGCGATGGCGCAGAGCAGGTTGCCGATAATGAAGATGCCCATCAGCGTTACCAGTGCAGCCTTGCGCGGCAGTTTTGCAGTGGCCATTGCCATGAACGGTGCACCAATCGCCACGCCCAGGGCGTAGCCGGTCACCAGCCAGCCGGCACCGGGAATCGACACGCCGAGGTCAGCCGCCACATTGGGCAGCAGGCCCATGATGACGAACTCGGTGGTGCCGATGGCGAAGGCGCTCAAGGCGAGTATGAGTAGCGAGAGGGGCATCGTTTAATCCTTTTGGCTGGCTGACGTTAAGGGTCAGAGCTCTTTGCTGAGGGTGCTGAGGAACGCCTGGATCACGTCCTCGTTGCGTTTGAAAAAGTGCCACTGGCCGGCCTTCTGGCTGCTGATCAGCCCGGCCCGTTGCAGGGTGGCCAGGTGGGCGGAGACGGTCGACTGCGACAGGCCGCAGCGTTGATCGATCTGCCCGGCGCAGATGCCGTACTCGTGGTTGTGGATCTGTTCCGGAAACTGGGCTTTCGGGTCTTTCAGCCAGTTGAGGATGTCTCGCCGTACTGGGTGTGCCAGGGCTTTTATTATTTCGTCGAGGTCAATGTTCATGGCTGGGTGCTCGTGATGTGTGTAGCGCTATATCGCGATGAGGCGAACTTTATATCGGTACTTCGCGATACACCAATATGAATTTGATCTGATGACCGCATAAATCGGTATATCGGGTTATAACGATATGTGAGGTGTAAACAATTGCGGGCGCGGTGCTAAGCTGCGCCCATGAACTATCTCGCACATTTACACCTCGGTGGCCAGCGCCCCGGTCAACTGCTCGGCAGTCTGTATGGCGATTTCGTCAAAGGGCGGCTGCAAGGGCAGTTCGAGCCGGAGATCGAAGCGGCGATTGCCCTGCATCGACAGATCGACGTGTTCACTGATCGCCATCCATTGGTGGACGCTTCACTGGCGCGGTTTTCGACGACTCGCCGCCGTTACGCGGGCATCGTTCTCGACGTGTTTTTCGACCATTGCCTGGCGCGGGACTGGACGCAGTACGCCGACCGTCCGTTGGGCCAATTCACCACCGACGTTTACCGCGTGCTGTCCAGCGAGCGGCAATTGCCCGAGCGCCTGGCGAAGATCGCCCCGCACATGGTCGCCAATGACTGGTTGGGCTCGTATCAGGAGTTCGAAGTGCTGGAGCAGGTGTTGCGTGGAATCTCCCGGCGCCTGACCCGACCCGAAGAGCTGGCGGGGGCGATGGAGGAGTTGCGGCGGTTGTATGAGCCGTTGAGCGAGGACTTTCGTTTGTTCTACCCACAGCTGCAGGACTTTGCCGGCCGGCAGCTGTAGATAGATGTCGCCGATCAGGCCGCTATCAGATCGCGGGCATGTTGTGCTTCGACCGGTTTGAGCACATCACCGAACAAGGCTTTCTGCACCGCTTGCTGGGCCTCGTACGCCAATGCCGCGCGCTCCCGACCGTGGCAGGCAATCGGCTTGAGCAGATGGATTTCGACATCGCCGCAGTCGTTGCTGAACAGGCGCATCAGGTGCGACAGCAGATCATCGTCACCAATGAACGGCGCCAGCGAATCGATCTTGCCGTCGCGCAGGTAACGGATCGCCACTGGTTGCAGCATCACCTCGGAATCAATCGCCGCCGACAACAGGCGACCATGAAAGGTGCGCAGCGAACGGCCATCGGTGGTGGTGCCTTCCGGGAACATCAGCAGCGGATGAGCGGTTTGCAGGTGACGGGTCATCTGCTTGCGGATCAACTGGCTGTCGCCCGATCCGCGACGGATGAACAGGCTGCCGGCCTTCGCCGCGAGCCAACCGGCCACCGGCCAGGTGCGTACTTCGGCCTTGGACAGAAACGACAGCGGCGTGAGCATCCCGAGCAGCGGAATGTCGGTCCACGAAACATGGTTGCTGACCCACAGCATCGGCTGCTTCGGCAGCTCACCATGCACGGTCACGCGAAAGGGCAGGGCATTGCTCAAACGCGCCATGAAAAACCGCGACCAGCGCTGCCGACGCTCCATCGAATGGGCCAGCCCCAGACGTTCGAATAATCCGAAGACACTGGCCATGCTCAACCCCAGTGTCACCACCAGCAGCACTCGCGCGATCCGCGCGTACACCCGCAGCCGGCTCATTACACGGCCGCCTTGAAGTGCTTGGCGTAGCGCGGGCAGAGTTCGTCGCGCTTGAGCAGGATGAACACGTCGGCGACCTGGAAGTCTTCGTCCCAGCACGGCTCGCCGCAGATCTTCGCACCCAGGCGCATGTAGGCCTTGAGCAGCGGCGGCATTTCGGCGATCACGTTCGACGGAATGTCGAGGCTTGGCAGCGGATTCTTCGGTTCGGCGCGCAGGTGTTCGGTGCACAGATAACGCTCGCGCAGGCGCTGCATGATCGCGTGGGCCTGCACGCCGCCGTCCTGCATCGGGATGCTCGCGCAACCCATCAGGTAGCTGTAGCCGCCCTGATTGAGGACTTCGGCCAGTTCGCCCCAAAGCACAGCGATGGTGCCGCCGTTGCGGTAGGCCGGGTCGACGCAGGTGCGGCCGATTTCCAGGATCGGGCCTTGCAGACCGGCGAGGCCGTGCAGGCTGAATTCTTCTTCGCTGTAGAACTTGCCCAGGCTGCTGGCGGCGGTGTGATCGAGCAAACGGGTGGTCGCCACCAGGCGGCCGGTGTTCAGGTCACGCACGCCGATGTGGCTGCAGTGAACATCATAGTCATCCATGTCCAGACCTAGCTCCGCGCCATTCAGCTTGGCGTTGAACTCGCCGCTGAACACGTTGAAGCGCAAGGCCTGGGCTTGCTGCAAAGCCTCGGCGCCGATCAGGCGTTCGGCTTGCAGGCGGCGTTCATTGCCGGTGTCGCTGATGCGGGCGATCTGAGTCATGTGAATCTCCGTACGGGCCTTGAACCCGTCATGGGTTGCAGCCGATCGACTTTCTTTATGCAGCCGTGTTGTGCAAAGTCAGGCTATGTAGCCCCGGTGTCATCGCCATGAATGTTTGGTGATGCTTATATGACAGCCCACAAGGAGCCTCTGATGACCTGGTCGACCCTGCTGGAATGCCGCGAACGCCTGCCCGCCGTTGCCGACCTGGCGGAGGGTTTCGCCACGTTGCTGCATCAACTGGGCAGCGTGACGCCGTTCGAACTGGCGGTGGCGGGAGGGCGGCGGATGGCGACGCCGGGGCTGGCGTTTCTGGTGGGTTATCAGGCGGCGCTGCGCATGCTCTGGCCGAGCGCGCCGCCGAGCCTCGGTGCGATGTGCGCGACCGAGCAGCGCAGCCTGCGCCCGGCGGACATGCAGACCCGGCTCACGGATCTGCGCCTCACCGGGCAAAAGGATTTCGTCACCGCCGGCGATGCGGCGGACTGGCTGCTGATCGCCGCGCGCAGTGAACAACCCGGCGAATCACCGCGCCTGAGCCTGGCGGTGGTGTACCCCGGCGAACCCGGCGTGCGGGTGGAAAAACTCCCGGCGCTGCCGTTGATGCCGGATATCAGCCATGGCCGGTTGCATCTCGACGATGCGTTGTGCGAGTTGCTCGCCGGGGACGGTTGGGATGCTTATGTCAAACCGTTCCGCACCCTTGAAGACGTTTACGTGTTGAGTGCAATGACCGCGTGGTTGTGCGGCGTCGGTCAGGACAGCGGCTGGCCGCAGCCGCTGCAATTGCGCTTGCTGGCGCTGTTGGCCGGATGTGCGGAAGTCAGTCGGCAGCCGCCGAACAATCCGGCGGGGCATGTGTTGCTCGGCGGATTGTTTGCGCAGTTCGACGGGCTCAAACCGGAGGTTGATCAGGCACTGCGCGACGGCAATCCCGAATGGGCGGCGATGTGGCAGCGCGATCAATCAGTCATGCAACTGGCGGCAGGCGCGCGGGCCAAGCGTCTGGCCAAGGCGTTGGCGGCAAACCAAAACACATCTGTCATGAACGCCGGCTAGTCTTCTCAGGTTCATCCCCAGAGCCCTCACCATGTTCAAAGGCCTGTCCCTGTTTCTGCTGCTGATCAGCTTCACGGTTCAGGCCGAACAATGGCCGGGCGAGCAATGGCCGACCGGCGCGAAACTCACCGGCCCAGCCGTCGAGGCACTGGAGGCCTATGCCTTCCCGACCCGCGATGACAACACCCGCCAAGGCATCCGCACCGACGCCTTGCTGGTGATCCGCGACGGTCAGCTCATCTACGAACGCTACGCCGCCGCGACCACCGCCGACACCCCGCACCTGACCTGGTCGATCAGCAAAAGCCTGATGGCCACGGTGCTCGGCGTGGCGTACGGCGAAGGCCTGTTCAAGCTCGATGATCCCGTCGCGAAGTTCTACCCGACGCTGGAAAAACACCCGGCCATCACCCTCAAGGATCTGCTGCACTGGGCCTCGGGTATCGACTGGCAGGAAGACTACGAATACGCCCCGCTGAAATCCTCGGTGGTGGCGATGCTCTACACCCGTGGCCACCGCGACATGGCCGCCTTCACCGCCGATCACGACAGCTACGCGCCAGCGGGCCAGGCGTTCCGTTATTCCAGCGGCGACAGCAATCTGTTGGCGGCGGCGCTGAAAACCATCGTCGGCCCACAGCGTTATCCCGACTATCCGTGGACAGCGCTTTTCGATCCCTTGGGCATCCGCCATGCCACGTGGGAAACCGACGCCACCGGCACCTTCGTCGCCTCTTCCTACGCTTATATGACCGCCCGGGATCTGGCGCGAATCGGCCTGCTGATGGAACGGGACGGACGCTGGAACGACCGGCAGTTGTTGCCCAAGGATTGGGTCGCCTTCAACCGCCAACCCTTCGCCGGCTACAAGGCCCATCAGGATGAAGCCGTGCCCGGCGGCCAGTGGTGGCTCAATCGCCCGGCAGACGGCGCGCCGACGCCATGGCCCGACGCACCGCCCGACACCTTCGCCGCCCTCGGCCACTGGGGCCAGGCGCTGTACGTGATTCCGAGCGAAAAACTGCTGATCGTGCGCTACGCCGATGACCGCGACGGCAGCTATCGCCACAACGAATTGCTCAAGCGCGTGCTCGGGGCGGTGCGGCCATGAAACTGTTCAGACGTGTTCTGCTGGTTCTGTTAATCGTGCTGCTGGGCTGGGGCTGGCACGAGCGCGAAAACCTGTGGGCCTTCCCGGACATCATCAGCGCCTACACCGCCAAGGAATATTGTTCGTGCCGCTACGTGATGAACAACGACGCCGAATATTGCCGGGGCTACGTGAAGCAGTGGCTGCCCAGTGAACTGACCGATGACCGCACACAAAAGATCGTCACCGCCAGCGGCCTGGGACGCAGCAACAGCGCCCAATGGCAAGGCGAACGCCAGGGCTGTCGCCTGAAACCCTGATCCGGTTCCACCCTGTGGAACCACATTCGATTGTCCTCTCGCGTGTCTCGCGGTTATCTGGCGGTGAGCACGACCTGCCGTTCACGTGTCGTGAAACAACACCGAACAAAAAGACCGGGAACACCCGCGCGAGGAGATCCGTCATGCCCCGACATCAGCACATTCTGGCCTGGCTCAACGACGTGGCCGGCGACCTGCACGCCACCCGCCAGGACATTCACGCCCACCCTGAACTCGGTTTCGAAGAAAGCCGCACCTCGGCGCTGGTCGCCAGGTCGCTGGAAGAGTGGGGATATGAAGTTCACACCGGGGTCGGCAAGACCGGCGTGGTCGGCGTGCTGCGCAACGGCAGCAGCACACGCAAGCTCGGGCTGCGGGCCGACATGGATGCGCTGCCGATCATCGAGAACACCGGCGTCGCCTACAGCAGCCGGCATCAAGGCTGCATGCACGCCTGCGGCCACGACGGGCACACCGCGATGTTGCTCGGTGCGGCGCGTTATCTGGCGGCGACCCGCCAGTTCGACGGCACCCTGACGCTGATTTTTCAGCCGGCTGAAGAGGGCCAGGGCGGCGCCGAAGCGATGCTCGCCGATGGCCTGCTCGAACGCTTCCCGTGCGATGCGCTGTTCGGCATGCACAACATGCCGGGCCTGCCGGCGGGGCATCTGGGCTTTCGCGAAGGGCCGATGATGGCTTCGCAGGACTTGCTCACCGTGACCATCGAAGGCGTCGGCGGCCACGGTTCGATGCCGCATCTGGCGGTGGATCCGTTGGTGGCCGCAGCCAGTGTGGTGATGGCTTTGCAAACCGTGGTCGCGCGCAACATCGATGCGCAGCAGGCGGCGGTGGTGACGGTCGGTGCGTTGCAAGCCGGCGAGGCGGCGAACGTGATTCCGCAACAGGCGATCCTGCGCCTGAGCCTGCGTGCACTGAACGCCGAAGTCCGCGTTCAGACACTGGACCGCGTGCGCTCGATCATCGAGTCCCAGGCCGAAAGCTTCGGCTGCACCTCGACCATCGAACACCGCCCGGCCTACCCGGTGCTGGTCAACCACGCCGCCGAAACCGAGTTCGCTCGTCAGGTCGGCGTCGAACTGGTGGGCGCCGATGCCGTCGATGGCAACACTCCGAAACTGATGGGCAGCGAAGACTTCGCCTGGATGCTCCAGCGCTGCCCCGGCGCGTACCTGTTCATCGGCAACGGCGTGGCGCGGCCGATGGTGCATAACCCGGCGTACGATTTTAACGATGACATTCTGCTGACCGGCGCGGCGTATTGGGGCGCGCTCACCGAGAGCTGGCTCGAGCCGGCCTGATTTCTTCACTTTTTGCTGCCGCTGGAACGCAGGTGCGCACGTGCCTGCGTGGTCAACCCACAGCTTCTGGAGAATCCCCATGCAGACTTCGAACGCAGGCGTTTCGCGCACCCGGCAAGTGGTCGCCGCCGTCATCGGCAACGCCCTGGAATGGTACGACTTCATCGTTTACGGCTTTCTGGCGAGCATCATCGCCCGGCAGTTTTTCCCGTCCGACGACGACTACGCCTCGCTGCTGATGGCGCTGGCGACTTTCGGCGTCGGCTTTTTCATGCGCCCGGTGGGCGGCATCCTGCTCGGCATCTATTCCGACCGCAAAGGTCGCAAAGCCGCGATGCAGATGATCATCCGCCTGATGACCGTGTCCATCGCCCTGATCGCGTTCGCGCCGAACTACGCCGCCATCGGCATGGGCGCGCCGCTGCTGATCGTGGTGGCGCGAATGCTTCAGGGCTTTGCCACGGGCGGTGAATATGCGAGCGCCACGGCGTTTCTGGTGGAGAGCGCACCGGCCCATCGCAAGGGTTTGTACGGCTCGTGGCAACTGGTCGGGCAATGCCTGGCGGTGTTCAGCGGCGCGGCGATGGTGGCGCTGGTCACGCACCTGTTTTCCCCCGAGGCGCTGGACAGTTGGGGCTGGCGGATTCCGTTCGTGCTCGGCCTGTTGATCGGCCCGGTGGGCTTGTGGATTCGCAAGCACATGGAAGAACCGGAAGAATTTCTCGAAGCGCGCAAGAAAGCCAAAGGCGCAGCACCGGGCCTGTGGCAGGTGCTGCGCGAACATCGCCGCAGCCTGTTGGTGTCGATGGGCCTGGCGTGCGGCGCGACGGTATCGTTTTACGTAGTGCTGGTGAACATGCCGACCTTCGCCCACAAGAACCTCGGCCTGCCGTTGGATCAGGTGTTGCTGGTGCAGATGCTGGCGGTGGGGTTGATGACCGTGGTGATTCCATTGTCCGGCGCGCTGTCGGATCGCCTCGGTCGGCGGCCGGTGCTGATGGCCTTCACCCTGGCGTTCTTCGTCATGGTTTATCCGCTGTATGTGTGGGTCGCGGCAGCGCCTTCGATCGAGCGCTTGCTGGTGATGCAACTGCTGCTGTGCGCAGCGATTGGCGGGTTCTTCGGCCCGGCTCCGACGGCGCTGGCCGAGCAGTTTCCGATTGAGGTGCGCTCCACCGGCGTGTCGGTGGCCTACAACGTGGCGGTGATGGTGTTCGGTGGTTTTGCGCCGCTGATCGTCACCTGGCTGAGTAAAGTTCTGAACACCCCGGTGGCGCCGTCGTTCTATGTCTTGTTCGCTTGCCTGCTGACCCTGCTCGGTACTTACTGTTTGCAGGAGGCTCCACGCGCGAAGAAATCCGTTGCGCTCAACCTGGGAGTGAAGCCGTGAGTCCGTTGGCCATTGATCCGATTGTCGCCCTCGACGCCGATGCGCTGTCCCGGGCGATCCATGCCCGCAAGGTGTCGTGCCGCGAGGTGATGCAGGCGTATCTGACGCACATCGACCGTTTCAATCCGGCGGTCAACGCGCTGGTCTCGCTGCGCCCTCAGGACGTGTTGTTAAGCGAGGCCGATGAGTGTGACCGGCAACTGGATCGCGGCGAGTCCCGAGGCTGGATGCACGGCATGCCCCAGGCGATCAAGGATCTGGCGGCCACCGCCGGATTGCGCACGACCCTCGGCTCGCCGCTGTTCGCCGAGCAAGTGCCGCAGCACGATGCGATCAGTGTGGCGCGGGTGCGCGACTGTGGCGCGATCATCATCGGCAAAAGCAACGTCCCGGAGTTCGGTCTCGGTTCGCAGACCTACAACAGCGTGTTCGGCACCACCACCAACGCCTACGATCCGGGCCTGATCGCCGGCGGCAGCAGCGGCGGGGCAGCGGTGGCACTGGCCCTGCGCCTGCTGCCGGTGGCCGACGGCAGTGACATGATGGGCTCGCTGCGTAACCCGGCGGCGTTCAACAACGTGTTCGGCTTCCGCCCGTCCCAAGGGCGTGTGCCCCATGGGCCGATGCCGGAAGTGTTCGTCCAGCAACTGGCCACCGAAGGGCCGATGGGGCGCACGGTCACCGACGTCGCGCGATTGCTCTCGACCCAGGCCGGCTACGATCCGCGCGTGCCGCTATCGCTGGCCGATGAACCACGGGACTTCAGCCTGGATCTGCAACAGGACTGCAACGGCCTGCGCCTCGGCTGGCTCGGCGATTACAACGGCTATCTGCCGATGGACGATGGCGTGTTGAGCCTGTGCGAGTCGGCGCTGGCGGATTTCAGTGCGCTGGGCTGTCAGGTCGAGGCCTGCCAGCCGGACTTTTCCATGGAGCGCCTGTGGCAGACCTGGCTCACCCACCGGCATTTTCTGGTGCAGGGCAGCCTCGGCGCGGCGTATGCCGATCCGCAAAAACGGTCATTGCTCAAACCCGAAGCGCAATGGGAAATCGAGGGCGGTCTGCGTCTGACCGCTGCCGAGGTCTATCAGGCGTCGGTCGCGCGCAGCGAGTGGTATCGCGCGTTGAGCGAGTTGTTCGAGCGTTACGATTTCCTGCTGCTGCCCACCGCCCAGGTGTTCCCTTTTGATGCACAGCAAGCGTGGCCGCGAGTCGTCGGCGGGCAGACCATGGACACCTATCACCGCTGGATGGAAGTGGTAATAGGCCCGACGTTGGCGGGGTTGCCGAGCATCAGCGTGCCGGTGGGTTTCAACCCGGCCGGGTTGCCGATGGGCCTGCAAATCATCGGCCCGGCCCAGGCGGATCGGGCGGTGCTGCAACTGGCCTACGCTCATGAACAACTGACCCGCTGGGTCGAACGGCGACCGCCGGCATGCCTGCAATCGGCCTGAGCGGCCCGCATCTTGCTGCACGAAGTGATCTTTCATCCGTATCCATGGAGGTCGAACACATGGGCAGCAAGGCAGACACCGGCAGCGTGCGCTCGGTCGAACGGGCGCTGGCCATCGTCGAGTTGCTTGGCGAGCATCAGGCGTTGGGGCTGGAAGAGTTGCACTACCTGACAACCCTGCCCAAGGCCACGGTGTCGCGGATGCTCGCGACCTTGCAGGAGCAGGGCTGGATCTATCGCGGCCTCAGCGACCGCCGCTACCGGTTGTGCGCCAAACGGCTGTTCGGTGATCGTCAGCAACGTTTCAAACGCCACCTGGTGGAAAGCGCCGCGCCGATGCTGCTGGAGCTCAGCGAGCGCACCGGGCTGGTGGCGGATCTGTCGTGCTTCGACGGCGAACGGGTTGAAGTGATGGAAAGTGCGATCCCGCAGGTGTTGCGCAAGCGCTATCCAACCAACTGCCAGATCGTCGGCCATCACGCCAGCCTGTTTCATTCGGCGATGGGCCGCGCCTGCCTTGGCGAGCTCGACAGCCAGGACGTAAAGCGCTTGGCCGAACGCGAACAGTTAGCGGATGACGGAGTGTTGCAGGCCACCGAACAAGCCTTGCATCAGGGTTTCGGCCAGCGCACCGAAGGTTATTGGGAATACCCGGTGCGCCTGCCGTTCCTGATTCGCGCGGTGGCGTTGCCGATTTGTGCGCAAGGGCGGCTGGTCGGCAGCATGGCGCTGCACTGGCCGATGGATCAGGCGCCGGTGGAACGGGTGCTGAGCCTGCACCTCAACAGCCTCGCGTCGACCATCGGCGAGGTGCAGCAGGCATTGGCCTGAGTGTTTGCACAGACTGACAGTTTGCAATAACGCCAAGGCCAGTTAAGGTTCGTGCACGTTTATCGGCCCCACGAGTTTTCAATGTTCAACCGTTCTCTGTGCAACGCCTTCGCCGGCCTGCTGCTGGGCGCAGCTGTGCTGCCGGCCCAGGCCAATTGGTATCTGGACGGCGAGTCGTCGCGGCTGTCGTTCGTCAGCACGAAAAACGCCAACGTATCCGAAGTGCAGCGCTTTCTGGTGCTGCACGGCAAGGTCGATCCCGACGGGCGCGCCGTGGTCGAGGTCGAGCTGGACTCGATCAACAGCGGCATCCCCCTGCGCGACGAGCGCATGCGCAAGGAGTTGTTCCAGATCGAACAATTCCCCGAAGCGACCATCACCACCCAGATCGACCTGCGCCCGATCAACGATCTGGCCCCCGGCGCGCAGCTTGAATTGCGCCTGCCGCTGACCGTCAACCTGCACGGCAAACAGCATGAATACCCCGCCGAGCTGCTCGCCACGCGCCTCGATGACCGACGCTTTCAGGTGGTGACCCTGGAGCCGCTGGTGATCAGCGCCGAGGATTTCGATCTGCTGCCGGGCCTGGAAAGCCTGCGCAACATGGCCGGCCTGTCGGCCATCAGTCTGTCGGTGCCGGTGGGTGCGGTGCTGATCTTCACGGCGCGCTGACATGCGCGGCGCGGTGTTTCCGTGGCGTAATGGCAACCGCTTCGAGCTGTTGATCGACGGCCCGCAATTCTTCCCGCGCATGCTCGACGAGATTGCCCGCGCCCGCGAGCAGGTCGAACTGGAGCTGTATCTGGTGGAGGCCGGTGCCTGTGCCGAAACCATCGTGCAGGCGCTGGTACTGGCGGCGGAGCGGGGCGTGCGGGTGCGTTGCCTGTTCGATGATTACGGCAGCCTCGCCTTCACTCTCACGCTGCGCCGGCGGCTGACCGGGGCCGGGGTCGAGCTGCGTTTTTACAATCGGCTGAACTGGCGGCGCTGGGTCGGCAATTTCTATCGCGATCACCGCAAGCTGTTGTTGGTCGACCAGCGTCTGGCGGTGGTCGGTGGCACCGGGGTCACCGACGAGTTCTGGACGCCGGGCCACGACACCAGCGAATGGCACGAGGTCATGGTGCAGATCACCGGCCCGCTGGTGCTCGACTGGCAACTGCTGTTCGACCGTCAATGGATCGCCAACCGCCATCGCCGGGCCTGGAGGCCCAACGCGCATTTCGGCCTGCCACGGCTGCCCCGCGTGCCGGACACGGGCGAGGGCATGGGCCGCGTGGCCTACGCCGACGCCCGCCAGCATCGCGACATTCTGCAATCGCTGTTCCGCGCGCTGAACAGCGGCCAGCAGCGGATCTGGCTGGCCACACCGTACTTTCTGCCGACCTGGAAAATCCGCCGCTCCCTGCGCAAGGCTGCCGCCCGTGGCCTCGATGTACGTCTGCTGCTGACCGGGCCGCGTACCGATCATCCGTCGGTGCGTTATGCGGGGCATCGCTACTACCCGCGCCTGCTCAAGGCCGGGGTGAAAATCTACGAGTACCAGCCGTGTTTCCTGCACCTGAAAATGGTGCTGGTGGACGACTGGGTCAGCATCGGCTCGTGCAATTTCGATCACTGGAATCTGCGCTTCAATCTTGAGGCAAATCTGGAAGCGCTGGACCCGTCACTGACGGCAGCGGTGGCGGCGAGTTTCGAGAAGGACTTCGGCCTGAGTCAGCAGGTGAGCCTGGAGGAATGGCGGAAACGGCCACTGTGGCGGCGGGTGAAGCAGCGGATCTGGGGCTGGGTGGATCGGGTGGTGGTCAACTTGCTCGACAGACGCGGCTAAGCGCAATTGATCGTTCCCACGCAGAGCGTTGATCGTTCCCACGCTCCGCGTGGGAATGCAGCCCGGGACGCTCCGCGTCCCAAAGCGGACGCAGAGCGTCCATTGAGGCATTCCCACGCGGAGCGTGGGAACGATCGGTTACAGGTTTTGCAGCGCTTGGCTAATTACAGCAGTTCAAAGCTCTGCTGCGTCACGTCCTGGGAATCCAGGCCGATCTGCACGTTGAACTTGCCAGGCTCGGCCGCGTACTTGAGCTGGGCGTTGTAGAACTTCAGGTCATCTTCGGTGATGGTGAAGTGCACGACTTTCTGCTCGCCGGCCTTAAGCATGATTTTCTGGAAGTTCTTCAGCTCCTTGACCGGACGGATCATCGACCCGGTGACGTCCTGGATATACAGCTGCACCACGGTTTCGCCGTCACGCTTGCCGGTGTTCTTGACCATGACACTGGCGTCGAGCTTGCCAGTGGCGTTCAGGGTGGTCGAGGACAGCGCCATGTCAGTCAGACTGAAGTTGGTGTAGCTCAGGCCGAAACCGAACGGGAACAGCGGCCCGGTGGTGTCATCGAAATACTGCGAGGTGTAGTTGCCCGGTTTGCCCGGCGTGAACGGCCGGCCAATGCTCAGGTGGTTGTAGTAGGTCGGGATCTGGCCCACGGAGCGCGGGAAGGTCACCGGCAGTTTGCCCGACGGGTTGTAGTCGCCGAACAGCACGTCGGCGATGGCGTTGCCGCCCTCGGTGCCGCTGAACCAGGTTTCCAGAATCGCGTCGGCCTGTTCCTTCTCCTCGAGGATGGTCAGCGGACGGCCGTTCATCAGCACCAGCACCAACGGCTTGCCGGTGGCTTTCAGGGCACGGATCAGCTCGCGCTGGTTTTCCGGGATGTTCAGGTCGGTGCGGCTCGACGATTCGTGGGACATGCCACGGGACTCGCCCACGGCCGCGACCACCACGTCAGCATTCTTGGCGGCTTTCACCGCCTCGTCGATCAACACGTTGGCCGGGCGTGGGTCATCGACCACTTCCGGGGCGTCGAAGTTGAGGAAGTTCAGGTAGTCGAGCACCTTCTTGTCGCTGGTGATGTTGGCGCCACGGGCGTAGATCAGGTTCGCCTTGTCGCCGATCACATTGCTCATGCCGTCGAACAGGGTCACCGATTGCGCCGGACGACCGGCGGCGGCCCAACTGCCCATCATGTCGATCGGGGCCTTGGCCAGCGGGCCGACCAGCGCAACTTTGGCGGTTTTCTTCAGCGGCAGGGTTTCGTTCTGGTTTTTCAGCAGCACCAGGCTGCGACGCGCCACTTCACGGGCGTCGGCGCGGTGCAGGCGACTTTCGGCGTAGGTGTCGGCCGGATCGTCTTCAGCCTTGCCGATGCGCAGGTACGGATCCTTGAACAGGCCCATGTCGTACTTGGCGGCGAGCACTTCACGCACCGCGTTGTCGATGTCTTTCTGTTCGATCTCGCCGGACTTGAGCAGCCCCGGCAGCTCTTTGCCGTACAGGGTGTCGTTCATGCTCATGTCGATGCCGGCCTTTATCGCCAGCTTCGCCGCTTCACGACCGTCGCGGGCCACGCCGTGCTTGATCAGCTCGAAGATCGCGCCGTGGTCGCTGACCGCCAGGCCCTTGAAGCCCCAGTCCTTGCGCAGCAAGTCGTTCATCAGCCAGGTGTTGGCGGTGGCCGGGATGCCGTTGATCGAGTTCAACGCCACCATCACGCCGCCGGCGCCAGCGTCGATGGCTGCGCGGTACGGTGGCAGATAGTCCTGGTACATCTTCACCGGGCTCATGTCGACGGTGTTGTAGTCGCGACCGCCCTCGACCGCGCCGTACAGGGCGAAGTGCTTGACGCTGGCCATGATGCTGTCGGCCGCGCTCGGGGTCTCGCCCTGATAGGCCTTGACCATGACTTTGGCGATGCGTGAGGTCAGGTAGGTGTCTTCACCGAAACCTTCGGAGCTGCGGCCCCAGCGCGGGTCGCGGGAGATGTCGACCATTGGCGCGAAGGTGATGTCGAGGCTGTCGGCGGCGGCTTCCTTGGCGGCAACGCGCCCGGACTGGCCGATGGCGTCCATGTCCCAGCTCGACGCCAGGGCCAGCGGAATCGGGAAAATCGTACGGTGACCGTGGATCACGTCGTACGCGAAAAACATCGGGATCTTAAGACGGCTACGCATGGCAGCGTCCTGCATCGGACGGTTTTCCGGGCGGGTGATCGAGTTGAACGTGCCGCCGATGTTGCCGGCGGCGATCTCTTTACGAATCAGCTCGCGGGGCATTTCCGGGCCGATGCTGATCAGGCGCAACTGGCCGATTTTCTCGTCGAGGGTCATCTGTTTCATCAGATTACTGATGAACGCATCCTTGTTTTCCAGGGGGACCGGGGTCGTGGCGGCCAGTACTTGATGACTGGCCAGGCTGACGAACAGGCCCAGCAAACACAGCTTCTTCATGAATAGTTTTCTCAAGGGCCTAAACGGCGTTACAACACCGGCCAGCCAAAATGTAGGGAGCGACTATTGTTGTTCGGGTGCTGATTCAGAAAACGACAGCCGAATGTACGTCGAACGTTTCGGCGACGTGATCGCGCAGGGCCTCTTTTTAGCCCATCGGCCCGCCGCAATCCAGTGGCGGGGGCGATTATGCCCCAACCGTCGGCTGAGAATGTTTCGCGATTCATTATTCATGAAATGTGCAAGGGAGCACCCGTCCGATGAATGTCAGTCCTGTCTACCGCTCGCGTTTGCAGGTCGTCACCCTGCTGGTGCTGGCCACGTTGTTGACCGCCTGCGGCATCAACAACATCCCCACCCTCGACGAACAGGCCAAGGCTGCCTGGGGCCAGGTGCAGAACCAGTACCAGCGGCGCGCCGACCTGATCCCCAATCTGGTGGAAACCGTGAAGGGCTATGCCAAACACGAGGAAGCAACCCTGACGGCGGTTATCGAGGCGCGGGCCAAGGCGACGTCGATCCAGGTCGATGCCAGCACTCTCGACAATCCGGAAAAACTCAAGCAGTTCCAGCAGGCCCAGGATCAGCTGACCGGTGCCTTGAGCCGGTTGATGGTGGTGTCCGAACGCTATCCGGACCTGAAAGCCAACCAGAACTTCCTCGCCCTGCAATCGCAACTTGAGGGCACGGAAAACCGCATCGCCGTGGCGCGTCGGGATTTCATTCTGGCGGTGCAGAAATACAACACCGAGATCCGCACCTTTCCCGGTCGTCTGTGGCACAGCGTGATGTACAGCAATTTGCCGATCCGCGAGACCTTCGAAGCCACCAGCCCCGGCGCGGACAAGGCCCCGGAAGTGAAGTTCTGAGCCGGGGATGCCCATGCGTGTGTTGAAGATGGGCCTGGTGCTGATGCTGTGGCTGTTTGCCGTCAGCGCCCGGGCCGAGTTGACCTTTCCGGCGCTGACCGGGCGGGTGGTGGACGAGGCGCAGATGATCGAGCCGTCGGTGCGCACGCAACTGAGCCAGCAGTTGCAGGCCCACGAGCAGGCGACCGGCGAACAGTTGGTGGTGGTGACGTTACCGAATCTGCAAGGCGCCACCATTGAGGACTATGGCGTCGAACTCGGCCGGCATTGGGGCATCGGCCAGAAGGACAAGAACAACGGCGCCCTGTTGATCGTCGCCCGGGACGAGCGCAAATTGCGCATCGAAGTCGGCTACGGGCTGGAGGACCGGCTGACCGACGCCCAGAGCTCGGTGATCATCCATCAGGTGATCACGCCGTCGTTCAAGGCCGGCAATTTCAGCAAGGGCATCAGCGACGGTGTGGCGGCGATGCTGGTGGTGCTCGGCGGCAATCCGCTGGACGAGCCGTCCACGGTGTATGAATCGGCCGGCGATCCTGCGGATGATTTTGTCTCGCGGCACCCGGCATTGTTCGTATTTCTGGTGATGTTGTTCATCCTGACTGTTTTTGTCTGCCAGATGCTCGGTATCCTTCCCGCCGGCCGGGGCGGCTCCGGAGGAGGGGGCGGCTTCGGTGGCGGTGGTTTTGGCGGCGGCGGTGGAGGCGGGGGCTTCAGCGGCGGCGGTGGCAGTTTCGGCGGGGGCGGTTCCTCCGGCGGCTGGTGATAACAATAATGAGCAGGCACTTCACGACATGGCATTACTGACTGAACACGAACAACGCAAGGTCGCCGAGGCCATCGCCCGAGTCGAGCGCGACACCGACGCCGAACTGGTGACGGTGCTCGCAGCCCGCGCCGACGACTACGCGTACATCCCGCTGCTGTGGGCCAGCCTGCTGGCGCTGGTGGTGCCGGGGATCGTGCATTACCTGACCGGCTGGCTGACCATGCACAGTCTGTTGCTGGTGCAGTGGGTCAGTTTTGTCGTGCTGTGCCTGGTGTTTCGCCTGCCCAGGGTCACCACTCATCTGATCCCGCGCCACGTCCGGCACTGGCGCGCCTCGAACCTGGCGCGGCGGCAGTTTCTCGAACAGAACCTGCATCACACGGTGGGCAGCACCGGCATGCTGATTTTTGTCTGCGAGGCGGAGCGGTACGTGGAAATTCTGGTGGATGAAGGGATTTCCAAAAAGCTGGATAACAAGAGCTGGGACTCGATTGTCGCGGCGTTTACCGAGCAGGTAAGGCAGGGGCAGACGCTGCAGGGCTTCGTCACTTGTATCGAGGCGTGCGGCGAGTTGCTGAAGGTGCATGTGCCGGTGACGCAGGTCAGGAATGAGTTGCCGAATCGGTTGGTGGTGTTGGGATAAGCCGTTCGGGAAATTAGCCGTGCCCTCGAACGCCATCCCCCCTAAACTAGCGCCCATTCCCGATTTGCCCGTCCGAGGCCGCTTTTTCCCATGTCCGTTACCGCTCCCTCCGCATCCGCCAAACCGGCGCCCGATCACCACACCCGGTTCATCGAGCTGCTGCAAACCAGCCTCGAACAGAACGGCTTCATCAAACTGGTGCTGGCCAAGTACGTCGGTGAAGAAGCGGATCTGCAGCGGATCATCATCAAACCGGTGACGGTCAAGGCGCAGCCGTGCCTGTCGTTCGTTTACCGCTACAAGACCCGCGACATCACCAAGAACCTGCCGCTGGACGAAGCGGTGGCGACGATTGCCGGGCTGCTGCCGGCGGCGTTCAAAAATGCGCATTTGCTGGCCCTGACTGACGAAGCCCAGCTCGAATACAGCAAAAAGGGCAAGAGCTCGCTGTTCATGAGCAAACCTCAGCAATTGCGTGAAGTGCCGTCCGCCGAGCACAACCGCGAGAAAAACCGCTTCCTCGATCTGAACCGACCGTTCCTCAAGGATCTGGGCGTGACCAACGCCCAGCATGAGCTGATCCCGGCGATGTCGCGCAAGTGGAAGCAGATCAACAAGTTCATCGAAGTCTTCAGCCACGCGCTGACCTCGTCGCCGCTGGCCATGGACAAACCGGTGCGGGTGGCGGATTTCGGTTCGGGCAAGGGGTATCTGACGTTCGCCATTCATGACTATTTGCGCAACACCCTGAAGGCCGAAGGCGAAGTCACCGGCGTCGAGTTGCGTGAAGAAATGGTCAACCTGTGCAACAGCGCCGCGCAGAAACTCGAACACCCGGGGCTGGTGTTCAAATGCGGTGATGTGCGCAGCGTGGCGCCGAGCGAGCTGGACGTGATGATCGCCCTGCATGCCTGCGACATCGCCACCGACTACGCGATCCACACCGGCATCCGCTCCGGCGCCTCGATCATCATGTGTTCGCCGTGCTGCCACAAACAGATCCGCTTGCAGATCCAGAGCCCGGCGCTGCTCAAGCCGATGCTGCAATACGGCCTGCACCTGGGCCAGCAGGCGGAAATGGTCACCGACAGCTTGCGTGCGCTGTTCCTTGAAGCCTGCGGTTACGAGACCAAGGTGTTCGAGTTCATCTCGCTGGACCACACCAACAAGAACAAGATGATCCTCGCCGTGAAGCGCGCCGAGCCGGTGGACCCGACTCAGTTGCTGGTGAAGATTCAGGAGTTGAAGGCGTTCTACCAGATCAGCGAGCACTGCCTCGAAACCCTGCTGCTCGCTGACGGCCTGCTGAAGCTCAAGGCTTGAGCTGAACCCCGGCCGGTAATGTGCCCGGTTGAGCCGGGCGCACCGCGGTCTTGCGCCCGAGCATCACCGTCGCGATCACCCCGCAGGCGAACAACCAGGTGATCGGCTCCACGTGTTCCCCAAAGAACAGCGCGGAAAACGCGATGGTGAAGAAGATCTGCAACAACTGGATCTGACTGACCCGGGCAATGCCCCCCATGGCCAGCCCGGCGTACCAGGCGAAGAAACCCAGGAACTGCGAAAACAGCGCGACGTAGCCGAAGGCCCACCAGGTTTTCGCCGACACCGCGCCCTGATGCTGGAAAGCCAGATAGAGCACCGGGCCGATCAGCAACGGCGTGGACAGCACCAGCGCCCAGCAGATCACCTGCCAGCCGCCCATCTCCCGGGCCAGGCGCCCGCCCTCGGCATAACCCAGACCACCCACCGCAATCGCACCCAACATCAACAAATCCCCGGCCTGAATGCTGCCGGCACCGGTGTACAACGCGTATCCCAGCACCAGCGCACTGCCCAGTGCGGCGCAGGCCCAGAAGGCTTTTGAAGGACGTTCATGGGACAACCACGCGGCATAAAGCGCCACGCACAACGGCTGCAAACCGTTGACCAGCGCGCCATGGGAGGCCGGCAAGGTCTGCATGGCCCACGCCGACAGCACCGGGAAACCGAGAATCACCCCGGCGATCACCAGGCTCAGGCCTTTGACCTGCTTCCAGGTCGGCCACTTTTCCCGTCGCCACATCAACAGCGCTGCTGCCGGCATTGCCGCGAACAACGCGCGGCCGAGGCCGTTGAGCAGCGGATGCAGTTCCTGCACCACGATGCGGGTGAAGGGCAGGGTAAGGCTGAAAATCACCACGCCGAGCAGGCCGAGGGCCATGCCGGTGTTTTCGCGCGAAGACATTGAGGGCAACTCGATTCGAAGGTAACGGGAAGGTGTCTTCATCTAGCCACAAACCACGGCAATCGGGCTGTTACAGCTGAGCGCAGAGTTATCCATACAGTTTGCGAACGCCATCGCGGTCCTTGGGCTACTGTGAATATTCCTGCGCATTCACCAGAGGAGTCCTGCCCATGGCCGCGAAAAAGATACTGATGCTGGTCGGCGATTACGTCGAAGACTACGAAGTGATGGTGCCGTTCCAGGCCCTGCAAATGGTCGGTCACACCGTGCATGCCGTGTGCCCGGACAAGGCCGCCGGCAAGACCGTGCGCACCGCGATCCATGACTTTGAAGGCGACCAGACCTACAGCGAGAAACCCGGTCACCAGTTCGCCCTGAACTTCGATTTCGCCAAGGTCGATGCCAAGGATTACGACGCCTTGCTGGTGCCCGGCGGGCGTGCGCCGGAATACCTGCGGCTGAACGAAAAAGTCCTCGAACTGGTGCGTGCTTTCGACAAGGCCGGCAAGCCGATTGCCGCCGTCTGTCACGGCGCGCAACTGCTGGCGGCGGCGGGGATTCTCGAAGGTCGCGAGTGCAGTGCTTATCCGGCCTGTGCCCCGGAAGTGCGCCTGGCCGGCGGCACCTACATCGACATCCCGGTCACGGACGGCCATGTCCAGGGCAACCTGGCCACTGCGCCTGCCTGGCCGGCGCACCCGAAATGGCTGGCCGGGTTCCTCGGGTTGCTTGGAACCAAAATCACCCTGTGACACATCGAAAAGGAGAAACACCATGTCCGGATGGTATGAGTTGAGCAAAAGCAGCAACGGCCAGTACAGGTTCGTACTGAAAGCGGCGAACGCCGAAACCATTCTGACCAGCGAGCTGTACACCAGCCGCACGGCCGCCGAAAACGGCATCGCCTCGGTGCAGGCCAACAGCCCGCTGGACGAACGCTACGAGAAAAAATCGACGAAGGACGGTCACCCCTACTTCAACCTCAAGGCGGCCAATCACCAGATCATCGGCAGCAGCGAATCCTATTCATCGGACGCGGCGTGTGCCAAAGGCATCGCCAGCGTCAAGGCCAACGGGCCGTCCAAGGTGATCAAGGACAAAACCCTGCCGGTGCTTTGAACCACCCATGACGTTCAGTCGCCAAATCCTTGGCGACTGAATTCTGGCTATGTGCCATCATTTCGCTTATCCTCCGCCGCCAATCCATGGAAGGGGCGCCGAGATGACTCTTTCGCGGAATTTTTGAACAACTGCCGCCAGAGTTTTCCCACTGATGATCCGCCTTTTCGCTGTCCTGACCCTGCTGCTCGGCTTGAGCGGCTGCTATAGCCTGTCCCCGACCCAAATCGATGATGAACTCGCACCGAGTGCCGATTCCGGCACCGCGTATCTGGTGGGCGTGGTCGGCATCTGGCCAAAAGCATCCTATGCGGCCCAGGAACAGATGCTGCTGATCCGCAAACGTGGCAGTGACGAATTCGCCAGCGCGCGCCTGCACAACGAGTTCTATGCTCGTACCGCACGAGACGTGCGCGAGACCGGTCGTGGTATCGGCACGCTGTTCGTGATGCCGCTCAAACCCGGTCGCTACGAGATCTACAACGTGCGATTCGATCGCGGCAGATCGGTGTCCTGGAGCCGTGAGGACTTCACCATCGGCATGCAGCTTGAAGCGGGCAAGGCTTACTACATCGGTGACTTCCGTGCCGGCTGCGTGTCCCCCAGCGACAGCACCTGCCTGTTTCTGCACAGCGATCATCTCGAACGCGACGCCGCGCTGGTCCGCGCCAGGTATCCGCAAGTACCCGGCCTGCAACGACTGGACATGCCGAACCTGTACACCGCCACACCGTTTATTCGTGAAGAGAACGGCACCAGCGCCTCCGTCTACAAAGCCATGCTCTCGGGGAAATTCTAATGCTCATCAAACGTCTGCTTCTGGGCTTGCTTCTGCTGCTCGGTGGCTGCCAGGCCACTCATTCGCTGAAAGCGCCGGATGTCGATTACAGCAGCCAGCAATTGCCGGCCATCAACGTCAGTGTGATCGGCATGCCGAGCTGGATGCTGCGTGACGAATTGCGTCGGCGTGGCACCTTTGAAGAAGTGAAGGCCGGCCGCAGCGAAGACGGCTACAACGTTTTGGTGATTGCCAACAGCGATGTCGGCGGGATTCAGCCGCAGATGCTTCTGAGCGCCTTCACCCTGTTTCTGGTGCCGGTGCCAGTGAGTTTCGACAGCACGGTGGTGTTCAGCCTCAGCCATGGCAAGCAGATACTGGGCGTCTACACCGTGAACAACCACACCGAATCCTGGCGCGGCGCATTCAACGCCTCGGGCGGTCAGTTCGAACACATGCGCTTGATCAGCGACACGTTCATCGCGCAGATTCTCAAGGATCAGCCGTTCCACCGCGAAGCCATGAAACGCGCCGCCAGCCTCTGATCGACGGCCACAAAAAATCCCGCCCGGCGTAAACCGGGCGGGATTTTTTTCGTTCAGCGCAAGGTGTTCAGCAAGGCCTGCAATTGCGTACGCCCGGCCTCAGCCAGCGGGAACACCGGCAAACGCGGATCGCCGACTTCCAGACCGTTCAGGCGCAGACCGGCCTTGATCGTCGCCGGCAGGCCGCCCTTGAGGATGAAGTCCAGCAGCGGCAACTGGCGGTAGAACAGCTCTCGCGCCTTGCCGAGATCCCCTGCCAGTGTGGCTTCGTACAAATCCAGGTTGAGCTGCGGGATCAGGTTCGGTGCCGCCGTGCACCAGCCTTTGGCCCCTGCAGCGAAGGCTTCCAGCGCCAGCGGGTTGCAGCCGTTGTAGAACGGCACCCGGCCTTCGCCCAGCAGTTGCAGCTTGTGCATGCGCTGGATGTCGCCGGTGCTCTCCTTGACCATGGTCACGTTTTCCACGCCGTTGACGATGCGCAGGATCAGCTCCACCGACATGTCGGTGCCGCTGGTGGCCGGGTTGTTGTAGAGCATGATCGGCACGCCGATGCTGTCGCCGATGGCGCGGTAGTGGGCGAGGATTTCCGCCTCGGTGAGTTTCCAGTAGGACGTCGGCAGCACCATCACCACGTCGGCGCCATGGGCTTCGGCGAAGCGTGCGCGGCGCACCGCTTTGGCGGTGGTCAGGTCGGACACGCTGACCACGGTCGGCACGCGTTTGGCGACGTGCTTGATGCTGAATTCGGCGACCTGGTCCCACTCCGCATCGCTCAGGTAGGCACCTTCGCCGGTGCTGCCCAATGGCGCGATGGCGTGGACGCCGCCGGCGATCAGCCGGTCGATGGAGCGGCCGAGGGCCGGCAGGTCGACGCCTTCGCCATTGGCGCCGAACGGGGTGATGGTGTAGCCGATGATGCCGTGAATGTTGGACATGAGAGTGCTCCGCAAGGATGAGGTGTTCAGTTCAGGCAATCGGCGTGCTGCCGCAGGTTCTGCCGGGCGTAGTAGTTGAAGGCCGCGGCGTGGCGTTTGGGTTTCGAGACCCAGTCATGGGCCTCGCGGCCGAGCTCGGGAATGATCGGCTTGATCGTCCCGGCGGCCATCGCCAGCAATTGCAGTTTGGCGGCGCGCTCGATCAATTGCGCGATGACACAGGCTTCCTCGATGGTCGTGCCGGTCGACAGTTGCCCGTGGTGGGAAAGCAGGATCGCCCGTTTGTCGCCCAACGCGCCGGCAATCAGTTCGCCTTCTTCGTTACCCACCGGCACACCCGGCCAGCCTTCAAGGAACGCGCAATCGTCGTACAGCGGGCACAGGTCCATGTGGGAAATCTGCAGCGGCACTTCCAGCATCGACAGTGCGGCAATGTGTGTCGGGTGGGTGTGGATGATGCAGTTCACGTCCGGTCGGGCGCGGTACACCCAGCTGTGGAAACGGTTGGCCGGGTTGGCCATGCCGTGGCCTTCGAGTACTTCGAGGTCTTCGTTGACCAGCAGCAGATTGCTCGCGGTGATTTCATCGAAACCCAGGCCCAGTTGCTGAGTGTAGTAAGTGCCCGGTTGCGGGCCACGGGCGGTGATCTGCCCGGCGAGGCCCGAATCGTGGCCGTTTTCGAACAGGATCCGGCAGGTCAGGGCCAGCTTTTGCCGGTCTGTCCACGTATTATCCGCCAGGGTTTTTTGCATCTGGGTCAGCGCTTGCTTGACCAGTTCGTCTTTGGGTAGTGCTAATGTCTTCGCCATATCCGTGTCCTGTGGTGGTTGCCATGTATGACACTTACGAGGCTATATGACACTTTGTGTCATTGGCAAGGACAAATCGTCTTTCCTTTGCTGGATTAATCGCTTCGCATGTCTATCCGTTTGAAATTATTGAGAAAAAAACTTGGCGTAACCCTTGAGGCGCTGGCCGAGAAATCCGGCATGACCAAGAGTTACCTGTCGAAGGTCGAGCGCGGATTGAACACGCCGTCGATTGCCGCTGCGCTGAAACTGGCCAAGGCGCTGAACGTGAAAGTCGAGGAGCTGTTCTCCGAAGACAACGTCAGCCTCGACAGCTACAGCCTGGTGCGCAGCCATGAGCGCCAGTCGCTGGCGGCCAACGACCACAGCCCCGGCTACGCAGTGCTGGCCCATCAGGTCAGCGAGCGCAGCCTGTTGCCGTTCATCATTTATCCGCCGAGCGAATTCACCGACAAGACTTTCAAGGAGCACTTGGGCGAGGAATTTCTGTTCGTCCACGAAGGCCAGGTCGAAGTGGACTTCGTGAACGAACGGGTGCTGCTGGAGCGGGGCGATGCGCTGCACTTCAATGCGCAGAAACCCCACCGCATCCGCTCAGTGGGCGAGGTGCAGGCGCAGTTGCTGGTGGTGGTGCACAGCAGCGAGGAGTGATCAGACCTCGACCGGCACCGACAGCTTCGGATGGCCCAGCGTATGGCTCTTGGAATCAAAGAAGCGCAACTCGACACCCGTGCCCTCGAACACCTTGGCGTAGTGACGCTTCTGATGCTGGATGAACGCCGCGCTGCGCGGGTAGATCGAGATCGCCACGGTCTTCGGTTTCGCCAGACGCAGGGCGCGCACGAGGTGGCTGTCCTGCTCGCCGAGGGCGTGGCCGAAGATGCACAGATTGTCGCCGTGTTTGAGTAACTGGTCGTAGCAGAACGACAGGTAATCGGAACTGCGGATGGTCTTGAGCTTGTCCGCGCTCGGCCCTTCATTGACGAACAGCGGCACGTCGTCCAGCGTCTTGATCGTGTTGTTGATCGCGAAACTGCCGAGCAGCGTGCCCTCGGTCGCGGTCAGTTTGCGCGCGGTGCCGTCCTGGTTGCGCACCAGATGCAGGCCACCGTGCAGGTACAGCAGACGCGGTTTTTCAGTGTTGCTGTCGCACAGATCGAAACTCGCATCCGGGCCGTTGAACAGGTCGTCGATCGCCTCGCCCTGATGTTGCAGAGCCCAGTAATTGAGCAAATCGTAATTGGTGGTGAACACCGTGCGATAACGCGCCAGTTCGCTGTTCAGGGTCGTCAGGGTTGAGGCTTCGATCAGCCGCCACGGGATGTGCACCGCGTGCACCGTGTTGATCAGCGCTTCCTTGATCGCGTAGTAGCGGTTGCGCGGTGCGGCCGAACTGACGGCCAGCGCCTTGTTGACCCGGCTGGTGGTTTTCAGCGCGCCGAGCACCTGCTCGAAGCTGCGCGTTTGCAGGGCGTCGAACACGCTCAGTTCCGACGGGGTCAACGGTTTTTCTTCCACCGTGCGTGCGTTTTCGAACAGCGAGTCGTAGCCGAAATCGTCCCACACCGCGCGACTGGCGCCGTTGCCCAGCAGCAGGCCGCTGAAGTCGGTGGTGGCGCGCAACGCGTTCCAGTCTTCGAGGGTGGCGTCGACATCCAGAAAATCGGTCATTGCAGGGCACGTCTCAAAACAAAGGGCAGATGGACGGCGACTTTATCACGAGCGGGCATTGAGCCAGATCAACATCCGCCGTGACCGATCGGTCGATCCTGTGTGCATCTGCCGAATTGCACGAGTCGATTCGGCCCCAGTCAGGAGACGCGCCATGAGCAGCACCTTTTTCATTCCCGCCGTAAACATCATGGGCAGCGGCTGCCTTGACGACGCCATGAACGCGATCCGCAACTACGGTTTTCGCAAAGCGCTGATCGTCACCGACGCCGGGCTGGCCAAGGCCGGCGTTGCGACGATGATTGCCGAAAAACTGGCGATGCAGGACATCGACTCGGTGATCTTCGACGGCGCCAAGCCCAACCCGAGCATCGCCAACGTTGAGTCAGGACTGGCGCTGCTCAAGGAGAGTCGCTGCGACTTCGTGGTGTCGTTGGGCGGCGGTTCGCCCCACGACTGCGCCAAGGGCATTGCGTTGTGTGCCACCAACGGCGGGCAGATCCGCGACTACGAAGGCGTCGATCAATCGACCAAGCCACAACTGCCGCTGATCGCCATCAACACCACCGCCGGCACCGCCAGCGAGATGACCCGGTTCTGCATCATCACCGACGAAACCCGCCACGTGAAAATGGCCATCGTCGACCGCAACGTCACGCCGCTGCTGTCGGTCAACGACCCGGCGCTGATGGTCGCCATGCCGAAAAGCCTGACCGCCGCCACCGGCATGGACGCACTGACCCACGCGATCGAAGCCTACGTCTCCACCGCTGCCAACCCGATCACCGACGCCTGCGCGCTGAAGGCGATGACCCTGATCAGCAACAACCTGCGCCTGGCCGTGCGCGACGGCAGCGACCTGGCCGCGCGGGAAAACATGGCCTACGCGCAGTTCCTCGCGGGCATGGCGTTCAACAATGCGTCCCTCGGCTACGTGCATGCGATGGCGCACCAGTTGGGCGGTTTCTATGATCTGCCTCACGGGGTGTGCAACGCGGTATTGCTGCCGCATGTGCAGACATTCAACGCGCAGGTCTGCGCCGATCGTCTGACCGACGTGGCCCACGCCATGGGCGCCGACATTCGTGGTTTCAGTCCTGAAGAGGGCGCAAAAGCCGCGATCGATGCGATTCGTTGCCTGGCCAGGGACGTGGAGATTCCCGGTGGCCTGCGTGATCTGGGCGCCAAATGCACCGACATCCCGGTGCTCGCCGCCAACGCCCTGAAAGACGCCTGCGGCTTCACCAATCCGCGGGCGGCGGATCAGCGGCAGATCGAGGAGATTTTCCGCAGCGCGTTTTAAGCGGGCTGACGATCGGGCGTTAACCTCGTGCAGAGCACCGCGCCAAATGCCAGAACGCAGCACAGCATCGATAGCGGCCACGCCTGCGGACTAGCGAACAGGCTGGCCACCGCGCCGATCAGTGCAGCCATCAATTGGTGGATGAAACCGCTCAGGGCCATCGCGTAAGCGCCGGCAATCGGCGCGCCATCGTTGGCCCGTGACAGGCTGATCGGATAGTTCAGCGACTGGCCGAACACGGCGACGCAATAGGGCAGCCAAAGCAACCAGGCCATCGAGCTGGCCAACAGACTGCCAGCCAGCATCACGCCAGTGCCGGCCATCACCAGGCTGACCCCCAGTGTCATCAGTCGGTGCTGACCGGTACGCAGCACAAAGCGATTGACCGCCAGCGCCCCCAGAAAATATGCGGCGCTGATCGGCCAGCCCAGCAACCCGTATTCCGTCGCCGACCAATTGAACGGGCCTTGCAGAATCACTGGCGCAGCGCTGTTGAACGCGATGATCACGCCATAACCCAGACCGCCCGCAAGCGCCGGCAGCAGAAACGCCCGATGGATCAGGATCGTTCGATAGACCGCCCACGGCGAAGCGGTTGCGGGCGCTTCGACAAGTGTTGGAAAGTTCAGGCGCGAGACTATCGCGGCCATCAACAGACTGACCGCGCCCAGCAGATAAAAGATCGCCTGCCAGCCCAGCGTCACCTGAATGAGCGAGCCGGCGTATTGCCCGATGCCGAGCGCGACAACGAACGAAATCGAAATCCACGACAACGCCTTCGCCAGCAGATCCCCCCGAAAGCTGTCTCGAATCAGCACCCGCGCCATCACCGAAATGCCGCTGGCGCCGATCCCCTGAAGCAGTCGCAGCAACAGGAACGATTCCAGCGTCGCACCCAGCGGCAACGCCAGGTTCGCCAGCCCATAAATCCCCAGCGCCGCGAGCAGCACCGGTTTGCGGCCGATGCGCTGGGCCAGACTGCCCCACAGCAGCATCGGCAGCGCCATGCCGACCAGGTACAGCGACAAGCCCCAGGCCACCTGCGGTGCATCGACCTGCAAATGCCCGGCGATCTGTGGCAGCGCCGGCAGATAAATGCTCATGCCCAGTTGGGCGAGGAACACGGTGGAACAGGTGATGAGCAGGATGAGGCTGGGGTTCATAAGTCGTCCGTGAAGGTTCAGCGGTGGCGAGGGTGACCGCGCGTCATTAACAGACCGGTGATCAAATCACAAAAGCGGTGGATCAGGGTCGATTCCATGTCGGCGCGCAGGGTCACGCGGATCGCGGCTTTACCTCGGGCCACTACCGGGAAAAACACGGCGCTGGTGAAAAAGCCGTGTTCGGCCAGTTCAATGGCGATTCGATTGGCCAGGGCGGCGTCGCCACAGTTGATCAAGCGGATGGCCATGGAGCTGCCGTGCTGTTCGGTGCTCAAGAGGCTGTCGAACAGGCGAATATTGGCCTGGAGCCGAACCTGCAAGGCCCTCAGTTCTGCACTGCGATGCAGCTCGATCGACGCGAGGCCCGCACCAATGGCCGCGCAATTGAGGCTCTGCGACCAGTTGCTCGGCCCGCCGTAACGCTGGATCAATTTCTTCTGCCGATCATTCCCGAGCATCACCAGGCCGCCGCTGGCCCCGAATGATTTGGCCAGAGATGCGACGATCAGACAGTCCTCTTCCAGCGCCGGCATTCTCGGCCGTACCAGACCGGCACCGTTGCTGCCGACTGCCGACAACGCGTGGGAGTCATCGAGATAAAGAAACAGGCCGTAACGCTCCTTCAGATACAACAGACCGTCCAGATTGGCGACGCCCCCCATGCTGTAGGCGCCGTCGGCGATGTAGGCGACGGTGGAATGGCGCTGGCACACCGATTCGAGAAAATCCATGTCGTTGTGGGGGCTGGTCAATACCTGGGTCTCGTCGGCGCAACTGGCCTTCAGGTGATTCATCGAGTAATGGGCCAGGCGATCAAACACCATCACCGGCGGGCGGTTCTGGGTGAACACGCCACTGGCCAGCAGCGGCAGGATACCGGCGCTCGCGGCGCTGCAGGACAGAGTGGTCAGACACACCGCGCCAAACAATTGCGACAACTCGCTTTCGTATTGCTCGAGCAGCGCCAGTTTGCAGCGGTTTTTCGAGTTGGCAACGCGCAACGTACCGGTTTCACGCAGCGCCGTGATGGCCCCCTCAAGCAGCGCGGGGTGGTGATCGAGACCCAGATAGGAGGTGGTGCAGAAATGATGGAACTGGCGCCCGTGCTGATCGAGCAAGTGATTACAGCCTTTGACCTCGACGTTGAGGGCGGCGATTTTTCCAGCTTCCGCAGCCTCCCAATCGTGGTCTGCCAAAGCGATGACCTTGCGGTAATTGGAGAAAGTGTTGGCGGATTCCGACAGGTGATTCATAGGCAGCTCTCCTTGAGCAGGGCAATCCATGGGGTGTTGCAAATTGTGTGTGTTGCCAGACTTTACAGAGAGCTATGCAGGGTCAGAATCGGCCGCGTCCGATAGCATTGACGGCTGTTGGAGATTTGCTTGTAGGGCGAAGCCTTGCCGGGCTGTGAGACGATGAAAAAAACGACAAACCCGGCGCGTCAGTGCCTACGCCCGAACCCTTATCCAACGGCTGTGGCGCTCTTTTCCAGCACTGGGGAGAACTGAATCAACAATACTCCCGCCACCAACAACAGCGCGCCGAACAGGCGCGGCAATGTCAGGTGCTTCTCCACCAGCCCGAACAGGCCGAAGTGATCCAGCACGATTGACGTGATCATTTGCCCGGCCAGGGCCAGCGCCAGAAATCCCGAGGCCCCCAGCTTTGGCAGCAACACCACCGCCAGTGCGACGAAGCACACCCCGAACGCCCCGCCGGTCCACATCCACAGCGGCAGCTTGCCGAGCGGGGCCAACGACGGCAGTGGCAAGCGCAGGACGACAATCACCGGCAACAACACCAGCACGCTCACCACCAGCGAGGTGAAAGTCGCCCACAGCGGATGCCCCAACCCCCGCGCCAGATTGATATTGATCGCACTCTGAAACGGCACCACCGCCCCGGCGAATACCGCCAACAGCAGCAATCCGACCCACTGCATCGTTCCCATGATCGTTCTCCGGCAAGGTTTTGCTGGACTCTAGGGTATTCGTCGCGCAGATTTAAATTCTGTTTTGGTATCCGGAACATGCATCGAATGAATGATCTGCGCCGCATCGACCTCAACCTGCTGGTAATCCTTGACGCCTTGCTCGGCGAGCAACACGTGACCCGCGCCGCCGAGCGTCTGCACCTGAGTCAACCGGCGGTCAGCCACGCATTGGCGCGTCTGCGCGACTTGCTCGGTGATCCATTGTTGGTGCGTGCCGGTTCGGGGCTGATGCCCACCGCGCGGGCGCTGGAGCTGGCGGCGCCGCTGGCGGAAACCTTGGCTCAGGTGCAATCGCTGCTGGCTCCGAACACCTTTGATCCGGCCAGCGCGCGCCGGACCTTTCGCCTCGCGATGTCGGACTACGGCGCGGCGCTCATCCTGCCCGGGCTGATTCGCACTCTGCGCGCTGAAGCGCCGGGCATTGACCTGCAAATCAGCCATGCCAGCCGCGAAGGCATGGTCGAAGGCCTGCTCAACGGCGACATCGACCTCGCCGCCGGCGTACTCCCCGAATTGCCCGGCGAACTGCGCAGCACGCCGCTGTTCGAGGAACGCTACGTGTGTTTGCTCGATCGCCACAGCCTGCCGGCCGACGGCCAGCTCGACCTGCCCACCTACCTGTCACGCCCGCACGTACTGCTGGAAATGCGCGGCAGCGGCACCCCGGAAATCGAACGCACCCTGACCGCCCTGCGCGAACGCCGCCGCGTCGCCATCAGCCTGCCGCACTGGAGCGCCGCGCCGCGGTTTATCAGCGGCACGGATCTGATCCTGACCGTGGCTTCGCGGGCGTTGAATGAGGTGGATGAAGAATCGCTGATCGTCGTGCCGCCTCCGTTCGAAATTGCGCCGTTCACGTTTGTATCGGCATGGCACAAGCGGCGGGGTGGGGATCAGGCGTTGAACTGGTTGAATCGACGGATTGAGCAGGGGATAGTGCGCGGCTGAAAAACATCAAGGAGCGGGGCGTGACAGTGAAGTCTGGGGTTGTTGTGGGGCTGGCGCTTTGTGGGGCGCTGATGGCGGGGCAGGTGTTGGCTGATTGTGTGCCTGCGCCGGTGGCGGGTGATCTGGATTTCTCCGTGTGCAAGGAGTGGCCGGCGTATCCGGGGTTGATCATCAGCGCGAATGCGAAATTTGAGCGCAGCTCCGTGCCGGAGAGCACCGACACGAGCGGCACCTATGATTTCAATTTATCGGTCTTGAAAAGCGACCAAACGAAACCGGTTGCCACTTATCACCAGGCCTCCGCTTTCTTCTCGGGTGGGGTGGCATTGCGAGATATCTCGCTTGATACCGCACGCTACAAACTAACCCCAGAAGTACGGGCGTTTGGCGTTCGCGTGCAATTCACCAATGCCTCTCGCCTCAACCCGCTTGAAGAAACGCACCTCTCTCTTTATGTGAGAGAGGGCGATAAGTTACGTCCCGTGCTAAGTCAATTAGTGGTTTATGAGTACGGCGGTGAATGGGACGGTGATTGCGCCGGCGAGCGATATGAGACGACCAGAACGGTAGAAATCGCCAAGACCAGCTCCCATGGTTATGCCGATCTGATCATCAAAACCAAGACGACAGGGACGACCAATGTCGTCGAAGGCGACACTTGTGAAGATAAGATCAGTGTCAGCAGCCCTGAACTGACAACCCTTCGCTACGACGGAAAATCATACGTTTTGCCTAAAGGTTTCAAAGCCACCGAGTGATACAGAGCCAACGCGACTTAATTCAAGGAAGAACAATGCTCACCCCAACCCGACTTTTCATCGCCCTCGGCTTGCTGGCCATCACCGCTCCAGCCCAGGCCCAGGTTTCCTGCGTCACCAAGGATTACGACGACCAGTCATTGGCCCGCTGCAAGGCATGGCCGGCGTTCAAGGATCAGGCGATTGCCCTCAAATCCACCTACGTGCCGGATGCTGGTAGTGACGATGCCGGTGTCTTTGATCTGGATCTGGCGATCATCGACACCAGCAACTGGAAGACGCTGGCGACGTATGCGAAACCCGGTGCCTACAATTCCGATGCCATTCGTTTCACCGATCTGCTGGTCGATACCGCTCGCTATCGGCTGGCCCCGGATGTTCGCGCGTTCGGGCTGCGGTCAAAGTTCTCGCACAATTCAAGCGCCATTCCCTACGAAAAAACCGACCTGACACTTTATGTGCGCGAGGGTAATAAACTGCGCCCGGTACTTGATGGCCTGGTGGTCTACAAGAACAACGGTGAGTGGCTGGAAAACTGTGTGGGTGAAGGTCAGCAAATTCGCCGAACCGTGGAAATCGGCCCGACCAGCCACAATGGTTATTCCGACCTGATCGTCACCTCAAGCGGCACGGCGATGAAAACCGTCAAGGCCGGCAAGGAGTGCGTTTCCCAGGATTCCCCACTGAAGAAAACCCAAATCACCCTGACCTACGACGGCAAGCAATACACCATCCCCGAAGACCTCAGAGGTTACTGACCGATGCTCACCGGCCTCAACCACCTGACCCTCGCCGTCACCGACCTGGACCGCAGCCTCGCGTTCTACCGTGACGTGCTGAAGCTGCAAGTCGAGGCCACTTGGGACGCCGGTGCCTATCTGTCGCTCCCGGGCCTGTGGTTATGCCTGTCCCTCGATCCGAAGCGCCATCCCGAACCCGCCGCCGACTACACCCACTACGCTTTCAGCATTGGCACTGCGGATTTCCCGCTGTTCGTACAGCAGCTTCGCGCCGCCAACGTGGGGGAATGGCGCGACAACCGCAGCGAAGGCGCGTCGTTCTACTTCCTCGACCCGGACGGGCACAAACTCGAAGCCCACGTCGGCGACCTGGCCTCGCGACTGGCCGCGTGTCGGCAAAAGCCCTACGCGGGCATGGGTTTTTTCAACGAGTCGTGAATATTCACAAACTGCTGGGATAGACTGGCGGCCACGTTTTCCGGGACTTGCAGGTTTTCCATGACTCCATCGTTGCTAATGGCCGTGCTGGCTTCGGGTTTCATTTACGGCATCACGCCGGGGCCGGGTGTGCTGGCGGTGTTCGGTATCGGCGCCGCACGTGGGCGGCGGGCTGGGGCGGGGTTCTTGTGCGGGCATCTGCTGGGCGACGTGATCTGGTGCAGCACCGCGCTGATCGCGATTGTCGGCGCCCGGGAAATCGGCAGCACCGCGTTCGATGTACTCGGCGTACTCAGCGGCCTGTACCTGTTCTGGCTCGGCTGGCGTGCGGTACGGGCCAAGCGCAGCAACGGCGATCAACCGCAGGGCGCGGCGCGTCAGCCGTTCTGGCACGGCATCCTGTTCGGCCTGACCAACCCCAAGGCCTACCCGGTGGCGGTGGCAACCTTCACCGCGCTGCTGTCGAGCCGCGCCGAACTGCTCAACTGGTCGATGCTGCCGATGCTGATCGCCTTGAGCTTCCTCGGCGGATTGCTCGCCTACGCTATCCTCATTGGCATCGTCGGGGCGCGGCAGGTGCGTACGTTGTACCAGCGTCATGAACTGGCGATCACCCGGTTGTGCGGGATCATGTTCATCGGTTTTGCCATCAACGCGCTGGTGCATGCACTGCCGGGGTTGATGCCGAACAAGGCTTGAAATCGATCGCAGGATGCGAGGTCGGGGTCAGGGACGGTGGATCAGCGCTGCATTGTCCGGACACCTTTTCTGAACCATGGAAAGCCGAAATTCCGCGCCGTTGGCGAGTTACATCGATCTGTTGCTGGACGCCGTCTGTGCCGTGGACAAGCAGGGCCGTTTCGTTTTTGTCAGCGCAGCCTGCGAGCGGATTCTCGGCTACACGCCTGACGAGCTGATCGGCCAGTCGATGATCGACTACGTCTACCCGGCCGACCGTGAGCGCACCCTGGCTGCCGCGAGCGACATCATGGGCGGCGAGCCCAAGCACAATTTTGAAAACCGTTATGTGCGCAAGGACGGCAGCGTCGTGCATATCCTGTGGTCGGCGCGTTGGTCGGAGGTCGACCAATTGCGCATCGCCGTGGCCCGGGACATCACCGAGCGCAAACTCGCCGAATCTCGGCAGGCGGCGCTGTACGCCATTTCCGAAGCGGCCCATGCGGCGGAGGATCTGCTGGCGCTGTTCAAGCGCATCCACCTGATCATCGGCGAGTGGCTGCCGGCGCTGAATTTCTCCGTGGCGCTGTACGACGAACACTGTGCGCAACTGAATTTTCCCTATCACGTCGACGATGACGAGTTGCAACCGGAACAACCCGGCACCGTCACCGGGCGTCTGTGCGCGGAGGTGATCCGCAGCCGCCAGCCAATCCTTTTGACCCCGGATTGCCCCCACGCGCCACCGGAGTTCGCCGCGCTGGTGGCCGGGCAGCAATCGCCGTGCTGGCTCGGCGTACCGCTGAGCTCGAAAGACCGCACCATCGGCGCGCTGATCGTCAAAAGCCTGCCCGGTGGCGAGCGCTACACCGAACGCGACAAGGAACTGCTGCAATACGTCTGTGCCCAGGTCGCCACCGCCATTGAACGCCAACAACTGCACGCCCGCCTGCGGCGCATGGCGCAATACGATCAATTGACCCAGTTGCCCAACCGCGAACTGCTGCGCGAACGCCTCAAGGCTGCTCTGAACCATGCGCGGGAACAGTCCGGGCACATGGCGCTGCTGTACGTCGATCTGGATCGCTTCAAACAAGTCAACGACACCTTTGGCCATGCGGTGGGCGACATGCTCTTGCAGGCGGTGGCCAACCGGCTCAAGGGCTGCGTGCGCGAGACCGACACCGTGGCGCGGATCGGTGGCGACGAGTTTGTGGTGCTGCTGCACAGCGTCCACGCCGCCGACGATGCCGACAGCGTGGCGGAAAAAATCCGACAGGTATTGGTGCAACCCCTGCGCCTGGACGGGCACAACCTGAGTATCGAACCGAGCATCGGTGTGGCGCGGTATCCCGAGCACGGACGTGAGGAACAGCAACTGTTCCGCCACGCCGACCAGGCCATGTACGCCGCCAAACGTTTGAATCATCGGGCGCTGGACCACTGACTGGCAGCTCACCGTTCGTCGCGGCGACGGCAACTTTTCTAAACCTTTGGCGGTCAGGAAATTCTCAATCTAGGCGGGCACCTGCTCGCCGCGATCAAATACCAAGGGGTAGAGAATCATGCCTAATTCAAGAAACTCGAACTCGGGAAACTTCGCCAACGATAAGACCAAGGCGTCTGAAGCCGGTCGCAAAGGTGGGAAAACCACCACCACGACGGTCGACAAAGAGCCTAAAACCGAGATGGGCCGCAAGCCTGCTCAAAAGTCGAAGTAGTCGGTGAAGGTTGTTTTGATTGAGAGGCGGGGGCGCAAGCTCCCGCTTGAATCTGCAAAGAAGGAGGGCGCGACCATGAGCCGGATGGCCACCCGAGTACGCCACATCAGTTTTGTCAGCCTGCTGGGGTTGTTCGCCAGCAGCGCGTTTGCCCAGTCGCCTGCCGACTTCATCAATGAGGCCTCGGCCAAAGGCATGGCCGACATCGAGGCCAGTCGTCTGGCGCACAGCAAGGCCGAGTCCAAAGAGGTCAAGGATTACACCATCGTCGTCATCAACGACCGCACCACCGCCAACCAGCATCTGGCGAAAATCGCCAAGAAACTGGACCTGCCGGTGGCGCCCCGCGAAGAAGTTGCCGACAAGGCCAAAGCGCTGATGCCCGAAGTCAAAGAAGGCGCCAGCTTCGATCAGGCCTACGCCGCCAGCCAGGTCAAAGCCACGGAAGAGGCCATTCAGCAGATCCAGCAGGAAGCCCAGACCACCGACGTGCCGGAGATCAAGGCGTTTGCCGACGAGACCCTGCCAAAACTGCAGAGTCATCTGGAAATGGCCCGAGCCCTTCAGGCTAGTCGCTGAATCCGCAGCAATGAAAACGGCGCTTTTTTAGCGCCGTTTTTTTTGCCTTTCAGCATTCATTCAGATCCTGCTTCGGCTTGCTCTTGTCCCCCAGACCTTCCAGGTCAAACACCTCATTCTCACCCATCGCCCGGTAATGCCGACGCAGTGCCTCCAGCTGCTTGAGATCCAGCGACTCCAGCCCGAGCATCGCGTTCTGCGCTTCCTTGTTCACCCGCAGCAGTTCATCGAGTTTCAAATGCAGGATGTCGGTATCGCGGTTCTGGGTGTTCTGGATCAGGAACACCATCAGGAACGTGATGATCGTGGTCGAGGTGTTGATGATCAGTTGCCAGGTGTCGTTGTAATCGAAAATCGGCCCGCTCAACCCCCAGAGCCCGATCAGAATCAACGCCCCCATGAACGTCTTGGGGCTGCCGGCCCAGAGTGCGAGCTGCTGGGAGATCTTTGCGAATTTCATGGTTGTGTTCCTTGTGGGGGGCGCTTGAAATTCAGACATCGGAGGGGGGCGGAAAATTCTACTTACAGAGACGTGCTGTCTTTGAAACTTGACTGTTCCAGGTCCCGGTTTTGAACACTTTTGGAAGTGGGAACTTTCTTTGTATGGGTTTGCGTCTAGGATGAAATGGCAGTCAATTTGCCAGCATGCGAGTGCACGGATAGAAACCCAGTCAGAGGACGCTCATGGAATTCTTCGAAAAGTTAGCCAGTCTTGCCGCCAAAGTCCGGTTGCAGAGCGCTGCAATCCAGACGGAAGAAGCGACAAAAAATGCGTTTGTCATGCCTTTCATCAGTACTGTTCTGGGTTACGACGTGTTCGACCCGACAGAGGTGACGCCGGAATTTGTTTGCGATATCGGCACGAAGAAGGGCGAAAAAATCGATTACGCCATCATGAAAGAGGGCGAAGTGCAGATCCTCATCGAGTGCAAGAAAATCGGCGAGCCACTGCACATCAATCACGCCTCGCAGCTGTTCCGTTATTTCCACGTAACCAGCGCTCGAATCTCCATCCTCACCAACGGCCAGGTCTACAAGTTCTTCACTGACCTGGATGCGCCGAACAAGATGGATGAAAAACCCTTCCTTGAACTGGACCTTCTGGACATTGATGAATATTCGGTGCCAGAACTTATAAAGCTCACCAAGTCTGCGTTCGACGTTGATTCGATCATCAACGCGGCGGGTGAGCTGAAGTACGTAAGCCAGATCAAAAAAGTTATCGCCTCGCAAGTCAGCAAGCCGGATGACGATTTCGTCAAAGTGTTTGCTTCGCGAGTCTACGACGGAGTCATCACGCAGAAGGTGCGGGATCAGTTTCACGAACTGACGAGAAAAGCGGTCGTTCAATTTCTCAATGACCAGATCAATGACCGCCTCAAGTCGGCCATGAGTGGTGCGATCCAGCCGGCGCTAGCGTCTATTCCGGCCGCGTCTGGAGGGACGGATCCGGTGGATCCCCGTGACGAGTCCGACGATAAGGTTTTGACCACTCTGGAGGAACTGGAGGGGTATCACATTGTTCGTGCATTGGTTCGATCTGTGGTCGATGCCAAACGAATCGTTCAGCGCGATACACAGAGCTACTTTGGCATCCTGCTGGACGATAACAACCGAAAGCCGATTTGCCGCCTGCATTTCAACCGTTCGCAGAAGTACATCGGCATTTTCGACGAGGAGAAAAACGAAACCCGCCATCCCATTAACTCCGTGGATGATATCTACGAGTATTCAGATCAGTTGAAAAAGACCGTGGGCTATTACGACTAGTGCGGGACTTTCCAAAAAACCGGCCATCGGCCGGTTTTTTTATGCAAGCGAAGTCCGCGAAAAAAGTCGCGTGCTGCCGTCACGTCTTAAGTCGGATAGGGAATGCGCAGGGAGTCAATGTATCGTAGCGAACCACTGCAAAAGTCCTGATAGGAGAACGCAATGACCTGGTCCGCCAAGCAATACGTCACTTTCGAAGATGAACGCACCCGCCCGGCCCGCGACTTGCTGGCGGCAATTCCCACGCCCGAGGCGCGTTCCGTGGTGGATATCGGGTGTGGTCCGGGCAACTCGACCGAGTTGTTGGTGGAGCGTTTTCCGGGCGCGAAGGTGCAGGGGCTCGACAGTTCGCCGGACATGATCGATGCCGCGCGCAAGCGTCTGCCGCAGTTGCAGTTCGCGGTGGCGGACATCGATAAATGGGCGGATGCAGGGCCATTCGATGTGATCTTTGCCAACGCCGTTTTGCAGTGGGTGCCGGATCACGCGACGTTGCTGCCGGCGCTGGCGGGCAAGTTGGCGCAGGGTGGCAGCCTGGCGATTCAGATGCCGGACAACCTCAACGAGCCGTCCCATCGGTTGATGCGCGAAGTGGCTGCCAACGGGTCGTGGGCCAGCAAACTGGCGGGCGCGGCGGGGCAGCGGACCGAGATGGCGGATGCCAGTGCCTATTTCTCGATGCTGCGGCCGCATTGCGCACGGGTCGATGTGTGGCGCACCACGTATCACCATCAGCTGGCGGGCGGGGCTTCAGGCGTTGTCGAGTGGTTCAAGGGCAGCGGTTTGATTCCGTTCCTCAGTCCGCTGACGGAAGCGGAGCGGGCGGACTATCTGGCGCACTATCTGGCGGAGGTCGCGAAGGCGTATCCGGCGCTGGCGGACGGTTCGGTGTTGTTGCCGTTTCCGCGGTTGTTCATTGTCGCCACACGTTGATACGAAATAGGGCCGATTTGATCGGCCCTTTCTTTACGGTCAGCGCTGTACAGCGACCAGCATCATCATCGGCCGCTCGCGCTCTTCAGCGAGGGCCGGTTGCGCAGCCACTTCCTCATCGCTCGGGCCCCATTCATTGACGTGTTGAATCGTGAACCCGGCGTCGATCAATGCATTAAGCAGCGTCCCGACCGTGCGGTGCTGCTTGATCACCCCGTCGGCCAGCCAGTTGGTCACCCGCTCGCCTTCCATCTGATAACTGTCCAGCGGCCAGCGCTTGTTGCCCTCGCTGTCGATCAGCCAGCCCGGATTGCGCGGCGCCATGAAGATCGGGTGCTCGATGGAAAACACAAAATGCGCGCCGGGTTTAAGTGCCGTATGCAGTTTGGCAAACAGCCCAGAGAGATCCTTGATGTAGTGCAGGGCCAGTGAGCTGTAGGCCAGATCGTAAGTGCACGCAGGCAAATCGAGGTGTTCCAGGTCGGCACGTTCGTAGCGGATGTTCGCGGCCGAAGTAGTTTCCTTCGCCCGCTCGAGCATTTTCTCCGAGACATCCAGCCCCAGCACTTGGGCAGCGCCGTGTTCGCTGGCCCAGCGGCAGAACCAGCCGTAGCCGCAGCCCAGATCCACCACCTGTAAACCGTGCAGGGAGGGCAACAAGGCTTTCAGCGCCGGCCATTCCGGCGCAGCATCGAGGCCGCCGATGGAGCGGTTCATCTGGCTGTAGCCGTGGAAAAATTCGGGGTCGTCGTAGATGTTCTGGGTCATGGATTTGCTGCTCTTTTGAATTTGATTTGGGTGGCTCGCAGGCCACGGTTTTGAATCCCTCGAAACGTGATGGCGCGTATTCGTCGATGGCCGCGCAGGGGGAGGGTGGTGGGTGATGGGGAAATGCTAGCGGGTCGTGGCGAGTGTGAGAACCGGGGGAGTGTTGGGGATCTGTAAATGTGGTTTTTCGATTCAGGATGTTTAAAGAGTTGGCCCTGTTTACTGAACCTTCCCACAAGGTTTTCAGGTTGTCCGTCGGAAGTGCGGGCTCTAGCCTGTGAGGGTCGCTGATGAATCGGCGATCGGGATTGGAACCCCGGCGACTTCCCAAAAAAGCAAAAGCAGCTTTCATGACGTATGCTTGCCCGCCTTCATGGTGTGCACTCTGTTATGGCGGCTGTGCGCGAGAGACTTCGAGTCTGTCGGGCTTTTGGCTTTTTTCGCCCGGGTTCCAACTCGCGTACAGCTGCCACCTCTTCGATTGGAACCGAGTAGGTCAGCTCCACCTATCGACCAGAAAGAAGCCATTATGAAGAAGCCAACCCCGAATCCCCCCGAAGTCGAAACCGACCCAACGTCCCCGTACGTCTCGATCGACTGCAGAAAACTCCACGACGCCGCCAACCGCGCCCTCGATCATTACCTCTGCCCCGGCGCCCATGTCATGGGCACGAACAACCAACCCGACCCGATGTACTTCGCCAACCCGGCCTACGACACCGAATCCCTGCTGGCCAACGCCAGCGAATCACTGGGCTCGGCATCCGAGATGCTCAACAACTTCGCCGCCACCCTCGACCCCGCCTACCGCAGAACCGCGATAGGCATTGCGCAGTTTGTGATGCTGGGGGAATTGGCGGTGAATCAGGCGCTGGATCATGTTGAGGTGAAGGACTGAATTGCAGCTGTTTTGGCAGGCATAAAAAACCGGTCACGCGACCGGTTTTTAGTTTCATTTCAACCTGGCTGCAAAGCGTCGAGTGTTGTCGAAGTCCGTATCGGGCGAGTATTCGAGTCAGTATTTCAGACGCAATGCTTGTGTGGGTGACAGAGTTCAGCCCAATAAATAGCAAAATATAGTGAAATCTAAGGGTGTATAGGGATATCTGCTATACAACGATATATTCGTGTAGAGACAAGCATTTGTGAGGCTTTCATGGATCCATACCGTAATCCATTCGCTCCAGGCGCAGGCAGCAGACCGCCTGAGTTGGCAGGACGCGACACAATCCTTGAGGCAGCCAGGATTTCATGTGGGCGAGCCATCAACGGACGAAGCGCCCGATCCATCATGCTTCTTGGATTGAGAGGCACGGGTAAAACGGTACTGCTGAACGAGATTGGAAAAATTGCGAGGGAAGAGGGACTTCTCGTTTCAAAAGTAGAGGCTCCGGAGCGTGAAAGTCTTGCACGCCTTCTCTTTCCTGAAATGCGGAAAGTCATGCGCTCACTTTCTGCAGTAGAAGCTGCCAAGCAAATTGCGACCCGTGGACTGAATGGTTTGCGCGGTTTCGCCTCTATTTTCAAGATCGATATCGCAGGCGTGGAGATTGGTGTCGAACCGGAGCCAGGATTCGCTGACAGCGGGGATCTTCAATACGATCTTCCAGACCTTTTTGCCGTGATAGGTCAAGCTGCGCAAGCTGCAGGCAAAGGCTGGATTCTTCTGATTGATGAAGTTCAGTACCTTTCCGAAGCAGATTTATCTGCGCTTATTGTGTCGATCCATCACATGTCTCAAGAAGGGCTGCCGGTACTTCTCGTCGGTGCTGGTCTTCCCCAGGTTGCTCGTTTGGCAGGCGAAGCAAAATCCTACGCAGAGCGGCTTTTTCTATACCCTGCGGTTGATGCGCTTGATCAAGTATCTGCAATTCAAGCAGTTCAGAAGCCAATCGCGGATGAGGAGGCTTCGATCGAACTCGCAGCACTTGGCAATATTGTTGATCGGACGAGAGGGTATCCTTTCTTCCTTCAAGAGTGGGCATCCACTGCTTGGAACAACGCTGAAGGACCTGAAATCACAGTCGAAGATGTGGACCATTCATACGCGGAGACGTTGGCTTCTCTTGATGCGGGCTTTTTCAGGGTGCGCATTGATCGACTGACAAAGTCGGAAGTGCAGTTCGTGAAGACGATGTCGGAGCTCGGGGATGGCCCCTATGCAATGGCCGATATTGCGAAAGCGATGGGGCGTACACAGTCATCGCTTGGTCCGACTCGTGCCAACATAATCTCTAAAGGAATGATCTACAGCACAGATCACGGCTACTTGAATTTCACCGTCCCACTTTTTGCGGAATATATGCGTCGACAAGGATGAACCGGTCTCAGACGCGAGACTGAGACCAGAATGCGCGACTGATCCCGCGTGAAAGTGGAAACCGCTGGCTGCTTCTAACTCCAACAGTTTGGGGCTTATCTCGGTTTAGTCGGGATAACTCACAATTAAATGGAGTTAGCTGCAGTTGAGGTTACGCGTGCACCATTGTTGAGTGTGTTCTGATTCATTCGGCTTGCTCCAGATCCCAGACACAAAAAACCGGTCATCAAGACCGGTTGGATGCAGGGGGGATACTACTGCGGCACCGCGAACACCGCACTGGCACGGGCTACCATTCGATCACCGACATGCAACCCAACAGTGGCAAACGCCAGCTGCCGTCCTTTTTTGGAGTGCTCAACGCGTACCTCAAGCCACTCATTGATCTGCACCGCGCTGAGATAGTCCAGGGTCATACTCGCCGTGATCAATGGCAGGGGAGGGTCGCTGGAGAATGCCATGGCGTAACCCATGCCGACATCCGCCAAAGTCGCCAATACACCGCCATGCAACGTGCCACGTCCATTGGCATGTCGTGAGTCTGTCCGCAGACCGATTTCAAGTTGCAGGCCACTGCCTCTGGTATAGATCGGGCCAAGCAAGTCAAGCAGCGGACTGCTGCGGGTCAGCGGAGTGAAGCCCTCGGGAATAGCGGTGTCGTTCATTGTCGATCCCTGTGCCGGTTGGTTACCAGGTTCTTTGGCCTGAATACGGAACGTTGCTTATGAGGGTTTAATCCTGACTTCGCCGTCGGAGAAGGATCATACGTATGGGGAATTTGCAGCGATAAGCTGATCACGATGGAGCAGTAGGGGGCAGGGTTGTTTCGACGGTAGTGATCTTTGGATTTGCCACTGAAAACTCAAATCCCAGACACAAAAAAACCGGCCATCAAGGCCGGTTTTTTTTCATCCCCCGTCAAACCACGACGCAGGACATAAATTCGATTGGAGCGGGTGAAGGGAATCGAACCCTCGTTATCAGCTTGGGAAGCTGGAGTAATGCCATTATACGACACCCGCTCAGAGCGGCTGACTTTGTACCAGACTCGGCCACGGATTTGAAGTTTTCTTTGCACGCGAACTACGGAAAGTCTTGAAACAGAGCCGAAATCGGTCAATCGCGGGCAAGCGCTGCGGGCTGGAGGACGGCTGAATCTCAGCCTCGCAGGCTTGCTCGCGACGACACTGTTTCAAATGGCCAATGCATGGTGATCCTGGACAAACTGGTAACGCGTTCGGCTGGCCTGTTGCGCCGGTTTCAGGAAACCGAGCAGGGCGTTCTGGCTGTCCCGGCAGGCGGATTTGTGTTCCATGTCGAGGAAGTGCCCGGTGGCCTGCAGGGTAGTGAAGGTGCTCTGCGCGACATGGTTGCCGAACAGTCGGGCGTCTTCGGCGGCGGTGTATTCGTCCCATTCGCCGTTCAGGAACAGCACCGGTACGTTGATTTTCTTCGCCGCGTTCAAATAGCACTGACGGTCGCTGTGCAGCACGTCGTTGATGTGGAAATGCATCTGCCCGTATTCGTGCTCGGCCAGGCTGCTGACGTGGCGATAGTTGAAGCGCTTGAACAGCGACGGCAGGTGTTTGCCGATGGTGTCGTTGACGAGGTGCCCGACTCGGTCGCCGTCGCGTTTGCCGAGGCATTCGACGCCGCGTTCGAGGTAATCAAGCATGTGCGCGTTGATTACTGGCGAGAACGAGCTGATCACGGCTTTTTCAATGCGCCGAGGCTGATGCGCGAGGGCGACCATGGTCGCAGCGCCGCCCCAGGAGAACGACAGCACGTGTTCGGCCGCGAAGTGATCGATCAGCTCCAGCAGGATCAGACCTTCGACTTCTTTCGTCAGATGTTTCTCGTGGCGGTTGTGGACTTTCGACTTGCCCGCGTAGGGCTGGTCGTAGCAGACCACGTTGAATTGCGGGTGCAGATTTTTCACGGTTTGTGCAAACGACGCAGTCGTGGCCATCGAGCCGTTGACCAGGATGATGGTCTTTTCTGCGGCGTCTGCGCGATAGAACTCCGTGTAAACCCGATACTGACCCTGTATATCCAGCACAGCGATTTCTGGCCTCATGTCATAAGACTCCTGGCAAGCAAGCGGGTATGCGCGCAAATGAGATTGCACGAGCTTTGTGACAGGTAGGCATATGCCTGGAATTTTGTGGCCCATGTCGATCCGGTACGGCAGGTCGACGGGTGTTGTTATTGGCGGGCAGTCTGTCGGCTGAGGCGCAGCCCTTGAGGGCTGTCTACCGACAAAAAGTTTCTTGGATGTTATGTGTGACTCATCGGTCACAATTTGGCCGACGACCTGATTCAAGCAGGGGGATCCGGATCGCGCAAGTGCCGTTGGTAAATTGTTCGACAACTTCTGCTGAGCGGTCGGCTGCTTAGAACAAATGAATCTCTTCGGTGCGCAAAGCGCGGTACTCGCCCGGTTTTAGCGCGTTGTCCAGCGCCAGCGGGCCCATGGATTCGCGGTGCAGGCGCAGCACTTTGTTATTGAAGTGGCCGAACATGCGCTTCACCTGATGGTAACGACCTTCGACGATGCTCAACCGCGCGGTTCGCGGGCCGAGCACTTGCAGCTGCGCCGGTTGGGTGGTCAGGTCCTCAAAGGCGAAGTAGATCCCCTCGGCGAACTTGATCGCATATTCCGGGCCGATCTCCTGTTCGGTCTCGACGTAATAGACCTTCGGCAGTTTGGTCTGTGGCTGGGTCAGGCGCCGCGACCAGCTGCCGTCGTTGGTGATCAGCATCAGCCCGGTGGTGTTGAAATCCAGACGCCCGGCGATGTGCAGGTCGTCTTTGTCCGGCTCGTGGATCAGGTCGAGCACGGTCGGATGCTCGGGATCGCGGGTGGCGCTGACGCAGCCCTGCGGTTTGTACAGCATGAAGTAGCGCGCCGGTTTGCCGGGTTGCAGCACTTCGTCGTCGACCTCCACGCGGCTGAACTCAAGGACTTCGCTGTGGGGATCGCTGACGACTTTTCCGTCAATGCGCACGCGCTTTTCCACCAGCAACAGGCGAACCTGCTTACGGTTGTAGCGGGGCAGGTTACTGAGGAAACGGTCGACGCGCATGATCAGGAATCGGCAGGAAGCGGGGCGCGCATCTTACGGGATCGACGGCTTGGCCGCTTGCAGTTGCGCCTCGACCTGGGCGCAACGCGGGCACAGGCAGGATTGGTCGCGCAGTTCCGCCGGCAGGGCTTCGAGCACTGCCGGATCGATGGAAACGCCGTAGCACCAGCAGGCGCGGTCGGCGGTGCGCGGGTCGGCCAGGGTGCAGTCGTTGCGCGCGCCGCAGGCCGGGCAGAGGTCAGGTTTGTTCATGAGTGTCAGGCATAGGTCGAGTGAGGCATTTCCACGCAGGTGCGGTTACGGCCGGTCTGTTTGGCCCGGTACATCGCATGATCGGCCCGGGACAGCAGACTGTGCAAGGTGTCATCCGGTTGCAGGGTGGTGGCGCCGATGCTGACCGTCAGATTCAGGCTGTGACCGTTGTAGGCATATTCATGCTGTTCGACGTGCTGGCGGATCTTCTCGGCAATCTTCTGACCGGTCTCGCCGTCGGTGTCTTTCAACAGAACGATAAATTCCTCACCGCCCCAACGGCAGACGATGTCGGAATGCCGCAGGCAACTTTGCAGGTCCCGGGCGAACCCGATCAGCACCTGATCGCCGGCCATGTGCCCGTAGGTGTCGTTCAAAACCTTGAAGTGGTCCAGATCCAGCAGCAGCGCGGTCAGCGGTTTCGGCTCACGGTGCGCTTCGTGCAGCGCTTGCACGGCGAGCAGGTCGAAGCCGCGGCGGTTGGGCAGTTCGGTGAGGCTGTCGAGGGTGGCCTGGGCGTGGATTTTTTCCTGATAGCGGCGGATCAAGCGGTTGACCAGGGCCAGCACGATCAACGTCACCAGCAGGCAGATCAGCAGGTTGAGGTACAGCGACTGGCGGATTTCGCTCAGCGCGCCGTCTTCGCGTTTATCGACAAACAGGTACCAGTTCAGCTCCGGAATGAACCGCACGTTGAGGAAATGCCCCTGGCCATGGGTGGAATATTCATAGCTGCCGCTGTGGGGTTTGGGCAATTGGCTGACCAGGCCTTTCATGCTGTCGAGGTCGGTCAGGCTTTTCCCGACCCGCGCACTTTCCGGCCCGCCCTCGGCGCCGGTCAGCACCAGTCGGCCGAAGGTGTCGACGAAGTACACACTGCGTTGATAGCGCTGCTGGTACTTGTCGATCAGCTTGATCACCGCATCCACCGTCAGCCCCACGCCAGCGGCGCCGATGAAGCGATTGTTGTAGTCGTAGACCTTGTAGTTGATGAAGAAGGTCATGTTGTCTTTGTTGGCCAGGTCCGGGTCGACGTTGATCTCGTACGGATCCTTCATGTCGCGCACCCGGAAGTACCAGGCGTCGCGCGGCTCGTCGATTTTCACCTGCTTGAGCACGCCCTTGGCGTGGTAGTAAGTGTGGGTGCTGTTGGACACGAAGAACGCGGTGTAGGCGCCGTAGTGGGTCATGACCTCGTCGAGGTAGCGGGTCATCTGGTCGCTGTCTTTCTCGCCGTTCACCACCCAGTCGCGCATGAAGGTGTCGCGGGACATCATCGAGGAAATCAGGATCGGTCTGACGAGGTCTTTCTGGATTTCCGAGTACACCGTGTCGGATGTCAGCGGCAGTTCGGTGTTGACGATGTTGTCGCGGATCGACGCCCGTGAGGCGTAGTAGCTGAGCAGCGAGGTGGCGAGGAAACCTGCGCCGAGCAGGGCGACCAGGGTCAGGACCAGCGAACGTTGGGAGTGAAACGCAGATCTGAGCGGCATTGGCAATTCCGTTGACAGTGACCCGATGGGCAGCATTCTAGTGGCACGGCGGGGAAAAGACTGCGGGATTTGTGCCTGAAATGCGGGGGGATCAGCCGGGCAGGGGTGTCTGGAGAATGGCTCGCTCATCCAGCCCCCTCCCGGAACGAAAGGAGGCCGGTTTTCGAATCAGTTTCCGGTTTGCAGATACGCGCGCCACCCACCCAAGTGGCTGATATCGATTGCACCTTCCAGGCCGTAGGGTTCGCAGATGAAACCGCTCTCCCAGCGGCCATCCGCCAGTTGCACCTTGCCCAGGCCCAGCGGCGCCGGGATGCCGGTCAGGAACGAGCCCAGCTCACGGCTCGGCAATTCCCAGACTTCCACCTCGATGGCCACGCCACCTTCGGCCACGCGCAGCATGCCGGGGCGCAACGGCGGGCCACCGGCCAGGGCATAGAGTTTGTAGTCCTTCGAGCTGTAAGTGGCCTCGATCAGGCGTGCGCCGCGTTGCCGCAACTGCCAGTTCAGGGCCAAACCGTCCAGATGCGCACCGCAGACCACCAATCGTGCACGGTCATGGCGCGCCGGGTTGGTTGGCGTCGGCAGCCCGGGATTCTGCTGGCGCTGCAGGGCATCGGCGACACCCAGCAAGTACTGATCGGTGAACGCCCGGCCAAACAGCGTCACACCCCACGGCAGCCCGTTGGCCATGAAACCGCTGGGCACGGCGACGGCGGCGTAATCGAGCAGGTTCATGAAGTTGGTGTAGTAGCCCAGTTCGGAATTGCGCAGCACCGGTTCGGCGTCGAGTTCCGCCAGCGTCACCGGACGACCGATAGTGGGCGTGAGCACGCAGTCGAGTCCTTCCAGCGCTTTATCGCAAACGGCTTTCAGCGCTTGCAGGCGGTATTGCGCACGGAACGTCTGCACGCCGCTGACGGCCGGTGCTTTGGCCAGCACCGCGCGGATCACCGGCAGCACTGCTTCGGGATTTTCTTCCATCAACTCGCCGGCCACGCTGTAGCGCTCGGCCACCCAGGGCCCTTCATAAAGTAACCGCGCCGCTTCGAGGAACGGCGACAAGTCCAGCTCGACCGCTTCACCGCCCAGAGCTTTCAGACGGTCGATGGCATCGCCGAACAGCCGCGGGCCTTCCTCACAGCCGAAAAATTCCAGGTCTTGCGCACGCGGTACACCGAAGCGAAACGGCCGTGGCACACCGAACGCGGAGCCGTCGTTCCATGACGGATTGCTGCGGCTGTATTCGTCCCGTGGATCGAGGCGCGCGGTCAGCGCCAGTAGCTGACTGGCTTCCCGCGCCGTTGCGGTGAACGTGGTGACGCAATCGAGCGTGCGACAGGCCGGCAGCACGCCGGCGGTGGAGATCAGGCCTTTGCTGGCCTTCAGTCCAACCAGATTGTTCAACGCCGCCGGCACCCGGCCGGAGCCGGCGGTGTCGGTGCCCAACGCGAAACTGGCTACACCGAGCGCCACGGCCAGTGACGAACCGGCGCTGGAGCCGCCCGACGGATACTCCGGCAACACGCTGTTCGGGCAAGCGCCATAGGGCGAACGGCTGCCGTTGAGGCCGGTGGCGAACTGGTCGAGATTGGTCTTGCCCAGCGGGATCGCCCCCAGCGCCAGCAGTTGCTCGACGATGGTCGCCGAACGCTCCGGCACATAGGCGAACGCCGGGCACGCGGCGGTGGTGGGAATGCCGGCGAGGTCGATGTTGTCCTTGATCGCGAACGGCACGCCATACAACGGCAGGCTGTCGAGGTCGCGACCGTCGAGGGCGGCCAGATACGGTTCCAGTTCTTCGACGCTGAGCAAGTGGATGAACAGGTGGTAGTCCGGGTTCAGCGCCGCCGCTTTGTCCCGCAGCGCCAGCAGCAATTGCCGCGGTGTGGTGTCGCCATTGCGGTAGGCCTGGCGCAGGGCATCGAGTTGCAGATTCATGGGTTGATCCTTTGGCAAATGGTTTCAGTCGAGTTCCAGCACCACGACCCGTTGTCCGGCACGCACCGCCGATCCCGGCTGCACGCGAATGTCCTGCACCACCCCGGCCATGGGCGCGAGCACGGGGATTTCCATCTTCATCGACTCCAGAATCACCAGCACATCACCGGCCGCCACGCGGCTGCCGACCTCGACCTGCACCTGCCAGAGGTTGCCGGCAATGTGGCTGTCGATACTTTGCTGGCCGCTGGTCAGCGGTGTGTCTTCGCTGCTGTCCGGCACGGCTTCTTCGCTGTCGAAGTGCGCCTGGCCACTGGCGATCCAACGTTCGCGCTCCGCCTGGAAGGCGCCCTGTTGCTGCATCCGGAAAGCGTCGATGCTCTCGGCTTCGCGTTGCAGAAAGGCCTGGTAGTCGGCGAGGTTGAGCTGGCTATGTTCGATGTCGAGATCGAAGCGCCCGAGGGGAAAGTCGCGGCGGATGCGCAGCAGTTCTTCGGCGCTGACCGGGTAGAAACGGATCTGATCGAAAAACCGCAGCAGCCACGGTTTGCCGTCGAACGCGGCGACTTCGCGATAGCGGTTCCACATCTGCAAGGTGCGCCCGACAAACTGGTAACCGCCGGGCCCTTCCATGCCGTACACGCACATGTAGGCGCCGCCGATGCCCACCGAGTTCTCGGCGGTCCAGGTGCGTGCCGGGTTGTACTTGGTGGTCACCAGCCGATGGCGCGGGTCGAGCGGCGTGGCGACCGGCGCACCAAGGTAGACATCACCGAGGCCCATCACCAGATAGCTCGCGTCGAACACCGTGCGCTGCACTTCATCGAGGTTCGGCAGGTCGTTGATGCGGCGAATGAACTCCAGGTTGCTCGGGCACCACGGCGCGTCCTTGCGCACGGTGGTCATGTATTTCTCAATCGCCAACTGGCAGGCCGGATCGTCCCAGGACAGCGGCAGATGGACGATGCGCGACGGTACTTGCAAGTCCTGGGCGGCGCACACCGCATCCCATTCACCGGCGACGATGCCGAGCAGATCGGCCAGCGGCAATTGTTCGGGCTGGTAGTGGATCTGCAGCGAACGAATGCCCGGTGTCAGGTCGATCACGCCGTGCAGGTTTTTGCCTTCCAGCGCCTGCATCAGGGCATGGGCGCGAAAGCGCAGAACCAGATCCAGTTCCGGCGCGCCGATTTCCAGCAGCAGATGGGTATCGCCGGATACACGCCCCACCAGCCGCTTGTCGTCCTGACCCAACTCCAGAACCACAGGCGAAACCAGACCCTGTGGGAACTGGCTTGCCAGCGATGGGGCCCGAGCAGACACCGCGTCAACTTCATCGCTGGCAGGCCAGCTCCCGGAGGCATCCCATTTCAGGGCGAGATCGCGGGCAGTCTTGAGATCGACCGGCTCAAACTGCACCTTGTCCCCGGCCTTCAGTTGCCCGAGCTGCCAGAGATCCGCTTCGATCACGGTCACCGGGCACACGAAACCGCCAAGGCTCGGGCCGTCCGGACCGAGGATCACTGGCATGTCGCCGGTGAAGTCCACCGCACCGATGGCATAGGGGTTGTCGTGAATGTTCGATGGATGCAGCCCGGCTTCACCGCCGTCGGCGCGCACCCACTCTGGTTTCGGCCCGATCAGGCGCACGCCGGTGCGGCTGGAGTTGAAATGCACTTCCCATTGCGTGGCGAAGAACGTGTCGATGTAGTGTTCGGTGAAATATTCCGGCGCGCCGTGGGGGCCGTAGATCACCCGGATCCGGCGCACGGCGGGCAATTCGCTGACGTGATGGGGTGCCAGGGTCTGCCCGACGCTGCGGTCGCTCAGTGGGGCCAGGTGCAACACGTCCCCGGCGCGCAGAGCGCGCCCGCCATGACCGCCGAACTGACCGAGGGTGAAGGTGCTTTTGCTGCCCAGATAATCCGGCACCTGCAGGCCGCCGCGCAGGCACAGGTAGCTGCGGGCGCCAGCGTCGAGCAAACCGCCGAGATGTAACTGGCTGCCTGCTTCAATCAACAGCACGGTGTTCATCGGCACCGCTTCGCCGTCGAGGGCCAGCGCCAACGGTGCCCCGGTCACCGCCACCACCGCGTCGCAATTGAAGCGCAGCAGCGGCCCGTTCATGGTGATTTCCAGTGCCGCCGCGCCTTCGTCATTGCCCAGCAAGCGATTGCCCAGGCGCAACGCGCGGCTGTCCATCGGCCCCGAAGGTGGCACGCCGACCGCCCAGTAACCGAGGCGACCGGGGTAGTCCTGGACGCTGGTCTGGGTGCCGGCGCTCAGCACTTCGAAGGTGTTGGCCTGGTACACCAGACCTTCCAGGCAACGGGTCCAGGGCTGACCGCTGGCGAACGGTGTATCGAGCAGAATCTGCCGCAAGTAGTCGCGGTTGGTTTCCACGCCGTACAGCAGGCTGTCGCCGAGGGCCTGATGCAGATCGGCGCGGGCCTGTTCGCGGGTTGGCGCCCAGCTGATGACTTTGGCGATCATCGGATCGAAGTAGGGCGGGATCTCGCAACCGGCCTCGACCCAGGTGTCGATGCGCAGTTGAATGCCGTTGGCCGCAGGAAACTCCACAGCGGTCAACAGCCCCGGACTCGGCTGGAAATCTCGCCCCGGATCCTCCGCATACAGCCGTGCCTGAATCGCGTGGCCTTGCGGTTTCAGGCCTTCAAATAACTCGGCCAGCGGCGGCAAGTCACCGGCCGCCAACTCGACCATCCAGCGCACCAGATCAACGCCCCACACCTGTTCGGTGACGCCGTGTTCGACCTGCAACCGGGTGTTCACTTCCAGAAAATAGAAGCGCTGCGCATCGCTGTCGAAAACGAATTCGACGGTGCCGGCGCTGCGGTAATTCACCGCTTTGGCCAGTTTGATCGCCGCCGCGCACAACTCATCCGCCATGCCGTCGGGCAGGTTCGGTGCCGGGGTTTCCTCGAGGACTTTCTGGTTGCGCCGCTGCACCGAGCAGTCGCGCACGCCAAGGGCGATCACTTCGCCATGGCCATCGCCGAACACCTGGACTTCCAGATGCCGTGCACGCTGGATGTACTTCTCGATGAACACTCCGGCATCGCTGAAGTTGTTCTGGCCGAGGCGCTTCACCGCCTCGAACGACTCGCTCAGTTCGCTGGCGTTGCGGCACACGCGCATGCCGATGCCGCCACCGCCAGCGGTGCTTTTGAGCATCACCGGATAACCGACCTCTGCGCCGGCAATCAGCGCGGCGTCGAGGCTGTCGAGCAGTTCGGTGCCTTCGAGCATCGGCACGCCGTGCTGTTTGGCCAGCGCGCGGGCGGTGTGCTTGAGGCCAAACACCCGCAGCTGTTCCGGAGTCGGGCCGATGAAGGCAATGCCCTGGTTGGCGCAGGCTTCGGCGAATGCGGCGTTTTCCGAGAGGAAGCCGTAGCCGGGATGGATCGCTGTGGCACCAGTGGCTTTGGCGATGGCGAGGATCTTTTCGACGGCCAGATAAGTGCCGGCCGCTGCGCCTTCACCGAGGCTGTGGGCTTCGTCCGCTTGCAGGATGTGCAGGCTGGCGGCATCGGCTTCGGAGTACACCGCGACGCCTTCGACGTGCAGTTCACGCAAGGTGCGCAGAATGCGGCAGGCAATCGCGCCACGGTTGGCAATCAGGACTTTTTCGAACATGGCAAAACCCCCGGAGTCCGCGCTGGGTGCGGGCTCGACTGGGAGGCGGGCCGTCCCGCCGTTTTTGTTCAGGCGCCAGGGTCGTCCCCGACGGCGAAATCACTTCACTTTTTCAGGCACTGGCCCGAGCGCGCCTGGCACAGGGCGAAAAGCCAACGGCGCAGACGGGCGAATGTCAGTTCCATACCAGCAGCTCCGCAGGCGTCGGGTTGTAGGCGTTGCACGGGTTGTTCAGTTGCGGGCAGTTGGAGATCAGCACGATCACGTCCATCTCGGCGCGCAGGTCGACGTACTTGCCCGGCGCGGAAATGCCGTCCTCGAAGGTCAGGCCGCCGTCGGCGGTCACGGGCACGTTCATGAAGAAATTGATGTTCGGCCCGATGTCACCTTTGCCCAGCCGACCGTCATGGGCGCAGGCGCGCAGGTAGTTGTCGCGGCAGCTGTGCATGTAGCGTTTTTCCAGGGCGTAACGCACGGTGTTGCTCTCTTGCGCGCAGGCGCCGCCGAGGGTGTCGTGGCGGCCGCAGGTGTCGGCGATGATGGTCAGCATCGGTTTGCCAAGGTTGGAATACAAAACGCTGCCGGTACTCAGGTACACGCTGTTCTGCCGGCGCAAAGTGCGTTGCACGTCGTAGCGCTCGCGGGGATTGGCGAGGCTGTAGAACAGCGTATCGACCGCCTGGTTGCCCTCAAGGTCGAGGATGCGCAGGGTCTGGCCGGCCTTGACCTCCATCAGCCAGGGTTCGCCGGCCGGGATGGTGGCGCGGTACACCGCAGCGTCGGGTTGTTTTTGCGAAGTGGCGATAGCAACTGACATGGCGATGATCCTCAGGCGAACAAACGGTCGGTGTTGATAAAGCCGCGCTCGTTCTCCGGGCGCGAGGTACGGCAGTGCTCGGCGACGCTGGCGTCGGCGTTCATCCAGCTCAGCTTCAGTGGTTTTGGCGCGTAGTCGGGCGACGGGTCCATCGGGTGTTGCAGGGCAGTGAGGACGACGAGGGTGTCCATCGGTGCATACAGCTCGATGTAATCGCCGGCCTTCGAATGGCCTTCGACGAAATGGAAGCGCCCGGCTTCATCGACGTTGACCCGGCTGAACAGGTTGAGGGTCATCAGCAGGTCGGACAGGCCCAGGCCCCACTTGCCCAGTTCCACCAGCAGGTTGTCGGTGCCGTTGCGAAAGAAGCCGTTGCGCAGTTCCTGATAGCGGCCCTGGCCGTATTTTTCCGCGACCTCTTCAGCGCACAGCACACCGCCGAGGCTGTCGCTCCAGCCGCAGGTGTCGGCGGTGATTGCGGCCAGCACGCGGCCCATGTCCGAGTACAGGCAATGGCCGGTGGTCAGCTTGGCGGTGTGTTGGCATTTGAGGCTGTCGGGCAGGTTCAGGCGTTCGGTTTTTTCGTTGGCGTTGAGCAAGGTCAGGCTGACGTTGGCCCCACCGCGCAGGTCGGTCAGACGCAGCAGTTGCCCGCGCTTCAAGACGAAGGAGCGGTGGCCGCCGCCGGGCAGGGTTTCTTCGGCGAAGGGTGGAAACAGTTGGGTCGAATCAGTCATGGGAGCAGTCCTCTCAGGCAATACGAAGCGTGCCGGCCAACGCGGCGGGCAGGGCGTCGACGGCGGCGCGTTGGGCGCGACGGTCGCTGTTCAAAGGGATGTCGTAGGTGATGCGGGCGCCATAGGCGCCGGGGGCGTGCGGGTCGAGGCGGACCTTGTCGAACACCAGCAGGCGAGTGCCGAGGCTGAAGCCTTCGGACAGGTCGTGGGTGACCATGAACACGGTCAGTTGCGTTTCGCGCCACAGCTCCAGCAGCAGCGCGTGCATGTCCTTGCGAATGCCCGGATCGAGCGCGCCGAACGGTTCGTCGAGCAGCAAAACCCGCGGTTTCATGATCAGCGCCTGGGCGATCGCCAGCCGCTGTTGCATGCCGCCGGAGAGCTGCGCGGGGTACTTGTCCAGCGCATGGCCGAGGCCGACTTTGTGCAGCAGCGCCGAAGCCTGCTCGCGGGCGTCTTTTTTCGCGCTGCCGAACAAGCGTCCGAGCAGCGGCGCGCGCGGCAATTCCAGGCCGATCGCAACGTTGTCCAGCACGCTCAGATGCGGGAACACCGAGTAGCGCTGGAACACCACGCCACGGCTCGCATCCGGCTCGCGCGCCAGTGGCTGGCCGTCGAGCAGAATCTCGCCGCGACTGGCGGTTTCCTGACCGAGCAGCAGGCGCAGGAAGGTCGACTTGCCGCAGCCCGAAGCACCCACCAGCGTGCAGAACTCGCCCTCATTGACGTTGAGGTTCAAGCCTTCGAGCACCACTTGGTCGGCGTATTGCTGCCAGACGTTTTTCACCGTGATGAAGCTCATTTGGCCGCCCCCTCATACCAGGGGAATGCCCGACGGGTCAGGTATTTGAGGCCCCAATCCATCAGCCAGGCGAGCAGGGTGATCCACACCACGTACGGCAGAATCACGTCCATCGCCAGGTAACGGCGCACCAGGAAAATCCGGTAGCCCAGACCGTCGGTGGAGGCGATGGCTTCGGCGGCGATCAGGAACAGCCACGCCGAACCGAGCATCAGCCGCAGCGAGATCAGCAGACGCGGCAACAGTTGCGGCAGCACCACACGCAGCATCAATGTCCAGGTCGAGGCGCCGAGGGTCTGGGCCTTGATCAGCAGTTCGACGGGGATGTCCCGGGCGCGCTGTTCCAGATCACGGGCGAGGGCCGGGGTAATTCCGATCACGATCAGCATCACTTTCGACAGCTCGCCGAGGCCGAAGACGATGAACAGAATCGGCAGAATCGCCAGCGGTGGCACCATCGACAGCACCGTCAGCAATGGCGAGAGCGGTGCGCCGAACAGCGGCAGGGTGCCGGCGGCCATGCCCAGGCATAACCCGGCCAGTGCCGCGATGCCGAGGCCGATGGCCAGGCGTCGCAGGCTCGACGCGGTGTCTTGCCAGAGCAGGTATTCACCGGTACGGCTGTCGGCGTTGAAGGCCAGGCGTTTCACCGCGTCGGTCATCTGCACCGCACTGGGCAGCAGCTTGTCGTTGGGATTGTCCGCCAGGCGCTCGGCCGAGCCCATGAAATAGGCGAACAGCACCAGGGCGAACGGCAGGATCACCAGCAACAGGCGACTCGGGCGATCCGGGTGGCGATTGATCAGGCGCATGGCCAAATCCTCCGTGGCTTACAGCTTGGCGTCAGCGGCCATCTGCACGTAGGTCGGATCGAAACGCAGCTTGAGGTTGCCGGTGTCGCCGCTGGTCACGCCGTTGGCGAACGCCATGCCGACCGCGCTGGTGTCTTTCGCGCCTTCACCGAGCAAACCGTGCTGGAACGAGAACTCGGCGACCCTGCGCATGGTTTCCGGCAGTTGCTTGCTGGTGGCAAACGCCAGGGCTTCTTTCGGTGTGGCGAACAGTTTGGTGGTGTCCAGTTGCGCCTGGAATCCGGCCAGGTCGGTGCCCGAGGCCTTGGCCATGTGCTCCAGCGCGGCTTTGCTCGCAGCGTTTTTCGCGTTCATCAACTCGACCACTTCGAACCAGGCACCGGTCAGTGCCTTGCCCAGCGCCGGGTTGTCTTTGAGGGTGGCGCTGTTGACCACCATCATGTCCATGATTTCGCCGGGGATCTGGCTGGAGTTGAAGACTTCGGTCACGCCCGGTTTGGCCTTGATGTCCGAAAGCATCGGGTTCCAGGTGGTGACGGCGTTGACCTGTTCGGTGTTGAAGGCGGCGGAAATGTCGGCGTCGGAGGTGTTGACCACTTTCAGGTCTTTTTCGGTCAGATCGACCGAGTCCAGTGCGCGGGCCAGCAGGTAATGCGAGACCGACAGTTCGACCAGGTTGACGTCCATGCCCTTGAGGTCGGCGACTTTCTTGCCGTCACCCTTGAGGACGATGCCGTCGTTGCCGTTGGAAAAATCGCTGACGATCAGCGCGGTGCTGTCGACGCCGCCAGCGGCCGGAATGGTGAGGGCATCCATGTTGGTCATGGTGCAGCCATCGAACTGGCCGGCGGTGTATTGATTGATCGACTCGACGTAATCGTTGAGTTGCACGACATCAATCTTGATCCCGTACTTCTTCGCCCATTTGTCGACGATGCCCTGGCTGCCGGCGTATTCCCATGGCATCCAGCCGGCGTAGATCGTCCAGCAGACGCTGAAGTGGTCTTTCTGCGCGGCGGGGGATTGAGTGCTGATGAACGCGGCGAACGCGGCGGCGAGCAGGGCGGGCAAACGTAGTCGGGACATGGTGGCTTCTCCAGTTGATCGAGGGCGGACAGGAAGGCAACGCGGCACCGCGAACGGTGGCTTGTCTCCCGGGCTTTTGTCCCGCCGTGTAACCTCAACTGGAGGTCGCCAACTCTCGGACCAGTCACTCGCAGATGCGAGCCGGAACCCTAGTCAGCCATTGCAAATTGTGGTGCCGCGAACCTGTGATGACTCCTGCACGGGTTTGCTAAAGCGAGAGGCGTGCCAAGTTGCGGCGAGCCGTCTGCTATGTGGGTTGTGGGTGGAGGGGCTCAGTTCGCAGATGCGGGCGACGCTTTGTGTTGGTGCGCGCTTGCACCGTGATGCAGCGCGATAGCCGCTGATCCGATGCCCGAGAGGGTTGGGCACTCGCTGCCGGTCAGCCAGTCAAATCTGGTGTCAGCCGGTCTGTGCCGACTGCTGTCACAGGTCTTTCAGGAGGCCGCCATGCGTATTTCAAAATTGCTGCGTCGGGTGCTGCTGGGAGCAGTGCTCGGTCTAGGGCTGTCCGGCTGTTACTACTACGCCGGCGGTTACGATGTTTACTCCACGCCCTACTACTATCCCGGCTATTACTCGCCCTATTACTACGGTGGATATTACGGTCCGCGTTACTACGGTGGCGCTCGCTATTACTACGGCGGCCATGGCTATCGCGGCGGCTACGGACGGGGTTATCACGGCGGCGGATACCACGGTGGGCACCACTAATCAGCGGCTGAATGACGGCGTTTCTGTATGAACAAGGTTTCATCAATCACTTGTTTCAAGTTGTTGCAGAAACGCACCGGATGCCGAAATCGCTGTCAGATATTTCGTCAGTCGCCGAATGAAAGACTGACGCCTGCCAGCGTCGCTGGTGTGGCTACCCGCGGTCCAGGAGGCCGCCATGTATCGCCGAATTCTTCTGTTTACCGTGATGCTTTTTTCCCTTGGCGGATGCGTCCCTTATTCCTACGGAGATGGCTACTACAGCTCAGAGGTCTACACATCGCAGGCACCTTCGTATTACAGCGGTGGCACTTATTACAGCGGCGGCAGCACGTACTACTCGGCGCCGCGCTACTACCAGCCAGCACCGCGCTATTACCAACCGGCTCCACGCTATTACTCGGCGCCTCGTTACTACCAACCGGCCCCGCGCTACTACGAGAACCGTCGCTGGCACGGTCATGATCGCGGACGCTGGGACGACCACCGTCGCGGTGGCTGGGATGACCGCCGGGGTCGTGGCAACTACGACCGTCACAGTGGACGTGGCGACTACAACCGACACGGCAACCGCTGGTAACCCCCCGCAAAAAAGCGGCGCATTGAGCGCCGCTTTTTTTGTGCCTGTTTTTTTGCAATGCGTGTATCGCACCATCTCCTAGGAGGTTCTCGGAACCCTCCTACAGTTTTATTTCTGGGCATTTGTTAGCGTTTGTATGCACATGTTGATGTTGAAAAACTTCAATTTCATGGAGGTGTATAAGCGCGGGATATTGCTCGGATATGAATCTTCTTATCATTCATCAGAATTTTCCCGGTCAATTTCGTCATGTGGCGTTGGAAGCATTGCGCAGGCGTCTGGGCGTCATTGCAATTGGACGCGATACAGCGCCAGGTATTGCCGGGGTAAAGTTATTTCGATATCGACCATCAAGGAAGATGACCAATGGCGCTCACGACTATTTGCATAGATATCAAGAGGCTGTTTCGGACGGGCAACAAGTTCAACGAATATTGAAGAAGCTCAGCCATGCAGGCTTTCGGCCTGATGTAGTTCTCGCTCATCCTGGGTGGGGTGAATCGCTATTCGTCAAAGATGTGTACCCCGACGTGCCTCTGGTTCATTTCTGTGAGTACTATTACCGAGCGCACGGGGCCGACTCTGGTTTTGATCCTGAATTTCCCTGTGCGATGGACGCGACTTCAAGGCTTAGAGTCTTGAATTCGATGCATCTCCTGAATGTTGAACAGTGTGATGCCGGGATTGCACCTACACAATGGCAGCGCGGTCTTTTTCCTAATACATATCAGTCTAAAATCCGCGTCATTCACGAAGGCATTGTTCAATTTGCCGAATCAGAAAAGGTCGAATCTGTAACGCTGCCGAGTGGGCGCGTGATAAGAGCAGGTCAGCCTATCTTGACTTATGTCGCCAGAAACCTGGAACCTTACCGAGGCTTTCATAGTTTTATGAGATCCATTCCCTATATTCAGGAAAAGTGCCCGAGCGCGCAGGTCATTGTAGTGGGTGGGGATGATGTCAGTTATGGGCGGATGCCCATTGGATACCCGAACTGGCGAAGCAAGATGGTCGCCGAGGTGGATGTTGATATTTCCAATGTTCACTTTGTTGGGAAGTTGCCTTATCAAACATACAGGTCGGTTCTGAGTCTTTCAAAGGCTCACGTGTATTTGACATATCCGTTTGTTTTGTCTTGGTCTTTGTTGGAAGCAATGGCATCTGGCTGTGTTGTCGTAGGTTCAAATACCGCTCCCGTGCAGGAAGTTATCGAAGATGGAATCAGCGGGATACTTGTTGATTTTTTTGACGCTGAAGAAATCGCCACGGCAGTGTGCAGGGTTTTAAAGTCTTTCGGTGGTTTTGAGTCTATGAAGGATGCGGCGAGGTTGAAGGCAAGCGAATTCGATGTGGTTAAAGGAGTAAGCGGTTACTTTGAAGTATTTAAGGAGTTGATGGGGTGAGTTGTTTCGAGTGATGTGATTGGTCATTTTAAAATGGAGATTTGAAATGCTTAAGATGTCTCGCAAGGAAGTTTTCCGCCAGTGCAGAAGGGGAATTAAATATGGAGTGTTACTAGCGATCTGTTATTGGGTCGTTGATTTCTGTATCCGATGGGAGGAGGCCGCAGAAGCGCGGGAGATTTATCAGAAGAAACAAGGGGAATGCAGCAGGAAGCTGGCGGGTATGGAGCAGGTCCCGATACTGGGCGGCAGCCTGCTGGATCGGACAAGGATTCCCGGGTTCCATTTTGGATCGACATTAAGGAGCGACGGGTCCTGTATTGCAGATCTTCTTGATGGGGCATTCTGGTGGACGGGAAAAGAACTGGTTCCTGTGTATGAAACTCTTGGGGTAGAACCACCCACCAGCTGGACGCATTTCCACGTTACCGCCAGGCTTTTCACAAGAAGGGATACCACGGCACCGCACAACATGGGCGGGCGGCATGTGAATTGGCCGGATGAACTGATTGTTAAGCTGAAAAATTATCCAGGCCTGGAACTTTGGCTTACCGCATCACCACCCAGTATCAAAAATGAATTCTCTGTTCGAACGTTTGTTATGCACGACTGGCGCCGGCGTGATGGAGCACCACGGACGATAAATTGTGATGGTTTGAATTCGCCAGAATCTAAAGCTTCGGCCAGTGGTTTGAGTAAAGCATATCTTCTGAAAATGAGTAAGGAGCAGCTGGAGAATTTGGAGTTTGGTAGTTTGCGTGCGTACTGTACGGTCGAGTTGCATAGTTTTGACTTTACAGGTGGGGATGGCCGTATACATTTGGGTACAGAAGGATTACGGGGCGCTCCTGAAGCGCTTAAGTCTGTTAGTGACTATCTTTCACGTTCAATTATTACAGGGAAGTAAATATGACTTATATATTCAGCGATTTGGAAAAGACGGCAATTTTGCAGGCTGCAAATGTTTGTGATGGGATGGAGTTCAATGTCGAGCGGCAAGAGTATCGTGCTGTGGCGGTAGAGGGGCGAAGCTGTGCTGTACTTTACCGCGTATTGTCAAATATTTTGGGTGAAAAATTTTTAGATTGTTCTGCGTTCGATGAGAACGTAATGGGTATTTTTAAAAATGCCAAACTCTGGCTCGATGTAGCAATTGATGCGAATGGCGGGGTGGGCGCTTACTCTACATTGATCCGAGCCTACACCCTGCGGCAGGGGGAGTTGAGGCTAAATAAAAAGTTTAGCGATTTCAAGATGCAAGAGTCATCTAATCAGGTGGCTGTCAATTTCATGAATGCGCTGATAAAAGGGTCCGTTGAACATGATTTGGCGCCATGGGCTGTGCCCTCCATAAGCCAAATTGCAGCAATCGATGCGAGCGCTATTGGTAAAGTATTATTTCGTGAAGATGTTGGTGACATTGATACAGCTACCAGTCGTAATGCGGGATGGTCTGGAACAATCGGCTTTAGTCTGCTGGGTGGAGAAAGACCCTATGAAACCTGGCGATTGATCTCCGCGGGTGATCCGGACTCCCACATCAAAGGTAATCATGACCTCGCCAAGTTCAATAGGCTGGACGATCTAAAGAATATTCTGTTTGCCGTGGACTCACACAGTGCTGCATTGCAGGCAGTGATTAAAAACTTCGGGTCGAATATGGTTGAAAGCCTGTTTTCAGTCCTGCCCGAACAGATAAACATCGCTCTTGCCAGTGGCAACATCAATCCGCTGATTCAGCATGTGGTGAAAGGTACGCCCATCTCACCTATTGTCAGCCTGATATTGCGATATAACCTGAATGATTTCTTTGACATGCTCAGGCGAACCTACGACGGAAACTCGGCCGCCACGCCTACCACCGACGAAACCTTCGCCTCCAATGCCTACACATTTTTCTCCGCACTTTCTCCGTCTCAATCGCAAAGCATCGTTACCAGAACCATTGGCGAGTATGGCAGTGCCAAGGACTGGGCAACGTTGGCCAGTCAGGCAACGCCAATCGGCGCCGCGTTACGCAATTCCCTCAAGCAACTAAGCGAAATCGTGATTGAGCGGGCCGACGGTTTTTCCGGACGCGAACTGGAGCTTTACGATCCCGAAACGGGGGAGGGTTTCATCACTGAGCAGTGGCTTGCTGATCGCTCGGAAATGCTGGCCCGGCTGATTGCCCGAACCAATGGATCGTTCGGTCGAAATACTGTCCAGACCTTTTCCTATTCGGATTTGGCTTCGGGCAAACAGGGTGCCGATTATTTGATCAGTGGACCGGGAGAAGATTGGCTTTACGGTGAAAACGGTCCCGACACTTACATAGTTGAAGCGCATGATGGCGCAACCACCATTATTGCCGACGTGCTTAACCCTGTTTTTTTGCGTCCCGAGGTTGGAGTCTCTGGGTGGCATGAAGAGTTTGCGGGGCTTGATGTTGATACAGTCGTTCTTCCGGAAGAGGCGAAACCAGATAAGTTGAAGCTAACCTGGGGCGCTGTGTTGGTTGAGACGGTAAATATTGAACTCTCACCGGCCCCACTGCGTGGCGCTCATCGTCAACCGCCTCGAGCCAAGATGCTGTACACCACACTCGATATTGAATGGGGCGGAACTCAAAAAGTACGAATCGTTTTGCCCAATCCGAACGATCTCAGTGGTTCCGGAATTGAAAGGGTGAGGTTTGCTGATGGCTCGAGCATCAATTTTAAAGACGTCGTTAGCCGCTTAGGCATTGCCCCCGATACTTATCATCATGGCATCACCGTTCAGTACGCTACTCAGGTTAAGTCTTTTCGAGACAACCGTTTTCTACCGCTCGTGGGCGGTCGCGGTAATGACACCCTCAGCGGCGCTGGTGAAATAAGAGGGATGCAAGGAGATGATCTGCTCGGCGGTGGTTCAGGCGATGACGTGCTTTACGGTGGGCCGGGCAATGACACCTTGTCCGGTGGCGGGGGCAATGATGTTTATAAATATGATGGTCTCGGACGAGATCTGGTAGTCAATGCCGGTGGCGGAACCGACGGTATAGACTTTTCGGAGGTCGGACTGTCGATTGATCAACTCAAGTTTCACCGTGAACGGGATGATCTCGTCATCGTAGTGAGTTATGGCATGTCTCCAAAGATACGTGTCTCCGAACACTTTTCAGGAGACGATGCCGCTATCAGCTTCATCAGCGTTCAAGGAGAAGAGGGCGCTGTTAAAAGTTACACGGCGAACCAACTCGCTGAGCTTTTGCACCCTCTACCTCCGTTACGGGACGTAGAGGACATCTTGCCGAGAAATGATGAGGAGGCGTTGCGGGCAATGAAGGAAATAATCGCGTTTTACGAGTTGAATGTTTGATCGCAGATAGTTTCGCAACGGGCTCAAACTTCCCGCGACAGAGCTTAGGAGACTGCCATCGCGGGCAATGATCGGTTTTAGTATTGCGACAGATCCGCCAGCGGATGCCGCCCCTCCCACACCTTATGAAAGTGCGCCTCGACCACCGCGTCCGGCACCCGGGCGATGTCCGGCCAGTGCCAGTGCGGTTTGTGATCCTTGTCGATCAGTCGCGCCCGGACACCTTCGCTGAATTCCGGATGCCGGCAGCAATTGAGGCTCAGGGTGTATTCCATCTGAAAGACTTCGGCCAGCGACATGTGGCGGGCGCGGATGATCTGTTCCCAGACCAGATGCGCGGTAAGCGGCGAACCTTCACTCATGGTTTTCGCCGCACGGGCAATCAACAGGTCGTTGCTGTCGCGATGCAGGCTGATGGCTTTCCAGGCACAGACCACGTCGCTGACATCCAGCCATTCATCGATCTGCTGTCGACGCGGCAGCCATTGCGCCTCAGGCATCTGCGCCACGGCTTCCTGCTGTAACGCCTTGAGCAGGCTGTTGAGTTGCATGGCGGTCTGTTCCTGCCAGTTCAACTGCAACAAACCGTCGATCAGTTCCTGCTGCTGTTCGTCGAGCAGGAAACGGTCGGCCAGATCCAGATCGATCGCATCGCGACCGTTCATGTGCGCGCCGGTCAAGCCAAGGAACAAACCGAGCTTGCCCGGCAGCCGCGACAGAAACCAACTGGCGCCGACATCCGGGTACAGGCCGATGCTGATTTCCGGCATTGCCAGACGACTGCTCGGCGTGACGATCCGGATGCTCGCGCCTTGCAAGAGGCCCATGCCACCGCCCAGCACATATCCGTGTCCCCAGCAGATCACCGGTTTCGGATAGGTATGCAGGCTGTAGTCCAGGTGGTATTCAGCGTTGAAAAACTGGGCGGCCAGCGGCGGCACCTCACCGGGATGGGCCCGGCAGGCTTCCACCAGGCTGCGGACTTCGCCGCCGGCGCAGAACGCCTTGGCGCCGTTGCCGCGCATTAGCACGCAGACGATTTGCGGATCCTTTGCCCAGGCGTTCAGTCTGTCGCTCAGGGCGTGGATCATCGGCAGGGACAGCGCATTGAGCGACTTTTCGGCATCCAGCGTGGCCACGCCGATGCGCGCGCCGTCGGTGCCGGTGAGTTCTTCGAAGTGCAGATTCATCGTGACCTCGATCGGGAATTTGAACGATCAGTATGATCGCTGTGTGGGAAAGTGCCGGATCTGCGTCAGATCAATTGACAAGCGTGGTCGGCTTTCCTAGGGTTCGCCCCATTGTTTTTGCCGGGTATGACCATGACTGCTGACGACCGTATCAAACTCGAACCGAGCTGGAAGGAGGCACTGCGTGCCGAATTCGACCAGCCCTACATGGCAGAGTTGCGCACTTTTCTGCAGCAGGAGCGGGCGGCCGGCAAGGAAATCTATCCGCCGGGCCCGATGATCTTCAACGCGCTGAACTCGACGCCGCTGGACAAGGTGAAAGTGGTCATCCTCGGCCAGGATCCGTACCACGGCCCGGGCCAGGCCCACGGCTTGTGCTTTTCGGTGCAACCGGGCGTGCCGGCGCCGCCATCGCTGGTCAACATCTATAAAGAGTTGAAGCGCGACCTGAACATCGACATCCCCAACCACGGCTATCTGCAGAGCTGGGCCGATCAGGGTGTGCTGATGCTCAACACCACCATGACCGTCGAGCGCGCCAACGCCAATGCGCACAAGGACAAGGGCTGGCAGTTCTTCACGGATCGGATCATTGAAGTGGTCAGCCAGAAACAGCCGCATCTGGTGTTCATGCTCTGGGGCGCCCATGCGCAGAGCAAGCAGAAGCTGATCGATGCCACCAAACATCTGGTACTGACCTCGGTGCACCCGTCGCCGCTGTCGGCCTATCGCGGCTTCCTCGGTTGCGGGCATTTCAGCCGCACCAATAAATTCCTGGAGCAGAATGGCGAAGCGCCGATCGAGTGGCGCCTGCCGTCGGTGGTCTGATGCTCAGGGGCTGGCGGCTAATTTCGTTCCCACGTCGAGGCGTCGAACCGTCCGCGTGGGAATGCCTCAATGGACGCTCTGCGTCCGCTTTGGGACGCGGAGCGTCCCGGGCTGCATTCCCACGCAGAGCGTGGGAACGATCAAAAACCGGCTCAGGCTTCGGGATTACGGTTCCAGTATTTGAACAACGGTTCCGCCAGAAACAACACGAACAGCAGCCGCATCACCTGCATTGCGGTCACCAGCGGCACCGACAGTTGCAGGGTTTCTGCCGTCAGGCTCATCTCGGCGATCCCGCCGGGCATCATGCCCAGGGTCAGCGATCGTAGATCCAGATGGGTCAGCGCACTCAATCCCAACGCCGCCAGTGTCGCGATCAACATGGTGAGTGCCGTGCCGATCAACGTGCGCCCCATGAACGATGGCGCGCGGCGGAAGAACTGGCGGTTGAAGTGGCAACCCAGCCCACTGCCGATCAACCACTGGCCGATCTGGCTGCCGCCATTGGGCAGGCCGATGTGCAGATCCCAGCCGATGCTCACTGCCGCACTGACCAGCAGCGGGCCGAACAACCAAGGGTTGGGTTGACGCAGACGTTGCCAGAGCCAGGCGAGCAGGCCGCCCGCCGGAAAAAGAATCGCCAGCCAGCGCCAATCGACGCTGCCGGCGTGTGAAATCGGATTGCCGTCACCCAGCAGATACTTGAACGCCGCCGGAACACACAACACTACCACCAACACCCGCAGACTCTGCCCGGCCGCGACATGGCTGAGCAGCGCGCCGTTGCGGGCGCCGAGGTTGACCATCTCCCCGGAGCCGCCGGGCATGCTGGAGAAAAACGCTGTGGCGCGATCCTCGCCGGTGCGGCGCATCAGCCACACGCCGACCACCGCCGAGAGGCTGGTGACCAGCGCGCCGAAGAAGATCAGGCCGAAGTGGCCGAGCACCTGTTCCATCACCAGCGGGGTGAAATGCAGGCCGATGCCGATCCCGACGATCCACTGGCCGCACTTGCGGCCGCCAGGGATTTCGGTCAATTGCCACGGGGTCAGGCAGCGCACCAGGATGATCGCCAGCAACGAGCCGACCATCCACGGCAGCGGCCAGCCGATCTGGCTGGCGATGTAACCGCCAAGCAGACCGACCAGCGGGGTTCCCCACCAGGTTTTGAGGGAGAGCCGATCAGACATCGGCAACGGCGCGTTGCGCGGCCGAGCGTTTGCGCCAGATGCGCAGCAGCGGCATCAGCAACATGATGGCAGTCAACACCCAGACGCCGAAGGTGATCGGGCTCGACCAGAGGATTTCCAGCGCACCGTTGGAAATCGACAGCGCCCGGCGCAGGTTCTGCTCCATCAGCCCGCCGAGGATGAACCCCAGCAGCACTGGCGACAGCGGGAAGTCCAGTTTGCGCAGGATGTAGCCGAAGATGCCGATGCCGACCATCAGGAACAGGTCGAATGTGGTCGCGTGTACGGCGTACACACCGATCCCGGTGATGATCGCGATCACCGGCACCAGAGCCCAGTTCGGCACGGCGAGGATACGGGTGAAGATGCGGATCATCGGGATGTTCAGGATCACCAGCATGATGTTGGCGATGAACAGCGAGGCGATCAGGCCCCAGACGATGTCCGGTTGTTGCTGGAACAGCAGCGGGCCGGGAGTGATGTTGTACAGCGACAGGGCGCCGATCATCACCGCCGTGGTGCCCGAACCCGGAACGCCGAGGGTCAGCATCGGCACCAGCGCGCCGCAAGCGGAGGCACCGATGGCGGTTTCCGGTGCGGCGAGGCCGCGGGCGTCGCCCTGGCCAAACTTGCCGCTGGCGCCGGCGATGCGTTTCTCGGTCATGTAGGCCACGGCGCTGGCGAGGGTCGCACCGGCACCCGGCAACACGCCCATGATGAAACCGAGCAGGCCGCAACGGATGTTCACCACGAACACCGACGCCGCTTCCTTGAAGTTGAACATCATCCGCCCGGTGGCTTTCACCGCTTCCTGGCCGCGATGGGTTTTTTCCAGCAGCAGGAGGATTTCGCTGACCGAGAACAGGCCCAGTACCAGCACCACGAACTGAATGCCGTCAGTCAGGTGAATGTTGTCGCCGGTGAAACGGTAAACGCCGCTGTTGGCGTCGATGCCGACGCTGGACAGGAACAGGCCGATCAACGCCGCAATGAAAGTCTTCAGCGGTCGGTCACCGGCCATGCCGCCGAGACAGACAATCGCGAACACCATCAACACGAAGTATTCCGCCGGACCGAAGGCAATCGCCCATTTCGCCAGCAGCGGGGCGAACAGCACCATGCCGCAGGTGGCGATGAAGGCGCCGATGAACGAACTCCATGCCGACAACGACAGCGCCACGCCAGCCAGGCCTTTGCGGGCCATCGGGTAACCGTCGAGGGTAGTCATTACGGTGGAGGCTTCGCCCGGAATGTTCAGCAGGATCGAGCTGATCCGGCCGCCGTATTCGCAACCCAGATAAACCGCTGCCAGCAGGATCAGTGCCGATTCCGGCGGCAGCCCGAGGGCGAATGCAATCGGGATCAGCAACGCCACGCCATTGATCGGGCCCAGGCCCGGCAACAAGCCGACCACGGTGCCGATCAACGTGCCGGTCAGGGCCGTGACCAGGTTGTATGGACTCAGCGCGACGCCGAAGCCCTGACCCAAATAACCGAGAGTATCCATATCAGTTCTCCAGAACGTCGAGCAGGCCGAGGGGCAGCGGTACGTCCATCACGCGGTCGAACAACACGTACAAACCAATCGCCATCAGCGTCGTGACAATGACGCTGGGCACCCAGCGCCCGCCATACAGGCGCGCCATCGGGATGCCGATCAGAATGCTGCTGAGGATGAAGCCCAGCGGTTCGAACAAACCGGCGAACACCAGCAGCAGGGCGACGCAGATCGCGATCTTGGTCAGGGTTTCGCGATCCAGCGGCGGTTCGTCCTCGCTGTGTTTGATCGGCGCCGGGCGGAACACCATGTACAGCAGCGCCAGGCTCATCAGACCCAGCATCAACAGAGGGAATGCCCGAGGACCGACCGGTTCGTAGGAAAAAGCCGCCTGATACGGCCACGCCATCAGTGCCAGGCCGGCACAGGCCAGCAACAGCACCGAGGCAAAAATGCGTTGAATAAGCATGAGGGAACTCCTGCCATGGCCCCGGTGAGAGGGCCATGGACGCTAGACAGAGACGATCACTGAATCAGGCCGAACTCTTTGGCCAGCACCTTGTAGTCCGCCACTTGCTTCTTGACGTAGGTGTCCAGCTCGGGACCGGTCATGGCGAACGGGAACAGTTCACGCTGATCGCGCAGCTTGGCGAAGTCGTCGGAGGCCAGCAGTTTGTCGAAGGAGTCTTTCCACCAGGCGTAGTCTTCATCGCTGACTTTCGGCCCGAGGTAGAAACCGCGCACCACCGGCCAGACGATGTCGTAGCCTTGTTCGCGCGCGGTAGGAATGTCCTTCATTTCCGGCTCGTCCAGGCGTTTCTCGGCAAACACGGCCAGCAGGCGCATGTCACCGCTCTGAATGTGCGGCATGGAGTCGGAAATGTCGGTACTGCCGACCTGGATATGACCGCCAAGCAGGGCGGTGGCGATCTCGCCGCCCCCTTCGAGGGCGACGTAACGCAGGTCGCGCGGGTTGATCCCGGCGGCTTTTGCGATCAGTGCGGTCTGCATCCAGTCCTGGCTGCCGACGGTACCGCCGGAGCCAATGACCACGGAACTCGGATCTTTCTTCAGCGCCTGCACGAGATCATCGAGGGTTTTGTAGGGCGAATCGCTTTTCACCGCGATGGCGCCGTAGCTGGTGCCGACCGCCGCCAGCCAGCGCACGTTGGTTTCATCGAACCGACCAAACTTGCCCTGGGCCAGGTTCAACAGCGATCCGCTGGACCACGCCACCAGCGTGCCGGCATCGGCCGGACGCTGCGCCACAACGGCGTTGTACGCCACCGCGCCGACGCCGCCGGGCATGTAAGTCACGCGCATCGGTTTGGTCAGCAGTTTTTCGTTGACCAGCGCGCTTTGCGCCAGTTTGCAGGTCAGGTCGAAACCGCCGCCGGGGGAGGCGGGGGCAATGCATTCGGGGCGTTTCGGTTCGGCCATCAGTTGGCCGGCGAACAGCACGCAACCGGCAGCGAGGGCGAAACGGCGCAGGGATCGGTTCATGAGTGTCTCCACGGGAGTTGTTGTTTTTGGGGATGTTTCAGGTGCGGCGGTTTCGCGCGCGCAGGCTAACAGGCTCAGACCCGGACGGGTTGAACGCCGCGCAGCCGACGACGGCGCTGACAAGCGAAAACGGGGAAATTCGAGAGGAAGAATGAAACGGGTCAACCTGAAGCTGTGTGGACAGCATGGTGCAGTACCTCGTTATTGTTCTTATTGGCGAAAACGCATCGAGGCGTTTTTCGAGAGCTACGGTTTGAAGCTACGGTGTATGAACAGGCAAAACGGCGAAGGTCGGCAGTCGGGACCTTCGGTAAAGCGACTCTAACGGCCCAACCTTTCGCTAACCTTTCAGTATTCTTTCGCGTGTTTTCAGGCTTCACAGTGGCGGTTGCGGCTGTAAACTCCGCCGCAAAGAATGGCGTCGCCATCCCTGAATGAGGTAGAGATCCATGCGTGTCCTGCTCGTCGAAGACCATTTGCCGCTGGCCGAAAGCGTTGCCCAGGCGCTCAAGAGCACCGGTCTGACCGTGGATGTCTTGCACGATGGCGTGGCCGCTGACCTGGCCCTGGGCAGCGAGGAATACGCGGTGGCGATCCTTGATGTCGGCCTGCCGCGCATGGACGGTTTTGAGGTGCTGGCGCGCCTGCGGGCCCGGGGCAAGAACCTGCCGGTGCTGATGCTGACGGCCCGTAGTGACGTCAAGGATCGGGTCCATGGGCTCAATCTCGGCGCCGATGACTACCTGGCCAAGCCGTTCGAACTCACCGAGCTCGAAGCACGGGTCAAGGCGTTGCTGCGCCGCAGTGTGCTTGGCGGCGAACGCCAGCAGCGCTGCGGTGTGCTGGCCTATGACCTCGACACTCGGCGCTTCACCCTCGGCGATGAATTGCTGACGCTGACCTCCCGCGAACAGGCAGTGCTCGAAGCGCTGATTGCCCGTCCGGGTCGGGTGATGAGCAAGGAGCAACTGGCTGCGCAGGTGTTCGGTCTCGACGAAGAGGCCAGCCCCGATGCCATCGAAATCTACGTGCACCGCCTGCGCAAGAAGCTCGACGGCCATTCGGTGGCCATCGTGACCTTCCGCGGTCTGGGCTATTTGCTGGAAAGCCGCGATGCATAAGCCCAGCAGCCTGCGCTGGCGGTTGCTGTGGAACCTCGCACTGCTGCTGGTGGTGTTGATGCTCGCCAGCGGATTGAGTGCGTACTGGAACGGTCGCGAAGCTGCCGACACCGCCTACGACCGCACGCTGCTGGCCTCGGCGCGGACCATTGCTGCCGGTCTGTCGCAGCGTGATGGCAGTCTCAGTGCCGACGTGCCGTATGTGGCGCTCGATACCTTTGCCTACGACAGTGCGGGTCGCATCTATTACCAGGTCAACGACATCAACCAGAAGTTGATTTCCGGCTATGAAAATCTGCCCGGCCCACCACCGGGCACCCCGAGAACCGACAGCTATCCCGCCCTCGCGCGTTTTTACGACGCGAAATATCAGGGGCAGAACGTACGTGTGGTCAGCCTGCTCAAAGCGGTCAGCGAGCCGAATATGAACGGTATGGCGGAAATCCGCGTTGCCGAAACCGACGAAGCGCGCGTCAGCATGGCCCGCAGTCTTGCGGCCGATACCTTGCTTCGGCTCGGGATGCTGGCGATTGGCGCGTTGTTGCTGGTGTGGTTTGCGGTGAGTGCGGCGCTGCGGCCGATCGAACGTTTGCGTACGGCAGTGGAAGAGCGCCAGCCCGATGACTTGCGGCCGTTGCCGTTGGTAGAAGTGCAGCACGAATTGTGGCCGCTGGTGCGGGCGCTCAATCACTTTACCGAACGCCTGCGCGGGCAGTTCGAGCGCCAAGCGCAATTCATCGCCGATGCGGCCCATGAACTGCGCACGCCACTGGCGGCTCTCAAAGCGCGGCTTGAACTGGGCTTGCGCTCGAACGAGCCGCAGACCTGGCGCGAAACGCTGGAATCATCGGCGCAAAGCACAGATCGCCTGACCCATCTGGCCAATCAGTTGCTGTCGCTGGCTCGGGTGGAAAACGGCGCCCGGGCGATTGCCGAGGGCGGTGCGCAGTTGCTCGATCTGAGTCAGTTGGCGCGGGAACTGGGCATGGCCATGGCGCCGCTGGCCCATGCTCGCGGCGTTGCCTTGGCGCTGGAAGCGGACGAGCCGGTGTGGCTGCGCGGCGAGCCGACATTGCTCAACGAGTTGCTGAGCAATCTGGTGGATAACGCGCTGGCGCACACGCCGCCGGGCGGCAACGTGATTCTGCGGGTCACGGCGCCGGCGGTGCTGGAGGTTGAAGACGATGGGCCGGGCATTCCGCTGGAAGAGCGGGACCGGGTGTTCGAACGTTTTTACCGGCGCAACCAGCAGGTGGCCGGTTCCGGGCTGGGGTTGGCGATTGTCGGGGAAATCTGCCGCGCGCATCTGGCGCAGATCAGTCTGCACGATGGCGAGCAGGCAGGTTTGAAAGTGCGGGTGAGTTTTGTCGCCGGTTGATCAGTAGAACATCGACCGCGATTCTTCCAGATCGGCGCACAGCGCCTTGTTTTCCGGATCGATGCCAAGCTTGCGGAATGCCGGCACGCTGAACGGATCGATGCGGGCCAGCGGATGGTCGGTGTCCTTGTGGCAATACAGGCTGGCCACTTGCACGATGTCGACGTAATCGATCTGCTGCGATTCGCGCTTGAGGTCCTGATACAGCCCCGGCAGCTCCACCAGGCGCTCCGGAAACTCCCAGACCCGCAGCAATTTGTCGCCGAGCAACGGGTGAATGTGATCGATCACATGGTTGAGGCTGACCGGATCGGACAGCAATTCGTAGTGGTCTTCGGCATACGTCAGGATCGGCAGCACGCCGATCTGATGAACCAGTCCACCGAGCGCGGCCTGGTCGGGCTTGAGCTGGGTATAACGGCGGCACAGGGCGTAGCTGACGCCGGCGATTTCCAGGCTCTTGCGCCAGACTTCGCGCATCTTCTGTTCGACCACGTCGGAGCGGGCGTGGAAGATCTGCTCCATCACCAGACCGATCGCCAGGTTGCTGCTGTAGTTGACGCCGAGCCGGGTGATGGCGGTGTGCAGGTCGGTCACTTCCTGGGTGGCGCGCAGCAGCGGGCTATTGACCACTTTGATCAGACGCGCCGACAGCGCCGTGTCGCGGCCAATCACTTTGCTCAGGTCGCTGACGCTGATGTCCGGGTCTTCGGCGGCCTTGCGAATCTGCAGGGCCACTTCCGGTAACGTTGGCAGAACCAGGTCATCGTTATCGATGGCCTCAACCAAATCCTGTTGGACCTTATCCGCCAGCTCACTCATGTCGTTTCTCTAGGGTGTTGCAACAAATGCTGCGATCAACGCTGGATTTCGCGGTCGCGATCCAGTTCGTATGGCAGGTCGAGCAAGTGCAGCGCCGGACCTTCGGCCGAGCCCAGATGCAAGTCGCCCGCTTCGGCAGCTTCGGCCTGCAACACCGCCAGCAGTTCAATATTCTTTTCGGTACGGGCGGCCAGCACCACTTCGCCGATCGAACTGCCGTGGCTCGGGGCGAACAGCGGGGTGCCGGGCTCCGGCAGCTCAGCGGCGTCCAGTTGCACGCGGTACAGGCGACGCTTGAGTTTGCCCAGGTACTGCATGCGCGCGACGATTTCCTGGCCGGTGTAGCAGCCTTTCTTGAAACTCACGCCGCCGACGGCTTGCAGATTGAGCATCTGCGGGATGAACAACTCGCGGGTGCTCGGCATGACCTGGCCGATCCCGGCACGGATCTGGCCCAGCAGCCATTGATTGAGTTCGGCTTCGGTCAATTGCGCGGACAGCTTGCCTTTGATGGTGTCGGCCTGATCGGCGGGCACCCAGAGTTCGGCACGATTAGGGGAGACGCGAATAGCGATCAGCCCTTCGTTGCGGGCCACGCTGTCGGTGTCTGCCGGCAGTTCCAGGCCCAGACTGCTCAGGACCGCATCGCCATCATCGAGGCCGAAGCGCACCCAGGAGGCGCTTTCGTCGGTCAGTTTCGATTTGGAGAACACTGCGTACTTTTTCAGGTCCGCCAGTTGCGGCTCCAGCAGCTCGCCGGCCATCGCCAGCAGCACGCCGTCGCCTTCCAGCACGATGCGGAAACTCGACTGCATCCGGCCTTTCTGCGTGCAGCGGGCGCCGAGGCTGGCCTGGGTTTCGCTCAGATAATTGATGTTGCAGGTCAGCTGGCCTTGCAGGAATTTGCCGGCATCCGCGCCGCGAACCGCGAGAACGCCTTCATGAGACAGGGTGCAGAAAAAAGCAGAATCGGCCATGGGTCATCGCAGGGTAAATAGACTGGGGCACATCATAAGGGGGCGGTGTTGAAATGGGTAGTTCATAAAGGATCGATGGTGCCCGACCAAAGCCGACTGTTCGGGCCGCTTCGGGCCTGTATACTTGCGGCCTATTTGAGGAGGGCTCCATGGTCGAACAAGTTGAACTGAATCGCCTCTTTTGGCACAGCCGTCGCGGCATGCTGGAACTCGACGTGTTGCTGGTGCCGTTCGTGAAAGAGGTCTACGCCAATCTGAACGAGGTGGATCGCGCGCTGTATGTCCGCCTGCTCGAGTGCGAGGATCAGGACATGTTCGGCTGGTTCATGGAGCGCAGCGAATCGGAAGATCCCGAGCTGCAACGCATGGTTCGCATGATTCTGGATCGTGTCCAGCCCAAGTAACACGTTTGAATGCCGCTGGCATGCCTCACGGCAGTTGCTGGCGGCGTATCTGTTGGCCCAGGCATTCGCGCTGGGTTCTCTGTTTCTGTTATCGATTCCATTCTGGGCTGGGTTGCTCGGGGCTTTCGCGTGTCTCGGCCATGCTGCGCGGGTGTTGCCGCGGCAGATTCTGCTGAGTCATCCCAAGGCATTTTGCGGATTGCGTCGTGACGTCGATGGCTGGCAATTGTGGAATCGGGCCGATGGCTGGCAGGCGGTGCAATTGCGCCCGGACAGCCTGGCGCTGCCGCTGATCGTGGTGCTGCGCTTTCGATTGCGTGGTGAGCGGCGAGTCAGATCGATCTGCGTGCCGCGGGATGCGCAGGCGGCGGATCTGCACCGGCGCCTGCGGGTTCGCCTGAAGTTCAGCCGGCGTAGGTGGGCGGCACCAGAATAGTGTCGAGTGCTTCGGGCAGCAGGTCCGGATAGTCGAGGGTGTAATGCAGGCCTCGGCTTTCCTTGCGTTCCATGGCGGAACGGATCATCAGTTCCGCCACTTGCGCCAGGTTGCGCAGCTCGATCAGATCGCGACTGACTTTATAGTTGCTGTAGAACTCGTCGATTTCGTCCAGCAGCAGACGCACCCGATGCTGAGCCCGTTGCAAGCGCTTGTTGGTACGCACGATGCCCACGTAGTCCCACATGAAGCGCCGCAATTCGTCCCAGTTGTGGGCGATGATCACGTCTTCGTCGGAGTCGGTCACCTGGCTGGCGTCCCAGGCGGGCAGGGCGTGCGGGATGGCGACGTCGGGCAGTTGCTCGAGAATGTCCGCCGCTGCCGATCGGGCGTAGACGAAGCATTCGAGCAGCGAGTTGCTGGCCATGCGGTTGGCGCCGTGCAGGCCGGTGAAGCTGGTTTCGCCGATGGCGTACAGACCGGGGACGTCGGTGCGGCCCTGTTGATCGACCATCACGCCGCCGCAGGTGTAATGCGCCGCCGGCACGACCGGGATCGGTTGTTTGGTGATGTCGATGCCGAAGCCGAGGCAGCGCTCGTAGACGGTCGGGAAGTGCGATTTGATGAAAGCTTCCGGCTTGTGGCTGATGTCGAGGTAGACGCAATCGACACCCAGGCGCTTCATCTCGTGGTCAATGGCGCGGGCGACGATGTCCCGTGGCGCCAGTTCTGCACGTGAGTCGAAGCGCTGCATGAAGCGCTCGCCGTTCGGCAACTTCAAATGAGCCCCTTCGCCGCGCAGGGCCTCGGTTACCAGGAAACTCTTGGCTTGCGGATGATAGAGGCAGGTGGGGTGGAACTGGTTGAACTCCAGGTTCGCCACCCGGCAACCCGAACGCCAGGCCATGGCGATGCCATCACCGCAGGCTCCGTCGGGGTTGCTTGTATATAGATAGACTTTGGCGGCGCCGCCGGACGCCAGGATCACGAAGCGTGCGCCGAAGGTATCGACTTCGCCGGTTTTGCGGTTGAGCACGTAGGCGCCCAGGCAACGTTCGCCCTCCAGCCCCAGCCGGCGCTCGGTAATCAGATCGACTGCTACGCGCTGTTCGAGCAACTCGATGTTCGGGCGTTCTTTGGCCTGGGCCAGCAGGGTCGTGAAAATCGCGGCGCCGGTGGCGTCGGCGGCGTGGATGATGCGGCGATGGCTGTGGCCGCCTTCGCGGGTGAGGTGAAATTCGAAGCCGCCGTCTTCAGTCCCGGACTGATCGTCGCGAGTGAAGGGTACGCCCTGATAGATCAGCCACTGGATCGCTTCTTTACTGTGCTCCACGGTGAAACGCACCGCGTCTTCATGGCAGAGGCCGCCGCCGGCATTCAGGGTGTCATCGACATGGGATTCGATGGTGTCGGTGTCGTCCAGTACGGCCGCGACGCCACCCTGGGCCCAATAGGTCGAGCCGTTGGCGAGGTCGCCTTTGCTCAATACGGCGATGCGCAAATGACCGGGCAGGGTCAGCGCCAGACTCAGACCGGCAGCGCCGCTGCCAATCACCAGAACATCGTGTTGAAACTGTTGGCTCATTTCAGGATTCCGCTCAAAGCGACCCGGGTCGGGGTTGGCGCAGGACAGGCGGATGGGCGAGTCGAGACAGCCACACAGCCCACTAGTATATAGAGGGGTTGGGCGGCACAATAGTCGGGCCGATATGGCATTGTGAAACTACCGTGACGAAAAAATACGGACGCTTTGTCGGGAAGTTTTTTCATCGGTTTTAGGAAAAAGCGACTGTATCGCAGATGAAACACGCTTTTTCAGCTCACGGTTGCACAATGTCGGCGCGGCACGTCTATAAATATTTGGAACTTTTGCCAAAGGCCCAAGATCAATAGACAGTTGCCCGAAACAAGGGACAGTGTCGGCTTCAATGCGGAACCTGCGGTTGGGTTCTTGCCGGCGAGCCGATGACAAGATTATTCGCGCAGCCGGTTCATCCCGCGCTGCGTTTTTCGTGCGTGCCAAATCAGAGCCCGCAGGAAACTTGCTTGGAGGGGGAGAACTTTTGCGAAAAGCCCGAGTCTATGTTTGCAAGTCCGGTCGTTTGGTCATGCAAGCCTCCTTCGAGTTTATCGAGGAGTGTTCATGCTAACCCAGGAAGAGGATCAGCAGCTGGTCGAACGCGTTCAGCGTGGCGACAAGCGAGCTTTCGATCTGCTGGTGCTGAAGTATCAGCACAAAATTCTCGGGTTGATCGTGCGTTTTGTGCACGACACCCATGAAGCCCAGGACGTCGCACAAGAAGCCTTTATCAAGGCGTATCGAGCGCTTGGAAATTTCCGCGGCGACAGTGCGTTTTATACGTGGCTGTACCGCATCGCCATTAACACGGCGAAGAACTATCTGGTTTCACGCGGCCGTCGGCCGCCGGATAGCGATGTAAGTTCCGAGGACGCAGAGTTCTATGATGGCGATCACGGCCTGAAAGATCTCGAGTCTCCAGAGCGGGCATTGCTGCGGGATGAGATCGAAGGCACCGTCCATCGAACCATTCAGCAATTGCCAGAGGATTTGCGCACGGCGTTAACTTTGCGCGAATTCGATGGTCTGAGTTACGAGGACATCGCGAGCGTCATGCAATGTCCGGTTGGTACCGTGCGCTCCCGGATTTTCCGCGCCCGGGAGGCCATCGATAAAGCCCTGCAGCCGTTGCTGCAGGAAAACTAAAGACAGCGGCGACAGCCAAGAGAGGAACGCCATGAGTCGTGAAGCCCTGCAGGAATCGCTGTCCGCAGTGATGGATAACGAAGCGGACGAACTGGAACTGCGTCGAGTGCTCAATGCGCTGGACGATGTTGAAACCCGTGAAACCTGGGCTCGTTACCAGATCGCTCGGGCAGCCATGCACAAGGATCTGTTGCTTCCACGTCTGGATCTCGCTGCGGCGGTTTCTGCTGCACTGGAAGATGAAGCGACTCCTGCCAAAGTGTCTCGTGGCCCATGGCGCAGCCTCGGTCGTCTGGCCGTAGCCGCTTCGGTGACTGTTGCCGTTCTGGCGGGTGTTCGCCTGTACAACCAGGACGAAATCGCCGGCGTCGAACTCGCTCAGCAATCCAATCAGCCAGTGTTGGCCACTCCTCAGGTCAAAGGCCCGGCGGTATTGGCAGGTTATAGTGAGAGTTCGGAAGCTACTGGCCCAATGGCCAATGGCGTATTGCAAGGTCAGCCAGGCTGGCACGATCAGCGTCTGCCAGGTTACCTGCGTCAACACGCTCAACAGGCTGCCTTGAAAGGCACCGAGAGCGCGCTGCCTTATGCACGTGCAGCAAGCCTGGAAAACCGTTAAGGGGGATCATGCGCGCCATACCTCTACTTTCGCTTCTGCTCAGCGGCTGGTTCATTGTTCCAGCCCACGCCGACGAGGCTCAGGACTGGTTGACCCGCCTGGGCCAGGCCGAGCAGCAGCAAAGCTTTCACGGCACATTCGTTTACGAGCGTAACGGTAGCTTTTCTACCCACAACATCTGGCATCGAGTCCAGAATGGTCAGGTTCGCGAGCGTTTGCTTCAGCTCGACGGTTCGGCTCAGGAAGTCGTGCGCATTGATGGGCATACTCAATGCGTTAGCGGCACCCTGATTGCGGGTCTGGGAGATTCTCCCAATTCCGCCGCTCGCCCTCTCGATCCTCAGAAGCTGAAGAACTGGTATGAGCTTGCCGTCATTGGCAAGTCGCGTGTGGCCGGGCGTGAAGCGGTGATCGTATCGCTGACGCCGCGTGATCAGCACCGCTACGGTTTCGAACTGCACTTGGACAAGGAAACGGGTCTGCCGCTCAAGTCGCTGCTGTTGAACGACAAGGGGCAGTTACTCGAGAGATTCCAGTTTACGCGACTGGATACCTCTGAAATTCCATCCGACAAAGATCTGCAAGCCAATTCCGATTGCAAGACAGTCACCCTCGACAGCGACAAGGCTTCTGCGGTCAAGACCGCTCAGGTATGGCGTTCCGACTGGTTGCCTCCTGGCTTCGAACTTACCAGCAGCTCCTCGCACAAGGATCCGGAAACCAAGACCCAGGTCAACAGCCTGATGTATGACGATGGTCTTGCACGATTTTCTGTCTTCCTGGAGCCGCTGAACGGCGCAACCGTCACCGATACCCGGACTCAACTGGGCCCGACCGTTGCCGTATCCCGCCGTCTGACAACGCCTCAAGGCGAAATGATGGTGACGGTGGTTGGCGAGATTCCAATCGGAACCGCCGAACGGATTGCCCTGTCGATGCGCAATGATGGCGCTGCAACCAGCAAGCAGTGAGCTGATTCCAGCTATCTCCACTTCGTCGTCGAGACGTGAAATGTTTGCTGAGCATTTTCATTTGCAAAACACCCGAAAATTTTTTATAGGTCAGAGCCTCTCGGCTCTGGCCTTGTTTGTTGTTCCCGGAACAAAAATGCCGGCCTGTGGTTTCCGGTGTTCCTTGCTCCATATCGCTTAACCCTGCTCGTCGTAACGGGAGCTGTATGTCGATACCAAGCTTGAAGTCTTATCTCTCCATTTTCGCCACGGTGCTGGTGCTCGGTCAGGCTGTTCCTGCAGCCATGGCGGCTGAAGCGGTCAGCCCGGCCAGCCTGCCTGATTTCACCCAACTGGTCGAACAGGCCTCGCCTGCGGTGGTGAACATCAGTACCACACAAAAGCTGCCGGATCGCAAAGTTAACCAGCAGATGCCTGACCTTGAAGGCTTGCCACCGATGCTGCGCGAGTTCTTCGAACGCGGCATGCCGCCACAACAGCGTTCTCCGCGTGGTGATCGCCAGCGTGAGGCGCAATCGTTGGGTTCGGGCTTCATCATTTCGCCGGATGGCTACATTCTGACCAACAACCACGTGATCGCCGATGCCGACGAAATCCTCGTGCGTCTGGCTGATCGCAGTGAAATGAAAGCCAAGCTGATCGGCACCGACCCACGTTCCGACGTCGCGCTGCTGAAGATCGAAGGCAAGGATCTGCCAGTGCTGAAGCTTGGCAAATCCCAGGACCTGAAGGCGGGCCAGTGGGTCGTGGCAATCGGTTCGCCATTCGGCTTTGACCACACCGTAACCCAGGGCATCGTCAGTGCCGTCGGCCGCAGCCTGCCGAATGAAAACTACGTGCCTTTCATCCAGACCGACGTGCCGATCAACCCGGGTAACTCCGGTGGCCCGCTGTTCAACCTGAACGGTGAAGTGGTCGGGATCAACTCGCAGATCTACACCCGTTCCGGTGGCTTCATGGGCGTGTCGTTCGCCATTCCGATCGACGTGGCCATGGACGTTTCCAACCAGCTGAAAAGCGGTGGCAAGGTCAGTCGTGGCTGGTTGGGCGTCGTCATCCAGGAAGTGAACAAGGATCTGGCCGAGTCGTTCGGTCTGGACAAACCGGCCGGTGCGCTGGTTGCACAGATTCAGGATGACGGCCCGGCTGCCAAGGGCGGCCTGCAAGTGGGTGACGTGATCCTGAGCATGAACGGTCAACCGATCGTCATGTCCGCTGACCTGCCACATCTGGTGGGTGCGTTGAAGGCCGGCGCCAAAGCCAATCTCGAAGTGATTCGTGACGGCAAACGCAAGAATATCGAGCTGACTGTCGGCGCCATTCCTGATGAAGACAAGGAACTGGATGCCCTGCCGAAATCCGGTGCCGAGACCAACAGCAATCGTCTGGGTGTTTCGGTTGCCGAACTGAGCGCCGAGCAGAAGAAAACCTATGACCTGAAGGGCGGTGTGGTGATCAAGGAAGTGCAGGACGGTCCTGCGGCGCTGATCGGTCTGCAACCGGGCGACATCATCACGCACCTGAACAACCAGGCCATTGGCTCTTCGAAGGAGTTCGCCGAGATCGCCAAGGCGCTGCCGAAAAACCGTTCGGTGTCGATGCGCGTTCTGCGTCAGGGTCGTGCCAGCTTCATCACCTTCAAACTGGCTGAATGATCCAGTTATCGAAGAAGTAAAAGAAACCGCCTCGAAAGAGGCGGTTTTTTTGTGTCCGGAATTTGTCTTGGCGCGGGTTTAACCCATCATGTCCTTGACCATGCGCTCCTGTTCCATCAGCTCGCGCTGGCGGGCATCGATACGCGACGACAGCGGGAAGTTGCTGCCGGCCTTGCGCTTGGCGAAGTCCAGTTGCTGGATGGCCTGACGATAATCGCCGACCAAGGCGAAATATTCGGCACGCGCCTGATGCAGGCCAATGATGTTGCCGGACAGACCACGAGTCTCGGCGACCTGATACCACACGTCCGGATCGTCCGGACGCGATTTCAACAAACCTTCCAGCGCCTTCTCCGCATCGGCGGTACGGTTTTGTTTCAGCAGCAGATCGACGCGTACCTGGTTCAGCGGATAGTTGCCCGGGTACTGACTGAGCATCCGGTCAACCCGGGACTGGGCATCGGCCAGCTTGTTGTTGGTGATGTCCAGATCGATCTGCGCCAGGTTGTAGATGATCTCGTTCGGCGATTTGGCCAGCAGTTGCTTGAGATTCTCTCGTGCCTCGTTCAGCTGACCGCCCTTGATCTGGGCGATCGCCAATCCGTAACGGGCCACATCGTTATTCGGATTATCGTCCAGTTGCGCGCGAAAGCGCTTGGCACCAAGGCCCGGCGTTTCTTCGTAGGTCAACTGCACCCGCGCGCGGATCAGTTGATAGCGCTTGCTGTCTTCGATACCGCCGGGTTTTGCCTGCTCGGCGCGGTTGCGGGTGTCGGCGATCCGCGATTCGGTGACCGGGTGCGTCAGCAGGAACTCCGGCGGTTTGGCATCAAAGCGATACTGGCGCATCAAACGCTCGAACATGGTCGGCATCGAGCGCGGATCGTAGCCGGCCTTTTCCAGGTTGAGAATGCCGATGCGGTCGGCTTCCTGTTCGTTCTGGCGCGAGAAACGCCGTTGTTCCTGGATCGCCGCCGCTTGGGTGCCGGCAATCGCCGCGATGCCAGCGTCGCCCGCGCCGGCAGCGGCGATCACGATGCCGGCCAGCAGCGCCGCCATCATCGGCACCTGCATCCGCTGCGAGGCCTCGACGCCACGAGCGAAGTGGCGTTGGGACAAGTGAGCCAGTTCGTGAGCCAGTACCGAGGCATATTCGCCCTCGGTCTGGGCATTGAGGAACAGGCCGCCGTTGACCCCGACAATCCCGCCCGGTGCCGCAAAGGCGTTGAGCTGCGGGCTGTTGATCAGGATGAATTCCAGGCGTCGGTCATTGACCTGGCTGGTTTCCACCAGCTTATAGACACTGGACTCGACGTAGTCCTTGAGTTGTGGATCGTTGAGCTGCGAAACCTGGCTGCGCAGCAATGCCAGCCAGGCGCGACCCAGTTGATATTCCTGTTGTGGTGAGACGATGGCAGAGCTGGCGTCACCGAGTGACGGCAGGTCGTCGGCGAAGCCCGGTGAGGCGAGCAGGCAAGCGAGCGTCAGCAGGGTAGGGCGCAGAAATGTCATGCACAAAGCCTTAGTCGACAAAGACCTTACTGTAGCCGGACACCGGGCTTGCGACCAGATATTCTAGGCAGCCTGACTACCTGATCCGGAGTGACGCATGACCGACGCTGTAGCCCATGACTGTGAACTGGACGCCAGTGGCCTGAATTGTCCGTTGCCGTTGCTCAAGGCCAAAATGGAGCTGAACAAGCTGCCCAGTGGCGCAGTACTCAAGGTGATTGCCACGGATGCTGGCTCGCAACGCGACTTTCGCACCTTTGCCAAATTGGCCGGTCATACGCTGCTGCGTGAAGAGGACGAGGCGGGTGTCTACCGTTACTGGCTGAAAAAAGCCTGAAACCGACCGCGTAAATGACCTAAGGAAAATTGATGTTCAAAGTGTTGCGCGACTGGATTCAGCGCTACTTCTCCGATGAAGAAGCCGTGGTGCTGGCGGTTTTGCTGTTTCTCGCCTTCACCGCGGTGCTGACGCTTGGCGGAATGCTTGCGCCGGTGCTGGCCGGGATGGTGCTGGCGTATCTGATGCAGGGGCTGGTACTCACGCTCGAACGTCTGCGCGTGCCCGGTGGGGCGGCGGTCGGTCTGGTATTTGCGCTGTTCATGGGCGTGCTGATGGTGTTCATCGTCGTGGTGCTGCCGCTGCTCTGGCATCAGTTGATCACGCTGTTCAACGAATTGCCGGGGATGCTCGCCAAGTGGCAATCGCTGCTGTTGTTGCTGCCCGAGCGCTATCCGCATCTGGTCTCCGATGAGCAGGTGCTGCAAGCCATCGAAGCGGCGCGAGGCGAGATCGGCAAGTTTGGCCAGTGGGCGCTGACGTTCTCGTTGTCGAGCCTGCCGCTGCTGGTGAACATCATGATCTATCTGGTGCTGGTGCCGATCCTGGTGTTCTTCTTCCTCAAGGACCGGGCGATGATCGGCGAGTGGGTGCGCGGCTATTTGCCGCGTGAGCGGGCACTGATCACCCGGGTCGCCGAGGAAATGAACCGGCAGATCGCCAACTACATTCGCGGCAAGGTTATCGAAATCGTGATCTGTGGCGGCGTGACCTATATCGCTTTCGTCGCACTGGGCCTCAACTACGCGGCGCTGCTGGCCCTGTTGGTCGGCGTGTCGGTGGTGGTGCCGTATGTCGGGGCCGTGGTGGTGACCGTGCCGGTGCTGCTGATTGCGCTGTTCCAGTGGGGATGGAGCGATCAGTTCATCTACTTGATGGCGGTCTACGGAATCATTCAGACGCTGGACGGCAACGTGCTGGTGCCGTTGCTGTTTTCCGAGGCGGTCAACCTGCACCCGGTGGCAATCATCTGCGCGGTGCTGTTGTTCGGCGGGTTGTGGGGATTCTGGGGCGTGTTCTTCGCGATTCCGCTGGCGACGTTGTTCAAGGCTGTGCTGGATGCCTGGCCGCGCAAGGAGCCAGTTGTAGCTCCGCTGCTTTGAAAATGAAGCGGCGCCCGCAAGGGCGCCGACAGCATCAGGCCTTGTTCAGCGCCTGAGCAGCAGCCAGTACTGCATCCACGTGTCCTGGCACTTTCACGCCGCGCCATTCCTGACGCAGTACGCCGTTCTTGTCGATCAGGAAGGTGCTGCGATCAACACCCAGGTATTCCTTGCCGTAGAGTTTCTTCAGCTTGATCACGTCAAACAGCTGGCAGACGGCTTCGTCCTTGTCGCTGATCAGCTCGAACGGAAACTCCTGCTTGCACTTGAAGTTCTCGTGGGACTTCAGGCTGTCGCGGGAAATCCCGAAGATTTCCGTGTTGGCAGCCTTGAATGCCGCGTATTGATCGCGAAAGCCCTGGCCTTCGGTGGTGCAGCCCGGGGTGCTGTCCTTCGGATAGAAGTAGATCACCACTTGCTTGCCCTTGAGGGCCGACAGGCTGACAGTCTGCCCGCTGGTGGCAGGTGCTTCGAAATCCGTAACCGGTTGGTCGATGACAACGGCCATGAAAGCTTCCTTACATTGGGTTCTGTGGGCGCCACGGTTCGATCAGTGCATCCAGGTTCATGGCGTCGGCGAAATCCAGGAACTGGTCGCGCAGCCAACTGATCTGGGTGCCGGCGGGCAGGGTCACGGTGAACGTGGCGTTGAGCATGGTGCCGCCGGTCTGCGGTGCCTGATAGGTATCGCAGGTCAGGTTTTCCAGCTCGACGTTGTGATCCATGAAGAACTGGCACAGCTCGTTGATGATGTCCGGACGGTACGCCGAAGACACGTAAGCCACGTACGGCAGGGCTTGCGGACGGTTTTCCAGGGCGGCGCTGCGCACCACGTTGACGGTGAACGCATGACGCTTGGCCAGCACCGGCAGGCTGCCTTCAAGGCGTGCCAGGGCGTCCCAGCTGCCGGAGACTTCGAGCACCAGCGCGCTGCACTCGCCGTGACGGGTCAGGCGCGAGGTGACGACCGCGCAGCGGTTTTCATGGCTGGCGCGGCACAGGACGTTGGTCAGCTCCATGGGATTGGCGCCGAGGGCACTGATGACAAGGAATTGTTCGCGAACTGTGGGGGTGGACATGCAGCATTCCTAAAGCGATGAGCGGTCGGTAGCGAGAGGGCGTTGATTGCCGGGGCAATGCCTGTCCGGAAGACCCGATTCGTGTGGCGCTACGGCTCCATGAACAAGCAAGCGTACGGCAACGACACTGGAACGGGGCCTGGGAGGCCGAAACGGGAGACTGGAACCCGGCGTACAAGCTGATCAGTACCGATCAAAGTCTGAAGGGTAGCGAAAAGCGGCGCCAAGGGGAATGGCGGCACAGTACTTCGCTTGTGCAAGCATCTTGGCGCCAGTACCATTACCGCTCTCTTTTTCCGGCAGGAGCGGTTTCATGATTGCGGGCAGTATGGTGGCACTGGTCACACCCATGGATGCACAAGGGCGTCTTGACTGGGACAGCCTCAGCAAACTCGTGGACTTCCATCTCAAGAACGGCACCCATGCCATTGTCGCGGTCGGCACCACCGGCGAGTCGGCAACCCTTGATGTAGAAGAACACATCGCCGTCATCAAAGCCGTGGTCAAACAGGTTGCCGGTCGTATTCCGGTGATCGCCGGTACTGGCGCCAACTCGACCCGCGAAGCGGTCGAGCTGACCCGCAACGCCAAAGAAGCCGGCGCCGATGCCTGCCTGCTGGTCGTCCCGTACTACAACAAGCCGACTCAGGAAGGCCTGTACCAGCACTTCAAACACATCGCCGAAGCGGTCGACATCCCACAGATTCTCTACAACGTTCCTGGCCGCACCTCCTGCGACATGCAGGCCGAGACCGTGATCCGCCTGTCCACCGTGCCGAACATCATCGGCATCAAGGAAGCGACCGGCGACCTGAAACGCGCCAAGGCGATCATCGACGGCGTGAGCAAGGACTTCATCGTGCTGTCCGGCGATGATCCGACCGCAGTCGAGCTGATCCTGCTGGGCGGCAAGGGCAACATCTCCGTCACCGCCAACGTCGCCCCGCGCGAAATGGCCGACCTGTGCGAGGCCGCGCTCAAGGGCGACGCCGAGACCGCACGGGCCATCAACGAAAAACTGATGCCGCTGCACAAGGACCTGTTCATCGAAGCCAACCCGATTCCGGTGAAGTGGGCTTTGGTCGAAATGGGCCTGATGCACCAAGGCATCCGCCTGCCGCTGACCTGGCTGAGCGCTCCTTGTCATGAAACGCTGCGCTCGGCCCTGCGCCAGTGCAACGTCCTGGTTTAATTGAGGAAGTACAACGCATGAAGCGAATGGCCGGACTTTCCGCACTTGCCTTGATTATCTCCAGCACCAGTGGCTGCGGATGGATCTGGGGCCCGGAAGGTTATTTCCGTGACCGTGGTAGCGATTACCTGGAAGCGCAACAGACTGCACCGATGCAACTGCCACCGGACGTCAGCACCTCCAAGCGTCTGGATCCGCTGCTGCCGATCCCGCGCAACGTGGCCGACGACACCGCCAAGGGTGAGTACATCGTTCCGCGCCCTCAACCACTGTCGACCGTGGCCGACGCTAGCGACTACTCGCTGCAGAAGAGCGGTGATTCGCGTTGGGTCATGGCCCAGCATCCACCGGCCGAAGTCTGGCCAGTGGCGGTGCAGTACTTTCAGGACAACGGTTTCCGTCTGGATGAACAGCGCCCGCAAACCGGCGAATTCACCACCACCTGGCAGCATTCCGACGAACTGTCCGCCGCCATGGCCAAGCGCCTGAGCGCCGCCGGCGTCAGCACCGACAGCGAAACCCGCGTGCGGGTGCGCATCGAACCGGGCGTGCAGCGCAACACCAGTGAAGTCTATGTGGTCAGCGCCGAGCGTCCTGCCGGCAGCACCGCCAGTGTCGATTTCACCAACCGTTCGGTCAACACCGGCCTCGACGCTGCGCTGGTCGACGACATGCTCGCGAGCATGAGCCGAACCTCCGAGAAGGGTGGTTCGGTGTCGATGCTGGCTTCGCGTGATTTCGATACCCCGAGCCGTGTCAGCCTGAGCGAAGACGGCAGCGGCAACCCGGTACTCAACGTCGGTACGGACCTGGATCGTGCCTGGTCGAGCGTCGGTCGTGCGCTGGAACAGGGCGAGTGGCGCGTTGAAGACATCAACCGTAGCCTCGGTCTCTACTACATCAACTTGTCCGAAAAGGCCGAGAAGAAAGACGAGAAGCCTGGTTTCTTCAGCAGCCTGTTCGGCAGCGCGCCGACCAAGGAAGAAGTTGAAGCCCGCGCCGAGCGTTATCAGGTTCGCCTGAGCAAGGTCGGCGAGAACGTTCAGGTGACCGTCGAGAAAAACATCAACACCGTTGCGCCGGCCGATGTGGCCCGCAAAGTGTTGAGCGTGATTCAGGACAACCTGGGCTGATCCAATGCGTTTTGCCGTTCTCGGCAGCGGTAGCCAAGGGAACGGCACGCTGATCGCCAGTGCTGATACGTATGTGCTGGTGGATTGTGGTTTTTCCCTGCGGGAAACCGAAAAACGCCTGTTGCGCCTGGGTGTGAACCCGGCGCAACTGAGCGCGATACTCGTAACCCACGAACATGCCGACCACGTGCATGGCGTGGGTTTGCTGTCTCGGCGCTACAATCTGCCTGTCTACCTCAGTCGCGGCACACTGCGCGGGATGCGCAAACCGATTGAACCTGCCGGTTTCGTGACCGGTGGCGAGCAACTGCAGATCGGTGCTCTGAACATCGGGGTCATTGCCGTGGCCCATGATGCGCAGGAACCGACCCAGTACGTATTCAGCGATCAAGAGCAGCGGCGCTTCGGCCTGCTGACCGACCTGGGTTCATACTGTGAGCGGGTGCTGGACGGCTATCGGGACCTCGATGCGTTGATGATCGAGTCCAACCATTGTCGCGACATGCTGGCCCGTGGTCATTACCCGTACTTTCTCAAGCAGCGGGTGGGTGGCGAGCTGGGACATTTGAACAACCATCAGGCGGCATTCCTGGTGGCCGAGTTGGGCTGGCAAGGCTTGCAACACCTGGTCCTGGCCCATCTGAGCAGCAAGAACAACCTGCCGCAGCTGGCCCGGCAATGTTTTGTCGACACCCTCGGGTGCGACCCGGACTGGCTGCAACTGGCCGATCAAGATTCAGGGCTCGACTGGCGCCACATCGCCTAGCCCATCTACTTAGCAAGCGGAGCCCATCATGGAAAAACGTGAAGAACTCTACCGCGGCAAAGCCAAATCGGTTTACAAGACCGACGACGCTGACCGCTTGATCCTGCTGTTTCGCAACGACACTTCGGCGTTCGACGGCAAGCGCATCGAGCAGCTCGACCGCAAAGGCATGGTGAACAACAAGTTCAACGCCTTCATCATGCAGAAACTCGAAGCGGCCGGTATTCCGACCCAATTCGACAAACTGCTGGCCGACAACGAAGTGCTGGTGAAAAAACTCGACATGATCCCGGTCGAGTGCGTCGTGCGTAACTACGCCGCCGGCAGCCTGGTCAAGCGTCTGGGCGTCGAGGAGGGCATGAAGCTCAACCCGTACACCTTCGAACTGTTCCTGAAGGACGACGCCAAGGGCGACCCGTTCATCAACGAATCCCACGTCGTGGCCTTCGGCTGGGGCACCGCCGAGCAACTGGCGCGCATGAAAGAACTGTCGCTCAAGGTCAACGAAGTCCTGAGCAAACTGTTCGACGACGCAGGTCTGCTGCTGGTGGACTTCAAGCTGGAATTCGGCGTGTTCAGCGACGGCTCCATCGTCCTGGGCGACGAATTCAGCCCGGACGGCTGCCGTCTGTGGGACAAGGACACCAAGAAGAAGATGGACAAGGACCGCTTCCGCCAGGGCCTCGGTGACGTCATCGAAGCCTACGAAGAAGTCGCCAACCGTCTGGGCGTACCGCTTTAATCGACGCAAGCATCTGATAGCACGGAAAAAATTTCGTCTGGGGGTTTCCCATTCAGCGAAAGTGTTGTTATGATGCGCGCCGTTGGAGAGATGCCAGAGTGGCCGAATGGGACGGATTCGAAATCCGTTGTACCTTCACCGGTACCTAGGGTTCGAATCCCTATCTCTCCGCCATACATAGAAAAAGCCCCGTAGCTGAGAAGCTGCGGGGCTTTTTCGTTTCCGATCCAGCGCAATTCGTTACCCCAACTACTTCTGCCCCAAATCCACCACCTCCCAACTATCATCCGGATCAAACCGCTTCATCGCCTTCGCCACCTTCTCCCCATCCGGTCCGAGGTCCTTCTGAAACACCTGGCCTTCATGGCTGATCATGAAGCTCATCACCCCGGTGTCGTTGTATTTCGCTGGCCACGCGATCAAGGCGAACCCGCGACTCATCTTGTCTCCAATCAGATAGCTGTAAGCGCCGCCCGGGGCTGACGGGCCTTGGGCGTCGAGGATGCGGAAGTGGTAGCCGTGCCAGTCTTCGTCGTTGATGGCCTGGCCGAAGGCGGGGCCGAGGGGGCTGATCTGGCCGCTGTCGTCTTCTGGCCAATAGAGGCCGTCGTGTTTGCCGGGGGAGCTGAAGATTTTCTGTGCGTATTCGAGGGCGCCGTCGCCGTCGCGGTCTTCCGAGGCGTAGTCCATTTGCGCGTCGTGATAGGCCAGCGCCGATTGCACCGCCGCCAGTTCGTTACGGCCGATGCGGCGGGCGCGGATTTCGACCTGCGCGGCTTTCATGTCGAAGCGCCAGCCGGTTTTGTCTTTGATGAGCGGGATGGGCAGCGTCCAGTGATCGGGCCCTACGGAAAGCACCGCCTTGCTGTCGCCGGTCTTTTCCAGAGTGTGCTGTTCGCGATATTGCTGCAGGAAGGCATCGACATCGCTGCGCTGCACGCCTTCACGGGGGATGAAACTGTGCCATTCCTCGCCCAGCAGTTCGGTCAGGCGTTTTTGGTCGGCGTGTTGCGTGCCGAGGGCTTCGACGAAGGCGTCCGCGGCTTTTTCCGGGGTTGGAAATACCTGCTGGGCCGAGGCGAAGCTCGACAATGCGAGGCCGGCCGCGAGGGTCAGGCAGTTTTTGACCAGAGAATGGATGTTCATCGACGGCCACCTCCTCTCTGACGCATGCCCCCGCCGGATGGCCGGCTGATCTGATGTCCGGCGGCGCGGGAGGTATTGGGACGTTGCGCGGAAATCTGGCTGGCCCGGCCGCGATCAGCCTGGACTCGGGTCTGAGACGGGGAGCGCGCGCCGGCGAAAGCGTTGTTCCGCGCACTGCCCGCGGCGGGTCGGGCTTGGGACGCACGGTTGTCACGTTGATTGACGCCCGGCTGGCGCGCCTCCCGCGTGTTGCCCTGAGCGCGGTCGGCGGCTCTGGGCCTGTCCGCGCCGCCTTGCATGCGGTTGCCGACATTGGCAGATTGCGCTTCGCGGACTTGATTGCGGGCTTCGCGATTGCTGGTGGCGGGACGTTCGATGCCGGCCCTGTCCATCGAACTGCGGGCCCGTTCCCGAGCCTGCGCCCGCTGCGCGTTGTCGCCGCGATAGACGTCACGCTGAGCCGCACCGTCCAGCTGCCGGCCATACTGCGCGCGGCTGCGGTTGTCACGGTAGGGCACGCCATCGCGATGCACGGTGTTGTGCTGCCATTTGTTCTGGTTGTTGGTGATCCGGTTGTTGGCGTTGATGTTGTTGTAACGGTTCACATCGATGTCGATGTCGTTATTGCCCCAGTCGCAGTCGCCCCACAACGACGCGACGACCGCCACGCCCGTACCGAAGGCCAGCCCGGCCACCAGTGCCTGACCCGGATAGTAAGCGGGCGGCGGCGGGTAATACACCGGCGGCGAGGCCGGATAAGGCCAGGTGCCGTAAGTAGTAGTCGGGTTATAGGTCGGAACGTAGACCACCTGCGGATCGGCGGGCTGAATGATGATGGTCGTGTTGTCGGCCGGCTTGGTTGACCCGGAAGAGATGGGCGGCGTTACGTTCTGCACCGTCACATTCTGATATTGATTGCTCTGTAGATTGCCCGCCGTCTGGGCCTGACGCCGCAAGCGCTGAACGCCGGCCATGAGTTCGTCAGGCTGGGCCAGGAAGGCATCCCCCAGACGTTGCACCCAGACCGGATCCTGCCCCAGCGTCGCCAAAACCTGCGGAAACGCCACCAAGGCCTGCACGCTCGGATCCCACGTCTGGCTGGCCACTTGCTTGACCGCATCATCGCCCTTGGCGTCCGGGTGGGCCTTGGACCAGGTCACGGCTTCGGCGACCTCTCCCGGATAGGTGGCGGCCATCAGCACTTGAGCGAGCAGTGGATCGGGATACAGGGCAATCGACGCGAGCATCTGATCGAGCTGTTCCGTGGTAAACACGGCATCTTTGGTCGCAGCGCTGGCAGCTGCCGGGGCCGCAGGCGCATCGGCGGCCTGCAACAAGAGCGGTGCAGTGCTCAAGGCGAGCAGGAGCGACGCGGCACGCAAGAGCGAACTGTGCATGACCTCTTCCCCACATCCAAATGGCAGGTTTGCATCCAGCGAGACATCCACGGCCAACATCGGACGCTGCGCCGTGATGGAGGATGGTTGGCGATTGGCGTTCCGTCAAAAACTGCACAGGCTTTTTCGAAATAAGCACGTTGTCTGTGACTTACTGCACGTTTCCTTGCGTTTTGCGATAAATGACTAAACTTTCCGGTTCCAGGTCATGCATTGCCAACGAGCCTGGCTGTCGTTCCAACCCGAGAGGTCTGGTCATGGCAAAGGGAAAGAAGAAAGACTCGCCCCGAGAAAAACCTGACGAACATACAAAACTGTCGAACAAGGACTACCTTGCCGAGTTGCGCCGCCTGCATATCGAACTGGTGAAAATGCAGGAGTGGGTGAAGGCCGAAGGCATCAAGATCTGCATCATCTTCGAAGGCCGCGACGGTGCAGGCAAGGGCGGCACCATCAAGGCGCTGACCGAGCGGGTCAGCCCGCGAGTCTTTCGCGTGATCGCGTTACCGGCCCCGACCGATCGCGAGAAGAGTCAGATGTACATGCAGCGCTATCTGCCACATTTGCCGGCGGCCGGCGAAGTGGTGATCTTTGATCGCAGTTGGTACAACCGCGCCGGCGTCGAGCGGGTGATGGGCTTTTGCACGGACAAACAGGTCGACAAGTTTCTCAAGACCGTGCCGCTGGTGGAGCGCGCCGTTGTCGGTTCGGGGGTGATCCTGCTCAAGTACTGGTTGAATGTCAGTCAGGAAGAACAGACCCGGCGCCTGGAGGCGCGCATTGTCGACGGTCGCAAGATCTGGAAGCTGTCGCCGATGGACCTCAAGTCCTACAGCCGCTGGTATGACTACTCCCGGGCGCGGGACGACATGATTGAAGCGACCGACACCGATTACGCACCGTGGCTTGTGGCCAACTCGAACGACAAACGTCGGGCGCGGCTCAATATCATCTCCGACCTGCTCAGTCGCATCCCCTACAAAGAGGTGCCGCGAGAGAAGGTGACATTGCCCAAGCGGCAGAAACCGGGGGGATACAAAGAGTCGGATTATCCGTTCAGGCACATTCCCGAGAGGTTCTGAAACCGCATTCGTCAAGTCGCCGGAGCTGCCAATACAGGCAGCTCGGCGTCTTGGGTTTTCCTCAGATCTCCTTGACCGGTGTCTCACCCTTCACACCTTTGATCAACTCGATCACATGCAGACAATCCGCCTTGTTCACATACGATTCGCCACTGGCGACCGTCTCGTGATTCCCCGCCCTTAATCTCCAGCGCCATTGGCCTTTACCGGTGCTCGGGGTGCCTTTGGATTGCCTGTAAATCTCGAAATACATTCAGTTCGCTCCATGCGATGCGTTTGTGCGACAACCTGTCGCTTCGACGCAAGCCTAGCGGAGCGCGGTTTTTTGGCTATCGAGGATTTGTTTCCAATCGTTCGTGAATGTTTCTGAAAGGCACGGGCCAGAGCGCAGGGATCGTCCTCCGGATTGGCCGGAACGCCCTCGTTTCACCCTTGCATGACATTCAGGGCTGCTGCTTAATACGGTGCGGCTCATGGCGTCGAACAGCGTTCGGCGACCGACAATCACTATAAAAAAGAGCAGTCCATTGACCCACTCGAATGGAACGCAGCACGCGGGCCCGGTGACGTTGTCGCTGGTAGTGCCCGTATTCAATGAAGAGGACAGCCTCGACGGCTTTCTCCTGCGCATTCATCAGGTTTTCGAGCAAGAGGCGCTCGTCCAGCTGGAACTGGTGTTCGTCAATGACGGCAGTTCCGATACGACGCTGGAACGCTTGCTGCATTGCCAGCAGAGCGATTCGCGCATCCGAATTGTCGATCTGAGCCGCAATTTCGGCAAGGAAGCGGCGTTGTCCGCCGGATTGCAGGTCGCAACGGGACAGATCGTGGTGCCGATCGACGTTGATCTGCAGGATCCGCCCGAGGTCATTTTGCAAATGATCGAGCGTTGGCGTGAAGGCTTCGAGGTGGTGCTCGGCCATCGCCTTAGCCGGCGCAACGATACTTGGGCCAAGCAAACTTCCGCCAGTTGGTTCTATCGCCTGCACAACAAAATTGCCGAACAGTCATTGCCGGAAAACGTCGGTGATTTCCGGCTGATGGATCGCTGCGTGGTCGACGCGCTACTGACGCTGCCCGAATCCCGGCGCTTCATGAAAGGCCTGTTCGCCTGGGTCGGATTTCGCACCACCCAGGTCGAGTACGAACGCCCGGAGCGGGCGGCGGGGCATAGCAAGTTCAATGGCTGGCGGCTGTGGAATTTTGCCCTGGAGGGCATCACCAGTTTCAGCACCGAACCGTTGCGGATCTGGACGTATCTGGGGGCGCTGGTCTCTCTGGTGTCGTTCGCCTTTGCGATGTTCATTGTGCTGCGCACGCTCATTCATGGCGTTGACTTGCCCGGTTACGCCTCGCTGATGGTTGCTGTGACGTTTCTCGGCGGCTTGCAGTTGATCGGCATCGGCGTGCTCGGCGAGTACCTGGGCCGCACTTATATCGAAGCGAAGCGCCGGCCGGTTTTCCTGGTGCGCCGCATTTACGAATCCAAGGACTGAAGCATGGATCTCAAGGAAACCGACATCCTCGGCGACAGCATCGGCGAGCATTGGTATTACTGCTCCAAAGCGGCCGCCACCCGCCGCCTGCTGGGTGAGGCGCCGATCAAACGAATTCTCGACGTCGGCGCCGGTTCAGGATTCTTCTCCCATCATTTGTTGACCCGCACGGCGGCGCGCGAAGCGTGGTGCGTGGACATCAGCTACCCGGCCGATTCAAGCGCCACCACCGCCGGCAAACCGGTGCATTACCGTCGCTCGATCGACAACGTCGACGCTGATCTGGTGTTACTGATGGATGTACTGGAACACGTCGAAGACGACCTCGGCCTGCTCAAGTCCTACGTCGACAAAGTGCCGTCCGGCAGTCGCTTTCTGATGACCGTGCCGGCGTTCCAGTTCATGTGGAGCGGGCACGATGATTTCCTCGAACACAAGCGTCGCTACACCCTGGGGCAATTCGAGGCTCTGGCGGGCAACGCCGGATTGACGGTGGAGCGGGGCGCCTATTATTTCGGAGCGGTGTTCCCGCTTGCGCTGGCGTCGCGCCTGATGCCCGGCGGCACTCGGGGTTCGGCACCGCGTTCACAGCTGAAAAAACACCATCCGTTGGTCAATATGCTGCTGAAAACCCTGTGCAGTCTTGAGCTGCCGTTGATGGGTATCAATCGCCTCGCTGGTCTGAGTGTCTTCGTGCTGGCGCGCAAGCCGTGACACCCACTGAAAGATCCGCCTTGATCCAGCGCGGCTTGCGCTTCGCCGTGACCGGTCTGTTTGTCACGGCGCTGCACGCGCTGGTGGCGGTGCTGTTCATCAACTTCGTCAGCCCCCTGCCTCCGTTGGCCAATGGTGTGGCCTTTATCGTGGCGACGGTGGTGTCCTACATCATCAACACCACCTGGAGTTTTTCCGCCCGGTTGCACGGCAAGACCCTGCTGCGTTTTCTGATGGTTTCGGCGGGTGGCTTTCTGTTGGCGATGTTCGTGGCCTGGGCGGCGCAGATGGCCGGGCTGCATTATCTGGCGGGTATCGGTGCAGTGGCGCTGACGATTCCGGCGTTCACGTTTGTACTGCATAACTTCTGGACGTATCGATGAAGGATTCACGCGAGCATCCGGCTCTATTTCTATTGCCCGTGTTATTGGGTGTTCTGGTGTTTTTTCTGGTAGTCGGGCCGCAGGCGCTGAACCCGCAGAACATTGCCTGGCTGCAGCAGGGCGATCCTGCAACGCATTATCTGGGCTGGGCGTTTTTCCGGCATTCGCCGTGGGTTTTTCCGCTCGGGCTCAATCCTTCTTACGGGTTGGAACTGGGCAGTGCGATCATTTTTTCCGACTCCAATCCTTTGCTGGCGCTGCTGTTCAAACCATTCAATGCCTGGTTGCCGGACACCTTTCAGTATTTCGGATTGTGGCTGCTGGCCTGCTGTGTCCTGCAGGCCTGGTTTGGCTGGAAACTGATGGGGCTGATGACGGCCAATCCCGTGATTCGACTACTGGGTGCCGGGCTGCTGGTGTTCTCGCCAGCGATGTTCTTGCGCATGGGCGGGCATCTTTCACTGGCCGGCCATTTCCTGATCCTGGCCTCGCTGTACCTGGCGCTGCTGCCAAATCTGCGCCGACGGCGCCTCGCCTGGGGAGCCTTGCTGGCGGTGACGGCATGGGTGCACGCCTATCTGCTGGCGATGGTTGCGCTGATCTGGGTGGCGGATCTGCTGGGCAAGACATTCAATCAGTCTTTGAGCCGGCGTCAGAGTGTGATCGAAGGGGGCATGCTTTTCGCCCTGGTGAGCGTGTGTTGCTGGCAGGCCGGTTACTTCAGCATTGCCGATGGTGCGGCCTCCGGCGGTTTTGGTTTGTACAGGATGAATCTGTTGTCGCCCGTCGACCCGGCTGGCTGGTCATTGATCCTGCCTGACCTGCCAAAGGCTGACGGGGATTACGAAGGTTTCAACTACCTTGGCCTGGGCGTTCTCTTGTTGATGCCGCTGGCGCTGATGGCCTGGTTTCGCAACCACCAATCGCTGAACCATCAGGTGCGCGCACGTCCATGGCTGTTGATGGCGTTGTTGGGTTTATGGCTGTTCGCGCTGTCGAATCAGATCGGCATCGGGGCGTGGAACTTCGGTTATCCGCTGCCGAAAAGTCTTGTCGCGCTGGCCAATATCTTTCGTGCCTCGGGCCGGATGTTCTGGCCGGTTCTGTACGTCTGCATCCTGGCTGCGATTTTTCTGGTGGTGCGCGGTTATCGACCGCGTATCGCCATTGGTCTGCTTGCGGTGGCGCTGCTGATCCAGGTCGCCGACAGCCGCAACGGCTGGATGGGGCTGCGGCAGGGAAAATGGGTGGCGCCTTCGTCGGTCTGGGCCAGCCCGATGACGGATCCTTTCTGGACGAGTGCCGCAGCGCGTTATGCCAATGTCCGCAGCCTGATGCCACGGAATCAGGGTGAGCGCTGGCAGATGATTGCCGGTTTCGCAGCGACCCACGGGATGAAAACCGACGCGGTCTATCTGGGACGCATGAGCACTTCGGCGCTGGCGCGGGCACAGCAGAAAGCACGCGCGATGCTTGACTCGGGGCAATACGACGCGGATTCTCTGTACCTGCTGGACGACGATGCGCTGGTCGATGCCGCCAGAACCATCAACAGTGAAACCGATCTGCTGACGCGCGTGGATGGGGTTGCGGTGCTGGCGCCGGGCTGGAAACGCTGTGTGCAGTGCCCGTCCGTGGAGGATGAGGGGCGGCGGATGTCACTGATCCCCCTCACTCGCCCGGGACAAACGCTCACCTTCAATTATCGAAACCGACAACTGGTCAGCGGCTGGTCGACGCCGGAAAGCTGGGGGACGTGGACGGAAGGGCGACAGGCGAAAATCCAATTGCGGGTGCTCCCTCCGACACGCTCGATCGTGATCGACGCATTGGCATTCATCCAGCCCCGGCACCCCGGCCAGCGGGTGATAGTCAGTCTGAACGGCCAACAGGTACTGGAGACCCGTTTGACGCAGTTTCAAGATAATCGCCTGGAAATCCCGATCAGCGCCCAGCTCAGCCAGCGCCTCGGGAGCGATGACCGGCTCGATATCGAATTGCAGCTGCCGGATGCCATCAGTCCCCGACAACTGGATATCAACGACGATTCACGGGTCATGGGCCTGGGGCTGAAGACGTTGACGGTGCAATGACGCCGCGTTTCGATGGACGCCGCCCTCACGGCCTTTCTACACTGCCGCCATCTGGGAATCGGGGGGGCAATGGATGAACCGCAATGAACTTCGCAAGGCCGACATCAACCTGATGGTGGTGTTCGAGACCTTGATGCTCGAACGCAACGTGACCCGGGCCGCCGAGAAACTGTTTCTCGGCCAGCCGACCATCAGTTCGGCGCTCAACCGTCTGCGCACCCTGCTTAACGATCCGTTGTTCATTCGCGTCGGCCATCGCATGGAGCCGACCGCCCGTGCCGAAGACATTTATCGCCATCTCAAGCCTGCGCTCGACTCGCTGTCGGTGGCGCTGAGCCTGACCCGGGATTTCGATCCCGCCGTCAGCACCATGACCTTTCGCATCGGTCTGTCGGATGACGTCGAATTCGGTCTGCTGCCACCGTTGTTGCGCGCCTTGCGCCAAGAGGCGCCGAGCGTGGTGTTCGTGGTGCAGCACGTCGATTACTGGCGGATTCCCGATCTGCTGGCCGCGGGCGATATCACCGTCGGCATCAGCCAGACCCGCGGCCTTCCGGCCAATGCCAAGCGCAAATTGTTGCGGCACATTCAGCCGAGCATCCTGCGTGCCGACAAGTCCGACACGCCACTGACCCTCGATGAATATTGCGCACGACCGCACGTGCTGGTTTCCCACACCGCGAATGTCAGCGGCTACGCCGATGAGTGGCTGGCGGACATCGGCCGCACCCGTCAGGTGGTGCTGTCGGTGCCGCAGTACAGTTCGTTGCCGGCGCTGCTGGCCGGCACCGATCTGATCGCCAGCCTGCCGGACTACACCGCCGATGCCATGGCCGCATCCGGGCTGCTGTTCAAGGAGCCGTTCCCGTTCAAGACCCCGACCCTCGACCTGTCGATGGTCTGGCTCAGCCACGTTGACAGCGACCCGGCCGAGCGCTGGTTGCGCTCGCGGCTGGAGCAGTTCATGAGTGAGCGTCCGGTGATGTCATCGCTGGAGTGAGTCAGACGATGCTGTGTTATATGTACGACCTTTCTGCCGAACCGCTGGAGCACCGAGATGCCACATCTGCACCTGGAATACACCGCCAACCTGCCGCAACTGAACGCCGACGTGGCGTTGATCCGGCTCAACAACACGCTGGTGGGTTCCGGTCAATTCGCGGCGGAGTTCGATATCAAGAGTCGTGCCACCAAGGTTGAAACCTTCAAGGTCGGCACCGCCATGAACGAGCGCGCCTTTGTGGCGGTAAGGCTGGCGCTGCTCAGCGGTCGTTCCTCGGAGATCAAGACGCAACTTTCGCAGAGCCTGCTGGCGGTGTTGCAGGAACTGTGCGAATGGCCGGTCGGGGTCGAGGTGCAGTTGAGCGTGGAACTGCTCGACATCGACCGTGGGTCCTACAGCAAGACCGCCATTGGCGTGTAGGACTCAGGCGGCTTCCAGCTCCGCGCAGGTCTTGATGACCTGCTCGCGCAACCAGAGGTTGGCGCTGTCCTGATCGACGTTGTGGCTCCACTGCATGTCGAGGGTGAAGCCCGGCAGACCATTGGGCGCCTCGCAGTGCTGGAACACCGCGTCGTTGGTCAGCAAACGCTGAATGCGCCGGGGCAGGGTCAGGATGAAGTCGGTGCCGGTGATCATCTTCAGCGCCGCGCTGTAACTGTTGGAACGGGCGACGATCTGGCGTTTCTGCGCCTGCCGTGCCAGCCAGCCATCGACCATGTTGGTGGTCGACGTCCACGGTGTCGGGAACACATGCCGGCGTTCGGTGAAGGCTTGCAGGCTCAGGCGCGGTTCCAGCGGCGTGGCGCGTTTGTCGAAGACGCAGACCAGGTCATCTTCCAGCAGCATGCGTGATTTCAGGTCGGCGTGACTGCGATGGAAGTTCGGACCGAAACAGATCACCAGATCGAGACTGCCGTCGCGCAATTCTTCGACCGGCACGTCGGTCTCGAACTTGTGCATGTTGACCATCACCGGCAAATCATCGAAGTCGAAGCGTTTCAACATTCGCGGCAGGATCAGTTGCTCGAAGTATTCCGGTGCGCAGATGTTGAAGGTCACCGGTTGCGCCATCGGGTCGAAGGTCGGGGCGCCGGCGTGGCACAGGTTGATGCTTTCGAGGATTTTCTGCACATGGCCGTACATGCTGCTGGCCTTGTAGGTCGGACGCATGCCTGTGCGGGTGTTGACGAACAATTCGTCTTCGAAGCTGGTGCGCAGTTTTTTCAGGCAGTAACTGACGGTGGACTGACTGACAAACAGCGCCTCCGAGACATCGGTGACGCTGCTTTGCTCATACACGGCGACAAACACCATGAGATCCTGCATGTCGAGCTTTCTAAGCAAGTTACTGTTCAGCATCCGTTCTGTCTCGCTGTGCTCCTTGCGCCGAATCCGCGCAAACGTGTGCGCTTGATCGTAACGGAACGATGGTGCCAGGAGAAAGCCCTGTAGGACGTTTCACGGTCAGTTGTGGGACAGAAAGTTTTAGTAACACGACGTGCCCAATCAAACCCGGCAAAGATGGCCAGAAGCCTTTATCCAGACGGGTCGGTCAGATTAGCCATGTGCCGTGCGTAATGCCGTGGATTGAAACGCAGCACCATCAGCAGCATGAGCGCCATCACTGCTGTCAGTGACCACCACGCCCACTCGAAGCTGCCCAGTCGATCGCGAACCACGCCGGCCATCAGCGGCGACAGTGCGGCAATCAGGTAACCGATGCCTTGTACAAATGCGGTCAGCCCGCCGGCACGTTGCGGTTCGTCGAGGTGATCTAGGGACACGATCAGGCTCATCGGGAACAGTCCGCCGATGCCTAACCCGAGCAGGCAGGGCCACAGCAGACTCAGGTGCAGCGGGCTGAGGATCAGACCCAGGAATCCGGCGATGATCAGGCCGAGCAGGGCGCCAAGCACCAGGCGTCGGTCACGGCTGCGATTGGCGATGGCGGGCACCACCAGCCCGGAAATCACCTCCATGGCCGTCAGAAAACCCAGCATCAGGCCGGCGTTTTGTTCGCTCCAGCCTTTTTCCACGTAGTACGGCGCCAACCAGGCGAGCACGCAGGTGTAGGACGCGGTGCCCAGACCGAAGAAGATCGCGAGCAACCAGGCGCGGGAATTCGTGAAGAAAAATTCTTTTCTGACGACGGTCCGGATGGTGTCCGGTGACGTGGCGCGGGTTGTCCACCACACAGGAATGGCGAGCAGTGCCAAAACCGCCCAGACCGCCAGACCTGCCCGCCAATTGCCGGTCTCCACCATCACCCACGGTGCGAACGATGCGGCCAGCGCCGCGCCGCCCATGATCGAAGTGACGTAAAGCCCCATGCACAGCGCCACGTTGTCGGGAAACCGCGATTTGATCAGCGCTGGCATCAAGGCCTGGATCAGTGCAATGCCGATCCCGGCCAGCACGGCGCTGGCGATCAATCCCCCCGCCGAGTCGAGGAACAACCGCGACAGCGTTGCCACGCCAATGATCAGCAACGACAGCAGCACCGTGCGCTGTTCACCGAGGCGCTGGCTGACCGCCATGCCGAAAAACATCGCCAGCCCCATCGCCATCACCGGCAGCAGGGTCAGTAACGCTGCAAGGCTGAAACTCAGCGGCACATCGCCGCGAATGGCCGAGAGCAAAGGCCCCACCGCCGCCATCGACGGACGCAGATTGAGGGCGACCAGGATGATGCCGGGCATCAGCCAGACAGCGGGGCGGGCAGTGGCGCGAACGTTTTCCATCTTCAGACCTTTGAACCGTAGGCGGTCGATTAGGCGGGCAGGCGAGCAGGGCGGCAAATCAGAAAGTCAGGAGCGCTATCGAGAAATTCGATACGGCGTTTTCGTTGCCCGCGACTGAACCACAGCTGAATCATTCTCAAATACTCTGCAAGTTTCATGGTTATTTCATGTGCCAACTAATCGTTGGCTTCTTTTTCACAAAAAATTGATGGTTGCCTGCATAAAGTTTGTGTGGTCTGAGTCAATGAAATTTTCACAATTGACGACGGCACTTATTCCAAGGAAATCGCCACTCGCCATGTTCAAGTTAAAAGCCGTGCGCCCGGAATGGGTGACGTTGTTTGCCAGCGCCTTTCTTTTGGCCGGATTCAATTTCGTTCTCTGGCAGCACCTGTTCGATATCACCGCTGCGGACGGCAAAGGCATTGCCATGCGCATTGCGTTCGGGGTGATGATCTTCGCGGCGTATAACATCGTGCTGACGTTGCTGGCGTTTCGACCCGTGTTGAAACCCGTGTTGACGTTGTTGTTTATGGTCAGTGCCGGCGTGGCTTATTTCATGAGCCAATACGGGGTCATGATCGATGCCGGCATGTTTCGTAACTTTGCTGAAACCAATGCCACTGAAGTGCGCGATCTGCTGTCTTTGAAGTTGCTGGCTTATATCGTGTTTCTGGGTGTCTTGCCGTCCTGGTTGTTGTGGAAAGTTCCAGTCAACTATCGTCGCTGGCATCGCGAGTTATTAAGCAAAGTTGTGGTTAGTGTCGCGTCGGTCGCGCTCATTGGCGGCGTTGCGCTGGCCAATTATCAAGGGCTGTCGTCGCTGTTTCGCAATCACCACGAAATTCGCTTGATGCTGGTGCCGAGCAACTACATCGGCGCCTCGGCCGGTTATCTGCGTGAGCAGGTGGCTTCGGCGCAGCAACCGTTCGTCACGATTGGCGAAGACGCCCAGCGCAATGCCGCCGTGCAAAATCATCCGCGCAAATCCCTGACGGTGCTGGTGGTGGGGGAAAGTGCCCGGGCGGAAAACTTCGGCATCCTCGGTTATAACCGCGACACCACGCCGAAACTGGACAAGGAAGCCGGCCTGATCGCCTTCACCGACGTGCATTCCTGCGGCACGGAAACCGCCGTGTCGGTGCCGTGCATGTTCTCCAACATGGGCCGCAAGGATTACGACGCCAGCAAGGCGAAGAATGAGGAAGGGCTGCTGGACGTGCTGAAACGGGCCGGGATCGACGTGATCTGGCGCGACAACCAGTCCGGCTGCAAAGGCACCTGCGATCGCGTCACCCTGCAGGACGTCAGCAACCTCAAGGATCCGGCGCTGTGCGCCAACAGCGAATGCCGCGACGAAATTCTCTTGCAAGGCCTGCAAAGCTTCATCGACCACCTGGACAAGGACACCGTGCTGGTCCTGCATCAGATGGGCAGCCACGGCCCTGAATATTTCAAGCGCTATCCGAAGGAATACGAGCACTTCACCCCGGTATGTGAAAGCAACGCGCTGAACAATTGCAGCCGCGAGAGCATCGTCAACGGCTACGACAATACGCTGGTGTACACCGACCATGTGCTGTCGAGCCTGATCGACGTACTGCGCAGCAATCAGGACAAGGTCGATACCGCCATGCTGTACCTGTCCGACCACGGCGAATCCCTGGGCGAGTACAACCTGTTCCTCCACGGCACGCCGTACATGCTGGCGCCGGAGCAACAGAAACACGTGGCGATGCTGGCGTGGTTCTCCGACAGCTATCAGAAGTCCTACTCGGTCGACACCCATTGCCTGCAAATGAGCCGTGACAAGCCGCTGAGCCAGGACAACCTGTTCCACTCGATGCTCGGGCTGCTGGAGGTGCAGAGCAAGGTCTACCAGCAGGATCTCGACATGTTTGCCGGTTGCCGGGGCGCGGTGATCGACGGGGTGTTGGCCAAGGACTGAGCCGGCAGACTCACTCTGTAAGACTATTCTTTCCCTCAGGCAGGAGATTTCATCAAGCTCTTGCCCTGTAGAGGCGCGGAAAGCGCCGGTGGCGATATATACTGCGCGCCATTCTTGAAGGGAGAGCCGTGTGGCCATCGATATTCACTGGATTCGCGACAACGATAGCCTCGCGCAGTTTTGCGCCGAGTGGCAGCAGCTGCCGTTCGTTGCCCTCGACACCGAATTCATGCGGGTCGACACCTTCTACCCGATTGCCGGGCTGTTGCAGGTCGGCGACGGCAAACGCGCCTACCTGATCGACCCGCTGACCATCAACGCCTGGCAACCCTTGGCCGCGTTGCTGGAAAACCCGGCGGTGCTCAAAGTCCTGCATGCCTGCAGCGAAGACCTCGAAGTCCTGCTGCGCCTGACCGGCAGCCTGCCGGCGCCGCTGTTCGACACCCAACTGGCCGCTGCCTACCTGAACCTCGGGTTCTCGATGGGCTATTCGCGTCTGGTGCAGGAAGTGCTCGGCATCGAACTGCCGAAGGGCGAAACCCGTTCCGACTGGCTGCAGCGTCCGTTGTCCGACACGCAAATCAGCTATGCCGCCGAAGACGCCGTGCATCTGGCGGAGGTTTTCGTGCAACTGCGTCCGAAACTGTCTGACGACAAATTCGCCTGGGTGCTGGAGGACGGCGCCGAACTGGTTGCCAACCTGCGCCGCGAGACCGATCCGTACGAGGTGTATCGCGAGGCCAAACTGGCGTGGAAACTGTCCCGCGCCCAACTGGCCGTGCTGCGCGAACTGTGTGCCTGGCGCGAGCGCGAAGCCCGTGCCCGCGATCTGCCGCGCAATCGTATCGTGCGTGAACACTCGCTGTGGCCACTGGCCCGGACCCAACCGGACAACCTCAGCGCGCTGGGCAAGATCGAAGACATGCACCCGCGTACCGTGCGTCAGGACGGCGAGTTTCTGCTTGATCTGATCAAGCGCTCTGGCAGTGTGGGGCCTGATCAATGGCCGCCAGCCGTGCCGGAGCCGCTGCCGATCGAAGCTGCCGCGCTGATCAAACAGCTGCGGGCGCTCGGTCAGGCCGAAGCTGAGCGTCTGGGCATCGCGCCGGAACTGATGCTGCGCAAGAAAACCCTCGAAGCGCTGGTCAAAAGCGGCTTCCCCGAGGGCCCTTACCAATTGCCTGATTCGCTGCGTGGCTGGCGCCGCGAATTGATGGGCCAGAAGCTGCTCGACAGCCTGGCCACCGCCGGAGAACAGCCTTGAAACGTATTTGTTCCATTTATCAAAGTTCGAAGAAAAGCGGCATGTACCTGTACGTGCTCAAGAGCGATGCGCTGGAGCGCGTGCCGGAAGGCCTGATGGCGGCGTTCGGCAAGGCCAGGCATTCCTTCGATCTGGTGCTGACCCCCGAGCGCAAGCTGGCCAGCGAAGACATCGCCGTGGTCCTGGAAAACCTCGAAAAGCAGGGCTATCACCTGCAGATGCCACCGGCCGAGGAAGAGTACATCGAACACTTGCCCGAAGAGTTGCTGCGACGCAACGACCCGGTCTGATCCGCGAGGCCCTGTCCTGGGCCTCTGGTAACCCCTGGAACGGTTTTTACGGCGACGGCTGCCACGAAGTGGACGGCCGCCTGCACGGTTTGCGAAAGGTTTGAAGATGCGCGTTCTGATTGCTGAACACGACCACGCGATATACGCCCGACTGCTGCGTCAGGCGGCCCCGGAGCTTGAAGTGCTGACCAGTGGCGACTCCGCCGAACTGGCCCGCCAGGCTGCTGATTGCCCGGTGTGGCTGGGCCAGCCGGATCTGTTGGCGACCCTGTTGCGTCAGGGCCACCAGCCACAATGGCTGCAATCGACCTGGGCCGGCATCACGCCGCTGCTGGCCGACGGCTTGCGCCGGGATTACCGCCTGACCCGGGCGGTCGGCATTTTCGGTCAGGTGATGGCCGAGTACGTGCTGACCTACATGCTCGGCCACGAGCGCGAAGTGCTGGCGCGGCTGGTCAGCCAGGTCGAGCGCAAGTGGGACAACCGCACCGGCCAGAGTCTGGTCGGACGCAAGGTGCTGATCGTCGGCACCGGTGACATCGGCCAGAGTGTGGCGCAGTTCCTGCTGCCGTTCGGCGTCGAGTTGTACGGCATCGCCAGCAGCGCCCGCGAGCAGGCGCCGTTTGTCGAAGTCGGTTCGATGGCGGACTTGCCGCGTCTGGTCGGCGAGGTGGATTACGTGGTCAATCTGCTGCCCAACACCGAGCACACCCACGATATCTACGACGCTGCGCTGTTCAAGCAATTCAAGCCGACCGGTTTGTTCATCAACGCCGGACGCGGTGTGGCGGTAGTCGATGCAGATCTGGTCGAAGCATTGAAGGAAGGCCATCTGGCCGGCGCGGTAATCGACGTTTGCCGTCAGGAACCGCTGCCGCAGCGGCATCCATTCTGGACCGCCTGGGGCTTGTTGTTGACCGGGCACAGCTCGGCGCCGACTTCGCCGCCGATGATGGTGCAGTTGTTTCTGGATAACTTGCGGGCGTATCAGGCGGGAGAGGCGTTGCGCGGGGAAGTGGATTTCGCACGCGGTTACTGACTAGAGATCGTTCCCACGTCGAGGCGTCGAACCGTCCGCGTGGGAATGCAGCCCGTGACGCTCCGCGTCACTGGACGCGGAGCGTCCCTTGAGGCATTCCCACGCAGAGCGTGGGAACGATCATGTGGTGAAGCTTTAAAGGGTGAAATCGCCTTCAGCCGCCAGTTCGCTCAGCGGACGACGCGGGCTCGGGACTTCCCGTGCTTGCAGGTATTCGGCCAGGGTTGCCTTGTCACCCAGCTTGCCCACCGCCACGGCGGCATGCAGCGCGTAACCTTGCGGAATGTTCAGCTCCTTGCGGGTCAGCTCCTGATCGAAACCGGCCATGCCGTGGGTGTGCCAGCCGCTCAGGCTCGCTTGCAGCGCCAGATGGCCCCACGCGGAACCAGTGTCGAAGGTGTGCCACAGCGCTGGCGTTTCTTCGGTGGCGCCCGGTGCGGTGAAGGTGGTTTTCGAAATCACGATCACCAGCGCCGAAGCGTGCTGTGCCCAGCTGCGGTTGAATTCATTGAGCAGGCCCAGGTAACGCTCCCAGTTCGGCGTGTCGCGACGGGCGTAGAGAAAACGCCACGGCTGCGAGTTGTACGCCGATGGCGCCCAGCGCGCGGCTTCGAAGAAGCTCAGCAGGGTTTCTTCCGGGATCGCTTCGCCGGTGAAGGCGCGGGGCGACCAGCGATCGGTGAACTGCGGGTGAATGGCGTATTCGGCAACGCGAGGGTTGGCACTCATCGAAAGATTCCTTGCTACGTTTGAGGACAGGTTGGAAGTGAAACCCGGCGGGATCAGTTGGGCTGAACGATGGGGTTGTGGCGCAAGCCTGCAGTTCACCGGATGCGACGCGGTCGAGTGTTAATGGCATCCGGCAAAGGCCTGGTGTGACCGGCAAAGCTACTTGGCCGTGCAAAAACTGACAAGCCCCGCACAACCGGCAGTCGCCAGCGCTTGGCCCACGGGGCCTTGGGCACTAGACTGGCGGCCTTTTCACCACCTGATGTTGATGCTTGAGCCATGGCCGCCAAAGTCGAACCGTTCTGGATACGCAAAACCCTCGATCAACTCGATCACGAGGAGTGGGAATCGCTGTGCGACGGTTGCGGCCTGTGCTGCCTGCAAAAGCTCGAGGATGAAGAAGACAACAGCGTCTATTACACGCGCATCGCCTGCAAACTGCTGGACCTGAAAACCTGCCAGTGCAGCGATTACCCGAACCGCATGAAGTTTGTCCCGGACTGCATCCAGCTCACCCCGGGCCAGGCCGAAGAATTCAAATGGCTGCCGCCGACCTGCGGTTATCGGTTGGTCAGCGAAGGCAAGGATCTGCCGCTGTGGCATCACTTGGTCTGCGGTGATCGCGATGCGGTGCACCACGAACGGATTTCCCAGTCCGGGCGCATGCTGGCCGAAGGCAGCGTGCCGGAAGACGACTGGGAAGATCACCTGATTTTTCGCGCAGGCTGACGATTGACCAAGGAGCAGGTATGGCGACGGGATTGCGCCGGGCGCTGATCGTCACGCTGCTGGCGCTGAGTGCGCCGGTGTGGGCGGCGAAGAAAGTCGATCTGGATTATCAGGTACGCCTGCTGCTGCAGAGCGATCAGGCCGAAGTGCGCCTGACCCTCGCCAAAGGCGAAGCGGTGCGCAGTCTGGATTTCGACCTGGGCGATGGCAGCCACTACAGCGACTTCAAGGCTGACGGCCTATGGCAACTGACGCCGGGCAAACCGGCGCGCGGGGTCTGGCGCCCGACGGCGGACAAGGCCAGTCTGACCTACCGCGTGCGCATCAGCCACGGCCGCAAGAACGGCAGCTTCGACACGCGCATGACCCCGACCTGGGCGTTGATGCGTGGCGATGAACTGGTGCCGCCGGCCAAGCTTGATCAGCAGGATGGCATCGAGCTGGTCGCGCGCCTGCACTTCGAATTGCCCGACGGCTGGAAAAGCGTCGAAACCGCCTGGCCGCGCATCGGCAAGAACCAATTCCGTATCGACAATCCGTCACGCCTGTTCGACCGCCCGACCGGCTGGATGCTCGCCGGCCACCTCGGCAGCCGCCGCACGCGGTTGGGGGAAACCGAAGTCACCGTGGCCTCGCCCCAAGGGCAGGGCATGCGACGGATGGACGTGCTGACGCTGCTGACGTTTGTCTGGCCGCAGGTGCAGGCGGTGTTTCCGCGCCACCCGAGCAAACTGCTGATCGTCGGCGCCAATGACCCGATGTGGCGTGGCAGCCTGGCGGCGCGGGAGTCGATCTACCTCAACACGCGCTTGCCGCTGGTCAGCGAAAGCGGCAGCAGTGCTTTGGTGCGCGAACTGGCACAGGTGTTCGGGCGGATCAACGACGAACAGCGCAGCGACTGGATCAGCGAAGGGTTTGCCGAGTATTACGCCATCGAACTGGTGCGCCGTGCCGGCGGCATGAGTGACGAGCGTTATCAGAGCTTGCAGGCGAAACTCGCGAAGGACAGTCAGAAAGTCACGACCCTGCGCGGCGAGCAGATCAGCCCCGCGCAGCTGTCGAAAGCGGTGCTGTTGTTGCAGGAACTGGACGGCGAGATTCGCCTGAAGACCCGCAACAAGCGCTCGCTGGACGACATGCTGCGCGGGGCGATGCATCTGGGGACGGTGAACACCAAAGAGTTCGTGCAACTCGCCGAAAGCATTCTCGGCGAGTCGTCCAAAGTCCTTGATAGCGGGTTGCTTCGGTAGTGGTCAAACCCCGGCTTTCGGCGATTTCACCGAGTCATTGCCGGTCACGGTGGCGGTGTTGGTCGCCGCCTCGGCATTGGCCTTGAGCTTGCTCAGCTCTTCACCGGCCCGCTCGATCTTCGCCCGCACGTTGTTCATGTCCTGACGGCTTTTCTCCAGCAGGCTTTTCACCGAACTGTGGCCGGTGATGCCGCGGGCCATGGCCACGCCGCCAATCGCCACCTGAATCAGCCCGAATACGCCGCCACGGCGCAGGCCCTTGCCGACCATGATCACGCCGCCGGCCAGCGAGCCGATGCGCTCCCAGCCTTCGACGTTCTGCTCAGGACGGCTCTGAAACGGGGTGGATTCGATACGTTCGACGCGTTTGAGCTCGGTCATGATCTTTCTCCAGGCAATGAGTAATGGATAAACAAGCTGACTGCGCAGGCGGTCAGCTCGTTCCATCGGATGTGCGGCGTTTCAGCGGAATTTCGGTCCGGAGCGGGTGTTCAGGCCTTTGGCCATGCGGTCGTAGAGCACGACGTTGACCGTGGCGGCGAGGTTCATGCAACCGGTGGTCGGGATGTACACGACGTCTTCGCACCAGTCGCGGATCTCCTGATCCAGCGAGCCGTCTTCGGGGCCGAAGATGTACAGGGCGCGATCCGGATGAGTGTATTCCGGCAGCGGGCGGGCGCCGTCAACCAGTTCCACGGCAACCGGGACGCAATTGAGCGGCAGGATCTTTTTCAGGTCGTCGATGCCGATCAGCGGGATGTCGTAGTGCACGCGCTTGGTATCAGTGACGAAATCGGCGGCGCGCTCATAGCGCTTGCCGGTGTAGAACACGGTCGACACGCCGTAGCAGCCTGCGGCGCGCATCACCGAACCGACGTTTTCCGGTGATTTGGGGTTATACAAACCAATGCAGCTGTACCGTTTGTCTGCCACGAGCGGGGTGCCTTCGGGAAAAAGAGGGCGATTATACGGGGATTGGGGGAGGGCGGGCAGATTCAGGACAGATCGTTCCCACGCTGTTGATCGTTCCCACGCTCCGCGTGGGAATGCAGCCCGGGACGCTCCGCGTCCCAAAGCGGACGCAGAGCGTCCATTGAGGCATTCCCACGCAGAGCGTGGGAACGATCACATCAGAGTTGGGGAACTCAGTCTTCTTTTTTCATGAGACCGGCCAGTGCCGCAAACGGATTGTGCGTGGCCTTGGCGATTTTCGGCGTGCTCAGCGAGCCTTCGCCGAAATACTGCTGATCGGTGTAGCGCGAGTGTTCGTTGTCGTGGCAGTACAGGCACAGCAGTTCCCAGTTGGAACCGTCCTGCGGGTTGTTGTCGTGGTTGTGGTCGCGGTGGTGCACGGTCAGTTCGCTCAGGCGCTTGCCGGAAAACTCACGGGCGCAGCGGCCGCACACATGCGGGTACATCTTCAGGGCCTTGTCGCGGTAGCCCATTTCCTTGTCGCGCTGGTTGTCGGCGAGGATGCGATCCAGCTTCGAGGTGTTGGTCGGGGTGGACGAACTCATGGGTTCACCTTTGCAGAAGACTAATGACGGTTATGACGCAAGTTTAGCTCAGCCCTTGAGCTTCTCGGCAATCCAGATCGTGTGGCGCGTGCCCTTGTTGCCGTGGGCGAAGACCTGGACTTCCTCGGCCTTGAAACCGGCCTTCTTCAATTTGTCGGAAAACTGCCGGTCGGCGCTGGCCGACCACACCGCCAGCACGCCTTTGGGCCGCATCGCTTTGGCGCAGGCGGCCAGGCCTGCGGCGGAATACAGCCAGCTGTTGGCCTTCTGGGTCAGGCCTTCGGGGCCGTTGTCGACGTCGAGCATGATTGCGTCGAAACCGTTCGGCTCACTTTGCAGCACCTTGGCCACGTCTTCCTGACGGATCACCGTGCGCGGATCGAGCAGCGGGCGCCCGGACTTTTCACCGAGCGGGCCACGGTTCCACTCGACCACGCCGGGCACCAGTTCGGCGACCACCACTTCGGCACCTTTGCCCAGGTGCTTGAGCGCGGAGGCAAGGGTGAAGCCCATGCCCAGACCGCCGATCAGCACCCGCGAGTTCGGCCGGCCGGCGACCTTGCGGCACGGGATCTCGGCCAGCGCATCTTCGGAGCCGTGCATGCGGGTGTTCATCAATTGGCCGCCGTCGCCACCCTGGATCTTGATGACGAAGTCCTCGCCATACTCGAGCAGGCACAGGGCGCCGCCGTTGTCAGGGATCGGCGTGGTGTCGAGCAGAACGAAACGTTTCATGGAAATCTCTACAGGGGGGAAGGCAAGCCGGCGCGTTGGGAGTAGCCTGAAGGCAGACTTCAGGCCAACGGAGCCCTTGATGAAGCGCACCATTCTAACGGTCATTACCCTGGCCGCGCTCTCGATAACTGCCGTACAGGCGCAACAGACGATTCCCGTCAGCCCGACACCGCAACCGGGCTCGCCCGGCACGGCGACGCCAACCCCGTATCCGCAGATCAGTCCGGTGCCGATTCCCAAGGCCGGCCCCGGCAGTGGCGGCCCGCCGCTGGTGCCGATCGAAATGCCCAGCCCGCCGTCCAAGGATCAGCCATTGCCGGGCCTGGAACAGAACGACAGCAAGCCCAAATCCCCGGGGGGCTAGATCTGCTGGGCGGCGAGCTGGCCGTCGGCCATGCGCAGGCGTTTGGACAGGGAGACGGCGAGGGCGCGGATGATCTTGGCGGCGATCTTCGGCGCGTCGTTGAGCATTTTTTCCAGCGAGTCCTTGCCGAGGTTGAGCAACTGGCAGTCGCTCGCCGCCACACAAGTCGCCGAACGGCGTTCGCCGTCGAGCACGGCCATTTCACCGAATGCCCGACCGCTGCGCAGGGTAGCCATGGTAACGACCTGACCGTCGCCACCGGTTTTCTGCACGGCCACCTGGCCGGTGTGGATGATGCACATGAAACTGCCGGCATCGCCTTCGCGAAAGATCGCTTCGCCTTCAGCCACGGTGCTGATGCTGAAGTAACCCGAGGCGGCGGCGAAATCCGCCAGTTGCAATTGATCGAACAGGCCGCAGTCCATCAGCCAGTCGCGGATTTCGTTGTTCAGTAGAGTGGGTTCTGACATGTCGTGCGGTCTTTTTTTGTTTTCACTGTTTCAAGGCGTTGCACAGAACTCCTGTGGGAGCGAGCCTGCTCGCGATGGCGGAGTGTCAGCCAACATCAACATGACTGACAGATTGCTATCGTCGGATCGCCGCCCGGAGCAGGCTCGCTCCCACAGGGGATTGATGTGCTATCGGCCTATCGGGTCTGGAATTAAGACCCAAGTGACCGGCGGAGTTCCTCAGGCAATGCCCAGAACCTTGAAAACAAATGCATATTCGAGCGCTACGTCACGTAATCCCTGATAACGCCCGCTCATGCCGCCGTGGCCGGCACCCAGTTCGGTCTTGAGCAGCAATGGATTGTCATCGGTCTTGGTCGCGCGCAATTTCGCCACCCACTTGGCCGCTTCCCAATACTGCACGCGGCTGTCGTTATAGCCGGCGATCACCAGTGTTGCGGGATACGCCTGTGCAGTGACGTTTTCGTACGGCGCATAGGCCTTGATCCGCTCGTAAACGTCCGGCTCTTCGGGATTGCCCCACTCGTCGTATTCAGTGACGGTCAGCGGCAGGTCCGGGTCGAGCATGGTGTTGAGCACGTCGACGAACGGCACTTCGGCAATCGCCACACCGAACAGATCCGGACGCTGGTTGAGCACAGCACCGATCAGCAGGCCACCGGCGCTGCCACCGCTGATCGCCAGTTGTGGCGCGGTGGTGATGCCGTTGAGGATCAGGAATTCGGCGCAGGCGATGAAGTCGCTGAAGGTGTTGTGCTTGTGCTCCTGCTTGCCAGCGCGGTACCACGCTTCGCCCAGCTCACCGCCGCCGCGCACGTGGGCGATGGCGAACGCCATGCCGCGATCCAGCAGACTCAGGCGGGCGTGGGAGAACCACGGGTCGAGGCTTGAACCGTAGGCGCCGTAACCGTACAGGTACAACGGCACGGGTTTGCCAACCATTTCCCGTTTCATCACCAGGCTGATCGGCACCTGGGTGCCGTCCGGCGCGGTCGCCCACAGGCGCTGGCTGACGTAGGCGTCGGCGTCGAACGGGCCGAGCACCGGGGTTTCCTTGAGGACAGTCTGCTCGCCGGTGGCGAGGATCAGTTGCCGAACCTGAGCCGGACGATTCAACGCCTCGTAGCGCAGGCGGATGCGGTCGCTTTCGAATTCCAGGCTGTTTTGCACGTAGAGGCTGTAGGCCGCGTCCGGCAATTGCACGCGATAAGGCGCCAGACCGTGTGGGCGAACTTCGATGATCGGCAGCCCACCTTCGCGCAGGCTCAGGGTCAGGGCTTCGGCGTTGAGGGTCACGCCATCGAGCATCACCGAATCGCTGTGCGGGATCAGGTTCTGCCAGTCGGCTTCGCTCGGTGCGATGCCGGTGTCCGGCGCCTGATACAGGGCGAAGTTGATGCCGTCGCGGTTGGTGCGGATGAACCAGGTCCACTCACCATCGAGCTTGCCGTGGTCGACGTCGTATTCGTGATCCTCGACCCGTGGCGCCAGGCAGGTGAACGGCTGCTGCGGCTGATGGGCATCCAGCGCCCAGACTTCGCTGGTGGTCTTGCTGCTCAGCGACAACAGCAATTGCTGCTCGGAGCTGGCGCGGTAGCAGTGCAGGAAGAAACGCCCGTCCGGTTCGTGGAACACCTCTTCGGCGGCCGTGCCGTCGAGGCGATAGCGGAACAGCTTGTGCGGGCGATGGGTGTCGTCGAGTACGCCGAAGAACAGCGTGAGGCTGTCATTGGCCCAGGTCATGCTGCCGTCGCAGTCCTGGAATTCCAGTTCGCTGACGCGCTCGCTGGACAATTCCTTCACGAACAGCGTGTAAATCTCATCGCCCGAGGCGTCGACGCTGTAGGCCAGACGCTGGTGATCCGGGCTGATGCTGAAGGCGCCGAGGGAGAAAAAGCCGCCGTTGGCCAGTGCGTTCGGATCGAGCAGCAGTTGTTCGCGGCTTTCGTCGAGGGTCAGGCTGTCATCGACCGGGCGCGGGCAGCGGTAGTGGCGGGCGTATTCGTCGCCTGCGGTGGTGCGGGTGTAATACAGGTACGGGCCCCATGGCGAGGGGAGGGACAGGTCGGTTTCGAGGATCCGGCCCTTGATCTCTTCGAACAGGGTTTCGCGCAGCTCAGCCTGATCGGCGGTCTGTGCCTGCTGATAGTCGTTTTCAGCCTTGAGGTAGTCGAGCACCGCGTCGGTGTCGCGTTCCTGCAGCCAGGCGTACGGGTCGTGACCGGCGGCCTTGTGGGCAATCGGGGCGCTGATGACGTTGGCGGATACGGGCATGGAAAGCTCTCGGACATGACAAATAAGGGCAGCACGGACGGCGGGGAAGCCTGACGTGCGAAAAGTCGTTACTATAAGCGCCTCTTTGCCTGCCTTGCCATGGACACCATGACCGAGAACGACTATCTGATCGCCTGGGGCCTTTACGCCTTTGCCGCCGTGGGCTGCCTGCTGGTGTGGATGCGCATGACCCGCTGGATGTGGCGTTGGCTGCGCGAGCCGCTGCGTGTGCTGATGGCGGTGTTGCTGTTCAGCCCGACCATCATTGACCCGGTGAAGGAAAAATTTGCCCCGGCCATCGCCATCACCGTGCTGGATCTGGCGTTCAAGGTCGGCAATAACGCCTGGCGTGCCATTTCCGAACTGCTCATGTACGCCATGATCGCGTTCGGTCTGTATCTGATTTTTGTGCTGATCCGCCTGCCGATCGAACGCGCCTCCAAGGCCCGCCGGGAGCAGGCTGAAGCCGCCCGCGCAGCGGCCCGTGCCGATGACGAGCGTGACGCCGATCAACCGTTCGGCGGTGCCGGCGATGACCGCTATGGTCGCCCGCCGGTGCCGAGCAATCCGCAGCGCATGCGGGTCGAGCCGCGTCTGTAATCACGAGAGTCCGCACATGTGTGAATTACTGGGCATGAGTGCCAACGTGCCGACCGACATCGTGTTCAGCTTCACCGGGCTGATGCAGCGCGGCGGTCGCACCGGGCCACATCGCGACGGCTGGGGCATCGCCTTCTACGAAGGTCGTGGGCTGCGCCTGTTCCAGGATCCGGCGGCCAGCAGCGAGTCGGAAGTGGCCAATCTGGTGCAGCGTTATCCGATCAAGAGCGAAGTGGTCATCGGGCATATCCGTCAGGCCAACGTCGGCAAGGTCTGTCTGTCCAACACCCACCCGTTCGTCCGCGAACTGTGGGGGCGCAACTGGTGCTTCGCGCACAACGGTCAGCTCGCCGATTTCACCCCGATCAAGAGTTTCTACCGCCCGGTCGGCGATACCGACAGCGAAGCGGCGTTCTGCGATTTGCTCAACCGGGTACGTGCAGCGTTTCCGGAACCGGTCGATATAGAAGTGCTGCTGCCGGATCTGGTCGCGGCCTGCGCCGAATATCGCAGCAAAGGCGTGTTCAACTGCCTGCTCAGCGACGGCGACTGGCTGTTCTGCTATTGCTCGACCAAACTGGCGCAGATCACCCGACGCGCACCGTTTGGCCCGGCGCGGCTCAAGGATGTCGATGTGATTGTCGACTTCCAGGCCGAAACCACGCCCAACGACGTGGTCACGGTGATTGCCACCGAACCCTTGACTGAAAACGAAACCTGGACCCGCTACGAACCGGGCCAATGGAGCCTGTGGCGACGCGGCGAATGCGTCAGCCAGGGCACGACCGAATAAGGATTGCACCCCCATGTTGCTCAGTTATCTACGGCTGGTGTTGTTTGCGGCGGGCCTGTTGATCGGTGTCCAGGTGCCGGGCTTCATCAACGATTACGCCAAGCGGGTCGAAGCGCACCTGATCGAGGCGCAGACTGGTCTACGCGGCTTCCAGGGCACCGCCGAGCAGTTTTTCAAGGGTGATATCCAGGCACTGGTCGCCCATTACCGTGCCAGCGAAGACCCGGTGTTTCGCAGCGATGCCGACAGCCTGAGCACCTTGCTCAACCGTCAGCTGGCGCTGGACAAGCAATTCCAGGCGATGCAGGGCCCGTGGTACATCCGCTTCCTGCAAGTGGTGCTGGCCGCCGACCCGGACATCCGCAAGGAAACCTGGAACGGCTACAGCTACCAGATCCTGCTGACGCCGGAAGCGATGATCTGGGGCATGAGCGGCGCGATGTTGCTGTCGTTCGGCCTTGAATGCCTGTTCCGTCTGATCGACTGGGTGGTGCTGGGCGGCAAGCGCCTGCGCCAGAGCCGGCCGATCGAAGACCGGGATGTGCGCGGGCTGTAAGACTTATGAAGATCGTTCCCACGCTCCGCGTGGGAATGCAGCCCGGGACGCTCCGCGTCCCTTCCAAAGCCGAACGCGGAGCGTCCGTTTAGGCATTCCCACGCAGAGCGTGGGAACGATCAACTTAGAACGATGTAATCCGTACCTACCTTGCGCGCATATTCCTCCAGCACCTGCTGACACAGCGTCACAATCTCCTCGACCCATTCCACACCGACCCGCCACGACACCACCACCTGCAGGTTCGGCGGACGCTGTTCGATGTCAAGCAGGGTCAATTCCCCTCGCGCCAGTTCCTCGGCCACCAGTACCGGCGGCAACGCGCCAATACCGAATCCGTCGCGCAACAGACGGGTGATCGCCGACACTGAATTCACACAGTTCAACCGTGGCGCCAGCACGCCCTGGGCCTGCATCAGCGCCAGGATGTCCTGATGCGGCCGGGAGTTTTTCGAGTAGGTGATGATCCGTTCCTGCGCCAGGTCGGCGAGGTTTTGGTAGTCGCGGTTGTAGATTGATTGGCTGGCGACGATCCAGCCGATCGGGTGGCTGGCCAGTTCGAGGCTGCGCACGCTTTCCTGACGTACCAGATCGGTTTGCAGGATCAAGTCGAGAAAGCCTTTTTGCAGCTGATCGCAGAGGTTCAGCGAGGTATCCGCCACCAGCTCGATTTCCACTCGAGGGTACAGATCGGTCATCTGCGCCACCAACGGGCTGAGCCAGGTGTGGATCACCGTGTCCATCACCCCGATGCGCACCCGGCCGACCTTGCTCGATCGGGTCTCGATCGACTGCTTCAGCGCCTGCATCGTGTCGAGCATCTGCTCGGCATAATCCAGCACTTTCAAACCTTCGGGCGTCAGACTAACGCCGCGTGAGTCACGCAGGAACAGCTTCACCCCGAGCTCGCCTTCGAGTACTGCAATCCGGCTGGAAATCGAAGCCTGGGTGGTGAACAGCTTGTCGGCGGTCAGGCGAAAACTTTTCAGCCGGGCGACCCAGACGAAGGTTTCGAGAAACTTCAGGTTCATGGCAACAAATTTTTCTTATGTCTTGGGCGGGTTTTTATTCGTTGGACGCGACCGGGTGACGCACCCAAGAATCGACGCATCCGGTTCCCACGATAGGCGTCGTCGGAGCTTCGAACAAGACTAATAAAAGCCTGCGGAGACATGCCATGAGTGCGCCCGACACCCTCGACCTCCCCAAGACTGCGGCCCGTCCCGGCCCGTTCGACTGGTATCGCAACATCAATCAGCAGGAGCGCCGGACCTTCTGGAGTTGCAAGATCGGCTACGGTCTGGACGGCATGGACACCCAGATGCTCAGCTTCGTGGTGCCGACCCTGATCGCGATGTGGGGCATCACCACTGGCGAGGCCGGGCTGATCCACACCAGTACTCTGATCGCTTCGGCCATTGGCGGTTGGGTGGCGGGGATTCTCTCCGACCGCATCGGCCGCGTGCGCACCCTGCAACTGACGGTGCTGTGGTTCGCCTTCTTCACTTTCCTTTGCGGCTTCGCCCAAAACTACGAACAACTGCTGATCGCCCGAACCCTGATGGGCTTCGGTTTCGGCGGTGAATGGACCGCCGGCGCGGTGCTGATCGGTGAAGTGATCCGCGCCAAGGATCGCGGCAAGGCGGTGGGCATGGTGCAATCCGGCTGGGCGCTGGGTTGGGGGCTGACGGCGATTCTGTACGCGCTGCTGTTCTCGGTGCTGCCACCGGAAGACGCCTGGCGCGCACTGTTCATCCTCGGCATCGTGCCGGCGGTGTTCGTGATTTTTGTCCGGCGTCTGGTGAAAGACCCGGAGATCTACCGCGAAGCCAAAGCCAAGCAAACTCTGGACAGCCCTTCGAAGTTCTACGAGATCTTCGCCCCCGGCATGCTCTTCACCACCATTCGCGCCTCATTGCTGACCACTGGCGCCCTCGGCGGTTATTACGCGATCACCTCCTGGCTGCCGACTTTTCTGAAGAACGAACGCGGCTTGAGCGTACTCGGCACCGGCGGTTATCTGGCGATGGTGATCATCGGTTCCTACGTCGGTTATGTGATCAGCGCCTATTTGACCGACCTGCTGGGCCGCAAGAAGAACTTCATCCTGTTCGCGGTCGGCTCGTTCACCATCGTTCTGCTCTACACCCAATTACCGGTCAGCAATGGCGTGATGCTGTGGTTGGGTTTCCCGCTGGGCTTCTTCGCCTCGGGGATTTTCAGTGGCATGGGCGCGTTTCTCACCGAGCTGTTTCCAACCCGGATTCGCGGCTCGGGGCAGGGCTTCTGCTACAACATCGGCCGGGCACTGGCGGCGTTGTTCCCGCTGTTGATCGGGTTGCTCAGCCAGAAAGTGCCGCTGAGTGTAGGCATCGGTGCCTTTGCGGCGGTGTCCTACGGGGTGGTGATTCTCGCGGCGTTGAGCCTGCCGGAAACCCGTGGCAAGCAACTGGACGCGCAGTAACTGATAACCTGCGGGACACTGTCTGTCCCACAGCAAAAAAAGAAAAGAACTACAGGAGTGTTCACCGTGAGCCGCCTGCTATTGAACTGTGACATCGGCGAGAGCTTCGGCAGCTGGACCATGGGTCTGGACGCGGAAGTCATGCCCTTCATCGACTGCGCCAACATTGCCTGCGGCTTTCACGCCGGCGACCCGAGCATCATGCGCAAGACCGTCAGCCTGGCCCTGAGCCACGGCGTGCAGATCGGTGCGCATCCGGCCTATCAGGATCTGGTGGGGTTCGGCCGCCGCTCCATGGCCTACACCGCCCAGGAACTGCAAGACATCCTGCATTACCAGATCGGCGCCCTCGACGGCATTTGCCGTGCCCAAGGTGGCAAAGTCAGTTACGTCAAACCCCACGGCGCGATGTACAACGACATGATGGCCAACCCGGCGCAGTTGCGGGCGGTGATTCAGGCCGTCGCGGCTTACGATCGCAGCCTGCCACTGATGCTGATGGCCACCCGCGATAACACGGCCGCGCAACAGCTCGGCGACGAATACGGCGTGACCCTGTGGTTCGAAGCCTTCGCCGACCGCGCCTACGACAGCGTCGGCCGACTGGTCTCGCGACAACTGCCGGGCGCGGTGCACCACGATTCCGAAACCATCATCGGGCAAGCGCTGACCATCGCCCGTGGCGACAACCTCACCGCCAGCGACGGCAGTGCGCTGCACCTGCAAGCCAACACGCTGTGCGTGCACGGTGACAACGCCAGTTCAGTGGCTGCCGTGCAGCGCATTCGTCAGGCCCTGAACGAGCAGAGCGCGCCATGAATCCGCGGGTGGAAGTGGTGGCGCTGGATTGCCTGATGCTGCGCCTGTTCGATGAAATTGCCGAAGCCAACATGCCGTGGATGCTCGCCGCCAGTGAGCGGCTGCGCGCGGTGTTCGGCGAGCATTTGATCGATCTGGTGCCGTCGTACACCACGTTGATGGTGCATTACGACCTGACCGAATTGAATCCGGGTCAGGCTCGCGAATTGATCGCCGAAGCCTTGATCGACCTGTCGCCGAACGCGCGCACCGGCGGCCAGTGTCATGTGCTACCGGTGTGGTACGACCTGAGCGTCGGACCGGAATTGAGTCTGCTGTCACAACGCAGCGGTTTGGCGGTGGAAGAAGTGATCCGCCGTCACAGTGCTCGTGAATATCAGGTGTTCGCCCTAGGCTTTGCGCCGGGTTTCGCGTTCATGGGGCTGGTGGAAGAAGTTCTCGCGGCACCACGTCTGAATACCCCACGCAAGAAAGTCGCCGCCGGCAGCGTCGGCATCGCCGAGCGGCAGACGGCCGCGTATCCGGTGGTGTCTCCCGGTGGCTGGAACCTGATCGGTCGCACGCCGGCAAAACTGTTCGACCGTGAACGCGATGGCTACAGCCTCATGCAGCCCGGGGATACCGTGCGTTTTGAAGCGGTGAGCCACGCCGAATTCATCCGCCTCGGTGGTGACGACACGCCTCTGGAGGCCCTGGCATGAGCCGACTGACGATTGAAGCGAGTACGCCGCTGTGCCTGTTGCAGGATGCCGGGCGGTTTGGCGTGCGCCATCTGGGCGTGACTCAGGGCGGCGCGGCGGACTGGCGGTCGATGGCCTGGGCCAACTGGCTGCTGGGCAATGGCCTGGACTTGCCGGTGATCGAAATCACCCTCGGCGGGTTTACGGTGGTGGCGCAAGAGGATTGTCTGCTGGCAATGGCTGGCGCGGATCTTGGCGCGCAGATCGACGGTGAGGGGTTGGCGCCGTGGCGCAGTTTCAAACTGCGCAAAGGGCAGACCTTGAAGTTCACCCAACCGTTGCTGGGGGCTCGGGCCTATCTAGCGGCGCCCGGCGGTTTCAGTGCGCCGAAAGTGCTGGGCAGCAGTGCCACGGTGGTGCGTGAGGAGCTTGGCGGTCTTGATGGTTTTGGATTGCCGCTGGCCAAGGGCGCTTCGCTGAGTTATCAGGGCGAAACCCTGTTGATGTGTGAGGTTCCGGCGGAGCATCGACCGGACCTGCGCCTCGACGCGCCACTGGATCTGGTGCTGGGCGCGCAGATCGGTCAGTTCAGCGGGCAGAGCCTGTTCGATGCCTTCAACCGTGCCTGGACGCTGGACAGTCGCGCCGATCGCATGGGTATTCGTCTGTTGGGCACGGCGTTGCAGTATCAGGGCAAACCGATGATTTCCGAGGGCATTCCGCTGGGCGCGGTGCAGGTGCCGCCGGACGGGCAGCCGATCGTGTTGCTCAATGATCGGCAGACCATTGGCGGCTATCCGCGATTGGGTGCCTTGACGCCGCTGGCGCTGGCTCGACTGGCACAGTGTCTGCCGGGGGCGAAGGTCAGATTGCGCCCGGTGGTGCAGGACGTCGCACACCGGGAACACCTCGAATATCTACAGCGCTTTACTTGATCGTTCCCACGTCGAACGCGTCTGCGTTTGATCGTTCCCACGCTCCGCGTGGGAATGCCGCCCGGGACGCTCCGCGTCCCAGTGACGCAGAGCGTCACTTGATGCATTCCCACGCAGACGGTTCGACGCCTCGACATGGGAACCATCCGCTTACTTGGACAGAAACCGCATCCCTTCTTCCAGCCCGCGCAACGTCAGCGGATACATCTGATCCTCGATCAAGTCCCGCACGATATTGGTCGACGATGTATAGCCCCACGTATCTTTCGGATACGGATTGATCCAGATGAGCTTCTTGTACTTCTCCATGAAGCGCTGCATCCACACGTAACCCGGCTCTTCGTTCCAGTGCTCGACGCTGCCGCCAGCCTGGGTGATTTCATAAGGCGCCATCGCGGCGTCACCGATGAAGATCACTTTGTAGTCGGCGCCGTACTTGTGCAGCAGGTCCTGGGTCGACGTGCGCTCGGAAGTGCGGCGCATGTTGTTCTTCCACACCGATTCATAAATGAAGTTGTGGAAGTAGAAGTACTCCAGATGCTTGAACTCGGTCTTGCAGGCCGAGAACAATTCCTCGCAGATCTTCACGTGGGCGTCCATCGAGCCGCCGATGTCGAACAGCAGCAACAGCTTCACCGTGTTGCGCCGTTCCGGGCGCATCTGGATGTTCAGCAGGCCGGCATCCTTGGCGGTGTGGTCGATGGTGCCGTCGATGTCCAGCTCTTCCGCCGCGCCCTGACGAGCGAATTTGCGCAGGCGACGCAGGGCGACCTTGATGTTACGGGTGCCCAGTTCCACGGAATCGTCGAGGTTCTTGTACTCGCGCTGATCCCAGACTTTCACCGCTTTGCCCTGGCGCTTGCCGGCATCGCCGACCCGGATGCCTTCCGGGTTGAAACCGCCGGAGCCGAACGGGCTGGTGCCGCCGGTGCCGATCCATTTGTTGCCGCCGGCGTGGCGTTCCTTCTGTTCTTCCAGACGTTTCTTGAACTCTTCGATCAGCTTGTCCAGGCCGCCGAGGGACTGGATCTGCGCGCGTTCCTCGTCGCTCAGCGAACGCTCGAATTCCTTGCGCAACCAGTCTTCGGGGATCAGCGCCTGCAAGTGATCGTCGAGCTTTTCCAGGCCATTGAAGTAGGCGCCGAACGCACGGTCGAACTTGTCGAAATGCCGTTCGTCCTTCACCAGAATCGCCCGCGACAAGTAGTAGAACTCGTCCATGTCGGCGAAGGTGACGCGCTGTTTCAGCGCGTTGATCAGGTCGAGCAGCTCGCGCACCGAGACCGGCACCTTGGCTGCACGCATTTCATTGAACAGGTTGAGCAACATGGCATCAGCCTCTTAGCGGGTGCCGCGACGGCTCATGAACGCCAGGCGCTCAAGCAGTTGCACGTCCTGTTCGTTCTTCACCAGCGCACCGGCCAGCGGCGGGATGGCTTTGGTCGGATCGCGTTCGCGCAGCACGGCTTCGCCGATGTTGTCGGCCATCAGCAGTTTCAGCCAGTCCACCAGTTCCGAGGTCGACGGCTTCTTCTTCAGGCCCGGCACCTTGCGCACGTCGAAGAACACGTCCAGCGCTTCGCTGACCAGATCCTTCTTGATGTCCGGGTAGTGAACATCGACGATTTTCTGCAGGGTGGTTCGGTCGGGGAAGGCGATGTAATGGAAGAAGCAGCGGCGCAGGAACGCGTCCGGCAGCTCTTTCTCGTTGTTGGAGGTAATGATGATGATCGGACGCTTCTTGGCCTTGATGGTCTCGTCGATCTCGTAAACGTAGAACTCCATCTTGTCGAGTTCTTGCAGCAGGTCGTTGGGAAACTCGATGTCGGCCTTGTCGATTTCGTCGATCAGCAGGATGACGCGCTCTTCGGACTCGAACGCTTCCCAGAGTTTGCCCTTCTTCAGGTAGTTGCGTACGTCGTGGACTTTTTCATTGCCCAGTTGCGAGTCGCGCAAACGGCTGACCGCGTCGTACTCGTACAGGCCCTGATGGGCCTTGGTGGTGGACTTGATGTGCCAGGTGATCAGCTTGGCGCCGAACGATTCGGCCAGTTGCTCGGCGAGCATGGTCTTGCCGGTGCCCGGTTCGCCCTTGACCAGCAGCGGCCGCTCCAGGGTGATGGCGGCGTTGACCGCCAGCTTCAGGTCATCGGTGGCGACGTAGGCCTGGGTGCCTTCGAACTTCATCTGCTAATCCTCGAACGGTAACGCCGACCTGAACGGGCAGGGCGGGGGCGAAATAATCGGATGCCCGACTATAACGCGCGGCCCGGTCGACTGTGAACGCAGACGGCTTATTCAGTCTCTGAATGGGGCGTCACATGTTGACTCAGTTTCGGCACGAGGCCAGTATTCCTGGTATCGCCGATTTGGCGATAGCCTTCGGGCATGACTACCAAATACCGATTTCGCGAAAAATACCGCATTCAGTTGCGCGAGAAGGATCACCCACCACCCCATGTTCACCTGACCGGTGGCGGAGTGGATGTGATGCTGAGCCTGGAAACCGTCGAGGTCATGATGGGCAAGGCACCGCCACTGATCGTCAAGGAAGCGCTGGCGTGGGTTTTGTCCCATCAGACGCAATTGCTGGAGGACTGGAAACGATGTTACCCATGAAGCGGCCACGGTTGGCGGCAGTGCAGGCTCTTGGCGATGCTTGTCTGTCACTGACCTTTATTGACGGCCAACAGCTGAACCTGGACTTGAGCTGCGATCTGCAAACTTACCCGGGGCTCGCTCCGCTACTGGACGCTGAAGTGTTCGCAACCGCTGAGTTGGGTGACGACGGCTGGAGCGTGGAGTGGCCGGAACCGGATATCCAGATTGGTGCCGATACCTTGTATCGGGACGCGCTCGCGCAAAATGCGCCGGACGAAAACACACGGATTTTCATGGATTGGCGCGCTCGCACCGGTTTACCGTTGAATGAGGCAGCCGAAGCGTTGGGTGTCAGTGCCCGCAGCATCAGTCGCTACAGTAATGGTCGGGAAGCGGTGCCGCGATCATTGGCCCTGGCCTGTCTGGGTTGGGATTCGTTGCAGGAGAAACCTGCACTGATCGCGGCAGAGGATACCGGGCGCTACATCGTCAACCGTAAAACTTAGCCCGCATCCGGCTTCGGCCGTTCATACCGGGCATTGAAGGCCTGGATGAATCCGTTGCGCAAAATCTGCAAAAAAGCTTCGAACGCGCTGATATCTTGCTGATGCACGCTGCCACTGAGTTCGACTCGGGTGGCAAACTGGTTTTTGCCCTGGTTTTTCAGCACGGTTTCCGTGCCGCCGACCAGTGCTTCCCAGATCGAGCGGAAGATTCCCTTGTTCTTGTTCTCGACATCCTGCTGCCAGTTGAACACGTCCACGTCGCGCAGCAGCGGTTTGATGTAGCCCTTGAGCTGGCCCTTGTTGGCGGCGGCTTCGATGACCACATCGCCGTGGCCGGCGTTGAAGTCGAATTTGCCGTAGGCCGAGGCGAAGTCGTTCATGCGCTTGAGTTCGATGTCGCGGGCCCGCAGGCGAAATTCGAAGTCTTCGAAATTGCTCAAGGGGTCGAAGGTGGCTGTGGTTTCCAGCGGGGCATGCCCCAGCAGCAGAGCCTTGCCTTCGAAGCGAGCATCGCGTTTGCCTTCTTTGTCGACCACGTTGGTCAGGTTGTAAATGCTGGCGTCGACGTTGGTTGCATTCATGTTTACCGGTGGTTTGGAGTTGAAGTTGCGAAAGCTGATCCGCCCATCGCTGATCTGCACTTCGTCGAGCGTGATAGGCAACAGTTTGCCCAGTTGCTCACGCCAGTCGGTGCCCTGACCGGTCTGGGAGTTCTGCCTGTTGGCACCACCATCGACGAAGTTCACCTGAGGTTTAAAGAATTTCACCTGCGCCACGACAGCATGGTCGTACCAAAGCGAGTGCCAACTGACAGACAGGTCGATAACCGGCGCATCGACGAATGGCACCGGCACCTTGCCGTCGGCCTTGACGATTTTCAGGCCATTGATCTTGTAGGCCCCGCGCCAGAGCGCCAGGTCCACGTCGGTGATCTGGCCGCGGTAGTCGCCCATATTGGCCAGCTTGTCATTCAGATAGTCGCGCACGAGGTAGGGCAGGGCGATGTGCAGGGCGACCAGCAACACCACAACAGTGGCGAAAATCCACAATGGCCAACGGTAGCGACGCTTCATGGCAGCAAATTCCGAACGATGTAAAGCGATTGACTGCCGCCTGCCGCAGACGTTCGGCCCGACTGGACTGACACGGGCAACAGGCTTACCTTGGAAGGCTGAATTCAACGCTGCACAAGGACCCAGCCATGAGCCGTATTTTTGCTGACAACGCCCATTCCATCGGCAACACGCCGCTGGTGCAGATCAACCGCATCGCGCCCCGTGGCGTGACCATTCTGGCCAAGATCGAAGGTCGCAACCCGGGCTACTCGGTCAAGTGCCGGATTGGCGCCAACATGATCTGGGACGCCGAAAGCAGCGGCAAACTCAAGCCGGGCATGACCATCGTCGAGCCGACCTCCGGCAACACCGGCATCGGCCTGGCCTTCGTGGCGGCCGCGCGCGGTTACAAATTGCTGCTGACCATGCCGGCCTCGATGAGCATCGAGCGGCGCAAAGTGCTCAAGGCGCTGGGCGCAGAGCTGGTGCTGACCGAGCCAGCCAAGGGCATGAAAGGCGCTATCGAAAAGGCCAACGAGATCGTAGCCAGTGACGCGGGCAAATATTTCATGCCGGCCCAGTTCGATAACCCGGCCAACCCGGCCATTCATGAAAAGACCACCGGCCCGGAAATCTGGAATGACACCGACGGCGCCATCGATGTGCTGGTGGCGGGCGTCGGCACCGGCGGAACCATCACCGGCGTGTCGCGGTATATCAAGAATACGGCAGGCAAACCGATTCTGTCGGTGGCGGTGGAGCCGGTGTCTTCGCCGGTGATTACCCAGGCGCTGGCAGGTCAAGAAATCAAGCCGAGCCCGCACAAGATTCAGGGCATCGGCGCCGGTTTTGTGCCGAAGAACCTTGATCTGTCGATGGTTGACCGGGTCGAGCTGGTGACGGATGACGAGTCCAAAGCCATGGCCCTGCGCCTGATGCAGGAGGAAGGGATCCTGTGCGGGATTTCCTGTGGTGCGGCCATGTCGGTGGCGGTGCGCCTGGCGGAAACTCCGGAAATGCAGGGCAAGACCATTGTGGTGGTGCTGCCCGACTCCGGTGAGCGTTATCTGTCGAGCATGCTGTTCAGTGATCTGTTCACCGATCAGGAGAACCAGCAGTAAGGGGTGCGTTGATTCAGGTCAGCCAGGGTTCAGGATCGTTATGTTAATAAGTGCTTTGTTGCGCAATTCTTAACACTGAATCTTGAGTCGGGCGGGTTTTTCCCGGAGCCGGTAGTGTTTATCATGGCCGGCCGCCATCTCGGGTAAATGACATGGCGTGGCGTTGTCTTATTTCAAGGAGTTGTTGATGACCTTTTCGTTAGCCGCCAAGGTGTCGGTGTTGCTGCTGTTTGTGGGCAGCATCCTCTACGTGCATTTGCGCGGCAAGGCGCGTTTGCCGGTGCTGCGGCAGTTCGTCAACCACTCGGCGCTGTTCGCCCCCTATAACGCCCTGATGTATCTGTTCTCGGGTGTGCCGTCCAAACCATATCTGGATCGCAGCAAGTTTCCGGAGCTGGACGTGTTGCGTGATAACTGGGAAACCATTCGCGACGAAGCGATGCACCTGTTCGACGAGGGTTATATTCGCGCCGCCGAGAAGAACAACGACGCCGGTTTCGGCTCGTTCTTCAAGAAAGGCTGGAAGCGTTTCTACCTCAAGTGGTACGACAAACCTCTGCCATCGGCCGAAACCCTGTGCCCGAAAACCGTGGCGCTGGTCAGTGCCATCCCCAACGTCAAAGGCGCGATGTTCGCGCTGTTGCCGGGCGGCAGCCATTTGAACCCGCACCGCGATCCGTTCGCCGGTTCCCTGCGTTATCACCTTGGTCTGTCAACGCCAAACTCCGACGATTGCCGAATCTTCGTCGACGGGCAGGTCTACGCCTGGCGCGACGGTGAAGACGTGATGTTCGACGAGACCTACGTGCATTGGGTCAAGAACGAAACCGAACAGACCCGCGTCATCCTGTTCTGCGACATCGAGCGGCCGCTGAGCAGCCGCCTGATGACCCGCATCAACCGCTTCATCAGCGCCTGGCTGGGCCGTGCCACGGCACCGCAGAACCTCGACGACGAGCGTGTTGGCGGGATCAACCAGGCTTATGCGTGGAGCAAGAACTTCAGCGACAAGTTCAGCGGTAAGGTCAAACAGTGGAAACGCCGCAATCCAAAGGCCTACCGCGTAATGCGGCCGGTGCTGGCGGTGGTGGTGCTGACGTTGCTGGGGTATTGGCTGTTTGGTTGAGGCTGGAATTAAAAGCATAAAAAACCGCTCGTTTGAGCGGTTTTTTGTTTTCGGAATCAGGGACGGCCAGCAAGTAAGCTTGGTTCATCGATAGCGGTGCCGGTTGCAATGATCTGTAAGAGCCGTCTTTGACTGGCTGTCAGAACCGCCGGATCAGATTCACCCCTTATTGCATGCGCTTTTTTCTTTCTGGGGGATTTTTTTATTTCTTTGCGCATATTCACACCGTGGTTGATCAATATTTGAGCGTTTTTCACAATACTAGGCTCCCTACTGTTTTGACAAGGCGACCCTCGTTATCCAAACCGAAGCCGAGTTGTTCGTAAATTGGTATTGCTCCCTGGAATGGTTCTTGAGCCTCGATCAAGCTACTGCCAATGATGCGGGCGTATTGCTCAATTGCCAGAACGGATAGCGGTGCAACACGGTTTTTCAATGGATGTGTTTCTCTTGGCCGCCCCTCCAGTCGTACGATTCGGATGCGTTGTCGACTTTTATTCGGGTTGGCGAAGCAAAGTCCGCACAGTTCAGATTCAAACCAGATTGCGATGTCGAGAGCGAGAGGTTCGCGCGCTTTCCATCCAATGACTTCTTCCCATGAAAAATGTGGGCTCTCCCAACACTCAAAAGCACTCAGCGCCAACGAGTCGATGGGTTCGAAACGTACTTTCGAAAGGTCAAGCGTTGTGGGACCGGCCATCTCCAGATCAATCTGGAGTTGAGTCGTGGCAAGGCGGGCAAGCTTCCTGGCTTGCGATTTGTACAACTGATACCGCAGATGATTCCGTTCCCTTGGCATATGATCTCGCGCATTCCATGTCCCCCATCAATGGTCGTTGCAATTGCAAACGAGCCTATGCGCCTGCCTCCTGCCTGTCGCTACTGGCCCTTTGTCCAAGTCGTTGCAATCCATGTCGCGGGCTGGTTATAGTCGGCGCTCGTGAGTCGTATGACTCACCTTTCAACCCTTCAAAAAAGATCAGCCCAGATGCCTGCATCCCTCATCAACGCGGTAGTCGATTCAGCGCTTAACGCTGGCGTCGTGCCGTGCGGGAATCAGCAGCCTGTGCAGATCAGTCATTACCCTCCACCTGTCAGTAGCACGCCGGTGTGCGCAGTCGTATCACCGCCGGGCGTTGGTGTTTCGGGCTGATCAGCGTTTGCTGCTGACCCCTGTGCCCGCCTGAAAAAACCTACTGAATTTCAGCTTCGGCTGAGTTGGCTATTTGCCTGACTACAGGTGGTATTCATGTTTGTCCTTTCGAAAAAGTCCGCGCTCGCGGCGGCGTCCACGAGCCTGTTCGTTCTGCTGTGGAGCAGCGGGGCGATCTTCTCCAAGTGGGGGCTGGCCCACGCTTCGCCTTTTGCCTTTCTGCTGATCCGTTTTGTGATTGCACTGTGCGGGTTGGTGCTGCTGGCACCGTTGCTCAAGTTGAAACTGCCCAAGGGCGGCAAGCCGATGCTGTATGCGATGGCCACCGGGGTGGTGCTGTTGGGGGCTTATCAGATCTTCTATCTGCTGGCGCTGGATCTAAAAGTCACGCCCGGAGTGATGGCGACCATCATGGGCGTGCAGCCGATTCTCACGGTGGTGATCATGGAGCGGCAGCGCTCGGCGAGCCGGATGTTTGGGCTGGCGTTGGGATTGGCCGGGTTGATCATGGTGGTTTACCAGGGCATCGGTCTGGCCGGGATGTCGCTGGCGGGAATGCTGTTCGGGCTGCTGGCGCTGGCGAGCATGACCTTCGGCTCGATCATGCAGAAGCGCATCACTGACAATCCCCTCGGCACGCTGCCGGTGCAGTATCTGGCGGGGCTGCTGCTGTGCGGGATTTTCGTGCCGTTCCAGCCGTTTCACTTCGAGCACAGCGCCGGTTTCATCGTGCCGGTGTTGTGGATGGGACTGGTGGTGTCCGTGCTGGCGACGTTGCTGCTGTATCGACTGATCGCCCGGGGCAATCTGGTGAATGTCACCAGCCTGTTCTATCTGGTACCGGCCGTGACGGCGGTGATGGACTACCTGATCTTCGGCAATCGCCTGGCGGCGTTGAGCGTGCTGGGGATGCTGTTGATCATCGTCGGTCTGGTGTTCGTGTTCCGTAAATCGGCCTAATAGCCGCGCATGAAAAAGGCCCGGGAGGAAACTCCCGGGCCTTTGTGCATCTGTGAATCAGCGAGTGGCGATTTCTGCCGGTTTCACCACAGCGGGTTTCAGCACCAGCCACAGCGCAATGGCGATCAATACCCCGCCATACAAGTGGGCCATCGACAGCGGCTCATCGAGAAACAGCGCCCCCCACAATACGCCGAATGGCGGAATCATGAAGGTCACGGTCATCGATTTCACCGGCCCGATGGAACTCAGCAGGCGGAAGTAAATGATGTAGGCAAACGCAGTGCAGCCCAGCCCAAGGCCCAACAGCGACAGCCAGACATTCCAGCCACCCCAGCTCACCGGCGGCGCAGTGATGACGCTGTAACCGAACAGCGGCAACAGAAACAGGGTCGCACCGAGCATGCTGCCCAGCGCCGACAGACGACTGTCGAGCCCGCCGGCCTGATCCAGCCAGCGTCGGGCGAGAAACCCGGCGAAGCCGTAGCAGGTGGTCGCGAGCAGGCAGGCGACCGCGCCCATCAGCAGGTGCAGATCGAACGCGACCGGGCCGGCGCGGGTCAGCACGCCCACCCCGAGCAGGCCGAGGAACACCCCGGCGAGTTTGGCCAGCGTGAGTTTTTCACTGAAGAACAACCCGCCGATCAACACGCCCATCAACGGCGTGGTGGCATTGAAGATTGCGGAGTACCCGGCCGGAAGCACCTGGGCGGCGACCGAATACAGCGTCGCCGGCACGCCGGAGTTGATCACGCCGAGCAACATCACAGTCTTGAGCTTGCCTTTGAAATCCCAGCTGATGCGCATCAGCCCGAGGATGACCAGCAAGCCGACGGCGGCGATTGAAACTCGGAAGAATCCGGTCGGAACCGTACCGATCGCGGGAGCGATGATGCGCATGAACAGGAAGCTCGCGCCCCAGATGGCAGCCAGCGACAACATGCGGAAAATATCGACAGGGCTCACGGGCCACTCCTTCCTTGATCGGGACGAGAGTGTTGCCGAGGGCCCCGGCGATGGCAACCGCTAATCGGGCATTTAATTGTCTGATCAGATCACGAAGCGCGTGACCAGTGCGTTCAGGTCGACGGCCAGGCGCGACAGTTCCTGACTGGCGGCAGACGTCTGGGTGGCGCCGGCAGCAGTCTGGGTCGACAGATCGCGGATGGTCACCAGGTTTTCGTCGACTTCCCGGGCCACCAGCGCCTGTTGCTCGGCGGCGCTGGCGATCACCAGGTTGCGCTGGTTGATCTGCGAAATCGACGCGGTGATTTTCTCCAGAGCCTGGCCGGCGCTGTTGGCCCGGCGCAGGGTGTGGCTGGCCTGCTCGGCGCTGTTTTGCAAGGCGCCGACGGTGGCACTGGTGCCTTGCTGAATGCTGCTGATCATCAGCTCGATTTCTTCGGTGGAGTTCTGCGTGCGCTGGGCCAGCGAACGGACTTCATCGGCAACCACTGCGAAGCCACGTCCGGCCTCGCCGGCGCGCGCGGCTTCAATCGCAGCGTTCAGAGCCAGCAGGTTGGTCTGCCCGGCGATGCCGCGAATCACCTCCAGCACCTTGCTGATGTCTTGAGCCTGAGTCGCAAGGCCCTCGGCCTGTTCGGATGCGCCGAGCACCGCGCTGACCAGTTCCTGAATCGAGCTGATGGTCTCGCTGACCTGCACATGCCCGTGCTTGCTGTCCTCGTTCGACGCTTCGGAGGCCTGGGCACTGGACACCGCATTGGCGGCCACTTCATCCACCGCCGTGCTCATCTCGGTGACCGCCGTGGCGGCCTGCTCGATCTGGTCATTTTGCTGTTGCAGGCCGCGGGTGCTCTGTTCCATCACCGAACTCATTTCCTCGGCGGCGGAGGCCAGTTGCTGGGCCGACTCGCTGATGCCGCGAATGGTCGAACGCAGATTGCCCTGCATCTCGGCCAGAGCCGTGAGCAACTGCGCCGCTTCATCACGACCGTCGCTGTCGATGCGACCGCTGAGGTCTCCCGAAGCAATCCGCCGTGCGACGTTCAGCGCCTGATTGATCGGCGTGGTGATGCTGCGTGTCAGCAACCAGGCCAGCAACAACGTGGCAATCAGGGCGATAACGATGATCGTGGCGACGATCCACAGCGCCTGCTGGTACATCGCCGCCGCGGACTTGGCGGCGGCATCCGCACCTTGCTGATTGAGGCTGATCATTTGCTCCAGCGTCTTGTCGAGCACCGTGCCCTGGGGCGCCAGTTCAGTGGTCAGGCGCGCGTAGGCTTGTTCGTTTTGTCCGGCATCAAGCTGTTTGATGATCTGGTCGAGGATGCTCAGGTACTTGGCGGTGTCGGCGCCCAAGCCTTCCAGCATCGCCCGTTCCTGATCGTTGGCAATCAGGGCCTTGTGATCGTCGAGGCGCTTGAGCAATTCCTGACGTTGCGCCGTGAGAAGGCCCTTGCTGCGCTCGCGAACGGCAGCCTGAGTGCTGGTGATCAGGCGCAGGGATTCGAGACGAATACTGGCAATGTTCGCCGCTGCGTCATGGATGCTTTCGATGCTGGGCATCCACGATTCCTCGATCACCGCCGCGCTCTCGCGCAAGGTTTTCATCTGGCCCAGACCGAACAGGCCGACCACCAGCAGCAGACAGGCCAGAACGGCAAAACACAAACTGGCGCGCAAACCGATGCGCAGATTCCGGATAGACATCAATGTGCTCCTTGGGGATTGGGGGAGAGGTCGTCCTCGTGGGCCGAGGATCTTGTTGTGAGGCGGGTGATGGCGGGTTGTATATCAAAGTGCCACTATCTTGGTAAGGCCAGTCGCTGACGGGAATGGACAGGCATGAACAAGCCGGGCAAAAGTGCGAGCTAGAGATGTCGCCGCTGAATTGGATCCGAAACCCAGAGAAGACGCGGGCTGGCGCCCAGTGGTGGGGGGAACCGAAGTGGGTATTTATTGACCGAACGGTCGATTAAAAAAAACTTTGATAAAAACTGTGTCGCTGTACAACCCGCAAGAGCATTTGGCAGAAATTGCGCTTCTCCTGCGCCCGCTTCCGTGGCTAAGCTCAGGCCTTCGAGCACAGATTCTCCAATTCCCGCAGAGGTCTCATCTATGCCGCAGCAATGGCCAGCCACCGACATCGCCCGTCTGATCCTCGATGGCTTTGACGATTACCGCGAGCATTTCCGGCGGATCACCGACGGCGCCCGGGAGCGCTTCGAGCAGGCCCGCTGGCAGGACACGCAAACGGCGTCGGCGGCGCGGATCAACCTCTACGAAGAAAAGGTCGGTGAAACCGTCGCCCGTCTGCGCGAGTACTTCGAGCCGGACACCTTGATGGACGTCACCTGCTGGCCGCTGGTGAAAAGCGCCTACATCAGCATCATCGACCTGCGCTTCGACGATGAACTGTCCGAGACCTGGTACAACTCGATTTTCTGCGGCCTGTTCAGCCACGACCTGATCAGCGACGGCTGCATGTTCATCCACACCACGCGCCCGAGCCTGCGCCGCGCAAGGGCCGCACAAACCCGCACCTACAAGCCCCAAGGGCAGATCTCGGGCATGCTTGCGAGCATCTTTGCCGATTATCGCTTCAGCGAGGCCTACGCCGATTTGCCCGGCGACTTGCTGCGTCTGGAAGCGCAGCTGCGCGAAAACCTGCCGGACTGGGTGTGCAAGGACCCGGAGCTGAGCGTCGAGCTGTTTTCCTCGGTGCTGTACCGCAACAAGGGCGCGTACCTGGTGGGGCGCATCTACACCAACGACGATCAGTGGCCGCTGGTGATTCCGCTGCTGCACCGCGAAGGGCGCGGGATTCAGATCGACGCATTGATCACCGACGAAGCGGAGGTGTCGATCATCTTCTCCTTCACCCGTTCGTATTTCATGGTGGATGTGCCGGTGCCGGCGGAGTTCATTGGCTTCCTCAAACGCATCCTGCCGGGCAAGCACATCGCCGAGCTGTACACCTCGATCGGTTTCTACAAGCACGGCAAATCCGAGTTCTACCGCGCCCTGATCAACCACCTGGCCAACACCGATGACCAGTTCATCATGGCGCCGGGCGTGCGCGGCATGGTCATGAGCGTGTTCACGCTGCCGGGCTTCAACACCGTGTTCAAGATCATCAAGGACAGGTTCTCGCCGTCGAAAAACGTCGACCGCGCCACGGTGATCGAGAAGTATCGATTGGTGAAAAGCGTCGACCGGGTAGGGCGCATGGCCGATACCCAGGAATTCGCCGACTTCCGTTTTCCCCTGAGCAAATTCGAGCCGGCGTGCCTGGCGGAGCTGCTGGAAGTCGCGCCGTCCACGGTGTCGCTGGAAGGTGAAACCGTGCTGATCCGCCACTGCTGGACCGAGCGCCGGATGACCCCGCTCAATCTCTATCTGGATAACGCCAACGAGGCCCAGGTGCGCGAAGCGCTGGAGGATTACGGGTTGGCGATCAAGCAACTGGCGGCGGCCAACATTTTCCCCGGCGACATGCTGCTGAAGAACTTCGGCGTCACCCGCCATGGACGGGTGGTGTTTTACGACTATGACGAGATCTGCTTCCTCACCGAAGCCAACTTTCGCCACATCCCGGCACCGCGCACGCCGGAGGACGAAATGGCCTCCGAGCCTTGGTATTCGATCGGGCCTCTGGATGTGTTTCCCGAGGAATTTCCGCCGTTCCTGTTTGCCGATGCAGCGCAGCGCAAGCTGTTCGATCAGTTGCATGGCGAGTTGTACAACGCCGATTACTGGAAGGGATTGCAGGAGGCGATTCGGGCGGGGAAAGTCATCGATGTCTTTCCATATCGGCGCAAGGGCCTTGATAACGAATAAAGCAGCCGCGAGCCGCAAGCTACAAGCCTCAAGTCAAAGACCGCATTCAACTTGCGGCTTGTAGCTTGCCGCTTGTAGCTGCTTTTCTGCGACAATCGCGTCCTTGCGCCACTAGACGACCGAATTGCGTACCCGATGACCGACGAATCGCCCTCCATCGACAAACTGCTGAAAAACCTCGATCACGCCATGCTCGCCGACCGCCACCGGCTGCGGCGGCAGTTGCTTGAGCTGCGCAAGAAACCCGACGAGGCCAAGCTGGCCCAGTGGGTGGCGCGCATGCAGGCGTCCTGCGATCAGGTGCTGGCGCGCAAGGCCAGCCTGCCGGTGATCCGTTACGACGACAGCCTGCCGATTGCGGCCAAGCGTGACGAAATCAAGAAGGCCCTGGAAAAGCATCAGGTGCTGATCATCGCCGGTGAAACCGGCTCGGGCAAAACCACCCAGTTGCCGAAAATCTGCCTGGAAATCGGTCGCGGCCAGCACGGTTTGATCGGCCACACCCAGCCTCGGCGGATCGCAGCGCGCAGCGTGGCCAGCCGGGTCGCTGAAGAACTCGGCACGCTGCTGGGCGCGCTGGTCGGCTATCAGGTGCGCTTCGAGGATCAGAGCGATTCCAACACCCTGATCAAACTGATGACCGACGGCATCCTGCTGGCGGAAACCCAGAACGATCGCTACCTCGAACGCTACGACACGATCATCGTCGACGAAGCCCACGAACGCAGCCTCAACATCGACTTCCTGCTCGGTTACCTGAAAACCCTGCTGCCGCGTCGTCCGGACATGAAAGTCATCATCACTTCGGCGACCATCGATCTGGAGCGCTTCTCCAAGCATTTCGACGATGCGCCGATTGTCGAAGTGTCCGGCCGCACCTTCCCGGTTGAAACCTGGTATCGCCCGCTGACGCTCGAGCAGGACGAAGAAGGCAACCGCGTCGAGGACGACCTGACTGTCGATCAGGCGATCCTCGCCACCCTCGACGAAATCGCCGCCTATGAGCGCAGCGAGCGCCGCAGTCCCGGTGATGTGCTGGTGTTCCTGCCCGGCGAGCGCGAGATCCGCGACGCCGCCGACATGCTGCGCAAGGCCCAGCTCAAACACACCGAAATCCTGCCGTTGTACGCGCGCCTGTCGCCGGCCGAGCAGCAGCGGATTTTCCAGTCCCACCCGGGCCGTCGTGTGGTGCTGGCAACCAACGTCGCGGAAACCTCGCTGACCGTGCCGGGCATCCGTTACGTGATCGACAGCGGCACCGCGCGCATCAGCCGTTACAGCTATCGCGCCAAGGTCCAGCGGCTGCCGATCGAAGCGATTTCCCAGGCCAGCGCCAACCAGCGTAAAGGTCGCTGCGGCCGGGTCGAGCCGGGTATCTGCGTGCGCTTGTACAGCGAAGAGGATTTCCTCGGTCGCCCGGAGTTTACCGATCCGGAAATCCTGCGCACCAACCTTGCGGCGGTAATCCTGCAGATGCTCCATCTGCGTCTCGGCGAGATCACCGATTTCCCGTTCATCGAGCCGCCGGACGGCAAGGCGATCAGCGATGGATTCAACCTGCTGCAAGAACTGTCGGCGGTGGATCGCAACAGTCAGCTGACCCCGCTCGGCCGTCAGCTGGCGCGTCTGCCGGTGGACCCGCGCATGGGCCGCATGCTGCTGGAAGCGGCCAAACTCGGCAGCCTGCAGGAAGTGCTGATCGTCGCCAGCGCCATGTCGATTCAGGATCCGCGCGAGCGTCCGCCGGAGCGTCAGCAGGCCGCTGACCAGGCCCACGCTCAGTGGAAGGACGCCGATTCGGACTTCGCCGGGCTGGTCAATCTGTGGCGCGGTTTTGAAGAGCAGCGCCAGGCGCTGACCGCCAGCCCGCTGCGCAACTGGTGCCGCAAGAATTTCCTCAACTACCTTCGGCTGCGCGAGTGGCGCGATTCCCACCGTCAGTTGAGCCTGATCTGCCGCGACTTGCAGCTGAGCCTGAACAAAGAACCGGCGGATTATCCGAAATTGCACAAAGCGGTGCTGGTCGGCCTGCTCAGCCAGATCGGCCAGAAAACCGAGGACGGCGACTATCTTGGCGCCCGTCAGCGGCGGTTCTGGATTCACCCGTCGTCGGGCATCGGCAAGAAACGCCCGCAGTGGGTGATGACCGCCGAACTGGTGGAAACCACCAAGCTTTATGCGCGGATGGTGGCGAAGATCGACGCCGACTGGATCGAGCCGCTGGCCGGGCACCTGATCAAGAAAAACCACTTCGAACCGCACTGGGAGAAGAAGCGCGGGCAGGTTGTGGCGTTCGAACAGATCACCCTGTTCGGCCTGATCGTGGTCGGTCGCCGGCCGGTGCATTACGGGCCGGTGGACCCGGTGGTCTCGCGAGAACTGTTCATCCGCGAAGGCCTGGTGCGCGGCGAGATTCAGTCCCGGGCCAAATGCCTGACTGCCAACAAGCAATTGCTCGAACAACTCGACGAACTGGAAGCCAAGGCTCGTCGTCGGGACATTCTGGCCGACGAGGAAACCCTCTACGCGTTCTACGACGCGCGACTGCCGGCGGAGATCCACCAGACCGCGACGTTCGACAGCTGGTACCGCGTCAACAGCCAGAAAGACCCGCAACTGCTGATCATGCGCGAGGAAGACGTGCTGGCTCGCGAGGCCAGTGAAGTCACCGCGCAGCATTACCCGGACACGCTGCACATCGGCGATCTGGAACTGGCCCTGAGTTACCACTTCGAACCGAATCACCCGCGCGACGGTGTGACCCTGCGAGTGCCGGCGCCGCTGTTGCCGATGCTGCCGCCGGAGCGCCTGGAATGGCTGGTGCCGGGACTGATCGAGGCCAAGTGCATCGCGCTGGTGCGCAACCTGCCCAAGGCCTTGCGCAAGAACTTCGTGCCGGTGCCGGACTTCATCAAGGCCGCGCTGCAACGCATGACCTTCGCCGAAGGTTCGTTGCCGCAAGCGCTGGGTCGCGAACTGCTGCGCATGACCGGCGCGCGGGTCAGCGATGAAGCCTGGGCCGAAGCGGCGCAGCAGGTCGAAAGCCACCTGCGGATGAACCTGGAAATCGTCGACGGCCAGGGCAAGTTCCTTGGCGAAGGCCGGGATCTGGCCGAACTCACTGCACGTTTCGCCGAAGCCAGCCAGGCCGCACTAGCGGTGCCGCAAAGTGCGAAAAGCCAGCAACCGGTGGAGGCCAAGGTCTTCGCGCCGGTGGCGGAAAAGACTCAGCAGAAGATTGCCGGGCTGTCGATGACGGTCTATCCGGCGCTGGTGGAGGAGGGCGGCACGGTCAAGGAAGGTCGTTTCTCGACACCGGCCGAAGCCGAGTTCCAGCACCGTCGCGCCTTGCAGCGCCTGCTGATGCAGCAACTGGCGGAACCGGCGAAGTTCCTGCGCGGCAAGTTGCCGGGCCTGACCGAACTGGGCCTGCTGTACCGCGAACTGGGGCGGGTCGATGCGCTGGTGGAAGACATTCTGTTGGCCAGCCTCGACAGCTGCATTCTCGAGGGCGAAGACCCGTTGCCGCGTGATGGCGCAGGTCTGGCGGCACTGGCCGAGCGCAAGCGCGGCAGCTGGACCGAACACGCCGAGCGCGTGGCACGCCTGACGCTGGAAATCCTCAAGCTCTGGCACGGTCTGCAAAAACGCTTCAAGGGCAAGATCGATCTGGCTCAGGCCGTGGCGCTCAACGACATCAAGCAGCAGCTCAGCCATCTGGTGTATCCGGGCTTCGTCCGGGAAACGCCGATGCTGTGGCTCAAGGAGTTGCCGCGTTACCTGAAAGCGGTCGAGCAGCGTTTCGAGAAGCTGGGCGCGCAGGTGCAGAAGGATCGGGTCTGGAGCGGCGAACTCGCCGGCCTCTGGACGCAATACCAGACCCGCGCGGCCAAGCATGCGCAGGAAGGCAAACGCGATCCGCAGCTCGAGCTGTATCGCTGGTGGCTGGAGGAGTACCGGGTTTCGCTGTTCGCCCAGCAGTTGGGGACGAAAGTACCGATCTCCGACAAGCGGCTCAACAAGCAATGGACGCAGGTCGAACCCTAGCGAGTGCCTGATCGCTCCCACGCTCTGCGTGGTAGCGCTTCCCCGGACGCTCTGCGTCCGTTTTTGGGACGCGGAGCGTCCCTGGCTGCATTCCCACGCGGAGCGTGGGAACGATCAGCAAAAGGCGCCAAAAGCCAAGGTTTATGGCAAACTTCGCGCCTATAAACGCCGGCCCCGCGGTTTTGAGCCTTCTCAACTGCGGGCGAGGTCGGAATAAAGCGATGCCAGGTTTTTGCGTCCCTTAGACGGGAATGGACCCTTTGCGTGTTGGCACGTCGGTGCCAGCACTTTCTGCCTGAACAGATTAGAGAAACGACCATGCATAACGTCGTCATCAGCGGCACCGGCCTGTACACCCCGGCCAACAGCATCTCCAACGAAGAGCTGGTGCAGTCTTTCAATACCTACGTCGCCCAGTTCAATGCGGACAACGCCGAAGCCATCGCCAACGGCGAAGTCCAGGCCCTGACCGAGTCCAGCGCCGCGTTCATCGAAAAAGCTTCCGGCATCAAGAGCCGCTTTGTCATGGACAAGGACGGCATCCTCGACCCTGCGCGCATGGCGCCACGCCTGCCGGAGCGTTCCAACGACGAATGGTCGGTGCTCTGCCAGATGGCCATCGGCGCTGCCGAGCAAGCCCTGCAGCGTGCCGGCAAGACTGCCGCCGACATCGACGCTGTAATCGTCGCCTGCTCCAACCTGCAACGCGCCTACCCGGCCATCGCCATCGAAGTCCAGGAAGCGCTGGGCATCCAGGGTTTCGGTTTCGACATGAACGTGGCCTGCTCGTCGGCGACCTTCGGCATCCAGCAAGCGGCCAACACCGTACAACTGGGTCAGGCCCGGGCGATCCTGATGGTCAACCCGGAAGTCTGCACCGGTCACCTGAATTTCCGTGACCGCGACAGCCACTTCATCTTCGGTGACGCGGCCACCGCCGTGATTATCGAGCGCGCCGATCTGGCCACCTCCAAGCACCAATTCGACGTGGTCAGCACCAAACTGCTGACCAAGTTTTCCAACAACATCCGCAACAACTTCGGCTTCCTCAATCGCGCGGCGGAAGAGGGCATCGGCGCCCGCGACAAACTGTTCGTGCAGGAAGGCCGCAAGGTGTTCAAGGATGTCTGCCCGATGGTCGCCGAACTGATCGGCGAACATCTGGAAGAGAACAAGCTCAACGTCGGTGACGTGAAGCGCTTCTGGCTGCACCAGGCCAACCTGAGCATGAACCACCTGATCGTGCGCAAGTTGCTGGGCCGCGAAGCCACCGAAGAAGAAGCCCCGGTGATTCTCGACACCTACGCCAACACCAGCTCCGCCGGTTCCGTGATCGCGTTCCACAAATATCAGGACGATCTGGCGGCCGGTTCGCTGGCGGTGCTGAGTTCGTTCGGTGCCGGTTACTCGATTGGTAGCGTGATTCTGCGTAAACGCTAAGAGCGAGTTCATTTCCTCTTAATCGCGCTGACGTTTCCTACATCCGAATCGGCGCGAACGCTGTAATTTTCGAAACTGGCGGCAGGAGAGATCCTGCCGCTATCATTTTCGGAGTCAGGAAGAGGGGATTGATGGATGGCGGTTGACGACACACAACTGCTCGAGCGGTTGTTGGCAGGCGAACAGAAAGCCTTCAAGGAACTGGTCAGCACCTATCAAAGCCCCATGCGCGCGGTGGCCTACGCGATTGTCGGCCAGCGCCATGTCGAGGAAGTGGTGCAGGATGCCTGGCTGTCGGTGGTGCGCAATATCGGCCGTTTCGAGGGGCGCTCCAGTCTCAAGACATGGCTGCTGACCGTCACCGCCAACTCGGCCAAGAGCCGCTACAAACTCAATCGTCGCGAAGTGTTGCTGGATGATCTGCCGTCCCCCCACGGAACCATCGACGACGATCGCTTTTCTCCCGGCGACGGCCACTGGCTGGTCGCACCGTTCGCCTGGCACCAGGACACCCCCGAGGCATTGCTGACCGAAGGCGAGCTGCGTGAATGTCTGGAGCATACGTTGCTCAGTCTCTCCGAACTTCAGAGCAGTGTGCTCACGCTGCGCGAGCGTCAGGGTCTGGAGCTGGAGGAAATCTGTAATCTTCTGGAGATCTCGCTCTCCAATGTCCGCGTGTTGCTGCACAGGGCACGCTTGAAGGTCTTCGCGACCGTGGAGCATTTTGAGGAGACGGGAGAATGTTGACCTGCAAGGAGCAAGTGGCGCGATCCAGCGATTATCTCGATGGCCAGTTGAGCTTTCGCGAGAAGTTGATGGTGCGTCATCACCTGATGTTCTGCCGCAATTGCCGGCGGTTCATTCGCCAGATGCGTTTGATGCAGGCGACGTTGCGAGCGATGCCGCAAAAGCCTGAAGAGGGCGTGGACGCGTTGGCAGAGCAGCTGGCAGCGCTGCGGCGCAAGGACAGTCCCTGAAAACACAGCCTGGCGCGACCGCAGCGAACGGATGATGGGGATCGCTGCGGCCGCGCCAGTCTGTTGAAGCCGCTTCAAACGATGGAACCGGATGTACAACCCATCGTTTGAAGTCTGTTGCCGGGTTGCTTAGAACTTCGCTTCCGCGTCCAGCTGCAGGGTGTTGGTGTCTGCATCACGCTGGGTACGGCTGGAGAAGTCGGCCTTGGTCAGGAAGTAAGTCGCACCGATGGCGAAGTTCTTGTCGATGTCGTAGCCGACCTTGAACTTGTGGCCACGGGAACCGGTGGTGCCGTTGGCGAAGTCCGAATCGGTGAAGGCACCGACCACCGCGTTGCGCTGCACGTCACGATAGTTGTAGTCGAGGTTCAGGCCGAAGACTTTCGACTTGGCACCTACCAGCCACGCGGTGTCCTGATCGGTCACTGCATCGTTGTTCTTCACGTACTGACCGTAGAACGACAGCGGCATTGGCAGGCCGCCGATGTCGACCTGGCTGAAGCCTTCGTACAGACGGAATTCGTTGTCTGCCGAGTTACCGTTGACGGCCAGGGCGCACGGCGTGGAAGTGCCGGTGCAACGGCTGTCTTCGTCGTTCTGGTAGGCGTAGACGCTGCCGCCCAGGGTCAGTTTCAGGTTGTCGGTGATGGCGAAGCGGCTGCCCAACTGGCCGGCGGTCAGGCGCAGGTCGTGACGGAATTGCACGCCGTCGCCATCGACGTTGTCCTTGAGGTTGTAGTTGCCCAGGCTGCCGAACAGCTCGACGCTGCTGCCCAACGGATACTTGTAGGTAACGGCCAGACCTTCCGGGTTGATGTCGCTGTCCCAGATCACGTCGCCCATGCTCACCCACGGTTGCAGCATTTTGCCGCCGATGATGTGCAGGTTCTTGATCTGATCCGGGTGGTAGTCGATGTAGCCCAGGTCGAGCCAGATTTGCTTCTTGTCGAAGTAATTGTCCTGGTCCTGGTTGGTCGAACGGGCGTCGTCGCCGCCGCCGGTGGCGATACGGATGCCGGTGTCGACTTGCGGGTTGATCTCGGTGTACGCACCCAGACGGGCACGGATGCGCTGGCGATTCTTGTCGCGGCCGCCGTTGTTCGGCTCGCCATCGATCTTGATGGTTTCCTGACGGATACGCACGTCGCCCTTGAACTGGGTCTTGGCGGCCCAGGCCAGTTTCTGGTCGAAACTGCTGAGTTCGTTGGTTTTCTTCGCGGTCGCCGCGATTTGCTCGTTGGTCTCCTGCTGCGCCTGCTGCGCGATTTGCTGGGCCTTCTGATCCTTGGCCAGTTCGGTTTGCAGTTCTACGTACTGCGCCTGGGAAATCGAACCGTTAGCCTTGAGCATGTCGAGCAGTTTGGCGTCGACTGCGGCACTGGCCGGAACACTCATGGCCAGCAACAGGCCACCGCACAGGGCCGCCGCAGTTTTCGTGGAAGCAAGACGCATAGCAATCTCCGAAGATGAAGGGGATGGCTGAACCATCCTGGGCACAACCGACGGTTTGACGGTCGGAAAACAGTGTCCGGGGGTAGAACCCGGCGCTCTAAAAACAGGCGCCAGTATCGCGATGGTTTATGACAGAGCAGTGGCACGATGATGGCAGGTTGATGACGATACAAAGCTGCCGTGAACTATTGATTTAGAGCGCTGTCGCGTAATCGGACGTGGGCAACGCCCCGCCGATCAGCGATACTCGCCGGGCGTTCACGCCCGAAAGTGGAGAGGAAAATGCCGCTGCAACGTCTGCATAAACTGTCGGAAATTCCAGCGTCCGACTGGGATGTTCTGATCCCGCAAAACCAGCCGTTTCTGCGCCACGCCTTCCTGGCTTCGCTGGAGGACAGCGGCAGCGTCGGCCCGCACACCGGCTGGCAAGCGGAGCATTTGCTGCACGTCGAAGCGGGGCGCGTGATCGCCGCGTTGCCCGGTTATCGTAAGTGGCACTCCTACGGCGAATATGTGTTCGATCACGGCTGGGCCGATGCCTGCGCTCGGGCCGGCATTGATTACTACCCCAAGTTTTTGAGCGCGGTGCCATTCAGTCCGGTCAGCGGCCCACGGTTGTTGGCAGCGAATGTCGAGGACGGATTCGAGCTGCTCAAGAGCCTGCCGGGGTATCTGGAAATCGAAGAACTCTCCAGCGCCCACATCAACTTCACCGACGCGTTTACCGATGCCGCCATGGCCGAGCAGCCGGGCTGGCTGCAACGCATCGGCTGTCAGTACCACTGGCAGAATCGCGGCTACCGCGACTTTCAGGACTTTCTCGACGTGCTCGCCTCGCGCAAGCGCAAGCAGATGCGCAAGGAGCGCGAGCAAGTGGCGGGACAGGGCTTCGAGTTCGAATGGCTGGAAGGCCGCGAACTGGACGAGACGCAGTGGGATTTTGTCTACGCCTGTTACGCCAACACCTACGCGGTACGCCGGCAGGCACCTTACCTGACCCGGGAATTCTTCAGCCTGCTGGCCGAGCGCATGCCGGAATCAATCCGCGTGGTCCTGGCCCGGCAGGGCTCACGGCCGGTGGCGATGGCGTTCAGTCTGGTGGGCGGCGACAGCTTTTACGGGCGTTATTGGGGATGCCTTGCCGAGTTCGACCGGCTGCACTTCGAGACCTGTTTCTATCAGGGCATGGACTATGCGATTGCCCAGGGTTTTCAGCGCTTCGATGCCGGTGCCCAGGGCGAGCACAAGCTGATTCGTGGCTTTGAACCGGTGATCACCCATTCCTGGCATTACCTGCGCCATCCCGGTTTGAAAGCCGCGGTCAAAGACTTCCTGCACCAGGAACGCGCCGGTGTACTGGCTTATGCGGAAGAGGCGAGGAGCGCCTTGCCGTATCGGCAAGCCTGATCCTCGCCGACACCCTCAGCTGTCTTCCTTGCCCAGCCAGCGATAGAGCACGCCGCCGACCACCGCACCCAGCAACGGCGCGACCCAGAACATCCACAACTGGGCGATGGCCCAGCCGCCGACCATCAGCGCCGGGCCGGTGCTGCGGGCGGGGTTGACCGAGGTATTGGTGACCGGGATCGAGATCAGGTGAATCAGCGTCAGGGCCAGGCCGATGGCGATCGGTGCCAGTCCCGCCGGAGCGCGTTTGTCGGTGGCGCCGAGGATGATCACCACGAACATGGCGGTCATCACCAGCTCGGTGACGAAGCCGGACGCCATCGAGTATTTGCCCGGCGAGTGCTCGCCATAACCGTTTGAGGCCAGGCCGGCAGCGATGTCGAAGCCTTCCTTGCCGCTGCCGATGTAGACGATCAGCGCCGCCGCGAGGATCGCCCCGACCACTTGGGCAATGATATAAGCCGGCAGCTCTTTGGCCGGGAACCGACCGCCGACGACCAGACCGACCGACACGGCCGGGTTGAGATGACAGCCGCTGATGTGGCCGATGGCAAACGCCATGGTCAGCACCGTCAGACCAAAGGCCAGGGCCACCCCCAGCACACCGATTCCCAAGGGTGAAGACGCGGCAATGACCGCACTGCCGCAACCGCCCAACACCAACCAGAACGTACCCAACAACTCAGTGACTGAACGTTTGAACAGAGACATGAGAGTGTCCTTGATAGACGTACTATCGAGACTGGATCGAGTGGTGCTTCCTTGCAGATTTACGACAGGTTCCGTTCCGGAGCCTTGGGTCAGTACAGCAGGGTTCATGCGAATTTCCAGCAGGCGATAAAAAACCGCCAGAGCCCATAGTTAAAGGGCTCTGGCGGTTTTTTTCTTCCTGTTGATCGTTCCCACACTCTGCGTGGGAATGCCTCAGGGGACGCTCCGCGTCCAGTGACGCAGAGCGTCATGGGCTGCATTCCCACGCGGAGCGTGGGAACGATCAGAAGCGCGGTTCAGTCGATGCCGACAAACCCTCCGGTCTGGTGCGCCCACAACCGCGCATACAACCCGCCATGGGCCAGCAGTTCGGCATGGTTGCCGCTTTCGGCGATCTTGCCGTTTTCCAGCACCACCAGCCGGTCCATGCGGGCAATGGTCGAAAGGCGGTGGGCGATGGCGATCACGGTCTTGCCCTGCATCAGGGTTTCCAGGCTTTCCTGGATCGCCGCTTCCACTTCCGAGTCCAGCGCCGAGGTCGCTTCGTCCATGATCAGGATTGGCGCGTCCTTGAGCAGCACCCGCGCGATCGCGATCCGCTGACGCTGACCACCGGACAGCTTCACCCCGCGTTCGCCGACATGCGCATCGAATCCTGTGCGCCCCTCGGCGTCCGACAGCAGCGGAATGAACTCATCGGCACGGGCCTTGCGCACCGCTTCCCAGAGTTCGGCGTCGGTGGCGTCGGGCTTGCCGTACAGCAAGTTGTCGCGGATCGAGCGGTGCAGCAGCGAGGTGTCCTGGGTGATCATGCCAATCCGAGCACGCAGGCTTTCCTGGCCGACTTCGGCGATGTTCTGGCCATCGATCAGAATCCGCCCACCCTCGACGTCGTACAGGCGCAACAGCAGGTTGACCAGGGTTGATTTGCCGGCGCCGGACGGGCCGATCAGACCGATTTTCTCGCCGGGTTTGATGGTCAGGTTGAGGTCGCCGATGATGCCTTTCTTCTTGCCGTAGTGAAAATCCACGTGCTCGAAACGCACTTCACCACGGGCCACGGCCAGCGGTTTGGCCTGCTCCCGGTCGGTGACGCTGACCGGTTGCGAGATGGTCTGCAGACCATCCTGGACCATGCCGATGTTTTCGAAGATGCCGGTGACCACCCACATGATCCAGCCGGACATGTTGACGATGCGGATGACAAGGCCGGTGGCCAGGGCGATCGCGCCGACACTGATCAGCGATTGCGTCCACAGCCACAGCGCCAGCGCCGTGGTGCCGACGATCAGCAGGCCGTTCATGGTGGTGATGGCCACGTCCATGCTGGTGACCACGCGGCCGGCCAGCTGGGCTTTTTCGGTCTGCTCCTGGATCGCCTCTCGGGCGTAATGCTGTTCGAAGTTGGTGTGGGCGAACAGCTTCAGGGTGGCGATGTTGGTGTAGCCGTCGACGATCCGGCCCATCAGCTTCGAGCGCGCATCGGAGGCTTCCACCGAGCGGTCCTTGACCCGTGGCACGAAGTAATAGAGTGCGCCGACGTAGGCCGCGATCCACGTCAGCAGCGGGATCATCAGGCGCCAGTCGGCCTCGGCGAACAGCACCAGCGAACTGATCGCGTAGATCAGCACGTGCCACAACGCATCCACCGCTTGCACGGCGGAATCGCGCAGCGAGTTGCCGGTCTGCATGATGCGCTGGGCAATGCGCCCGGCGAAGTCGTTCTGGAAGAAATTCAGGCTCTGCTTGAGCACGTAACTGTGGTTCTGCCAGCGGATCAGGCTGGTCATGCTCGGGCTCAGGGTCTGGTGCACCAGCATGTCGTGCAGCGCCAGGAACAGCGGGCGCAGCAGTAACGCTACCACCGCCATCCACGCCAGTTCGACGCCGTGCACCTTGAAGAAGTCGACGTTCGGCGTGCCCTGGGCGAGGTCGATGATGCGGCTCAGGTAGCTGAACAGTGCCACTTCGATCAGTGCACCGAACAGGCCGACGATCAGCAGGGCGACGAAGCTCGGCCAGACCTGCTTCAGGTAATAGGTATAGAAGGGCAGAACGCGGTCCGGCGGAGACGCCGTCGGGGCGTCGCGGAATATGTCGATCAGTTGTTCGAAACGGCGATAGAGCATCAGATAACCGCCCGGAGCACGGGCTCTCCTTTTATCAGTGTGAGCGGCGTGACATCAGGTCAGCGCCGCTCGATATGCCCTGTAAAGCTTAGTCGATGCGCTTGGCCGACTTGATGATCACAGGGTCGACCGGCACGTTTTGCATGCCCTGTTTGGTGGTGGTCTGGGAGTTGACGATGATGTCGACCACGTCCATGCCCTTGACCACTTTGGCGAACACCGCGTAACCGGCGTCACGGCCCGGATCGAGGAAGGCGTTGTCGGCGACGTTGATGAAGAACTGGCTGGTGGCCGAATCCGGATTGGAGGTACGCGCCATCGACAGGGTGCCACGAACGTTATGCAGGCCGTTGCTGGCTTCGTTCTTGATCGGGGCCTTGGTGTCTTTTTGCTGCATCTGCTGGGTGAAGCCGCCACCCTGGGCCATGAAGCCCGGGATCACGCGGTGAAAAATCGTGTTGTTGTAAAAGCCGCTGTCGACGTACTCGAGGAAATTCTTGGTACTGATCGGCGCCTTGACCGGGTCCAGCTCGATTTCGATCTGGCCGTTGGTGGTGTCCAGCAGCACGTGCGGTGCTTTTGCCGGCGTGGCAGCCATCAGGTTGGCAGCGAACAGCAGGGTGCCGGCGGCGAGGGCGAGTTTTTTCAGCATGGGTCAGTGATCCTGAGGGTGATTATCGGCTGTGGCGAGGAACTCCAGCAGCGTTTGATTGAAGCGTTCGGGCTGGTCGAGCGGGGTGGCGTGGCGCGAATCGGCGATTACCACCAGCCGCGCATCGGGCAGCAGTCTGACATAGGTTTCTTTCAGCGAAACGGGGGTGTAGTCCCGGTCGGCGCTGACGACGAGGGTTGGACAGGTGACCCGGGAAAGTCGTTCCTGGACCCCCCAGCCAACAATCGCATCGAAGCTGGCGAGATAAGCACGTTTGTCGTTTTTTGCCCAGCGCTCTGCCATCTTCTGACGCAAATCTGCCTGCTCCGGTTTGGGGAACAGCTTGGCGCCAAGGGCCTTGCCGATGGTGGCGAGGCTGAGCACACGCATCAGGCTCCAGCGCTTGAACCACTGCCAGTAATCGTCGCGGGTACGCACCTTGACCTCGGGCGCGCTGTTGACGATGGTCAGGCTCTTGAGCATCCGCGGCTGATCGACGGCGAGCTGAAAGCCGATCATGCCCCCCATGGACAGCCCGGCGTAGTGCACCGGGCCGAGCTTCAGGTGCTCGATCAGGGCGACGATGTCGGCGCTGAAGCCGGCGATGCTGTAGCGCTCGCGGGGTTTGTCGGAGCGGCCGTGACCGCGCACGTCCGGGACGATCACCCGGTAATGCGCGGCCAGCGCCGGAATCTGCATTTCCCAGTCCAGAGTGCTGGAGCCCAGACCGTGAACCAGCAGCAACGGATCGCCGTGGCCATATTCCTCGTAGTGCAGGTTGCAACCTTCATGCTCGAAATACGCCATCGGTGAACTCCGTGTCAGGCTTGTTCGGGGGCGGCGAACGGTGCGTCCAGCGGCAGGGTGTCGAAGGTGCGCAGCAGTTCGATGAGGATTTGCGTCGCTGGGCCCAAGGGTTTGTCCTTGTTCGAATAGAGATAGAAACTGGAGTTGCGGTTGCCGCCTCTGTCCAACGGTAGCAGCTTGAGCGAGCCGTCTTTCAGTTCCCGCTCGATCATGTGGCGTGGCAGCCAGGCGAATCCCAGGCCACTGCTGACGAACGTCGCAGCCGTGGCGAGACTGCCGACGGTCCAGCGCTGCTCGGCGCCGAGCCAGCCGACGTCCCGAGGTTGCTGGCGGCCGGAGTCGCGGATGACCACTTGCATCTGGGTTTCCAGGTCTTGAAAGCTCAGCTCGCGGTTGAGCCGATGCAGCGCATGATCAGGATGGGCGACGGCGACAAATTCGACATCGCTCAATTCCGCGCCAAGGTAACCGGGGATGCTCAGCCCGGTGATGGCCAGGTCGGCCACGCCTTCGAGCAGCACTTCTTCGACGCCCGACAACACTTCCTCACGCAGACGCACCCGGCAGCCACGGCTCTGCGGCATGAACGCGGTCAATGCGCGCACGATACGGGCGCTCGGGTAGGCGGCGTCGACCACCAGCCGTACTTCGGCTTCCCAGCCCTGCTCCATGTGATGGGCAAGGTCTTCCAGCTGGCTGGCCTGTTTCACCAATTGCCGCGAGCGGCGCAGCAGGACGCCGCCGGCTTCAGTCAGCACGGCCTTGCGGCCGTCGATGCGCAACAGCGGCACGCCGAGCTGATCCTGCATGCGGGCGACGGTATAGCTCACCGACGATTGCGAACGGTGCAGGGCCTCGGCGGCCTGGGCGAATCCGCCGTGGTCGACCACGGCCTGCAACGTTCGCCATTGATCAAGGGTCACGCGGGGCGCTTTCATCAATAGCTCCTCTTGTCCTAAGCTGGCGGTCCCTCATGGAGACTGCCGAATGAAAAAATTCTGTTGTGTGTTGCTGGCGCTGCTTCCGCTGACTGCGTTCGCCTACCCGATCGATGTGGAAAAGGACCTCAACGGCCTGAAGATCGACTACAACGCGTTCGACACCGATAACGACATCGGCTCCATCCAGGTCAACAACTACGGTGACGTCGACGCGACCTGCAAGGTGGTATTCACCAACGGCCCGGAAGCGCCGCGCACGCGCAATATCGAGGTGGCGGCGGGCAAGCATAAAAACGCCACGGCCAAGTTCACCCGGACCATCATCAAGCTGCGCATAAAGCTGAGCTGCACCCCGAAATAGCGTCACGGGCCTGTGGGAGCGGGCTTCCACAGGCTACGGCTTGCATCTAAACGAATTTTTCGATGCTTTGCAGCAATTATTTGCGCTTTTTCATCGATACGGCACTGTTTAACCTTCACTCCATCGACTTACAACATTCTCGGATGGAGGCTACACAACATGTCCCGCGTTCTGATCATCGAAAGCAGCGCCCGCCAGCAAGACTCGGTTTCCCGTCAACTGACCCAGACCTTCATCAGTCAGTGGAAAGCGGCGCATCCGGCCGATCAGATCACCGTGCGTGACCTCGCCGTGAACCCGGTACCGCATCTGGACATCAACCTGCTGGGCGGCTGGATGAAATCCGCCGAGCAGCGCAACGACAGCGAGCAGGCCTCGCTGGACCGTTCCAACGAATTGACCGATGAATTGCTGGCCGCCGACGTGCTGGTGATGGCGGCGCCGATGTACAACTTCGCCATCCCGAGCACCCTGAAAGCCTGGCTCGACCACGTCTTGCGTGCCGGCGTGACCTTCAAATACACCGAAACCGGCCCGCAAGGCCTGCTCAGCGGCAAGCGTGCCTACGTGCTGACCGCTCGCGGCGGGATCTACGCCGGCGGCCCGGCGGATCATCAGGAACCGTACCTGCGTCAGGTGATGGGCTTCATCGGCATTAACGACGTGACCTTCATCCACGCTGAAGGCATGAATCTGGGCGGCGACTTCCAGGAGAAAGGCCTCAACCAGGCCAACGCCAAACTGTCCCAGGTCGCCTGATATGTTAATCGCCAGATAATCGCCGATTGTTCTAGTGACCTGGCGCAACCCCTTCAAGGCTCTACGCGCATCGAACCTCCCTTTGCACTTGTTGCTCCTGAGTGCTGTAGCCCGATTGAACGCTTTAGCGAGATCGGGCTTTTTTTTGCCCGGGATTTAGCGATGGCTGGCAAAAACCGCTATCGTCGCCGCCATTCGAAATCGAGGCGAGCATGGGCTATCTACTTTTTGTCACGCTGATCCAGGCGTTTTCCTTCAGTCTGATCGGCGAATACCTGGCCGGTCATGTCGACAGCTACTTTGCGGTGCTGGTGCGGGTGGTGCTGGCCGGGCTGGTGTTTATCCCGCTGACCCGCTGGCGCTCGGTGGAACCGGCGTTCATGCGCGGCATGCTGCTGATCGGCGCGTTGCAGTTCGGCGTGACCTACGTCTGCCTGTACTTGAGTTTCCGCGTGCTGACGGTGCCGGAAGTGCTGCTGTTCACCATCCTCACACCATTGCACGTAACGCTGATCGAAGACGCACTCAACCGACGCTTCAATCCGTGGGCGCTGATCGCCGCACTGGTGGCGGTCGCAGGCGCGGCCGTGATCCGCTACGACCGGATCAACCCGGATTTCTTCATGGGCTTTTTGCTGCTGCAACTGGCCAACTTCACCTACGCCGCCGGGCAAGTGCTGTACAAGCATCTGGTGGCGAAACACCCGAGCGATCTGCCGCACTACCGGCGCTTTGGTTTCTTCTACCTCGGCGCACTGGCGGTGGCGCTGCCGGCGTTCCTGCTGTTCGGCAAATCCAATTTCCTGCCCGAAGCACCGCTGCAATGGGGCGTGCTGGTGTTCCTTGGTCTGGTCTCCACCGCACTCGGTTTGTACTGGTGGAACAAAGGCGCGTGCCTGGTCAACGGCGGCACCCTGGCGGTGATGAACAACCTGCACGTGCCGGTGGGCCTGCTGCTGAACCTGCTGATCTGGAATCAGCATGAAGAGCTCGGGCGGTTGTTCCTCGGTGGCAGCGTGATTCTGGCCGCGGTGTGGATCAGCCGGTTGGGGATTCGCCAGTCGGCGCCAGTTGCTCCACCAGAAACGCGATAAACGCCCGGGTCTTCTGCGGCACCCGCCGCGCTGACGAATACACCGCGTTGATGGTGATCGCCGGGGCTTGCCATTCGCACAGCACCGGCACCAGCCGCCCGGCCGCCAGCGCCTCTTCGACGATGAAGTCCGGCAGCAGCGCAATGCCCATCCCGGCCTCGGCCGCTTGCGCCAGCAAGTCACCATTGTTGGCGTGCAACGGCCCGGTGACGTTGACGCGCTGGGTCTCCTTGCCGTTGCACAGTTGCAGGCTGACGCCACTCTGCAGATAGCCGTAGTTCAAGCATTGATGTGAGCGCAGATCCTGCGGAGTCTGCGGCGTGCCCGCCCGTTCGAGATAAGCGGGGGAGGCGACCATGATGCGCGGCGCTGGCGCCAGTTGCCGGGCGATCATGGTCGAGTCGGGCAGGCTGGCGATGCGGATGGTCACGTCGAACCCGCCGCGCACCGGATCGACCTGCTGGTCGCTGAGCACCAGTTGCAGCTCGATGTTCGGGTGCTGCTCGTGGAACAGCGGAATCAGCTTGCCCAAGCGCCGCAGGCCGAACGACATCGGTGCGTTGACCCGCAACACCCCGCGCAATTCACCCACCCCGTCTCGCGCCCGCTGCTCGGCCTCGTCCAGTGCCGCAATCACTTCCCGCGCCGCTTCGAAATACTCGGCACCGGCCTCGGTGAGGTGCAGGCTGCGGGTGGTGCGTTGCAGCAGTTGCACGCCGATGGCTTCTTCCAGCGCCTGAATCTGTTTGCTGACTTTCGAGCGGGGCACGTCCATGGCCCGGGCGGCGGCTGCGAAGCCGTTCTCGCCGACCGTCACCACGAAGGCGCGCATGCATTCGATGCGATCCATGATTGTCCCTATTTTAGAATCAATGATTCTCGATTTTAGGGAATTGTCCCTTTATCGGCTAGCCCCTAAAGTGACATCCAAGCCGAGACAACAACGCCGAAGACGGCAAGCCACTCGACTCACCCATTACCCAATCGAAACTCTGAATCGACATCAAAAGGAACGCGCCATGTCTATCCGTGAACTGCTGAACCCAACCAACTCCGCCCTGATCCTGATCGACCACCAGCCGCAAATGGCTTTCGGCGTACAGTCGATCGACCGTCAGACCCTGAAGAACAACACCGTCGGCCTGGCCAAGGCTGCCAAGATCTTCAACGTACCGACCATTTACACCTCGGTCGAAACCGAAAGCTTCAGCGGCTACATCTGGCCGGAACTGCTGGCGGTACACCCTGAGCAGAAGCCGATCGAGCGCACCTCGATGAACTCCTGGGAAGACAAGGCGCTGGTTGACGCCGTGAAGGCCACCGGGCGCAAGAAGTTGATCATCGCCGCGCTGTGGACCGAGGTCTGCCTGACCTTCCCGGCTCTGGAAGCCCTGGCTGAAGGTTACGAGGTGTACATCGTCACCGACGCGTCCGGCGGCACCACCAAGGAAGCCCACGACATGTCGGTACAGCGGATGATTCAGGCCGGTGCGGTGCCGGTGACCTGGCAACAGGTGCTGCTCGAGTACCAGCGTGATTGGGCGCACAAAGACACTTATCAGGCGGTAATGGACCTGGTGCTGGAACACAGCGGTGCGTACGGCATGGGCGTCGACTACGCCTACACCATGGTGCACAAGGCGCCGCAGCGGCAGGCTTGATAAATCGGCGGGACAAAAAAAGACGCAACCGGGGTTGCGTCTTTTTTTTGCGTTTGAAGAAAGCGTTACATCAAATGTTTTTCGGCTTCCGGAATATGGCTCGCGCCAAGGACTGCCGGCAATATCCCGGAACGCAAATCCCCACCACTCGGCTGCTGATACAGGCTCAGCCCAAACTCCGGCAGCACCGCCAGCAGGTAATCGAAAATATCCCCCTGAATCCGCTCGTAATCAGCCCACACCGTGGTCGTGGTAAAGCAATAGATTTCCAGCGGAATGCCCTGGGCGGTGGTCTGCATCTGGCGGACCATGCAGGTCATGTTCGGCTGGATCTCCGGGTGGCTCTTCAAGTAAGCCAAGGCATAGGCGCGGAACGTACCGATGTTGGTCATGCGCCGACGGTTGGCCGACATCGCCGCGACATTGCCCTGCGCCTCGTTCCAGGCCTTGAGCTCGGCTTTCTTGCGGCCCATGTAGGCGGTCAGCAGGTGCACCTGGGAGAGTTTCTCCTCTTCATCGTCGCGGATGAAGCGCACTCCGCTGGCGTCGATGAACAGACTGCGCTTGATCCGTCGCCCGCCGGACTGCTGCATGCCGCGCCAGTTGCGGAACGACTCGGACATCAGGCGCCAGGTCGGGATCGAGACGATCGTCTTGTCGAAGTTCTGCACCTTGACCGTGTGCAGGGTGATGTCGACCACGTCGCCATCGGCGCCGACTTGCGGCATCTCGATCCAGTCGCCGACCCGCAGCATGTCGTTGCTGGTCAGTTGCACGCTGGCAACGAACGACAGCAGGGTGTCCTTGTAGACCAACAGGATCACCGCCGACATCGCACCCAGACCCGACAGCAGCAACAGCGGCGAACGGTCAATCAGGGTGGCGACGATGATGATCGCGCCGAACACGTAAAGGACCATTTTCGCCAGTTGCACATAACCCTTGATCGAGCGGGTGCGAGCGTGTTCGGTGCGGGCGTAGATGTCCAGCAGTGCATTGAGCAGGGCGCTGACCGACAGCAGCAGGAACAGAATGGTGAACGCCAGCGCCACGTTGCCGAGGAACACCATGGCGGTCTTGCTCAGTTCCGGCACCAGGTGCAGGCCGAACTGGATCACCAGCGACGGCGTCATCTGCGCCAGACGCTGAAACACCTTGTTATGGCGAAAGTCGTTGATCCAGTGCAGGGCGGGCTGGCGACCGAGCATGCGGCTGGCATGCAGGATCAGGTAGCGCGCCACTCGTCCGAGCACCAGCGCGATCACCAACAACAGGAGCAGCGCCAGGCCGGCGTGCAGGAGCGGGTGCTGTTCGAGGGCACCCCAGAGGTCTTGGGCATTGAGCCAGAGCTGTTTGAAATCCATGAGCGAGACGATTCTTCTGTAAGACGCGACGGGCGATTAGAGCATTTAAGACGCTGTGTATTACCGTTGGAGACAAATCGAGCAACAAAAAAGCCACTGATTACCGTGGATTTCACAAAGAAACTCGGCCTGAGCGCTCGAAACCGGTAACCTATGCAGCTGATTTTTTGCATATCTTCGAGGTAGCACCCGTGTTTTCCCAATTCGCCCTGCACGAACGCCTGCTCAAAGCCGTGGCCGAGCTGAAATTTGTCGAGCCAACGCCTGTGCAAGCCGCGGCCATTCCGCTGGCGCTTCAGGGGCGTGACCTGCGGGTGACGGCGCAAACCGGTAGCGGCAAGACCGCCGCTTTTGTCCTGCCGATCCTCAACCGCCTGATCGGCCCGGCCAAGGTTCGCGTCAGCATCAAGACCCTGATCCTGCTGCCGACCCGCGAGCTGGCCCAGCAGACCCTTAAGGAAGTCGAGCGCTTTTCGCAGTTCACTTTCATCAAGTCCGGCCTGATCACCGGCGGTGAAGACTTCAAGGTCCAGGCCGCCATGTTGCGCAAGGTGCCGGACATCCTGATCGGCACCCCGGGCCGGATGATCGAGCAACTGAACGCCGGCAACCTCGACCTGAAAGAAGTCGAAGTGCTGGTGCTCGACGAAGCCGACCGCATGCTCGACATGGGTTTCGCCGAAGACGTGCAGCGTCTGGTCGACGAATGCCCGAACCGTCAGCAGACCATGCTGTTCTCCGCCACCACCGGCGGTTCCGGCCTGCGCGAGATGATCGCCAAGGTGCTGAACAACCCCGAGCACCTGCAGCTGAACGCGGTCAGCCAACTGAACGACACCACCCGTCAGCAGATCATCACCGCCGACCACAACCAGCACAAAGAACAGATCGTCAACTGGCTGCTGGCCAACGAGACCTACCAGAAGGCCATCGTCTTCACCAACACTCGGGCCATGGCCGACCGCATCTACGGTCGCCTCGTCGCTCAGGAATACAAGGCGTTCGTGCTGCACGGCGAGAAAGACCAGAAGGATCGCAAACTGGCGATCGACCGTCTGAAGCAGGGCGGCGTGAAAATCCTGGTGGCTACCGACGTGGCGGCCCGTGGTCTGGACGTTGACGGCCTGGATCTGGTGATCAACTTCGACATGCCACGCAGCGGCGACGAATACGTGCACCGCATCGGTCGTACCGGCCGTGCCGGCAACGACGGTCTGGCGATCTCGCTGATCTGCCACGGCGACTGGAACCTGATGTCGAGCATCGAGCGCTATCTGAAGCAGAGCTTCGAGCGCCGTACCATCAAGGAAGTCAAAGGCACCTACGGCGGACCGAAAAAGGTCAAGGCCTCGGGCAAGGCCGTCGGTGTGAAGAAGAAAAAGACCGACGCCAAGGGCGACAAGAAGAAAACCGCCGCCAAGACCCCGACCAAGCGCAAGAGCGCCAACCGTCCGAAACCGGACGCTCTGGTGAGCAGCGACGGCATGGCCCCGCTGAAACGCCGCAAGCCGGCAGCGCCAGCGGTGGAATAAACCGTTTCAGGCAACCAATAAAAAACCCGGACACGGTCCGGGTTTTTTATTGCCTGGGTTTATCAACTGCCCAGCAGGCCAGTGGTGTCGGCGTCAAAACGCCGCTTGGCCTGATCGGCCGCCGGTTTGAGCTGTGCGAGCAGGGCAGCCTCGCTGTACAGCCCGGTCAGTGCCAGCTCTTTTGGCGTTGGCTCGATCGGGATCAGCACGTCTTCGTCCGCCGCATGCAGCCAGATCGCCACGAAGTGCAGCGACGACACAAACAGCATCCGCAGCTCAACGGTTTTGCCCTTCAGCTGCGGCGATTGCTCCGCCAGTTTCAGCGCACCGACCGTGGCGGCCGCCAGGTTGCCGTGGTTCAGCGAGGCGAACTCGACGTGACCGCGTACTTCGGCCAATTGCGCATCGGCAATTGATACCCCGCCAGAAAACACCAGGTAATGCCAGTCGCCGACTCGGGCGTTTTTCAGGCCTTTGCCCTGGCTCAAGTCGTCCAGACTGAGCGAGTAGCCGCGATAGGCCTCGCTGAGGCTGATCCCGGTGGGCGCGGCGCTGGCGAACTGGCGATTGACGCCGAAACCCTGGGTCTGCAACGCGGCCTGCAGGGCCGGACGCAAGGTCTGGACGCCGTTGGAAGGCGCTTTTGGATAAGTCAGTTTCATGATGCCGCCCCCTGGTTTTTCGCCGTGAAGTAGGTGTGGGTCCAGTTACCGCCGCCGTTGTAGGAGCCGGGGAAGGCACTCAGCGCGCGGGTCGAATAGCCGTAGATCGAGTCCGCGACCAGCACGTAATTGCCGTTGGTGCCATAGATCGCCAGGAAGTGCGCACCGCCACCGTACCAGGCACAGCGCAGGCCGATCGGGCGACCCATGTTGATCTGGTTCTGGATGGCCGACATCTGTAGCGAGCCCGAATTCATGCCGTTGAAACTGCGGGTGATCTTCAGCGCTACGTCCAGATAGCCGTACACGTTGCACGGCCCCGGTTGATTGCAGCAATTGCGATCCAGCGCGGCACTGGCAACGGCGCATTGGGTCCAGGACCCGGTGCCGTAATAATTGCCGACCGAGGCGGAAGCGGCGGCCCAGCACCAGTTGGTCTGGGTCTGTTGCTGCATGATGAAGTTCAGGCTGGCGGCCGCGAGGGCGCGTTGTTGAACAGCTGCCTCGACCTCGACCAGTTGCGGGTCGAGCAGATGGCTGATCAGACATTCGGGCAGGGTGTTGCCAGTGAATGCCGTTGTCTCAGTGGTTAACATTTTTCAATCCTCCATGAATGAAAACAAACGTTCCGCGTTTGCGGGATAACGCTATTGCCGAGCGATCGGTGCTAAAGGGTTGCCATCTCCGATGGCCGGTTCCGATCAGGCTCGGGGTAACCCTAGGTGTGAATATGCATTTGTGCAAATAACAAAATGCACCAATGCAAATTTAAGGACAAAAGAAAGCAGGCCTTGGTATCGATCCAGCCGGATCGATACCAAAGCCTGCCGTTGTCTGCGCGGGTGCTATCCCTCGGTTTTCTTCTCGGCCGAACCCAGTTCCTTCAAGCGCTGATCGATCAACTGGCATTTGTCCGGCAGATCGGCGGAGGCAGTGCCCAAGTCCATTTTCTGCAACTCGGCGTTGATCTCTTTGGCCTTGGTCGGGTTTTGCTCGGTGAGCTTCGCGACTTCCTTGGCCAGTTGCTCGCGTTTGGCGGTGGCTTCTTCCGGCGTACAGGCCCAGACGGGCAGGGCGCAGGCAAGCGTGGCGGCGAGGGTGAGCTTGAGCAGGGTTTTCATGGGGGCAGGCCTCAGTTCCGGTTAAGGCGGGTTAACCGGTTGAGGGTTTTGGCCGAGCGAAAGTTCAGTTTCTGTATTGAAGGTTTGCCCTGTAATTGACCGTTTTCGGGGGCTCCACTAGGATGCGCCACCATATTGATATCAACTGGCACTGAAGGATCGAACATGCTTTCTAGAGTTGTCACCGCGGGCCTGCTGCTGGCGCTGGCCGGTTGCACCAACGTCAAGGTCGAGCCGGTGGCTCCTCAATACAAGATCTCGACACTGTGCATCGAGGAAAATCCGAAAGTGGTCGTGGGCGACTTCGTTGCTGGCGTTCAAACAGTGTTGCGTCGCCACGGCATCGACAGCCAGGTGTATACCGCTCCGGTTCCTGCCAACTGTGAATATCGCTTGAACTACACCGCCATCCGCTCCTGGGATCTCTCCATGTACTTGTCCGATGCCACCGTTCGACTTTACAAGGGCGAGCAGCAAATCGGTTTTGCCCATTACAACCTGACAAACGAGGGCGGTTTCGATTTGTCGAAACTGGCCTCGGTCGAGGAAAAAATGGCGCCGGTGTTCAACCAGCTGTTGGGGCAAAAACAATGAGCCCGTTTATCCAGCGTCTCTCGGCCCTGTTGTTCCTGCTGATGCTGAGCGGGTGCAGCCACCATCAAACTGCTCAACCGTACTTCGAGCCGCCCCAGCCACCGCAGGGCAAGGCGCTGGTCTACATGATGCGTTCGCAGGTGATTCAGGGCAGTTTCTACGACAGCATTTTCAGCATCAATGACAGTGCGGTCGTGGCACTCGGCAGCAAAAACTATTCGTGGGTGTATGTCAGCCCTGGTTTGCACAAGGTTTCCGCAGGGCAGCGCCCGAACCCCGGCAATGTCTTCCTGAACCTGCCCGTCGAGGCGGGCAAAGAGTACTTCGTCGAATACACGCAGGAAAACATGATGGAACTGATCCGGTTGCGCAAACCGGAGGAGGGTAAGCCCATGGTTCGCGGTTACGAATACTTGCGGGTCGAGTGATGTTCTCGGGTAACGAATTCAAGGCGGACGTGCTGGGTGATCCGCCCCTTTGCCGTTGTGAACCCAGGAAGGACACGCGATGACCGAAGATAAGATTTACCAAAGGCTCGGACAGCTGTTGGTCGATGAGGCGCCTGAGTCAGCGATGAGAGTGATCGTTGATGTGGAGCTTTCGCCTGAGGACGATCACTGTCAGTTGCTGTTTGATTATGTCGACGGAAAAGGCGAGCGGGACTGGTTCAGTCCGAGCAGTGGTGAGGCTGACCGCATTGTCATGAACAGCCTGGTTGCCCTTAGAAAGTTGCACAGAGCGCAAAACCTTACGGCCGGACTACCCGCGTGGAACGCCTGTGAGATTGCCATGGACATTGTGGGCGGCAAGTTGAAAATCGACTTCAGGTATGACGAGACGCTTTATCTGCAGACTGACTGACGCAAAGCATCCTTAGCGACTGGCGTCGCTTTACCGTATTTGAAGCAGAGACAGATTCAAAAGGTCGAACAATCTGTCTCGCTTCATCGCAATCAAGTGGCGATCAGGTCGCGTGGCAGCAACTGGATTTCGTTTCTCCCTCATACCGGTCATGATGCCGCACCCATTCCATGATCTCGTCCTCGTTCCGGCCCTTGGGCGTGAGGTCGAGGTAGTTGTAGGCGCCGACCAACAGGTCGAGGCCGCGGGCATAGGTTGAGTAAGTGTGGAAAATGTCGCCGTTGTCGGCGCGATAAAACACGCTGAGCCCGGGCATTTCTTCCTCGACGCTGTCGGTCTTTTCGTAGTTGTACGTAGCCTTGCCTGCCTCGACATCTTCAGCGCGGGCGCACACGCCAAAGTCGTAGTTGAAATCGCAGCCGTCCGACGACACCCAGTCGAATGTCCAGCCCATCCGCCGCTTGAAGGCCTGGAATTCGGCGATCGGTGCGTGGGACACCGCCACCAGCGCAATGTCGTGATGGGACAGGTGTTGGTTGGCGCCGTCGATGTGGTCGCTGAGGAATGAACAGCCCGGGCAGCCTTCCTCCCAGCCCTTGGCGAACATGAAGTGGTAAACGACGAGCTGGCTGTGTTTGCCGAACAGGTCGGCAAGTTTCAATTCGCCGTTCGGCCCCATGAAGCGGTAATCCTTGTCGACCTTCACCCAGGGCAGGGCGCGGCGTTTGGCGCTGAGGCGGTCGCGTTCCCTGGTGAAGGCCTTTTCATCGGCCAGATGCTGCTTGCGGGCGGCGAGCCATGCTTCGCGCGACACCACCGGATGATTCTCAACGTTCATGATGATTTCTCCTGCGGGGGTTGAAACCGTCTGTCTCAGACTAGTCGTTCAACCACCCGGGAAATCGACAGACCGCCGGTCGGTCGGGGCGCCGAATAATCCTGAACGGTGACGCAGCGCTCCGGTCACAACCTGTGAACGCGCCAAAAAATCACGCGCACCGGAGGTTGAATCAGGATGACGACTTATAACTGGGATTTGATTGAGCGCCTGCTGCATGAAGTGCAGAACGGCGCGGGCCACAGCTTTGCGCCACGGTCTTTTGCCGAAGACTATGCGGCGGAAAAAGCGGCGGCGGGCGAGCCGATCGAGAATCTGGATCACCTGAAAACGCTCGCCTGCGACTACGAAAAGCTGCTGCTGGAGCGCGGCTACATCGAGCCCCGTGGCGAAGATGAAGGCAGTACCGGCAACAACTTCAGCCTGACCCCGCGTGGCTCCAGCCTGTTGAGCCTGATCGACAGCAGCATTCCCGGCAACGATCATCCGCGTCAGGTGCTCGATGAGCAGGAAGATGCGCTGGATGAGCTGACATTCGATGAGGTGGCCTCTAAGGCGCAGATTGCCTGAGGCGTTGCACGAAAAACCGTGGGAGCGATTTTGCTCGCTCCCACATGGGTTTTTCAGTGATCTCAGCTTTTTTGTGCGGCCTTCAGGCACTTCAAGTCATTGAAGTCCTTGCGCACCCCTTCGATTTTTTTCAACAGGCGCTGCCTTTGCTGCGGCGTGCTCTCTGCCATCAGGTCGACGAACAGCGAACGAGCCTGCGCCTCGGTATTGGCGTAGGCCTTTTGGTAATCCGGGGTCCATAAACGCTCCCGATTGACCAGAAGTGTCTCGATCCGTTGTGGGAATTCAGGACTTTTGCGTTGCGCCACCGCCGCGCTGAACTGCTTCTGCCAATGCGCACGGTTGGCGATCCACTGGGTGTTCTGATCGCCCAGGGCGGTTGACCAGGCCATCACCCGCTGTTCCTGTTTGGCGCTCAACGGGCCGAGCCAATCGTTGAGACGCTTGTCCATGCGCGCGCCTCGTTCGGCAATCTGCTGCGCCAGTGGTGGCTTGAGGTATTCCTGCTGGCGCTTTTGCAGATCCTTGGCAAACGCGTCGTTCATTTCAGCGACCTGCCGATCATCCAGCCCTTGCAGCAATTCAATCGCCGACGGGGTGATTTCCCGGGCGGTTTCGGCGATCGCCTGCTTGGCTTCTGCGGTGCGGGCCTGGAGCGCTGCGTCGGTGACCTGATTGGTCTCGACCATGGTTTGCAGGCGATCCAGCCAATCGAGATAACCCGGCAATTGCGTGGTGCAATGCCAGTTCAAGTGTTCCCTGAGTCGCTCGTTGAACCAGTCCTTCTGCTCGCCGTTCATGTCCAGGTAGTCGCTGAGCGTCCACGGAATGATCACGTCAAGATTGCGATAGGCCAGGCCAACACGGCTGCAGGCGCCGAGGGCGAGGGTCAGGATCATTAGAACTGCGATGCGTTTGAACCAGCTAGACATGGGCGAGTCCTTGCGAAAGCCAGCCTTGAGGGTCTGATTCTCATGTGAACACAGGATGGCCCCGGCAGTTCAGCCCATCAAAAGAACGGGCGTTCGGCCTTGAGCGTGACCAGCCCGTCGCACTGACTGTTATGCCCGGAATAGGCCGAGCAATCGCTGCCGCTGAGGCTCGAATTGCTGTAGATCAGGTCGAGGTCGATGCCCATGAACGGCCGGGAAAGTTTCACCGACCAATCGGTAAAACTGCTGACATAACCCCCGTCCACCGAGACCGGCGTGTTGAGTTGATGGGTGGTGTATTTCATGCTGATCCCGATACCGAACGGCTGATTGCCGCCCAGGTCGGCAAACAGGGTGTTGTTCTGTTTGTCCGGATCGTTGCTCAGGGCGATGCCGATCCGGCTGCCGAGCAGGGTCAGGCCTCCGAACAGTTCCTGGCTGTCGAGAGTGTCGACCTTGGGATAGCTGTAATGGATCATCCCGACTTCGTAACCGAGGGTCTGATCGAAAGGTTGTTTAAAGCCGACGTAGGAGTCGATTTCGAGATTCTTCCCCGGCGTGAGGCCCATGCTCGGGGCGTACTGGCCGACATACAGGCCGCTGTCATGGCTAAGATCCAGACCGCCGTGGAACGAGCCGACTGCCGAAGGTTTGACCAGCCCTTGAGCCATGCTGCGGCTGGGCGTGGTGCCGAGCTTGAGGTCGAAGTCACCGAGTTCACGCTGGAAAATCTGCGCGTGCGCGGCCGTGCTCGCCAGCAGGCCTACAAGCAATAAACAGGATGATTTGAGCATGCGTCACTCCTTGAGCAGCGAGCGCAGGGCGATAAAGCCTGCTGAAACGCTTGATCCAGACGCGTGCAAGGATACCGGCGAATGATCGGCATCGAGGGCCGTTCGTCGATTTCTGCTGTTTTACAGGTTTGATTAAACGCGAGAGAGGTCTTGCGAGGGATCCGGTCCAGACGCTTCGAAGCTCAAAGCGCCTTTGGACTGGTGTGCTGCGGGGTGTTACTTCTTGCCCAGGCTGATCTGCTTGGACGGGCCGAACGTCTGGCCGCTGACGCCCTTGGCAATTTGCTGGATTTCGCCGCCGGACTTGAGGAATGCCGCGATCTGATCGTTGATCGATTCGCTGGTTTCAACGGCTGGAGCTGGCTTTGCTTTGCTGGAGGATGCTTTTACACGCATGGCGGCCATTAACCTGTAGAAAAGTAACTCGGCCAGGCATCGTACAGGAATAACTTGACAATTGCTTGGTAAATATCCCCCGGAATAACCCACCGTGCAGGTGGATTATTCGTGATTAATTATTCGAAATATCCCGCTAACCTGCTGTTTTAAATAACAACATTTAGGCGATTCCATGATGTTCGGCGCTGTCGGGAACGCGTGATAGCCGTCACGCTGGCCTGACGAGCGGCGTCCATCCAACCCGAAATCCAGGAAAATCAAGGCCTCCCACAGATTTTCGCGCGGCCGGCCGATCGGACGGCCAACCAGCACGGCAAAACCGGGTAGAATGCCGCCCACGCAATGAGGGTATTGGAAATGGCTTTAGTCGGGCGTTACAACAGTTTGCAAGTGGTTAAACACACTAACTTCGGTTTATATCTGGACGGCGGTGCCGACGGCGAAATCCTTTTGCCCAACCGTTATATCCCCAAAGATATTCCCAGCGAAGATGAAGACTGGCTCAATGTTTTCATTTATCTGGACAGTGATGACAAACTTATTGCCACCACTGAAAAACCAAAAGTTCAGGTCGGTGAATTTGCCAGTTTGAAAGTTGTTGAAGTCAACAGCATCGGCGTGTTCCTTGATTGGGGCCTGCCGAAGGATCTGCTGCTGCCTTACTCCGAAGAAAAACGCCAGTTGACCGCCGGCGAGTACTGCGTGGTGCATGTCTACCTCGACAAGCACACCCGCCGCATCACCGCCACCGCGCGCCTGGATCGTTATCTGGACAAGACCCCGGCCAACTATAGCGCTGGGCAGGAAGTTGATCTGCTGGTCGCCGAAGCCACCGACATGGGCTTCAAGGCGATCATCAACAACAAGCACTGGGGTTTGATTCACAAGAATGAAATCTTCAAGTTCATGCGGGCCGGCATGCGCGAGAAAGGCTTCATCAAGGAAGTGCGCGCCGACGGCAAGATCAGCCTGAGCCTGCAACCGGTGGGGCAGGAAGCGGCCAGCAGCCTGAACTCGAAGATCCTCGCCAAGTTGCGCGAGAACGATGGCACCCTGGCCGTCAGCGACAAGAGCGATCCGGCACTGATCAGCAGCCTGTTCGGTGTCAGCAAGGGCAATTTCAAGAAGGCCATCGGTTCGTTGTACAAGAACGGTCAGATCGTCATTCATGCCGATCGCATTGAACTAACCTGAGTCTTGCGTGGCCCATGTTGCATGGGCTTACTTGAGATCGGCAGATGAAAAAAGCGTTGATTGCCTACGTTGCCACACTGCTGGCGTTTCTTCTGCTCGACGGGCTCTGGCTCGGCGTGCTGATGGCGCCGACCTATCGTGAACTGCTCGGTTCGCTGATGCTCGAAAAACCGTTGCTGGTACCAGCAGCGATTTTTTATTGCCTGTACGTTTTCGGCTGTGTGGTGTTTGTGGTGCTGCCGTCGCTGACCTGGCAACGCGCCGCCCGCATGGGCGCGCTGCTCGGGTTGGTGGCTTATGGCACCTATGACCTGACCAATTGGGCGACCTTGCGCGGCTGGTCGATGCAGGTGTCGCTGATTGATTGGGCCTGGGGGACGTTTGCCACGGCGCTGGCCTGTACGGTCGGGTTTTGGGCCGCTCGCCGAGGCTGACGGCGGGCATGACGCAACAGGGCAATTGCATGTCTTTGCCGGGCGGCAATTTCTGTCCGACTGGTTGATAATCCCTGCCATCCTTTTTAGCCCCGGACAAAGAGCCGGGGCTTTGTTTGACCATTGGAAAAACTGCCATGTCGTGTGTGTTCGAGGTGTCGAGGTGAGCGTCAGTCGGCGCAGTGCCGACGGGTTTGCCCTGCAAGTGATGATCGGCCTGTGCCTGATCTGGGGCGTGCAGCAGGTGATGATCAAATGGGCGGCGACCGACATTGCGCCGGTGATGCAGGCGGCGGGGCGGTCGGGAATTTCCGCGTTGCTGGTAGGACTGCTCATCTGCTGGAAGGGCGGCTGGGATCAGGTCGGTGCTACCTGGCGCGGAGGCTTGCTGGCCGGTGCCTTGTTCGGTCTGGAGTTCCTGTTCATCTCCGAAGGCTTGCAGTTGACCACGGCGGCGCACATGTCGGTGTTCCTTTACACCGCACCAATCTTCACCGCGCTGGGTGTGCATTTCCTGTTGCCGAGCGAGCGTCTAAGACCGGTGCAATGGCTGGGGATCTTCATGGCGTTCGTCGGGATTGCCGTGGCGTTTGCCGGCGGTGTGTCGTGGGACAACCTCGACCGCCGCATGTTGATGGGCGATGCCCTCGGCGTGCTGGCCGGTGCCAGTTGGGGCGCGACCACCGTGGTGGTGCGCGCCTCGCGTCTGTCGGAAGCGCCGGTGACCCTGACCCTGTTCTATCAACTGATCGTCGGCTTCATCGGCCTGCTGCTGATCGCGTTGCTCAGCGGCCAGATCACCCACGTCAGCCTGACCGTCGTAGCGGTGGGCAGCGTGTTGTTTCAGGGGCTGGTGGTGTCGTTCTTCAGTTACCTGACCTGGTTCTGGCTGCTGCGCCGTTATCTGGCGGCCAACCTCGCGGTGTTTTCCTTCATGACGCCATTGTTCGGCGTGACCTTTGGCGTGGTGCTGCTCGGCGAAGAACTCAGCCTGAACTTCATCGTCGGTGCCGTGCTGGTGTTACTCGGCATCACCTTCGTCAGCGCGGAACAGTGGGTGCGTCGGCGTTTGCGCAAAGCCCTCGGCCAGCCGTAACGGATTTGCACGCCAGACCGCCGGCAATCAGCAGGCCGCTGCCGGCGATCACCAGCGCCGGTTGCAGGCCGCCGCTGAAATGGCTGCTGACCGCCGCCAGCAACGGCCCGCTGAGCTGGCCGACGGCGAAGCACGCAGTGAGCAGGCCGGCGTTGCGCTGGGTGGCGTGGGGCGCCAGTTCCCGGGAGCGTTGCATCACCAGTTGCATGCAGGCCAGGAACGGCGTGCCGCACAGGATCACGCCCAGCGCCAGACCAAGGCCACTGCCCAGCAGACAAGCGAACACCCCGACAGCCTGCAGCCACAACGTCGCCATCAACCAGTGCCGGGTGGTTTCCGGATCGTGCCGACGCAAACTCACCAGCAGCACACCAATCGCAGCGCCAAGGCCGAAGCACGGCCAGAACAGATCCGCCTGCCATTGCCCGTGAAACTGCGCGTTGGCCATTTGCGACAGGAACGTGGCCGGAATGATGTAGCCCACGCCGTACAAGGCATACACCACCGCCAAACGTCCAATGCCACGATTTGACGAACCGACCGCAGTCGGCGCGGCCGGCACGCCGACACCCGGTTGTGGCAGGATCCGCACGATCCCCAGCAGCGTCACCAGCGCCACGGCGGCGTAGATCAGCCACAGGGTGGCGGAAGTCTGCTGCGCCAGATGTGAGAACAGCGCCAACAGCCCAGTCAGAAAAATCCCCAACCCTGGCCCGGCAAACACCAGCGCCCCCAACCGTGGACGACCCGCCGCCGCAGCCAGCGGCTGACTCAATGCAGTAATCATCACCAGCACCCAGGCGCTGGCCACTCCGGTGCCGAACCGCAGCAACAGATGCGACCAGAAGCCGTTGGCCCAGAACGACGCCAGTGTCAGCAACACACACAACCACAAGCCACCATGCAGGCGCCGCTGCACCTGCTCGGGCCGGCGGGAAAACATCGCGTCCACCGCACCGAGCAGATAGCCGAGGTAGTTAGCCGCCGCAATCAGACCGGCGGCGGTCAGGTCGATCTGCCCTTCACTGAGCAGGTGCGGCAGTTGCGGGGTGAGGGCGAAACGCCCGATGCCCATGGCCATCATCAGGGCAATGAAACAGGCGGATAAGCGAATCAGCGGTGACATGGTCTGAATTCCGTTGGAGGTTCAATGACCGTCAGGCTAGGACTGATTGACTTTCTTTAAAATTGAATAATAGTGAGAAACTTGTTCTGTTCAGGAGAAAGGTTGTGGAGTTCAGCCAATTGCGGATCTTCCAGGCCGTTGCGGAAGAGGGCTCGATCACCCGCGCCGCCGAACGTTTGCACCGCGTGCCGTCGAACCTGTCGACCCGGCTTAAACAGCTGGAGGAGCAACTGGGCGTCGAACTGTTCGTCCGTGAGCGTCAGCGTTTGCAGTTGTCGCCTGCGGGAAAAGTCCTGCTGGACTACACCGGCAAACTGTTCGCCTTGCGCGATCAGGCCTGCGCGGCGGTGATGGGCGGGCAGCCGGCGGGGGATTTCGTGCTCGGTACGCTGTACAGCACGGCGGCGATCCATTTGCCGGCGCTGCTGGCGCGCTATCACAAGCAATATCCGGCGGTGAATCTTCAGGTGCAGTCCGGGCCCAGTGGCGAGTTGCTCGAAGGCCTGCTCACCGGGCGCCTCGACGCCGCGCTGGTGGACGGCCCGCCGCAACTGGCCGGGATCGACGGTGTGCCGTTGTGCAACGAGCGACTGGTGCTGATCAGCGAGGCCGATCACCCGCCGGTGCGCAGCGCCAAGGATGTCGAAGGGCGCGCAGTGTTCACCTTTCGTCATGGCTGCGCCTATCGCGCACGGCTGGAAGCGTGGTTCGCCCACTACCAGGCGGCGATGGGCCGGGCGATGGAAATCGAGTCCTATCAGGGCATGCTCGCCTGCGTGATTGCCGGCAGCGGTGTGGCGCTGATGTCGGAGTCGATGCTCGCCAGCCTGCCGGGGCGCGAAAGCGTGGCGGTGCATCCGCTGGCCGAACCTTTTGCCAGTGCGACAACATGGCTCATGTGGCGCCGGGGCATGGTCGGTGCCAACCTCAACGCGTGGATTGAACAGCAGCAGGCGCTCTATCCCGTGGCTGGCGAGGACGTGCGGGAAACGGCTTGAACGAACGGTCAGGGATTTGGATCAATTCAGTAACAGATCATTGCGGATTTGGCCGAGCATTGCGTAGGACTTCGGACTATTATCAGTGCGAAGCGGCCTCAGAATTCCGGACGCTCAGCACCACCCTGAAGGGGGCATGACGATGAAAGAGAAAATTCAAAACTGGCTGCACGATTTGGGTGTTGCCCTCGGCTTGATCGAACCGCCTCTGCAACCGGTCCCGATTCGCACCGATGACGAACAGCGTCGGCGTCAGCCACGTCGGCGGTAATGCCCCGCTTTGAAGGATCAAAGGATTTAAACAACAAAAGATCGCATCCGGCCGTCGCTCCATGGAGTGGCGGCCGGGTGCGATCTTTTGTTTTCAGTGACGCCCGATTTCCATCAGAAACCGGCTCAGGTCATTCACGGTTTTCGCAGTCTTGAGCATCCGGTCCTCTTCGGCGGTGAAGGCCGTCAGTCCGAATTCATCTTCCAGATGGAAGATCAGATCCTCGATATCCGCTTTTTCCAGCCCCAGTTGCGCAAGGCTGGTGTGGTCGTCGAATTCACGATTTTCCAGCAGGCGCAGGATGAAGCGGTGCACGGCAGCACGCACGGCAGCTCTTCTCATGGCAGATTTTTATTGTGGTTGATCTGACTGAAGTACAGCAGGCCTCAAGCGTGCCGGCGCAACCATTCGTCAATCATCCCGCGCAGGTGCTCTCCGGAAAAACTGCCGAAGTGCCCGCCATGCACCGTGCGGATCTTCAACCCCTGCAAGCGCCGCAGGCTGGCGGCGTAGTCGTCGAGGTTGGAATGGTAGGCGTCCTCGATCAACGGCCCGTCGTAAATGATGTCGCCGCTGAACAGGGTTTCGCTGGCCGCTTCGTAGAGGCTGATCCCGCCCGGTGAATGCCCCGGCGTGTGCAGCACCTGCAGCGTGCGATTGCCCAGGTCCAGCACATCGCCGTCCTCGACAAAACCAGTGGCCGGCGCCGCCTTGACCCGATATTCGGCGTAGCACAACGGGCAATCCGGGTGCGCGTCGAACATGTCGTCGCCGACGAAGGCCCGGCTCAGATCGTTCTCGCCATCCGGCGCCGCCAGAATGTCCGCCTCGGCCGGGTGCACCAGCCGTTCGGTAAATTCGTGATGCCCGGCGATGTGGTCGAAATGGCAATGACTGGCCACCGCCACCAGCGGCCGTTCGGTCAGCCACGGCAGTTGTTCGCGCAGGCTGACCAGCCCGGAACCGCTGTCGAGCAACAGATCCTTGTCCCGGCCCTGAACGTGCCACAGGTTGCAGCGATAGAACGGGCGGATGAACGGCTCGTGAATCAGCCGAATGCCGTCGCTAAGGTGCTGCACTTCGAACCACTGATCGCGAGAAACAATCTTCATAAGCACTTTCCTTGAGACGAAAAAAACGGGTGTGGCAACCGACGCCACACCCGCCGAAGAAAGTTGTTGCTACCGCTTCAGCTTAGATCGCGCTGGCCACCACGTTTGGGCGACGGGACATCAGGCTGACCACCACAAAACTCACCAGCCCCACAGCCAGGCTGTAGTAGATCGGCGTGTTGGCATCCAGACCATCCTTGAACATGAACAGCAGGGCGGTGGCGAAGCCCAGGCCCATGCTGGCGATGGCGCCGGCGGTGGTGGCGCGTTTCCAGAAGATCGCACCGATCAGCGGGATCAGCATGCCGCCCACCAACAGGTTGTACGCGAGGGTCAGGGCGCTGATCACGTCGTTGACCACCAGCGCGATGCCCAGCACCACGACACCGGTCAGCAGGGTGAACAGGCGGTTTACCCCCAGGCTCGACTGTTTGCCGCCACGCAGTTTCGGCAGCAGGTCTTCGGTCAGGGTGGTGGCAGCGGCGAGCAGACCGGCGCTGGCGGTGGACATCATCGCGGCCAGGGCAGCGGCGATCACCAGGCCACGGATGCCATCCGGGAGCGACAGTTTGACGATGGCGGCGAAGGCGTTGTTGACGTTGTCCAGATCCGGGATCAGCACGTGCGCCGCCATGCCGATCAGAGCACAGGCCAGACCGTAAAGGATGCAGTAGATGCCCGCGAAGCTACCGGCGTACTGAGCCACTTTTTCGTTCTTGACGGTGAACACCCGTTGCCAGATGTCCTGACCGATCAGGATGCCGAAGAAGTAGATCATGAAGTAGGTGATGATCGTGTCCCAGCCGATGGTGGTGAAGCTGAAGGCGGTGGCCGGCAGTTTCAGCACCAGTTCGTCCCAGCCGCCGACGCGGTACAGGCAGATTGGCAGGAGGATGAACATCAGGCCGACGGTCTTGATGATGAACTGGACGATGTCGGTCAGGGTCAGCGACCACATGCCGCCGATGGCCGAGTAGATCACCACCACGCCACCGCCGAGCAGTACCGAGATCCAGAACGGCAGCCCGAACAGCACTTGCAGCACGGTGCCGATGGCGAGGATCGAGGTCACGCCGATCATCAGCGCGTAGGCCAGCATGATTGCCGCGCTCGCCGAGCGGGCCATCGGGTTGTAGCGTTTTTCCAGCACCTGGGTAACGGTGTAGATCTTCAGTTTCAGCAGCGGCTTGGCGAGGAACAGGTTCAGCGCCACGATGCCGCAACCCAGTGCCGCGCACAGCCAGAAACCGGAGATGCCGTGCACGTAGCCCAGGCGCACGGTGCCGACGGTGGACGCGCCGCCGAGAACGGTCGCAGCCATGGTGCCCATGTACAGGCTCGGGCCTAGGTTACGCCCGGCGACCAGGAAGTCCTCGTTGGTCTTGGCCTTGCGCATGCCAAAGTAGCCGAGCAAGAGCATGCCGGCGGCGTAGATGAGGACGACGAATAAATCCAAAGCCATGATGGCGTGTCTCCGATTGTCTTTTTTATGGTGAAACAAAATTGGTTCTATGAGGCTGCCCTTGTGGGAGCAAGCCCGCTCCCACAAGGTTGATCAGGCAGCCTGACGCAGCGCCGCTTCAGCCGGCGCATGCGCGCCTTTGCTGCGGGGATCCTTCGGGCCGTAGACCAGCGCCGGCTCCGGGAACAGGCTCAGCAGCATCAGGTACATCACCGAGGCCAGCCCGAGGGTCACCAGCAGGCTGATGTCGATGCCGCCGGCCAGCTCACCCAGCGGACCCACGAACTGCCCCGGCAGGTTGACGAAGCACAGGCCGACCGCCGCGCTCGGGATCCACGCGCCCAGGCCGCGCCAGTTCCAGCCGTGGCTGAACCAGTAGCGCCCGCCTTGCTCACCGCGAGTGAACACTTGCAGGTCGTCCGGGCAATAGAAGCCGCGACGCACCACCAGGCCGATGATCATGATCACCATCCACGGAGTGGTGCAGGTGATGATCAGCACGGCGAAGGTCGACACGCTCTGCACCAGATTCGCCGCAAAGCGCCCGATGAAGATGAAGGCAATCGACAGCACGCCGATCAGCAACGTCGCCTTGACCCGTGAAAGCAGACGCGGGAACACGCTCGACATGTCCAGCCCGGTGCCATACAGCGAGGTGGTGCCGGTGGACATGCCGCCGATCACCGCAATCAGGCACACCGGCAGGAAGAACCAGCTCGGTGACACCGCCAGCAGACCGCCGACGTAGTTGTTGGCCGCGATGTAGTCCGGCGCCTGGATCGCCACAATGGTCGCGGTGGTCAGGCCGAACAGGAACGGGATGAAGGTGGCGATCTGCGAGAGCACCACCGCCGCCATGATCCGCTGACGCGAAGTTTCACGCGGGATGTAGCGGGCCCAGTCGCCGAGGAACGCGCCGAAGGAAATCGGGTTGCTCATGGCCACCAGCGCGGCGCCGATGAACGCGGCCCAGAAGCCCGGCTGGCCGAGGCTGACGGTGCCGGCGTAGTGCGAATCGAACGGGCCGGCGAAAGCGAAGATGCCCAGCAGGAACAGCAGGCTCGCGCTCCACACCGCGACCTTGTTCACCCACAGCAGGAAGCGGAAGCCGTAGATGCACACGGTCAGGACCAGAATCGCGAACAGACCGTAGGCCAGGCCCAGGGTCAGGTCGGTTTCCGGCAGGCCGATCAGGCGTTTTGCACCACCGATCAGCGCATCCCCCGAACTCCACACCGAGAGCGAGAAGAAGGCGATGGCGGTCAGCAGCGACAGGAACGAACCGACGATCCGCCCGTGCACGCCGAAGTGCGCACCGGACGACACGGCATTGTTGGTGCCGTTGAGCGGGCCGAACAGGCCCATCGGTGCAAGGATCAGCGAGCCAAGCAGCACGCCCGAGACAATCGCCCAGACGCCCGCCTGAAAGGACAGGCCGAACAGCACCGGGAAACTGCCGAGCACGGCGGTGGCAAAGGTATTCGCGCCGCCGAAGATCATGCGGAACAAGTCCACGGGACCGGCGGTGCGTTCGTTGTCCGGGATCTGTTCGACCCCGTGGGTTTCAATCTGCGTAAGGCTTTGATCGTTGTTGTTGTTATTCATGATCTGCTCCGATCATAAAGGCGCGCCTCATCGTGTGTGAGGCGTCACCTGTTTGGCTAAGGGGATGGCAGCCCTTCCGGCATTGCGGACAAATGTTCGTGACAGGCCAGCCAAAGGCCTTGTTGTTCTAGGCTCGACGCTTGTTTTCTGAAAACAATCGTCTCGCGCTCCTGGCTGAAGTGTTGCTCCCCTTGCATGCGCAGCTCGGTGGCCACGTCATGGATGAAAATCGCCACGTCACCCTGCAGGCTGACGAAGGCGTTGCTCGAGGTGCAGGACAGCACCTCGAAGCCATCCTCGGCGCGCCAGTTGTCCCACAACGCCTGATAGGCATCGCGCGACAGCAGGGGCTGTTCGAGGGTGTAGAACACAAAGCTCGCATCGGCGCTGAACGCGCCGAAGTAGGCTTCGCGATCGTTGCGGGCGAAGGCGGACACCAGAGCGGCGGCCGCTTTCAGAACCTGATCACGTTCGTTCATGACCCGACCCTCAGCGGTGGACCACGCCCGGCAGTACGCAGAGCATTTCGTACAGCAGGTTGGCGGCCAGCAGCGAGGTGTTGCCGGTGGTGTCATAAGCGGGCGAGACTTCTACCAGATCGCAGCCGATCAGGTCGAGGCCCTGACAGCCGCGAACGATTTCAATCGCCTGAATGGTCGTCAGACCACCGATTTCCGGGGTGCCGGTGCCAGGCGCCCAGGCCGGGTCGATGCCGTCGATGTCAAAGCTCAGGTACACCGGGCCGCCACCGACTTTCTCGCGCACTTCGGCCATCAGCGGCGCCAGCGACTTGTGCCAGCACTCTTCGGCCTGAACGACGCGGAAGCCCTGATCGCGGCTCCAGTTGAAGTCGTCGGCGGTGTAACCCTGCGCCCGCAGACCGATCTGCACCACGCGGTCGCAGTCCAGAAGACCTTCTTCGACCGCACGACGGAAGGTCGTACCGTGGGCGATTTTCTCGCCGAACATGTGATCGTTGACGTCAGCGTGGGCATCGATATGCACCAGACCGACCTTGCCGTGCTTTTTGTGGATGGCACGCAGGATTGGCAGGGTGATGGTGTGGTCGCCACCCAGGGTCATCGGGATCACGTTGTGCTCGAGGATGTTGTCGTAGGCTTCTTCGATGATGCGCACGGCGTCGAGCAGGTTGAAGGTGTTGATCGCCACGTCACCGATGTCGGCAACCGACAGCGAGTCGAACGGCGCAGCGCCGGTGGCCATGTTGTACGGGCGGATCATCACCGATTCGGTGCGGATGTCGCGCGGCCCGAAGCGGGTGCCGGGGCGCAGCGAAGTACCGATGTCCAGCGGCACGCCAACGAAGGCAGCGTCCAGACCGGCAGCGGTCGGTACATGGGGGAGTCGGAGCATGGTGGCGATGCCGCCGAAGCGCGGCATTTCGTTGCCGCCCAGTGGTTGGTGAAGAATCTTGTCCACGGGTAGGGCCTCATCGTCTTTGTTTTATTTATGTCGGCACGCCGTATTCGCAAGGTCACGGGCACCGCTGTGGGCCGATTCTGCGAAATGTAGTGAGGCGGAAGAATCGCTACGGGCAAATACTTAGTTCAGAAATTTCTAAACTAATGCGAGGGAGATGGATAGACTTCTCGCTGATCGTTCCCACGCTCGGCGTGGGAATGCATCCCGTGACGCTCCGCGTCACAGCCGTGAAGCGGACGCAGAGCGTCCAAGGCGGCATTCCCACGCAGAGCGTGGGAACGATCTATGGGGAACGATCCTTGGAGTAGACATGGCCAACGCTTTACCCGACCTGAAACTTTTGCGCATCTTCGTCAGCGTCGTGCGTCATCAGGGGTTTGCCAACGCGCAGCAGGAACTCAACCTGTCGACCTCGGCGATCAGCACCTACATGAGTCAGCTCGAAGCCGCGCTGGGTCTGGTGCTGTGCCATCGCGGGCGCGGTGGTTTCAGCCTGACCAGCAAGGGCGAGCTGTTCCATCAGGAAACCCTGCGCCTGCTCGCGGAGCTTGAAGGTTTCGAGCAATACGCCGCGGCGCTCAAGGGCGAGTTGCGCGGCACGCTCAACCTCGGGGTGATCGACTCCACGGTCAGCGACAAGGCCTTGCCGTTCGCCGAAGCCATCGGCGCCTACAGCCAGGAACACCCGGCGGTGCATCTGCATTTGTCGGTGATGAGCCCGTATGAGCTGCAACTCGGCGTGCAGGACAATCGTCTCGATCTGGCCATTGGCGCGTTTTCCACGCGCATGAGCGGTCTGGTGTACATGCCGCTGTATCGCGAGCAGCACTGGCTGTATTGCAGCAACCGGCACCCGCTGTTCAACGAACGGCGGATTCCCGAGCAGGTCATCACCCAGCAACGCATGGTCGGGCGCGGTTACTGGAGCCAGGCCGAACTGGCGCGCCACGGTTTCAAACACAGCGCCGCGACCGTGGAAAGTATGGAGGCGCAGCTGATTCTGGTGCTGTCCGGCGCCTACATCGGTTACCTGCCGGAGCACTACGCCCAGGCTTGGGCCGACAAGGGCGACCTGCGGGTGCTGCTGCCGGCCACCTTCGGTTATCAGGCACCGTTTTCCATGATCATGCGCCGTGGCCGCAGCCGCGAGCCGCTGATCCAGACTTTCCGCGATCTGCTCAAAGCGCAGCTCAATCAGGCATAAGAACATGTCCAGACCCCAATGCCCGCGCTGCCTGCGCCCACAAACCCATTGCCTGTGTCCGCTGATCCCCAGCCTCGACAGCCGCACCCGGGTGTTGCTGTTGCAGCACCCGAGCGAGGTCAATCACGCGCTCAACACCGCACGGCTGGCGGCGCTCGGGTTGAACAATGCCGAGCTGATCGTCGGTGAGGTATTCGAGGATTTGCCCGCGCTGCTGAATCGGCCGGGGTATCGGGCACGGTTGTTGTTCCCGGCGGAGGATGCGCAGCCGATGCAGGCTTACGCGGCTTGCGATGAACCGCTGTTGCTGGTGGTGCCGGACGGCACGTGGCGCAAGGCGCGCAAGATGTTGCACCTCAATCCGTTGCTGGCGGCGTTGCCGCGGGTGACGCTGGCCGAAGGCGGGGTTTCCCGGTATCGACTGCGCAAGGCACCGGGGCCGGGAGCGTTGTCGACGATCGAGGCGATTGTTCAGGCGTTGCAGACGCTGGAAGCGCCGGCGTCTTTCGAGCCGTTGCTCAAGCCGTTTGAGGCGCTGATCGAGGGGCAGATTGCGGCGATGGGGGAGGAGACTTTCCAGAAGAATCACGGAGGCTGATCGGACGGATACTGATCGCCTGATCGTTCCCACGCTCCGCGTGGGAATGCCGCCCGGGACGCTCCGCGTCCCTTCGAGACGGTGACGCAGAGCGTCACTGGATGCATTCCCACGCAGAGCGTGGGAACGATCAACGTGAGAGCGATCAATCACTACCGCTCGCGCATCGCCTCGGTCCGGGCTTTCAGCACCGGTTTCAGCAGGTAATCCAGCACGCTTTTCTCCCCGGTAATGATGTCCACCGTCGCGACCATCCCCGGAATGATCAGCAACGGTTTCACATCCCCGCCCAAATGGTTTTTGTCGGTGCGCACCTGAATCAGGTAGAAGCTGTTGCCCTTGTCATCAGTGATGGTGTCGGCGCCGATCAGCTCAAGCTTGGCGCTGAGCCCGCCGTAGATCGTGTAGTCGTAGGCGCTGAACTTGACCATGGCTTTCTGGCCCGGATGCAGGAACGCCACGTCCTGAGGGCGGACCTTGGCTTCGATCAGCAGGTTGTCTTCCAACGGCACGATTTCCACCATGTCGCTGCCCGGCTGCACCACGCCGCCGATGGTGTTGACCTTCATCTGCTTGATCACCCCATGCACCGGCGAGGTCACGGTGGTGCGGCTGACGCGGTCGTCGATGGCGATGCTCGACGCGGTGATTTTCGACAGGTCGGTGCGTTTCTCGTTGAGCTCCTTGGCCGCTTCGGAGCGGAAGGTCTGTTCCGATTCGTCGATCTTGCTGCGGATCTCGGCGATGGCCGATTCGGCGCGGGGAATGGCCAGGGTCGTGGCGTTCAGGGAACCGCGGATTTCCACGGCACTGCGCTTGAGCCGCAAGATCTCCACCGGCGACACGGCACCGGTCTTGACCAGCGGTTCGGACATGTTCATTTCCTGATTGACCAGCGCCAGGCTCGAACTGTATTGCCCCTGTTTCGAGCGAAACTCCGCCAGTTCCTGAGTCTTCTGCCGCAGTTGTTCGCTGAGGGTTCTCTGTTCGCTGGCCAGCCGCCGCTGCCGTTGTTCATACAGCGAACGCTCGTCCTCGGCCACTTGCGGCGCCTTGGCGATCACTTCGTCCGACAGCTTGAACGGCCGGCCCTCTGCTTCGGCGGACAAGCGTTCGACCTGCGCGGTCAAGGCATAACGATCGGCCTCGCTCTCACCCTTGTTCGACAGAAACCGCGTGTCGTCCAGGCGCAGCAGTTTGTCGCCCTTGTCGACCATTTGTCCTTCGCGCACGAAGATCTCGGTGACGATCCCGCCCTCCAGGTTCTGGATCACCTGGACCTTGCTCGACGGAATCGCCTTGCCTTCGCCCATGGTCACTTCCTGCAACACCGCGAACTTGGCCCAGACCAGCGCACTGATCAGCAGCGCCGCCGCCAGCCACACGGTGATGCGCGACCAGCGTGGCGAATCCTGCAGCGAGGCACCGGCGGTTTCCGGCATGAATTCGGCTTCGGCGCTTTTACCGAAGCTGTCGAAATAACCGCGGGGTTTTGAAGGTGAGGAAGCAGACATGGGGTAACTCCTAGACCGCTGCCGAGCCGACCCGGCCCTTGCGCAACGCATCGATGACCGCTTCTTTCGGACCGTCGGCGACGATCCGGCCGTTGTCCAGCACCAGCAACCGGTCCACCAGGCTCAGCATTGAAGTGCGGTGGGTGACCAGCAACAAGGTTTTGCCCTGCACCCAGCCGTGCAGCTTCTGGCGCAGGACGTCTTCGCTGCTGTTGTCCATGGCGCTGGTGGGTTCGTCGAGCAGCATGATCGGCGGGTCGAGCAACAGCGCCCGCGCCAGCAACACTGCCTGGCGCTGGCCGCCGGAGAGCAATTGCCCGCGCTCGCCCACAGGCCGGTCGAAGCCTTGCGGGTGCTGGCGGGCGAGCTCGGTGACGCCGGTCAGTTCGGCCACTTCGAGCATCCGTGAATCGCTGATGTAGCGGGCGCCGAGGGTCAGGTTGTCGCGCAGGCTGCCGGCCAGCAGCGGCAGGTCATGGGCGACGTAGCCGATCTGCTGGCGCAGGTCGGCGACATCCAGTTGCCGCAGGTCGAGGCCGTCGAGCAGCAACTGGCCTTCGTCCGGTTCGTAGAAGCCCATCACCAGTCGCGCCAGGGTGCTTTTGCCCGAGCCGCTGCGGCCGATGATGCCGATCCGTTCGCCGGGTCTGACGCTGAAACTGACGTTGCTCAGGGCCGGGGCGTTCTGACCGTTGTAGTGGAAGGTCACCGCGTTGGCGTCCAGCGCACCTTGCAGTTGCGTGCGCTCCAGCGGCCGCTGTTTGCCGTCGCGTTCCTGAGGCAGGGACATCAGCGCGTCGGTGCTTTTCATGGTCAGTTGCGCTTGCTGGTAGCGGGTGATCAGCCCGGCGATCTGGCCCAGCGGCGCGAGCACGCGGCTGCCGAGCATGTAAGTCGCCACCAGCGCGCCGACGCTGAGGTTGCCGGCGATGATGCTGTAAACCCCGGCCACAATTGTCGCCATCCCCGAAAACTGCTGGATGAACAGCGTGCCGTTGGTGGCCAGCGCCGAGAGATTACGGGCGTGGCTGTCGAGGCGGGTGAGGGCGCCGTGGGTGCTTTCCCATTTGTGCTGGCGCTCGCTTTCGGCGCTGCACGCCTTGAGGGTTTCCAGGCCACCGAGGGTTTCGATCAGCAACGCCTGACGCTCGGCGCCGAGGCTCAGGCTTTTCTGCACGGTGTCGCGCAGGCGGACCTGAATGATCATCGCGAACACGATCGTGATCGGAAACGCCAGCAGTGGAATCACCACCAGCCAGCCGCCGAGCAGGCCGATCACCACCAGCATCAACACCACGAAGGGCAGGTCGATCAGGCTGGTCAGGGTCACGGCGGTGAGAAATTCGCGCAGGCCCTGAAAATCATGAATGCTCTGGGCGAAGCCGCCGATGGTCGCCGGCCGGGCCTTCATCGCCATGCCGGTGATGCGTTCGAATAAAGTCGCAGAAAGGATCACGTCGGTTTTCTTGCCGGCGGTGTCCAGCAGGTGCGCGCGCACCACCCGCAGCACCAGTTCGAAACCGGTGCCGATCAGCAGCCCGATGGCCAGCACCCACAGGGTCGACGTGGCCTGGTTTGGCACCACGCGATCGTAGGTCTGCATGACGAACAGCGGCACCATCAGGCCCAGCAGGTTGATCAGGAAACTGGCGAGGATTGCGTCGCTGTACAGCCATTTCGACAGCTTCAGGGTGTCGCGAAACCACGCCTGCACCCGTGGCACCAGCGGTGAACGCAGGTCTTCCAGTTCATGCCGTGGCCGGGCGAACAAGGCCTGGCCGCTGTAGTGTTCGGTGAGCTCTTCACGGCTGACCCATTGCTCGCCGCCGTCGGCTTCGCTGGGTAGGATCAGCGCCTTGCCGTCTTCGCTAAAACGCCGCAGCACTGCCGTGCGACCGTTGCCCAGCAACAACAGCACCGGCAGGTTCAGCGGTGAAATGTCCTTGAGTTCCCGGCGCAGCAAACGCGCCTGCAACCCGGCCCGGGCTGCGGCGCGGGGCAGCAGGTCCAGGCTCAGGCGTTGTTTGTCCAGGGGCAGCCCGGCGCTCAGGCTGGCGCGACTGACCGTCGCGCCATGCAGTTTGCAGAGGATCAACAGACCATCGAGCAACGGGTCATCGAAGCTCAGCCGCGGATCGATCCCGGTGTTACCGGGTTGCATGCTGGTCATATTGATCGCTCCCGTTGAACTGGCTCGGCTATCCACATCAACCCTGTGTTGATCGTTCCCACGTCGAAGCGTCGAACCGTACTGATCGTTCCCACGCTCTGCGTGGGAATGCCTCTAGGGACGCTCTGCGTCCAGTGACGCGGAGCGTCACGGGCTGCATTCCCACGCAGAGCGTGGGAACGATCAAAAACACAGCCTTCGGCAGTGTGGTTATTTCAGCTCGGGCAAGCGCGCTTCGTTTTTCACCTCGGTCGCGGCAATCGCATCGGCCGGCAGCACCACCCGTTGCTTGCTCAACAACTGGCCCATGTTCGCCAGCACGCGGTACATCGAGTATTCCTCGGTGTAGCGGATTTCGGTGTAACGACGGTTGGCGTTGTACAGCTCGTTTTCACTGTCGAGCACGTCCAGCAGGGTGCGCTGGCCGAGGCCGAACTGATCCTGATACGCAGCGCGCACACGCTTGGTGGTCTCGGCGTATTCGCGGGCGGTCGGGGTCTGTTTCCTGGCGTTGAGCATGGCGTTCCAGGCCAGGTGAATGTTCTCGTTGAGCTGGCGCAGGGCGTTGTTGCGGATGTCCATCGCCTGGTTGATCTGGTGCGCGTCGGAGGCCAGTCGCGCCTTGTCGCTGCCGCCACGGAACAGGTTGTAGTTCATCACCACACCGACCCGCCATTCGTTGTCGTGGCCCTCGTCACCCTGCACGTTGTTGTTGGCGCCGACGGCGGCTTCTGCGTCGAAGCGTGGATAGAACGGCGACTTGGCGACTTCGTACTGGCTCTCGGCCGATTGCACGTCGGCCTGGGCAGATTTCAGGTACGGGTTGTTCTCGACCATGCTCTGTTGGGCTTCAGGCAAGGTGGCGGGCAATTCGCCGCGGGTCGAGGCCGGGGTTTCCAGCTCATCCGGCATGCGCCCGACCACGCTGTAGAAGTTCGACTCGGCATCCGCCAGATCGACTTCGGCGGTGTCGAGGTTGTTCTGCGCCAGCGCCTTACGGGCCACCGATTGATCGGAGTCGGCGGTGCTGCCCACCCCGCGCTCGGTGCGCAGGCCGATCTGGTCGTTGACCCGCAAGTGCGCCTGCAGGTTGTTCTTGGCCAGGGTCACCAGTTCGCGACGCTTGAGCACTTCAAGGTAGACCTCGATGGTGCGCAGGGCCAGATCCTGGGCGGTGCCTTGCGCGTAATAGGCGCGCGAGTTGGAAACGCCCTTGGTGCGCTCGACTTCGTTGGCGGTGTTGAAACCGTCGAACAGCATCTGCCGCAGCCGCAGCTCGGACTGGGTGTAATTGAGGATTTCGGTGTGGTGGTTACCGAAGGCCCGGGTGTTGGTGTTGTCGCTGTAGCCGCGCCCGTAAGCAGCGTTCAGATCCACCGACGGATAGAAGCCGCCCTTGGCGACCTTCACCTGTTCATCAGCCGACAGGCGCGCATCCACGCGCGAGGCCAGTTCGGGGTGGGTGGCGATGGTGCTCTGAATCGCCTCGGTGAGGTTCATGGCCTGGGCTTGAGAAGTGCAAGCCATGGCCAGCAAAACCGCGCTGCAGAGGGGGGTTAGTACGCGCATGGGTGCATCTCCCTGAGTCCTGATGGTGTTTCGCTGTCGCCAATTTATTGACGATATTTTTAGTAAAAAGCGTTTCATGCCTGTAACAACAGAGCTAAGAACATCCTGAAGCGTAGCTAAGAAAAAATTTTCATAAGGGTTATGCCAAAAAAAACTTATGCGCTTCGCCAAATCCAGCACATTGTTCCACTCGAAAGCCTTTGTTTTATGCGCTTTAGGGAGCACAGAAAGGCTTGAGGAAAGTTCCACTCACTTTGCGACATACGGCGAAGTACTGCTAAAGGGGAGGGACGCGTAGCGGCTGATGAGCGACAGATTTTTGTCACTCGGGTGATTCACCACCGTTACGTAGCGCTAGTGGGCCTGCTGCAGTGAACAGAGATTCCAAGTGCCTGATGGCGCTGGCATTTCTGGATTTGCGCAACCTGCGAAACGAACTGTCGAGGTGCGAGCGTCGCCCCGACAACCCGCTTGAGCCATGGGCTGCTTCGCGAACCAGCGCCGACGGTGGTCGGCAGCGGAGGAATGCACATGGCAACGCTCATCGGGATCGTCACTAAAGTCATTGGTCAGGTTTTCGCTCAGTCGGCGGACGGCTCTCGTCGCGCACTGGTCGAAGGCGATCGGCTGTTTGCAGGGGATCAATTGATCACCGGGGCGCAGGGGGCGGTTGCCGTTCATCTGCAAAACGGCCAGGAACTGACCCTCGGCCGCGACAGCAGCCTGACCATGACCGGCCAGTTGCTCGCCGATCAGGCGGCCCACGTCAATGCACCGGAAGCGGTGACCCCGAGCGAGTCGCAACTGACCGACGTCGAACAGATCCAGAAAGCCATTGCCGCTGGCGATGACCCGACCCAAACCGCCGAAGCGACGGCGGCGGGCCCCGGAGCCACCGGTGGTGCGCCGGGCGCGCTGGGTGGCGGCCACAGTTTCGTGTTGTTGACTGAAGTGGCGGGCCGGGTCGATCCGGTCATCGGTTTCCCCACCGCCGGTTTCAATGGCATTCCCGAGTTTCCCGAAGAACGCCACAACGCGGTGATCAACAACGGTGACGACACCGCGCCGATCGCTCCACCACCACCGCCAGTCAACAATCCGGTCACACTCACCGGGCTGTCTGTTGCCGGTGGCGAATTGAATCTCAACGAAGCCAATCTGCCCGACGGTTCCGCCGCCAACCCTGGCGCGCTGACCCAGACCGGCAGCTTCACGGTGTCGGCGCCGGACGGTCTGAGCAGCCTGAGCATCGGCGGCATCAATGTGATCGTCGGAGGCGTGCCGATCGGTTTCCCGCAATCGATCACCACGCAACTGGGCAACACCCTGACCATCACCGGCTACAACCCGGCCACCGGCACGGTCAGTTACAGCTACACCCTCAACGGCAACGAAACCCACGCGGCGGGCGACGGTGCCAATAACCTCAGCGAGCAATTCACCGTGATCGCCGGCGACAGCAATGGCGACACCGCCACCGGCACGCTGGACGTCAACATCACCGACGACGTGCCGAAAGCGTTCGATGACAACAATGGCACGGCATCAGAGACCCAACTGACCCTGACCGGCAACGTCCTGACCAACGACGTGCAGGGCGCCGACCGCGTACCTGTCGGCGAAAACGCCGGCCCGATCACCCCCGGGACCTTCATCGGCACTTACGGCACGTTGGTGCTGAATGCCAACGGCACCTACACCTACACGCTGAATACCAGTGATGCGGACTTCAAGAATCTGCATGGCGGTGGCAATGGCACCGAGACGTTCACTTACACCCTGACCGATGCCGACGGCGACACCAGCACCGCCAACCTCGTGCTGCAGATCCACAACAACGACGATCCTGTGGTCATCAACGGGTTGAACGTCGAGGGTGGTGAACTCACCGTTTACGAGAAAAACCTCGGCGACGGTAGCGCCCCGGATTCGGGAGCCCTGACCCAGACCGGCACCTTCACCATCACCGCGCTGGACGGCGTCACCACGCTGACCATCGGTGGCATTGCCGTGGTCACCAACGGTGTAGCCGCAGGCTTCCCACAATCGGTGACTACGCCACTGGGCAGCACACTGACCATCACCGGTTTCAACGCCGCCACCGGCGTCGTCAGCTACAGCTACACCCTGGTCGACAACGAAGCGCACCCGAATGCCAACGGCGCGAATGTGCTCAACGAGCAATTCGCCGTGACCGTGGTCGATGACAACGGCACCACCGCCAACGGCACGCTGGACGTGAACATCGTCGATGACCTGCCAAAAGGCGTGGACGACAGCAACGCCGGCACCGCTTCGGAAACCAACCTCACGTTGAGCGGTAACGTCCTGACCAACGACGTGCAGGGCGCCGACCGCGTGCCTGTCGGCGACAACGCCGGCCCGATCACGGCGGGCACTTTCACCGGGACTTACGGGACGTTGGTGCTGAACGCCAACGGCACTTACACCTACACGCTGAATACCAGCGACGCCGATTTCAAAGCGCTGCACGGCGGCGGCAACGGCACTGAAACCTTCACCTACACCATCACCGATGCTGACGGCGACACCAGCACCGCCAACCTCGTGCTGCAGATCCACAACAACGACGACCCGGTAATCATCAACGGCCTCGACGTGAATGGCGGTGAACTCACCGTCTACGAAAAAAACCTCGGCGACGGCAGCAGCCCCGATGCGCCAGCCCTGACCCAAAGCGGCACCTTCACCATCACCGCGCTGGATGGCGTCACCACGCTGACCATCGGCGGCATTGCCGTAGTCACCAATGGCGTGGCGGCTGGCTTCCCACAATCGGTGACCACGCCACTGGGCAGCACGCTGACCATCACCGGCTTCAACGCCGCCACCGGCGTCGTCAGCTACAGCTACACCCTGGTCGACAACGAAGCGCACCCGAATGCCAACGGCGCGAATGTGCTCAACGAGCAATTCGCCGTGACCGTGGTCGATGACAACGGCACCACCGCCAACGCGACACTGGACGTGAACATCGTCGACGACCTGCCAAAAGGCGTGGACGACAGCAACGCCGGCACCGCGTCGGAAACCAACCTCACCTTGAGCGGCAACGTCCTGACCAACGACGTGCAAGGTGCTGACCGTGTACCAACCGGCCCGAATGCCGGCCCGATCACCGCCGGCACCTTCACCGGGACTTACGGCACCCTGGTATTGAACGCCAACGGCACTTACACCTACACGCTGAACACCAACGATGCGGATTTCAAAAACCTGCACGGCGGCGGCAACGGCACTGAAACCTTCACCTACACCATCACCGATGCCGACGGCGACACCAGCACCGCCAACCTCGTGTTGAACATCCACAACAACGACGATCAGGTGTACCTCAACGGCCTCGACGTTAACGGCGGCGAACTCACCGTCTACGAAAAAAACCTCAGCGACGGCACCAGCCCCAACACCCCGGCGCTGACCCAGAGCGGCACCTTCACCGTCACCGCCCTCGACGGTCTGCAAACCCTGACCGTGGGTGGCATTGCCGTGATCACCAATGGCGTCGCGGCCGGCTTTCCGCAATCAACCGTCACTCCGCTGGGCAGCACGCTGACCATCACCGGTTACAACCCGGCCACGGGCGTTGTCAGCTACAGCTACACCCTGGTGGATAACGAAACCCATCCGACCGCCAACGGCGCCAACAGCATCACCGAGAACTTCAACGTGGTGGCGACGGACACCGACGGCAGCACCGCCACCGGGCAAATCAACGTCAACATCATCGACGACCTGCCGACCGCCAAACCCGACGCGACGTCGGTGCAGGAGGGCGGCACCGTCAGCGGCAACGTGCTGGACAACGACATCGGCGGCGCCGACGGCCCGGCAGCCAGTGGCGCAGTAGTGGGCGTGCGCGCCGGTTCCGACACCTCGACCTCTGCCATCGGCGGCCTCAACAGCAACATCAACGGCACCTACGGCTACCTGACCCTCGACGCCAACGGCAACGCGGTCTATCACAGCAACCCGAATGCCGTCAGCGGCCCCGGCGCGGTGGATGTGTTCACCTACACCGTGCGCGATTCCGACGGTGACGAAAGCACCACCACCATTACCATCGACGTCTACAACAGCAAACTGTGCGCGGTCAGCGACACCGACGTCACCGTCTACGAAAAAGCCCTCGATCTGACCAAGGACGGCCAGGATCTGGCTCCTGGCACGGTCACCGGCAGCGATCCGACCAGCACCGGGGAAACCGCGTCCGGCACGCTGGTCGGCTCGGTCACCGGCGCGGTCGGTGCGATCAGCTATGCGCTGGTCGGCAGCGCCACCGGCAACTACGGGCAGATCGTGCTCAACCCCAACGGCACGTACACCTACACCCTGACCTCACCGGCCAGCACCACCCCGCACGCCGACGACGGCGCCAACACCCTGACCGAAACCTTCACCTACCAGGCCACCGATTCGCTGGGCAACGTCGTCACCAGCACCCTCGTGGTCAGCATCGTCGATGACGTGCCGAAGGCGATCAACGACAGCAACGCCAGCACCGCGTCGGAAACCCAGTTGACCCTCAACGGCAACGTGCTGACCAACGACGTGCAGGGCGCCGACGTGGTGGCAACCGGTCCGAATGCCGGCCCGATCACCCCCGGCACCTTCACCGGCACTTACGGCACCCTGGTGCTCAATGCCAACGGCACCTACACCTACACGCTGAACACCAACGATGCAGACTTCAAGAATCTGCACGGCGGTGGCAACGGCACCGAGACCTTCACCTACACCCTGACCGATGCCGATGGCGACACCAGCACCGCCAACCTGGTGCTGAACATTCACAATAACGACGATCCGGTGGTCCTCAACGGTCTCGACGTGTATGGCGGCGAGCTGACCGTTTACGAGAAAAACCTCAGCGACGGCACCAGTCCCGACACCCCGGCGCTGACCCAGAGCGGCACCTTCACCGTCACCGCGCTCGACGGTCTGCAAACCCTGACCGTGGGCGGCATCGCCGTGATGACCAACGGCGTGGCCGCCGGCTTCCCGCAATCGACCGTCACCCCGCTGGGCAGCACGCTGACCATCACCGGTTACAACCCGACCACCGGCGTGGTGAGTTACAGCTACACCCTGGTGGATAACGAAACCCACCCGAACGCCAACGGCGCCAACAGCATCACCGAGAACTTCAACGTGGTGGCGACCGACACCGACGGCAGCACTGCGACCGGGCAGATCAACGTCAACATCATCGACGACCTGCCGACTGCCAAACCCGACACCGGCTCGGTGGCGGAGGGCGGCACGGTCAACATCAGCGTGCTGGGCAATGACATCAGCGGCGCAGATGGCGCGGCGATCGTGGTCGGCGTGCGCGCCGGCGGCAACACCGCGACCTCGGCCATCGGCGGCCTCAACAGCAACATCAACGGCAACTACGGTTACCTGACCCTCGATGCGGCCGGCAACGCGGTCTATCACAGCAACCCGAACTCGGTGAGCCCGCCGGGCGCCACCGACACCTTCACCTACACCATCCGCGACAGTGACGGCGACGAAAGCACCACCACCATCACCGTCAACGTCGCCGACAGCAAACTCGTGGCCTCGACCGATCAGGACGTGACCGTCTACGAAAAAGCCCTCGACCTGACCAAGGACGGGCAAGACCTGGCCCCCGGCACGGTCACCGGCAGCGCCCCAAGCAACACCGGCGAAACCGCGACCGGCACGCTGGTCGGTTCGGTCAGCGGCGGCAGCGGGGCGATCACCTACACCCTCGTCGGCAGCGCCACCGGCACTTACGGGCAGATCCAGCTCAACGCCGACGGCACCTACACCTACACCCTGACCTCGGCGCCGAAAACCACGCCGAACGCCAACGACGGACCGAACACCCTGAGCGAAAGCTTTACCTACAAAGCCACCGATGCGCTGGGCAACAGCACCACCAGCACCATCGTGGTCAACATCGTCGACGACGTGCCAAAAGCGGTAGCGTCGGATCGTTCGGTGGCGGCGGTGGAGATTGACTCCAACATCCTCATCGTCCTCGACATCTCCGGCAGCATGGCCGACGCCTCTGGCGTGCCGGGCCTGTCGCGGCTGGAGCTGGCCAAGCAGGCGATCGGTGCCTTGCTCGACAAGTACGACGATCTGGGCGATGTGAAAGTGCAGCTCGTCACCTTCAGCAGCAACGCCACCGACCGCACTTCGGTGTGGGTCGATGTCGCGACGGCCAAGACCCTTCTGGCCGGGCTCAGCGCGGGCGGCGGCACCAACTACGATGCGGCCGTGGCGACCATGTACAACGCGTTCAACACCTCGGGCAAACTCACCGGGGCGCAAAACGTCGGCTACTTCTTCTCCGACGGCAAACCCAACGAGGGTGACATCGGCACCGCCGACGAAGCGACGCTCAAGGCGTTCCTCGATGCCAACAACATCAAGAACTACGCGATCGGCCTGGGCAGCGGCGTGAGCAACGCCAACCTCGATCCGCTGGCGTATGACGGCATCACGCACACCAACACCAACGCGGTGGTGGTCACCGACCTTAATCAACTCAATTCGGTGCTGTCCGGCACCGTAGAGGGCGCGCCGGTCACCGGTTCGATGATCGGCGAGGGCGGTACGTTCGGCGCCGATGGCGGGTTCATCAAATCCATCGTGGTCGACGGCACCACCTACACCTATGACCCGAAAGCCAACGGCGGCCAGGGTTCACTGGTCGCCAGCGGTGGCGCCAACCACGGCACGTTCAACACGGTGAACAACACTCTGAGTATCGCCACCAACAATAGCGGCACCCTGGTGGTCAACCTCGACACCGGTGACTACAGCTACACCTCGCAGAAAACCACCGCTGTGGTGATCACCGAGAACATTGGCTTCACCCTCAGCGACAACGATGGCGACCTCGCCAGTTCGACCCTTACCGTGAAAGTGATCCCCAACGCGCCTCCGGTGGCGGCGGACGACCACATCATCACCAACGTGCTGTCGGGCAACATCGTGGTGCCGGGCGAACTGTTGCTGGCCAACGACACCGACCCGAACGGCGACACCCTCAACGCCACGCCGACCTCGTTCAACACCGGCTGGATCTCCAGATCGGCAGACTTCACCGGCACCGGCGCGATCAGCTTCACCGGCACCAACGCCAACACCGCCGCCAACCAGAACCTGGCCAACGTGCGTAATTCGTTCAGCGCCAACGCCGCGACCATGACCGCCGTGCTGGTGGTCAGCGGTTACCTCGGTGCGGTGACCAACACCAACGCCAACGATGAAGACCGCATCACCGTCAACCTGCGCCAGGGCGAAACCCTCAACCTGGACCACAACCTGGCGGCCGGTCACATCACCATGGAGTACTCGATCAACGGCGGCGCGTACATCGCCCTCGCGGACGGCCAGACCCTGACAGCGACGTCCGACGGCGTCTACCAGATCCACATCACCAACATCAGCAACACCACGGGCAACAACGTCAACGCGGCGGAAAACTACCAGCTGACCATGACCCTCAACTACGCCGGGGCCCACGACATCACCCCGGACTACCACGGCACCTACACCGCCAACGACAACCACGGCGGCAGCGACACGGCGAACGTGACCATCAGCTATCAGGACGGCCACACCCTCACCGGCACCTCGGGCGATGACGTACTGGTGGCCGGCACCGGCGACAACATCATCAACGCCGGCGACGGCAACGACGTGCTGACCGCAGGCTCCGGCAACAACGAACTGCACGGCGGCGCTGGCAACGACTTGCTCTACAGCGGCCCGGGCAACGACCTGCTCGACGGTGGCACTGGCATCGACACCGCCAGCTACGCCCACGCGACCGCTGGAGTGACGGTCAACCTCGGCCTGCTCGGTGCGCAAAACACCCTTGGCGCCGGGACGGACACCCTGACCGGCATCGAAAACCTCGTCGGCTCGAACTTCAACGACACCCTCACCGGCGACAACAATAACAACGTGATCAACGGCGGCCTGGGCAACGACATCCTCAATGGCGGCGGGGGCGATGACCTGCTGATCGGCGGGATGGGCAACAACACCCTCACCGGCGGGCCGGGCGCTGACACCTTCCAGTGGCTCAAGGGCAACAGCGGTCACGACCTCGTCACCGACTTCACCCCCGGCACCGACAAGCTCGACCTGTCGCAACTGCTGCAAGGTGAAAACGGCACGTCGGCGTCACTGGATGACTACCTGCACTTCACCGTCACCGGCAGCGGCGCCTCGCTCATGACCAGCATCGACGTCAGCGCCATGGCCGGCGCCACGCCGAACCAGACCATCGACCTGGCCGGCGTCAACCTGGCCAGCCACTACGGGGTGACACCGGGGGCGGGTGGTCTGATTGCCAGCGGGCACGACACGGCGACCATCATCAACGGCATGCTCAATGATCATTCGTTGAAGGTGGATACGGTTTGATCTGAACGCTGAAACGACAAAACCCGCCGCCCCGATCAAACGGGACGGCGGGTTTTTTTGCGCGTCGATCGCCCCCACCTCGAAACACTTGATCGTTCCCACGTCGAGGCGTCGAACCGTCCGCGTGGGAATGCCTCAATGGACGCTCTGCGTCCGCTCTTTGGGACGCGGAGCGTCCCGGGCTGCATTCCCACGCAGAGCGTGGGAACGATCAGGCGGCGGGTTTTTCTTTGCTCAGGCTACAGCGGACGCCTCAGCCTTCAACTCCAGATTATCCAGCACCCGATTCACCGCCAGTTCCCCCAGCATGATCAACTGCGCAATCCCCAAAAGCACATGCCGCTGCGAGCCGTCCACCAGCCCGGCGAAGTCATTGGCCATGACCTTGGCCGAGGTCAGGGTTTCGCAGGCGTCGGCCAGCAGTTCTTCGCTGTCGATGCCGGGGGCGATGAGGTAGCGGGTGTTGGGTTTGAGCAGCGGTTTTCGGGGGAGGAGGGGATTGAGGTAATGATCGAGGGCGCGCTCGGCGGCTTCGTGGAATTTCTTGGAGTCGAGGGTTTCGTAGGGGGAAGTCGAATCGACTTCGGGCGGGTTTGGCGTTGGTTTGATCATGGTAAAGCTCCTTGAGAAATGGAGCCGTCAACCATCGCTGCTAAACGAGGAGGTGGCGGCTGTACGCGGGTTAGCAGACCAGGCTCAAGGATCCCGGCGCACCGAAGTGCCCCACGCAAAGCCGCCATAACGTAATAGCGAGACCCGCGTGCCCTGAGAATTGCCGAGCTGCTAAACCCGATCACTGAAAAGTCAGCGACCGCCAAACAATAGAACCCGCCCCCAAGGCGCACAAGCCGGCGGATTCTGGCGGATGCGTAGGCAATGGCGCAAGGTTGCGTGGCTTTGCGGACATAACCTTCAACACTATTCAACAAGTGCCTTGGCTTGACCCGAAACGACAAAAGCCGCCCTCCCGGTTGAAGGGAGGGCGGCTTTTCAGGGGGACAGGAAAATAAATGCGTCCCCATTTCTATCCCTTTTCCCTTTACTTTTACTCTTTGTTCTAAATCCAGTAGATAACAAACTCTCCACCATAAACAAACTCTGGAGCAGGGCCATCGTCACTAAATTTGTCCGAGGTATCAGCCCAGTAGTACGAAGGATTGCCATTGCTCGGGACGCCCCTACTGTGAGGACTAGCCGGAGGATCCCCCAAGTTCCGATCTTTAATCTCAATATCAGTATTGTTGCTACCATCGGGAAACCATGAACTCCATATCCGAGAATATTTATGACTAGTAGGAACGTCCTTTAAATAAAAAGTAATAGTTGTAGTTGACGAAATCCTGGCACCTGAACTTAACAACTGCCCGTTGGGATTTCGGTTGCCTAAACGGACTTCTAGGAATGCTGCTTTAATGACCACACTGAAGGTCCGCGCGGCCGAGGTCGCCCCCGGCGCATACAACGCCTTGGCGGTGAAGCTCTGGGGCGCAGTCGTCAGGCCGGTCACCGTCAG